>CBDCFF010000024.1:0-117711 GCA_965216225.1 Paracoccaceae bacterium
CGATGTGCTTTGAGATGGGTTGCGTCAATCATGAGAGTGTCGGCGTCCGGGCCAGGGGGGTTGGCCAATTCTTCGAAAATTCGTTCGAAAATACCTTTGCGGGACCAGCGCACAAACCGATTGTAGAGCGTTTTGTGAGGGCCGTATTCGGCAGGCGCATCGCGCCAGCGTAAACCGTTGCGAATAATGAAAATAATACCACTCAACACACGACGGTCATCGACCCGGGGCTTGCCATGGGGCTTGGGAAAGAAGGGCTCAAGGCGCGCTGTTTGTGCCTCCGTCAGCCAGAAAAGATCGCTCATGTCACTACTCCGTTTTGCAGAACACTGATTCACACGTTCAAAACAAAGTCAATGGGTCCTGAGCCTAGGGCCTGTTGAGATTCATCGTGAGTTGATGATAGCCGCGGCCAGATAGATCATGGAGGAGAAGCTCTGATCTGTTTTGCAGGCCCGCAACGCAATACGCTTGAATTCCTTGAGTTTCTGGAAGTAATTTTCGATCAGGTGTCGCCATTTGTAGCAGTGTTCGTCAAATTCCGGCGGAAACTTCCGGTTCGATCTGGGCGGAATGACTGGCACAATCCCCGACTTGTCCAGATTTTCGCGCAACCAGTCGGCATCAAACGCCCGGTCCGCGAGGAGCATCTCGCACGAAACACCCTCGATCAACTCGGATGTTTCGCTCAAATCGTGGGCTTGCCCAGGCATCGGGCGGAAGGAGACAAGATTGCCAAGCGCATCTGTCAGAGCCAGGATTTTGGTGGTAATTCCAGAAAAAGAGTACTGTGAGAGCGCCCTGTAGCCTGGCTTTGAGCCCCCCTTTTGCGCCCTGCCCGTGGCGGTGGACCTTCACGATTGTGCCGTCAATCATGACATATTCCATGTCAGGGTCATTTGAGACAGCGTCAAATATCCGTTTGAAAACATCGGCTCTTACCCAATGGCGGAAACGTTTGTAAACGGTGTTCCAATTGCCAAAGCCGGACGGAAGATCACGCCAGGGCACCCCGGTTCGAGCGATCCACAATACGGCTTCCAGAAAAAGACGGCTGTCACCGCCAGTGCGACCGGGATCGCGTTTCTTGCCAAAACAATGCGGTTCCATCAAAGCCCATTGCGCGTCATTGATAACAAAACGCTCGCTCAACATTTCATTCTCCCTTTTGGAAAGAATGAATCAGATGTCAGCGAAAATGAAAACCCTGAATCTCAACAGGCCCTAGTCACTGGGAGCGTTGGCTACATTTATCAGGGACGCGCCAATACCGGGGGGCAGCGTGGGGTCGCCGATGATATGATGAAAGCGCATTGCCAGAAACTTGGGTTTAGCCAAGCACTGATAATAGATCGCGCAGTCGTCACGATTGGCCAACTCAACCTTTACGGCCATACGCTGGCCAACCAGAATCAAGAAATCCTGTTTCGGTGTGGCGGGTGATGGAACGTAAGACCTTCGGACCATTGGCCCGGCGATTCGCTTTCGCCACGCCTGCAATCCTGTGCATTGGCCATGTATCGCCGAAAGCTGGAAAGCTGTCGATTCCACCCGTTACGTCCCGGACCCGCTGAAACAATTCTTTTGTGATCACACATTTCCAGCGCGTGATCACAAAATGGGCAAATTCCGCCCGAATCGCCTCCCCTCGCCAGAAAATGCTTTCCCCATCGGGCGCAACGGGTCTTAACTGACTTGGAATTGCAGCAGGATGGGACAGTTTCATGAACATTCATGAATATCAGGCAAAGGCGTTGCTCCGCGATTATGGTGCCCCTGTATCCGATGGCCGCGTCGTTCTGCGGGCCGAGGATGCCAAGACGGCGGCAGGCGAACTTGACGGGCCACTCTGGGTGGTGAAGGCACAGATTCACGCCGGTGGCCGCGGCAAGGGCAGGTTCAGAGAAGCCGACGCCGGAGAGGCAGGCGGCGTCCGCGTCACCAGATCAGTGGAAGAGGCCGGACTGCAAGCCAAGCGGATGCTGGGGCGGACCCTTGTCACCAGGCAGACCGGCGCGGCGGGCAAGCAGGTCAACCGCGTCTATATCGAAGACGGCTCCGGCATCCACTCGGAAATGTATCTGGCCCTTCTTGTTGATCGCGGCTCTTCCCGCATCGCTTTCGTCTGCTCGACCGAAGGCGGCATGGACATCGAGGAGGTGGCCGAAAAGACGCCGGGCAGGATCCTGTCCTTCGCCGTCGATCCGGCCACCGGATATCAGCCCTATCACGGTCGCCGCATCGCCTTCATGCTCGGCCTCGAAGGCGCGCAGGTCAAACAGTGCGTGAAACTGATGGGCCAACTCTACAGGGCCTTCGTCGAGAAGGACATGGAAATGCTGGAGATCAACCCGCTGATCATCGCCGATACCGGCGATCTGAAATGCCTCGACGCCAAGATCGGCTTTGACGGCAACGCGGTCTATCGCCATGCGGATATTGCCGCCCTGCGCGACGAAACGGAGGAAGACCCGAAGGAACTCGCGGCCTCCAAATACGATCTGAATTATATCGCGCTGGATGGGGAAATCGGCTGCATGGTGAACGGCGCGGGCCTTGCCATGGCGACGATGGACATCATCAAGCTCTACGGTTCGGAACCCGCCAACTTCCTTGACGTGGGCGGCGGCGCGACGAAGGAGAAGGTGACAGAGGCGTTCAAGATCATCACCTCCGACCCGAATGTCAAGGGCATCCTCGTGAACATCTTCGGCGGCATCATGCGCTGCGACGTGATTGCGGAGGGCGTCGTGGCGGCGGTCAGGGAGGTGGGCCTTGCCGTCCCCCTCGTCGTGCGGCTGGAAGGCACCAATGTGGAGAAAGGCAAGGAGATCATCAACAATTCCGGCGTCGGCGTCATCGCCGCCGACAACCTGAAGGACGGGGCCGAGAAGATCGTCAAGGCGGTGAAGGGATGAGGCAGTGAGGGGGTGAAAGGGTGAGCGACATGCCCAACACGCTGTTTACCGGGGACAACCTTGACATTCTGCCGGGTCTTGAAAGCGAACTCGCGGACCTGATCTATCTGGACCCGCCTTTCAATTCCAAACGCCTCTACAGCGCCCCCGTCGGCAGCAGGGCGGCCGGGGCGGGCTTCAGGGACATGTGGTCATGGCAGGATGTCGATGCAGAGCGCCTTGAAATGCTGACGCAAGCCTGTCCCGCGCTTGTCACCTTCATGGCGCAGCGTTTTATCGAATTGCATCGGATATTGAAGCCCACCGGCACGATTTATCTGCACTGCGATCCGACAGCGAGTCATTACCTCAAGTGTCTGATGGACTCGATCTTCGGGGCTGGCAATGCGCGAAACGAAATCGTCTGGCACTACGACGGCCCACAAAGCCCCGGAAGAAAAGACTTTGCGACAAAACACGATGTCATCTTACGCTACTCCAAATCGCCGAATATTTATGTTGACCCCGACTGCATGTATCATCTGACGCCGGTCGCGGAACCGGAGTTGTCTGCAAGATACCGCAAAGACGGCAAGGGGCGCTGGTATTATGACCTGCCCAGGGGCGACTATACCGATGAGAGCATAAAGCGGCTTGACAGCGAAGGCCGCATCCGTCGGACGAAAAACGGCAAACCAAGGATAAAGTATTTCCTGGAAATGACGCCGGAAGGCCCCGCCCGCAGAAAGAAGCTGCACGATGTCTGGAACGACATCCCGTCCCTGGGGCAAACCGGAAGTTCCGGAGAGAATACCGGCTATCCAACCCAAAAACCACTCAAGCTGCTTCACCGCATTCTCAGGGCTTCCAGCAAGGAGGGCGACACGGTTCTCGACCCGTTTTGTGGATGCGCGACAACCTGTGTCGCCGCTCAGCAACTGGGACGGAAATGGATCGGCATAGACACTGAGGAAAAGGCGGCCGAACTGGTGATGGAACGCCTTGGCGGCGATGCCGGGTTGTTCAGGGATTTTGTACATCGCCGGGATATTCCGGTGAGGACAGATGTCGCCGAAGTAAAACCGACCCCGGCGATCAAGGAAGAACTGTTCGCGGATCAGGAAGGCAAATGCAACGGATGCCTGACGGAAATGCGCATTGTCGATCTGGAAATCGACCATATCGTACCGAGTTTCAGAGGCGGAGGCAACTATTATGAGAATTACCAGTTGCTTTGTGCAAACTGCAATCGGATCAAGGGAAACCGCCCGATGGAATATTTGCGCGTCAAAATCAAGAGGCGCCGCGAACTTCCGGGCTCGCTGACTTTCGGAGAATAACAAAATGGCAGTCCTCATCGACGAAAACACCAAGGTCATCTGTCAGGGCTTCACCGGCTCGCAGGGCACCTTTCACTCTGAACAGGCCATCGCCTATGGCACGAACATGGTCGGCGGCGTGACGCCGGGCAAGGGCGGGCAGACGCATCTGGACCTGCCGGTCTTCAATTCGGTACACGAAGCTGCGGCGAAAACCGGGGTCAATGCGTCTGTCATCTATGTTCCCCCGCCCTTCGCCGCGGATTCGATCCTGGAGGCCATCGACGCGGAAATCCCGCTGGTCGTGGCAATCACCGAGGGCATTCCGGTTCTCGACATGATGCGGGTGAAACGGGCGCTGGAGACCTGCTCCACCACGCTGGTCGGCCCCAACTGCCCCGGTGTCATCACGCCGGACGCCTGCAAGATCGGCATCATGCCGGGCCATATCCACAAGCGCGGTTCCGTCGGCGTTGTTAGCCGCTCCGGCACGCTCACTTATGAGGCCGTGAAACAGACCACCGATGTGGGGCTGGGTCAATCCACCTGCGTGGGCATCGGCGGCGACCCGATCAAGGGGACGGAACATATCGACGTGCTGGAATGGTTTCTGGCCGATGACGAGACGCAGGCGATCATCATGATCGGCGAGATCGGCGGTTCGGCAGAGGAAGACGCCGCAGAGTTTCTTGCCTCGGAGAAGAAGAAGGGCCGCTGGAAACCCACTGCGGGCTTCATCGCCGGGCGCACCGCGCCGCCGGGCCGCCGCATGGGCCACGCGGGGGCCATCGTCGCGGGCGGCAAGGGCGGTGCCGAGGACAAGATAGAGGCCATGCGCGCGGCGGGCATCGTGGTGGCGGAATCCCCCGCCGGCCTGGGCGCGGCGGTGCTGGAGGCGATCGGGTGATACGATATGGCGCCGGTATGCCATCGACGCGAATCCATCTTTCCGAAGCAGCCAGACCGGGTTTTCACAACCATGAACATCCCCTGATTCCCCGGAAAAGGCACAACCGGCGTTCTCCTGAATTGCATTGGCGCAAGAGGTGACATCATGACCGAACAATCCCCCAACACCCGGTTCCACGCCTCCAGCTTCATGCAGGGGCACAACGCCGAATACCTCGAACAGCTTCATGCCCGGTTCGCGAATGATCCGGGCGCGGTGGATGCGGCTTGGCAGGCGTTTTTCCGGCAGATGGGGGATGATGAAGCCTTGGTAAAGCGCGAGGCCGCCGGGCCGTCGTGGGCGCGGGCCGACTGGCCACCGGCGCCGAATGACGACCTGACCGCCGCGCTCGATGGCCAGTGGGTGCCGGAAGAAGCGGCAGGCGCGGGCGAAAAGATCAGGGCCAGGGCGGCGGCAAGGGGCGTCGAGGTTTCCGACGACGCAATCAGACGCGCGGTGCTCGATTCGGTGCGGGCGCTGATGCTGATCCGCGCCTACCGTATCCGCGGCCACCTTGCCGCCGACCTCGACCCTCTGGGGATGCGCAACCAGACATCCCGGCCCGAGCTTGACCCGAAATCCTACGGTTTTGACGCCGCCGACATGGACCGGCCGATTTTCATCGACAGGGTTCTGGGGCTCGAAGTCGCCTCCATGCGCCAGATCGTGGAGATCGTGCGCCGCACCTATTGCGGCACCTTCGCCCTGCAATACATGCACATCTCGAACCCCGGGGAATCCGCCTGGCTCAAGGAACGGATCGAAGGCTATGACAAGGAAATCCGCTTTACGCGCGAGGGCCGCAAGGCGATCCTGAACAAGCTGGTCGAGGCCGAGGGATTCGAAAAATTCATGCATGTCAAATACATGGGCACCAAACGCTTTGGCCTCGACGGGAGCGAGGCGCTGATCCCCGCGATGGAGCAGATCATCAAGCGCGGCGGCGCGCTGGGGGTCAGGGACATCATTATCGGGATGCCGCACCGGGGGCGTCTGTCGGTTCTGGCCAATGTGATGAGCAAACCCTATCGCGCGATCTTCAACGAATTTCAGGGCGGCAGCTTCAAGCCCGAGGATGTGGATGGCTCCGGCGATGTCAAATATCATCTGGGCACAAGCTCGGACCGCGAATTTGACGGCAACAGCGTCCATATCTCGCTGACCGCCAACCCCAGCCACCTGGAGGCGGTGAACCCCGTGGTGCTGGGCAAGGCCCGCGCCAAACAGGATCAGGTCCATGATGAGGATCGCTCTGCGGTTCTGCCGATCCTGCTGCATGGCGACGCCGCCTTTGCCGGTCAGGGTGTGGTCGCGGAATGTTTCGCGCTGTCGGGGCTGGTGGGGCACCAGACCGGCGGCACCATGCATATCGTAGTGAACAACCAGATCGGCTTTACCACCGCGCCGCATTTCAGCCGCTCTTCACCCTACCCGACCGACATCGCCCTGATGGTCGAGGCGCCGATCTTCCACGTCAACGGCGATGATCCGGAGGCCGTGGTCCACGCCGCGCGCGTCGCCACCGAGTTCCGGCAGAAATTCCACAAGGACGTGGTGCTGGACATCTTCTGCTACCGCCGCTTCGGTCATAACGAGGGCGATGAACCGATGTTCACCAACCCCCTCATGTACAAGAAGATCAAGACCCACAAGACGACGCTGCAACTGCATACCGAACGGCTGGTGAAGGACGGGCTGATCCCCGAAGGCGAGATCGGGGATATGAAGGCCACCTTTCAGGCCTATCTGAACGAAGAGTTCGAGGCCGGGAAAAGCTACAGGCCCAACAAGGCCGACTGGCTGGATGGCCGCTGGTCGCGACTGGAAATAAAGGATGAGAATTATCAGCGCGGCAAGACCGCCATCAGCAAGAAGACGTTCAGGGAAATCGGCGCGGCCCTGACCCGCGCGCCCGATGGCTATCCGCTGCACAAGACCGTCGCCCGGATGCTGGAGGCAAAGTCCAGAATGATCAAGGGCGGCGCGGGCATCGACTGGGCAACGGGCGAGGCGCTGGCCTTCGGCTCTCTGCTTCTGGAAGGCTTCCCGGTGCGGCTCTCCGGGCAGGACGCCACGCGCGGCACCTTCAGCCACCGTCATTCCGGCCTCGTCAATCAGGATACGGAAGAGCGATATTATCCGCTCAACCACATCCGCGCCGGTCAGCGCCAATACGAAGTGATTGATTCCGCGCTTTCCGAATACGCGGTTCTGGGCTTTGAATACGGTTACTCGCTGGCCGAACCCAATGCGCTGACGCTTTGGGAAGCGCAGTTTGGCGATTTCTCCAACGGCGCGCAGATCATGTTCGATCAGTTCATCAGTTCGGGCGAAAGCAAATGGCTGCGCATGTCGGGCCTCACCGTCCTGCTGCCGCACGGTTTCGAGGGGCAAGGGCCGGAACACTCCTCGGCCCGCCTTGAGCGGTTCCTGCAAATGTGCGGCGGGGACAACTGGATTGTCGCCAACTGCACGACGCCGGCGAACTATTTCCACATCCTGCGCCGTCAGATGCGCCGGACCTTTCGCAAGCCGCTGATCCTGATGACGCCGAAATCGCTGTTGCGCCACAAGCTCGCGGTTTCCGCGATTGACGATTTCACCGGCGATTCATCGTTCCACCGCATTCTGTGGGACGATGCGCAGAAGGGACATTCAGACACCGAACTGGTCGCCGACAGCAGGATCAGGCGCGTGGTCATGTGTTCCGGCAAGGTCTATTTCGACCTGCTGGAAGAGCGTGACAAACGCGGCATCACCGATGTTTACCTGATGCGGGTCGAACAGTTCTACCCGCATCCGGCCATGAGCCTGATCACCGAACTGGGCCGGTTCCGGAACGCCGATGTCATCTGGTGCCAGGAAGAGCCCAAGAACCAGGGGGCGTGGTTCTTCATGGAACCCAATATCGAATGGGCTCTGTCGCGCCTCGGGAACAACAGGGCAAAACGCCCGGTTTATGCCGGTCGCCCGGCAGCGGCCTCTCCGGCCACCGGCCTCGCCAGCCAGCACAAGGCACAACAGCAAGCCCTCGTTGACGAGGCGCTGACCATCAAGGGGAAATGATCCATGTCCGTAGAAGTCCGCGTACCCACCCTGGGCGAAAGCGTCACCGAGGCCACCGTCGCCACCTGGTTCAAGAAACCCGGCGACGCGGTGGCGATCGACGAAATGCTCTGTGAACTGGAAACCGACAAGGTCACGGTCGAGGTGCCTTCCCCGGCCAACGGCACCCTGGGAGAGGTCGTCGCAAGGGAAGGGGAAACCGTTGGCGTCGGTGCGCTGCTGGCAACGCTGAGCGCAGGCGCAGGCGCCGCCCCCGCCCCGGCAGCGGCCCCGGCGGTGGTGTCCGAAACCAAATCCCCTGCCGCCGCGGGCGGTGGCGAAGCCGTGGATGTGATGGTCCCGGCGCTTGGCGAAAGCGTGTCGGAAGCCACGGTCGCCTCCTGGTTCAGGAAAGTGGGCGATACGGTCTCGCAGGATGAGATGCTGTGCGAACTGGAAACCGACAAGGTCTCGGTCGAGGTTCCCGCCCCTGCCGCCGGAACCATCGCCGAAATCCTCGCCGCCGAAGGGGCCACCGTCGCGGCGGGCGGCAGGCTCGCGGTGCTCTCATCCGGCGCTGGCGCTTCCCCTCCGGCCCCCGCTGCCCTCGCTGCCCCCGCCCATGGCGCAGACGTGAAAAACGCCCCATCCGCCGAAAAACTGATGGCGGAAAAGGGCCTCAGCCCCGATCAGGTGCAGGGTTCCGGGCGCGAAGGCCGGATCATGAAAGAAGATGTCCGGCAAGCAGCCTCGGGCGCACCAACATCGGCCACCACGCCACGCGCCCCGGTCGCTGCCGACGATGCCGCGCGCGAAGAACGGGTGAAAATGACCCGCCTGCGCCAGACCATCGCGCGGCGCCTGAAAGACGCCCAGAACACCGCCGCGATGCTCACGACATACAACGAGGTCGATATGACTGCGGTCATGGAACTGCGCAATGAATACAAGGAGCTTTTCCTCAGGAAACACGGCGTGAAAATGGGCTTCATGTCGTTCTTCACCAAGGCCTGCTGCCACGCGCTGAAAGAAGTGCCGGAGGTGAACGCAGAGATCGACGGAACCGACATCATCTACAGGAACTTCGTCCATATGGGCATCGCCGTGGGCACCCCCACCGGCCTCGTCGTCCCTGTCGTGCGCGATGCCGATCAGATGTCCTTTGCAGCGATAGAGAAGAAGATCAACGAGTTGGGCGCCCGCGCCCGCGATGGCAAGCTCACCATGGCCGAAATGCAGGGCGGCAGCTTCACCATCTCCAACGGCGGGGTCTACGGCTCGCTGATGTCTTCCCCGATCCTCAACCCGCCGCAATCCGGCATCCTCGGCATGCACAAGATCCAGGAACGCCCGATGGCGATGGGCGGACAGGTGGTGATCCGCCCGATGATGTATCTGGCGCTCTCCTACGATCACCGCATCGTTGACGGCAAAGGCGCCGTGACCTTCCTCGTCCGGGTCAAGGAGGCGCTGGAAGACCCGCGCCGGCTGCTGATTGATCTGTGAGCCGTCCGGGCGCCGGCGCGCGGGAGCCATGGATATTGGGCCGGTCGGGGATGGCGCAGTGGTCACGCATCTGCCTCATGATGCCTCCTGCCGTTCCGGCGAATGGCCCGCAGCATCGCATCCGGGGATCAAAACCCGAAAACGCCGAAAAGCCGCCGCCAATCCATGCCTCTTTCATGCTTCTTCTCTGCAAAAATACTCCGGGGAGTCTCCGGCCACGGGCCGGAGACGGGGCAGAGCCCCGCCCGCCCCCGGCGCCAATGCTTTACCGACAGGATAACGGCGTTAAACTGATGTTCAAAACCACGACAGGAGACACCAATGGCACAATATGATGTCATCGTAATCGGCAGCGGCCCCGGCGGCTATGTCGGCGCCATCCGCTGCGCGCAACTTGGCCTGAGAACCGCCTGTGTCGAGGGCCGCGACACCCTCGGCGGCACCTGCCTGAACGTGGGCTGCATCCCCTCCAAGGCGCTTTTGCACGCCTCGCATTCCCTGCATCAGGCGGAACATGACTTCGCCAGGATGGGCCTGAACGCCGCCAAACCCGAAATCGACTGGAAAACAATGCTCGGCTACAAGAACGATGTCATCGACCAGAACACCAAGGGTATAGAATTCCTGTTCAAAAAGAACAGGATAGACTGGCTGAAAGGTTGGGGATCAATCCCGGAACCGGGCCGGGTCAAGGCGGGGGATCACCTCCATGAGACCAGAAACATCATCATCGCCACAGGGTCGGAAGCCACCAGCCTTCCCGGCGTGGAGATCGACGAAAAGACCGTCGTCACCTCCACCGGCGCGCTGGAATTGCCGAAAATCCCCAAATCCATGGTGGTGATCGGCGCAGGCGTCATCGGTCTTGAAATGGGATCGGTCTACGCGCGTTTGGGATCCCGTGTGACAGTGGTCGAATACCTTGACCGGATCACCCCCGGCATGGATGGCGAAATCGCCAGAACCTTCCAGAGAACCCTGAAAAAACAAGGTCTTGAATTTGTGCTGGGTACCGCCGTGCAATCGGTCGAAGCCCTGAAGACCAAGGCGAAAGTCACTTGCAGGAGCAGAAAGAAAGACGAGGAAATCACCATCGACGCCGATGTCGTCCTCGTCGCCACCGGCCGCAAACCCCATACGAACGGGCTGGGGCTGGAGTCACTTGGCGTTGACACATGCCCCGGAGGCCAGATCAGGACCGATGTCCGCTGGGCCACCAATGTCAAGGGCATCTACGCGATCGGCGATGTGATCGACGGCCCGATGCTGGCCCACAAGGCCGAAGATGAGGGCATGGCCGTCGCCGAGGTCATCGCCGGCAAACATGGTCATGTGAACTATGACGTGATCCCCGGCGTGATCTACACAACCCCCGAAGTCGCCGCCGTCGGCAAGACCGAGGAACAACTGAAGGACGACGGCCGCGCCTACAAGGTCGGCAAGTTCTCTTTCATGGGCAATGGCCGCGCCAAGGCGGTATTTCAGGGCGAAGGCTTCGTCAAGATCCTCGCCGATTCCGATACCGACCGCATCCTCGGCTGCCACATCATGGGCCCCGGCGCGGGCGACCTGATCCACGAGATTTGCGTGGGCATGGAGTTCGGCGCCTCGGCGCAGGACATCGCGCTTACCTGCCACGCGCACCCGACCTTTTCCGAAGCCGTGCGCGAGGCCGCCCTTGCCTGCGGCGACGGGGCCATTCACGCTTGAGCGCGCGCACGCGCGCGCCCCGCGAACGCGCCAAAGCCGGATGCGGGGGAAACGGATAGATGCGGTTTCAGCCCGCCAGCAGTCTCAGCCCCTGCGTGACATCCGCGCGCACCGCAAGTTTCAGGCCCGGCTCATCCCCGGCCTTGAGCGCCCCGAGAATCAGACGGTGATTGCGCGGCGGGTCGGTCCGGCTGAGACGGCCGTACAGGGCGCACATGGTCGGCCCGAGCTGCAACCAGACCGTTTCCACCATCGCCAGCATCGCCGGGGACTGGGCGCGCAGATAAAGCGAACGGTGAAACTCCAGATTGCTGCGGATATACCCCACGGCATCCCTTTTCGCGATCGCTTCCGCGATGGCGGTGTTGATTCCATGCAGGCGGTCGATCAGCGCCAGATGCGCCCGCGGCAAGGCGCGAGAGGCCAGTTCCGGCTCGATCAGTTCCCGGATCGACGCCAGTTCCTCCAGCCGTTCACTGCCCAGCGCAGGCGTGCTGATCCGGCCCGAGGAACTCAGCGTCAGCGCGCCCTCGGCGACGAGCCTGCGGGTGGCGTCTCTGACCGGCGTCGTGGATGTCCCGAAACTTCTGGCCACGCCGCGCAGCGTCAGCGGCGTTCCGGGGGCCAGTTCCCCGTGCATGATGCGCGTCCGCAGCCGACGATAAATCTGCTCATGCGCGGCGGCGATGGGTTCATGGGATCGGGATGTCACCAGCATGGCCTACCGTGATCACAAATCCGGTCTGCCCGTCAATCGAATTTGAACCGGTGAAGCTCTGCCCCATTCTTCCGCAGCCAGTTTCCGGGGACAGCGTGATTGGGGAAAAGGCGCTCCACCACCCCCCAGAATGCGGGGGAATGGTCCATGTGGGCCAGATGCGCCACCTCATGGGCCGCGACATAATCCAGCGCTTCGGGCGGGGCCATGATCAGCCGCCAAGAATACATCAGATTGCCCTGCCGGGAACACGACCCCCAGCGCGACCGCGTATCGCGCAGCGTGATCCGCCCATAGCGGCGTCCGATCCGGCCAGCATAACGATCCGACGCGGCGCACAGCCGTTCGGCGGCAAGTTCCTTCAGGCAAGCCCTCAGGCGGAGGGGCGCGTTGGCGGGCGGCCCCGGAACATGCACGACGTTGCCGTCAATGCCGAAAGCGCCGTCTGCTGCCGGTGCTATCCTGCGCCTGCGGCCTTCGATCAGTATCTCGCCCCCGATTCCGACGCGCTCTGCATCCGGGGCGCTGGCCATGTGTCTGCGTATCCAGCCTTCCTTTTCCTCGACGAAGGCGCGCGCTTCGGCAACGGGCACCCCGGCGGGCAGGCTGAGGGTGACACGCCCGTCCAGCCGCGATACCCGCAGCGACAGTCTGCGCGCCCGCGCGTTTGGCCGAAGCGCCACTTCTATTGGCGGCGATCCCGAAAGGATGACGTTCATTCCTGCCCTGCCCCGTTGCCCATCGTTGCGTATTCCGCCCAGCCGCCACAAAAGCCTTTGACACTTTATCTGCATTGTGGCAGTTGGCTGCGACTTCACGCAATGATGCCGATGATTGAAGGAAAAATCCATGCCCAAGGAAGAATGGGGTGTCAAACGTGTTTGCCCGAAGACCGGCAAGCGATTCTACGATCTGAACAGGAACCCGATCGTCAGCCCCTATACCGACGAAGTCGTTGAACTTCATACCGGCAACAGGCCCCGCACGATGGTCGCCAAGAAGGCCAAGACGGAGCCGGGAGATGGTCTGGTCGGTGACGTTGTCGTGCTCGACGATGATGACGCCGCCGATGTGAAACCGGAAGACGATCTGCTGGATGACGATGATGACGACAGCGTATCGCTGGACGACATTGCAGACGTTCCCGGAGATGACGAGGAAGACTGACAGGCCGACAGCGGAGGCGGGGATTTTTCCCTTGCAGGCTCCCCTGCCCTCGCCTAGACAGCGGCCATGTGATCGAATAGGGTTTCGACCGCCGCGCCTTGGGGCCTTAGCTCAGCTGGGAGAGCGCTTGCATGGCATGCAAGAGGTCAGGGGTTCGATCCCCCTAGGCTCCACCAGGGCGCTTTCCTGCCGACCATCCCCCCCCTTGATCCCTGCCGATCCGGGTTGCGGCTACAACATGCCCGGCACGACCTGATCGGGCGGCCGGTGGCCATCGTCGAAGGTCTTGATATTGATGATCACCTTTTCGCCCATCTCGATCCGGCCCTCCCTGGTTGCGGAACTCATGTGCGGCAGCAGCACCACGTTCTTCAGGGTCCGCAGGCGTGGGTTGATCCGATGACCGTGCTCGAAGACATCAAGCCCGGCGCCTGAAATCCCCCCCTCGCGCAGCATCCGCGTCAGCGCGTTTTCGTCGATGACCTCTCCGCGCGACGTATTCACGATCACCGCAGACGGCTTCATCAGTTTCAGCCGCCGGGCATTCAGCAGGTGGAAGGTCGAAGGCGTGTGCGGGCAATTGATCGACAGAATATCGACCCGCGCCACCATCTGGTCGAGGCTCTCCCACCAGGTCGCTTCATGCACGGCCTCGATCTCGGGGTGCAGGCGTCGGCGGTTGTAATAGTGAACCTGCATTCCAAAGGCGGCGGCGCGGCGCGCCACGGCCTGCCCGATCCGGCCCATGCCCAGTATGCCCAGCCGCCGCCCCGTCAGGCGACCGCCCAGAAGCGCGGTCGGGGCCCAGCCCCCCCATTCGCCGGACTGCATCTGCGCAAGCCCTTCGGGGATGCGCCGGGTGACTGCAAGGATCAGCGCCATGGCCATGTCGGCGGTGTCATCGGTGACGACACCGGGGGTGTTCGAGACCAGAATGCCCCGCTGCAACGCCGTCTGGATGTCGATGTGATCCACCCCCGCACCATAATTGGCGATCAGTTTCAGACGCTCCCCCGCAGCAGAGAGCATCGCCGCATCAATGCGGTCCGACAGCGCCGGCACCAGCACATCGGCCCGCTGCATGGCGCGCACGAGTTCCTCGCGCTGCATCGGCTGATCGTCTTCGCGAAGTTCCACATCGAACAGTTCGCTCATCCGGGTTTCGACAATCTCTGGCAGGCGTCGCGTCACGACAACACTCAGGCGCTCCGAGGACATGCAGACTCTCCCTTCGCTTTTCATCCCGCGCGGCTCATGGCAAGGTTGGCCCAACGGCGCGCCGGGCACAAGGACGGAAACCCCGGTGCCGCAAAAACTTCGGGCATTGTCAGGGCAGGCAGAAATGTATCGCTGGTATCGCTGGTGTCGCTGGATCGGAATAGCCGCCCTTGTCCTGTCGGGCGCAGGAAACATGGCAATCGCCCAGGAGCGCGGCAGCGTGACCAATCTGCCCCTGCCGCGGTTTGTCTCGGTCAAGGCGTCAGAGGCGAATGTGCGCCGTGGCCCCGGCCTGACCCACCGAATCGACTGGGTGTTCAGACATCGCAACATGCCGGTGCAGATCGTGGCGGAATACGGCCACTGGCGCCGGGTCAGGGATCATGACGGCGCTGGCGGATGGGTCCATTATTCGCTGCTCTCCGGCGCGCGCACCGTGATTGTCGAGCAAGACCTGCTCTCGCTTCGCCGCGCCCCGGAAACCGATGCCCCCGCCAATGCCCATCTGGAACTGGGTGTCATCGCGCGATTGGACGAATGCCGGGGGGAGTGGTGCGAACTCTCTGTCGGCGGTCACGATGGCTGGGCACGAAAAGGCGCGCTCTGGGGCGTGGACATCCCTGCCGCCACCGGGGAGCCGACAGGGGAATAGCCGACAGGGGAAGCGGGAAAACGCCACCGGAAACGGCGGCGCTCGCGCTCATTCATGCGCGTTCGGAATATTCCATCGTCTCGGTATTGACAACGATGTCTTCATCGGGGCCGACGAAGGGCGGCACCATGACACGCACGCCATTATCCAGAACCGCAGGCTTGAAGCTGTTGGCGGCGGTCTGGCCTTTCACCACCGGTTCCGTTTCCACGATCCTGCACGTCACTTTCTGGGGCAGCGCCGCGCTCAGCGCCTCCTGTTCGTGGAACTCGACGGTAATTGTCATTCCATCCTGCAGGAAGGGCCGACGATCACCCAGCAGACCCGCCGGCAACTGGATCTGCTCGTAAGTCCCGGCGTCCATGACGATCAGCATCCCGTCATCTTCATAAAGGAATTGCTGATCCTTTTGCTCCAGCCGGACCCTCTCCACCTTGTCGGCAGAGCGGAACCGCTCATTCAGTTTCGATCCGTTGCGCAGGTTTCGCAGTTCGACCTGCGCAAAAGCGCCGCCTTTGCCCGGCTTTACATGATCGACCTTTACAACGGCCCACAAACCGTCATTGTGTTCAAGCACATTGCCGGGGCGAATTTCGTTTCCGTTGATTTTCGGCATTACGGCAAATTCCCGACAAAATCTTGATGACTCTTGGGCGCAAACTATATATGGATGGTTGAACCCATGCAATATGATGAAACAAGCCATCGGGTATGCGCTGAACGCATGGCAGGCATTCCCGGGATGGTATACCGAATCGGGCAGAATTCGCCATATTGATCGCCACGCCAGAAAATGCAAGAGCAAGAATAAAAGGACGACGGGATGTTTGATTTCGTTGACGGTACAGCATTCAATCACGAACAGGGCAACCGGGCCAAGAAACTCTTTGCCGCTGTCGTGTTGGCCGCATTGGACGATGCCATTGCGGACGACAAGAAATATGGCAACGGGCCAGAGCAGATTGCCCGTTGGGCGCGGTCTCGCGATGGCTGCGAGGTTCTGACCTGTGCAGGTATCGACCCCGACGAACGTGTGGTCAAGGGCCTGATGAGATTTGTCTCGAACGGGGTGCGGACCTCTGTCGCATTGTCACGGGAAGAGAGCGAGCGCCGCCAGGCCGCCAGGGCCGCCGCCAAGGCGGCCTGATCCCCCATTGCCCTTGAAATTCAGGGAAAGCGCCCCGATCCGGGGGGCGTTTTCCTTTTCAGTTCGCGGCGAAAACCCAGGCCCAGACGATCCCCGGCAGCAGTTGCGACAGGGCGGCAATGGCAATGAGCAGGCGCGCCATGGCCGATTGATGGCGCATCCACAACCAGCCGCAGGCGACGAGCGACAATGCAATCTCCAGCAGGCCGATGATGTCGCCATGGTGACGCCGGTCCCAATAGCTGAGCGGGCTTTCAAACACCCAATCGCTGATCGGCCAGAAGTGTCGCCGCGCATCATCGTGGTGCAGCGGAAAATCGAACGCCAGATGCAGCAGCACGGCCCCTGTCAGGGCGACCGGCCAGCCTGACCGCCGCCACAGGGCAAGCATCAGCAACGCGCCCCAGACGACAAAGCTGTTGTCGATGGCAAAGACCTGCTGCCAGGCGTCCGAAAAATAGTATTCGTCAAACACGATCCGGGCCGGTATCCGGCGCACATACAGCGCCCAGCCCGCCATCAGGTAAAGCGACAGATCCGGCAGCAGCGCCCCCAGCACGGCGGCGGCAGTCACTTTCGGCTGCCCCGCCTTGCCAAACGCTGCCGCGCCGAAAATCAGATGGGCCGGTGTGTTCACTGCTCTCTTCCCTGTTTTGCACAGAGCCGGTATGGACAGCCTGCGCGCCGCCGGGAAACCAGACGGGAGAGCGCGAATGGCCAAGTCAATCATGATCCAGGGGGCCGGATCCAATGTGGGAAAAACGGTGATCGTGGCGGGTCTGGCCCGCGCCTGCACCCGAAGAGGTCTGGCGGTCCGCCCGTTCAAACCGCAGAACATGTCCAATAACGCCGCCGTCACCCCGGATGGCGGAGAGATCGGGCGGGCGCAGGCGCTTCAGGCCCGCGCCGCCGGGGTCGAGCCGCATACCGACATGAACCCGGTCCTGCTGAAACCGGAATCCGAACGTGGCGCACAGATCATCGTGCAGGGCAAACGGTTCGCCACGCTCCCCGCCCGCGACTTCGGCAGGATGAAATCCCGGTTGATGGCGCCGGTTCTGGAGAGCTATCACCGCCTGGCGGCAGAGGCCGATCTGGTGCTGGTCGAAGGCGCCGGCAGCCCGGCAGAGATCAATCTGCGCGAGGGCGACATCGCCAACATGGGTTTTGCCGAGGCCGCGGGCATTCCCGTGGTTCTGGCCGGTGACATCGACCGGGGCGGCGTGATCGCCCAGCTTGTGGGCACCAGATCGGTTCTGGCGCCAACCGATGCCGGCCGAATTGTCGCCTTCATGATCAACAAGTTCCGGGGCGATCCCGGCCTGTTCGCCGACGGGCTGCGCGAAATCGAAAACCGGACCGGCTGGCCGTCCCTCGGTGTGCTTCCATGGTTTGCCCACATGCACAGGCTGCCCGCCGAAGATGTGCTTGACATCGCCTCAAGCCGCAGCGGGGAGTTTCATATCGCGGTTCCGAAACTGCCGCGCATCGCGAATTTCGACGATCTCGACCCCCTGTCGCAGGAACCCGGTGTCCGCATTACCATCGTCGAGTCCGGCGCGCCCCTGCCCGGCAACGCCCACATGGTGCTGATTCCCGGCAGCAAGGCCACCATTTCCGATCTCGCCGCCTTCCGCGCCGAAGGCTGGGACATCGACCTGACAGCCCATCTGCGCCGTGGCGGGCATGTGCTGGGCATCTGCGGCGGCTACCAGATGCTGGGCCGGGAGATCATCGACGAGGACGGAACCGAGAGCCCCCCCGGCCGGCATGAAGGGCTGGGCCTGCTGAACGTTTCCACCATCATGAAGCCGGAAAAACGGCTTGCCCTGACCAAAGCCACCTATCTGCCGTCGGGCGACCGGGTCGAAGGCTACGAAATTCATATGGGCGTCACGACGGGCCCGGACCGGGATCGCGCCTGGCTGAAAACAGCCAACGGGACGGAAGGCGCGGCAAGCGCGGATGGTCTTGTGCGCGGTTGCTATCTGCACGGGCTGTTCGGCTCTGATGCTTTCCGCGCCGCGTTTCTGGCCGAAATGGGCGCATTCGCGTCGGGTCTTCGCTTTGTCCCGGGGGTGGAGCAGACACTGAACGAACTTGCCGATCATCTGGAGCAGCATGTGAATATTGACCGGCTTCTGAAGATGGCAGGGGAAATCTGACCTGCCAGTATCGGCCCGGTATCGGCGGGCAAGGCTCACGAGACCCGATCGCAACCTGGCCAAAGCGTTTGCGGCGTTTGCACGGAGCGTCCCGAAATTCTCAATCAATCCTGTTCGCGGCCAGGGCGGCCTGAATCTCCCGCCGCAGGAATTTGCGAATGTTGCGTATGATCCGCTCTCCCGACGGGCCCTGCAATTCCTGCCGCACGGCCTCGATGACGATCTCCCTGAGCGCGTTTTCATCGAATACGCCGGGATCTTCGCCTTCGGCAAATCCGGCCTCTGTCGCCGGGGCCGCAGATTCCCCCGATTCCCCCGAATCGAGATTCGGCACGCGATGGGCCGCTGTCAGCACCAAAGGCCCCTCAATGCCTGCCTTCCGCATGTCCGACTCCCCTGCGAACGCACGCCCGCCGGTGGTTTCGGGGGGCACTGAAACGGTTCGCCGAATCGCATTCAGAACATCCCCGGTATCGTTGCCGGAACCTGTATCCGTCATTCTTCGTCCCGAATGCGCACCGCCGCAGCGCACAACCCGAACGCTCCGGCAAAGGGGCGGACCCGCCTATTCATAACCCAGTCTTTCCAGAAGTGAATCCAGCCTTTGCCCCTGCTCGCTGACAGCCCCGACCGGGGCATTGCGCACGGCATTGTAATAGTCCGCCGGATCATAGGTTGCGATTCCGAGGTCAAGATGACGAACCGTCAGAAAGCCCATGGCGGCAAGCAGGTCATAGGCGGCAATCTGAAGGTCGGCGCCCGCTGAAACCCGGCTTGCCCGCGCATCCAGCAATTCCTGTTCCGCATTCAGTACATCCAGCACAGCGCGGGTGCCCAGCGCGGCCTCTTCCCGTGACCCGCGATAGGCGAACTCGGCTGCACTGATCTGGCGATCCGTCGCCTCGATGCGCGACCGCGCGACCGCAAGACTGGCCCACGCCCTGCCCGCATTCAGGACAGCTTCCTGCACGGTCAGCAACAACCCCGCGCGCACCGCCTCACGCTGCGCCGCCGCCCGGCGTTCAAGCGCCCGCAACCGGCCACCCTGATAAAGCAGACCGCCAATTTCGACACCGACGGAACCGTCGCTGTTTCCCCCGTCGCTGACCGAGGCCCGGCCGGTCAGCAACACCGAAGGTTTCCGCCCGGCGCCGGCGCGCGCCTGGTTCAGTTCAGCCACCGTCACATCATGCTGCGCCCTGCGAACGTCCGGGTGGTTGCGCCCGGCGCTGGCCTGCGCCTCGTTCAGCGAAGCCGCTGTCTGCGGGATGGCCGGCGGTGGCGCCAGCAGCCCCGGATATTGTCCGACCGCCGCGCGATATTCCTCGCGCGCCTGTTCATGCGCCCCCTGCGCCGCCGCAAGATTGGCGCGCGCCGCCGCCAGCCGCGATTCGGCCAGGGCGACATCGGTCCGGGTCGCATTGCCGACCTCGAACTGATCGTGCGCAAGCTGCAATTCCTCCGCAATCAGGCGCACGTTGTTTTGCCTCAGTTGAACGAATTCGGCCTCTCTGCGCACTGACATATAGGCCCTGATGGCACGCAGCAGCACCATCTGTTCAGCACTGACCAACGCTTCGCGCGTCGACAGCACGGTTTGCTCGGCCGCATCCATCGCCAGCCGGTTGCGACCGAAATCGAACAATGTCAGTTCCGCCGTCAACCCGGCACTGGTGTTCAAACGCCGGGCTGTGGCGGTTGAGTGAAGCGATTGCGTCGAGTTCACGAAATATCCGATTGCCGGGCGCACCGCCGAAACCGCTTGCGCAACGTCTTCATCCGCAGCGCGCAGCAATGCCCGGCTCTGCTCCAGAAGTCCGCTGTTCTGATACGCCAGGATCAGCGCATCGGTAAGCGTTTCCCCCGATGCGGACGAACACAGCACTGACAGGGCAAGCGCCCCGGCCCTTGCTTTCCTCCAGAAACCTCCGCTGCTCATTGCCTGCCTCACCACCTGTCATATGCTGTCATATGCTGTCATATGGCCGATCAGAAAGAGAATGCGGCTTCGCTTGCAAAACCCGGCAGAACCGGAGCCGTCGCATTGAACGCATCCCGCCAGTTGACCCGTCCATCCTGACGATAGCCGACCCTCACGGCACCCAGCGCGCCTTCCATGAAAAGCGCCGCGATCCGGCCACCATCCTTCAACTGATCGGTGATTGCCTCGGGCACATGCTCCACACCGCCTTCGACAATGATCACGTCATAGGGCCCGTGCTTTGCCGCGCCTTCATTCAGGGCCCCTTCCAGCACTGCGGCACACCCCGCACCGTTCGCCGACAAAAGCGACTGCGCCTCCGACATCATCCCGGCACTATCCTCGACCGCCACAACCGCATCCGCCAGCCGTTCGATCACCGCCGCAGAATAGCCAAGCCCACAACCGATGTCGAGCACCATTTCATGCGGCTGGATGTCAAGCGCATCGAGCATCTTGGCAAAAGTTCGCGGCTCCAGCATGACACGACCGTTGCCCAGCGCGATATTCCCGCCCACATAAGCCGCCTCACGCCTGTCATCGGGGACATACGCCTCACGCTCCACGGTCAGCATTGCCTCGATGATGGGAAACTTGGTCACGTCAGAGGGTCTTACCTGCGTATCGACCATCATTTTGCGGCGCGTAGCGAAATCAGTCATCGTCGAACCCGTTCATCGCATTGATGTTCCGCCTGTCTTGCCACAGATGAGCCTGCACGGCAACCTGACAACGGGGTAAAGTGGGGTAAAGTGGCCCTTGCAACCCGGATATGGCGTGCTATAGACAACGCACTCTTCGGCGAGTTGGCGGAGTGGTGACGCAGCGGATTGCAAATCCGTGTACACCGGTTCGATTCCGGTACTCGCCTCCAATTTTTTCAATGACTTGCGTCATGCCTTCGCTCCTTCATGGTTAGGCTCAGGCCACATAGCCAGAATATGACGATTGCAGCGATGTATATGGCGGATTTGAATATATGTGCGCATCGGTCATAGCGCATCGCGATGCGCCTCCAATCCTTGAGTTTTGCGAACAGGTTTTCAACCTTGTGCCGCCTCTTGTACGTTTCGGCACAGTGGGGGATGGTTTTTTTGCGGTTTTTCTTTGAAGGGATGCTCACCCAGCAGGCGACGACGACGCCGAAGATCAGGGCCGCAATCCAGGCGAGCAAAGAACCCGCGTGGATCGTGGCCGAGCGCTATGGCATCTCGGAGCAGACCGTCTGGAGACACCGTCCACGACCGGAGCCATACGGCGCACAGGTTGCAGACCACACTCACGCCAGCACAGGAGGCCGTGGCCGTCTCGCTAAGGAAGACGCTGCTGCTGCCGCTCGACAACCTGCTCGCCGTGGTCCGCGAGTTTCTCAACCCGAACGTCTCGCGCTCCGGGCTGGACCGATGCCTGCGTCGGCATGGGGTCGGCTCCCTCCGTGACCTGAAGCCGAAGGTGGCGAAGCCCGCGCACAAGCCTTTCAAGACATACGAGCCCGGCTACATCCACATCGACGTGAAATACCTGCCGCAGATGGCCGATGAGGACCGGCGCCGGTATCTGTCGCCGGTATCTGTTCGTCGTGATCGACCGCGCCACCCGCCGGGTCTGAGCTATGCCCGAAAGTTGGTGATGGTGTGATCAGGCGGCGTGGTGAATTTGCTTGATCCCGTCTCTGAACTCAACCCCTTCAATGATCTCTGGCATGCGGTTGGCGCCGTCGAGCTTTCGCCATTTTCCTTGCGCTGACATCATCAGCTTGAATGCCATGGCCAACCCGGTCCTGCGGCTCAGGCAGCCTTTGGTTTTGCCGGTGCGGTGGCGGACGGTGGCGAAGGTGCTCTCGATCGGGTTCGTGGTTCGGATGTGCTTCCAGTGCTCAGCAGGGAAGCCGTAGAAGGAGAGCAGCACAGCCCGGTCTTTGGTCAGTTTCCCAACCGCCTTGTCATATTTCGCGCCGTAGGTTTCCACGAAGAAATCGAAGGCGGCCCCGGCTTCGGTCTTCGTTTCCGCCTGCCAGATATCATGCAGGTGGCCCTTGGCTTTGGCCTGCACCGATTTGGGCATGGCATTGAGAACGTTTCCGGTCTTGTGAACCCAGCACCGTTGTTCCCGGGTGCTGCCGAAGACTTCGCGCAGCGCCGCCCAGAACCCCAAGGCGCCGTCGCCAATGGCCAGATCGGGGGCGTGGGACAGCCCGCGACGCTTGAGATCGAGCAGCAACTCGCGCCAACTCTGCGTGCTTTCACGGTAGCCGACTGCCTGCTTCGGTGAGCCCCAGAACCTCCTTGCGGCCCCACTCATCCGCGCCGATCAGCACCAGAACGCATTGTTTCTGCTCTTCCATACGCGGTTGGAAATAGACACCATCGGCCCAGACATAGACGAAACGCCGGGCGCTGAGATCGCGGCGCTGCCAGCGTTCATACTCCGCCCCCCAGTCCGCTTTCAATCGCGAGATGGTGCTCGATGAAAGCCCTGCCGCGTTCGGCCCCAACAGCGCCCCAAGAGCCTCCTGGAAGTCGCCCGTGGAAATGCCCTTAAGATAGAGCCACGGCAGCAGTTCCTCAATCGATCTGGTCTTGCGCAGCCAGGGCGGCAAGATCGACGAGGCGAAACGGATCTTTTCGTCCACATTGCCCCGGTCCCGCATCCGCGGCACCTTCACTGGTACCGGGCCGATGCCGGTCATGACCTCGCGCTCGGGCAGATGACCATGGCGCACCAGCCGCGCACGGCCGTCGTCCGTCACCTCGCGGGCATGGGCGGCGAGGAGCGTGGCCAATTCCGCTTCCACCGCCTGTTTGAGCAGTTGGCGCGCGCCGGTTTGCAGGATGTCGGTCAGCGGGTCAGACGAAAATCCCGATGGATCGGGCAACGGCGTGATGGTAGACTTCGTCATGTGGCATATCCTTTTCTCTGCTGAGAATTGCGGCGCGTGAACAACGCCATGATATGCCGCCAATCAGCGCCATCACCAACTTTCGGCTATAACTCGCCGGGTCTTCGCGCGTGTCACATCCCGGAAGGTAGTATGGCTGTTTTTTGAACAGTTCCGGCTTGAGTTTGTGCCAGTCCTTCATGGCCTGCAAGGGCGTTTTGGTGCTCAATGCCGACTGAGGAAACTGCTGGTTGTAGAGCCAGACATAGCGGTGCAGCGTTGTCTCCAGGTCTTCGCCGGAACGGAAGTGATGGCTTTGGAGCACCTCCTCGATGCGGCCGTTGAACCTCTCGACCATGCCGTTGGTTTGGGGCGACTTCGGCGGGGTCAAGCGGTGGTCGATATCGAGGTCTGCGCAAAGCGCATCGAACGCATGCGCGCCGGTTGCAGCGCGTTTGCGTAGACCAAACAGCCGGTCGGTGAACTCCTTGCCGTTATCGGTCAACACAGTGCGGATGCAAATCGGGCAGGCCCGTTCCAGATCGCGCAGGAAGCGGCGGGCGTTGGCGGCAGTCCTGGCTTTGAAGACACGAATGAAGACCCAACGCGTCGCCCGGTCGATGGCCACGAAAAGATAGCGGCGCGAGGTTTCATCGGCCATTTGCGGTAGGTATTTCAGGTCGATGTGTATGTATCCTGGCTCGTAGGCCTTGAAGGCGCTGTGCTTCGGCTTCGGTGCTTTGGCCTTCAGAGGGAGTGTCCTGAATTCTGTGTATCTGTCCCGGTCCATGGGGGTTTCAGATACAGTCACGCATTGAAGCGCTCGTCGAACATAATAGCGAACTGGTTGCGGGCTGCAAACCATTCCCGAACATTCCTGCCGCCTTTCTCGAAGTTGCGGATGGCCAGATAGATCGTGAGCGTCCGTTGAAGCCGACCTAACGCGGGGGCGGAGGAGCCGATAGTGTCCACCATCGATAGTGGACACCATGAGGCACTCTATGGCTGGCAGTCGCAAGAAGCGAATTTGGTGGGACGACGAGAAGCGTTCGATCTGCCTGCAGAGTGCCGCGCCGGGTGTTTCTGTGGCTCAGGTTGCGCGGCGCTACGCGATGAACGCCAATCTGATCTTCAAATGGCTGAAGGACCCGCGTTTTGCGCCGGATTTCACCGAGGTCGTAGCTGCATCCGTGTTTCTGCCGGTTGAGATTTCTCCGGCTGCTTCACATCCGGTCCCGGCGCAGCCATCCGGTCCCGTCGCCTTCGGTGGCCGTATCGAGATTGAGTTGGCTGGCGGTCACCGGATCAGCGCCGGGGGTGGGTTCGATCCTGATGTGCTGGCGCGGCTGCTGAAGGGGCTGATGTCTTGATCCCGGTGCCGGGCAACACGCGGGTGTGGCTGTCGGCGGGTGTCACGGACATGCGGCGAGGGTTCAATACGCTGGCGGCCCAGGCCGAGAAGGTTTTGGCCGAAGACCCGTATTCCGGCCACCTGTTCGTGTTCCGGGGTCGGCGCGGCGATCTGTTGAAGATCATCTGGTGGGATTGCCAGGGCGCGTGCCTGTTTTCGAAGCGGTTGGAGAAAGGGCGGTTTGTCTGGCCCGCTGCAAAGGACGGCAAGATCAGCGTCACACCCGCGCAGCTCTCAATGCTGTTGGAGGGGATTGACTGGCGGATGCCCCGTAAAACCTGGAGACCGTTGAGCGTAGGATAGGTCAATAAATACGAGGCTTTGCGCGCTTTCTGGGTTCACCCCGGAATGCTGATCCGGTATAGGATCGGTGATGCTGAAGGACCTCGACATAGCCCCGGATGATCCTGCGGAACTGCGGGCAGTGAACCGGCTTCTGGCCGATGAAGTCAAGGCGCTGACCCTGAAGGTGGAACAACTCCAACACCAACTGGCGGGGCATGACCGGCACCGGTTTGGATCGAAATCAGAAAGCCTCTACCAGCTCAATCTGGTCTTCCAGGAAGATGAGGCGATTGCCGAAGCCGCTGGAGAACAGGCGGTGCCTGCTCCAACGCCTGAAACGGACAAACCGGCCCGCCGGCACAGCCGCAAGCCCTTGCCCGATCATCCGGACCGGCACGAAGAGGTCTTGTCGCCGGGCGAGGACTGCCGACGTTGCGGTGGGGCGTTGAAGAGGCTCGGTGAGGACGTGACCGAGGAGTTGGAATACAAACCGGGGCGTTTTGTCGTGAACCGGATCGTGCGTCCGCGTATGGCCTGTTCCTGTTGCGAGGCCATTGTCCAATCGCCGCTGCCATCGCGCCCGATCGAACGTGGCCGCCCGGGACCGGGGCTGCTGGCGCACGTGTTGGTCAGCAAATACGCGGACCACCTGCCGCTCTACCGTCAGTCGCAAATATACGCCCGTGAAGGCGTCGATCTTAATCGATCAACTCTGACCAATTGGGTTGGCGGCTCCACCGCGCTTCTGGAACCTCTGGCTGACACCATTGGCCGAATGGTCCGCCGAGGCGCGGCCACCTTCGCTGATGATACGCCTGTTAAAATGCAGGCCCCCGGCAACAAGAAGACCAGGACCGCCCGTGTCTGGACCTATGTTCGCGATGAACGACCATGGTCTGGATCATCACCGCCCTGCGCGTGGTATCAGTTCACGATTGATCGCAAGGGCGAACATCCCGTCTCACATCTCTCCGGCTACAAAGGCTGGGTCCATGCGGACGGGTATTCCGGCTTCAACGGGGTATTCGGTGAGGACAAGGCCCAGGAGATGGCTTGTTTGGCGCACGTCAGACGCAAGTTTGTAGACATCTTTGCCGCGCAAGGCTCATCGATTGCCGAAGAAGCCCTCCGCCGGACCGCGGAACTCTATGCCGTCGAGAAAGAGGCGCGTGGCAAACCGTCTGAAGAGCGCGTTGCCATCCGTCAGGAAAAGGCAAAACCGATCTTCGATGAACTTGAGACCTGGTTACACGCGCAGTTGCCAAATATATCTGGCAAGTCGCCTCTGGCCCAAGCGATCCGTTATGCCCTTGGTCGTTTGCCAAAGGCACGCGGTTATTTGAACCATGGCTTTCTGGAAGCGGACAACAACATCGCCGAACGCGCCATAAAACCTGTCACCATAGGTCGCAAAAATTGGATGTTCGCCGGTTCCGAGGGCGGTGGCAAAGCCATGGCCATCGCCTACACCCTGATCGAAACGGCAAAGCTTAATAAAGTCGATCCACAAGCCTGGCTCACATGGGTTCTCGCCCGCATCGCGGATCACAAGATCACTCGGCTGGACGAGCTGATGCCCTGGCGTTACGCTGCATCAGCAGCGTAACCGGGACGACCGGCAGTACGCCAAGGCTCCTTCACCGAACGGTCACGATAGATCAGCTTTGTTGCGGCCTGATCGGTCGGGAACGATCCGCGGGTCTTGATTGATTTGCGGATCACCCGGTTCAGGCTCTCGATGGCGTTGGTGGTGTAGATGATCTTTCGGATCGCCGGATCGAAGGCGAAGAACGGGATTACTTCCTGCCATGCCCGTCGCCAGGCCGGGGCGATGGAGGCGTATTTACCGGCCCATTTCTCCTCGAATGCGTCCAGTTCATCGGCGGCCTGATCGGCGGTGGCGGCGCTGTAAATCCGGCGCAGATCGGCGGCCACTCCCTTGCGGTCTTTCCATAACTTCTGCGAGCAGAAGTTCAGGGAGTGGCGCACCAGGTGGACAATGCAGGTTTGCACCGTGGTCTGCGCAAAGGCGGCGGTGATCGCCTCCGGGAAGCCTTTGAGCCCGTCAACGACGGCTCTGCTGCGCGACAAACAAGGTGAGAATCCAGCGTCAATCAGGATGAGAACGCGTGTGCGGGGGCTCGCAGGGAGGGCGTAGCCCGACTGGGGAGGCCCCGCACACGCGTTTTGCCCTTTTGGGGCGGGCCTGACGGTTGTGGCCGGCTCGGATAAGGAATGATTTTCTGTGCAAGGGGATCGTTCATGCCGGGCTGTCATGTCACTGACCAACAAATGAGGCTCTTCATGACGCTCAGATCGACCCATTCCGTTGCCGTTGCCGCTGCCAAGGCGGGGATCAGCCAGGCAACGGGCTATCGGCTGCAAGCTGACCCAATTTTACCATCACAGAAGAAGGCCCCTCGCGGCCGGCGGCGTCCGGACCCGCTGGCGGACATTTTTGATGCGGAGGTCGTGCCGCTTCTGCGGTCCTCACCGGGGATCCGACCTGTGGCGGTTTACGAGGAGCTTCTGCGTCGGCATTCTGATCTGGGTACGGGCATCCGACGGACTCCGGAGCGACGGATACGCGCCTGGAATGCGGAACACGGCCCTGAACAGGACGTCATTTTCCGGCAGACCCACACACCGGGCAAAATGGGCCTGTCGGATTTCACCGCCATGGGCAAGTTGGGTGTGACCATTGCCGGTGAGGCACTGGGCCATCGACTGTATCACTTCCGGCTTGCCTATAGCGGGTTTCAGCACGCCCACGTCGTGCTGGGCGGCGAAAGCTATGTGGCGCTGGCTGAGGGATTGCAGAACGCCCTCTGGACGCTCGGCGGCGTGCCACACAATCATGGAACTGACAGCCTGTCGGCGGCCTTCAAGAACCTGGATAAGTCATCCCGGGCCGATCTAACCGACCGCTTCGACGCCCTGTGCAACCATTATGGAATGACGCCGACGCGCAACAACAAGGGCGTCGCACACGAGAACGGTTCCATCGAGAGCCCCAATGGGCATCTGAAGCGCACCATTGAGGACGCGCTGGTCATGCGTGGGTCGCGCGACTTCGAAAGCTTGCAAGATTATCGTCGCTTCATCGACGAGATCGTGGGCCGGATCAACGCCCGCAATGCCAAGCGTATCGATGCGGAACGTGCGAGCCTCAGACCTTTGCCGACGCGGCGGACCACGGATTACGAGGAGATCACGTTGCGCGTCACTTCCTCCGGGGGCTTCACCTTGCGCAAGGTGTTCTACACCGTGCCATCCCGGTTGATCGGGCATCAGCTGCGGGTTCGGCTCTACGATGATCGGTTGGAGCTGTTCCTGGGAAGCTCTGCCCTGCTAACGCTGACACGCGGACGAGCCTCGAGCACCGGGAGCCATGGGCACGTGGTCAATTACCACCACGTCATCCACTCCTTGCGCAAAAAGCCCATGGCGCTGATGGGGCTGGTCTATCGGGATCAGCTATTCCCGCGCCGGGCGTTCCGTAACATGTTCGCATTCCTGCTGGAGCAGACCAGTGAGAAGGCGGCGTGTCGCATGGTTGTCGATCTTCTGGCGCTGGCACACGAGCGGGGCTGCGAGGCTGAATTGGCAGCGCAGCTTGAGGAGGACCTTCGCCAGAAGCGCCCGCCTGACATGGCGGCCCTACGCGCAGTGTTTAGCCCATCACAAGACGCACTCCCCCAAGTCGCGGTGCAACTGGCCGACCTGTCATCTTACGACCAGTTGGTCGGCGGTACGCCATCCGCTCAGGAGGTGACAGCATGACATCGCCCCAGACCGATACCGCCCGCCTAACCTTGGCTCTGACCGAATTGCGCTTGCCAGCCATCAAGGCGCTATGGCCGCGCTTTGCGGAACAAGCCGACAAGGAAGGCTGGCCCGCCGCTCGGATGCTCAGCACCCTGGTGGAGCATGAACTGGCTGAACGAGATCGCCGTCGTATCGAGCGACATCTCGCACAGGCACGCCTGTTGCCCGGAAAAACGATCGACACCTTCGACTTCACAGCCGTCCCCATGCTGTCCAAGGCCCATGTCAGTGCGATCACCGCTGGCGACAGCTGGATCGGAAAGGGCGGCAACATCCTGCTGTTTGGGCCGCCAGGTGTGGGCAAATCACATCTCGGCTCAGCCATCGGGCTCGCCCTTGTCGAGCAAGGCTACCGCGTCCTATTCAGCCGCACCACCGATCTGGTCCAGAAACTCCAACAGGCCCGCCGCGATCTCGTCCTCGAAAGTGCCATTGCAAAGCTCGACAAATTCCATCTGCTGATCCTCGATGACATCACCTACGTCACCAAGGATCAGGCTGAAACCAGTGTGCTCTTCGAACTCATCAGCGCGAGATATGAACGCCGCTCAATGTTGATCACGGCCAACCAGCCCTTCGGGGAGTGGAATGCGATTTTTCCAGACCCGGCCATGACATTGGCCGCCGTCGACAGGCTCGTGCACCACGCAACCATCTTCGAGATGAATGTCGAAAGCTACCGGCGAAGAGCAGCACAAAAGGCAAAGGGGCCGGGAAGGCCTGCACAAAAAGCCACACCGGAAAACACCAAAGCTGATTGACGCTCCGCGACAATCAAAAAACAAACCCCTTGATCGCGGCACAAAAGCCCGGCATCGTCCCAAACGTCGCGACCAAGGATTCTCATCCCGATTGACGCGCACTTCTCATCTTGATTGTCGCGCTACAAAGGTGTCCCACAATGCGGTCTGGCACTTCATGCGCCGCGAGGGGCTGAGCTTCAAAAAAAAACACTGCTCGCCCTTGAGCGGGCCCGAGCCGATGTGGCCCGCCGGCGAAAGCGCTGGAAGGGGGTCATGCGTCAACTCGATCCGCGCAAGCTGGTCTTCATTGATGAAACCTGGATCAAGACCAACATGGCTCCGCTGCGCGGCTGGGGACCAAAAGGCAAACGCCTGCACGGCTTTGCGCCCCATGGCCACTGGAACACCATGACGTTCATTGCTGCCTTGCGCTGCGATCAATTGACGGCGCCCTGTGTCTTTGACGGCCCGATCAACGGGCAGTCCTTCCGTGCCTATATCGATCAACTGCTTGTCCCTGCACTGAAGCCCGGCGATATCGTCATCATGGACAACCTCGGCTGCCATAAATCGAAAGCCGTGCGCGATGCCATCAAGGCGGCAGGCGCGCGGGTGTGGTTCCTGCCACCATACTCGCCAGACCTGAACCCGATCGAGCAGACATTCGCCAAGATCAAACACTGGATGCGGATGGCTCGGAAACGAACCAGTGAAGAGGCCTGGCGATACGTTGGACGCCTCGTCGGATCAATCACACAACAGGAATGCCAAAACTACCTCGAAAACACAGGCTATGCTTCAGTCAAAATGTGAAGGACTCTAGCGATTGGGCGGCCTCTACGAGCGCGGTACGGTAGCGAGCGAAGTCAGAGTTATAGCCGAAAGTTGGTTATGGCGCTGATTGGCGGCCTATCATGGCGTTGTTCACGCGCCGCAATTCTCAGCAGAGAAAAGGATATGCCACATGACGAAGTCTACCATCACGCCGTTGCCCGGTCCATCGGGATTTTTGTCTGACCCGCTGACCGACATCCTGCAAACCGGCGCGCGCGCCAACTGCTCAAACAGGCGGTGGAAGCGGAATTGGCCACACTCCTCGCCGCCCATGCCCGCGAGGTGACGGACGACGGCCGTGCGCGGCTGGTGCGCCATGGTCATCTGCCCGAGCGCGAGGTCATGACCGGCATCGGCCCGGTACCAGTGAAGGTGCCGCGGATGCGGGACCGGGGCAATGTGGACGAAAAGATCCGTTTCGCCTCGTCGATCTTGCCGCCCTGGCTGCGCAAGACCAGATCGATTGAGGAACTGCTGCCGTGGCTCTATCTCAAGATATCTGTCCTGGTCAAGGTTTGATTTTGGACCACTGGCGGTTTTCGCGGATCAAGGTATTTGCGAGGATGATGAGCTTGCGCATGATTGCCACAAGATCGACCTTGGCTTTCTTGCCCTTTTGACGCAAAGCCTTGTAGACGCAGGTGAGTTGGGAATTGCAGCGCGCTGCGACGAGGGCGGGCATGTAGAGCGCCTGGCGAAGCCCGGCTCGTCCGCCTCCGATTTTCGCTCTGGCTGTCCATTTGCCGGACTTGCGCACGAAGGGAGCCAGGCCCGCAAGCGCGGCGGCCTGCTTGGGCGTCAAGGTTCCGATCTCCGGCATTTCGATGAGTATTGCGACGGCAGGGGATCGACCGCAGGATCTCGAACTGTCTGGCAAGCTTTGCATCCTCGCGGATACGCTTCTTCAACTCGGCATCGAGTTGGGCAAGTTGCTTTGCAATCTGGCGCATCCTGGTTTTCAGTTGCGCCTTGACGAGTGTGTTGCGCGCACCGCAGAGCCGGTTCCGGCAGGCAGTCTGGTCCTTGATGAGAGCGCTCCGGGCGACATGCACCTCCCGCAGATCGTTCGCCCTCTCGCGTCCATACCTGTTCTCCCATCACTCATCCATACAATCTTCCTCTACACACCATCTCCCATCCTCCATGGGTTCATCGCGCAACGGTGAAGCCTTCAGGTCAAGCATCGCCCCCATGCGGGCCAGCAGTTCCGCATCGATCCGGTCAGTTTTGGCGGACTGGCCGACCGCTTCGGCGAAGCGGCGGGCGCGTTTGGGGTTCACCTTGACCATGGCGTGAGCCGTCTTTGAAAGGCGGGCCTCCAGATCGCGATGATAGCGTCCTGTAGGCTCGTAGACGACGCGGCAGCACTGCGGGCCGATCCGGTTCTTCAGCGTCTTCAGTCCTGTCCGGTCGTTGGTGAAGCGTTTCGCCTTGCCATCGCTCAGGCGATGGGTGTCGAGATGATCTTTCGAGATGTCGATGCCGATGGTATCATTCATGACCTTTTCGTCTCCCGTTCCTGTCATACGAGGCAGGGGTGTTCCCTCCTCCACTATCTGTTCGGGTCTTTCGAAAGGGCGGGGGTGATCCATCTTGAGAACGGTCCTCAAAGACCAGGGCATCATCGATCCATCCCCCGCCACCCCTCGGGCCGCTGCAGCGGCCCGAGGGGTGGCATCCGTATCGCACGGATACGAATGCCTGGGAAATCCAATAGACAAGGGCATTTCCACGGGCGACTTTCAGGAGGCTCTTGGGGCGCTGTTGGGGCCGAACGCGGCAGGGCTTTCATCGAGCACCATCTCGCGATTGAAAGCGGACTGGGGGGCGGAGTATGAACGCTGGCAGCGCCGCGATCTCAGTGCCCGGCGTTTCGTCTATGTCCGGGCTGATGGTGTCTATTTCCAACCGCGCATGGAAGAGCAGAAACAATGCGTTCTGGTGCTGATCGGCGCGGATGAGTGGGGCCGCAAGGAGGTTCCGGGCCTCACCGAAGCAGGCAGTCGGCTACCGTGAAAGCACGCAGAGTTGGCGCGAGTTGCTGCTCGATCTCAAGCGTCGCGGGCTGTCCCACGCCCCCGATCCGGCCATTGGCGACGGCGCCTTGGGGTTCTGGGCGGCGCTGCGCGAAGTCTTCGGCAGCACCCGGGAACAACGGTGCTGGGTTCACAAGACCGGAAACGTTCTCAATGCCATGCCCAAATCGGTGCAGGCCAAAGCCAAGGGCCACCTGCATGATATCTGGCAGGCGGAAACGAAGACCGAAGCCGGGGCCGCCTTCGATTTCTTCGTGGAAACCTACGGCGCGAAATATGACAAGGCGGTTGGGAAACTGACCAAAGACCGGGCTGTGCTGCTCTCCTTCTACGGCTTCCCTGCTGAGCACTGGAAGCACATCCGAACCACGAACCCGATCGAGAGCACCTTCGCCACCGTCCGCCACCGCACCGGCAAAACCAAAGGCTGCCTGAGCCGCAGGACCGGGTTGGCCATGGCATTCAAGCTGATGATGTCAGCGCAAGGAAAATGGCGAAAGCTCGACGGCGCCAACCGCATGCCAGAGATCATTGAAGGGGTTGAGTTCACAGACGGGATCAAGCAAATTCAAAACGCCGCCTGATCACACCATCACCAACTTTCGGGCATAGCTCCATAAACTCCCGGCCAGCAGTAACCCTGACGCTGTTCTTCGTCATAAGCAAGGAGAAAGAAAAAACCTGCAATCTGCTACCTTGCGAGCCGGTACAAGCGACCCGTGTCCTCCTGCGCCGGAGCTGTGAAGCCGAAACTAATGGTTGCGCCGCCAAACTGTGTTTCGATTTTGGAATCTTCGGAACCAAGCGAAACAGGTTTTCCTGTCCGCCGACTGGTTGACTTGCCTTTCCGCTCGGCTTCGCTTGCGAGGTTCACGTCGATCTCCTCAGATAGCCCGGCCGTTTGGATCATTGAAATCGCGGAAATATCGTTCTCGAGAGAGCTCTTATCCTGATTGCAGCGGTGGCAAGAATTCACGTGCAAATTCCACTGTCCATCATGTGAGCCTTTGGCAACGAACAGTCGCCCGATCACGTGTTCCTTTTCCGGCTCACCGTCATTTGAAAATTCAGCGTTGCAGTAAGCACAGCGATTGTTCTTGATCCGGGTGGGTTGGTTGTGCGGAAGGTCGACGATCTGAGCCATCAATGATAATTCCTGATCGTATTCAATGAGGGGTACGCTCTTACTTCGGACGAATTCTGCAAAGGGCGCTGTCTACACTCAGTGGACCTTTGAGGCCGCTCTTTTTACATGTGCGACGAAAGGCAGCTCCGTTGCGCTGACCCGCCATTCGCATGTAATCCGGGTTCAATCCGATGATTGCAGGCTGGATGCAAATAATGTGGGTTCATTCGCAGATAATCCGGGTTTGGCACCCCGGATAGACGCAAAAAATTTGCGCCGGAAAACGCGATGATTGCAAGCCGAACCGATTATGTTTGCAGGTCACAACAACTAAGGCTATATTCCGGTTGTCGCCTATGAACGAGTGAGCTTGATTCGTCAGGCAATACGGTGACCATATCGCTTCGGCGGTTCTCTGTGAGACGTAAGATGGACTCGTGCACTAATAGACTACGGACGTAGGCCCCTTCGGGGCCTATATTCATTTATGCTCGCTTGATTTTCTGAGACTTTCCTAATGGTAGATGCAGCCCTCTTGCGCGTGCATTGACAACTCTTGGAAATTTCACTGGCGAAGCCCAGCTGGTCATGCCAGGCTTTGGATATGCGGAACTCACATCAATCACGACATCAAGATCATCCCGGTTCGATTTATAAGATCGAAAAAACACAACGTAAGGAACAGCCACGCCAAGATCCGAAACCGTTCGGATGAAGAAAAAGCTCTCCTTCTGAGTGTGGTAAACCGTCTTGTTCTCCAACTCGACAAAATGCTGTGGCAACGCAAGCGAGAGCTGGTGCCGATCAATACAGAACGCTCGCCGCTCGCCGCCGAACCGATATTCATCGTCAGCCGAATGCTTTTGATCGTCGAACTTCTCGGTGAAGCAATGGCACGAAAAATTCACGAGCGTCTGAAAGGTATGCTCCTCAAATGTCACCTCCAACCTCATCGGATCAAGATGAGATAGATCATATGTGACGCCCGCAAGCGTTTTTTCTAAAAACCGAGCCATGTTCTTAATTCAATCCTGTGACGTCGGAACGACCCGCAGCTTGGGTTTTCCTTTTTTGGCCGCCTTCGCATCGCGCGCAGCTTCGTTTACCTTCCGCTCCTGGATTTTCTCCAAAGCAAACGGAGTAGACTCTGTGATCAACCCCGTGAATTCATACAAGTTAGTCTTGCTACCGAGCCCTGGCACTCGGCGCTCGATACGGCGGATCAGACCTCCGGCCTCCATACGGGCAATACGACGCTGGATGGTGCGCGGGTCGCGCCCGATCGCATCAGCGATGCGTTTTTTTCCCGGATGCGGCAAGTCACCAGCTTTCCACCAATAGGATGCCAAGTGCAGGAGGATGTTAACGTCGATAGCATCCAACCCCAACGCCTGTTGGCGTTCAAAGATGACATTCGGTATCATGGTCCACCCTGCATCCAAGAGTGGTTTGGTCCATTTCTTTTCATTCTCCCGCAGGTGTTTTGCGTTTTCATTTGGCTTAGCCATGACAGTCTCCTAATCAGTTGTTGCACTCGATATTGTGTAAGCCAAACAAGAAAGCAAACCGACCCGGGCGACATCAGTGTCTGGGACTTAACTGGATATTGGATATTCACCCATTCGTCTATATGGAATGAGTGTGGTTGGTTGAATGTGCCTTGCAGGGCAGCCACGTCCTCCCACAGGAGGCACAAGTGTCTTGGACTGGGGCGACACTTGTGTCGTGCCGGGGCGGCACCTGCGCCCTCCACTAAACCCATAAAATTCAGTTTTGTATCCGCATTTTCTGAGTTTAGTGAATATTCCTTTTTTGAAAAACAGAGTCCAGACCCAATTTGGACACACCCACACAATCCTGTGCGAGATGTTTCTGTGGGTGCCCTGCCCTATCTGTTCCATCCCGGATGATCAGATAGACCCTCGCCGTTCTGGCCTGTTCATGGCAAGATCGATCCTGCGTGAGATTCGGGACGGAGGCAAGACATGCTGATTTCCTTGCACAAGCAGGCGACGACGACGCCGAAGATCAGGGCCGCAATCCAGGCGAGCAAAGAGCCCGCGTGGATCGTGGCCGAGCGCTACGGCATCTCGGAGCAGACCGTCTGGACGTGGCGCAAGCGCGATACCGTCCACGACCGGAGCCACACGGCGCACAGGTTGCAGACCACGCTGACACCGGCGCAGGAGGCCGTGGCGGTCTCGCTGAGACAGACGCTGCTGCTGCCGCTCGACGACCTGCTCGCCGTGGTCCGCGAGTTTCTCAACCCGAACGTCTCGCGCTCCGGGCTGGATCGATGCCTGCGCCGATGCCTGCGCCGTCATGGGGTCGGCTCCCTCCGTGACCTGAAGCCGAAGGTGGCGAAGCCCGCGCACAAGCCTTTCAAGGCATACGAGCCCGGCTACATCCACATCGACGTGAAATACCTGCCGCAGATGGCCGATGAGGAGAAGCGCCGGTATCCGTTCGTCGCGATCGCCCGCGCCACCCGCTGGGTCTTCGTGCGCATCCATCCGGCGAAGACTGCGGCCAACGCCCGCCGGTTCCTGCGCGACCTGGAGCGCGCCGCCCCGATGCGGATCACCCGCGTGCTGACGGACAATGGCAAGGAGTTCACCGACAGGCTCTTCGGCCTTCGCCGCCGCGCCGCGACCGGCAATCATGAGTTCGACCGCCTCTGCGCCGAGTTCGGGATCGAACGTCGCCTGGCCCCACCGATGCGGCCGCAGACCAACGGCATGGTCGAGCGGTTCAACGGTCGGATTGAGGACGTGCTCCAGAGCCACCGTTTCCGCAGCGGCGAGGACCTGGAGCGGACGCTTCTCCGCTACGTCCGCCTCTACAACGGCCAGTTGCCGCAATCCGTTCTGAAAGGCCGCACGCCAATCGATGCGCTCAAGGACTGGCATCAAGAAAAGCCCGAACTCTTCAGAAAGCAGCCTTACAATCACATGGGATGTGACAGGTTCACGGTTTCGCCGGGTTCGTTCTTTTCCGAGAACTGAGCGTAGTGCTCATCGGCGACCCCGAGATTATGCCCCAAGACATGCCGCTTCTGGATGTTGAGCCGCAGGTGCCCGATTTCTGCCTCTGAGAGGGTGTCGAAGGGATCAAGGCCGATCTTGCGGAAAAGCTCCCGGCCCCGTTCGACGTTCTGAAAGGCGTTACCAACCGCCTTCTTGCCCGTCAGCTTGTCGGCATCATCCGGCGCACGGGGGGCGCGCACCAGGTGTGCATGGACGGTCTTCAACGTGGCCTCAAAGGCTGTCAGCCCATCTTCATGGGCATTGCCCATCAGACGATAGGCAATCTCCCCCCTACTCTGGCCATCCAGCTCTTCGGCCAAGACGATTTGCTCGCCCACCAACTCTATCTCGCGCCGGAAATTCAGCGCCACGTTTGGCGCGCCGCAGTCGGGGCAGAACAAGGGCATATACACCATAGCCGCGCTGACAAATATCACACTCAAGGCTCCGCAGGAGGTCCTCCCGGATCGCAAGCGGTTTCGGACGGTGGCGCGGCTTGTGCTCCATTTTCATGGTGATGAAACCCCCTCGTGGTTGACGCCGGTTGAAGTCCTTCGCCCAATCGCCCAGCCAGTTGCTCACGTCATTTGCGGCCATCCACAGGATGTACTTCTTCACCGCTTCGATATCATCGGCATGGATGAAAGCTTCATCGTCGCCGATGTAGCCCGAGTAAGGGCAGACCGTTTGACCTGGCCCTGGTTCGCGCCGAATGCGTGGCCGATCTGCATCGGCAATCGAGCGTTTTTCAGGGGCATCTCCGAGCAGGAAAAGAGTGAGCGTCCGTTGAAGCCGACCTAACGCGGGGGCGGAGGAGCCGATAGTGTCCACCATCGATAGTGGACACCATGAGGCACTCTATGGCTGGCAGGCGCAAGAAGCGAATTTGGTGGGACGACGAGAAGCGTTCGATCTGCCTGCAGACTGCCGCGCCGGGTGTTTCTGTGGCTCAGGTTGCGCGGCGCTACGCGATGAACGCCAATCTGATCTTCAAATGGCTGAAGGACCCGCGTTTTGCGCCAGATTTCACCGAGGTCGTAGCTGGATCTGTGTTTCTGCCGGTTGAGATTTCTCCGGCTGCTTCACATCCGGTCCCGGCGCAGCCATCCGGTCCCGTCGCCTTCGGTGGCCGTATCGAGATTGAGTTGGCTGGCGGTCACCGGATCAGCGCCGGGGGTGGGTTCGATCCTGATGTGCTGGCGCGGCTGCTGAAGGGGCTGATGTCTTGATCCCGGTGCCGAGCAACACGCGGGTGTGGCTGGCGGCGGGTGTCACGGACATGCGGCGAGGGTTCAATACGCTGGCGGCCCAGGCCGGGAAGGTTTTGGCCGAAGACCCGTATTCCGGCCACCTGTTCGTGTTCCGGGGTCGGCGCGGCGATCTGTTGAAGATCATCTGGTGGGATTGCCAGGGCGCGTGCCTGTTTTCGAAGCGGTTGGAGAAAGGGCGGTTTGTCTGGCCCGCTGCAAAGGACGGCAAGATCAGCGTCACACCCGCGCAGCTCTCAATGCTGTTGGAGGGGATTGACTGGCGGATGCCCCGTAAAACCTGGAGACCGTTGAGCGTAGGACAGGTCAATAAATACGAGGCTTTGCGCGCTTTCTGGGTTCACCCCGGAATGCTGATCCGGTATAGGATCGGCGATGCTGAAGGACCTCGACATAGCCCCGGATGATCCTGCGGAACTGCGGGCAGTGAACCGGCTTCCGGCCGATGAAGTCAAGGCGCTGACCCTGAAGGTGGAACAACTCCAACACCAACTGGCGGGGCATGACCGGCACCGGTCTGGATCGAAATCGGAAAGCCTCTACCAGCTCAATCTGGTCTTCCAGGAAGATGAGGCGATTGCCGAAGCCGCTGGAGAACAGGCGGCGCCTGCTCCAACGCCTGAAACGGACAAACCGGCCCGCCGGCACAGCCGCAAGCCCTTGCCCGATCATCTGGACCGGCACGAAGAGGTCTTGTCGCCGGGCGAGGACTGCCGACGTTGCGGTGGGGCGTTGAAGAGGCTCGGTGAGGACGTGACCGAGGAGTTGGAATACAAACCGGGGCGTTTTGTCGTGAACCGGATCGTGCGTCCGCGTATGGCCTGTTCCTGTTGCGAGGCCATTGTCCAATCGCCGCTGCCATCGCGCCCGATCGAACGTGGCCGCCCGGGACCGGGGCTGCTGGCGCACGTGTTGGTCAGCAAATACGCGGACCACCTGCCGCTCTACCGTCAGTCGCAAATATACGCCCGTGAAGGCGTCGATCTTGATCGATCAACTCTGACCAATTGGGTTGGCGGCTCCACCGCGCTTCTGGAACCTCTGGCTGACACCATTGGCCGAATGGTCCGCCGAGGCGCGGCCACCTTCGCTGATGATACGCCTGTTAAAATGCAGGCCCCCGGCAACAAGAAGACCAGGACCGCCCGTGTCTGGACCTGTGTTCGCGATGAACGACCATGGTCTGGATCATCACCGCCCTGCGCGTGGTATCAGTTCACGATTGATCGCAAGGGCGAACATCCCGTCTCACATCTCTCCGGCTACAAAGGCTGGGTCCATGCGGACGGGTATTCCGGCTTCAACGGGGTATTCGGTGAGGACAAGGCCCAGGAGATGGCTTGTTTGGCGCACGTCAGACGCAAGTTTGTAGACATCTTTGCCGCGCAAGGCTCATCGATTGCCGAAGAAGCCCTCCGCCGGATCGCGGAACTCCATGCCGTCGAGAAAGAGGCGCGTGGCAAACCGTCTGAAGAGCGCGTTGCCATCCGTCAGGAAAAGGCAAAACCGATCTTCGATGAACTTGAGACCTGGTTACACGCGCAGTTGCCAAATATATCTGGCAAGTCGCCTCTGGCCCAAGCGATCCGTTATGCCCTTGGTCGTTTGCCAAAGGCACGCGGTTATTTGAACCATGGCTTTCTGGAAGCGGACAACAACATCGCCGAACGCGCCATAAAACCTGTCGCCACAGGTCGCAAAAATTGGATGTTCGCCGGTTCCGAGGGCGGTGGCAAAGCCATGGCCATCGCCTACACCCTGATCGAAACGGCAAAGCTTGATAAAGTCGATCCACAAGCCTGGCTCACATGGGTTCTCGCCCGCATCGCGGATCACAAGATCACTCGGCTGGACGAGCTGATGCCCTGGCGTTACGCTGCATCAGCAGCGTAACCGGGACGACCGGCAGTACGCCAAGGCTCCTTCACCGAACGGTCACGCTGCAACCGTCATATTCTGGCTATGAGGACTGAGCCTAAGCATTTTTAATTTGCTAAGGGTTGTTCAGGCCGGACTCATTCACCCAACCTGGCGGCATCTGGATCCGTTTACCGCCATTCCCAACAAGATTTTCACACAGCATCCCGTTCTTCAGGTGTTTGCTGCGCATGTGGAATATATGCTTATCACCGCCCACAGCCGTAATGAGCTTCCTGGCCGTAGGAACGGGGCGTTTGATCTTATTATTCGGCGTGATCAGAAAAACAGTGTAGCGCGACAATCAAGATGAGAAGTGCGCGTCAATCAGGATGAGAATCCTTGGTCGCGACGTTTGGGACGATGCCGGGCTTTTGTGCCGCGATCAAGGGGTTTGTTTTTTGATTGTCGCGGAGCGTCAATCAGCTTTGGTGTTTTCCGGTGTGGCTTTTTGTGCAGGCCTTCCCGGCCCCTTTGCCTTTTGTGCTGCTCTTCGCCGGTAGCTTTCGACATTCATCTCGAAGATGGTTGCGTGGTGCACGAGCCTGTCGACGGCGGCCAATGTCATGGCCGGGTCTGGAAAAATCGCATTCCACTCCCCGAAGGGCTGGTTGGCCGTGATCAACATTGAGCGGCGTTCATATCTCGCGCTGATGAGTTCGAAGAGCACACTGGTTTCAGCCTGATCCTTGGTGACGTAGGTGATGTCATCGAGGATCAGCAGATGGAATTTGTCGAGCTTTGCAATGGCACTTTCGAGGACGAGATCGCGGCGGGCCTGTTGGAGTTTCTGGACCAGATCGGTGGTGCGGCTGAATAGGACGCGGTAGCCTTGCTCGACAAGGGCGAGCCCGATGGCTGAGCCGAGATGTGATTTGCCCACACCTGGCGGCCCAAACAGCAGGATGTTGCCGCCCTTTCCGATCCAGCTGTCGCCAGCGGTGATCGCACTGACATGGGCCTTGGACAGCATGGGGACGGCTGTGAAGTCGAAGGTGTCGATCGTTTTTCCGGGCAACAGGCGTGCCTGTGCGAGATGTCGCTCGATACGACGGCGATCTCGTTCAGCCAGTTCATGCTCCACCAGGGTGCTGAGCATCCGAGCGGCGGGCCAGCCTTCCTTGTCGGCTTGTTCCGCAAAGCGCGGCCATAGCGCCTTGATGGCTGGCAAGCGCAATTCGGTCAGAGCCAAGGTTAGGCGGGCGGTATCGGTCTGGGGCGATGTCATGCTGTCACCTCCTGAGCGGATGGCGTACCGCCGACCAACTGGTCGTAAGATGACAGGTCGGCCAGTTGCACCGCGACTTGGGGGAGTGCGTCTTGTGATGGGCTAAACACTGCGCGTAGGGCCGCCATGTCAGGCGGGCGCTTCTGGCGAAGGTCCTCCTCGAGCTGCGCTGCCAATTCAGCCTCGCAGCCCCGCTCGTGTGCCAGCGCCAGAAGATCGACAACCATGCGACACGCCGCCTTCTCACTGGTCTGCTCCAGCAGGAATGCGAACATGTTACGGAACGCCCGGCGCGGGAATAGCTGATCCCGATAGACCAGCCCCATCAGCGCCATGGGCTTTTTGCGCAAGGAGTGGATGACGTGGTGGTAATTGACCACGTGCCCATGGCTCCCGGTGCTCGAGGCTCGTCCGCGTGTCAGCGTTAGCAGGGCAGAGCTTCCCAGGAACAGCTCCAACCGATCATCGTAGAGCCGAACCCGCAGCTGATGCCCGATCAACCGGGATGGCACGGTGTAGAACACCTTGCGCAAGGTGAAGCCCCCGGAGGAAGTGACGCGCAACGTGATCTCCTCGTAATCCGTGGTCCGCCGCGTCGGCAAAGGTCTGAGGCTCGCACGTTCCGCATCGATACGCTTGGCATTGCGGGCGTTGATCCGGCCCACGATCTCGTCGATGAAGCGACGATAATCTTGCAAGCTTTCGAAGTCGCGCGACCCACGCATGACCAGCGCGTCCTCAATGGTGCGCTTCAGATGCCCATTGGGGCTCTCGATGGAACCGTTCTCGTGTGCGACGCCCTTGTTGTTGCGCGTCGGCGTCATTCCATAATGGTTGCACAGGGCGTCGAAGCGGTCGGTTAGATCGGCCCGGGATGACTTATCCAGGTTCTTGAAGGCCGCCGACAGGCTGTCAGTTCCATGATTGTGTGGCACGCCGCCGAGCGTCCAGAGGGCGTTCTGCAATCCCTCAGCCAGCGCCACATAGCTTTCGCCGCCCAGCACGACGTGGGCGTGCTGAAACCCGCTATAGGCAAGCCGGAAGTGATACAGTCGATGGCCCAGTGCCTCACCGGCAATGGTCACACCCAACTTGCCCATGGCGGTGAAATCCGACAGGCCCATTTTGCCCGGTGTGTGGGTCTGCCGGAAAATGACGTCCTGTTCAGGGCCGTGTTCCGCATTCCAGGCGCGTATCCGTCGCTCCAGAGTCCGTCGGATGCCCGTACCCAGATCAGAATGCCGACGCAGAAGCTCCTCGTAAACCGCCACAGGTCGGATCCCCGGTGAGGACCGCAGAAGCGGCACGACCTCCGCATCAAAAATGTCCGCCAGCGGGTCCGGACGCCGCCGGCCGCGAGGGGCCTTCTTCTGTGATGGTAAAATTGGGTCAGCTTGCAGCCGATAGCCCGTTGCCTGGCTGATCCCCGCCTTGGCAGCGGCAACGGCAACGGAATGGGTCGATCTGAGCGTCATGAAGAGCCTCATTTGTTGGTCAGTGACATGACAGCCCGGCATGAACGATCCCCTTGCACAGAAAATCATTCCTTATCCGAGCCGGCCACAACCGTCAGGCCCGCCCCAAAAGGGCAAAACGCGTGTGCGGGGCCTCCCCAGTCGGGCTACGCCCTCCCTGCGAGCCCCCGCACACGCGTTCTCATCCTGATTGACGCTGGATTCTCACCTTGTTTGTCGCGCAGCAGTGAGCGAAATCGATCAGCTGACCGCAGGAGTGTCAGGCAATCAAAGCCGTCAGCGCTTGTTTGTGATTTCTGCGGGAAACACGGATCAGAACCGCTTCCGCGGCGCGGACTATCTCTCGATTTGCGATGATCCTGATCACGAGATTGAATCTCCGGCTCAGGCTTGGAACCCCATCTGCGTTGGTGCCTATACCGAAAAGGTAAGGATGCCCGCTGGCTTGGCCGGACAGCCCGTCGCGCCAACGGGCGATCTATCGCCGTCGTCACGGACTGCGAGTTGGTCGAGGCACTGGCCCATCAAGCCTGATGTGGTGATGGAGGGTGGGAACTGGGTCCAGGACCGCCTTCCGCCCCCGATGAAGCACTCGGCGCTCTCATTGCTTACCACTGATCACAACTACCCGTTGCGCTCTCTTACGACGACTGCGGACACGAGCGCTGCGACGGCGCTGGCAGCGAAGGCGATCACAGAGCTCTGGGAAGGCTATCCACATCTGTGGCCCGAAACGATCAGAGCTCTCTTTGTTTCGTCTGCTCGGTGGACCGAACAGATGATGTCACACCTTCCGCAAAATCCTACAAAGGGAGACTTCGCTCGACTGTTTCAGAGGTATGGCTACGGCACCCCGGATATGGAGCGAGCACGGCGAAGCGCCGCTAATGCCTTTTCCTTGATAGTCCAGGATACGATCAATCCATACAGGCAGAGCGATCACCGTGGGGCCGATCCTGTCCACAATCAGATGAAGTTCTTCGAGCTACCTTGGCCGCGAAAAGCTCTCAGACAGCTTGGTGCAGCGGAGGTGACGCTCCGCGTAGCAATGAGCACCTTCGTCGAGCCCAATCCTTCAGAAGCGGCTCGCGGGTCAAAGTTTCGATATGCGTCTCACAATCTTCGGTTCAAACTGAGTCGTGCCAACGAGAACAGGGCGCAGTTTCAGACGAGGATCAACAAGCTCGCCGATGACCCGGATGCTGAGCCTGTCGCTGACAATGACGGCTGGATATTCGGACGCAATCGACGCGACGTCGGCTCTCTGCACATCGATGAATTCCGTTGCCCCGCTTCCGATCTTGCGCGCCGAAACCTCCTCGCGGTCCACCCTGTCGCAGGCTGGTGGAAATCGAAGTCGATTCAAGACGTAATCCAAAAGAGTGCGCGTTTTGCACTTGTCATCGAGATGGATGCCGGTGAAGTGGAAGCCGAACTCTACGCTGAAGTCCAAGCGGCGATCGCGAACCTGAACCTCGCCCAGATTGTAGTGTGAAACTGACTAGGGTCAGGACCCATTGACTTTGTTTTGAACGTGTGAATCAGTGTTCTGCAAAACGGAGTAGTGACATGAGCGAGCCTTTCTGGCTGACGGAGGCACAAACAGCGCGCCTTGAGCCCTTCTTTCCCAAGCCCCATGGCAAACCCCGGGTCGATGACCGTCGTGTGCCGAGTGGTATTATTTTCATTATTCGCAACGGTCTACGCTGGCGCGATGCGCCTGTCGAATACGGCCCTCACAAAACGCTCTACAATCGGTTTGTGCGCTGGTCCCGCAAAGGTATTTTCGAACGAATTTTCGAAGAATTGGCCAACCCCTCTGGCCCGGACGCCGACACCCTCATGATTGACGCAACCCATCTCAAAGCACATCGCACGGCGTCCAGTCTCAAAAAGGGGGGTCCGAGCCGCGCCTGATCGGGCGTACAAAGGGAGGGCTGAATACGAAATTGCATGTCGTTGGAGACGGTGCGGGTCGCCCTGTCAGGCTGCATCTGACGGCGGGTCAGCGTCGCGACTTCAAGGGTGCGGATGTTTTGCTGCCCAACCTGCCTGCGGCCAGGGTTCTGATCGCGGATCGGGGCTACGACAGCGTAAAGGTTCGAAAGATCATTGAAGATCAGAAGATTGAGGCTTGCATCCCTTCAAGGAAAAACCGCAACAAAACCATCCCCCACTGCGCCGAAACGTACAAGAGGCGGCACAAGGTTGAAAACCTGTTCGCAAAACTCAAGGATTGGAGGCGCATCGCGATGCGCTATGACCGATGCGCACATATATTCAAATCCGCCATATACATCGCTGCAACCGTCATATTCTGGCTATGAGTCCTGACCCTGGTCCCCCGGAATTGTACTTTGTATCATTGACTGAGCGGGAATTGAGGAGGATGTTGCGATGGTGGGACGTTTGGCGGATGCAGTGGTTCTGAGCGAAGATGAGCGCCGTTTTCTCGAGGGTCAGGTTCGGCGTCACAAAGCGGCACGTTCGCTGTCGGACCGATGCCGGATGATCCTGCTGTGCGCCGATGGATTGGCGAGCAAGGAAGTGGCGGCCCGGCTTGGGGTGCATGAACACACAGTCGGCAAATGGCGCAGACGTTTTGTGCGATGCCGGATTGAAGGTCTCACCGACGAATACCGCTCCGGTCGCCCGCGCACCGTGTCGGACGATCAGGTGACTGCGGTGATTGAGCGCACGCTGAACACGACCCCGAGGGATGCGACCCATTGGTCGCTCCGAAGCATGGCAGCCGCGACGGGACTGTCGCACACCACCATCCGGCGGATTTGGAACGCGTTCGGCCTGCAACCGCACCGAAGCGAGACATTCAAGCTCTCAACCGACCCGCTGTTGGTGGACAAGGTGCACGATATCGTCGGGCTGTACCTGTCACCGCCGAACAGGGCTGTCGTGTTGTGTGTTGACGAGAAATCGCAAATCCAGGCGCTGGATCGCGAACAGCCTGTGCTGCCAATGGCGCCCGGCGTGGCCGAGCGGCGCACCCACACCTGCATCCGACACGGCACGACGTCGCTTTTTGCAGCACTGGATATCGCCACCGGCGCCGTGATCGGCAAATGCTGCAAGCGGCGCCGCGCCACCGGGTTCCTCGACGTCCTCAAACAGATCGACCGGCAGATGCCGGACGGGCCGGAGGTGCATATCGTCATGGACAATTACGCCACCCACAAAACCCCGAAGATCAAGGCCTGGCTGGCACGCCGCCCGCATTGGCATGTCCACTTCACACCGACCTCGGGAGTTATAGCCGAAAGTTGGTTATGGCGCTGATTGGCGGCCTATCATGGCGTTGTTCACGCGCCGCAATTCTCAGCAGAGAAAAGGATATGCCACATGACGAAGTCTACCATCACGCCGTTGCCCGGTCCATCGGGATTTTCGTCTGACCCGCTGACCGACATCCTGCAAACCGGCGCGCGCCAACTGCTCAAACAGGCGGTGGAAGCGGAATTGGCCACGCTCCTCGCCGCCCATGCCCGCGAGGTGACGGACGATGGCCGTGCGCGGCTGGTGCGCCATGGTCATCTGCCCGAGCGCGAGGTTATGACCGGCATCGGCCCGATAGCAGTGAAGGCGCCGCGGGTGCGGCCCGAGGGGTGGCGGGGGATGGATCGATGATGCCCTGGTCTTTGAGGACCGTTCTCAAGATGGATCACCCCCGCCCTTTCGATGAACCCGAACAGATAGTGGAGGAGGGAACACCCCTGCCTCGTATGACAGGAACGGGAGACGAAAAGGTCATGAATGATACCATCGGCATCGACATCTCGAAAGATCATCTCGACACCCATCGCCTGAGCGATGGCAAGGCGAAACGCTTCACCAACGACCGGACAGGACTGAAGACGCTGAAGAACTGGATCGGCCCGCAGTGCTGCCGCGTCGTCTACGAGCCTACAGGACGCTATCATCGCGATCTGGAGGCCCGCCTTTCAAAGACGGCTCACGCCATGGTCAAGGTGAACCCCAAACGCGCCCGCCGCTTCGCCGAAGCGGTCGGCCAGTCCGCCAAAACTGACCGGATCGATGCGGAACTGCTGGCCCGCATGGGGGCGATGCTTGACCTGAAGGCTTCACCGTTGCGCGATGAACCCATGAACGATCTGCGGGAGGTGCATGTCGCCCGGAGCGCTCTCATCAAGGACCAGACTGCCTGCCGGAACCGGCTCTGCGGTGCGCGCAACACACTCGTCAAGGCGCAACTGAAAACCAGGATGCGCCAGATTGCAAAGCAACTTGCCCAACTCGATGCCGAGTTGAAGAAGCGTATCCGCGAGGATGCAAAGCTTGCCGGACAGTTCGAGATCCTGCGGTCGATCCCCTGCCGTCGCAATACTCATCGAAATGCCGGAGATCGGAACCTTGACGCCCAAGCAGGCCGCCGCGCTTGCGGGCCTGGCTCCCTTCGTGCGCAAGTCCGGCAAATGGACAGCCAGAGCGAAAATCGGAGGCGGACGAGCCGGGCTTCGCCAGGCGCTCTACATGCCCGCCCTCGTCGCAGCGCGCTGCAATTCCCAACTCACCTGCGTCTACAAGGCTTTGCGTCAAAAGGGCAAGAAAGCCAAGGTCGCTCTTGTGGCAATCATGCGCAAGCTCATCATCCTCGCAAATACCTTGATCCGCGAAAACCGCCAGTGGTCCAAAATCAAACCTTGACCAAGACAGATATCTTGAGATAGAGCCACGGCAGCAGTTCCTCAATCGATCTGGTCTTGCGCAGCCAGGGTGGCAGGATCGACGAGGCGAAACGGATCTTTTCGTGAGCTATGCCCGAAAGTTGGTGATGGTGTGATCAGGCGGCGTTTTGAATTTGCTTGATCCCGTCTCTGAACTCAACCCCTTCAATGATCTCTGGCATGCGGTTGGCGCCGTCGAGCTTTCGCCACTTGGCCTGCGCTGACATCATCAGCTTGAATGCCATGGCCAACCCGGTCTTGCGGCTCAGGCAGCCTTTGGTTTTGCCGGTGCGGTGGCGGACGGTGGCGAAGGTGCTCTCGATCGGGTTCGTGGTTCGGATGTGCTTCCAGTGCTCAGCAGGGAAGCCGTAGAAGGAGAGCAGCACAGCCCGGTCTTTGGTCAGTTTCCCAACCGCCTTGTCATATTTCGCGCCGTAGGTTTCCACGAAGAAATCGAAGGCGGCCCCGGCTTCGGTCTTCGTTTCCGCCTGCCAGATATCATGCAGGTGGCCTTTGGCTTTGGCCTGCACCGATTTGGGCATGGCATTGAGAACGTTTCCGGTCTTGTGAACCCAGCACCGTTGTTCCCGGGTGCTGCCGAAGACTTCGCGCAGCGCCGCCCAGAACCCCAAGGCGCCGTCGCCAATGGCCAGATCGGGGGCGTGGGACAGCCCGCGACGCTTGAGATCGAGCAGCAACTCGCGCCAACTCTGCGTGCTTTCACGGTAGCCGTCGGTGAGCCCCAGAACCTCCTTGCGGCCCCACTCATCCGCGCCGATCAGCACCAGAACGCATTGTTTCTGCTCTTCCATACGCGGTTGGAAATAGACACCATCGGCCCAGACATAGACGGTAAGCGTCTGGTCTGGCTGCCCTGCCTGAGGCCGCAGATGTCAGATAGTGTCCATGATCGTTAATGGACATTATCGAGGTCAGATGTGGGCAGGAAGAAGCGCCGGAACTGGAGCAATAACGAGAAGCGGATGATCTGTGCGCAAACGCGGGTTCCGGGGATTTCGGTTAGTCAGGTTGCGCGGCGGTATGATGTGAATGCCAATCTCGTGTTTACGTGGCTGAGGGATGGGCGGTTTTCGCCTGATGGCGATACACGGAAGCAGGTTTTCTTTCTGCCGGTCGAGATAATTTCGGATGTGCGGCATGAAGCCGCGCCGCCGGTTGTGGCATGCGGCAGGATTGGGTTTGATCTTGTTTGCGGGCACCGGCTTTGTGTCAGCGGGACTTACGATCCCGATGCCCTTGCCGGCCTGATCCGTGGCTTGTCCGGATGATCCCGGTACCGTCGAACACGAAGGTGTGGCTGGCTGCCGGGGTAACGGATATGCGCCGGGGGTTTGCGACGCTGGCGGCTCAGGCGGAACAGACGCTGAAGCAGAACCCTTATTGCGGCCACATGTTCGTTTTCCGTGGACGGCGTGGCGATCTGATCAAGATCATTTGGTGGGACGGTCAGGGGGCCTGTCTGTTCTCCAGGCGATTGGAGAAGGGCCGGTTTGTCTGGCCTTCTGCAAAAGACGGCAAAGTCGCATTGACACCGGCCCAGTTGGCGATGCTTCTGGAGGGCATTGACTGGCGTATTCCGCAGCGCACATGGCGGCCATTGAAGGCGGGATAATCTGGCCGGATCAGTGATTTGGGGATTCCCTAAAGCCCGTTGATTTGCCAGGTTTTGGCCATGATCGATGTGGCCCGAGCCTTACCGGAAGACCCCGATGAGTTGCGTGCTTTCACGCAGCTTCTGCTGGCCGAGGTGAAGTCTCAGGCGATGTTGATCGAGAAGCTCAGGCACCAGTTATCCGGGCATCGCACACATAGGTTTGGCAGCAAATCCGAGAGCATCGAGCAGCTGCAACTGGCCCTGGAGAGCAGTGAGATTGCAACGGCAGCGATGACAGCCAGGTTACGCCTGCCTGAAGAGGAGCCGCCCAAAGACAAACCCAAGCGCCGCCCGATCCCGGATCATATACCGCGCCAGCACATCGAACTGGCCACCGGAGATGATGCCTGTGCGGATTGTGGTGGCAAGCTGCGCCGCCTGGGCGAGGATGTGACCGAGGAACTGGAATATGTTCCGGGGCGCTTCATCGTGAACCGCATCACCCGGCCCCGCTTTGCCTGTTCGGGCTGCGACAGCTTCACCCAGGCACAGCTGCCATCGCGCCCGATTGAGCGCGGGCGTCCTGGACCAGGACTGTTGGCCCATGTTCTGGTCAGCAAATATGCCGATCATCTGCCGCTCTACCGGCAAAGCCGGATATTCGAGCGCGACGGGCTTGACCTTGACCGCTCAACGCTGGCCGATTGGGTGGGCAAATCCACGGCCCTACTGGAGCCACTGGCCGTTGCCATCGGACGACATGTGCAAGCAGGCCAGGCATTGTTTGCCGATGATACGCCGATCAAAATGCTAACGCCCGGGGCAGGCAAAACCCAGACCGCCCGCCTATGGACTTACATACGCGATGAGCGCCCCTGGGACAGCGAGGCGCCGCCTGCTGCCTGGTATCAGTTCTCGCCGGACCGCAGGGGTCAGCATCCCAAGGATCACTTGAAGAGATACCAGGGCTGGATGCATGCGGACGGCTATTCCGGATTCAACGACCTCTACCGTTCTGGCGACATCCGCGAGGTCGCCTGCATGGCCCACATCCGGCGCAAGTTCGTCGATGTGCATAAAGCCCAGGGCTCGGCCATCGCCGAAGAGGCGATCAAGCGGATAGCAGGGCTCTACGCTATCGAGAAAGAGGCCCGTGGATCGCCGCCGGATCAGCGTACCGCCATACGGCAGGCCGAGGCCAGACCCGTCTTCGATGACCTGGGCAATTGGCTGGGTGCCCAACTGCCCGCTATCCATAGACGAAACGCCGGGCACTGAGATCGCGGCGCTGCCAGCGTTCATACTCCGCCCCCCAGTCCGCTTTCAATCGCGAGATGGTGCTCGATGAAAGCCCTGCCGCGTTCGGCCCCAACAGCGCCCCAAGAGCCTCCTGGAAGTCGCCCGTGGAAATGCCCTTAAGATAGAGCCACGGCAGCAGTTCCTCAATCGATCTGGTCTTGCGCAGCCAGGGCGGCAAGATCGACGAGGCGAAACGGATCTTTTCGTCCACATTGCCCCGGTCCCGCATCCGCGGCACCTTCACTGGTACCGGGCCGATGCCGGTCATGACCTCGCGCTCGGGCAGATGACCATGGCGCACCAGCCGCGCACGGCCGTCGTCCGTCACCTCGCGGGCATGGGCGGCGAGGAGCGTGGCCAATTCCGCTTCCACCGCCTGTTTGAGCAGTTGGCGCGCGCCGGTTTGCAGGATGTCGGTCAGCGGGTCAGACGAAAATCCCGATGGATCGGGCAACGGCGTGATGGTAGACTTCGTCATGTGGCATATCCTTTTCTCTGCTGAGAATTGCGGCGCGTGAACAACGCCATGATATGCCGCCAATCAGCGCCATCACCAACTTTCGGCTATAACTCTCTTTTCGTCCACATTGCCCCGGTCCCGCATCCGCGGCACCTTCACTGGTACCGGGCCGATGCCGGTCATGACCTCGCGCTCGGGCAGATGACCATGGCGCACCAGCCGCGCACGGCCATCGTCCGTCACCTCGCGGGCATGGGCGGCGAGGAGCGTGGCCAATTCCGCTTCCACCGCCTGTTTGAGCAGTTGGCGCGCGCCGGTTTGCAGGATGTCGGTCAGCGGGTCAGACGAAAATCCCGATGGACCGGGCAACGGCGTGATGGTAGACTTCGTCATGTGGCATATCCTTTTCTCTACTGAGAATTGCGCCGCGTGAACAACGCCATGATAGGCCGCCAATCAGCGCCATAACCAACTTTCGGCTATAACTCACTATTCATATGGTCCGCACCCTGAAAGCTGCGTATAACCCATCGCATGATGATCGAACTCGGCCACTTTGCCCTGATCCTCGCCTTTGCGGTTGCCATTGTGCAGGCCGTGGTGCCGATGGTGGGCGCCTGGAAGGGATGGCGCGGCTGGATGGCGGTGGCGGAGCCGGCGGCGAACGCGCAGTTTCTGCTGATCGGGTTTGCCTTTGCCGCGCTGACCCGTGCTTTTGTGACCTCTGACTTTTCACTACGGGTCGTGGTGGCAAATTCCCATACGCTGAAGCCGATGCTTTACAAGGTGACGGGGGTATGGGGGAACCATGAGGGTTCGATGCTGCTGTGGGTCTTGATCCTGAGCCTTTTCGGGGCGTCGGCGGCGTGGTTCGGGCAAGGGTTGCCGGAGCATCTGCGGGCGCGGGTTCTGAGTGTGCAGGCCGCGATCGGGGTGGCGTTTCTGGCCTTTATCCTGTTTACCTCCAATCCTTTCCAGCGCATGGCGACGCCACCGTTCAACGGGCAGGATCTGAATCCGCTGTTGCAGGATCCGGGGCTGGCGTTTCACCCGCCGTTCCTCTATCTCGGCTATGTCGGGCTTTCCATGGCGTTCAGCTTTGCGGTGGCGGCGCTGATCGGTGGGCGGGTCGATGCGGCCTGGGGGCGCTGGGTGCGGCCCTGGACGCTGGCGGCGTGGCTGTTTCTGACCATCGGCATCGCGCTGGGGTCGTGGTGGGCGTACTATGAACTGGGATGGGGCGGTTTCTGGTTCTGGGATCCGGTGGAGAATGCGAGTTTCATGCCGTGGCTTCTGGCCACCGCGCTGTTGCATTCGGCGATTGTGGTGGAGAAGCGCGAGAGCCTGAAAGGCTGGACGGTCCTTCTGGCGATCATGGCCTTCGGCTTTTCGCTGATCGGGACGTTTATCGTGCGCTCGGGCGCTCTGACCTCTGTCCACGCCTTTGCCAATGACCCGGAGCGGGGGGTGTTCATCCTGATCATCCTGGCGATTTTCATGGGCGGCGCGCTGAGCCTTTACGCCGCGCGGGCGTCGGCGCTGGAGGCGAAGGGCGTCTTTGCCGTGGTCAGCCGGGAAAGCGCGCTGATTCTGAACAATATCCTGCTGGCGGTGTCGGCCTTTGTGGTGTTCGTCGGCACGGTCTGGCCGCTGGTGGCGGATATCGCGTTTGACCGCCCCCTGTCGGTGGGGCCGCCGTTTTTCAATGCGGCGTTCACGCCCTTCATGCTGGGGCTTGCGTTGATCCTGCCCCTGGGCGCGACATTGCCGTGGAAGCGGGCGCGGCTGGGGCGGGCGATTTTCGCGATGCGCCATGTGCTGGGTTTCGCGGCTGCATCGGCCCTGCTGGTCTGGGCGATGGCCGAGAACAGGAGCGCGCTGGCGCCGGTCGGATTGTTCCTGGGCGTCTGGCTGGGGCTGGGGGCCGGGGCGGACTTGTGGCAGCGGTCGGGCCGGAAGGGTATTGCGGACCGGATGCGGCGCGTGATGCGTTTGCCGCGGGCCGACTGGGGCAAGGCCACGGCCCATGCGGGGCTGGGGGTGAGCGTGTTTGGCATTGCCGGGCTGCTGGCCTGGGAGGTTGAGGATATTCGGGTCGTGAAGCCGGGTGATGTCTTTGAGGCTGGCGGGTATGAGATCGCTCTGGCCGGGGTGGCGGAGGTCGAGGGGCCGAATTACCTGAGCACCATGGCCGAGATGGTTGTGAAGCGGAACGGGCGCGAGGTGTCGCGGCTGTTTCCTGAAAAACGCATCTACCCGGTGGCGCGGATGCCCACGACAGAAGCGGCGATTGACAACGGCGTGATGCGCGACATCTATCTGGTGATCGGTGATGCGCAGGAGGGCGGCGGCTGGACCGTTCGCACCTATGTCAAGCCCTTTGTCAACTGGATCTGGGCCGGTGCGATCATCATGGCGTCGGGCGGATTGCTGAGCCTGTCGGACCGGCGGTATCGGGTGGCGGCGGGGGCGCGGAAGGCGCACGGTGCGGCCGTGGCGGCGAAGTAGGGGCATGTTCGTGACCTTGTCGGAATCATCGCTTGAGGCTCTGCGTGGTTCATTCGCCGGGGCGTCGGGTTTGCGTCGCCCCTCCGGCTGGTCGCTCCCCTCGTCCTTTCGCGTGACCGCAGCGGGTTTCGCGGCTCTCTCTCTCTTCATCTTCGTTTGTCTTTCGATGCCCGCCGCCGCCGTCGAACCGGACGAAATGCTTTCTGACCCGGTGCTGGAGGCGCGGGCGCGGGCGCTGGATGCGGATATTCGCTGTGTGCAATGCCGGTCGGAGAATATAGCCTCGTCCAATGCCGACTGGGCGCGGGATGCGCGGCTGATCGTGCGGGAGCTGATCTTTGCCGGCGCCGGCGATGCCGAGGTTCTTGATTTCTTCGTTGAACGCTATGGCGAGCGGGTGCTGATGAACCCGCGCAAGGATGGGGCCAACGCGATTCTGTGGGCGGCGGGACCGGTCATGCTGGTTCTGGCGCTGCTGATCGGCGCTTTCCATCTGCGCCGCCGCCGGGCCGGTCGGGAGCCACCATCGCTGACCGAGGCAGAGCAGGCGCGGCTGGATGACATTCTGAAAGGCTGACGCCGGGTTTCGCTTTCCCTCGCTGCCCGGCGGGATAGACTGCACCGGACAATTTTCGCCAGACAATTCCGGAGGGGTGGAATGGACTATGAGGCAATCCGGCTGGACATTCGGGACGACATTGCCGTTCTGACACTGAACCGGCCTGAATCGAAGAATGCGCTGAATTCCCGGATGCGGGCGGAAATTACCCATGCGGTCCGGTACTCCGGCCAGCAGGCGCGGGTTGTGGCGATAACCGGGACCGCCGGGGCGTTCTGTTCCGGTCAGGATCTGGGCAGCGGGCGCAGCGCGGCGCATATGGATATGGAACGCATCCTGCGCGACGAATACGTGCCGATGCTGATGGCGATCGTCGAATGCCCGGTGCCCACCCTTGCCGCCGTCAATGGTGCCGCCGCCGGGGCGGGGGCCAATCTGGCGCTTGCCGCCGATGTGGCGATTGCAACGGCATCGGCTTCTTTTCTGCAACCCTTTGCACGGGTCGGGCTGATCCCCGGGGCAGGCGGCACCTATTGGCCGCCGCGTCAGATGGGGCTGGCCAAGGCGCTGGGCGCGGCGCTGTTCGCGGAACCGATCACCGCCCGGCAGGCCAGTGACTGGGGTCTGATCTGGGAGGCCGTGCCGGATGCGCAATTCGAAGATCACTGGCGCGGGCGCGCCGCGAGCCTGGCCAGGGGACCAACGGTCGCCTATGGCCATCTGAAGGCTGCGATGCGGGCGAGTCTGCACAATTCACTGGATGAGCAATTGTTGCTGGAGGCACGATTGCAGGGCGCCTGCGGGCAGACCCGGGATTTTCAGGAGGGCGTGCAGGCGTTTCTGGAAAAGCGGGCGGCGAAATACGAAGGCCGCTGAAGCCGTTTCAGGCCGCTTTGCGCCGCATCCCGCGTGGCGTGAGTGTTCCGGGCACGCGCCCGGCAAACAGGGGCGGCGGCGGCAATATGGGGCGCGCCGCGCATTGCCGGGAAGTCATGGGGCGCGATTCCGCTGGCATGTCTCACCGGATCACGGATCGGCCCGGCCAGCATACCATGGCGGCCAATCCCCCGGGCCCGCGAACGGGGCGCGGCGTTCGTGTCTGGAGGCGGTTTCGATCAGGGTCGGCATCGGAAGCGCCGCGCCCATCGGGAGTAGGAAAAACTGTGGGGTCAATTGGATTTCTGGCAGATACGGCCAAGGGTAGTACTTGAGCATGAAAGACACTCTGTCTTCATCTAGTCACCTGCATCTAAAGTTCGGCCCATGAGTTTTGTTGGGCGCGTTGGCAGAACCGCTTGACGGAGGCGAGGATATGGTCGGCGGGTTTGACCCATTTGCAGGGTTTGGGGTTTTCGTTATGGGCCTCGATAAATGCAGCGATATCGGCTTCCGGTTCCGCCGTTGAACGATGGACGCCGCGCAGCAGTTGCTTGCGCGTCAGTTCAGCAAACCAACGCTCCACCTGATTGATCCAACCAGCCGGGGGCGGTGTGAAGTGGACATGCCAATGCGGGCGGCGTGCCAGCCAGGCCTTGATCTTCGGGGTTTTGTGGGTGGCGTAATTGTCCATGACGATATGCACCTCCGGCCCGTCCGGCATCTGCCGGTCGATCTGTTTGAGGAAGTCGAGGAACCCGGTGGCGCGGCGCCGCTTGCAGCATTTGCCGATCACGGCGCCGGTGGCGATATCCAGTGCTGCAAAAAGCGACGTCGTGCCGTGTCGGATGCAGGTGTGGGTGCGCCGCTCGGCCACGCCGGGCGCCATTGGCAGCACAGGCTGTTCGCGATCCAGCGCCTGGATTTGCGATTTCTCGTCAACACACAACACGACAGCCCTGTTCGGCGGCGACAGGTACAGCCCGACGATATCGTGCACCTTGTCCACCAACAGCGGGTCGGTTGAGAGCTTGAATGTCTCGCTTCGGTGCGGTTGCAGGCCGAACCCGTTCCAAATCCGCCGGATGGTGGTGTGCGACAGTCCCGTCGCCGCAGCCATGCTTCGGAGCGACCAATGGGTCGCATCCCTCGGGGTCGTGTTCAGCGTGCGCTCAATCACCGCAGTCACCTGATCGTCCGACACGGTGCGCGGGCGACCGGAGCGGTATTCGTCGGTGAGACCTTCAATCCGGCAGCGCACAAAACGTCTGCGCCATTTGCCGACTGTGTGTTCATGCACCCCAAGCCGGGCCGCCACTTCCTTGCTCGCCAATCCATCGGCGCACAGCAGGATCATCCGGCATCGGTCCGACAGCGAACGTGCCGCTTTGTGACGCCGAACCTGACCCTCGAGAAAACGGCGCTCATCTTCGCTCAGAACCACTGCATCCGCCAAACGTCCCACCATCGCAACATCCTCCTCAATTCCCGCTCAGTCAATGATACAAATTACAATTCCGGGTGACCAGGCTCAGGACTCATAGCCAGAATATGACGGTTGCAGCGATGTATATGGCGGATTTGAATACATGTGCGCATCGGTCATAGCGCATCGCGATGCGCCTCCAATCCTTGAGTTTTGCGAACAGGTTTTCGACCTTGTGCCGCCTCTTGTAGGTTTCGGCGCAGTGGGGGATGGTTTTGTTGCGGTTTTTCCTTGAAGGGATGCAAACCTCAATCTTCTGATCTTCAATGATTTTTCGAACCTTTGCGCTGTCGTAGCCCCGATCCGCGATCAGAACCCTGGCCGCAGGCAGGTTGGGCAGCAAAACATCCGCGCCCTTGAAGTCGCTACGCTGACCCGCCGTCAGATGCAGCCTGACAGGGCGACCCGCACCGTCTCCAACGACATGCAGTTTCGTATTCAGTCCTCCCTTTGTACGCCCGATCAGGCGTGGCTCGGAGCCCCCTTTTTGAGGCTGGACGCCGTGCGATGTGCCTTGAGATGGGTTGCGTCAATCATGAGGGTGTCGGCGTCCGGGCCAGAGGGGTTGGCCAATTCTTCGAAAATTCGTTCGAAAATACCTTTGCGGGACCAGCGCACAAACCGATTGTAGAGCGTTTTGTGAGGGCCGTATTCGACAGGCGCATCGCGCCAGCGTAGACCGTTGCGAATAATGAAAATAATACCACTCAGCACACGACGGTCATCGACCCGGGGTTTGCCATGGGGCTTGGGAAAGAAGGGCTCAAGGCGCGCTGTTTGTGCCTCCGTCAGCCAGAAAGGATCGCTCATGTCACTACTCCGTTTTGCAGAACACTGATTCACACGTTCAAAACAAAGTCAATGGGTCCTGAGCCTATGTGTTCCATCCCGTATGATCATATTTCCCCTCGTCGATCTGCCCTTTTCATGGCAAGGTCGGTTCTGTGGGACATTCGGGACGGGTCTTGCGACCATGGTGATCCAACTTCACAAGCAGGCTACAACGACGCCGAAGGTTCGGTCGGCCCTCCAGGCCAGTGATGCGTCTGCTTCCATCTTGGCGGAGCGATACGGGACGACCGAGCAGACTGTCTACAAATGGCGGCGCCGCGATGGCGTCGAGGATCGCAGCCACACGCCACACCGGCTGCAAACCACGCTGACACCGGCGCAAGAGGCGGTTGCGGTGACCTTGCGCAGGACGCTGCTGGTATCACTCGACGACCTGCTGGCGGTGGTGCGAGAGTTCCTGAATCCGAATGCCTCGCGCTCTGGCCTGGACCGCTGCCTTCGTCGTCATGGTGTGGGAAACCTACGCGATCTGAAGGCCAAAGCACCGAAGCCGAAGCACAGCGCCTTCAAGGCCTACGAGCCAGGATACATACACATCGACCTGAAATACCTACCGCAAATGGCCGATGAAACCTCGCGCCGCTATCTTTTCGTGGCCATCGACCGGGCGACGCGTTGGGTCTTCATTCGTGTCTTCAAAGCCAGGACTGCCGCCAACGCCCGCCGCTTCCTGCGCGATCTGGAACGGGCCTGCCCGATTTGCATCCGCACTGTGTTGACCGATAACGGCAAGGAGTTCACCGACCGGCTGTTTGGTCTACGCAAACGCGCTGCAACCGGCGCGCATGCGTTCGATGCGCTTTGCGCAGACCTTGATATCGACCACCGCTTGACCCCGCCGAAGTCGCCCCAAACCAACGGCATGGTCGAGAGGTTCAACGGCCGCATCGAGGAGGTGCTCCAAAGCCATCACTTCCGTTCCGGCGAAAACCTGGAGACAACGCTGCACCGCTATGTCTGGCTCTACAACCAGCAGTTTCCTCAGTCGGCATTGAGCACCAGAACGCCCTTGCAGGCCATGAAGGACTGGCACAAACTCAAGCCGGAACTGTTCAAAAAACAGCCATACTACCTTCCGGGATGTGACACATAGCCAAGATGCGCAGTCAATTCGGCGCCCAACATCCGTTCCATCAACTTGATCTTGAGCTCCTTCATCAGCCCGGCATCGCCGAGCAAATCCTCAGGCCGCTCGCAGCCCTCAGAAGTTCCCTGGAAATCGTCATCGTCATTGCTCCTCTCACAAAGCATGAAACAGAGTGACCGTTCGGTGAAGGAGCCTTGGCGTACTGCCGGTCGTCCCGGTTACGCTGCTGATGCAGCGTAACGCCAGGGCATCAGCTCGTCCAGCCGAGTGATCTTGTGATCCGCGATGCGGGCGAGAACCCATGTGAGCCAGGCTTGTGGATCGACTTTATTAAGCTTTGCCGTTTCGATCAGGGTGTAGGCGATGGCCATGGCTTTGCCACCGCCCTCGGAACCGGCGAACATCCAATTTTTGCGACCTATGGCGACAGGTTTTATGGCGCGTTCGGCGATGTTGTTGTCCGCTTCCAGAAAGCCATGGTTCAAATAACCGCGTGCCTTTGGCAAACGACCAAGGGCATAACGGATCGCTTGGGCCAGAGGCGACTTGCCAGATATATTTGGCAACTGCGCGTGTAACCAGGTCTCAAGTTCATCGAAGATCGGTTTTGCCTTTTCCTGACGGATGGCAACGCGCTCTTCAGACGGTTTGCCACGCGCCTCTTTCTCGACGGCATAGAGTTCCGCGATCCGGCGGAGGGCTTCTTCGGCAATCGATGAGCCTTGCGCGGCAAAGATGTCTACAAACTTGCGTCTGACGTGCGCCAAACAAGCCATCTCCTGGGCCTTGTCCTCACCGAATACCCCGTTGAAGCCGGAATACCCGTCCGCATGGACCCAGCCTTTGTAGCCGGAGAGATGTGAGACGGGATGTTCGCCCTTGCGATCAATCGTGAACTGATACCACGCGCAGGGCGGTGATGATCCAGACCATGGTCGTTCATCGCGAACATAGGTCCAGACACGGGCGGTCCTGGTCTTCTTGTTGCCGGGGGCCTGCATTTTAACAGGCGTATCATCAGCGAAGGTGGCCGCGCCTCGGCGGACCATTCGGCCAATGGTGTCAGCCAGAGGTTCCAGAAGCGCGGTGGAGCCGCCAACCCAATTGGTCAGAGTTGATCGATTAAGATCAACGCCTTCACGGGCGTATATTTGCGACTGACGGTAGAGCGGCAGGTGGTCCGCGTATTTGCTGACCAACACGTGCGCCAGCAGCCCCGGTCCCGGGCGGCCACGTTCGATCGGGCGCGATGGCAGCGGCGATTGGACAATGGCCTCGCAACAGGAACAGGCCATACGCGGACGCACGATCCGGTTCACGACAAAACGCCCCGGTTTGTATTCCAACTCCTCGGTCACGTCCTCACCGAGCCTCTTCAACGCCCCACCGCAACGTCGGCAGTCCTCGCCCGGCGACAAGACCTCTTCGTGCCGGTCCAGATGATCGGGCAAGGGCTTGCGGCTGTGCCGGCGGGCCGGTTTGTCCGTTTCAGGCGTTGGAGCAGGCGCCGCCTGTTCTCCAGCGGCTTCGGCAATCGCCTCATCTTCCTGGAAGACCAGATTGAGCTGGTAGAGGCTTTCTGATTTCGATCCAAACCGGTGCCGGTCATGCCCCGCCAGTTGGTGTTGGAGTTGTTCCACCTTCAGGGTCAGCGCCTTGACTTCATCGGCCAGAAGCCGGTTCACTGCCCGCAGTTCCGCAGGATCATCCGGGGATATGTCGAGGTCCTTCAGCATCGCCGATCCTATACCAGATCAGCATTCCGGGGTGAACTGTAGCGCGACAATCAAGATGAGAAGTGCGCGTCAATCAGGATGAGAATCCTTGGTCGCGACGTTTGGGACGATGCCGGGCTTTTGTGCCGCGATCAAGGGGTTTGTTTTTTGATTGTCGCGGAGCGTCAATCAGCTTTGGTGTTTTCCGGTGTGGCTTTTTGTGCAGGCCTTCCCGGCCCCTTTGCCTTTTGTGCTGCTCTTCGCCGGTAGCTTTCGACATTCATCTCGAAGATGGTTGCGTGGTGCACGAGCCTGTCGACGGCGGCCAATGTCATGGCCGGGTCTGGAAAAATCGCATTCCACTCCCCGAAGGGCTGGTTGGCCGTGATCAACATTGAGCGGCGTTCATATCTCGCGCTGATGAGTTCGAAGAGCACACTGGTTTCAGCCTGATCCTTGGTGACGTAGGTGATGTCATCGAGGATCAGCAGATGGAATTTGTCGAGCTTTGCAATGGCACTTTCGAGGACGAGATCGCGGCGGGCCTGTTGGAGTTTCTGGACCAGATCGGTGGTGCGGCTGAATAGGACGCGGTAGCCTTGCTCGACAAGGGCGAGCCCGATGGCTGAGCCGAGATGTGATTTGCCCACACCTGGCGGCCCAAACAGCAGGATGTTGCCGCCCTTTCCGATCCAGCTGTCGCCAGCGGTGATCGCACTGACATGGGCCTTGGACAGCATGGGGACGGCTGTGAAGTCGAAGGTGTCGATCGTTTTTCCGGGCAACAGGCGTGCCTGTGCGAGATGTCGCTCGATACGACGGCGATCTCGTTCAGCCAGTTCATGCTCCACCAGGGTGCTGAGCATCCGAGCGGCGGGCCAGCCTTCCTTGTCGGCTTGTTCCGCAAAGCGCGGCCATAGCGCCTTGATGGCTGGCAAGCGCAATTCGGTCAGAGCCAAGGTTAGGCGGGCGGTATCGGTCTGGGGCGATGTCATGCTGTCACCTCCTGAGCGGATGGCGTACCGCCGACCAACTGGTCGTAAGATGACAGGTCGGCCAGTTGCACCGCGACTTGGGGGAGTGCGTCTTGTGATGGGCTAAACACTGCGCGTAGGGCCGCCATGTCAGGCGGGCGCTTCTGGCGAAGGTCCTCCTCAAGCTGCGCTGCCAATTCAGCCTCGCAGCCCCGCTCGTGTGCCAGCGCCAGAAGATCGACAACCATGCGACACGCCGCCTTCTCACTGGTCTGCTCCAGCAGGAATGCGAACATGTTACGGAACGCCCGGCGCGGGAATAGCTGATCCCGATAGACCAGCCCCATCAGCGCCATGGGCTTTTTGCGCAAGGAGTGGATGACGTGGTGGTAATTGACCACGTGCCCATGGCTCCCGGTGCTCGAGGCTCGTCCGCGTGTCAGCGTTAGCAGGGCAGAGCTTCCCAGGAACAGCTCCAACCGATCATCGTAGAGCCGAACCCGCAGCTGATGCCCGATCAACCGGGATGGCACGGTGTAGAACACCTTGCGCAAGGTGAAGCCCCCGGAGGAAGTGACGCGCAACGTGATCTCCTCGTAATCCGTGGTCCGCCGCGTCGGCAAAGGTCTGAGGCTCGCACGTTCCGCATCGATACGCTTGGCATTGCGGGCGTTGATCCGGCCCACGATCTCGTCGATGAAGCGACGATAATCTTGCAAGCTTTCGAAGTCGCGCGACCCACGCATGACCAGCGCGTCCTCAATGGTGCGCTTCAGATGCCCATTGGGGCTCTCGATGGAACCGTTCTCGTGTGCGACGCCCTTGTTGTTGCGCGTCGGCGTCATTCCATAATGGTTGCACAGGGCGTCGAAGCGGTCGGTTAGATCGGCCCGGGATGACTTATCCAGGTTCTTGAAGGCCGCCGACAGGCTGTCAGTTCCATGATTGTGTGGCACGCCGCCGAGCGTCCAGAGGGCGTTCTGCAATCCCTCAGCCAGCGCCACATAGCTTTCGCCGCCCAGCACGACGTGGGCGTGCTGAAACCCGCTATAGGCAAGCCGGAAGTGATACAGTCGATGGCCCAGTGCCTCACCGGCAATGGTCACACCCAACTTGCCCATGGCGGTGAAATCCGACAGGCCCATTTTGCCCGGTGTGTGGGTCTGCCGGAAAATGACGTCCTGTTCAGGGCCGTGTTCCGCATTCCAGGCGCGTATCCGTCGCTCCAGAGTCCGTCGGATGCCCGTACCCAGATCAGAATGCCGACGCAGAAGCTCCTCGTAAACCGCCACAGGTCGGATCCCCGGTGAGGACCGCAGAAGCGGCACGACCTCCGCATCAAAAATGTCCGCCAGCGGGTCCGGACGCCGCCGGCCGCGAGGGGCCTTCTTCTGTGATGGTAAAATTGGGTCAGCTTGCAGCCGATAGCCCGTTGCCTGGCTGATCCCCGCCTTGGCAGCGGCAACGGCAACGGAATGGGTCGATCTGAGCGTCATGAAGAGCCTCATTTGTTGGTCAGTGACATGACAGCCCGGCATGAACGATCCCCTTGCACAGAAAATCATTCCTTATCCGAGCCGGCCACAACCGTCAGGCCCGCCCCAAAAGGGCAAAACGCGTGTGCGGGGCCTCCCCAGTCGGGCTACGCCCTCCCTGCGAGCCCCCGCACACGCGTTCTCATCCTGATTGACGCTGGATTCTCACCTTGTTTGTCGCGCAGCAGTGAACCCCGAAAGCGCGCAAAGCCTCGTATTTATTGACCTGTCCTACGCTCAACGGTCTCCAGGTTTTACGGGGCATCCGCCAGTCAATCCCCTCCAACAGCATTGAGAGCTGCGCGGGTGTGACGCTGATCTTGCCGTCCTTTGCAGCGGGCCAGACAAACCGCCCTTTCTCCAACCGCTTCGAAAACAGGCACGCGCCCTGGCAATCCCACCAGATGATCTTCAACAGATCGCCGCGCCGACCCCGGAACACGAACAGGTGGCCGGAATACGGGTCTTCGGCCAAAACCTTCTCGGCCTGGGCCGCCAGCGTAGTGAACCCTCGCCGCATGTCCGTGACACCCGCCGACAGCCACACCCGCGTGTTGCCCGGCGCCGGGATCAAGACATCAGCCCCTTCAGCAGCCGCGCCGGCACATCAGGATCGAACCCACCCTCGGCGCTGATCCGGTGACCGCCAGCCAACTCAATCTCGATACGGCCACCGAAGGCGACGGGACCGGATGGCTGCGCCGGGACCGGATGTGAAGCAGCCGGAGAAATCTCAACCGGCAGAAACACAGATCCAGCTACGACCTCGGTGAAATCCGGCGCAAAACGCGGGTCCTTCAGCCATTTGAAGATCAGATTGGCGTTCATCGCGTAGCGCCGCGCAACCTGAGCCACAGAAACACCCGGCGCGGCAGTCTGCAGGCAGATCGAACGCTTCTCGTCGTCCCACCAAATTCGCTTCTTGCGCCTGCCAGCCATAGAGTGCCTCATGGTGTCCACTATCGATGGTGGACACTATCGGCTCCTCCGCCCCCGCGTTAGGTCGGCTTCAACGGACGCTCACGAAACAGATCAGGGATACACAGATGATCGGACACTCTCCGACCGCCGACTCGACCGCCGACTTGGCCGCCGATGAACTGGACGCATTCGAGGAAAAACGGGCCGGAAAACATGCCTCCATCGCCCCGGCCTGGTGCCGGGCGTGGCAAGAGGTGATACCGTTCCTTGCCTTCGACCCGGCGATCCGCAGGATCATCTGCACAACGAATGCCATGGAAAGCCTGAACCGTGTGATCCGCAAATCCATCAAGACGCGCGGCTCGTTCCCAACCGGGGAGGCGGCGACCAAGCTGATCTGTCTGGCAATTCGAAACTTCGAAAAAGGAGACAGAAACGTCCGCGAATGGTTTGCCGCCCGCAACCAGTTCGCTATTATGTTCGACGAGCGCTTCAATGCGTGACTGTATTTGAAACCCCCATGGACCGGGACAGATACACAGAATTCATGACACTCCCGATCATCGGGCCAGATCTCGTCGCCGGGCTTGCCCATCCTGACAGCCGTCTTCCCGTCAACCGTGTTGCGTACCCTGGCGCGGCGACCAGCGGGCTGGCGACGATCCGACCGGACATCGCGATGTAACCGGCCTCGCGCAGCGCGGCGTCGAACCGGCTGAAAAGCCCCTCGATCACGCCTGCCCTGGTCAGACGCTCGCGGAACACCCGAATGGTCTTCGCGTCCGGAACCCGGTCATGCAGCCCGAGCCCGAGGAAACGCATGAACGACAGCCGGTCCGGGATCAGGAACCCTGCGCGGTCATCACCGGGATTGTCTTGCGCCTGGACAATCAGGATCCTGAACATCAGCGCGACGTCACAGGGCGGGCGGGTGCCGTGCGAGCCGTCCGAGTACGCCAGAGCCTTCACAATATCCGCACGGAAAATCTCGAAATCAGACGCCCCGGCACAGGCTTCCAACTGATCGCCAGGATCGCTCGACCGCTTCAGGCGGTCATCCATGTCAGAAAATCCCGGCTGTCTGACCATCTGCCGCTCCTGTCACGAGGAGCCGGGAGTGAACCGGATTCAGACCGGATTGGCGAGGTAAATCGAGACCCTCAGCTTCTTCTGCCCTCTCCAGTTTACGTGACAACACCCACGGGACGAATTCAGGATTCGGCAATCGACCCGCCGGGGCATACCCTTGCGGCGCCAGCGCGATGTCATGCAGCATGTGCAAATCCGTGATGCGCTCCGCAATCGCTCAGAAATCCAGATTCTCCACGTTCAGCGCGTTTTGCCGGATGAATTCGCGGCGGGGTTCCACCACATCGCCCATGAGCTTGGTGAAAAGGTCATCCGCCTCGACCATATCGTCAATCTTCACCCGCAACAGCGTGCGCGCATCGGGATCCAGCGTGGTTTCCCACAACTGATTCGGGTTCATCTCGCCCAGCCCCTTGTAGCGTTGCAGCGTCAGACCCCTTTCGCCCTCCGACAGGATCGCCTTCAGCAAACCGGATGGCCCGTGAATCAGGGTTTCCCCGTCCTTGCGGACAAGTTTCGCGGGCTTGCCATAGATGTCGGTCAGGGATTCGGTAAAGCTGCCCAGCTTGCGCGCCTCTCCCGACCGGATCACATGACCGTCGAGCGTGCGCACCTCTTCCACCCCGCGCAGAAGGCGGGCGAGGCGAATACCCTTGTCCTGCGTCGGGCGGCCCTGCCAGCCACGCTCATATTCCACCGCGATCCGGTCCAGCCGCGCGGCAATCGCATCGGCCACGCCTTGCAGGTTGTGATCGACAACCCCCGGCACAAAGGCCGCCGCAATCGCCGTCTGTTCCAGAATGTGCTGCGGATAATGGGTCGGGAAGGCTTGCAGGATGCGGCGAAAGGATCGTGCCTCTTCCACCACGCGCAACAGATCCTGACCGATGATCGCCTCACCCGAGGCCAGCCGCAGAACGGCCCCGTCGATTCCCTGTTCGATCAGGTAATCGTCCAGCGCCGCCTGATCCTTCAGATAAACCTCCGACCGGCCCCGCGACACCTTGTAGAGCGGGGGCTGCGCGATGTAGAGATACCCGCCTTGGATCAACTCCGGCATCTGCCGGTAGAAGAAGGTCAGCAGGAGCGTCCGGATATGCGCGCCGTCCACATCCGCGTCGGTCATGATGACGATCTTGTGGTAGCGCAGTCTGGAGACATCGAATTCATCCCGGCCGATCCCCGTTCCCAGCGCCATGACCAGATTGCCGATCTCCTGGCTGGCCAGCATCCGGTCGAACCGCGCGCGCTCCACGTTCAGTATCTTGCCGCGCAGCGGCAGGATGGCCTGTGTGCGCCGGTCCCGCCCGGTCTGGGCCGAACCGCCCGCCGAATCCCCCTCGACCAGAAACACTTCTGTCTTCGACGGGTCTTTCTCTGAACAGTCTTTCAACTTCCCGGCCAGAAAATTCACATCCAGCGCGGCCTTGCGCCGGGTCAGTTCGCGGGCCTTCCGGGCCGCCTCGCGCGCCAGCGCGGCCTCGATGATCTTGCCGACAACCAGCCTGGCCTCGCCGGGGTTCTCCTCGAACCACTCCGACAGCTTTTCATTCATCAATCCCTCGACAGCGGGGCGCACCTCGGAACTGACCAGCTTGTCCTTGGTCTGGGAACTGAATTTCGGGTCCGGCGCCTTGATCGACAGCACGCATGTCAGCCCCTCGCGCGCGTCATCGCCGGTGAAATTCACCTTCTCTCGCTTCGCGATCCCGCTTTCCTGGGCGTATTTCTGGATCGTCCGGGTCAGCGCCCCGCGGAAACCCGCCAGATGGGCGCCGCCATCGCGCTGCGGAATGTTGTTGGTAAAGGGCAGAACCGTCTCGTGATAGCTGTCATTCCACCACATCGCGGCCTCAACCCCGATCCCGTTACGCTCACCCCGGATCAAGATCGGCTCCGCCATCATCGGAGCCTTGGAACGGTCGAGGTATTTTACGAATTCCCGCACCCCGCCTTCATAGAACAGTTCCGATTTCAGCAGTTCCGCCGGGCGGTCGTCTTCCAAGATGATCCGCACGCCGGAATTCAGAAAGGCCAGTTCCCGCAGCCGTTTTTCCAGCGTGTCGAAACTGTAGTCGAGATTGGAAAACGTGCCGGTCGAGGCCAGAAACCGCACTTCGGTTCCCTTGCGCCCGCCCGCATCGCCCACCACGCGCAGGGGCTCCACCGTCTCGCCCCCTTCAAAGCGGGCATAATGTTCCCTGCCCCCGCGCCGGATGCGCAGTTCCAGCCAGTCCGACAGCGCATTCACCACGGAAACGCCCACGCCATGCAGACCGCCCGACACCTTGTAGGAATTCTGATCGAACTTCCCGCCCGCATGTAGCTGGGTCATGATGACCTCGGCCGCCGACACGCCTTCTTCCTCGTGAATATCGGTGGGAATCCCGCGCCCGTTATCGCTGACCGAGACGCTGTTATCCGCATGCAGGATCACCGAAACCGCATCCGCATGACCGACCAGCGCCTCGTCAATCCCGTTATCGACCACCTCGTAGACCATGTGATGCAGGCCAGAGCCATCGTCGGTGTCGCCGATATACATGCCGGGTCGCTTGCGAACCGCCTCCAGCCCCCTGAGAACCTTGATGGAATCAGCGCCATATTCTTCAGGCGTCTGCGCGTTTTCGGTCATGCTGCCCTTCCCCGGTTTCCTGGCGGTTTTATAGACTTTCCCCAAAGGATTGTCACGTCGATGAGGCAAGATTTCATGACCCTGGACAAAGGCGGCGGCACAGTCCGGGCGCAATTCCGCATTTTGCGCGACCCGTTGCCGGCGACACCGCGCAGACCGCTGTCATGCGGTTCGGGAATCGGCGCTGCGAACATGTGAAACCCCATCCGTTTCAACAACTTCCAGTTTCCGCGCGCGATCGCCCAGCGCCTCGAACAGTTCCGCCCCCGTCCCGGTCATCCAAGCCTGTGCGCCCAGCGCGCAGACCTCGTCGTAAAGCGCCGCGCGGCGCTCGGCATCCAGATGCGCTGCAACCTCGTCCAGCAACAGGATCGGCGGCGCGCCCAACTGCTCCTTCAAGGCCCGCGCGTTGGCGAGGATCAGCGAAATCAGAAGCGCCTTCTGCTCTCCGGTCGAACACTCCCGCGCCGCCACACCTTTCGCGGCATAAACCGCGGGCATATCGGCACGGTGCGGCCCGACCAATGTGCGCCCGGCAGCAAGATCGCGCAGACGGGACATCGCGAAAGCCTCGCGCAAATCATCCGCCCCTTCCGGCATCTCTTCGCCATCCGGCCCCGAAATGTCCAGTTCGGCAGCGGGAAAGCTGGTTGCCGCCCCCTTCTGCGCCGCCAGAAGCGCCGCAACCGCCAGCCGCCGGTTCGCGGAAACGGCGGCGCCAGCCTCGGCCATCCGCCCTTCCAGCGCCCGATACCAATGGACATCGCGAACCTGATCCTTCAAAAGCCGGTTCCGCTCCCGCATGGCCTTCTCATAGGCAAGCGTCGCCTCCGCATGACCGGGCTCGAAACTCAGCGTCATGCGGTCCAGAAACCGCCTGCGCCCCTCGGCTCCTTCGATCCACAGCCGATCCATCGACGGCACCAGCCACAGAATGCGCGCAATCCTGGCCAGCGTGGCCTGCGGCGCGGATTTGTCATCGGTCCGCACGCTGCGGGCCTGCCCCGGCTCGGCCCAGGTCTCAACCTCATGCCCCCGCCCAAGGCTCTCCAGATTCGCCGAGAGCTTCCAGCCGAGGGTTTCCGGGCGCCGCGCCAGATCCTCCGCCATCGCCCGCCGCAGGCCGCGCCCCGGAGACAGCAGCGAAATCGCTTCAAGAATATTCGTCTTGCCCGCCCCGTTCGGTCCGTAAATGGCGATGGGTCGCCCGTCACAGCACAACCGGCACAGCTTGTGCGACCGGAAATGCGACAGGGTCAGATTCCGCACGAACAGGGCAGTCACGGCCTCCCCCTGCTTCTTCTCTGCAAAAATACTCTCGCCGAAGGCAAAAAACCGATCACGTCAAGGGTGATCACACACGCATCGGCATGACGACATAGACGGCGCTGGTGTCATTGCCCTCGCGCATCAGGGTCGGATCGCCGGAAGAGTTGAACAGAAAGACGGCGTTTTCGCGATCCACCTGGCTGGCGATTTCCTGAAGGTACTTTGCGTTGAACCCTATTTCCAGCCGCTCATCGCCATAGGCGACGACCAGTTCTTCCTCTGCCGTGCCGGCATCCGGCGCGTTGACCGACAGGACCAGCCTGTCCTCATCCAGCGCCAGCTTGACGGCGCGCGACCGTTCCGACGACACCGTCGCCACCCGGTCCACCGCTTGCGCGAACTCCGCCGCATCGACTTCCAGCCTGCGGGTGTTGCCGGTCGGAATCACCCGGGTGTAATCCGGGAAAGTCCCGTCAATGACCTTCGAGGTCAGGGTAATATCCGGCGTCGCGAACCGCACCTTGGTTTCCGACACCGACACCGCGACCTGCATGTCGTCATCTTCCAGCAACTTTCGCAACTCGCCCACGGTCTTGCGCGGCACGATCACGCCGGGCATGTCCGCCGCGTTTTCCGGCAGGTCCGCGTCAATCTGCGCCAGCCGGTGGCCGTCGGTCGCCACACAGCGCAGCACGCGACCGTCGGCGCTGTCGGCCACATGCATGTAGACACCGTTCAGGTAATACCGGGTTTCCTCGGTCGAGATTGCGAATTTCGACTTGTCGAAAAGTCGGCGCAACACCGGCGCAGGGGCCGAAAAGTTCGCCGAATATTCCGAGGACGCCATGACCGGAAAATCCTCCCTGGGCAGCGTCGCAAGCGAAAAGTTCGACCGCCCAGCCTCCACCGTCAGCCGCCCGGCGACCCCGTCGTCGGCCAGCGTTATCAGCGCACCATCCGGCAGCTTGCGGACAATCTCGTGAAGCATCACGGCAGAGACGGTCGTCGCCCCGGCCCGCTCCACCTGCGCGACGGCCTTGTCCACGACCTCTATGTCAAGGTCGGTGGCGCGGAAACTGACCGTCTCGCCCTCCGCCTCGACCAGCACATTGGCAAGGATCGGAATGGTATTGCGCCTTTCGACAACCGATTGCGCCTGAGATACCGCTTTCAGTAGCGCGGCGCGCTCGACACTGATCTTCATTCCCTTGCTCCTGCACATCTCCGGGGGGGGTGAATGTACCTTATTCCCCCCTCCGGTAAAGAGTTTTCTGGACTGTCCGACGGATTGGCAGAGGCGTCAGGACCCCCAGGGCGAAATCACGCTTCCAGGCTGCGACGCAGCAGTTCGAGATCCTCGTCAATCCGGTTGTCCAGCGCGCGCAACTCTTCGATCCTGCGCACCCCGTGCATGACCGTGGTGTGATCGCGCCCGCCAAACCGGCGGCCGATTTCCGGCAGGCTTCGCGAGGTCAGTTGCTTGGACAGATACATGGCGATCTGGCGCGGCCGCGCGATGGTGCGCACCCGCTTCGGGCCGATCATCTCCGACAGGCGGATATTGTAATGTTCCGACACCCTGCGCTGAATCTCCTCGATGGTGATCTTGCGGTCCGAGGCGCGCAGCACATCGGCCAGACAATCCTGCGCCACGTCCAGCGTGATTTCACGCCCGACAAGAGAGGCGAAGGCAAAGAGCCTCGTCAGCGCCCCTTCCAGCACCCGCACATTGGTCGAAATGCGGTGGGCCAGAAACTCCAGCACCCCATCGGCCATCACCAGATCGGGATACCGGGCGCGATGCCGCTCGACCTTGTGCTGCAAAATGCCAAGCCGCAGTTCGTAATCGGTCGGGTGCAGGTCCACCACCAGCCCGCATTGCAGACGGCTGCGGATGCGATCCTCCAAGTCCTTGATCTCACCGGGCGCGCGGTCGGCGGAAATGATGATCTGCTTGTTCTGGTCCACCAGCGCGTTGAAGGTGTGAAAGAACTCTTCCTGCGTCGAATCCTTGCCGGCGATGAACTGCACGTCATCGACCATCAGAATATCGACAGAGCGGAACAGAACCTTGAAATCCATCATCCGCCGGTCGCGCAGCGCCTGCACAAAGCGATACATGAACTGCTCCGCCGACAGATAGACCACGTTCAGGTCCGGGCGATGCGCTTTCAGTTCGTGCGCAACCGCGTGCATCAGATGCGTCTTGCCAAGGCCCACTCCGCCGTACAGGAACAACGGGTTGAACGACACCGGCCCGCCCTCTGCCACGCTGCGCGCGGCGGCGTGGGCCAGTTCATTCGGTTTGCCGACGACGAAACTGTCGAAGGTGAAACGCGAATCCAGCGGCGCCCCCGGCAGACCGGCAAAGGCGCCGGCGGGGCCGGGCCTTGGCCGCTGACTGTCGCCCGGCGCCGGTTTCGCAGACGCGGCAGACGGGGCGGACGCCTTGCCGCCGGTCTGACGCGACACCGCAAATTCGATCCGGCTGACCGCCACCCCCGCCCTGTTCAGATGATGCAGGATCTGGTCGCCGAAATTGCGCAAGACCCACTTGCCCATAAAGCTGGTCGGAACATTGAAGACCGCAACGCCGTCCTTCAGGTCCGCAAGTTCCAGCGGTTCGATCCAGTTCGTGAAATTGCTTTGTCCGATCGTCTTTGCCAGATCGTCCCGTACACATCCCCAAGTGTCATCCGTCATTATTCTTCCACCCGTCCCGCCGTTTCACTCAGGACTGGCGCCACGCCAGCCCCCGGACCTTCCAGCCATTCAGTCGGCCCCGATGCCCTTCCCCGTCCAGGTCTCCCTCGAACCCTTCGGCCACATTGATGCACTCACCCCCGACCCCACGGCTTGCCAGGAGGTCGGCGACGGCTTCAGCGGCCGAGAGGGACCGCACACCGGAACGGCAGAGGAAGAACAGCCTGCGCGGGATTTCCGGCCCAAGCCTGTCCACCACCTGTTCCGCGAATTGCGGATTTACGGACATGTCGGGAAAGCCGGCCCATTCGACGAGCAGTGCCGAACGCCCCAGCGCCGTCAGATCAGGAATGCCGACGAAACTCCATTCGGCCCGTGATCTGACATCCATGAGCACGGCCTTGCCGTCACTTTCCAGCGTGTCCCAAACCTCCTGAGGCAATGCCTCAAAAACACGCCGGGCAACGCTGCCCGTGCTCATCCCGATGTCCCCCCAAGTAGACGTGAATCGCATGGACAGGCTAGCAAGCCGACCCGGGCGCGCGCAACAGAACTTCGCGCTTGACTCGGCCCTTTCCGAAAACGAATCCCGAACACGATTGTTTTTCCGTGTGAATCCAAGGCAGATGCTTCGGGCACAAAAAAGCGGCGTGACCAGATGGCCACGCCGCTGTCAGGGAAACACGGGAATCATGAGCGGATTATGGGCGGATTATCAGCCGAGCGCCTTGACCCGCGCCGACAGGCGCGACATTTTGCGGGCGACGGTGTTCTTGTGCAGAACGCCCCTGGTCACGCCGCGATGCAGTTCCGGCTGTGCGGCGCGCAGGGCGGCAGACGCCGCATCACTGTCGCCGGACATGATCGCCTCTTCGACCTTGCGCAGGTGGGTGCGGATGCGCGAACGGCGCGCCTTGTTGATGGCGAAGCGATGCTCGTTCTGGCGGGCGCGCTTCTTTGCCTGGGGCGAGTTAGCCATGTGGATCAGACCTTGTTTTCGGGTTTCGTCAATTCAGCCGCACGTCACAAGACCCGAACCGGCGGTTCTTCAACCGGGGTGATTCCGGCCGGGCGGGCCTCACGCGCATGTATAGCAGGGCCATATAGACAGGTTTGGCCGGAATGCAAACAGGAAAAAGCCCGATCTCAGCAGCCTCAGCGGCCTCAGCGATCGCGGAATTGCGGCTCGCGCTTTTCGGTGAAGGCCGCCATGCCTTCCTTCTGATCCTCCGTCGCGAACAGCGAATGGAACAGCCGCCGCTCAAAAAGCAGCCCCTCGGCAAGGGACACTTCATAGCTGCGATTGACCGATTCCTTCACGGCCATCGTCGCCAGCAGGGATTTCACCGCAATCTTGTGGGCCGCCGCAAGAGCCTCTTCCATCAGTTTTCTGGCGGGCACCACCCGGCTGACCAGCCCCGAGCGCTCTGCCTCGTCGGCCTGCATGAAACGCCCGGTCAGGTTCATGTCCATCGCCTTCGACTTGCCGACAAGGCGCGTGAGCCGCTGCGAGCCGCCAAGCCCCGGCATGATTCCCAGATTGATTTCGGGCTGCCCGAATCTGGCGGTGTCCGCGGCGATGATGAAATCGCACATCATTGCCAGTTCGCAACCGCCACCCAGCGCATACCCCGACACCGCCGCAATGATTGGCTTGCGGCAGTTGCGGAACCGCGCCGCAACCTCGCCGAACAGATCGTCGCCCGCCACATCGACAAAGCTCTTTCCGGCCATTTCCCCGATGTCCGCCCCGGCGGCGAAAGCCTTTTCGGAGCCGGTAATGACGATGCAGCGGACCTTGTTGTTTTTCTCCGCCTCGCACAACGCATCGGACAGTTCGGACAGCAACTGAACATTGAGGGCGTTCAGGGCGTCCGGGCGGTTCAGCCGGATCGTCTTGACATTCTCTTCCAGCTCGACCAGGAGCGTCTCATAGGCCATGTGTCTGCCGCCTGTTGTTTCCGTCAGGGTTTCAGCCTTAGCATTCCGGGGGCGCGGATCAAGTCATCTTTGGCATTGAGGACAATAGAAAGTTGAGCGTCCCCCCTGAATGATTCGGACGATCCGCCCGCCGCACCCATCCTTTGCGCAAGGCGCGCCCTGCCGGTCGTAGACACGGAAATCATGCTGAAAATAACCCGGTTCACCGTCAGTCTGCCGATGATCCCTGAGCGAAGCCCCCCCGGCGGCAATCGCCTCGCCCAGCACCTCGCGGATGACCCGGACCAGCCTTTCGACACGCGGCGCAGAGATCCGCCCGGCCTGCCGCACGGGCGAAATTTTCGCGCGATAAAGCGCCTCGGACACATAGATATTCCCCAATCCGGCAACGATTCCCTGATCCAGAAGCGCCGCCTTGACCGGCGTTTTCCGGCCTTTCAGGCGGCCGGTCAGATACTCCTCGCTGAACGCATTCCCCAATGGCTCCGGTCCCAGGGCCGCCAGCAGCCTGTACCCGTCCACCCCCTCTGTCGGCGTCAGGTCCATCGCCCCGAACCGCCGCGCATCGTTGAACGTGATTCGCGCGCCGTCCGCCATTTCCAGCATCACATGGTCGTGCTTTCCGGGCGTCGCGTGCTGACGATGACCCCCCCCCGGCGTCGCGCCGGAAATCAGCATCCGCCCCGACATGCCCAGATGGATGATCAGGGTCTCGCCGGTCGAGAGATCGCACAGGATGTATTTCGACCGCCGCCGAAGCGCGGTGACGACCGCCCCCTGCAACCGCGCCGCCATCCGCTCTGGAAACGGCCGGCGCAGATCGGGCCGCCGCACATCCGCCCGCACGATCCGCCGCCCCTCCATGACCGGCAGCAGCCCGCGACGGACCGTCTCGACTTCCGGCAATTCCGGCATCCTGCCCTTCCCCTGTTCCGGCGCGCATTGTATCGCGGCCTGAACGGCTTATAAGAGCACCCTGAGCAACAAACGCAAGAGCCATGAGCGCAAAGACCACCCATTTCGGTTTCAAGACCATCGCCGAGGCTGAAAAGGCCGGGATGGTGCATGGCGTCTTTAGCAATGTCGCTTCGAAATATGACGTGATGAACGATGCCATGTCGCTTGGCGTCCATCGGCTGTGGAAAGACGCGATGATGGATTGGCTGGCGCCCCGCGCCGGTCAGCGGCTGCTGGATGTGGCGGGCGGAACCGGCGACATCTCCCTGCGGTTCCTGAAACGCACCGGGCAGGCCCGCGCGACCGTGCTCGACATGACCGAATCCATGCTGGCCGAGGGGCGCAAACGCGCCGGGGCCAGGCTGATGCAGGACAGCCTCGACTGGGTGGCGGGCGATGCGATGGCCCTGCCGTTCCGGGACAGGACGTTTGACATCTGCACGATCGGTTTCGGCATAAGGAACGTCACCCGCATCCCCGACGCCCTGTCCGAAGCCTTCCGCGTGCTGCGCCCCGGCGGGCGGCTGATGATTCTGGAATTCAGCCGGGTTCCGAACGAAATGGTGCGGAAGGTCTATGACATCTATTCCTTCAGCGTCATCCCCCGGATGGGCAGGGTCATCGCCAACGATGCCGACAGCTATCGGTATCTGGTCGAATCGATCCGCCGGTTCCCCGATCAGGACACCTTTGCCAGCATGATCCGAAAGGCCGGTTTCGCCAATGTCGGATACCGCAACCTGACCATGGGCATTGCGGCGCTTCATTCCGGGTGGAAGATCTAGGTGCGCGGACCCCATAACATCTGGCGGCTCGCCCGCAGCGGCGCGACCTTTGAACGGACGGGGGCCATGCGCGTCATTCTGGATGCGCTGGACGCCCCCCGCCCCCTGCGCATCGCCGCGCGTGTGCTGGGCTGGCCGTTCAAATGGCTGGGGCTGCGCGGGGACATGTCGATGCCACCGGTCACCCGCGCCCTGACTGCCCTGGGCCCCGCCTATATCAAGTTCGGCCAGGTGCTCTCGACCCGCCCGGATGTGGTGGGCAAGGATATTGCCCTGCAAATGCGCATCCTTCAGGACAGGCTGCCGCCATTCGCCACCGATGTGGCGAAAGAACGTGTAAGGATGGAGCTGGGGCAACCGGCTGACGAGCTGTTTTCGGAATTCGGCGATGCTGTCGCCGCCGCCTCGATCGCGCAGGTCCACAAGGCCCGTCTCAGGAATACCGGCGAGGAAGTCGCCGTGAAAATCCTGCGCCCGCAGATCGAAAAAGCCTTCCGCAAGGACATCGACGCTTTCTACTTCGCCGCCACGGTGATCGAGTTCCTGTCCCCTGCCTCGCGCCGCCTGCGTCCCCATGACGTGATCACCCATTTCGAAGGCGTCGTGACCGGAGAGCTTGACCTGCGCCTCGAAAGCGCCGCCGCCTCGGAATTCAGCGCCAAGACCGCCGGGGATGAGGGTTTCGCCATTCCGGCCATCCACTGGCATCTTTCCGGTCGCCGGGTGATGACGCTGGGTTGGGCCGAAGGCGTGCCGCTGGGCGACAATGACGCGCTGGATGCCGCCGGACATGACCGGGTGGCGCTGTCGGAACAGATGATCGCACTCTTTCTCCGCCATGCGTTGCGCGATGGCTATTTCCACGCCGACATGCACCAGGGCAATCTGAAGGTGCAGGCGAACGGTGATATTGTCGCCTTCGATTTCGGCATCATGGGCCATATCGACGAATATACGCGCCGGGTCTATGCGGAAATCCTCTATGGTTTCATCAGGCGCGACTATATCCGCGTGGCCGAGGTGCATTTCGAGGCGGGCTATGTCCCTGCCGGTCAGGATGTGGATGAGTTCGCCAGGGCGCTGAGGGCCGTGGGCGAACCGATCTTCGGCATGGACGCGACCAACATGTCGATGAGCAACCTCCTGAGCTATCTGTTCAAGGTCACGGAACGGTTCGGAATGCAGACCCGTACCGAACTGATCCTGCTGCAACGCACCATGGTCGTGGTCGAGGGCGTTGCCCGGTCCCTGAATCCGAACATCAATATCTGGCACACCGCCAAACCGGTGGTCGAAAACTACATCCGCGACAGTATCGGGCCGAAGGCCCTGATCCGCGATCTGGCCCGGACCGTGCGGGTGGTCGCCCGGTTAGGCCCACACCTGCCGGCAATGGCGAAGACCGCCCTGATCCGCCAATCCTCGCCCAAGCCGGCGGACCCGCAGCCCCGCTCCCGGGTCGGGGCGCTCGGCTGGGCCGTTCTGGGCGCGGCGGTCACGGCGGCGGTGCTCATTGCCTGTTTCCGGTTCTGGGGCTGATGGGGCGGCCGATGGGATGGCTGACGGCTCGGGCGCGTTCCAGCGCCGGCAGTTCCAGCGCCATGGCGTCCCGATACTCCCCGGCGCCGCGCTCGGCCTTCCACAGGCAATAGGCCGCCATGCGCCAGTGATACCAGGGCGAGAGCGCGCGATACCTCTGCGCGGTCTCCCGGCAGCCATAGGCGGTGAAGAACCGCGCGCAAAAGGCCGGGTCCGGCGCCGTGCCGCCATAAAGCCGCTGCATCGCCGGAGACAGAAAGATGGCGATGTCCGCCGAGGGTTCCCCCAGCGCCGGGCATTGCCAGTCAATCAGGCGCGGGCCATCGCCGGTCATCAGGATATTGTTCGCCACCACATCGCCATGCAGCAGGCGCCGGGCCTCCAGCGGCGGCACCGATGCGCCCGGCATGGCCGCCCGCACACGGTTTCGCGCCGCGCTCCCGCATTCGGACAGGATGCCCAGCCCCTGTTTGCGCAATGCCTCTGATCCCGAAGGCGCATGGGGCAGGCTGATTGCCACCGGCAGGCCATGCAGCCGCGCCAGCAGCCGCCCCACCGGGGCCGGGTTCCCGGCCCAGGACGCGCCGTCAACATGGCGGTAGATCACACATGGCCCAAGGCGGGTCATGGCGCTGACATGCAGCGCCGCCGACAGGCCCTGCCCGTCCAGCGCCCTCAGAACCGCGGCCTCGGCAATGCCGTCATTGCGAAACAGCGGCGTCTGCCGGTCCTCGGGATACAGCTTCACGGCCATCGCGCCCTGCTCCACCTCTACCCGCCACAGGTAATTCGTCCGACCGCCGGACAAGGGCTCCCATCGCAAACCGGGGGCGATCAGCCCGCGCGCCTGCAAATCCTGCGCAAGCATGTCCCGCATCGCCGGGTCCGTTTTTCGTGGCTGCAACAGGGTGGCGCCCCTTTTCGTCAATCGACGCGCCACGCTATCGCCGCGACCTGCCCGAGGCAAGCGCCTGAACGGGGATGCTGCAACATGCCCCGAACCTTCACGAGGCTTCACGGGCGTTGCCGTGCATACAGGCGGCATCCCCTTTTCATTCCCGCAAATCTCCTGTATGGGCTCAACATCTGAGACGTGATGCCTCTGACCCCGGGCGCATGAACAGGATTGGGGTCGGCGGCAATGGGGCCGCCATTGAAACGGGAGACCCGGAACGCCGGGCGCGCTCCCTTCCAGGATACACCGATGTTTAACGTAACGACGAAATCAATGCAGTGGGGGGAAGAGACCCTCACGCTGGAGACGGGCAAGATGGCCCGTCAGGCCGATGGCTCTGTCATCGCGACGCTGGGCGAGACCCGCGTCATGGCGAATGCAACCTTCGCCAGGGAACCGAAACCGGGGCTGGATTTTTTCCCACTGACGGTTCATTATCAGGAGAGATATTATGCCGCCGGCAAGCTGCCCGGCGGCTTTTTCAAGCGCGAGGCGCGCCCGACGGAAAAGGAAACGCTGACCGCGCGGCTGATCGACCGGCCGCTTCGCCCGCTTTTCGCCAAGGGCTTCAGGAACGAGGTTCTGGTGATGTGTACCGTGCTGTCGCACGATCTGGTCAATGACCCGGATATTGTGGCGATGATCGCCGCCTCCGCCGCGCTGACCCTTTCCGGCGCGCCGTTCATGGGGCCGATCGCGGGCTGCCGGGTGGGCTTTGCGGATGGCGAATATGTCCTGAACCCCGAAGTGGAGGACATGACCAATCTGCGCCTGAACCCGGAACAGCGCCTTGATCTGGTCGTGGCGGGCACCCGCGACGCGGTGATGATGGTCGAGTCGGAAGCCTATGAACTGTCCGAAGATGAAATGCTGGGTGCGATCACCTTTGCGCACGGGCAGATACAGCCGGTCATCGACTTGATCGTCAACCTGGCCGAGGACACGGCGAAAGAGCCGTTCGCGTTCGCCCCGCCGGATTATTCCGAACTGCATGACGCCGTGAAAGCCGTCGGCGAGGACAGGATTCGCGCCGCCTATGCGATCACCGACAAGCAGGAACGCACCGCCGCCGTTGCCGCCGCGAAGGCGGACATCGCCGGGGCGCTGAGCGCCGAACAGCAGGAAGACGCCAATCTGGGAGCGGCGCTGAAAAAGCTCGAAGCGGAGGTTCTGCGCGGCGATGTGATCAGCACCGGCAGGCGGATTGATGGCCGCGACACCACCACCGTGCGTCCGATTGCCTGCGAAACCGGCCTGTTGCCACGGACCCACGGCTCTGCCCTTTTCACCCGTGGCGAAACGCAGGGTCTGGTCGTGACCACGCTGGGCACCGGCGATGATGAGCAGATCGTCGATGCGCTGCACGGGAACTTCCGGTCGAACTTCCTGCTGCACTACAACTTTCCGCCCTATTCGGTGGGCGAAGCCGGGCGTGTGGGGCCTCCGGGCCGCCGCGAGATCGGTCACGGCAAACTCGCATGGCGTGCGTTGCAGGCGGTTCTGCCGGCTCCGACCGACTTTCCCTATACCGTGCGCGTGGTGTCGGAGATCACCGAATCCAACGGCTCCAGTTCCATGGCCTCGGTCTGCGGCGGTTCCCTGTCGATGATGGATGCGGGGGTGCCGCTGAAAGCGCCGGTCGCCGGTGTGGCCATGGGCCTGATCCTGGAGGATGACGGCTCGTTTGCGGTTCTGACCGACATTCTGGGCGACGAAGATCACCTTGGCGACATGGACTTCAAGGTCGCGGGCACCGGGAAGGGCATCACCTCGCTGCAAATGGACATCAAGGTTGCCGGTATCACGCCTGCGATCATGAAACAGGCGATGGCGCAGGCCAGGGATGGGCGGATGCACATTCTGGCCGAGATGTCGAAGGCGATTTCCGAGGCGGGCGAATTTTCTGTCCATGCGCCGCGGATCGAGACCATGCAGATCCCGACAGACAAGATTCGCGAAGTCATCGGCTCCGGCGGCAAGGTGATCCGCGAAATCGTCGAGGTCTCGGGCGCCAAGGTCGATATAAACGATGAAGGCACGATCAAGATCGCATCGCCCAACGGTGATTCGATCAGGAAAGCCCGTGACATGATCCATGCCATCGTGGCGGAACCCGAGGTCGGCCGGATTTACGACGGCAAGGTCGTGAAGATCGTGGATTTCGGGGCTTTCGTGAATTTCTTCGGAAAGCGCGACGGGCTGGTGCATGTCTCGCAGATCGGAAACCACCGCCTGAACCATCCGTCGGACGTGCTGAAGGAAGGTCAGGACGTGAAGGTGAAGCTGGTGGGCTTTGATGATCGCGGCAAGGTGCGCCTGTCGATGAAGGGCGTCGATCAGGAGACCGGCGAAACGACCAGCCAGCAGGAAGCCGCAGAGGGCTGATCCTTTCTGACCGGCAAGACCGCGGAAAACCCGCGGGAAACCCGCAGAAAAACCGCAGAAACCCCGGCGATTGCGTCGGGGTTTCCCGTTGCGCCTGCATCGGTTCCGTCCCGTCACGAGGCATATCATGGCGGTGTTGAAACGCCGTCAATTCCCACAGGGAAAGGGATATGCCACATGAGTCAGGTCTGAAGTTGCCGATTGACGGATATTCCACGCCAAGGCGCGCGGGGTTCCGGGCCACGATGCCTTCCCGGAGCGGTTCAATGCACCGGCCCCGAAACCGTTCCAGCCCGCCATGCCGACGCCTGGCCTTGTCGTCCCGGCGCGGCCTGTGGTGCAGCCTTCATCCGGGATCACCCGGACCGCAGCCTGCGCCGGCGACACATCCGATCCGGTAAACAACCCCATCCGGTATTCCTCCTCCCGGGGGCGATACGGGAACGGCGACAGCCCGAATACCGACTGCCCTTCGCAATGCAAGCGGTAACGCGCCGCGCCCGCCTTTTTCAGCCGCAGCCCGGATTCGGCGCTCATCGGGGCCGGTCAGCCTGACCAGTTCCCGATGGCCTCGACCGCCTCTTGCGCGGTGGCGACGAATTTGAAGAGTTTCAGATCGTCCTCATCAATCGTGCCGGCTTCGGCGAGGGCTTCCCAGTTGATGACCGAGCGCCAGAATTTCTCGCCAAAAAGCAGGAAGGGCACGGGTTTCATCCGCCCGGTCTGGATCAGGGTAAGCGTTTCAAAAAGCTCGTCCAGCGTGCCGTAACCACCGGGAAAGACGCAAACCGCCCTGGCGCGCATCAGAAAGTGCATCTTCCGGATGGCGAAATAGTGAAAGTTGAAACACAACTCCGGCGTCACATAGTCATTCGGCGCCGGTTCATGGGGCAGCACGACGCTGAACCCGATGGAGCAGCCGCCGGCCTCTGCCGCGCCGCGATTTGCGGCCTCCATCACGCCGGGGCCGCCACCCGAGACGATCACGTCCTCGGTGCAGTCCGACGCCATGGATATTGTGGTGATCAGCCGGGCGAATTCGCGGGCTTCCTCATAAAATTCGGCCAGTTCCGCAAGCCCCCCGGCACCGGCGTCCTGCCTCTTGGCGGGGTCGGGAATGCGCGCCCCGCCGAACATGACGACGGTGGAATTGATCCCGCGCTCATCAAGGATCATTTCCGGTTTCAGAAGCTCCAGTTGCAGACGCACGGGGCGCAGTTCCGCCCGGCACAGGAAATCGTCATCCGCAAAAGCCAGGCGATAGGCGGGCGACCGGGTTTGCGGCGTGTCCGGGATCGCCCCTGCCCGTTCCATGTCCTGGCCCGCATGGCGGAACGGGTGGCGGCGGCTTTTCCGGTTCATTGTCGCGTTTCCCCTGTTCCTGTCGCATTTTCCCGTCGCATTGCGCGGCAGCGTTCCCGAGTCTATAGGCTTCAACGCAATGAAGCCAGATACGTTATACGCTCACGGGGAAAGTTCATGTCCAACGCGCAACTCGAAGCCGTCATCGAATCCGCCTGGGAAATCCGCGACACGATTTCCCCCGCCACCGCCGGAGAAACCCGCAAAGCCATCGGGGAAACGCTGAACGCGCTTGACAGCGGCAGCCTGCGCGTGGCCGAGAAACGCGAAAGCGGCGAGTGGCATGTGAACCAGTGGGCCAAAAAGGCGGTTCTGCTGGGTTTCCGCATCAGCGACATGGAGCGCCACGAAGGCGGCCCGCAAAATGGCGGCTGGTGGGACAAGGTCGATTCGAAGTTTGCCGGCTGGGGCGACAACCAATGGCGCGCTGCGGGTTTCCGTGCGGTGCCGACCTGTGTGGTCCGCAAATCCGCCTATATTGCGCCGGGTGTGATTCTGATGCCGTCGTTCGTGAATCTCGGGGCCTATGTGGATGCAGGCACGATGGTCGATACATGGGCCACGGTTGGATCCTGCGCGCAGATCGGCAGGAATGTGCATCTGTCGGGCGGTGTTGGCATCGGCGGCGTGCTGGAGCCGATGCAGGCCGGTCCGACCATCATCGAGGACAACTGCTTTATCGGAGCCCGCTCCGAGGTTGTCGAAGGCTGTATCGTGCGCGAAGGTTCCGTGCTGGGCATGGGCGTCTTCATCGGCCGTTCCACCAAGATCGTTGATCGCGAAACCGGCGAGGTCACATATGGCGAGGTGCCGCCCTATTCGGTGGTCGTGGCCGGTTCGATGCCGTCGAAGAACAATGTCAGCCTTTACTGCGCGGTGATCGTGAAGCGCGTGGATCAGAAGACGCGCTCCAGAACCGGCATCAACGAATTGCTGCGCGACTGAACGTCCGGGGCCGCGCCATCTCGGCGCACGGGCAATCCATTGTGACCATTGTGACCATTGTGAATCCGGCTTCGATGCGGCCCGGGAAATCGAAAAGGATGGGGAACTATGTGTTGGAACAAGCGCGCTTAATATGCCATTTTGAATTTGCGATCAATCTACAGGAACTCGCTATGTCGGGTCGCCTGCCGAATGGAACAGCCTGACACGGCACGGATTAGCTGTCCGAGCCTGGTGAATAGGCAGGGCTTTCTGCTTATCCTGTAGATGGTCGCAACGGCCCGGCACCAGCCGTGTTGATGCGACCGGGAAACCCTTGCCAAAGGGTGCCGCGCCTGTTTCCCTGCAAAAAAGGGCAGGCAGGCCGATGACCCATCGCTTTCACATCCGCGTCTATCATGAAGACACCGATCTGGCCGGGATCGTCTATTACGCCAACCATCTGAAATTCATCGAACGCGCCCGGACGGAATGGGTGCGCGCACTGGGGATTGACCAGACCGGGCTGAGAGAGCGCGAGGGCATCGTGTTTGCCGTGCGCCGGGTGGAGGCGGATTACCTCGGCCCCGCGAAATTCGATGACGAACTGACCGTCGAAACCACGACCGAGGCGATGACCGGCGCGCGCATCGTCTTGCGTCAGAATATCCTGCGCACTGGCGAAACCCTGTTTTCCGCCCTCGTCACACTGGTGGCGCTGACCGGGACGGGACGACCGGCGCGGCTTCCGGCAAATATCCGCCTGATTCCGCACTGATCGGCAAATTGCATCGAATTGGCGCACATTCGATAGCATTTCCCCTGCAACCGGGTTAGATTGCGCCCGACAAGGGTCGCGAAAAGACGGCGAAACCAGCGAGCAGGCAAATGGAAACCGAAATCCTTGGCGCCGCGCAGGAGATCGACTTCTCCATGTGGGCGCTGTTTGTACGGGCGGCGCTGGTCGTGAAGCTGGTGATTCTGACGCTGCTCGCGGCCTCATTCTGGTCCTGGGCGATCATCGTGCAGAAACTGATCAATTACCGCGCGGCCCGGACCGGGGCGGGCGTGTTTGATCGTATCTTCTGGTCGGGCGAACCGCTGGACGAGCTTTATGACCGGATCGGTCAGGCGCCTTTGGGAGTGTCGCAGAAGGTCTTTGCCGCGGGCATGACGGAATGGCGGCGCTCGCACCGCGAAGGCGGTGAACTGATCGCCGGAGCACAGGCGCGGATCGACCGTTCGATGGACGTGGTGATCGCCAAGGAAAGCGAACGGCTGATGAGCGGCCTGCCGTTTCTGGCGACCGTCGGCTCCACCGCGCCCTTTGTCGGGCTGTTCGGCACGGTCTGGGGCATCATGAACGCTTTCATGGAGATTGCCGCGCAGCAGAACACCAATCTGGCCGTCGTCGCGCCGGGGATTGCAGAGGCGCTCTTTGCAACCGGCCTTGGCCTTCTGGCGGCAATCCCGGCGGTGATATTCTACAACAAGCTCTCGGCCGACTGCGACCGGCTGGTGGCGGGCCATGAGGCTTTCGCCGACGAGTTCTCGACCATCCTGTCCCGCCAGCTGGATGGCTGAGATGGGCGCGGGGGCAATGAAAACGGGTGGGGGCGGGCGGCGGCGCCCTGGACGGAGCCAACGCCATCGGGCGATGAGCGAGATCAACGTAACCCCTTTTGTGGACGTGATGCTGGTGCTTCTGATCATCTTCATGGTCGCGGCGCCGCTGCTGACCGCAGGCGTACCGGTGGAACTGCCGGAAACCTCGGCCGGCGCGCTGCCGGCGGAGCAGGAAGAACCCCTGACCATCACGCTGACCGCCGATGGCCGGTTGCTGATCCAGACCGCAGAGACGCCGCGCGGGAATCTGATCGGGAAACTCCGCGCCATCGCGGGCGAACGTCAGGGCGCCAAGGTCTTTATCCGGGCCGACGGCGCGATTCCCTATGAACGGGTCGTGCAGGTCATGGGCGCGCTGAACGCGGCGGGGTTCGACAATATCGGACTGGTGACGGATACCGGCGGCCCGACGCTGGACGGGCAGGATGGCTGAGGCAGGCCCATGCGCACCGGCTATATCATCTCCGGCATCGGGCATCTGGTCCTGATCCTGTGGCTGATCTCCGGGAACCTGTCCACGCATGTGCAGGAGGCGGAGTTCGTGGCGACCAACGTGACGATCCTGAGCGAAGCGGAATTTGCGGCCCTGATCCCGCCGGACACAAGGCCCGCCCCGGCGATTTCCGAGGCGGTCGTCACCCCTGCGGCACTGGCAGAAGCACCGGCAGAGGCCCCGGCGCCGCAACCCCCCGCCCCCACCCCCGATGCCGACGCCGCGCCCGAACGCACCGACGCGCCGGAAATCCCCGATATGGCAGAGCCTGCCGAGGCCCCGGATGTCGAAGACCTCGCCGCCCTGCCGGAACCGGACGCGCCCGCAGAAGCGCCCGAGGCGCTGATCGCCCCGGCCGGGGATACCCCGACGCTGTTGCCGGAACTGCCGTCGGACGGCGCGCCGCAGCAGGCCGACCGGGTCGCGCCCGAACCGGCCCCCCTGCCGAAGCCGGATGTCGAAATCGCCGACACCCCGCAACCGGCGCTGAGCCCGGATGCAACCCGGCCCGCGACCGGGGAAGCGCAGGAAGAAACCGCGCCGGAAGCCGCGACGACCGAGATCGTGACCGAGGCGGAAAAGGCAGAGGACAACGCCCCGAAAACGTCCCTGCGCCCGCCTGCCCGGCCAACCCGACCGGCCCGTCCGCAGCCGCCGGAACCGCAGGTCGATCCCGATCCCGCCCCGCAAGTGGCAGAGACCGGAGAGCCAGCGCCAGCGCCGGAGACCGATCCTCTGGCCGATGTGATCGGCGCGGCGCTGGCAGAGGCCAACAACCAAACCGCGGAAGAGCCGCGCCCGGCCTCCGGCCCGCCGCTGACGCGGGAGAAAGGCGAGGGGCTGCGCGTCGCCGTTCAGCGATGCTGGAATGTCGATGTGGGTTCCGAAGCCTCGAACGTGACGGTGATTATTGGCATGACGATGGGCCGCGATGGCAAGCTGGACGGTCCGCCGAAGCTGTTGTCGGGCGAGGGTGGCCCTGACCGGGCGGTGAAGGTCGCTTTCGAGGCCGCCCGCCGCGCCATCCTGCGCTGCCAGGGCGACGGCTATAACCTGCCGATCGGGAAATATGACCACTGGCGGGAGATTGAAATTATCTTCAGACCGGAGGATATGAGGACCAGATGAGATATTTCGCAAGACTGACCCCGGTTGTGGCGGCGGCGCTGATCGCCGGCGCCTTTGCCACGACGATTCAGGCCCAGGGCAATCCGGGCCCGCTTCGCATTGAAATCACCGAAGGGGTGATCGAACCCCTGCCCTTCGCCCTGCCGGTCCTGGTGGCCGAGAACGCCGCCGCCGGGCAGATGGCGCAGCAGATTTCCGGGGTCATCGCCGACGATCTGGTCGGCACCGGGCTTTTCCGCCAGATCGGCAGCGACGCCTTCATTGGCGGGATCGGCAATTTCGATGCCCGGATCGAATATGCCGACTGGCGCGCGATCAATGCGCAGGCGCTGATCACCGGGGCGGTCAGTGTCGGTTCATCCGGGCGGGTGGCGGTGAAATTCCGCCTGTTCGATGTCTTTGCCGGGCAGGAAATGGGCGAAGGGCTGCAACTGGGCGGGTCCGTCGGCAACTGGCGGCGGCTGGCGCACAGGGTGTCGGACGCGGTCTATTCGCAGATCACCGGCGAAGGCCCCTATTTCGACAGCCGCGTGGTCTATGTGGCCGAGACCGGACCAAAGAACGACCGGCGAAAGCGGCTGGCGATCATGGATTATGACGGGGCGAACATCCAGTATCTGACCGATGCGTCCTCGATCGTTCTGGCGCCGCGCTTTTCGCCCACGGGCGACCGGGTGCTCTACACCTCCTATGAAACCGGCCTGCCCGGCATCTATCTGCTGGATGTGGACAATGTGCAGCACCGGGCGCTGGACGATCAGGAAGGTATCATGACCTTTGCCCCGCGCTTCAGCCCGGATGGCGATTCGGTGGTCTATTCGCTGAGTGCGGGCGGCAATACCGACATCCATCTTCTGAACCTGCGCAGCGGCCGGCGGCAGCGCCTGACGTCCGCCCCATCCATCGAGACCGAGCCCAGCTTCTCGCCCGACGGCAATCGGATCGTGTTTGCATCCGACCGCTCCGGCGCGCCGCAACTCTATGTGATGGCGACCGGGGGCGGCGAGTCGCGGCGAATCAGCTTTGGCGAGGGGCGCTACAACACTCCGGTCTGGTCCCCGCGCGGCGACATGATCGCCTTTACCAAGCAGAACGCGGGCCGGTTCCATATCGGCGTCATGCGCACCGATGGCAGTGAGGAGCGCCTGCTGACCGCCTCCTTCCTTGACGAGGGGCCGACATGGGCGCCCAACGGGCGAGTGATCATGTTCATGCGGGAAACTGCGGGTTCCGGCGGCGCGCCGTCGCTTTATTCCGTCGATATATCGGGCCGGAACCTGCGCCGGGTGAACACCGGAGGGGCGGCGTCGGACCCGGCCTGGTCGCCTTTGCTGCCTTAAGTTCCCAAACACCGTTTTGGGTGATAGAATGGCAATCAACGAGCAGACATGAACGAAAGGCTTACTCATGAGACATCTGGCAAAAGCGGCCATGCTGGTCGCAGCACTGGGCCTTGCGGCCTGTACGGACCCGGCGCGGTTGGGCGGCGAGGCGGGAAGTGGCGCAGGCGCGGGCAACGCGCCCCATGGCGACCCGTCCGATCCCGCCAGCATCGCGTATTTCAATCAGACTGTCGGGGACCGGGTGCTGTTCGCCGTGGATCAGAGCACGCTGGATGACGCGGCCCGCCCGGTCCTGGACGGGCAGGTGGCCTGGCTGAACGCGAACCCGGAATACACCGTCCGTATAGAGGGCCACGCCGATGAGCAGGGCACCCGCGAATACAATCTGGCGCTGGGGGCGCGGCGCGCCAACGCGGCGCAGGAATACCTGATCTCCCGGGGTGTGAGGGCGGACCGTCTGAGCACCGTATCCTATGGCAAGGAACGTCCGATCGCGATCTGTTCGGACGAGAGTTGCTATCGCCGGAACCGCCGGGCGGTCTCGGTCCTGGCGGCGGGCGTTCCCACAAGCTGACGGAGGCGCCGATGTTCCGTTCCATTGCGCTTTTGCTGACATTTGCGCTGGCAGTGCTGGCGACCCCGGCGGCCATGGCGCAGAACCGTGAACAGACGCTTGCCGACATCCGGCAGGAATTGTCGGTGCTCCATGTAGAGGTGCAGCGCCTGAAGCGGGAGCTCTCGACAACCGGCGCCCCGTCCCTGGCGGGGGGCGGTTCGACCCCGCTGGAGCGGGTTGACGCGATCGAACGGGAATTGCAGCGCCTGACCGCCAAAACCGAAGAGATCGAGTTCAAGGTCAACCGGATCGCCACGCGCGGCGGCAACCGGATCGGCGATCTGGAGTTTCGCCTGTGTGAACTGGAAGCCGGGTGCGACATTGCCGATCTGTCGCACGGCACCACGCTGGGCGGGGTCGAGGTGGAGACCGTGGCGACGGTCGATCCGCCCCTTGCGGGCGCTGGGGAACTGGCCGTGGGTGAGCAGGCCGATTTCAACCGCGCCGCCGCAGCGCTGGAAGAGGGCGAACTGGAAGCAGCGGCAGAGCAGTTCGCCGACTTCACCCGGACCTATCCCGGCGGCCCGCTGAGCGCCGAGGCGCATTTCATGCGCGGCGATGCGCTGGAACGGCTTGGCCGGATACAGCCCGCCGCGCGCGCCTATCTCGACAGTTTCTCGACCGCGCCGAAAGGGCCGAGGGCGCCCGATGCGCTCTACAGGGTGGGCGCCACACTGGCGGCGCTGGGCCAGACCCCGGATGCCTGCCAGATGTTCGATCAGGTCGGTGTGCGCTTTCCGGGATCGGAGGCGGAACTGGAAGCCCGCGCCGCGAAGCTGGAGCTGGGGGCTGTCTGTGAATGACGGATTACCGCTTCTGAAAGACGCCGATGCGTTTTCAAGGCATCGTGCCGATACCGCGTTTCCCGATGTCAAACCGGACAGAATCGGTGTTGCGGTATCAGGGGGCGGTGATTCGATGGCGACCCTGCACCTGATGCACCGTGCCGCGCCATATTGCGGCTGGCAGGTTCATGCGGTGACGGTGGATCATGGCCTGCGCCCGGAAGCAGCAGACGAAGCGGCCTTCGTGGCCGGGTTCTGTTCATCCCTGAACATCCCCCACGAAACCGTGAAATGGACCGGCTGGGACGGCAGGGGCAACTTGCAGGATCGCGCGCGGCGCGCCCGCTATGCCCTGATTGCCGGGTGGGCGGGGCGGCAGCGGGTAAGCCATGTGGCGCTGGGCCACACCGCGAACGATCAGGCCGAGACCTTTCTGATGCGGCTGGCGCGCGGGGCCGGAGTGGATGGTCTGGCGTCGATGCAGGAAAGCTGGGCCGCACGGGGAACACACTGGTGGCGTCCGCTGATCGGGCAATCCCGCGAGGATCTGAGGATTTACCTGCGGCAAAATCATATCGACTGGATCGACGATCCGTCGAACGAAGATGAAAGATTTGACCGGGTGAAAGCCCGCAAGGCGCTGGCAGTGCTGGAACCGCTTGGAATTTCGGAAAAATCACTGGCCGTCGCCGCCCGGCATTTGCTCTCTGCCAAACAGGCATTCGATGAAATCTGCGCGGACTTCGCGAAAGAGCATGTTCACGAGGCCGGCGGCGATCTGCTTTGTCCGAGGCAACATCTCGCCGGTTTGCCGGTGGACGTTGGGCGTCGGCTGATCTCGGGTGCTGTTCGCTGGATAACCGGGGCGGAATATCCCCCGCGCGCGCGGTCCATCGGCAACATTCACCGGGCGCTGATTTCGGGGCAGTTCAGGGATTGCACGCACACGCTGTCCGGTTGCCGCATTTCGGTTTCGCGCGATTCGGTCCGCTTTTCCCGCGAAGCCCGCGCGGTCGGGGGGCTCGAATGTCCGACCCCCGGCCTCTGGGATGACCGCTGGCGGTTCACCGGGCCGCACGCCCCCGGCCTGACGGTCCGCGCACTGGGGGCGGAGGGGCTGACGCTCTGCCCGGACTGGCGGGATGCCGGGATGCCGCGCGCCTCGCTGATCGCCTCGCCCGCGGTCTGGAAGGGGGCGGAACTGGTCGCGGCCCCTCTCGCCGGGCTGACCAACGGCTGGACGGTTGACCCTGCACCGGGCCGGAACAATTTCGCGAGCTTTCTCTTATCGCATTGAACATGACCGGCGGCGCCTCTATTTTAACCGGGCGGCTTCTGTGCCCGGCGCAGCGGCAACGGGGTTTTGGGGAGGATTTCCTTGGGTAACAACGTGCGCAGTATCGCCTTCTGGGTCGTGCTCTTTCTGCTGATTCTGGCGCTTTTCAACCTGTTCAACGGCGGCGGCGCCTCGGCCAACAGCCGCGCGGTCAGCTATTCCGATTTCATCGCACAGGTGGATGACGGCAATATCGGCGCCGTGACCCTGGACGGAGAGCGGGTGAGCTTTCGCGGTGCCGACGGGCAGACCTATTTCACGATCAAGCCGGGCGACGCCGATCTGACCGACTATCTGATCGGAAAGAACGTGGCGGTCGATGCCAGGCAGCAGGAGCAATCCGGCTTCATCTCGATCGTCATGACCTTCCTGCCCTTCATCCTGCTGATCGCGGTCTGGGTTTATTTCATGAACCGGATGCAGGGCGGCGGCAAGGGCGGCGCGATGGGCTTTGGCAGGTCGCGTGCGAAACTTCTGACCGAACGCACCGGCAAGGTGACCTTTGACGATGTCGCCGGTATCGACGAAGCCAAGGAAGAACTGGAAGAGATCGTGGAGTTCCTGCGGGATCCGCAGAAGTTCTCTCGTCTCGGCGGCAAGATCCCGAAAGGCGCGCTGCTCGTGGGGCCTCCGGGCACGGGCAAGACGCTGTTGGCGCGGGCAATCGCGGGCGAGGCAGGCGTGCCCTTCTTCACCATCTCGGGTTCCGACTTCGTGGAAATGTTCGTCGGCGTCGGCGCCTCCCGCGTGCGCGACATGTTCGAACAGGCCAAGAAGAACGCGCCGTGCATCGTCTTCATCGACGAGATCGACGCCGTGGGTCGCCACCGCGGTGCGGGCTATGGCGGCGGCAATGATGAACGTGAACAGACGCTGAACCAGCTTCTGGTCGAGATGGACGGCTTCGAGACCAATGAAGGCGTGATCATCCTGGCCGCCACCAACCGGCGGGATGTGCTTGACCCGGCGCTGTTGCGCCCTGGCCGGTTCGACCGTCAGATCACGGTGCCGAACCCCGACATCAAGGGCCGCGAGAAAATCCTCGGGGTCCATGCCCGCAAGACCCCGCTTGGCCCCGACGTGGACCTGCGCATCATCGCGCGCGGCACGCCGGGCTTCTCGGGCGCCGATCTGGCCAACCTGGTGAACGAGGCGGCGCTGATGGCGGCCCGCGTCGGACGCCGCTTCGTCACCATGGAAGATTTCGAGAGCGCAAAGGACAAGGTGATGATGGGGGCGGAGCGCCGCTCGATGGTGCTGACGCAGGAGCAGAAGGAAAAGACCGCCTATCACGAGGCCGGACATGCCATCGTCGGCCTGAGCCTGCCGAAATGCGATCCGGTCTACAAGGCCACGATCATCCCGCGCGGACTGGCGCTGGGCATGGTGGTGTCCCTGCCCGAGATTGATCAGTTGACCCATTTCAAGGATGAGGTCGAGCAGAAGATCGCCATGACCATGGCCGGCAAGGCGGCGGAGATTCTGAAATACGGTTCCGACAATGTGTCGAGCGGCCCGGCAAGCGACATTCAGCAGGCGTCTGCCTATGCGCGGGCAATGGTCATGCGCTACGGCATGTCCGAAAAGGTCGGCAATATAGATTATGCCGAGGCCCATCAGGGCTATCAGGGCCAGACCGGCGGATTCTCGGTCTCTGCCGCGACCAAGGAACTGATCGAGAAAGAGGTCAAGCGGATCATCGACCAGGGCTATGGCGTCGCCCATCGCATCCTGACCGAGCGGACCGGGGAATGGGAGCGTCTGGCCCAGGGCCTGCTGGAATACGAAACCCTGACGGGCGAGGAGATCAGGCGCGTGATGAAGGGCGAGCCGCCGCATGTGGACCCGGACAAGGACGATACGCCCGATGCAGGAAGCGCCCCGTCCGTCACCGCGATTCCGAAGACCGGGCCAAAGCCGAAATCCGGCGGCGTGATGGAGCCGGAGCCGACCTGACCGACCTGACCGCCCGTATTCCCTGCCCTGCCGGTTGATGAATCGGCAAGGCGGTTTTCGATACGGCCTCATGAACCCGCGCTTCCGGCGTTGCCGACGCCGGAAATGTCGGAAACATTCTCTTGACGGATTGCCAACGCCTGTACGCACGGATAGACAAACGGCGGCGCGGCGCAGTTCAACATCCAGAGGTTATCATGAGTTACAAATCCGATATTGAAATCGCCCGCGAGGCAAAGAAGCTGCCAATTCTGGAAATCGGCGGGAAACTGGGTATTTCCAGCAACGATCTGCTGCCTTACGGGCATGACAAGGCAAAGGTTTCGCAGTCCTTCATCGACTCTGTTCAGGGCAACCGGAACGGCAGGCTGATCCTCGTGACCGCGATCAACCCGACCCCGGCGGGCGAAGGGAAAACCACCACCACCGTCGGTCTGGGCGATGGCCTGAACCGGATCGGCAAGAAGGCGATGATCTGTATCCGGGAGGCATCGCTTGGCCCGAATTTCGGGATGAAGGGGGGCGCGGCCGGCGGCGGTTACGCTCAGGTCGTGCCGATGGAGGACATGAACCTGCACTTCACCGGTGACTTTCATGCCATCACCTCGGCCCATGCGCTGCTGTCGGCGCTGATCGACAACCACATCTACTGGGGCAATGAGCAGGAAATCGACACCCGCCGCGTCGTGTGGCGCCGGGTGGTCGATATGAACGACCGCGCCCTGCGTCAGATCACCGCCTCGCTGGGCGGTGTCGCCAACGGCTTTCCGCGCGAAACCGGGTTCGACATCACCGTGGCCTCGGAAGTCATGGCGATCCTGTGTCTTGCAACCGACCTGCGGGACCTGGAAAAGCGCTTGGGCGACATCATCGTGGCCTATCGCCGCGACAGGTCGCCGGTCCATTGCCGCGACATCAAGGCCGCAGGCGCGATGGCCGTGCTGCTGAAGGATGCAATGCAGCCGAACCTGGTGCAGACACTGGAGAACAACCCGGCCTTTGTCCATGGCGGCCCGTTCGCCAACATCGCCCATGGCTGCAACTCGGTTATCGCCACGGGGACGGCGTTGAAGATATGCGATTATGTCGTGACCGAGGCGGGCTTTGGCGCCGATCTGGGCGCCGAGAAGTTCATGAACATCAAGTGCCGCAAGGCGGGTCTGGCGCCGGATTGTGTGGTGCTGGTCGCCACCGTGCGGGCGATGAAGATGAATGGCGGCGTCGCAAAGGCGGACCTGGGCGCCGGGAATGTCGATGCGGTCAGGGAGGGCTGCGCGAATCTCGGACGCCATATCGGCAACATCAAGAGTTTCGGCGTGCCGGTCGTTGTGGCCATCAACCATTTCGTCACCGATACCGATGCCGAGATCCGGGCGGTCAGGGATTATGTCGAGACCCAGGGCTCCGAGGCCATTCTGTGCCGGCACTGGGCCAGGGGTTCGGAAGGCGCGGAAGAGCTTGCAAGGCGGGTGGCGGAAATCGCCGACAGCGGCGTGTCGCAATTCGCGCCTCTCTACCGCGATGACCTGCCGCTTTTCGAAAAGATCGAAACCATCGCCAAACGCATCTATCGCGCCGACGAAGTGCTGGCTGACAGGAGGATCCGCGACCAGTTGCGCGAATGGGAGGCCGCAGGCTATGGCAATCTGCCGGTCTGCATGGCAAAGACCCAGTACAGCTTTTCGACCGACCCTGATCTGCGCGGCGCGCCGGTGGGCCATTCGGTCCCGGTGCGCGAGGTGCGTCTGTCGGCCGGCGCCGGTTTCGTCGTCGCGATCTGCGGTGAAATCATGACCATGCCGGGCTTGCCGCGCAAACCCGCCGCGGAATCCATCCGCCTGAACGAAGCCGGTCAGATCGAAGGTCTGTTCTGACGCATTTCCGACCCATTCCAATTGCCGGGCGCGTGTATTGCATGATCTCCGAACCACCGGAAAGACGGAGAGACCGGATGCGCCCGCCCGCTGAGTGCAGGTCGATGGCCGAAGTCAGGGCAGCCATCGACGCGCTGGACCGGGCGCTGGTGACGCTGCTGGCGGAGCGCGCCGCCTATATCGGTCGCGCCGGCGAGTTGAAGGCCGAAAACGGCTGGCCCGCCCGCATTCCCGAACGTGTCGAGGAAGTCGTGAGCAATGCCCGCGCACATGCCGATCAGGCCGGGCTTGATCCGGATATGGTCGAACGGATGTGGCGGATGCTGGTGAACTGGTCGATTGACCGGGAAGAAGCGGCGCTGAGCCCCGACCACCGCCGCGAACCCGAATGAACGAGGAGAATCTGATGACGGCCCGGATCATCGACGGAAAGGCGTTCGCAGCCGGTATGCGCGAAAAGGTCGCCCGCCATGTGGCGCGGCTGAAGGAAGAACACGGCATCACCCCCGGTCTGGCCGTGGTGCTGATGGGCGAAGACCCGGCCAGCCAGGTCTATGTCCGTTCCAAGGGCAGGCAGACGGTCGAGGCCGGGATGAATTCTTTCAAGCACCAGCCCGGCGCGGACATGTCCGAGGCCGATCTGCTGGCGCTGATCGACCGGTTGAACAACGACCCCGCCGTGCATGGCATTCTGGTGCAACTGCCGCTGCCCGGACATCTGAACGGGAATCTGGTGATCAATGCGATTGCGCCGGAAAAGGATGTTGACGGATTTCACATCTCCAATGTGGGCCTTCTGGGGACCGGTCAGAAATCCATGGCGCCCTGTACGCCTCTGGGCTGTCTGATGATGCTGCGCGATTGTCACGGCTCTCTCTCCGGTATGGATGCGGTGGTGGTTGGCCGCTCGAACATCGTCGGAAAACCGATGGCGCAGCTTCTGCTGGGCGACGATTGTACGGTGACGCTCGCGCATTCGCGCACCGGCAACCTGCCGGAGGTCGTCGCCCGCGCCGACATCGTGATCGCCGCCGTTGGCCGCCCGGAAATGATACAGGGCGGGTGGATCAGGAAAGGGGCGACGGTGATCGACGTGGGCATCAACCGGGTCGGGCGGGACGGCAGGAACGTGCTGGTGGGCGATGTGGATTTTGCGAGCGCATCCGAACGCGCAGGCGCAATCACCCCGGTTCCGGGCGGCGTCGGCCCGATGACCATTGCCTGCCTGCTGGCCAATACCGTGACAGCCTGCTGCCGGGCGCACGGCCTGCCGGAACCGGAAGGTCTGAGCGCCTGAGCGCCAGCGCAAAGGCCCCACGCGCCGCCGATGCGCCGATGATGCTGTTCAAAGGCTGGCGCGGCCCTCACATGGCTGAAACGGAACCGGCGGTACTTTGGCGTCGTGGCCTTTGGCAATGCAAGGCAACCATCGCCGAAACCGCGCCAAGACAAGGATGCGCTGCGTGAAACTGCCGGACCAAAGCCTCACGGCGCGGGGCGGCATGTCCATGTCGCCGAGTGCGAGGCCGGACATCAGTCGCTTCATCGGGGAACATAACTGCAAAGGAGCGAAGCCATTCCGCAATACTCCTTTGCTATTGAGAACTCTATCCCATATTGGTTTCAAGCCATTTGGTTGCTTTTTCCCGATGTTCAGGTTTGATGTGTGCAGCGACCATACTCAACGCGGCTGCGAGCACTGCAAGATCGTCAACGTAACCACCAGGAAGGAAATCAGGTATAGCATCTATTGGACATACGAAGTAGGCCTGCGCTCCGACAATCGTAGTTTTTGCCCAAGTCGGGGTATCGTCATCAAGTAATGCATAATACATCGTCAAGGCTATAAAGATTAGGGCCTGTTGACATTCATATTCACGAAAGGAGTTTTCTTATCGTTTGAGTTCTGCTTCAAGGCCAGGAAACAACGGAGATTGGCCATGGATCGAGCGGTATTGAATGATGGACAGTGGGGACGGATCGCACCACTGCTGCCGGGCAAGCCCGGCGACCCCGGGCGATCGGGGAAGGACAATCGTCTGTTCCTGGAAGCGGTGCTGTGGCTTGCCCGCACGGGTGCGCCTTGGCGCGACTTGAGCGCACGGTTCGGAAACTGGAACTCGGTGTTCCGGCGTTTCCGCCGGTGGACGGCGAAGGGTGTTTTCGAGAGTCTGTTCAAACACTTGTCTGACGATCCCGACTTCGAGTACGCCATCGTCGATGGCACGGTTGTCCGGGTCCACCAGCACGGCGCCAGCGCAAGGGGGGGGACACAAAATCAAGGTATCGGCCGGTCTTGCGGCGGTTTGACGACGAAGAACCTGGTGCTCACCGATGCGCTGGGCAACCTGGCACGTATCATGTTGCTGCCGGGCCAGCGTCATGACAGTGTCGGAGTTCTGCCATTGACCAGCGGGCTTGCCTTCGATGCATTGCTTGGCGACAAGGCCTTTGATGCCGACTGGATCCGCGCGGACCTTGTGGCCCGGGGGGCAACGGCTGTGATCCCGCCGAAAACGAACCGGAAGCAGTGCATCACCTACGACAAGACAATGTATGAGTGGCGTCATCCTGTTGAGAATTTCTTTTGTGATCTCAAGCAGTTCCGGCGCATCGCCACGCGGTATGACAAGACCGACACAAGCGACGCCGCGATGATCTACATTGCCGCCGTGCGATTCGCACTCCTAGGGCCTGTTGAGATTCATCGTGAGTTGATGATAGCCGCGGCCAGATAGATCATGGAGGAGAAGCTCTGATCTGTTTTACAGGCCCGCAACGCAATACGCTTGAATTCCTTGAGTTTCCGGAAGTAATTTTCGATCAGGTGTCGCCATTTGTAGCAGTGTTTGTCAAATTCCGGCGGAAACTTCCGGTTCGATCCGGGCGGAATGACTGGCACAATCCCCGACTTGTCCAGATTTTCGCGCAACCAGTCGGCATCAAACGCCCGGTCCGCGAGGAGCATCTCGCACGAAACACCCTCGATCAACTCGGATGTTTCGTGACCGTTCGGTGAAGGAGCCTTGGCGTACTGCCGGTCGTCCCGGTTACGCTGCTGATGCAGCGTAACGCCAGGGCATCAGCTCGTCCAGCCGAGTGATCTTGTGATCCGCGATGCGGGCGAGAACCCATGTGAGCCAGGCTTGTGGATCGACTTTATTAAGCTTTGCCGTTTCGATCAGGGTGTAGGCGATGGCCATGGCTTTGCCACCGCCCTCGGAACCGGCGAACATCCAATTTTTGCGACCTATGGCGACAGGTTTTATGGCGCGTTCGGCGATGTTGTTGTCCGCTTCCAGAAAGCCATGGTTCAAATAACCGCGTGCCTTTGGCAAACGACCAAGGGCATAACGGATCGCTTGGGCCAGAGGCGACTTGCCAGATATATTTGGCAACTGCGCGTGTAACCAGGTCTCAAGTTCATCGAAGATCGGTTTTGCCTTTTCCTGACGGATGGCAACGCGCTCTTCAGACGGTTTGCCACGCGCCTCTTTCTCGACGGCATAGAGTTCCGCGGTCCGGCGGAGGGCTTCTTCGGCAATCGATGAGCCTTGCGCGGCAAAGATGTCTACAAACTTGCGTCTGACGTGCGCCAAACAAGCCATCTCCTGGGCCTTGTCCTCACCGAATACCCCGTTGAAGCCGGAATACCCGTCCGCATGGACCCAGCCTTTGTAGCCGGAGAGATGTGAGACGGGATGTTCGCCCTTGCGATCAATCGTGAACTGATACCACGCGCAGGGCGGTGATGATCCAGACCATGGTCGTTCATCGCGAACATAGGTCCAGACACGGGCGGTCCTGTGCTGCGCGACAAACAAGGTGAGAATCCAGCGTCAATCAGGATGAGAACGCGTGTGCGGGGGCTCGCAGGGAGGGCGTAGCCCGACTGGGGAGGCCCCGCACACGCGTTTTGCCCTTTTGGGGCGGGCCTGACGGTTGTGGCCGGCTCGGATAAGGAATGATTTTCTGTGCAAGGGGATCGTTCATGCCGGGCTGTCATGTCACTGACCAACAAATGAGGCTCTTCATGACGCTCAGATCGACCCATTCCGTTGCCGTTGCCGCTGCCAAGGCGGGGATCAGCCAGGCAACGGGCTATCGGCTGCAAGCTGACCCAATTTTACCATCACAGAAGAAGGCCCCTCGCGGCCGGCGGCGTCCGGACCCGCTGGCGGACATTTTTGATGCGGAGGTCGTGCCGCTTCTGCGGTCCTCACCGGGGATCCGACCTGTGGCGGTTTACGAGGAGCTTCTGCGTCGGCATTCTGATCTGGGTACGGGCATCCGACGGACTCCGGAGCGACGGATACGCGCCTGGAATGCGGAACACGGCCCTGAACAGGACGTCATTTTCCGGCAGACCCACACACCGGGCAAAATGGGCCTGTCGGATTTCACCGCCATGGGCAAGTTGGGTGTGACCATTGCCGGTGAGGCACTGGGCCATCGACTGTATCACTTCCGGCTTGCCTATAGCGGGTTTCAGCACGCCCACGTCGTGCTGGGCGGCGAAAGCTATGTGGCGCTGGCTGAGGGATTGCAGAACGCCCTCTGGACGCTCGGCGGCGTGCCACACAATCATGGAACTGACAGCCTGTCGGCGGCCTTCAAGAACCTGGATAAGTCATCCCGGGCCGATCTAACCGACCGCTTCGACGCCCTGTGCAACCATTATGGAATGACGCCGACGCGCAACAACAAGGGCGTCGCACACGAGAACGGTTCCATCGAGAGCCCCAATGGGCATCTGAAGCGCACCATTGAGGACGCGCTGGTCATGCGTGGGTCGCGCGACTTCGAAAGCTTGCAAGATTATCGTCGCTTCATCGACGAGATCGTGGGCCGGATCAACGCCCGCAATGCCAAGCGTATCGATGCGGAACGTGCGAGCCTCAGACCTTTGCCGACGCGGCGGACCACGGATTACGAGGAGATCACGTTGCGCGTCACTTCCTCCGGGGGCTTCACCTTGCGCAAGGTGTTCTACACCGTGCCATCCCGGTTGATCGGGCATCAGCTGCGGGTTCGGCTCTACGATGATCGGTTGGAGCTGTTCCTGGGAAGCTCTGCCCTGCTAACGCTGACACGCGGACGAGCCTCGAGCACCGGGAGCCATGGGCACGTGGTCAATTACCACCACGTCATCCACTCCTTGCGCAAAAAGCCCATGGCGCTGATGGGGCTGGTCTATCGGGATCAGCTATTCCCGCGCCGGGCGTTCCGTAACATGTTCGCATTCCTGCTGGAGCAGACCAGTGAGAAGGCGGCGTGTCGCATGGTTGTCGATCTTCTGGCGCTGGCACACGAGCGGGGCTGCGAGGCTGAATTGGCAGCGCAGCTTGAGGAGGACCTTCGCCAGAAGCGCCCGCCTGACATGGCGGCCCTACGCGCAGTGTTTAGCCCATCACAAGACGCACTCCCCCAAGTCGCGGTGCAACTGGCCGACCTGTCATCTTACGACCAGTTGGTCGGCGGTACGCCATCCGCTCAGGAGGTGACAGCATGACATCGCCCCAGACCGATACCGCCCGCCTAACCTTGGCTCTGACCGAATTGCGCTTGCCAGCCATCAAGGCGCTATGGCCGCGCTTTGCGGAACAAGCCGACAAGGAAGGCTGGCCCGCCGCTCGGATGCTCAGCACCCTGGTGGAGCATGAACTGGCTGAACGAGATCGCCGTCGTATCGAGCGACATCTCGCACAGGCACGCCTGTTGCCCGGAAAAACGATCGACACCTTCGACTTCACAGCCGTCCCCATGCTGTCCAAGGCCCATGTCAGTGCGATCACCGCTGGCGACAGCTGGATCGGAAAGGGCGGCAACATCCTGCTGTTTGGGCCGCCAGGTGTGGGCAAATCACATCTCGGCTCAGCCATCGGGCTCGCCCTTGTCGAGCAAGGCTACCGCGTCCTATTCAGCCGCACCACCGATCTGGTCCAGAAACTCCAACAGGCCCGCCGCGATCTCGTCCTCGAAAGTGCCATTGCAAAGCTCGACAAATTCCATCTGCTGATCCTCGATGACATCACCTACGTCACCAAGGATCAGGCTGAAACCAGTGTGCTCTTCGAACTCATCAGCGCGAGATATGAACGCCGCTCAATGTTGATCACGGCCAACCAGCCCTTCGGGGAGTGGAATGCGATTTTTCCAGACCCGGCCATGACATTGGCCGCCGTCGACAGGCTCGTGCACCACGCAACCATCTTCGAGATGAATGTCGAAAGCTACCGGCGAAGAGCAGCACAAAAGGCAAAGGGGCCGGGAAGGCCTGCACAAAAAGCCACACCGGAAAACACCAAAGCTGATTGACGCTCCGCGACAATCAAAAAACAAACCCCTTGATCGCGGCACAAAAGCCCGGCATCGTCCCAAACGTCGCGACCAAGGATTCTCATCCTGATTGACGCGCACTTCTCATCTTGATTGTCGCGCTACAGTCCTGGTCTTCTTGTTGCCGGGGGCCTGCATTTTAACAGGCGTATCATCAGCGAAGGTGGCCGCGCCTCGGCGGACCATTCGGCCAATGGTGTCAGCCAGAGGTTCCAGAAGCGCGGTGGAGCCGCCAACCCAATTGGTCAGAGTTGATCGATTAAGATCGACGCCTTCACGGGCGTATATTTGCGACTGACGGTAGAGCGGCAGGTGGTCCGCGTATTTGCTGACCAACACGTGCGCCAGCAGCCCCGGTCCCGGGCGGCCACGTTCGATCGGGCGCGATGGCAGCGGCGATTGGACAATGGCCTCGCAACAGGAACAGGCCATACGCGGACGCACGATCCGGTTCACGACAAAACGCCCCGGTTTGTATTCCAACTCCTCGGTCACGTCCTCACCGAGCCTCTTCAACGCCCCACCGCAACGTCGGCAGTCCTCGCCCGGCGACAAGACCTCTTCGTGCCGGTCCAGATGATCGGGCAAGGGCTTGCGGCTGTGCCGGCGGGCCGGTTTGTCCGTTTCAGGCGTTGGAGCAGGCGCCGCCTGTTCTCCAGCGGCTTCGGCAATCGCCTCATCTTCCTGGAAGACCAGATTGAGCTGGTAGAGGCTTTCCGATTTCGATCCAAACCGGTGCCGGTCATGCCCCGCCAGTTGGTGTTGGAGTTGTTCCACCTTCAGGGTCAGCGCCTTGACTTCATCGGCCAGAAGCCGGTTCACTGCCCGCAGTTCCGCAGGATCATCCGGGGCTATGTCGAGGTCCTTCAGCATCGCCGATCCTATACCAGATCAGCATTCCGGGGTGAACCCCGAAAGCGCGCAAAGCCTCGTATTTATTGACCTGTCCTACGCTCAACGGTCTCCAGGTTTTACGGGGCATCCGCCAGTCAATCCCCTCCAACAGCATTGAGAGCTGCGCGGGTGTGACGCTGATCTTGCCGTCCTTTGCAGCGGGCCAGACAAACCGCCCTTTCTCCAACCGCTTCGAAAACAGGCACGCGCCCTGGCAATCCCACCAGATGATCTTCAACAGATCGCCGCGCCGACCCCGGAACACGAACAGGTGGCCGGAATACGGGTCTTCGGCCAAAACCTTCTCGGCCTGGGCCGCCAGCGTATTGAACCCTCGCCGCATGTCCGTGACACCCGCCGACAGCCACACCCGCGTGTTGCTCGGCACCGGGATCAAGACATCAGCCCCTTCAGCAGCCGCGCCAGCACATCAGGATCGAACCCACCCCCGGCGCTGATCCGGTGACCGCCAGCCAACTCAATCTCGATACGGCCACCGAAGGCGACGGGACCGGATGGCTGCGCCGGTTCCGGATGTGAAGCAGCCGGAGAAATCTCAACCGGCAGAAACACAGATCCAGCTACGACCTCGGTGAAATCCGGCGCAAAACGCGGGTCCTTCAGCCATTTGAAGATCAGATTGGCGTTCATCGCGTAGCGCCGCGCAACCTGAGCCACAGAAACACCCGGCGCGGCAGTCTGCAGGCAGATCGAACGCTTCTCGTCGTCCCACCAAATTCGCTTCTTGCGCCTGCCAGCCATAGAGTGCCTCATGGTGTCCACTATCGATGGTGGACACTATCGGCTCCTCCGCCCCCGCGTTAGGTCGGCTTCAACGGACGCTCACGATGTTTCGCTCAAATCGTGGGCTTGCCCAGGCATCAGGCGGAAGGAGACAAGATTGCCAAGCGCATCTGTCAGAGCCAGGATTCTGGTGGTAATTCCAGAAAAAGAGTACTGTGAGAGCGCCCTGTAGCCTGGCTTTGAGCCCCCCTTTTGCGCCCTGCCCGTGGCGGTGGACCTTCACGATTGTGCCGTCAATCATGACATACTCCATGTCAGGGTCATTTGAGACAGCGTCAAATATCCGTTTGAAAACATCGGCTCTTACCCAATGGCGGAAACGTTTGTAAACGGTGTTCCAATTGCCAAAGCCGGATGGAAGATCACGCCAGGGCGCCCCGGTTCGAGCAATCCACAATACGGCTTGCCAGAAAAAGACGGCTGTCACCGCCAGTGCGACCGGGATCGCGTTTCTTGCCAAAACAATGCGGTTCCATCAAAGCCCATTGCGCGTCATTGATAACAAAACGCTCGCTCAACATTTCATTCTCCCTTTTGGAAAGAATGAATCAGATGTCAGCTAAAATGAAAACCCTGAATCTCAACAGGCCCTAGGGTCAGGCCCTGTTAATTTCTTGCCCTGATCTGATTATTCTGACATCCCTGCCTTGGACAATTAGGAGGGCAGTGTGTCTGATCAGTTTTGGCTCAGCGAAGATCAGTTGTCTCGGATAAGCGGGTTCTTTCCATTGTCACACGGGGTGCCGCGGGTTGATGACCGCAGGGTCGTCAGCGGGATCATTCATGTGATCCGAAACGGGCTCCGCTGGTGCGATGCCCCGGATGTGTATGGGCCGCATAAAACCTTGTATAACCGGTTCATACGCTGGTCTCGCATGGGCGTGTTCGAGCGGATATTCATCGCGTTGGCTGCCGAAGGCGAACCGCCTGGGCGTCTGATGATCGATGCAACGCACCTCAAAGCCCATGGGACGGCCTCCAGCCTGCTCAAGGGGGGATGTTCCCCGCGCTATCGGGGGGACAAAAGGCGGGTTGAACTCGAAACTGCACGCGGTTTGCGATGGTCGGGGGTGGCCTGTGCGCCTGCTCCTGACCGAAGGGCAGCAAAATGACCACAAAGGGGCTGCGGCCCTGTTGCCTGATCTGCCACCCGCTGCGGAGTTGATCGGCGACAGGGGCGACGACAGTGACGGGTATCGCGAAGCCCTCGGCGCGCGGGGGATCACGCCCTGCATTCCACCCCGCGCAAGGCGCAGGCATCCGGCAACCTATTGTAAAACATCATACCAACAACGCCACAAGATTGAGAGCCTCTTCGCCAGCCTCAAGGACTGGCGCAGGATTGCAACCCGTTATGACCGCTGCGCACACGCCTTCTTCTCTGCAATCTGCATCGCCGCCGTTGTCATCTTCTGCATCAATCAATGAGGCCTGACCCTAGTCACCTGCATCTAAAGTTCGGCACATGAGTTTTGTTGGGCGCGTTGGCAGAACCGCTTGACGGAGGCGAGGATATGGTCGGCGGGTTTGACCCATTTGTAGGGTTTGGGGTTTTCGTTATGGGCCTCGATAAATGCAGCGATATCGGCTTCCAGTTCCGCCGTTGAACGATGGACGCCGCGCTGCAGTTGCTTGCGCGTCAGTTCAGCAAACCAACGCTCCACCTGATTGATCCAACTGGCCGAGGTCGGTGTGAAGTGGACATGCCAATGCGGGCGGCGTGCCAGCCAGGCCTTGATCTTCGGGGTTTTGTGGGTGGCGTAATTGTCCATGACGATATGCACCTCCGGCCCGTCCGGCATCTGCCGGTCGATCTGTTTGAGGAAGTCGAGGAACTCGGTGGCGCGGTGCCGCTTGTAGCATTTGCCGATCACGGCGCCGGTGGCGATATCCAGTGCTGCAAAAAGCGACGTCGTGCCGTGTCGGATGTAGGTGTGGGTGCGCCGCTCGGCCACGCCGGGCGCCATTGGCAGCACAGGCTGTTCGCGATCCAGCGCCTGGATTTGCGATTTCTCGTCAACACACAACACGATAGCCCTGTTCGGCGGTGACAGGTACAGCCCGACGATATCGTGCACCTTGTCCACGAACAGCGGGTCGGTTGAGAGCTTGAATGTCTCGCTTCGGTGCGGTTGCAGGCCGAACCCGTTCCAAATCCGCCGGATGGTGGTGTGCGACAGTCCCGTCGCCGCAGCCATGCTTCGGAGCGACCAATGGGTCGCATCCCTCGGGGTCGTGTTCAGCGTGCGCTCAATCACCGCAGCCACCTGATCGTCCGACACGGTGCGCGGGCGACCGGAGCGGTATTCGTCGGTGAGACCTTCAATCCGGCATCGCACAAAACGTCTGCGCCATTTGCCGACTGTGTGTTCATGCACCCCAAGCCGGGCCGCCACTTCCTTGCTCGCCAATCCATCGGCGCACAGCAGGATCATCCGGCATCGGTCCGACAGCGAACGTGCCGCTTTGTGACGCCGAACCTGACCCTCGAGAAAACGGCGCTCATCTTCGCTCAAAACCACTGCATCCGCCAAACGTCCCACCATCGCAACATCCTCCTCAATTCCCGCTCAGTCAATCATACAAATTACAATTCCGGGGGACTAGGGCCTGTTGAGATTCACCGTGAGTTGATGATAGCCGCGGCCAGATAGATCATGGAGGAGAAGCTCTGATCTGTTTTGCAGGCCCGCAACGCAATACGCTTGAATTCCTTGAGTTTCCGGAAGTAATTTTCGATCAGGTGTCGCCATTTGTAGCAGTGTTTGTCAAATTCCGGCGGAAACTTCCGGTTCGATCCGGGCGGAATGACTGGCACAATCCCCGACTTGTCCAGATTTTCGCGCAACCAGTCGGCATCAAACGCCCGATCCGCGAGGAGCATCTCGCACGAAACACCCTCGATCAACTCGGATGTTTCGCTCAAATCGTGGGCTTGCCCAGGCATCAGGCGGAAGGAGACAAGATTGCCAGGCGCATCTGTCAGAGCCAGGATTTTGGTGGTAATTCCAGAAAAAGAGTACTGTGAGAGCGCCCTGTAGCCTGGCTTTGAGCCCCCCTTTTGCGCCCTGCCCGTGGCGGTGGACCTTCACGATTGTGCCGTCAATCATGACATACTCCATGTCAGGGTCATTTGAGACAGCGTCAAATATCCGTTTGAAAACATCGGCTCTTACCCAATGGCGGAAACGTTTGTAAACGGTGTTCCAATTGCCAAAGCCGGATGGAAGATCACGCCAAGGCGCCCCGGTTCGAGCAATCCACAATACGGCTTGCCAGAAAAAGACGGCTGTCACCGCCAGTGCGACCGGGATCGCGTTTCTTGCCAAAACAATGCGGTTCCATCAAAGCCCATTGCGCGTCATTGATAACAAAACGCTCGCTCAACATTTCATTCTCCCTTTTGGAAAGAATGAATCAGATGTCAGCGCAAATGAAAATCCCGAATCTCAACAGGCCCTAGTCAGTAACGGTCGTGGAGCTTAAAAAAAGCGGCGAACCACCCAGCGCGTCCCCCTCACCACACACACAACGGTGCAGACGAGACCCACAAAGAGCGCGGCCACCACACCCATCAGCGGCAGGCCGTGCTGGATCCCCCACTGGGGTGCCAGAAACCCTATTTCACCCAAAGCAGCGCCTTTCTGTAAAGTTGGTCCACTGCGCCCACGCCCCGGATATAGGGCCGGGTGGTCAGCGTGCCAACCCCGTGCGGGAGAAAAAAGGCAACTGGCGGCAATCGACATCGCACGGCGTGTCATACGGCCCTGCCATGACCGGGTGCCCCCCGCAACGCCGGGAATGCCCGACCGATTCGCCCCCGCCCTCTGGTGCGGATACCGGCAATGGCTGAACCGGGCATCTCTGCCCCTTGCGCCGGACCCGAGAATATTGCACCACTGCGGCGTTGAACAACCACGGCGGGCGCATCGCCGTATCTATCAGCTACGGATGACATCATGGCGGACGGCACGAAGGACACGACAGCCAGACCGACCGAGGAAATCCCGGTCCGGGACATGTTCGGGATCGACACCGACATGGTTGTCAGGGGCTTCGCCGAACGCACCGACCGCGTGCCGGAACCGGACCTGACCTATAAATTCGACCCGGACACGACGCTGGCGATCCTCGCAGGCTTTGCCCACAACCGCCGGGTGATGATCCAGGGCTATCACGGCACCGGGAAATCCACCCATATCGAACAGGTCGCCGCGCGCCTGAACTGGCCTGCGGTGCGGGTGAACCTCGACAGCCATATCAGCCGGATCGACCTGATCGGCAAGGACGCCATCAAGCTGCGCGACGGCAAGCAGGTGACGGAGTTCCACGAAGGCATCCTGCCCTGGGCCCTGCGCAACCCGGTCGCCATTGTCTTTGACGAATACGACGCCGGCCGTCCTGACGTGATGTTCGTGATTCAACGGGTGCTGGAACATGACGGCAAGCTGACGCTGCTGGATCAGAACGAGATCGTCACCCCGCACCCGTCTTTCCGTCTGTTCTCGACATCGAACACCGTCGGTCTGGGCGATACCACCGGCCTGTATCACGGTGTCCAGCAGATCAATCAGGCGCAGATGGATCGCTGGTCGCTGGTCGCCACGCTGAACTATCTCAGCCATGACGCCGAAACCAACATCGTGCTGGCGAAAAACCCGCTTTTCAACACCGAACAGGGCCGGCAAACCATCAGCCGGATGGTGACTGTCGCCGATCTTACCCGCACCGCCTTCATGAACGGCAACCTCTCCACGGTGATGAGTCCGCGCACGGTAATCAACTGGGCGCAGAACACGCATATCTTCCGGTCGGTGGGCTATGCCTTCCGCCTGAGCTTCCTGAACAAATGCGACGAACTGGAACGCCGGACCGTTGCCGAATTCTATCAGCGCTGCTTTGACGAGGAACTGCCGGAAAGCGCGGTGAGCGCAAGCTTGGGGTGATGACGGGCGATGGCCGCCACATGCTGCACATACGCCATGCGGACCCGATGCCGACGTAATGACGACGCCGGTTTCGGGGGTGGTTCAGAGAGTGGTTCAGGGGGAACCGATGTCTAGGTCCGACAACCCCGCCGATCCGTTCAAGAAGGCGCTGGCAGAGGCGACAAGGACGCTGGCGGGCAACCCGGAACTTGGCGTCGCTTTCACGGTTGATCCGCCGGGCATGACGGCGGATTCCGTGCGCCTGCCACAGGTGACGCGCCGCATGACGCGGCAAGAGGTCAGGCTGGCGCGCGGCACCGCCGATGCCCTCGCCATGCGCCACAAACATCACGATTCGGCAACGCATGACAAATACCTGCCCCAGGGCCAGATGGCGAAGGACCTCTATGAAGCGATGGAGGAAGCAAGGTGCGAGGCGGTGGGCGCGCGCGCCATGCCCGGCGCCCTGTCCAACATCGACGTGAAGCTGGAACATGACGCAACGCAGCGCGGCCATGATCAGATAACCGACAGAAATCAGGCACCTCTGGCGATTGCCGCGGGCTACCTCCTGCGCCGGATCGCCACCGGTCGCGACCTGCCCCCCGCTGCCGGCAATGTTGCCGGACTCTGGCGCGAATTCATCGAAACCCGTGCCGGCGCCACAATGCAGAACATTTCCGAAGTCCTTTCGGATCAGGTCGCCTGTGCCAGGTTCTCTCGCCGGATGATCGACGATCTGGGTTATGGCGATCAACTGGGCGACGACCCGGATCAGGAAGACGAAGACGCAGATGATGCGGCGGAAGAGGCCGGGGAAGAGGAAAACCCCGACAGCACCGGTGAGGATGACAATGACGAGGATGCCGAGGCAACGCCGGAGCAATCCCGGGACGAACAGCAGGATTCCAGCCAAGCCAGAATCTCGTCGGACGATATGGCCGATCAGGAACAGGGCGAGGAAACCGAACTGCCCGAAGGCGATGCGCCGATGGAGGCCCCGCCCCCTGCCCCGGCGTCCGAGGCTGACCCGAACTATGCCGTCTATACCGCTGAATTTGATGAAGAAACAAAGGCAGAGGATCTGGCGGAACTGGCCGAGCTGGAGCGCCTGCGCGCCTATCTCGATCAGCAGTTGGAACCCCTGAAAGGCGCGGTCGGCCGATTGGCCAACAAACTGCAACGGCGCTTGCAGGCCCGGCAGAATCGCAGTTGGGAGTTCGATCTGGAAGAAGGGACGCTTGACGCCGGACGCCTCGCCCGCGTGGTTGCGAACCCGACCACCCCCCTCAGCTTCAAGATGGAGCGGGATACGGAATTCAGGGACACTGTGGTGACGCTGCTTCTGGACAATTCCGGTTCCATGCGCGGACGCCCGATTTCCATTGCCGCAATCTGTGCGGATGTCCTTGCCCGCACGCTGGAGCGCTGTCAGGTAAAGGTCGAGATTCTGGGCTTTACCACACGCGCCTGGAAAGGCGGGCAGGCCCGTGAAAAATGGCTTGGCGAAGGCCGGGCAGCGCAGCCGGGCCGTCTGAACGATCTGCGCCACATCGTCTATAAATCCGCCGATGCCCCCTGGCGGCGGGTGCGCCCCAATCTGGGCCTGATGATGAAGGAAGGGCTGCTGAAGGAAAACATCGACGGCGAGGCGCTTGAATGGGCGCATCGCCGGATGATCGCCCGGCCCGAGGCGCGAAAGATCCTGATGGTCATATCGGATGGTGCCCCTGTCGATGACTCAACATTGTCCCTCAACCCCGCGAATTATCTGGAAAAACACCTGCGCGACGTTATCGCGATGGCGGAACGGCGCAAGCTGGTGGAGCTTTTGGCGATTGGCATTGGCCACGACGTGACGCGCTATTATGATCGCGCTGTCACCATCACCGATGTGGAACAGCTTGCAGGCGCGATGACCGAACAGTTGGCGGCGCTCTTTGACAGCGACCCAAGGGCGCGGACCCGGATCATGGGCGCTCGCAGGGCGGGCTAGGCAGGACTGTGCGATGTTTCAGAGTTTCAGCACCCGCTCCGACCCGCAGGCGGGGCCTGCGCGTCTGGCGCAACTGCGCGAGGAAATGGCGCGGCAAGGTTTGTCATGTTTCCTGATTCCGCGCTCTGACACCCATCAGGGGGAATATGTCGCGGCGCGGGATGAACGGCTGGGCTGGCTGACCGGGTTCACCGGGTCGGCGGGGTTCTGCGCCGTTCTGCCCAACGAAGCCGCTGTTTTCACTGACGCGCGCTATCGGGTTCAGGTGAAGGATCAGATCGACCTGCGGCATTTCACACCCGTGCATTGGCCACAGACAGGGCTGGGCGATTGGCTGGCAGCGCGTCTGGCGGATGGGGCAAAGGTTGGCTTTGACCCCTGGCTGCACGGCTGTCAGGACATCCGTTCGCTTCGCGAGGCGCTCTCGGGCACCGGCATTTCGCTGCAAAGCGTCGAAAATCCGGTTGATCGCATCTGGCATGATCAACCGGAACCACCCGTCGGCCCGATCACTCCCTACCCGGACGAACTTGCGGGGGAGAGCCACGAAAGCAAGCGAAAGCGGCTGTCTGAAACGATGAAAAAGGCCGGGCAGAGTGCGGCGGCGCTGACATTGCCGGACAGCATTGCCTGGCTTCTGAACATTCGCGGCGGCGACATTCCCCACACGCCGGTCGCCCATGCCTTTGCCATTCTGCACGACGACTCGAGCGTTGAACTGTTTGTCGCAGAGCAAAAGCTGAACGCGGAGTTGCGCAGACATCTGGGCGATGCGGTTTCCATTCACGCCCCGCCACGATTTGAGCCCCGATTGTCGGAATTGCGCGGCAACATACTGGTGGACAAGGCAAGTGTCCCGGTGCAGGTGGTTCGGATACTTGAAGAAACCGCGACGCCCGTGTACGGGGCCGATCCCTGCATTCTTCCGAAGGCGCGCAAGAACCCGGCCGAGATTGCGGGCGCGGTCGAGGCGCATCTGCGCGACGGCGCGGCAATGGCGGAATTTCTGTGCTGGCTGGATCACGCCCTTCCCGGCGCAACCCTGACGGAAATCGACGTTGTCAGGAAACTGGAAGAGTTCCGCCGCGCGACCGGCGCGCTTCGCGACATCAGCTTTGACACGATCTGCGGCGCGGGACCGAACGGCGCCATCGTGCATTACCGCGTGACCGAAGCCGGCAATCGCACGATCCTGCCGGGCGAACTGCTGCTGATCGACAGCGGCGGTCAGTATCCTGACGGCACCACGGATATTACCCGCACGGTTGCGGTTGGCGAGGTCGGGGATGAGGAAAAAACCTGCTTTACCCGCGTGTTGCAGGGCATGGTTGCACTGTCGCGCGCGCGCTGGCCGAAAGGGCTGGCCGGGCGCGATCTGGATGCGCTGGCGCGCGCGCCGCTGTGGCTGGCGGGTCAGGACTATGATCATGGGACGGGTCACGGTGTGGGCGCTTATCTGAGCGTTCATGAAGGCCCGGCCCGGCTTTCGCGCACTTCGCACGTTCCGCTGGAGCCGGGCATGATTCTGTCGAACGAGCCAGGCTATTATCGCGAAGGGGCGTTCGGCATTCGCATCGAGAACCTGGTCGTTGTGGAACCCGCGCCCGACAGAGCTGACGGCGACCGGCGAGAGATGTATCGGTTTCGCACGCTGACCCATGTGCCCGTCGATCGCCGCCTGATCACGGACATGCTTGCCCTTGCAGAGCGTGACTGGTTGAACGCATATCATTCGCGAACGCTGGAACAATTGCGGGGCCGCGTCGGCAAAGATTGCCGCAATTGGCTGGAGGCCGCCTGTTCGCCGCTCTGACCGGTCGCGGGCTAGGAATGTTCTTCCGCTGCGGTCTCGGCCAGCGCCCGGCTGTAGGCGCGAAGCGCATCGACGTGAAACATGACGCCCATCAGCCGGGGCGCGGCGCCGTCGTCCGACAGTGCGACAACCGGAAGAAACGCAGCGCCCGTGCTTTCAAAGATCGGCATGGCGGTTTCCAGACCGGCGTCGGCATCCACATAGCACCCGTCTTCGATCATCGCCCGGCATCGGGCGCCATCGGGGGCGCCATCGGCCCCGACCGGACGCATGATCCGCGCAGCGTTTACCGCCGACAGCAAATAAGCCTGCGGGCCTGCGGCGACATGCAGCTTGCGCCGCTCCAGTTGCGTCAGAAAGAACGAGCGATTCACCAGACGGCTGGCCAATGCGGTGGACAGCGATACCGAAACCATCACCGCAAGCCCGGTCTGCCAATCCCCGGTCAGTTCGAACACGATCAGCGTCGTCGAGACAGGCGCGCCAAGAACAGCAGCGGAAACCGCGCCCATCCCGGCCAGCGCATAGAGCGCCTCGGACCTTGAAACCTCGGGAAATATGTTGGTTGCGATCAGGCCGAAGGCCAGGCCGGACAGCGCCCCCAGCATCAGCGAGGGCGAGAATATGCCGCCCCCCATCCTGCCGGCAATGGTGATCGCCGCCGCGACCCCTTTCAGGATGGCGAAAACAACCGCTTCGTGGAACATCAACTGACCTGTCAACGCCGCGCTGGTGGTTTTGTGCCCGACGCCGATGATATGCGGATAGCCAATCGCCAGCACCCCCAGCATCAACCCTGCGATCACCGGTCTGACCCAGCGCGGGATGCGGAACTTCCGGTGCAGATGCTCGGCGATGTCCTCCCCCCAGAAGATTGCGAGCATGAGCGCCGCGGCAATGAGGCCGCAGACCAGACCCAGGATCAGAAAGGCCGGAAGCTCTGCATAAAAGGCGAGCGCCCCATATTCCGGCAGGATAAATTCGGTGACGTTGCCGAATTCGAGCCGGTTGATCACCGTGCCCGCGACGCTTGCAATCACGATCGGCGCAAAGGCGTGTATGGCGAAATGGCGCAGCACGACCTCCAGCGCGAACAGGGCCCCGGCGATTGGCGCGTTGAACGATGCGGAAACCGCTGCCGCGACGGCGCATCCCAGCAGATCCCGCCCGGTAATGCCGTCTGCGCGAATCCTGTCCGACACCCATGTGGAAATCACCCCGGCCAGATGCACCACCGGCCCTTCGCGGCCACTGGAGCCACCGGACGACAATGTGATCAACGAGGCAAGCGCAGAGGCAAGCCCCGCCTTCACCTCGACCCGTCCGTCATGCAGGGCCGCGCCCTCGATCACGTCCGCGACCGACCGCACCCGCCCATCCGGTGTAAAACGGTGCAGAACCAGCCCCACCAGCAGCCCGCCGGCCATCGGGATCAGCACGATCCAGTACCAGGGCAGCGCTTCCGCGAGGGAATGCAGCATACGGGTATCTTCGGTGCCGTAAATGACGGTCTGAAGCAGTTCGATCCCCTTGCGGAAGATCAGGGCTGCAACCCCTGCCGCGATCCCGATCAGGAGCGCGATGAACCAGAACTGTATCTGACCCGGCCCGCGCGCCAGCATTATCCGCCAGGCCCGGCGGATGGCCCGCCCGGCCTTGCGCAGATGCTGAGTGATCAGCGATGGTTCCTTTTCCGCCACTTTCGGCTTTCCCTTGCCCGCGCCCCCGGGGGTTTCGCTCCGCCCCCTCGTGGGGCAGGATTCGCATACATGATCAGGGGATCGGAATGACGTTGCAATCCGCCCTCGACGCCCTCGGGACAGTTCCAGGCGACCGCTTGATAGACTATTAGGGCGATGATAAGTGCCGGAGGCGCAAAGAATCAAGCCAATCCTAGTCACCCGGAATTGTACTTTGTATCATTGACTGAGCGGGAATTGAGGAGGATGTTGCGATGGTGGGACGTTTGGCGGATGCAGTGGTTTTGAGCGAAGATGAGCGCCGTTTTCTCGAGGGTCAGGTTCGGCGTCACAAAGCGGCACGTTCGCTGTCGGACCGATGCCGGATGATCCTGCTGTGCGCCGATGGATTGGCGAGCAAGGAAGTGGCGGCCCGGCTTGGGGTGCATGAACACACAGTCGGCAAATGGCGCAGACGTTTTGTGCGATGCCGGATTGAAGGTCTCACCGACGAATACCGCTCCGGTCGCCCGCGCACCGTGTCGGACGATCAGGTGACTGCGGTGATTGAGCGCACGCTGAACACGACCCCGAGGGATGCGACCCATGTCACATCCCGGAAGGTAGTATGGCTGTTTTTTGAACAGTTCCGGCTTGAGTTTGTGCCAGTCCTTCATGGCCTGCAAGGGCGTTCTGGTGCTCAATGCTGACTGAGGAAACTGCTGGTTGTAGAGCCAGACATAGCGTTGCAGCGTTGTCTCCAGGTTTTCGCCGGAACGGAAGTGATGGCTTTGGAGCACCTCCTCGATGCGGCCGTTGAACCTCTCGACCATGCCGTTGGTTTGGGGCGACTTCGGCGGGGTCAAGCGGTGGTCGATATCAAGGTCTGCGCAAAGCGCATCGAACGCATGCGCGCCGGTTGCAGCGCGTTTGCGTAGACCAAACAGCCGGTCGGTGAACTCCTTGCCGTTATCGGTCAACACAGTGCGGATGCAAATCGGGCAGGCCCGTTCCAGATCGCGCAGGAAGCGGCGGGCGTTGGCGGCAGTCCTGGCTTTGAAGACACGAATGAAGACCCAACGCGTCGCCCGGTCGATGGCCACGAAAAGATAGCGGCGCGAGGTTTCATCGGCCATTTGCGGTAGGTATTTCAGGTCGATGTGTATGTATCCTGGCTCGTAGGCCTTGAAGGCGCTGTGCTTCGGCTTCGGTGCTTTGGCCTTCAGATCGCGTAGGTTTCCCACACCATGACGACGAAGGCAGCGGTCCAGGCCAGAGCGCGAGGCATTCGGATTCAGGAACTCTCGCACCACCGCCAGCAGGTCGTCGAGTGATACCAGCAGCGTCCTGCGCAAGGTCACCGCAACCGCCTCTTGCGCCGGTGTCAGCGTGGTTTGCAGCCGGTGTGGCGTGTGGCTGCGATCCTCGACGCCATCGCGGCGCCGCCATTTGTAGACAGTCTGCTCGGTCGTCCCGTATCGCTCCGCCAAGATGGAAGCAGACGCATCACTGGCCTGGAGGGCCGACCGAACCTTCGGCGTCGTTGTAGCCTGCTTGTGAAGTTGGATCACCATGGTCGCACCCCGTCCCGAATGTCCCACAGAACCGACCTTGCCATGAAAAGGGCAGATCGACGAGGGGAAATATGATCATACGGGATGGAACAGCTAGTCACCCGGAATTGTAATTTGTATCATTGACTGAGCGGGAATTGAGGAGGATGTTGCGATGGTGGGACGTTTGGCGGATGCAGTGGTTCTGAGCGAAGATGAGCGCCGTTTTCTCGAGGGTCAGGTTCGGCGTCACAAAGCGGCACGTTCGCTGTCGGACCGATGCCGGATGATCCTGCTGTGCGCCGATGGATTGGCGAGCAAGGAAGTGGCGGCCCGGCTTGGGGTGCATGAACACACAGTCGGCAAATGGCGCAGACGTTTTGTGCGATGCCGGATTGAAGGTCTCACCGACGAATACCGCTCCGGTCGCCCGCGCACCGTGTCGGACGATCAGGTGACTGCGGTGATTGAGCGCACGCTGAACACGACCCCGAGGGATGCGACCCATTGGTCGCTCCGAAGCATGGCAGCGGCGACGGGACTGTCGCACACCACCCTCCGGCGGATTTGGAACGGGTTCGGCCTGCAACCGCACCGAAGCGAGACATTCAAGCTCTCAACCGACCCGCTGTTGGTGGACAAGGTGCACGATATCGTCGGGCTGTACCTGTCACCGCCGAACAGGGCTGTCGTGTTGTGTGTTGACGAGAAATCGCAAATCCAGGCGCTGGATCGCGAACAGCCTGTGCTGCCAATGGCGCCCGGCGTGGCCGAGCGGCGCACCCACACCTGCATCCGACACGGCACGACGTCGCTTTTTGCAGCACTGGATATCGCCACCGGCGCCGTGATCGGCAAATGCTACAAGCGGCACCGCGCCACCGGGTTCCTCGACTTCCTCAAACAGATCGACCGGCAGATGCCGGACGGGCCGGAGGTGCATATCGTCATGGACAATTACGCCACCCACAAAACCCCGAAGATCAAGGCCTGGCTGGCACGCCGCCCGCATTGGCATGTCCACTTCACACCGACCTCGGCCAGTTGGATCGTGAGCGTCCGTTGAAGCCGACCTAACGCGGGGGCGGAGGAGCCGATAGTGTCCACCATCGATAGTGGACACCATGAGGCACTCTATGGCTGGCAGGCGCAAGAAGCGAATTTGGTGGGACGACGAGAAGCGTTCGATCTGCCTGCAGACTGCCGCGCCGGGTGTTTCTGTGGCTCAGGTTGCGCGGCGCTACGCGATGAACGCCAATCTGATCTTCAAATGGCTGAAGGACCCGCGTTTTGCGCCAGATTTCACCGAGGTCGTAGCTGGATCTGTGTTTCTGCCGGTTGAGATTTCTCCGGCTGCTGTAGCGCGACAATCAAGATGAGAAGTGCGCGTCAATCAGGATGAGAATCCTTGGTCGCGACGTTTGGGACGATGCCGGGCTTTTGTGCCGCGATCAAGGGGTTTGTTTTTTGATTGTCGCGGAGCGTCAATCAGCTTTGGTGTTTTCCGGTGTGGCTTTTTGTGCAGGCCTTCCCGGCCCCTTTGCCTTTTGTGCTGCTCTTCGCCGGTAGCTTTCGACATTCATCTCGAAGATGGTTGCGTGGTGCACGAGCCTGTCGACGGCGGCCAATGTCATGGCCGGGTCTGGAAAAATCGCATTCCACTCCCCGAAGGGCTGGTTGGCCGTGATCAACATTGAGCGGCGTTCATATCTCGCGCTGATGAGTTCGAAGAGCACACTGGTTTCAGCCTGATCCTTGGTGACGTAGGTGATGTCATCGAGGATCAGCAGATGGAATTTGTCGAGCTTTGCAATGGCACTTTCGAGGACGAGATCGCGGCGGGCCTGTTGGAGTTTCTGGACCAGATCGGTGGTGCGGCTGAATAGGACGCGGTAGCCTTGCTCGACAAGGGCGAGCCCGATGGCTGAGCCGAGATGTGATTTGCCCACACCTGGCGGCCCAAACAGCAGGATGTTGCCGCCCTTTCCGATCCAGCTGTCGCCAGCGGTGATCGCACTGACATGGGCCTTGGACAGCATGGGGACGGCTGTGAAGTCGAAGGTGTCGATCGTTTTTCCGGGCAACAGGCGTGCCTGTGCGAGATGTCGCTCGATACGACGGCGATCTCGTTCAGCCAGTTCATGCTCCACCAGGGTGCTGAGCATCCGAGCGGCGGGCCAGCCTTCCTTGTCGGCTTGTTCCGCAAAGCGCGGCCATAGCGCCTTGATGGCTGGCAAGCGCAATTCGGTCAGAGCCAAGGTTAGGCGGGCGGTATCGGTCTGGGGCGATGTCATGCTGTCACCTCCTGAGCGGATGGCGTACCGCCGACCAACTGGTCGTAAGATGACAGGTCGGCCAGTTGCACCGCGACTTGGGGGAGTGCGTCTTGTGATGGGCTAAACACTGCGCGTAGGGCCGCCATGTCAGGCGGGCGCTTCTGGCGAAGGTCCTCCTCAAGCTGCGCTGCCAATTCAGCCTCGCAGCCCCGCTCGTGTGCCAGCGCCAGAAGATCGACAACCATGCGACACGCCGCCTTCTCACTGGTCTGCTCCAGCAGGAATGCGAACATGTTACGGAACGCCCGGCGCGGGAATAGCTGATCCCGATAGACCAGCCCCATCAGCGCCATGGGCTTTTTGCGCAAGGAGTGGATGACGTGGTGGTAATTGACCACGTGCCCATGGCTCCCGGTGCTCGAGGCTCGTCCGCGTGTCAGCGTTAGCAGGGCAGAGCTTCCCAGGAACAGCTCCAACCGATCATCGTAGAGCCGAACCCGCAGCTGATGCCCGATCAACCGGGATGGCACGGTGTAGAACACCTTGCGCAAGGTGAAGCCCCCGGAGGAAGTGACGCGCAACGTGATCTCCTCGTAATCCGTGGTCCGCCGCGTCGGCAAAGGTCTGAGGCTCGCACGTTCCGCATCGATACGCTTGGCATTGCGGGCGTTGATCCGGCCCACGATCTCGTCGATGAAGCGACGATAATCTTGCAAGCTTTCGAAGTCGCGCGACCCACGCATGACCAGCGCGTCCTCAATGGTGCGCTTCAGATGCCCATTGGGGCTCTCGATGGAACCGTTCTCGTGTGCGACGCCCTTGTTGTTGCGCGTCGGCGTCATTCCATAATGGTTGCACAGGGCGTCGAAGCGGTCGGTTAGATCGGCCCGGGATGACTTATCCAGGTTCTTGAAGGCCGCCGACAGGCTGTCAGTTCCATGATTGTGTGGCACGCCGCCGAGCGTCCAGAGGGCGTTCTGCAATCCCTCAGCCAGCGCCACATAGCTTTCGCCGCCCAGCACGACGTGGGCGTGCTGAAACCCGCTATAGGCAAGCCGGAAGTGATACAGTCGATGGCCCAGTGCCTCACCGGCAATGGTCACACCCAACTTGCCCATGGCGGTGAAATCCGACAGGCCCATTTTGCCCGGTGTGTGGGTCTGCCGGAAAATGACGTCCTGTTCAGGGCCGTGTTCCGCATTCCAGGCGCGTATCCGTCGCTCCGGAGTCCGTCGGATGCCCGTACCCAGATCAGAATGCCGACGCAGAAGCTCCTCGTAAACCGCCACAGGTCGGATCCCCGGTGAGGACCGCAGAAGCGGCACGACCTCCGCATCAAAAATGTCCGCCAGCGGGTCCGGACGCCGCCGGCCGCGAGGGGCCTTCTTCTGTGATGGTAAAATTGGGTCAGCTTGCAGCCGATAGCCCGTTGCCTGGCTGATCCCCGCCTTGGCAGCGGCAACGGCAACGGAATGGGTCGATCTGAGCGTCATGAAGAGCCTCATTTGTTGGTCAGTGACATGACAGCCCGGCATGAACGATCCCCTTGCACAGAAAATCATTCCTTATCCGAGCCGGCCACAACCGTCAGGCCCGCCCCAAAAGGGCAAAACGCGTGTGCGGGGCCTCCCCAGTCGGGCTACGCCCTCCCTGCGAGCCCCCGCACACGCGTTCTCATCCTGATTGACGCTGGATTCTCACCTTGTTTGTCGCGCAGCAGGCTGCTTCACATCCGGTCCCGGCGCAGCCATCCGGTCCCGTCGCCTTCGGTGGCCGTATCGAGATTGAGTTGGCTGGCGGTCACCGGATCAGCGCCGAGGGTGGGTTCGATCCTGATGTGCTGGCGCGGCTGCTGAAGGGAGTTATAGCCGAAAGTTGGTTATGGCGCTGATTGGCGGCCTATCATGGCGTTGTTCACGCGGCGCAATTCTCAGCAGAGAAAAGGATATGCCACATGACGAAGTCTCCCATCACGCCGTTGCCCGGTCCATCGGGATTTTCGTCTGACCCGCTGACCGACATCCTGCAAACCGGCGCGCGCCAACTGCTCAAACAGGCGGTGGAAGCGGAATTGGCCACGCTCCTCGCCGCCCATGCCCGCGAGGTGACGGACGATGGCCGTGCGCGGCTGGTGCGCCATGGTCATCTGCCCGAGCGCGAGGTTATGACCGGCATCGGCCCGATAGCAGTGAAGGCGCCGCGGGTGCGGGACCGGGGCAATGTGGACGAAAAGATCCGTTTCGCCTCGTCGATCTTGCCGCCCTGGCTGCGCAAGACCAGATCGATTGAGGAACTGCTGCCGTGGCTCTATCTCAAGATATCTGTCCTGGTCAAGGTTTGATTTTGGACCACTGGCGGTTTTCGCGGATCAAGGTATTTGCGAGGATGATGAGCTTGCGCATGATTGCCACAAGAGCGACCTTGGCTTTCTTGCCCTTTTGACGCAAAGCCTTGTAGACGCAGGTGAGTTGGGAATTGCAGCGCGCTGCGACGAGGGCGGGCATGTAGAGCGCCTGGCGAAGCCCGGCTCGTCCGCCTCCGATTTTCGCTCTGGCTGTCCATTTGCCGGACTTGCGCACGAAGGGAGCCAGGCCCGCAAGCGCGGCGGCCTG
>CBDCFF010000025.1:0-124268 GCA_965216225.1 Paracoccaceae bacterium
CCAGCATGTCGAAACCTCGGTGACTTGCCATTTCCTTGCCACTGTCGCCCGAACGGGCCTGCTCGCCTACCCTCTTCGCGTGGAGCCCGGAGACAAGCCTGATCTCGTTCTATCGCTACCAACCGGACGCATTGGAATTGAGATCACCGAAGCGGTGCCGGAAGATCAGGCGCGGGTGGATGTTTTTCGGGTGCGCAACGACATTACAGATCCTCACTATGTACCTCGTTACCAGCACATTAAATCCTCGGCCTCGCCCGCCGACATCGAGAACATTGCGAAAGGACAAGAGCCGACGATCCCTCACATGGGCGACGTGATAGAGCGTGATTGGGTGGGCGCCATGTTGTTTTGCATCCAAAAAAAGACCGAAACATTTGGGAAACCAGATTTCAAGAAATATCCCGAAAACTGGTTGCTCATCTATGACAACTGGAGCCCAGTAGCCGGACTGAACGAGGATATTGTCACGGCAATGCTCGACGAGCAGATATTCCAGGATACCGGGACAACCCCCTTCGACAAGATCTTTATTCAGCGGTCGCTGAATATCTGGGAGTTCAACCCTACGCCACCCGCCGTCAAACACTTGATTCCGAATCCTTGGTAGCACGGGTCTGTTCCGGGAACTGGATGAGCATCCATGTATTGAGTCAAAGCGATCTGCCCGGGTTGGACGTCGATAAACCACCCTGAGAGCCGCTCGGAAGCTTCGTGAGGGGCCTTGCAGGCTCGGAACGGAGAAGCGTGTAGCGCGACAATCAAGATGAGAAGTGCGCGTCAATCAGGATGAGAATCCTTGGTCGCGACGTTTGGGACGATGCCGGGCTTTTGTTCCGCGATCAAGGGGTTTGTTTTTTGATTGTCGCGGAGCGTCAATCAGCTTTGGTGTTTTCCGGTGTGGCTTTTTGTGCAGGCCTTCCCGGCCCCTTTGCCTTTTGTGCTGCTCTTCGCCGGTAGCTTTCGACATTCATCTCGAAGATGGTTGCGTGGTGCACGAGCCTGTCGACGGCGGCCAATGTCATGGCCGGGTCTGGAAAAATCGCATTCCACTCCCCGAAGGGCTGGTTGGCCGTGATCAACATTGAGCGGCGTTCATATCTCGCGCTGATGAGTTCGAAGAGCACACTGGTTTCAGCCTGATCCTTGGTGACGTAGGTGATGTCATCGAGGATCAGCAGATGGAATTTGTCGAGCTTTGCAATGGCACTTTCGAGGACGAGATCGCGGCGGGCCTGTTGGAGTTTCTGGACCAGATCGGTGGTGCGGCTGAATAGGACGCGGTAGCCTTGCTCGACAAGGGCGAGCCCGATGGCTGAGCCGAGATGTGATTTGCCCACACCTGGCGGCCCAAACAGCAGGATGTTGCCGCCCTTTCCGATCCAGCTGTCGCCAGCGGTGATCGCACTGACATGGGCCTTGGACAGCATGGGGACGGCTGTGAAGTCGAAGGTGTCGATCGTTTTTCCGGGCAACAGGCGTGCCTGTGCGAGATGTCGCTCGATACGACGGCGATCTCGTTCAGCCAGTTCATGCTCCACCAGGGTGCTGAGCATCCGAGCGGCGGGCCAGCCTTCCTTGTCGGCTTGTTCCGCAAAGCGCGGCCATAGCGCCTTGATGGCTGGCAAGCGCAATTCGGTCAGAGCCAAGGTTAGGCGGGCGGTATCGGTCTGGGGCGATGTCATGCTGTCACCTCCTGAGCGGATGGCGTACCGCCGACCAACTGGTCGTAAGATGACAGGTCGGCCAGTTGCACCGCGACTTGGGGGAGTGCGTCTTGTGATGGGCTAAACACTGCGCGTAGGGCCGCCATGTCAGGCGGGCGCTTCTGGCGAAGGTCCTCCTCAAGCTGCGCTGCCAATTCAGCCTCGCAGCCCCGCTCGTGTGCCAGCGCCAGAAGATCGACAACCATGCGACACGCCGCCTTCTCACTGGTCTGCTCCAGCAGGAATGCGAACATGTTACGGAACGCCCGGCGCGGGAATAGCTGATCCCGATAGACCAGCCCCATCAGCGCCATGGGCTTTTTGCGCAAGGAGTGGATGACGTGGTGGTAATTGACCACGTGCCCATGGCTCCCGGTGCTCGAGGCTCGTCCGCGTGTCAGCGTTAGCAGGGCAGAGCTTCCCAGGAACAGCTCCAACCGATCATCGTAGAGCCGAACCCGCAGCTGATGCCCGATCAACCGGGATGGCACGGTGTAGAACACCTTGCGCAAGGTGAAGCCCCCGGAGGAAGGTGACCGTTCGGTGAAGGAGCCTTGGCGTACTGCCGGTCGTCCCGGTTACGCTGCTGATGCAGCGTAACGCCAGGGCATCAGCTCGTCCAGCCGAGTGATCTTGTGATCCGCGATGCGGGCGAGAACCCATGTGAGCCAGGCTTGTGGATCGACTTTATTAAGCTTTGCCGTTTCGATCAGGGTGTAGGCGATGGCCATGGCTTTGCCACCGCCCTCGGAACCGGCGAACATCCAATTTTTGCGACCTATGGCGACAGGTTTTATGGCGCGTTCGGCGATGTTGTTGTCCGCTTCCAGAAAGCCATGGTTCAAATAACCGCGTGCCTTTGGCAAACGACCAAGGGCATAACGGATCGCTTGGGCCAGAGGCGACTTGCCAGATATATTTGGCAACTGCGCGTGTAACCAGGTCTCAAGTTCATCGAAGATCGGTTTTGCCTTTTCCTGACGGATGGCAACGCGCTCTTCAGACGGTTTGCCACGCGCCTCTTTCTCGACGGCATAGAGTTCCGCGGTCCGGCGGAGGGCTTCTTCGGCAATCGATGAGCCTTGCGCGGCAAAGATGTCTACAAACTTGCGTCTGACGTGCGCCAAACAAGCCATCTCCTGGGCCTTGTCCTCACCGAATACCCCGTTGAAGCCGGAATACCCGTCCGCATGGACCCAGCCTTTGTAGCCGGAGAGATGTGAGACGGGATGTTCGCCCTTGCGATCAATCGTGAACTGATACCACGCGCAGGGCGGTGATGATCCAGACCATGGTCGTTCATCGCGAACATAGGTCCAGACACGGGCGGTCCTGGTCTTCTTGTTGCCGGGGGCCTGCATTTTAACAGGCGTATCATCAGCGAAGGTGGCCGCGCCTCGGCGGACCATTCGGCCAATGGTGTCAGCCAGAGGTTCCAGAAGCGCGGTGGAGCCGCCAACCCAATTGGTCAGAGTTGATCGATTAAGATCAACGCCTTCACGGGCGTATATTTGCGACTGACGGTAGAGCGGCAGGTGGTCCGCGTATTTGCTGACCAACACGTGCGCCAGCAGCCCCGGTCCCGGGCGGCCACGTTCGATCGGGCGCGATGGCAGCGGCGATTGGACAATGGCCTCGCAACAGGAACAGGCCATACGCGGACGCACGATCCGGTTCACGACAAAACGCCCCGGTTTGTATTCCAACTCCTCGGTCACGTCCTCACCGAGCCTCTTCAACGCCCCACCGCAACGTCGGCAGTCCTCGCCCGGCGACAAGACCTCTTCGTGCCGGTCCAGATGATCGGGCAAGGGCTTGCGGCTGTGCCGGCGGGCCGGTTTGTCCGTTTCAGGCGTTGGAGCAGGCGCCGCCTGTTCTCCAGCGGCTTCGGCAATCGCCTCATCTTCCTGGAAGACCAGATTGAGCTGGTAGAGGCTTTCTGATTTCGATCCAAACCGGTGCCGGTCATGCCCCGCCAGTTGGTGTTGGAGTTGTTCCACCTTCAGGGTCAGCGCCTTGACTTCATCGGCCAGAAGCCGGTTCACTGCCCGCAGTTCCGCAGGATCATCCGGGGCTATGTCGAGGTCCTTCAGCATCGCCGATCCTATACCAGATCAGCATTCCGGGGTGAACCCCGAAAGCGCGCAAAGCCTCGTATTTATTGACCTATCCTACGCTCAACGGTCTCCAGGTTTTACGGGGCATCCGCCAGTCAATCCCCTCCAACAGCATTGAGAGCTGCGCGGGTGTGACGCTGATCTTGCCGTCCTTTGCAGCGGGCCAGACAAACCGCCCTTTCTCCAACCGCTTCGAAAACAGGCACGCACCCTGGCAATCCCACCAGATGATCTTCAACAGATCGCCGCGCCGCCCCCGGAACACGAACAGGTGGCCGGAATACGGGTCTTCGGCCAAAACCTTCCCGGCCTGGGCCGCCAGCGTATTGAACCCTCGCCGCATGTCCGTGACACCCGCCGACAGCCACACCCGCGTGTTGCCCGGCACCGGGATCAAGACATCAGCCCCTTCAGCAGCCGCGCCGGCACATCAGGATCGAACCCACCCCCGGCGCTGATCCGGTGACCGCCAGCCAACTCAATCTCGATACCGCCACCGAAGGCGACGGGACCGGATGGCTGCGCCGGGACCGGATGTGAAGCAGCCGGAGAAATCTCAACCGGCAGAAACACGGATGCAGCTACGACCTCGGTGAAATCTGGCGCAAAACGCGGGTCCTTCAGCCATTTGAAGATCAGATTGGCGTTCATCGCGTAGCGCCGCGCAACCTGAGCCACAGAAACACCCGGCGCGGCAGTCTGCAGGCAGATCGAACGCTTCTCGTCGTCCCACCAAATTCGCTTCTTGCGACTGCCAGCCATAGAGTGCCTCATGGTGTCCACTAGAGCTATGCCCGAAAGTTGGTGATGGTGTGATCAGGCGGCGTGGTGAATTTGCTTGATCCCGTCTCTGAACTCAACCCCTTCAATGATCTCTGGCATGCGGTTGGCGCCGTCGAGCTTTCGCCATTTTCCTTGCGCTGACATCATCAGCTTGAATGCCATGGCCAACCCGGTCTTGCGGCTCAGGCAGCCTTTGGTTTTGCCGGTGCGGTGGCGGACGGTGGCGGACGGTGGCGAAGGTGCTCTCGATCGGGTTCGTGGTTCGGATGTGCTTCCAGTGCTCAGCAGGGAAGCCGTAGAAGGAGAGCAGCACAGCCCGGTCTTTGGTCAGTTTCCCAACCGCCTTGTCATATTTCGCGCCGTAGGTTTCCACGAAGAAATCGAAGGCGGCCCCGGCTTCGGTCTTCGTTTCCGCCTGCCAGATATCATGCAGGTGGCCCTTGGCTTTGGCCTGCACCGATTTGGGCATGGCATTGAGAACGTTTCCGGTCTTGTGAACCCAGCACCGTTGTTCCCGGGTGCTGCCGAAGACTTCGCGCAGCGCCGCCCAGAACCCCAAGGCACCGTCGCCAATGGCCAGATCGGGGGCGTGGGACAGCCCGCGACGCTTGAGATCGAGCAGCAACTCGCGCCAACTCTGCGTGCTTTCACGGTAGCCGTCGGTGAGGCCCAGAACCTCCTTGCGGCCCCACTCATCCGCGCCGATCAGCACCAGAACGCATTGTTTCTGCTCTTCCATACGCGGTTGGAAATAGACACCATCGGCCCAGACATAGACGAAACGCCGGGCGCTGAGATCGCGGCGCTGCCAGCGTTCATACTCCGCCCCCCAGTCCGCTTTCAATCGCGAGATGGTGCTCGATGAAAGCCCTGCCGCGTTCGGCCCCAACAGCGCCCCAAGAGCCTCCTGAAAGTCGCCCGTGGAAATGCCCTTGAGGTAGAGCCACGGCAGCAGTTCCTCAATCGATCTGGTCTTGCGCAGCCAGGGCGGCAAGATCGACGAGGCGAAACGGATCTTTTCGTCCACATTGCCCCGGTCCCGCATCCGCGGCACCTTCACTGGTACCGGGCCGATGCCGGTCATGACCTCGCGCTCGGGCAGATGACCATGGCGCACCAGCCGCGCACGGCCATCGTCCGTCACCTCGCGGGCATGGGCGGCGAGGAGTGTGGCCAATTCCGCTTCCACCGCCTGTTTGAGCAGTTGGCGCGCGCCGGTTTGCAGGATGTCGGTCAGCGGGTCAGACGAAAATCCCGATGGATCGGGCAACGGCGTGATGGTAGACTTCGTCATGTGGCATATCCTTTTCTCTGCTGAGAATTGCGGCGCGTGAACAACGCCATGATATGCCGCCAATCAGCGCCATCACCAACTTTCGGCTATAACTCTGTCCACTATCGATGGTGGACACTATCGGCTCCTCCGCCCCCGCGTTAGGTCCGGTTCAACGGACGCTCACGGAGGAAGTGACGCGCAACGTGATCTCCTCGTAATCCGTGGTCCGCCGCGTCGGCAAAGGTCTGAGGCTCGCACGTTCCGCATCGATACGCTTGGCATTGCGGGCGTTGATCCGGCCCACGATCTCGTCGATGAAGCGACGATAATCTTGCAAGCTTTCGAAGTCGCGCGACCCACGCATGACCAGCGCGTCCTCAATGGTGCGCTTCAGATGCCCATTGGGGCTCTCGATGGAACCGTTCTCGTGTGCGACGCCCTTGTTGTTGCGCGTCGGCGTCATTCCATAATGGTTGCACAGGGCGTCGAAGCGGTCGGTTAGATCGGCCCGGGATGACTTATCCAGGTTCTTGAAGGCCGCCGACAGGCTGTCAGTTCCATGATTGTGTGGCACGCCGCCGAGCGTCCAGAGGGCGTTCTGCAATCCCTCAGCCAGCGCCACATAGCTTTCGCCGCCCAGCACGACGTGGGCGTGCTGAAACCCGCTATAGGCAAGCCGGAAGTGATACAGTCGATGGCCCAGTGCCTCACCGGCAATGGTCACACCCAACTTGCCCATGGCGGTGAAATCCGACAGGCCCATTTTGCCCGGTGTGTGGGTCTGCCGGAAAATGACGTCCTGTTCAGGGCCGTGTTCCGCATTCCAGGCGCGTATCCGTCGCTCCGGAGTCCGTCGGATGCCCGTACCCAGATCAGAATGCCGACGCAGAAGCTCCTCGTAAACCGCCACAGGTCGGATCCCCGGTGAGGACCGCAGAAGCGGCACGACCTCCGCATCAAAAATGTCCGCCAGCGGGTCCGGACGCCGCCGGCCGCGAGGGGCCTTCTTCTGTGATGGTAAAATTGGGTCAGCTTGCAGCCGATAGCCCGTTGCCTGGCTGATCCCCGCCTTGGCAGCGGCAACGGCAACGGAATGGGTCGATCTGAGCGTCATGAAGAGCCTCATTTGTTGGTCAGTGACATGACAGCCCGGCATGAACGATCCCCTTGCACAGAAAATCATTCCTTATCCGAGCCGGCCACAACCGTCAGGCCCGCCCCAAAAGGGCAAAACGCGTGTGCGGGGCCTCCCCAGTCGGGCTACGCCCTCCCTGCGAGCCCCCGCACACGCGTTCTCATCCTGATTGACGCTGGATTCTCACCTTGTTTGTCGCGCAGCAGAAGCGACCAGGAGAGTACCGTAAAGCGTGGGGCAGTTGAATTCTGGGAATGATGCTGCGAATGGTTTTAGATGTCAGCCGTTCCACAAATCTACCAACTGAAAGTCCGCCTTTTAGGGATCAGCCCGATGATCTTGCGGCGTATGCTTGTGCCGTATTCGACAACCTTGCGAGAGTTGCACGGCGTTCTACAGGTGGCGATGGGCTGGGAAGGCATTCATCTGTTTCTTTTCGATGTCTACGCGGTGCGGTACGGGTCTTTTGAATTGCATACTGCAAACCCGGATGTGCCATTGCAGGAATTATGACTTCGGGAGAATGAACGGTTCTCGTACATTTACGATATGGGCGATCACTGGGAACACGAGATCCGTGTTGAAGCGATCAACCCGCCAGCGAAGAAATCCTACCCGATCTGCGTAGGCGGTTCGGGTGCTTGTCCGCCCGAGGATTGCGGGGGCGTGCATGGAAATCTTGAACGACGGGATGAAGCGGAGGGTTATGATGCCTGGAGAGACATGGACATCATGGCTGGCTTTCTCGAAGACGTTGTGGCAGTGGATGCCCCTGACAAGCAGGTGTCCGATTTCCTATCTGATGATGTCGAAGCCGCGATGGCACGAATAGCTGCGCGCAAGCCTTTCGTGTCGGGCAAGTTTTCACGGGGTGCTGTGAACAAACGCTTTCGGGCCGGAGACCATCGCGATCTGATGCGCCAGCAGATGTGGTAGGGGTGTTCAGAAAGGGTCGATTTCGGACAGGCTTGAAAAGAATGTCCGTAAATTATCTTGCAATACTATAGGACACATGTATGATTCTGGACAACATTTTCGGACAGAATTGCTACGCTGTGACCAGAACATTTGCCTACGCCAGGGTATCAACAACCGAACAGGACCCCGACAATCAGATCCGGGAGATCGCTGCTGCGGGATTTGTGGTAGAGCCGCACCGGATGGTAGCCGAGACGGTTTCCGGATCACAGGTGATCGCACAGCGGAAGGGATTTGCGCGCCTTTTGGACAAGATGGAGTGCGGCGATGTAATTGTCGTGACCAAGCTGGACCGACTGGGGCGCGACGCGATTGATGTCAGCACCACCGTGGCCAAGCTGGAAACCTTGGGCATCCGGGTGCATTGCCTTGCATTGGGCAGCGTGGATCTGACCAGTTCAGCGGGCAAGTTGACGATGGGTGTGATCAACACGGTCGCTCAGTTCGAGCGAGATCTTCTGATCGAACGCACCCAATCCGGACTGGCACGTGCGAAGGCGCAAGGCAAAGCACTCGGGCGTCCATCAAGCCTTTCGACCGATCAGCAGGCGCGGGTCCGTGAAAAGATCGCCAACGGCGAGTCAGTTTCCTCCATCGCCCGCGAAATGGGCACCAGTCGGCAGACGATCATGCGGGCGAGGGATTCAGAACCAACATAATCAAACAGGCAGGACCCCGGAGATGGATATTGAAATCAGCGTCACAGTCACGGCGCCAGACGGCACCACTCACACGGATAGGATCGGCGCATTTTCCAAGGGCTTCGATACCGCTGGTGAAATTGGCCTGTCCATAGAGGAAGGCAAAGCCGTTCTTTTGGGCATCCAGCAGACGGTTGTTGCGGCGCAGTGCGAGGCGTTTTGTATCAAACGCGCCCGCTGTACGTGCTGCGATCGAAAGCTGCGCGGCAAGGGGCGGCGGCACATTCGATATCGGACGGTCTTCGGCGACATCACCATTGACAGCCCTCGCTTCTATTATTGTCATGGCCATGATGACACTGCCAGAACATTCAGCCCCTTGAACGAACTCTTGCCCGACCATATCGCCCCGGAGTTGCTCTGGCTCGAGACAAAATGGGCTTCACTTGTGTCTTTCGGTGTCACGGCTGACCTGCTGAAAGATGTACTGCCGATTGATGCACGGTTCAATCCGGACACCATCCGCAGGCATTTGGGGCGCGTGGCCACTCGGATGGAAGCGGAACTGGCCGAAGAGCGTTACAGCTTCATTGAGACCAGTCCCAACCAGCGCGCTCAACTCCCCAACCCTGAGGGCCAGATCACCGTCGGCATCGACGGCGGATATGTCCGGTCCCGCGACGCCGGCCAGTCGCATTTCGAGGTCACTGTCGGCAAATCTATCCCCACAGATCGCCCGAGTCGCTACCTTGGGCTGGTCCAAAGTCATGATGACAAGCCCAAGCGGCGACTTCATGAGGTTCTGAAGGATCAGGGCTGGCAGGAAAATCAGCCAGTGACATTCATGACCGACGGAGGAGACACGGTTATCAACTTGGCCTTGCGCATGGCGCCCGCCTCGGAGCACATCCTGGATTGGTTCCACATCACCATGCGCATCACCGTCATGCAGCAGTACATGAAGGGGCTGGCACATCACAGTGTTCAAACCTTTGGTAAGCGTCTGGTCTGGCTGCCCTGCCTGAGGCCGCAGATGTCAGATAGTGTCCATGATCGTTAATGGACATTATCGAGGTCAGATGTGGGCAGGAAGAAGCGCCGGAACTGGAGCAATAACGAGAAGCGGATGATCTGTGCGCAAACGCGGGTTCCGGGGATTTCGGTTAGTCAGGTTGCGCGGCGGTATGATGTGAATGCCAATCTCGTGTTTACGTGGCTGAGGGATGGGCGGTTTTCGCCTGATGGCGATACACAGAAGCAGGTTTTCTTTCTGCCGGTCGAGATAATTTCGGATGTGCGGCATGAAGCCGCGCCGCCGGTTGTGGCATGCGGCAGGATTGGGTTTGATCTTGTTTGCGGGCACCGGCTTTGTGTCAGCGGGACTTACGATCCCGATGCCCTTGCCGGCCTGATCCGTGGCTTGTCCGGATGATCCCGGTACCGTCGAACACGAAGGTGTGGCTGGCTGCCGGGGTAACGGATATGCGCCGGGGGTTTGCGACGCTGGCGGCTCAGGCGGAACAGACGCTGAAGCAGAACCCTTATTGCGGCCACATGTTCGTTTTCCGTGGACGGCGTGGCGATCTGATCAAGATCATTTGGTGGGACGGTCAGGGGGCCTGTCTGTTCTCCAGGCGATTGGAGAAGGGCCGGTTTGTCTGGCCTTCTGCAAAAGACGGCAAAGTCGCATTGACACCGGCCCAGTTGGCGATGCTTCTGGAGGGCATTGACTGGCGTATTCCGCAGCGCACATGGCGGCCATTGAAGGCGGGATAATCTGGCCGGATCAGTGATTTGGGGATTCCCTAAAGCCCGTTGATTTGCTAGGTTTTGGCCATGATCGATGTGGCCCGAGCCTTACCGGAAGACCCCGATGAGTTGCGTGCTTTCACGCAGCTTCTGCTGGCCGAGGTGAAGTCTCAGGCGATGTTGATCGAGAAGCTCAGGCACCAGTTATCCGGGCATCGCACACATAGGTTTGGCAGCAAATCCGAGAGCATCGAGCAGCTGCAACTGGCCCTGGAGAGCAGTGAGATTGCAACGGCAGCGATGACAGCCAGGTTACGCCTGCCTGAAGAGGAGCCGCCCAAAGACAAACCCAAGCGCCGCCCGATCCCGGATCATATACCGCGCCAGCACATCGAACTGGCCACCGGAGATGATGCCTGTGCGGATTGTGGTGGCAAGCTGCGCCGCCTGGGCGAGGATGTGACCGAGGAACTGGAATATGTTCCGGGGCGCTTCATCGTGAACCGCATCACCCGGCCCCGCTTTGCCTGTTCGGGCTGCGACAGCTTCACCCAGGCACAGCTGCCATCGCGCCCGATTGAGCGCGGGCGTCCTGGACCAGGACTGTTGGCCCATGTTCTGGTCAGCAAATATGCCGATCATCTGCCGCTCTACCGGCAAAGCCGGATATTCGAGCGCGACGGGCTTGACCTTGACCGCTCAACGCTGGCCGATTGGGTGGGCAAATCCACGGCCCTACTGGAGCCACTGGCCGTTGCCATCGGACGACATGTGCAAGCAGGCCAGGCATTGTTTGCCGATGATACGCCGATCAAAATGCTAACGCCCGGGGCAGGCAAAACCCAGACCGCCCGCCTATGGACTTACATACGCGATGAGCGCCCCTGGGACAGCGAGGCGCCGCCTGCTGCCTGGTATCAGTTCTCGCCGGACCGCAGGGGTCAGCATCCCAAGGATCACTTGAAGAGATACCAGGGCTGGATGCATGCGGACGGCTATTCCGGATTCAACGACCTCTACCGTTCTGGCGACATCCGCGAGGTCGCCTGCATGGCCCACATCCGGCGCAAGTTCGTCGATGTGCATAAAGCCCAGGGCTCGGCCATCGCCGAAGAGGCGATCAAGCGGATAGCAGGGCTCTACGCTATCGAGAAAGAGGCCCGTGGATCGCCGCCGGATCAGCGTACCGCCATACGGCAGGCCGAGGCCAGACCCGTCTTCGATGACCTGGGCAATTGGCTGGGTGCCCAACTGCCCGCTATCTCTGGCAAATCGCCACTTGCAGGGGCCATCCGTTATGCGCTGACCCGGTTGCCACGGCTCCGGCCATACCTTGAACATGGCCATCTCGAGATCGACAATAATGCGGCCGAGCGGGCCATCAGAGGTATTGCTTTGGGGCGCAAGAACTACCTCTTCGTTGGATCACCGGCAGGCGGCAAAGCCGCTGCCATCGCCTATACGCTGATTGAAACCGCCAAACTGAACAACGTTGATCCGCAGGGCTGGCTGGCCGACACTCTGGCCCGCATCCCGGATTGCAAGATCACCAAGGTCGACGACCTGCTGCCATGGAACATGGGCAGCCACCATCACATGAAAGACGCTGCATGAGCATCATCGAGATCAAAGTCACCCTGCAAGACATCGAGCCCGCTGTCACCCGCACTGTAGCGCGACAATCAAGATGAGAAGTGCGCGTCAATCAGGATGAGAATCCTTGGTCGCGACGTTTGGGACGATGCCGGGCTTTTGTGCCGCGATCAAGGGGTTTGTTTTTTGATTGTCGCGGAGCGTCAATCAGCTTTGGTGTTTTCCGGTGTGGCTTTTTGTGCAGGCCTTCCCGGCCCCTTTGCCTTTTGTGCTGCTCTTCGCCGGTAGCTTTCGACATTCATCTCGAAGATGGTTGCGTGGTGCACGAGCCTGTCGACGGCGGCCAATGTCATGGCCGGGTCTGGAAAAATCGCATTCCACTCCCCGAAGGGCTGGTTGGCCGTGATCAACATTGAGCGGCGTTCATATCTCGCGCTGATGAGTTCGAAGAGCACACTGGTTTCAGCCTGATCCTTGGTGACGTAGGTGATGTCATCGAGGATCAGCAGATGGAATTTGTCGAGCTTTGCAATGGCACTTTCGAGGACGAGATCGCGGCGGGCCTGTTGGAGTTTCTGGACCAGATCGGTGGTGCGGCTGAATAGGACGCGGTAGCCTTGCTCGACAAGGGCGAGCCCGATGGCTGAGCCGAGATGTGATTTGCCCACACCTGGCGGCCCAAACAGCAGGATGTTGCCGCCCTTTCCGATCCAGCTGTCGCCAGCGGTGATCGCACTGACATGGGCCTTGGACAGCATGGGGACGGCTGTGAAGTCGAAGGTGTCGATCGTTTTTCCGGGCAACAGGCGTGCCTGTGCGAGATGTCGCTCGATACGACGGCGATCTCGTTCAGCCAGTTCATGCTCCACCAGGGTGCTGAGCATCCGAGCGGCGGGCCAGCCTTCCTTGTCGGCTTGTTCCGCAAAGCGCGGCCATAGCGCCTTGATGGCTGGCAAGCGCAATTCGGTCAGAGCCAAGGTTAGGCGGGCGGTATCGGTCTGGGGCGATGTCATGCTGTCACCTCCTGAGCGGATGGCGTACCGCCGACCAACTGGTCGTAAGATGACAGGTCGGCCAGTTGCACCGCGACTTGGGGGAGTGCGTCTTGTGATGGGCTAAACACTGCGCGTAGGGCCGCCATGTCAGGCGGGCGCTTCTGGCGAAGGTCCTCCTCAAGCTGCGCTGCCAATTCAGCCTCGCAGCCCCGCTCGTGTGCCAGCGCCAGAAGATCGACAACCATGCGACACGCCGCCTTCTCACTGGTCTGCTCCAGCAGGAATGCGAACATGTTACGGAACGCCCGGCGCGGGAATAGCTGATCCCGATAGACCAGCCCCATCAGCGCCATGGGCTTTTTGCGCAAGGAGTGGATGACGTGGTGGTAATTGACCACGTGCCCATGGCTCCCGGTGCTCGAGGCTCGTCCGCGTGTCAGCGTTAGCAGGGCAGAGCTTCCCAGGAACAGCTCCAACCGATCATCGTAGAGCCGAACCCGCAGCTGATGCCCGATCAACCGGGATGGCACGGTGTAGAACACCTTGCGCAAGGTGAAGCCCCCGGAGGAAGTGACGCGCAACGTGATCTCCTCGTAATCCGTGGTCCGCCGCGTCGGCAAAGGTCTGAGGCTCGCACGTTCCGCATCGATACGCTTGGCATTGCGGGCGTTGATCCGGCCCACGATCTCGTCGATGAAGCGACGATAATCTTGCAAGCTTTCGAAGTCGCGCGACCCACGCATGACCAGCGCGTCCTCAATGGTGCGCTTCAGATGCCCATTGGGGCTCTCGATGGAACCGTTCTCGTGTGCGACGCCCTTGTTGTTGCGCGTCGGCGTCATTCCATAATGGTTGCACAGGGCGTCGAAGCGGTCGGTTAGATCGGCCCGGGATGACTTATCCAGGTTCTTGAAGGCCGCCGACAGGGAGTGTCCTGAATTCTGTGTATCTGTCCCGGACCATGGGGGTTTCAAATACAGTCACGCATTGAAGCGCTCGTCGAACATAATAGCGAACTGGTTGCGGGCTGCAAACCATTCCCGAACATTCCTGCCGCCTTTCTCGAAGTTGCGGATGGCCAGATAGATCAGCTTTGTTGCGGCCTGATCGGTCGGGAACGATCCGCGGGTCTTGATTGATTTGCGGATCACCCGGTTCAGGCTCTCGATGGCGTTGGTGGTGTAGATGATCTTTCGGATCGCCGGATCGAAGGCGAAGAACGGGATCACTTCCTGCCATGCCCGTCGCCAGGCCGGGGCGATGGAGGCGTATTTACCGGCCCATTTCTCCTCGAATGCGTCCAGTTCATCGGCGGCCTGATCGGCGGTGGCGGCGCTGTAAATCCGGCGCAGATCGGCGGCCACTGCCTTGCGGTCTTTCCACGAGCAGAAGTTCAGGGAGTGGCGCACCAGGTGGACAATGCAGGTTTGCACCGTGGTCTGCGCAAAGGCGGCGGTGATCGCCTCCGGGAAGCCTTTGAGCCCGTCAACGACGGCGATCAGAATGTCCTGGACACCTCGGTTCTTCAGCTCGTTCATCACCGACAACCAGAATTTGGCCCCCTCGTTATCAGCGATCCACAGGCCCAGGACCTCGCGCACGCCGTCCCGGCTGACCCCCAGGGCGATGTAGATGGCCTTGTTCTTCACCATGCGGCTGTCGGCGTCGCGGATCTTCACCCGCAGCGCGTCGAAGATCACGATCGGATACATCCGCTCCAGCGCCCGGCTTTGCCAGTCGCGCACCTCGTCGAGCACGGCGTCGGTGACGCGGCTGATCAAATCCGGCGAGACCAGCAGACCGTAGATATCCTCAAGATGGGCGCGGATGTCGCGGACGGTCAGTCCGGCGGCATAGAGGCCGATGATCCTGTCATCCATCCCGTCGATCCGGGTCGCCCTTCTTCACCAGTTCCGGCTCAAAACTGCCATCCCGATCACGGGGCACGGAAATCGGCGCCTCGCCGATCTGGCCCTTCAGGCGCTTGCCAGCTGTGCCGTTGCGCCGATTGGACTGACCCGGAGGTGCATCCTTGCCGTCTTCATAGCCCAGATGCGCGGTCAGTTCGGCCCCAAGCATCCGCTCCATCAGTTTGATCCTGAGCTCTTTCAGCAGCCCGGTATCGCCAAGCAGGTCTTCAGGCCGCTCGCAGCCTTCCAGAAGTTCGTCCAGAAGTTCCCTGGATATCGTCATCGTCATGGCTCCTCTCTCAAAGCATGGTACAGATCACAGATACACAGAGGATCGGACACTCTCCGCCGACAGGCTGTCAGTTCTATGATTGTGTGGCACGCCGCCGAGCGTCCAGAGGGCGTTCTGCAATCCCTCAGCCAGCGCCACATAGCTTTCGCCGCCCAGCACGACGTGGGCGTGCTGAAACCCGCTATAGGCAAGCCGGAAGTGATACAGTCGATGGCCCAGTGCCTCACCGGCAATGGTCACACCCAACTTGCCCATGGCGGTGAAATCCGACAGGCCCATTTTGCCCGGTGTGTGGGTCTGCCGGAAAATGACGTCCTGTTCAGGGCCGTGTTCCGCATTCCAGGCGCGTATCCGTCGCTCCGGAGTCCGTCGGATGCCCGTACCCAGATCAGAATGCCGACGCAGAAGCTCCTCGTAAACCGCCACAGGTCGGATCCCCGGTGAGGACCGCAGAAGCGGCACGACCTCCGCATCAAAAATGTCCGCCAGCGGGTCCGGACGCCGCCGGCCGCGAGGGGCCTTCTTCCGTGATGGTAAAATTGGGTCAGCTTGCAGCCGATAGCCCGTTGCCTGGCTGATCCCCGCCTTGGCAGCGGCAACGGCAACGGAATGGGTCGATCTGAGCGTCATGAAGAGCCTCATTTGTTGGTCAGTGACATGACAGCCCGGCATGAACGATCCCCTTGCACAGAAAATCATTCCTTATCCGAGCCGGCCACAACCGTCAGGCCCGCCCCAAAAGGGCAAAACGCGTGTGCGGGGCCTCCCCAGTCGGGCTACGCCCTCCCTGCGAGCCCCCGCACACGCGTTCTCATCCTGATTGACGCGCACTTCTCACCTTGTTTGTCGCGCAGCACCCGCACCCTGCAGGTGCCTGCCGATATCCGGCTGGACCGGCTGCACCTGACACTGCAGGTGGCCATGGGCTGGACCAACTCGCATCTCTACATGTTCGAAGCAGCCCGCGCCACATGGGGTATCGCGGACCCCGATTTTGGCGGCGAGGACCGGCCCGCCAACAAAACCACTCTGGGCCAAGTCATCGAGGACACCGGCAAAAAGACGATCAACTACATCTACGATTTTGGCGACAACTGGGAACACAGGATCAAGATCGGCAGGATCACCGATCCCGTCCCTGGCGAACTCTATCCCAGACTAATCGAGGTCATCGGTAAATGCCCGCCCGAAGACGTCGGGGGCTTCCTTGGCTACTACGGGTTCCTCGATGCCATGGCCGATCCAAAGCATCCAGAGCACGATCATCTCAAAGACTGGTATGGCGGCACCTTCGATCCCAATCAGCCCGAAACCGACAAACTCAAACTCGAAGTCCTCAGTCTCGCAAAACGCTGGAAGCCCGGAAAACCAAGGAAATAAGGCTGTCAGACCGGACGCTTACAACCTTTGTGGGCGCGGTGGTCAGCGTTCGGCGCCAGTGTCCTGACCGGCTTGATGCAGTTGCGCAGCCTGTCCGTGATCACGACCCTCGGCGTGCCGAACCGGGAGATCAATCCCCGCAGGAAACGCCTTGCCGCCTTCGCATTCCGTCGTGGTTGCACGAGAATATCGAGCACGTTTTCATCCGCGTCGATCGCCCGCCACAGCCAGTGTTTTACGCCGCGGATGGTGATGACCACCTCGTCCGGATGCCATTTGTCGTCTGATTGCGGACGGTCTCGCCGAATGCAGCAAGCGAAATACCGCCCGAAACGGTTCACCCAAAGGCGAACAGCTTCGCGGCCGACAATCACACCCCGCTCGGCTGGCAGGTCTTCAATGTCAGCCGTGCTCAGGGCAAAGCGATGACAGGCCCAAACCGCACAAGCGATGATATCACGGGGATAGCGAAAGCCTTTCAGGCGCGGCATATTGCCCGGGTTCTTCATCAGGGTGGCATGGCCCGGTCAGACAGGGAGATCAACTTGGCAATACCAAAGAAATACCTCTGATGTTAACAGGTTGCGCTACTTTCCTGATGTTTGCAGATCAACGCGGGCCCGCCCGTGGCCGGGGTCGATCCCGGCATCGTCGCGCAGGGTGAACACGATCCGCCCGCCGGGCCGCGTCACCTCGACCAGATCGGCAAAACCAGATGGCGGCGCATGACCCTGTGTGATCGCGCCGACAGAGATCACCGCTCCGAAACAGCCCTTCGGAAAATCCAGCCCATTGCCCAGCGCCATCCATTGCGATTCCGACCGGCTGTCTTCATTCCGCCGCGTCGGCATAGGCTTCCATCGGCGGGCAGGTGCAGATCAGGTTCCGGTCGCCATAGGCGTTGTCCACCCGGTTGACCGGCGACCAGTATTTGTCCACCCGGAAGGCCCCCGCCGGATAACACGCCTGTTCCCGCGTATAGGGCCGATTCCATTCACCCACCAGATCCTCGACCGTGTGCGGCGCATTCTTCAGCGGGTTGTTTTCCGGGTCGATCCGGCCCTCTTCAATGTCCCGCGCCTCTTCGCGGATCGACAGCATGGCGTCGCAGAACCTGTCAAGCTCGGCCCTGGGTTCGGATTCCGTAGGCTCCACCATCAGGGTTCCCATCACCGGCCAGCTCATGGTCGGTGCATGAAAACCGTTGTCGATCAAACGCTTGGCAATGTCATCGACACTGATACCCGCACTGTCGGCCAGGGGCCGCGTATCGAGAATACATTCATGCGCCACCCGGCCGTTTTCAGCGGTATAAAGGATGTCATACGCCCCTTTCAGCCGCGCGGCGATATAGTTCGCGTTCAGGATCGCGACCTTGGTGGCCTGGGTCAGGCCCGCCCCGCCCATCAACAGCACATAGGCCCAGCTTACCGGCAGGATCGAGGGCGAGCCGAACGGCGCCGCCGAAACCGGCCCGATTGCCGCGTCCCGTTCCGGATGCCCCGGCAGGAAGGGGGCCAGATGCGCCCTGACCCCGATCGGCCCCATGCCGGGACCGCCGCCGCCGTGGGGAATGCAGAAGGTCTTGTGCAGGTTCAGGTGGCTGACATCGCCGCCGATGGACCCCGGTCGCGCAAGCCCCACCATCGCGTTCATGTTGGCCCCGTCGATATAGACCTGGCCGCCGAATTCATGGGTGAGTCTGCAAACTTCGGTGACGGTCTCCTCGAACACGCCATGGGTGGACGGATATGTGATCATGCAGGCCGCAAGGTCATCGGCATGTTGCCGGGCCATGGCCCGGAAATCCTCCAGGTCGATATTGCCGCGATCATCCGATTTCACCGGCACGACCTTCCAGCCCACCATCTGCGCCGAGGCCGGATTGGTGCCATGCGCCGAGGTCGGGATGATGCAGATGTTCCGGTGCCCCTCTCCCCGGCTTGCGTGATAGCGCCGGATGGTCAGAAGGCCGGAATATTCCCCTTGCGCACCGGAATTCGACTGCTGCGAAATCGCATCATAGCCGGTGATCCGGCAGAGCTTGTCGTTCAGGTCGCCGATCATCTCCAGATAGCCCTGCGCCTGATCGTCCGGCACGAACGGGTGCAGGTTGGCGAACTCCGGCCATGTGACCGGGATCATCTCGATGGTCGCGTTCAGCTTCATCGTGCAGGATCCCAGCGGGATCATCGCCCGGTCAAGCGCCAGATCGCGGTCTGCCAGACGGCGCATGTAGCGCGTGATCTCGGCCTCCGACCGGTTCAGGCCGAAAATCGGATGGGTCAGATAGCTGCTTTCGCGCAGCATGTGTTCCGGCAGCCGGTATTCGCGGTTCGCCTGACTGTCATCTTTCATGTCGCCGCCAAAGGCGCGCCAGACGGCCTCTATCGTTTCGGGGCGTGTCTGCTCATCAAGGCTGATCCCGACCCGGCTGTCGCCAATCCTGCGCAGGTTGACGCCATTGGCGACAGCCGCGTTCAGAACAACACCCTGCAACGCGCCGACATCGACGGTAATCGTGTCGAAGAACACCTCCGGCTCCACCCTGAAGCCAAGGCTTTCAAGACCTTTGGCAAGCCGCGCGGTCTTTCTGTGAACCGATTGCGCAATCGCCTTGATCCCGTCGGGTCCGTGATACACCGCATACATGGACGCAATGACCGCCAGCAACGCCTGCGCGGTGCAAAGGTTCGAATTCGCCTTTTCGCGACGGATATGCTGTTCCCGAGTCTGGAGCGACAGGCGATAGGCCTTGTTGCCCCGGCTGTCCACCGACACGCCGATGATCCGGCCGGGCATCGCCCGCTTGCAGGCATCCCTGCACGCCATGTACGCCGCGTGCGGGCCGCCATAACCCATCGGCACGCCAAAACGCTGGGTGGAGCCAACGGCAATGTCCGCCCCCATTTCGCCAGGGCTTTTCAGCAGCGCCAGCGCGAGGGGGTCGGCGGAAATGATCGCCAGCGCCTTGTTTTCATGCAGCTCTGAAATGATGCCCGTAAAATCCCGGATCATGCCGCAGGTGCCCGGATACTGGAAGATCGCCGCAAAACATGCACTGGCGTCAAGGTTCAGCGGATCGCCTGTTTCAACTTCGATCCCCAGAGGTTCCGCGCGGGTCCGTATCACCGCGGTGTTCTGCGGGTGGCAGTTTTCATCCACAAAGAACCTGCCGGATTTCGATTTGGCAGAGCGCCGGGCCATCGTCATCGCCTCTGCCGCCGCCGTCGCTTCGTCAAGCAGCGACGCATTTGCAATATCAAGGCCGGTCAGATCGCAGACCATGGTCTGAAAGTTCAGCATCGCTTCCAGCCGACCCTGGCTGATCTCGGCCTGATAGGGCGAATAGGATGTGTACCAGGCCGGATTCTCCAGAATGTTCCGCAGGATCACCGGGGGCGTGGTGGTGCCGTAATAGCCCTGCCCGATCAACGAGGTCAGAGCCCTGTTCCTGCTCGCCACCTCGCGCATGTGAAAAAGCGCGTCGCGTTCCGTCATCGCCGGTCCCCAGTCCAGGGGTTCGGACTGGCGGATCGCCTCTGGCACGGTATCGTCGATCAGTTGATCAAGCGTCCTGTAGCCGATGACCTCCAGCATATCCGCCATTTCGCGCGGGCTGGGCCCGATATGGCGGCGGTTGGCGAAATCATAGGCTTCGTAATCGGTCAGTCTGAACGGCATGTCCGCCCCCCTGTCTCATGGCCGGTCACGCCAGGGCCAGCCCGGCAAGACCGGTGTTTGAAAGCATCCGCAAATCAGCCGACAAAGGCTTTGTAGGCGTCGGCATCCATCAGATCGTCAAGTTGGCGGGCATCGGAAACCCTGATCCTGTAAAGCCAGGCATCGCCCTCGGGGCTTGCATTCAGATCACCGGGCGCGGCGGCCAGCGCCGCATTCGCCTCGACCACTTCGCCATCGACCGGCGCGCAGATCTCGGAAGCCGCCTTGACCGATTCGATCACGCCGATCTCATCGCCCTTCCCGAATTCATCGCCCGCTTCCTTCAGTTCGATGAAAACCACATCGCCAAGCTGCTCTGCCGCGTGTTCGGTAATGCCGACGGTTGCAGTGTTCCCTTCAACGGCGATCCATTCGTGATCTTCCGAATAATAGATGGTCATTGGCCTTTCTCCCGCAGTTGGCGTTTATAATTCTGCCGCACGAATGGCAGGGTGACAACCGTGGCGGGCAGGGCCTTGCCGCGCACGATCAGGTTCACCCCGGCGCCCGCCTCTGCATGGCTGCCGGCGACATAGCCCATCGCCACCGGGCCACCCACCGTGGGACCGAACCCGCCAGAGGTGATCCGGCCCAGAGTATTGCCCGCCCCGTCCTGTATTTCAACGCCTGCGCGGGCCGGCGCCCGGCCATCGGGACGTATCCCCACAAGCCTGCGCGCGGGGTCGCCCCCGGCGATCTCTTTCAGGATACGCCCGGCGCCCGGAAAGCCGCCCTCTTCCCGGCGCCGCTTCTGGATCGCCCAGGTCAGATTCGCCTCGACCGGAGAGGTCGTGCGGTCAATGTCATTTCCGTAAAGGCACAGCCCCGCCTCCAGCCGCAGGCTGTCGCGCGCGCCAAGGCCCGCCGGCCGGCAATCCTCATGCAGCAGCAGCGCCCGAGAGATTGCCGCCGCCCGGTCAGCGGGCATCGAGATTTCATAGCCATCCTCGCCGGTATATCCCAGACGCGAGACGCGGCATTGCGCGCCCATGATCCCTGCCATCGTGGTTTCCATGAATTTCAGATCGCGCACGGCGGGGCAGAGTCCGCCCAGCACATCCTCTGCTTTCGGCCCCTGAACCGCAACCAGCGCGCGATCAGTGATCTCGATCACCTCGATCCCGTCAAGATTGGCGCGCATGTGCGGAATGTCCTGATCACGCATCGAGGCATTGACCACGACAAACAGATGATCGCCCGCGTTGGACACGATCAGATCATCGAGAATGCCGCCATTTTCATCGGTGAAAAACGTATAGCGCGCCTTGCCTTCCGCCAGTGTCGCGATGCCGGCGGGCACCAGCGATTCCAGCTTTTCCGCAGCGCCTTCGCCGCGCAACTCTATCTGCGCCATGTGCGAGACATCGAACAACGCCGCCTTTTCGCGGCATTGGGCATGTTCCTCCATAATCCCCATCGGGTACTGAACGGGCATCTCCCATCCGGCGAAACCCACCATCCTGCCGCCCAATTCCATATGCAGATCATGAAGGGGTGTGCGCCGTAAATGCGATTGCTCCCGCGACATGCGCCGATCCTCCGGTTCTTTCCCCGACAACCGGGGAAGGTTCTTCATTCCTCGGTCACGCCAAAAGTTTCCTATAGTAAATTTTGGGACTTATATACATGAGTTGACAACTCCTTCATAAAGCTGTTGCTGTTGGTCAAGAAGGTCGTTCCAGACGAACCGGCAGGCTCCCGCCACGGCAGACAGTTGTTCCGCCCGCGCCCTCGTGCCGGGGATTAAACGGAACCTCATTGTTCTATGTGTTGCTTCAGACATCGTGGCCCCATTTTTAATCTGCAATGTCAGTTGTCAAGTCTTGGATATAAGTCCCTAAATTTTCGTCTTCATACGCACATCCTTCGCTGGATTCAAGCCCGGTTTTCACCTCTCGGCCGCACGCCGCAGGAGTACGGGCACAAGACACAGGAGGATCATCAGACGGACCACATGATGCGCGGCAACGAATGTCGGATCGCTCCCCAATTGCACGCTCAGGGCGATCATGACCTCCAGACCGCCGGGGGCAAAGGCAATCATCAGCGGAGCAAGCGGGATGGACAGGACCGACGACACGATCAGCGCCCCCAGCAATGCGATTGCCGCCGCCGAAGTTGTCATCGCAACACCGGCCACGGCATCGGTGCGCATCTCTCGCAGGGTTCGGCCCCGAAACCGGCTTCCGATAAGGGAACCGATGGTGACGAAGGCGACCAGTGACAGCCATTGGGGAACGCCGCCGCTCGATATTCCGGTCAAACTGGCAACCGCGGCCAGTATCACGCCGGTCAGGACATGCGCCGCGGGCAAACCCGCTTTCACCAGCAGGGAGCCGAGCCCCCAGGCAACCAGAAGCAGCGGAATCAGGATATGGGCGGCGTTCACAGGGGTATCGCCGACAGCCGCGGAAATCTCGAATCCGCTCAACTTCAGAAGGACCGGAACCAGCAGCGCCAGAAACAGCACCCGGATGGATTGCACGAGACTGACCCGCGCAACATCGGCGCCCCGATCCAGGGCGAGGCTGACAACAAAGCTCAGCAGCCCCGGCACCGCACAGATGATGGCTTCCTGCCGGTCATATCCGAAACACCGCGCCAGCAGCCAGGCGCCGGTCACGATCGACAGCCACTGCACGACCGCAAGCAGGGCAAAGCTGATCGGCCAGTTGATCGCCGTCTTCAGCGTTTCGGCACTCACGCCAGAGCCGATGCCGACCCCGATCAGGACAAAACAGAACGTCTGCACCGAACCCGGAACCGCAACCGGCGCACCGGCAAGTGCGGCCAGGGTGACAAACGCCGCCGGGCCGGTCAGAAATGCCGCCGGCAGGCCGATCTGCCAGAACAGCAACGCTCCGGCCGCACCGCAGCCAAGGGTCAGGGCAGTTTCACCGATCAGTCTGGTGCCCGGCGGCATTACCCCTCCGACATGGCTGGATGGCTGGATGGTCTGGATGGCTGGCGTTTTCACCCGCTATCCTGTCGGTTTGTCCGGGAAGTGCAAGGGGATTACAGCCCCCCGGCAAGCCCTGGACGCAAACCCGGAACGGCGTTCCGATACCAGCGAATGACTGCCCTGCGCTCCTCTGCTTTCATGAGGCTGACATTCGCGGGCGGCATGGCTGTGGTCACACCCGCCTGCAAATAGATATGACGGGCGGCGCGGGCAATGTCGGCCGGGGTTTCCAGCAAAATCCCCCCCGGCGCACGATGCACCCCATCCCGGAACGGTTCCCGCCCGTGACACATGGAACAGCGACCGGGAATCATCCCGGCCACTTCGTCAAACCCTTCGGCGCCAGCGAAGACCTGTTCAATCCGTGTCAGGGGCCGGGTCCGCACCTCTTCATATCCGTCCTGCATCAGGGGCGCGGTCGAAAGCCACATGATGGCGATGAAGATGATCGCCGTGATCAGCCAGGCCCAGGTCGGCGTTCCTGTCCCCGCGTGTACGGAGTTGAAGTAATGCCGGATGCTGACGCCCATCAGGAACACCAAAGAGGCGATGATCCAGTTGTATTCGGTCGCGAAAGCCAGAGGGTAGTGGTTCGACAGCATCAGGAACACGACCGGCAGCGTCAGATAATTGTTATGGGTTGACCGCAGCCGGGCGATCCTGCCGTATTTCGGATCGGGTGTGCGGCCCGCTTTCAGATCATCCACCACAATCCGCTGATTGGGCATGATGACGAAGAACACATTCGCGGTCATGATCGTCGCCGTGAACGCGCCGAGATGCAGCAGCGCCGCCCGACCGGTAAAGACCCGATCATAGCCCCAGGCCATCGCGACCAGCAGGATGAACAGCAGGGCCATCAACAGGGTCGGCCTTTCCCCCAGTTCGCCCTTGCACAGGAAATCATAGACCAGCCAGCCGATGGTCAGGGAGCCTGCCGAAATCAGGATCGCCTGGAAGACCGACAGCTCCATCTTGTTCGGATCAATCAGGAACAGTTCCGCCCCCGACCAGTAGACGATCATCAACAGCGCCGCGCCGGACAGCCAGGTGGAATAGCTTTCCCATTTGAACCATGTCAGGTGCTCGGGCATTGTCTCCGGCGCCACCAGATATTTGCGGATATGATAAAAGCCCCCGCCATGGACCTGCCATTCCTCGCCATGGACGCCAGGCGGCAGACCGGGCGCCTTGCGCAGCCCCAGATCAAGCGCGATGAAATAGAACGAAGACCCGATCCAGGCGATTGCCGTGACCACATGCAGCCAGCGCAGGGCAAATGCCAGCCAGTCCCAGATTATCGCAATATCCTGCACGTCATTCTCCCGGTTCCGTTTGCCCGCAGGCTATCCGAAATACATTTTTTCTTGAATTCGCAAAATGATCCAAGCAGTTTCAGGAAAATCCTGCAAATAACGGAAACCCGATGTCCTATATCGACAATGTTCGCACGTTCATCCGGGTCCATGACCTGGGCAGCATGTCAGCGGCGGCGCGGGATCAGCGCATCTCGCCTGCGGTCGCCTCTTCGCGGATTTCCCAGTTGGAAAGTCATCTGGGGGTGCGCCTGTTTCAGCGGACCACACGCACATTGCAACCCACCGAACAGGGCCGGATATTCTACGAAGGCGCCTGTCGGATCATCGAGGCGGTGGCAGAGGCCGAAGCCGCCATTTCAAATATCACCCACAACCCGCGCGGCACCCTGTTCATCGCCGCACCCCTGGGGATCGGGCGGCGCTTCGTGGCCCCCATGCTGCCGGGATTCAAATCCGAATATCCCCTGATCGACGTGCGCCTGCGCCTGTCCGACCGAAAGATCAATCTGACCCATGAAGGTCTGGACGCCGCGTTCTTTCTGGGCAGCCCCGAGGACAGCAACCTGAAAATGCGCAAGATCGCGGATTGCGAACGTGTGCTTTGCGCGGCGCCCGATTACGTTCAAAGGCGCGGTATGCCGCTTGGCGGCGCTGACCTCGTGAACGACGGGCACAATTGCCTCAACCTGCGCTTTCCCGGTGCGCCCGAATTTCAGTGGGTTCTGATGACCGATGAAGGCCCCCGGCGCTTTGCGATCACCGGCCCTTTCGAGACCGACGACGGGGACGTGCTGACCAACTGGGCGCTGGATGGGCAGGGCATTGTCATGAAACCGGTTTTCGAGGTTGCCAAACATTTGCGATCCGGCGCGCTGGTTGCGGTGGCGACCCGGACACCGCCCCTGCCCGTGCAACTGGTCTGCCTCTATGCGCACCGCAGGCATCAGGATCCCAAGACGCGCCTGTTTATCGACCATACCGCGAAACGGATCGCAAAAGCGCTGAAACATCTGATCGCAGAGCCTTGATCAACTGCCCCGATAGGTGGCGAAACCATAGGGCGACAGCAGCAGCGGCACATGATAATGCGACGCCTTCGACATGCCGAACCGGATCGGTATCCGATCCAGAAAGCGCGAGTTTTCCGGCGCTGTCCCCGTTGCATCCAGATATGCACCGGCATGGAAGATCAACTCATACACACCGGTTTCAAACTCCGCTTCCGGAAGGATCGGGCTATCGGTCCGGCCGTCATCATTCGTGACCAGTGTTCGCACATGCGCCCTTTCATCGCCGGAAACGCGGTAAAGGTCGATTTCCATCCCCGCCGCCGGGCAGCCGCGCGCCGTGTCCAGAACATGGGTCGTCAGGTATCCCGCCATCGCGGCCTCCTTTTCCGGTCTGCTTCTGCCGGGTTAGCATTTGCGCAGGAAGCGGGCAAATGCCGAAAGAGCTTGCGGAATAATTTGAAGACTGCGGGCAACGGCTCTGCTTATACTGCGATCACCGGCACGGCAGGATGACCAGAGTGACGCGCTATCCGAGAGACATGCAGGGCCACGGGGCCACCCCGCCCGATCCGAAATGGCCGAACGGCGCGAAGATCGCCGTACAATGCGTCATGAATTACGAAGAAGGCGGCGAGAACTGCATCCTTCACGGCGATCCGGCGTCAGAGGCGTTCCTGTCCGAAATCGTCGGCGCCGCCCCATGGCCCGGACAACGCCATTGGAACATGGAGTCGATATACGAATACGGCGCGCGCGCCGGGTTCTGGCGTCTGCACCGCCTGTTCACCGGGATGGAGATACCCGTAACCGTCTACGGCGTCGCCACTGCCCTGGCCCGTTCCCCGGCGCAGGTGGCCGCCATGCAGGAGGCCGGATGGGAAATCGCCAGCCACGGCCTGAAATGGATCGAATACAGGGATTTCAACAGGCAGGAAGAGCGCAATCACATGGAACGGGCCATCGCGCTTCACCGTGAAGTGACGGGCGAACGGCCCACCGGCTGGTACACCGGACGATGTTCGCTCAACACGGTGAGTCTGGCAGCCGAGGAAGGCGGGTTCGACTATGTGGCCGACTCCTGCGCCGACGATCTGCCCTATTGGGTGCGTCATGGCGACCGTGATCAGCTTGTCGTGCCCTACACGCTCGATTGCAACGACATGCGCTTTGCCACGCCGCAGGGTTTCAATTCGGGCGACCAGTTTTACACCTATCTGAAGGACACATTCGATGCGCTCCATGCCGAAGGAGAGGCCGGGTGCGCAAAAATGATGTCGGTGGGCATTCACTGCCGGCTGCTGGGGCGTCCGGGGCGGATACAGGCCCTGCGCCGGTTTCTTCTGTATGCCGGCGACCATTGCGGTGTCTGGTTCGCCCGGCGCATCGACATCGCCCGCCACTGGCGGCAGTGCCATCCGGCCCCGGCTCCCTGGCCCCGGCCCTCGGAAATGGACAGGGACACGTTCGTGAACGCTTGCGGCGGCATCTTTGAACATTCGCCCCGGATCGCCGAAGGCGCGCATCGCCTGGAACTGGGCCCCGCCCACGATACGGCGACAGGTCTGCACAACGCGCTCTGCCGGGTCTTTCGCGCGGCGCCCGAGGCTGACCGGCTCGGGGTTCTGACCGCTCATCCGGATCTGGCCGGCAAACTCGCCGCGGCAAGGCGGCTGAGCGCCGAATCCACCGCTGAACAGGCCGGCGCCGGGCTGGACGCCCTGACCGACAGGGAACGCGCCGCATTCACCGAACTGAACAGCCGCTATACCAAAAAATTCGGCTTCCCCTTCATCATCGCGGTGCGGGATCATGACAAGACCTCCATCCTTTCCGCCTTCAGGGCGCGGCTTGACAATGATCGGGAGCGGGAGTTTGCAGAAGCCTGCCGACAGGTGGAACGCATCGCCTTTCACCGGCTCTGCGACATTCTGCCAAAGGCATGAAGATGACAGGGATAACCGCCCGCCCCCTGACCGTTGGCGCCTTCGCACCCTATGGCGATGTGATCGAAGCCTGCGGAGAACCCGACAAGATCATCAACCGGGGACTTTGCGGCAGGTTCCATGACCGCGCAAAACTCGATTTCGGGGATGGCCGCGCCGGGGTCAGCCTGTTCAGTTCCCGCTCGTTCACCCTGCCCTTCAGGATCGCGATGGTGGAGCGTCACCCGGAAGGCTCGCAATGTTTCGTTCCCATGGGCCGACACCCGTTTCTGGTCGTGGTGGCGGACGGAAGGGGGCCGGTTCCCGGCGCGCTCCATGCTTTTCTGAGCGCGCCCGGTCAGGCGGTGAACCTGCATCGCGGCATCTGGCACGGAGTCCTGACGCCCCTGGCCGAGCCGGGCCTTTTCGCGGTGATCGACCGGATCGGCGACGGGCCCAATCTGGAGGAATACCGGTTTGACGACCCGTTCACGGTTGTCGGCAGCGCATAACAGGAACTGTTCAGTCCCGGCATGTGGTGGATCGGATTGAGTTTGAACCTCGTGCTGCCGCACGATATTGAACAATCAGCGCGCGCGTTCCGGTTCCGCCCTTCCCGATTTTCCATCGAGGAAATACCGGCGCAATATCAGCGCGTTACAGCGTCAATTTCATGTGCCTGTTCACATCCTTGTAAAGCAGATAGCGAAACGGCCCCGGCCCGCCTGCATGGCACGCCTGCGGGCAGAAGGCGCGCAGCCACATGTAGTCACCGGCCTCGACTTCCACCCAGTCCCGGTTGAGCCTGTAGACGCCCTTGCCTTCCAGCACATAAAGCCCATGTTCCATCACATGGACCTCCGGAAACGGGATCGCCCCGCCGGGCTGGAAAGTCACGATGGTCATGTGCATGTCATGGCGCAGATCATCGGGATCGACAAAGCGTGTCGTCGCCCAGACCCCGCCCGTGTCAGGCATCGGATCGGGCATCACCTTGCTGTCGTTCGTAAAGATTGGGTCCGGGGCATCCAGCCCTTCCGCCCGATCATAGGTCTTTCGAATCCAGTGAAAAACCGCATTCCCCCCGGAACGGTTATGCAAGGCCCAACCGCTGCCCGGCGGCAGATAGGCAAATCCCCCCTCTTTCAGAATGTGAACCTGACCGGCCAGAGACACCCCGACCTCCCCCGATGTCACGAACAGACCCCCCTCCGCCCCGGCATCCGGTTCGGCGCGATTGCTGCCGCCGCCGGGACCGACCTCGACAATATAGTGCGAAAACGTCTCGGCGAATCCGCTCATCGGGCGGGCGATCACCCAAAGCCGGGTCCGGTCCCAGAACGGCAATCGGCTGGTCACGATGTCCCGCATGGCGCCACGGGGAATCACGGCGTAAGCCTCTGTAAAGACGGCCCGCCCCGTCGAAAGCTGCGTCTGGTCCGGCAAGCCGCCCGATGGCGTGTAATAGGTTCGATGGGTCATTGCTGCACGCCTGATGGCTGGAACCCCTGCATCAAAGCGCCGGTGGGCCTGAAAACCAAGCCTGAAGCCGGGCGATCAGGACAGAAGCACATGATTGGTTTTTTTGAATATACGGCATCGGCAAGACAAAACGTCGCTGCCTGTCATCGAATTCCCTGCAATCGGACGCCCGCCCATTGACAGGACCGCCGCCTGCGCACATCACCAAAGCCAACTGCATTTCGACAAAGGGTTCCGTGATGAAGATTGCGATGATCGGCACGGGTTATGTGGGGCTTGTTTCCGGCGTCTGTTTCTCGGATTTCGGCCATGACGTGGTTTGCGTTGACAGCGACCGGCGGAAAATAGAGAGGCTGGAAGCGGGCGAGGTTCCGATCTTCGAGCCGGGCCTCGGCGAACTGATCGCAAGGAACGCCGAAGCCGGACGCCTGACCTTCACCGATGATCTGCCCGCGGCGGTCGCGGCGGCGGATGCGGTCTTCATCGCGGTGGGCACGCCCACGCGGCGCGGCGACGGACATGCCGACCTGCGCTTTGTCCATGCTGCGGCAAAGAAGATCGCCCGTGCGCTGAACGGCTACACGGTGGTTGTGACCAAATCGACAGTCCCGGTCGGAACCAACCGCCGGGTCGAGGACATTATCGGAAAAACCAGCCCGAAGGCAGAGTTCGACGTTGCCTCCAACCCCGAGTTCCTGCGCGAGGGGGCGGCGATTGACGATTTCATGCGCCCTGACCGCGTGGTGGTCGGTGTCCGGTCCGACCGCGCGGCAAGGGTGATGGCAGAGATCTACCGCCCGCTTTTCCTGCGCGATTTCCCCATCGTCACAGCCGACCTGGAATCGGCAGAGATGATCAAATACGCCGCAAACGCATTCCTCGCGACCAAGATCACCTTCATCAACGAAATCGCGGCGCTGTGCGAAAAGGTCGGCGCGGATGTGAAACAGGTCTCGAAGGGCATGGGTCTGGATGGCCGGATCGGAAACAAGTTCCTGCATCCGGGCCCCGGCTATGGCGGCTCGTGCTTTCCCAAGGACACAAGGGCGCTGGCCCGGATCGGGCAGGAGTACGCCGCCCCCGTGCAGATCGTCGAAACCGTGATCAAGGTGAATGACGAAACAAAGCGGCGGATGATCGACAAGGTGATGGACCTGTGCGGCGGATCGGTGAACGGCAGGACGATCGCGGTTCTGGGCGTGACCTTCAAGCCCAACACCGATGACATGCGCGACGCCCCGAGCCTGACAATCGTGCCGGCGCTTGTGGGTGGCGGCGCCAGGGTCCGCGTGGTGGACCCGCAAGGCCATCCCGAAGGCGCGGATCTGCTGCCCGGCGTCAGTTGGCACGCCGACGCCTACGCCGCCGCACAGGGCGCGGATGCGGTCGTGATCCTGACCGAATGGAACGAGTTCCGCGCCCTTGATCTTGCCCGTCTGGCGCGGGAAATGGCGCGCCCCGCAATGGCCGACCTGCGCAATGTCTATTCCGCCGGGGATGCCCGGCGGGCCGGGTTCAAAGCCTACGCCGCCGTCGGTCGCGCCGGTTTCGGCTGGCCCGATCCCTGATCACCGGCCGCAGCATCAGCAGCATCACTTGTGCGAACGGGTTGACGAACACTCATCCCATCGGGAACAATCAGATGTGCAGCCCGGATGCAGCGCAGCCGACAAGGATCGAAGGCAGGAAAGGGAGGATATGAAATGAGAGTTTTCACCGTCATCGGGCCGTCGCGGTCCGGCAAGACCACACTCGTGTCGGCGCTTGCCGGGCTCGAAGGACGCCCCGGCAAGACAATGAAGGCGCCGGGCATCGCGGACGTGACCAGATTTGAATTCATGGGGGACGACTGGACCGCACTCGATTTTGCGGGTGGCCCGGACAACCTTGCCAATGCAGGCCCGGCCCTGGCGGCAAGCGATGCGGCGGTGCTGTGCGTCCCCGCCGACGCCGATGCCGCGGTGCTTGCCGCGCCCTGTCTTCGCCTGATCGGAGAGGCGGGAATTCCCTGTTTTCTTTTCATCAACCGCATTGATGTCGCCACCGACCGGGTCAGCGAAATCGTTTCCTCGCTGCAAACCTACAGCAGACACGGGATCGTGCTGCGCCAGGTGCCGCTGCGTTCGGGCGATCAGATCATCGGGGCGGTTGACCTGATTTCGGAACGCGCCTGGAAATATCGGGAAGGCAGGCCATCCGCCCTTGTGGAGTTGCCGAAAGACGCGGAAGAGCGCGAGCAGGAAGCGCGGACCGAACTGCTCGAATCACTCGCCGATTTCGACGATGAGCTTCTGGAACAACTGATCGAGGACAAGCGCCCCGCCACGGACGAGGTCTATGGCGTGGCGACCAGGGTCTTGCAGCATCACGAACTGGTCCCCGCCCTTCTGGGCGCGGCCTCGCATGGCAACGGCATCATGCGGCTGATGAAATCCCTGCGGCACGAAACGCCGGGTATCGAGATCACCCGCGACAGGCTGGGCGCATCGGGGGAGGTGATCGCCGTGGGATGTCTTGCCGACATTGCAAAGCATCTGGGCAAGACCGTCTTGGTGCGGGCATTCGCGGACGGCGGCGTGGACAACAGCAGCGACCTGGCCGGGGGCTCTGTGGGAAGCATCACGGATATTGACGCGAAAACCCCTGTCAACGCCCTGCAACCGGGCGAAGTCGGCCTGACCGTCAAAACCGATCACCTGAACCTGGGACAGGCATACGGGCGAGGCAAAGCACTGGAATTGCCCGATTGGGCGCATCCCCGCAGCGCCGCCTATCAGCGCATCATCACGCCGCAGAATGAACGCGATGAAACACGGCTTTCCAACGCGCTTGCCCGTCTGGTGGAAATCGAACCCGGCCTGTCCGTCGATCAGGACGAACTGACGGGCCATGCGGTTCTTTCAACTCAGGGTCCACTGCACCTGCGCCGCCTGATCGGTAAACTGTCGGATGGCTTCGGGATAAGGGTAGAGGAAGCCACCGTGCCCCCCGCGCTGCGCGAAACCATCTCCGGAAAGGTGGAAAAACATCACCGCCATCGCAAACAATCCGGCGGGGCCGGTCAGTTTGCCGATGTGCTGATCGACCTGACGCCCGAACCTCGCGGGTCGGGATTCAGATTCGACGAGATCGTCAAGGGCGGTGCCGTCCCCCGCAATTACATCCCGTCGGTAGAGGCTGGCGCAAGGGATGCGCTGCGGTCGGGGCTGCACGGTTTTCCCATGGTCGATGTCAGCGTGCTTTTGAAGGATGGCAAGCATCACTCTGTCGATAGTTCCGATCACGCTTTCCGTACTGCCGGCAAAAACGCCGTGCGCGAGGCGATGGAAGAAGCCGGGACGCGGGTCTTGCAGCCGATCATGAACGTGAATATCCATGTGCCGTCGATCTATTCCGGCGGGCTGGTTCCGCTGGTCAGCGGCATGAAAGGTCAGGTGCTGGGTTTTGAAGGGCATCCCGGCGCTGCGGGCTGGGACGTGTTCAACGCGCTTCTGCCCATGACCGCGCAGGAGGAACTGTTCAGTGCTCTGGGCAGCGCCACCCGCGGCACGGCATGGTTCACGCCGGAATTCGATCACTATCAGGAGGTGCGGCGCGAAGACCTTGCCGGGCTGGAGCTGGCCTGAAACCGGCAAAGTCCCGGACCCGCTCCGGGGCCTTTTCCCAGGGCAGGCGCGCGCCCCGGAACCCGGAAATGATCGGGTCGCCCTGATGTTCAGATCATGCCCGCCAGAATCGTTTCCAGTTTCGCGCTGTCGGCGGCGAACCCGCGAATGCCTTGGGCGAGTTTCTCTGCCGCCATGGCGTCGGCATTCATCCGCCAGCGGAATCCGGCCTCGGTCAGCGGGGTTTCCGGCGATTTCAGGGCACCGGTATCTTGCAGAACCCTGGGCAATTCAGCGGTCTCGGCGTTCAGTTCGTCCATCAGCGCCGGGCTGATCGTCAGCCGGTCACAGCCTGCAAGCGCCTTGATTTCCCCGGCATTGCGAAAGCTCGCCCCCATGACCACGGTCCTGAACCCGTGTTCCTTGAAATAGCGGTGGATCGAAGTGACCGAGGCCACGCCGGGATCATTTTCCGCCGTGTAGGCGACATGCGGATTTTCGGCCTTGTGCCAGTCGAGGATACGGCCCACGAAAGGTGAAATCAGGAACACGCCCGCCTCGGCGCAGGCGCGGGCCTGGGCAAAGCCGAAGATCAGCGTCAGATTGCAGTTGATGCCTTCCTTTTCAAGCTGTTCCGCCGCCCGGATGCCTTCCCACGTCGCCGCGACCTTTATCAGAAGACGATCCACAGGCACGCCCCGATCCGCAAACATCGCCACGATCCTGCGGGCTTTCCCGATTGTGCCGGGCGCGTCGAAGGACAGGCGCGCGTCCACCTCGATCGACACCCGACCCGGAACCAGTTCGACAATCTGCGCGCCAAAGCCCACAGCGATCTGATCGACCGCCTCGGCGATTGCCTCTGCCCCCGACAGGCCCGATCGGTCAACGCGCGCCACGGCGGCCTGTATGAGGTCCGCATATTCCGGCATCTGCGCCGCCTTCAGGATCAGTGACGGGTTGGTGGTGGCGTCAATCGGCCGCAATCGCCTGATCGCGGCTATATCGCCGGTATCGGCAACCACAACGGTCATGTCGCGCAACTGATCCAGAACGGATCGGGCGGGGGGGGCGGCAACGGCGGCGTCGGCGGCGGGCACGGGCGAGGCTCCTGCATGGTGAGGTCGGCGGGAGCTTATCCGCCCTGCGCCCGGAAGTGAAGCGGATCAGCGGGCGACAGCCAGGCGGAGCGCGCGAATGTTGTCGCCGTAAGGCCCCGGATTGGCCACGGAACCGCCCCTGAACACCGCAGAACCCGCGACCAGCACATCGGCCCCGGCCCCGACAACTGACGGCGCGGTTTCCGGCGTCACACCGCCATCAATCTCGATATGGATGGGCCGATCCCCGATCATCGCGCGCAATTCGCGTATCTTGGCCGTCATGTCGATGAATTTCTGCCCGCCAAGGCCCGGATTGACGGTCATCACGCAAACCAGATCCGCAAGGTTCAGCAGGTGCGCAACCGCACTGGCGGGCGTCCCCGGATTCAGGGCCACGCCGGCCTTCGCCCCTGCCCCGCGAATGGTTTGCAGGGTGCGGTGGATGTGCGGGCCGGCCTCTGCATGAGCGGTGATGAAATCCGCGCCCGACCCGGCAAAGGCTTCGATATGCGGATCAACCGGGGCGATCATCAGATGCACATCCATGACCCCCCTGACATGGGGGCGGATTGCCTTGCAGGTCGCCGGGCCAAAGGTGATGTTCGGCACGAAATGCCCGTCCATCACATCCACATGCACCCAATCCGCGCCCTGCGCCTCCAGCGATTCGCATTCGGCGCCGAAATTTGCGAAATCGGCGGACAGGATCGAAGGGGCGATCTTCACGTTGCGGTCAAAGGGCATGGCGCAGGCTCCGATGGCGGTTCGCGCCCCTCATAGCGTCAATCCCGTGACCTGAAAAGAAGCGATTGACCCCATTGCATCCCGACCGAACATCCCGACCGATTGATCAAACTTGCAATGGCTGATCGGTCGTGACACGCTTTGATCTCACCTGCCCGGGGGATTGGATGCAAACCGGCGAAAAGCCGATCAGTACCGAAACCGGCATCGCCCGGTTGCCACAGTTGCATCTGCCGAGGAATCCGGGGATGCCGCTTGATCCGGACTGGATAGCCTCGGTACAGGTCAACACTTCGGCGGTGGAACGCCGGACCGCCACACTGCCCGGTCGCCGGTCGATCAAGAAGGATCATCAGGCCGCGTGGCTGCTGAAGGCCGTCACCTGCATCGACCTGACCACGCTTTCCGGGGACGACACCGAAGGCCGCGTCCGCCGCCTTTGCGCCAAGGCGCGGCAGCCGGTACGCGACGATCTGCTGAAGGCGCTCGGCATACCGCCGATCACCACGGGGGCCGTGTGTGTCTATCACGACATGATCCGAACCGCGTGCGGGGCGCTGCGCGGCGCCGGCATTCCCGTTGCCGCCGTCTCGGCCGGATTTCCCGCCGGTCTGTCGCCGTTCCACCTGCGGGTGGCGGAGATCGGGGAAAGCGTGAAGGCAGGCGCACGGGAGATCGACATCGTCATTTCCCGCCGCCATGTCCTGACCGGCAACTGGCAGGCGCTCCATGACGAGGTGGCCGGGTTCCGCCGCGCCTGCGGGGACGCGCATGTGAAGGCGATCCTCGCAACCGGAGAGCTGGGAACGCTGCGCAACGTCATGCGCGCCAGCCTCGTCTGCATGATGGCCGGGGCGGATTTCATCAAGACCTCCACCGGCAAGGAGGGCGTCAATGCGACGCTGCCCGTCTCGCTGGTCATGATCCGGGCGATTCGCGAATATTTCGAGCGCACCGGCCATCGCGTCGGCTACAAACCGGCTGGTGGCATCTCCACGGCCAGGGACGCGCTGAATTATCTCTGCCTGATGAAGGACGAACTGGGCGACCGCTGGCTGCAACCGGATTTGTTCCGTTTTGGCGCTTCTTCGCTTCTGGGCGATATGGAACGCCAGCTTGAACACTGCCTCACCGGGCGCTATTCGGCCTCCTTCCGCCATCCGATCGGATAACAGCATGACCATAAAGGAAATTTTCGAAACCCTGGAATACGGCCCCGCGCCGGAAGATGCGGGTGAGGCATTTGCCTGGCTGGCCGGTCGGGGACAGGCGTTCGGGCATTTCATCGGTGGGGAATGGACGAAACCGAGCAAGGGATTCAAAAGCCGCAACCCGGCAACCGGGGACATTCTGTCCTCGCTCAGTCAGGCAACGCAATCCGACGTGGACGCCGCCGTGGACGCCGCCCGCAAGGCGCAACCCGAATGGGCAAGGGCGTCCGGCCACACCCGCGCCCGCGCCCTTTATGCTCTGGCGCGGCTGCTTCAGAAGCATTCCCGCCTCTTCGCCGTGCTGGAGACACTCGACAACGGCAAGCCGATCCGCGAGAGTCGCGATATTGACATCCCCCTGGCCGCGCGGCACTTCTGCTATCACGCCGGGCTGGCCCAACTGATGGCAACCGAACGCCCCGATGCGGAATCGCTTGGCGTCTGCGGCCAGATCATTCCGTGGAACTTCCCCCTGCTGATGCTGGCGTGGAAAATCGCGCCCGCGCTTGCCACCGGAAACACGGTCGTTCTGAAACCTGCGGAATACACTTCCCTGACCGCGCTCCTTTTCGCCGGCGTCTGTCAGGAGGCGAGCCTGCCCCGAGGCGTCGTGAACATTGTCACCGGCGATGGCGCGGTGGGTGAAATGATCGTGAAACATCCCGGCATCGACAAGATCGCGTTCACCGGTTCGACCCCGGTCGGGCGGCGGATACGCGAAGCGACCGCCGGATCGGGCAAGGCTCTGACTCTCGAACTGGGCGGCAAGTCGCCCTACATCGTTTTTGATGACGCCGATCTTGATTCGGCCATCGAGGGGCTGGTCGATGCCATCTGGTTCAATCAGGGTCAGGTGTGTTGCGCGGGCTCGCGCCTTCTGGTGCACGAAGGCATTGCCGAACGGTTCCATACAAAGCTCATCGCCCGGATGGACAAGCTGCGTGTGGGCGATCCGCTTGACAAATGTATTGATATAGGCGCCATCGTCGATCCGGTGCAATTGCAGACCATTACCCGCATGGTCGATGAAAGCGGGTCCGACGGCACCGTATACCGCGCCAACACGCCGCTGCCCCGGAACGGCTGCTTTTATCCTCCCACACTGATTACCGGCCTGCACCCTGCGGCCCGGCTGATGCAGGAAGAAATCTTCGGGCCGGTGCTTGCCTCCACCACCTTCCGCACACCTGCGGAAGCCGTGGAACTGGCCAACAACACCCGCTACGGGCTGGCGGCGACCGTCTGGACAGAGAATATCAACCTCGCCCTTGACATTGCGCCAAAGCTGGCCGCGGGCGTGGTCTGGATCAACGCGACGAACCTGTTTGACGCCGCCGCCGGATTCGGCGGTGTCCGCGAAAGCGGCTTTGGCCGTGAAGGCGGGTGGGAAGGTCTGGCAGCCTATACAAGGCGCAGGGCAAAAACCACGGCGCTGCAACGCATTGCCCCGATGCCCGGAACGCCCGCCGGTGAACCGGGGGCGGGGGACGGCATTGATCGCACCGCGAAACTCTATATCGGCGGCAAGCAGGCGCGACCCGACGGCGGCTGTTCCACGCCGGTCTGGTCGCCGCAACGAAGGCTGATCGGCCATGTTTCCCGCGCCGGTCGCAAGGATGTGCGCAACGCGGTGGAGGCGGCGCTCAGGGCCGGGGGGCGGACTGGCGCCACCGGCCACGGGCGCGCGCAGATCCTCTATTACATTGCGGAAAACCTGTCGGCCCGCGCCGAAGAGTTCGCCCGGCGCATCGACGCCATGACCGGCAGGCGCGGCGGAACGGATGAGGTCGGGGCCGCTGTCAACCGGCTGTTTACCTATGCGGCGTGGGCCGACAAATATGACGGACAGGCCCATGACGTTCCGATCCGGGGCATGGCGCTTGCCATGAAGGAACCGGTGGGTGTGATCGGCGCCCTGTGCGCCGACGAATGGCCGCTTCTCGGGCTGATCTCGGCCATGGCGCCCGCGATGGCGATGGGCAACACAAGCATTCTTGTGGCGTCGGAGCCCTACCCGCTTGCCGCGACCGATTTCCTTCAGGTGCTGGAAACCTCCGATGTACCGGCGGGCACTGTGAACATCCTTACCGGCGATCATCGCGAACTTGCCCGGACACTTGCCGATCACATGGAAATTGATGCCGTCTGGAGTTTTTCCTCCTCCGACCTGTCGGGCGAGATCGAACGCCGCGCCGCCGCCAACCTGAAACGCACATGGGTCAATAACGCCCGCAGCCGCGATTGGTCCGGCCCCGCAGGCGAGGGCCGCGAATTTCTGGAGCACGCGACAGAGATCAGGAACATCTGGGTGCCTTACGGCGAATAGACCCCTTCGTCGTGCAATCCGTACCCGCCGCAGGCATGAAATCCCCTACGACCACCCAAGACGCGACAGCAACCGTTCCCATAACCCGCGGGCACGCGCCCTCGCATCGCCGGCGCGGTCCTCGACCTCATCCCAGGTGGCCGCCGCGCCGTCGATCGCCGGGTTCAGCCTGCGCTCCCGGAACCGTCGCCATGCAGAGCGGACAAACAGGATCGCCGCACTCAGAAACACGAAAAAGAAGATGTTGAACCAGGGAATGACCGTCGCATCCGGCCCCGAAACCGGGCGGATGGCGACCGCGTTCGGATAGATGCTCAGCAGCCGGTTTCGCCAGCCATAATGTGCGATCACCACCCATTGTTCCGTGTTCGGATTGATGCCGGCGGCGGCCTGCGCCTGAAGATCGGAACTGTCGAACTTGAAATACGGGGGCCAGATCCATCCCGTATCCTCATTGCGGTAAACCATGATGCCGGTTGCCTCACGCGGGATGAATCCAAACAGGAACGCCTTCTTTCGTTCGGTGTTGATCAGGCGCAAATCCCGGTTCGGTTGCGTGGCGTTTCCACTGTCCGCCTGCGCATAGAACAACCCGTTATACCAACTGAAATCGGTCCGGATGATCTCGGTCGATGTGATCCGCACAATATCGTGCTGCGGCAATACATAGTGAAAGACCCCCCCGGCCAGGAGGAAAGCCGACAGCCCGAATATCAGTTTCAGCCGTTTCATGGTCGTGCATGGCCTTTGCGATGGATGTCTGCCGCTCTTCCGCTCCGCCGCCGTCGGGCGGGAACGGATGCGCCTTATCCAGTATCACGCCCGGCCCCGGAAAGCCAAACACAATCAATTCGCAAAGACCGTATCCTTGCGGTTTCACATATGACAGCGGCCCACCCTTGCAGAGCTTGCCCCGGATGGGGTGTTGCGAATAACCTGCCTTTGCCGCACCGCAGCCCATTGGCATCAGTCAGACAGGAACACCGCCTCATGAACCGTCCCGTGATGAAGCCCGGCCACCGAAATTCGATTACCGATATACCGGGGCTGCGCGTCGGCAATGCTCAGGACGAGGCGCTGAAATCGGGGGTTACGGTACTGACCGCCGACTGCCCGTTCACCACCGGCGTCAGCATCCTTGGCGGGGCGCCAGGCACCCGTGAAATCGCCTTGCTGGCGCCGGACAAAACGGTTCGAAAGGTTGACGCCCTGGTTCTGTCCGGTGGCTCCGTTTTCGGGCTCGATGCCGCCTCCGGCGTCGTTGACGGGCTGCGCGAGGCGGGGCGCGGGCTGCTTGTGGGCACCGCCAGAATCCCCATCGTACCCGCCGCCATCCTGTTTGATCTGCTGAATGGCGGCGACAGGAACCGGGGCCGGTATCCCTATGCCGAACTGGGGCGAAGGGCATTGGCGAACTGCACGGACGCCTTTGAAATCGGCAGCATCGGGGCCGGTACGGGCGCGACCACGGCAACCCTCAAGGGCGGGCTGGGCACTGCATCGGCCATTCTGCCTTCGGGGCACACGGTCGGCGCACTCGTCGCGGTGAACGCGCTGGGTTCGGCGATTGCCGGGGATGGTCCGCAATTCTGGGCCGCGCCCTGGGAACTGAACGCGGAATTCGGCGGGGCTGGCGGCTGTTTGCAGGCCGAACCCGGCGCGATGCCTCCGGTCAAATCCGCAACCACCCTCAATACCACAATCGCAATCGTCGCCACGGACGCGACACTGGATCAGGCGCAATGCACACGTCTGGCGACTGCCGCCCATGATGGCATTGCGCGCGCACTGGCGCCATCCCACACGCCGATGGATGGCGATCTCGTCTTTGCCCTCGGCGCCGGGCAGCGCGCGGCGCGCAATCCGGACGATCCGGGCGATCCGGGCGATCTGTTATGGATCGGGCACGTTGCGGCGATCTGTCTTGCCAGGGCAATCGCGCGCGGGGTCCATGCGGCAACACCGGCGCCGGGCGACATTCTGCCCTGCTGGTCAGACAGATTCGGGAAATAGCATGACAATCGTTCCCCTTTCGACATTCGAAAGCCGATCCATCACATTGAAACGACTGGACTTTTCATTGCTCCGCGTACCCGATCAGCCATACCGCCCGACAAAGTTTCGCAATATCAGTTCCGGCATGTTCACATTCGCCGCCCGGCACATGCCGATCAGCCGCTCTGCGTCCTCCGGCGGGAAGTAACCCCTGTTGCGATAGATATTGATCCGCACCTCAAAGCCCGCAGCATCGGCTTCGGGATGAAACTGGGTTGCATAGACATTCTGCCCGTATCGGATCATCTGATAAGGACAGGGGGGCGAGCTTACCAGATGCACACAGCCGCCGGGCAGGTTCTGCAACGCTTCCTTGTGCCCGACAAATGCCTGAAACACCGGCGCGACGCCTTCCAGCAGGGGATCCCGCGCGCCCTCCTGCGTCAGCACACAACAGGAGGCGCCGACCGGCTCACCATAGCGGGCCTTGCCGACAATGCCGCCCAGATGGCGGCCAAGAATGCCAATACCATAGCAACAGCCAAGAAAAGGATGGTCGCGGGCGGTGATCGCGGGCATCAATCCCGTCACTGCATCCTCGATCCGCCGTTCCAGCGGGCTTTTGTCCGTCGGCGCGTCGCTGACGCACCCCGGACCGCCGCCAACGATCACACCCGCATAATCGTCGAGCGTCAGACCCTCGGGGATCGGTGTCTGATCCAGCCGGATGCGGCGCACCTGCGCTTTGCTCAGCCCGCTCTTGAGCAGAATCGCCCGGAATTCATCGTCAGAGGCCGCCGTTTCCGGGCGCAGTTGCAGGATCAGAAAGGCTTTTGCCACGTTTCGCGCCCTTCCGCTTGGCCTTTCCAACTGTCACAAAAGCAACCCTGGCGTCAACGTGAGGCCGACAAATCCGGTATTCCGCCCCGCAAAAAGGCGCGCCGCAAGGGCGCGCCCGATTGTTCCGGCAATGCCGGCGGTGCTGCCCGGCCTTTACTCTGCGGCTTCCAGCACCTTGCCTGCGGCCGCCTGACCGCTGGAAATGGCAACCCGGCGCGGCTTCAGCGCCTCGGGCACCTCGCGCACCAGATCCACATGCAACATGCCATCCGCATGACATGCCCCGGCGACCCGCACATGATCCGCGAGATGGAAGCGGCGCTCGAACGCGCGCGTGGCAATGCCGCGATGCAGGAAGGCACGGGTGTCGTCCATGCCGTCTTCCTTGCGCGCCGACACGATCAGCGACTGATCGCGCACCTCGATCGACAGATCCTGTTCGGCGAACCCGGCCACGGCGACCGAAATCCGATAGGCGTCATCGGCAGTTTTTTCAATGTCGTAAGGCGGATAGGACACCTTGTTGATGTCACTGCTCAGTACGCGGTCCATCAGATCGGCCATCTGATCAAAACCGACAGACGCGCGGTAGAGGGGGGAAAGGTCAAAGGCTCTCATGGTTTATCCTCCGTTGAGCGATACCTGAAGCGGCCCTCCGTCACGGACGGGCCTGACGAAACTCCGGCCCCGCCCAGCGGCAACCGGATAGGGCATAGATATGACGGGGCAAGCGCAGTTCAAGACCCCCGGCGAAGAACAGACCGTTCCTGCGCATCCCGGCTATGGTCTCAGGAATTTCGCGCCGCTCTGCTGTCGTCCGGCAGTCTGTCCGATGCGCCGTATCCTGCGCGGCCCCGAACTGCCGCCGCCTGGCAGCGCGTCAAGTTCCTGCATCAGCACCTGAAGCGGCCCGGCAATCGAGGTTCCCAGCGCGACACGCCACCCGCTGGCTTCGGCCTTGGCCGACACCACGGACACGATACGCGCAACGCCATCCTCGATTGCGAAAACCGGCGCGCCGGAGGAGCCGAAGTCAACATCGCAGGACAGGACGACGGAACCGGGGCGATGCGCAAGCACATGGCACGATTCCTGCAATGCTGGCGTGTCCGAACGGTCATGCGCGTAGGACACCACCCCGACGACATCGCCCGTGCGCGGGGCCTGCGCCGTTTTGAACGGGATGACGCTGCCGTTCTCGATAGGCCGCTCAAGTTGCAGAAGCGCAAGGTCGTTTGTCACCTGCGGCCGCCCGTCGGGCTCGAATACGAAATCCGGGTGCGGCACGGCGTTGCGAACCAGCCTGTAGGCTTCGGCGCGATCATGGCGCAGCCCGGCCTGAAATTCGATCTCGGACGGCGGCACCCTGGTGTTCGTATCCCTGTCATGAAGGCAATGGGCCGCCGTCAGAACGAGGTCCGGCGCAATCAATGCACCGGTACACATTCCGCGCCCGGCGATGTCCAGACGCCCGACCGCTTCCCAGCCGCGGCTGTCGTCACCGGTCAGCAACCGGCGCAAGGGCGCAGCATCCGCAGAATCCGCAGCATCCGCAGCATCGACCACGGAAGACGATCCAATGACAAACAGCAGAAAAACGACGACAGTCCGCATCTTTTCCCCGATTTGCAGAAACATTCCGTAAACGCCGCCGATTCCTATGCGGGCGTTACGGCAGGATTAAGGCAGTTCCCGCAGAATATCGCGCCCGGATGGCCGGTCAGCACAATGCCGGTGGCTTTGGCCCCCCGCTCGCCCAGTTGAGCAGCTCTGCCGTATGGACGACCGGGATGCGCGTCCCTGCACCTATCTGCATCATGCAGCCGATATTGCCCGCAGCTATGACATCGGGGGATTTTGCCTCCAGCGTTCCGACTTTGCGCTCTCTCAGCTTGCCCGAAATCTCCGGCTGCATCAGATTGTAGGTTCCCGCCGACCCACAGCACAAATGACTGTCGGCGGGCTCCACCACCTCAAACCCGGCTCGTCTCAGCAGGTCTTTCGGCTGGACCCTGATCTTCTGCCCATGTTGCAGGGAACATGCCGCATGATAGGCCACCCGCAGACCCTTCACGGCGCTTTGCGGAAAGTCCAGCCGCATCAGCAGTTCGGTCAGGTCAACCGCAAGTTCCGAGACCCGCGCCGCCTCTGCCGCCATCGCGTCATTGCGCAGCATGTAACCATAATCCCTGACCGTCGTCCCGCAGCCCGAAGTGTTGATGACGATCTCATCCAGCCCGGCGTGTCTGTCCTGTGCCATCCAGGCCCGGATATTCCGCCTTGCCGCCGCGTGGCTTTCGGTTTCCCGGCCCATATGATGCACCAGCGCACCGCAGCAGCCCATGCCCGGGGCCACGACGACCTCGCAGCCGAGACGCCTCAGCAAACGGATCGTCGCGTCATTTATATCGGTATTGAGCGCCCGCTGCGCGCATCCGGTCATCAGGGCAACCCGCATCCTTTGCGCCCCCTGTGCCGGGAAAACCTGCGGGTCATCGTTCCGGCTGACTGGCGGCACCCGTTTCGGCGCCATCTCCAGCATCGCGCGCAGACGGGCATCGGGCAGCAGCCGCGCCAGGGGTCGGGCCAGTTTCGCCCCCAGCAGAACCAGCCGGAAACGCCCCGGACAGGGCAGTATCCGCGCCAGCAGCCAGCGCAGCGCCCGATCCGGCCAGGGCCTTCTGTAGGTCTGTTCTATATAGGCGCGCGCCTGATCCACCAGATGCATGTAATGCACCCCCGACGGGCAGGTCGTCATGCAGGCAAGGCAGCTCAGGCAACGGTCGATATGCCTGACCGTCCGCTCATCCGCCGGGCGGCCCTTTTCCAGCATGTCCTTGATCAGATAGATACGGCCGCGCGGGCTGTCCAGTTCATCCCCCAGCACCGGATACGTTGGACAGGTCGCAATGCAGAACCCGCAGTGAACGCAGGACCGCAGGATTTCATTGGCGCGCCCGATAGCGGGGTCGCGCAACTGCTCTTCGGTGAAATGCGTCTGCATTGCGTTATCCCATCAGCCGGGGATTGAGAATGCCGCGCGGGTCGAATTGCGTGCGAAGTCCCGCACTGATCCGGCCGAGCGCGCCGGATTCGGGTTGAAAGGCCGCAAACCCATGCCCCCTGACCAGAGTGTGATGCCCGGCCAGGGATGCGTTCCGCGCCCGCAAATCCACGTCCCCCGGCGCCAGCGTCCATATCAACCCGCCACCCAGATCAAGCACATGTTCAAATTCCGAACATGACGTGAACGGGATCATGTCCATGGGTTTCACAGAGCTTTTCCAGACATTGCCGTGCCGCCCGGCAAAGGCGTCCACATCCCGGACATGGACCCAGATTTGCCGGTTCTCCGCCCCGTCCGTCACAACCTCGTCGGGCGGACGCTCTGCGAACAGTTCCCGCAACCTGCCGACGCGGTATTGCACGGAATTTCCGAAACCCTCCAGCCGAATGACGGTTGCAGCAGCGGCGGCGGCAGCCTTGCCCGCGCCCTGCGGAAGACGCGCCGCGCCGCTCACCTCGAACGGAGAGCCAAGCGCCTTGCAAAAAACCTTCAGCGCCGCTGCCCGGCCCAACCCGTACCATACAAGCGTCGCCGCGGTCTCGGGCTTCGGCAGCACCTTGAAGGCAACCTCCGTCAACACCCCCAGCGTTCCCCGACTGCCGGTCATCAGCCTGACCAGATCATAGCCGGTGACATTCTTCATCACCCGCCCGCCATTCTTGATGATCCCGCCCCGCCCATCGACAAAACGCACGCCCAGCATGAAATCCCGGCAGGCCCCGGCCCGTACCCGGCGCGGCCCCGAGACATTGCCCGCGACGACGCCGCCAATCGTCGGCCTGCCGCCGGTTGCCAGCAGGGCGCGGTGGTCCATCGGCTCAAAAGCCAGCATCTGCCCTTCGGCGGCCAGCGCGGCCTCGACCTCCGACAGGGGCGTTCCGGCTTTCGCCACCATCGTCAGCGCGCCGGGATCGTAAAGCGTGATCCCGGACATCGCCGACATGTCCAGCACCTCGCCGTCAACTGCTCCGCCAACAGGCCGGGTGCCGCCGCCGCGAATGCACAGCGGCCCTTTGGCGGCCCTGATTGCCCCGGCAAGTTCGGCTTCGGTTTCGGGCGCGATCATTCCGCCGCCAGCCTGTGGCCGCGACTCGTTGCAAGCGGAAAGACCTTGGCCGGGTTCAACAGCCATTCCGGGTCGAAGACATCCTTCACCCGCATTTGCGCGCGCATGTCCGCATCGGAATACTGCACGGTCATCAAATCGCGCTTTTCCACGCCGACCCCGTGTTCACCGGTCAGACAGCCTCCGACCTCGACGCAGAGTTTCAGGATTTCCGCACCCAGCGCCTCGCAGGTTTCCAGTTGTCCGGGCGTATTGGCATCAAACAGGATCAGCGGGTGCATGTTCCCGTCGCCGGCATGAAAGACATTGGCGACCTTCAACCCGAACTGCCGCGACAACTCCCCGATGCGACGAAGGGTGCGGGGCAGTTCCGGAATCGGGACCGTCCCGTCCAGGCACATGTAATCGTTGAGTTGCCCCATCGCGCCAAAGGCCGATTTTCGCCCCAGCCAGATCAGCGCGCTTTCCTCGGCTGACCGGCTTTCGCGCAGTTCGACGGGATCGAGCGCGCGGGCGATTTCGACAATCCGCCCGAGTTGATCCGCGATTTCCGATTCCGCCCCCTCGACCTCTACAATCAGCAGCGCCGCGCACAGTGGATAGCCCGCCCCGGTAAAGTTCTCCACTACCTCGATGCAGGGCCGGTCCATGTATTCGATCGCGACCGGCAGCACGCCCGACCTGATGATGTTCGCAACGCATTCGCCTGCAACCCCGGCGCTGTCGAAACCGATCAGCACCGGCCGCGCGCCCTCCGGTTTCGGCACGATGCGCAGCACCGCCTCTGTCACCACGCCCAACTGCCCTTCAGAACCGCAGATCACCCCCAACAGGTCCAAGCCACCCGAATCCGGATACGCCCCGCCGATCCGGATGATCTCGCCCGCCATTGTCACCAGCGTCACGCCCAGCAGGTTGTTCGTCGTGACGCCGTATTTCAGGCAATGCGCACCGCCGGAATTCATGGCGATATTGCCCGCGATGGCGCAGGCGAGCTGGCTGGACGGGTCCGGCGCGTAAAAGAACCCTTCATCCTCGACCGCTGCGGAAACCGAAAGATTGGTGCGTCCGGCCTGGACATGCACAAAACGGTTTTCACAGTCGATTTCCAGAATCGCATTCATCCGCGCCACGCCCAGAATGACACTGTCTGCGGTCGGCAGCGCCCCCCGGCCAGCGACGTTCCCGATCCCCTTGGCACGACGGGCACGCGCTGCGCGTGGCAGGTCTTCAGAACTGCCGCGACCTCCTGCGTCGAGGCGGGCAGCACGACACAAAGCGACGGACAGCGACAGGCGGTCAGCGCATCGCATTCATAGGCGCGCACTTCCTCTTCGGCGTCTATCACGACGCCATCGGACAGGACGCTGCGGATACTTGCGACGATTGCCGCCTTGCGGGACAGGATGGTCGGATCGGGATCGGGCAATTCCACGAACAAACTCCGGTTATCGGTAAAATAAAATAACCAATGCCGCAGCAATGGCAAGCGCTCGGGCAAAACGGATCATGACGCCCTTTTTCCGCCCAAATCCCTGAAATACCACTGTATCCGCCCGAAAACCGGCGCAGGCCGGGCGGTTCGCGCAACGCTCCCGCCTTGTCGCAGCAGGCGGGGCTCAGCGCCTTCCTTCGCGCAGCCAGGCCAGCAACAGGAAGCCCGACGCCAGAAACAGCAAGGCCCAGACCGGCAGCACCGGCCGGATGGTCACGTCGCTGGTGACATACGCGCCGCGCGGCACCAGACCCAGCCAACCGCGTCCCGACGCCGGACGCCCGGCCCGAACGTTGCGCAAGGCAGGCAGTCCATCCTCGATTCGCAGCGCGCCGCCATTGCCGGGCGCAATCACCGGCGCAAGGGCCGAGGCATCGGCAATCGTGTTGACCAGTTCGCGCGGCGAGGATGGGCCAAGCGTCACCACCGCCTGCCTCTCGCCATCGCTCAGCCGGTACAACCCGATTTCATCCCCCGCATGTTCGGCCTCGAACCTGCCGGGGGCCACCTCGCCCAGCACGACGGCGGTCTGCGATCCGTCAGGCGCCGTTACCGTCACGTCAGGGGCGGCTTCGTGCAGCGTCTGCCGGATGATGGTCATTGTCTGGCCACGGGCCTCCGCCCGGAGCGCCTCCTCCTCCAGTTCCGGCTCTTTCATCATCCAGTGCGCCAGCCGGCGCAGCAGTTCCAGTTGCGGGCCACCGCCCTCGAACCCCCGCGACCACAGCCAACTGTGATCGGAACCCAACAGCGCCACACGCCCTTCGCCCACACGGTCCAGCACCAGCAGGGGTTTGCCTTCGGCGCCGGTCATGACCGTTTGCCCCTCCTGCTTCGCGACGAGTTCGATCTGGCGCAGCCAGCGCCCCCAGCCCGGCGCATTCGGGTCGTCTGCGGCCCCGCGCGGCGTGTGGTCGGTCAGGTTCGCAGTCACCGGATGGCGCGCGCCCAGTTCGGAAATCATCGGCCTGAACCCCTGTTCGATCACCCGCGCGGTCGGTTTCGCCGGGATCACATCGGCCAGGTCGGAATGAAACAGGCTGTCGGCAGAGGCAAAATCAGGGCCCGCAGCAAACAGCACCGCCCCCCCGCGTTCGACATAATCCCGGACGCTGGTCAGATATACCGGCGGCAGGATGCCCCGCCGCTTGTAGCGATCAAAGATGATCAGATCGAAATCGTCGGTCTTCTCCAGAAACAGTTCCCGCGTCGGGAAGGCGATCAGCGATAGTTCGTTGACCGGCGCGCCTTCGTCTTTCTCGGGCGGGCGCAGGATGGTGAAATGCACCAGATCCACGGAACTGTCGGATTTCAGCAGGTTGCGCCAGGTCCGTTCGCCCGGATGCGGGGTGCCGGAAACCAGCAGCACCCGCAACCGGTCCCGCACCCCGTTGATCCGCGCAATGGCGGAGTTGTTGCGGCCTGCAAGTTCGCCGCTGATTTCCGGTATCGTGAATTGCAGGGTGTTCATCCCGCCATGCGTCAGGGTCAGCGGCACATCGACCGGACGCCCCACCGGCGCCTGAAAGACCTGCGGCGCCCCCCCATCGACCGAGAGTTCCAGCGTCGTAACGCCGCCGGACGCAGGCGCAGCCCCCAGATCCCGGACCTCAACGGTCAGCACAACGGGTTCATCCAGAATCGCAAAGGGCGGCAGGCTGAGGATCGAAAGCCGCCTGTCCCAGTCCGTTGCCCGGCCCGTCAGCAGCACATGCAATGGCGCTGACAGCTGTGGGGCGCGGTCGATGTCATGAACCTGTCCGTCGCTCACCAGCAGGACGCCCGCCAGACGGTCGGAAGGAATGCCCGCCAGCGCATCGGCCATTGCCGACATCAGAAGCGTTCCCCGATCATCCGTACTGTCGCGAACGGTCACTTCGCGCAGTTCCGTATCGCCGCGCGCGGCGATGGCCCGGCGCAGATGTTCCGCAGCCCGCAAGGTTTGCTCCCTGCGGTCGGCAAGCCCCTGACTCGCGGTCCGGTCAATCACCATCAGCACAATATCTTCAAGCGGCTCCCGTTCTTCCCGCTGCAAGGACGGATTGGCCAGCACCGCCAGCATGACCAGCGCCCCCATCCCCCGCAACGCCCAGCCACTGAGCCCGCGCCACAGCGCCGCGCCGGACACCAGCACAGGCACGGCGGCAAGCACCGCGATCACCATCCAGGGCATCAGGGGGTCAAGGAGAATCCGGCCGACCATTCTATTGTCCCAGCCTGTCCAGAAGCGCAGGCACATGCACCTGATCGGATTTGTAGTTCCCGGTCAACACATGCATGATCAGGTTGATCCCGAAACGATAGGCGATCTCTCTCTGCCGCTCGCCGGAAAATCCGCGCCCCACCGGGAACAACGGGTTGCCGCGCCGGTCGGTCGCCCACGCCGCAGCCCAGTCATTGCCGCCGATGATCACCGGAGTCACGCCGTCATTGAGGTTTCTGAACGGCATCCCCTCGATCTGCTCGGCGTCGGGCGGCGCTGCCTCTACCCATATGTCGGGGCCGGCATGGCGGCCCGGAAAATCCTGCAACAGGTAAAACGTGCGCGTCAGAACGTGATCGGACGGAACCCGCTCCAGCGGCGGAATATTCAGCGGGCCGGCCAGTCGCTGCAAATGCCGGGCCTCGGCGCTGTCGCCCCCCCCGAAACCCGCATCGCGGGTGTCAAAAAGGATCATGCCCCCGGTTTGAAGATATTTGTCAAGCCGCGCATAGGCATCATCCGACGGTATCGGTTGCGTCTTGACGACAGGCCAGTAGAGGAACGGGAAAAGCGAGGGATCGTCAAATTCCAGATCGACCCCGGCCGGCGATCCGGGCTCTACCGAAGTGCGCCGGGTCAGCATCTCGCCAAGCCCGCGCAACCCTGCCCCAGCAATACGGTCTGCCTCTGCGTCGCCGGTCAGCACATGGGCCAGCACAACCTCGCGCGTCAGTTCCAGGGCGCGGGCATCCGCGTCGCCTTGCGCGCGGGCCTCCTCCGCCCCCGGCAGGAACAGCACCGCCATTGCCAGCCCCGCAGCCGCCCCGCCTGCGGGGACGCGCGCGCCATGCAGTCGCCCCGTCAGCCAGAGCGAGGCAATGGTGTCTGCCGCAAGCAGCAGCATCGCAAACGAGACGACCCAGCCCTTCAAACGGGTCTCGCGTTCGACTTCCAGCCCTTCGATCCGCTGTGTCGCGGGCCACACGGCGGCCGACAGCCGGGCATCCGGCGACAGAACATTCAGCGCCACCGTCTGATCCCGCCCCGTTGCCGTGTACACCCCCGGCAACATGTCGGCGGCGGGTCGGCCCCCGGCCAGTCGCGCCCCGTCAACCCCCGCCAGCGCCCCCGCCTCGGCCTGGTCGCCAAACCCGTTCAGCACCGTATGCGCAACCCATGTCGTGCCCTGCAACGTCCCGGCGTCCGGTTCCGGGCGGCGGCTCGATACCGCAAGCCTTTCAAGCATTTCGACGAAAAGCCCCGACAGCGGCAGTGTTGACCATTCGGCATTCGCGGTGACATGGAACAGCACCACCTGCCCGTCGCCCAGCGTCTTGCGCGTCACCAGTGGCGTGCCATCGGACAGCGTTGCGATGGTGCGCTTCGACAGCTCCGGGTCCGGCTGCGCGACAACCTGCGAGGCAACTGTCACGTCCTCCGGCACCGGCAGCCCGAAAAACGGCGAATCCTCGGGAAATGGCAGCAACTGCTTCGGCTCTCCCCAGCTCAGCGTGCCGCCGACACTGCGCCCGCCCCGGCGCAGCCGAACCGGCATCAGCGCGTCCTCATCGGTACGGCTCAGATCGCTCGCCGCCAATTGCGGCCCGGCAAAACGCAACAGCGTGCCGCCCCGAGCCACCCATTCCGCCAACGCCCTTTTCTGTTCTCCGGGCAGATCGGCGACATCCGCCAGAATGATCGCGTCGGGGTTGGCGGGCAGAATATCGGCAAGCGCCCCTTCGATCAGATCGGCGGACGGGCTCAGCGCCTTTTCCAGATAGTGCAGGGGCGACAGAAGCTGTAGCCCTTCGTGTTGGGCGCGTCCGGCAATCAGTGCAACCTCGCGACGCCCGAGCGCATCGTCGGTCAGCGCCACCGCCCCTGCGGAGCGCTCACCCTCAACCGCAAAACGGCTTACCCGCCGCAAAAGTTCCGGTGGCAGATCGAAGGGGACTCGCGCCTCCGGTTCTGCCGGGGCAAAGACAACCTCACGCCGCGCCAGCACACGCTCCCGCCCTGCCGGGTCGGTCCCGATTGCATTGACATTGCGCAACAGCGCCACACCGCCCGCTTCGCGCAGCACTGTGAGGCTGATCGTTCCCTGCTCGAACACCGGCGGCAGCAGGCCCAGAACCGGCCGCGAGGACTGAAAGACCGTCACACTCCCCCTGCCCTTCAGATCGTCCAGCAGCGTTGCCCGCCAGGGACGCGCCAGACCGTCGGAAAACCACCAGGTATCGAAACGCGCGGCGCCCAGCCGTTCCGTCCAGCCCGCAATCCCTGCGGCATCGGGCTCCCACGGGTCGGGCGAAAGCCCGGCCACACGCCCGGCCCAGACATTGGCGGCCTGAAAGGCGGGCGGCGCCAGCCCCGGACGGGTCAAAGGCATGACGCTCACCGGTCGCCCCGCCTGATGAGCCTCTTCCAGCAGCCCCCCCACGCGATCCTGCCGACGCGGCCAGTCCCGCGCATCCGCCCAACCGCCATCCAGCAGGATCAACAGCGGCCCGCTTCCGGCGCGTCTCTCCTGCGGGTTCAGAACCGGCCCCGCCAATCCGACGATCAGCGCCGCAACCAGCAGCATCCGCAGCAAGAGAAGCCACCACGGTGTCCTGTCGCTCTGGCTTTCATCATCGCGCAACCCGAGCAGCAGCACCACACCGGGAAACCGCCGCCGGATCGGCGCAGGCGGAACCGCGCGCAGCAAAAGCCACAGAAGCGGCAACGCCGCCAGCCCCCACAACAGCCACGGGGCCGTGAATCCGATGGCCCCGGCCAACACTGTCATCGCCGCCGCCTTTCAGTCGCGGTGTAAAGCCACAGAAGCGCCGCCGACGCACTGTCGTCCGTGCGATGCCACTGGCAGAGCCAGCCCGTCGCCCTTGCCAGCGCGGCCAGTTCCGCCCGGCGCTCTTGCAGCCGTTCCAGATAACGCCCGCGCAGGTCGCCCGCCTTCAGGGTTTCGTGGCGGACGCCCCCGCCCATGCTTTCGAAAACCGTTCGCCCATCATAGGGGAACGCCTCTTCCGCCGGATCGAGCACTTGCAGGATCGCCCCCTGCACCCCGCGATCCGCCGCCTTGGTCAGCGCCGCCCGGACCGGTTCCGGATCGCCCAGAAAGTCCGACAGGAACACGGCCCGGATATTCGGCTTCAACCCGGCAAGTTGCGGCGCGCCATAGTCGATCAGTTCCTCATCCCTGCTCATCGCCTCTGCCAGACGCAGCACATGCCCCTGCCCCGTCGATGGCGCAACCGTCGTGTCGGCCAGGCCCACACGCTCCCCCGCCCGCAGCAGTAGAATCGCCAGCGCCAGCGCCAGGGTCTTCGCCCGATCCGATTTCTTCGGAACCTGGCGGGCAGAGGCAAAGCCCATCGAGGCAGACATATCGACCCATACCAGAACCGTCTGGATCGCCTGCCATTCCTTCTGCCGGACGAAATACATGTCCGATTTGGCCGAACGCCGCCAATCAATCTGACGGGCGGAATCGCCCTGAACCGCCGCGCGGTACTGCCAGAATTCATCGCCCAGGCCGGATCGCCTGCGCCCGTGTTCGCCCAGCATCACCGTTGCCGCAAGCCGCTCTGCCTGCGCCAGAAGCGGCGGCAACGGGCTGGCCAGGTCTCCGGCCGCCCGTCGAAGCGCGCGCGCCTGCGTCACGCCGCGGACCCGGTGCGTTCAGCCTGCGCGACAGCCTGCGCGACGGCGGCATCTATCAGTTCTCCCAAATCCTCTCCGCGCGCCCGTGCAGCGAAACTCAGCGCCATCCGGTGGCTCAATACCGGACGCGCCATTGCCGCGACATCTTCGGTCGAAGGGGCCAGCCGCCCATCCAGCAGCGCCCGCGCCCGGACCGTCATCATCAGCGCCTGCGCCGCCCGTGGCCCCGGCCCCCAGGCGACGGAGTTCTGCACGACCCCGGACGCGCCCGGATCATCGGGCCGGCAGACGCGCACCAGATCAAGGATCGCCTCGACCACGCTTTCGCCCACCGGCATCCGGCGCAACGTGGTCTGCGCGTCCAGAAGGTCCTCTGCGCCAAAGACCCGATGCGCCGCGCTTTCCTCGATGCCCGTGGTTGCAAGCAGAATGTCACGCTCTGTCGTGCGCTCCGGATAATCCACGTCGATCTGCACCAGAAACCGGTCCAGTTGCGCCTCGGGCAACGGATAGGTGCCTTCCTGTTCGATCGGGTTCTGCGTGGCCAGTACATGAAACGGCACCCCCGGAGACCGGTGCCGCCCGGCGATTGTCACCTGTTTTTCCTGCATCGCCTGCAAAAGCGCCGATTGCGTTCGCGGGCTCGCCCGGTTGATCTCATCCGCCATCAGCAGTTGACAGAAAACCGGACCCTCGATGAACCGGAATTCCCGCCTGCCGCCGGGCTTTTCCTCCAATACTTCGGACCCCAGTATATCCGCAGGCATAAGATCGGGCGTGAACTGGATGCGATTGCTTTTCAGCCCCATGACCGTGGCCAGGGTATCGACCAGCAACGTCTTTCCCAGCCCCGGAAGGCCGATCAACAGGCCGTGCCCGCCGCACAGAAGCGCCGAAAGCGCCAAGTCCACGACCCCTTCCTGCCCGATGAAGCGATTGGTGATACTGGCCTTTGCGGCGGCCAGCTTTTCGCCCAGCGTCTCGATCACCGCGACCAGATTTTCCGCGTCGGCATCGGTGACTGTCATGGCGTGACTCCTGCTTGCTGATCATGTAGGCATTAAAGAGCGTTCTTGCCCAAAGGACAAACGACAATCGCCATGAATGAACACAAGATCGTGAAACCATCCGCCGATACGCTGGCCGCCGCTGCGAAAGCGGCAACGAAAAAAGGCCCGCCGCCGGTGCATCTCTGGAATCCGCCCTTTTGCGGCGATCTGGACATGCGCATCGCGCGGGACGGCACCTGGTGGTATCTCGGCACCCCGATGGGGCGGAAAGAGCTGGTCCGACTTTTCTCTTCCATCATTCGCAAGGATGGTGACAGGTATTTTCTTGTCACTCCGGCGGAAAAGGTCGGCATCACCGTTGACGACGCCCCGTTCGTGGCCGTGGATTTTGAAATCTCGGGCAAGGGACGGGAGCAGACGCTGATTTTCGAAACCCATGTCAAGGATTTCGCCGCCGCCGGGCCAAGGCGCCCGATTCGCGTCATCCGCGATCCGGAAACCGGCGAACCCTCGCCTTATGTGCTGATCCGCAGCAATCTGGAAGCCCTGATCGACCGCAAGAGCTTTTACCGGCTGGTCGAGATCGGCTGCCATGAAGAACATGACGGCGAAAGCTGGTTCGGCGTCTGGTCGGGCGGGACGTTCTTTCCTGTCATTCCTTCCGCAGAGCTTCCATAGACGCCGGGCGCCGGACCTGGCTGGCCTGCTGAAACCTGCTGAAACCTCCTGACACAACGTTGTCATGAGAACCGTGTATAAGTGGCAACTGTCATACCTCGCAGAAAGGAAGTTCACATGTCATTCGCCCCCCGAAACGCACTGGTCTGGGCCGAAATCCCGGTTGCCGATCTGGCCAAGGCCGTCGCCTTCTACAATACTGTCTTCGACTACGGCCTCTCGATTGACGAAAGCGGACCCAACCCGATGGCAATGATCCCGACCGAAGATGGCAAGGGATGCGCGGGCAATCTCTACCCCGGCCAGCCAGCCGGTGACGGGCGCGGCAGCACCCTCCATCTTGTCGTCCCCGATTCGCTGGAAGCGGCTTGCGGTCGTTTCAAAGGCGCGGGCGGAAAGATACTGTGCGACCCGATCACCATTCCCGACGGCCACTTTGTCTATGGGCTGGACCCCGACGGCAATTCCATCGGCCTGTTCGAATACGCCTGAGCAATGGGCCGCGCTGACCGCCTGTTCCGCATTGTCCAGTATCTGCGGGGCGGGCGGCTGCTGACCGCCCGGATGCTGGCCGAGCGGCTGGAGGACAGCGAACGCACCATCTATCGCGACATCGCCGGCCTGACCGGCTCCGGCGTGCCCATAGACGGAGAGGCCGGGGTCGGCTATCTGATGCGCGAAGGCTTCCACCTGCCGCCCCTGATGTTCGACCGGGATGAAATCGTCGCGCTGGTCGCAGGCGCCCGCATGATCCGCGCCTGGGGCGGCGCGGAAATGGCCCTGGCCGCAGAGGAGGCGCTGACCAAGATCGCCGCCGTCCTGCCCGAGGCAGAACGCAGACGCGCCGCAGCCGTGCAGGTTCATGCCATGACCATGCCGGAAATGGATGATGCGCTGCGCGAACGCATAGACACGCTGGAACGCGCGACAGACGACCGGACGCGCCTGAAAATCGGTTATGCCGGTGCCGATGGCGCCGAAACCTCGCGCCACATCCGCCCGCTGGGCCTGTGGTTCTGGGGCAATGTCTGGACGCTCGTCGCGTGGTGTGAATTGCGCAACGATTTCCGCATGTTCCGGCTGGACCGCATGATCAGCGTCGCGGCCAACGGAACATTCAGGCCCGAGCGCGCCAAGTCCCTGACCGCGTTCCATGCCATCCAGAGAGAAAAAGACATCCGAATGCGACAGCGAACCGGCTGACCGGAACCGCCATTCGGATGAAATCGGTTTGCAGGGCAGAGGGCGAAAGGTCTTTCACACGGCAGGGGCAGACGGCAGGGCGGGCTTTGTCCCTCAACCACAAATGTCGGGGGCCTCGGCGCATCCGCAAACTGCATCCCGGCATCCACCCCGGCCAGACTCATCAATGCGCCTCTGCCCAGTTGGCGCCCTGCCCCGCATCCACCAGCAATGGCACATCGAATTTCACCGCAGGCATGGCCGCCCCCTGCATCACATCCCTTGCCACCGCGATCGTCTCTTCCGCCGCACTCTCGTCCACCTCGAACAGCAACTCGTCATGGACCTGCAAAAGCATCCTGGCCGGCAGACCGGCAATCGCCTCGGGCATCCGGATCATCGCCCGGCGGATCACATCCGCCGCTGTCCCCTGAATGGGCGCGTTGATCGCAGCCCGCCAGGCAAAGCCCCCATGAGGCCCCTTCGCATTGATCTGCGGCGTGTGGATTCGACGACCGAACAGCGTTTTGACATAACCGTTGTCCTTGGCGAACTGAACCGTCTGGTCCATATAGCGCCGGATGCCGGGGAAGCGTTCGAAATACCGGTCGATGAAGCCCTGCGCCTGCCCCCTTGGAATACGCAGATTGCGGGCAAGGCCAAAACCCGAGATACCATAGATCACCCCGAAATTGATCGCCTTGGCCTGGCGGCGAATGTCCGGCGTCATCTCTTCCAGCGGCACGCCGAACATCTCCGAGGCGGTCATGGCGTGAATATCCAGGCCGTCGGCAAAGGCTTTCCGCAACGCCTCGATCCCCGCCACATGGGCGAGGATGCGCAACTCGATCTGGCTGTAGTCGAGGCTCAGGAGCACCTTGCCCGGCTCGGCCACGAATGCCTCGCGTATGCGCCGGCCCTCTTCGGTGCGCACCGGAATGTTCTGAAGATTCGGGTCGGTGGAGGCAAGCCGCCCGGTATTGGCCCCGGCAATGGAATAGGACGTATGCACCCGCCCCGTATCCGGGTTGATGTGATCCTGCAACGCATCGGTGTAGGTCGATTTCAGCTTTTGAAGCTGCCGGTAATCCAGAACGCGGGCGGGAAAATCATGGCTGGCGGCCAGATCCTCCAGCACATCGGCGGGGGTGGACCACTGACCGGTCCTGGTCTTGGCGCCGCCTTCCAGACCCATCTGATCGAACAGGATTCCCCCGACCTGCGCAGGCGACTGCACGTTGAAGCGCCGACCCGCCAGTTCGTGCAATTCCGCCTCCAGCCCGGCCATTTTCCGGGCAAAGGCGTTGGACATGCGGAACAGCGTATCGCGGTTGACCCTGATCCCGGCCATTTCCATCTTCGCCAGCACCGGCACCAGCGGGCGTTCCAGCGTTTCATAGACGGTCGTGACCTGCCTGCGATGCAGGTTCGGCTTCAGCTTCCTCCACAGGCGCAGCGTGATGTCCGCATCCTCCGCCGCATAGGCCACGGCGTCCTCCAGCTTTACCTTGTCGAAGGTGATCGCCGATTTGCCCGCGCCCAGAAGCGGTTTGATCGGGATCGGCGTGTGCTCCAGATACCGTTCGGAAAGCTGATTCATGCCGTGATTGTGCAGCCCGGCATTCTGGGCGTAGGAAATCAGCATCGTGTCATCAATCGGGGCCACGTCGATGCCGTGACGCGCGAAAATCTTGGCGTCGTATTTCATGTTCTGCCCGATTTTCAGGACAGAGCCATCTTCCAGCACCGGCCTGAGCGCCGCCAGCACCTCGGCCATCGGCAGTTGCCCCTCGGCCGGTTCATCGGAGGCGAACAGATCGTCCCCCGCCCCGGCCAGATGCGCCACGGGGATGTAACAGGCATGGCCCGGCTCCACACAAAGCGAAATCCCCACCAGCCCGGCGATCATTTCATCGAGGCCCGTGGTCTCCGTATCAATCGCCACATGGCCGCGCCGGTAAATCGCCGCAATCCAGTCCTGCAACTGCTCTGCCGTGCTGACCTGCACATACCGGGCTTCCCCGAACGATGGTTCATCCGGCACCCCGGCGCCCCGGCCTGCGGCGGCCCCGGGCTCCGGGATCACCGGCACCTCCACCCCCAGCCGGTCCGCCACACGTCTGGTAAGCGTGCGGAACTCCATCAACACGAGGAACCCCAGCAAATCCCCGGCAACCGGGGCTTTCATTTCCAGATCATCAAGGTGGAAGTCCAGCTTCATGTTCTGATCCAGTTCCACCAGCCGCCTGGAAATGCGAATAAGGTCCGCATTGTCGATCAGCGCCTGCCGCCGCTTGGGTTGCCTGATCTCTCCGGCTCGCGCCAGAAGCGTTTCCAGATCGCCATATTCGTTGATCAGAAGCGCCGCCGTCCTGATCCCGATCCCCGGCGCCCCCGGCACATTATCGACCGAGTCCCCCGCCAGCGCCTGCACATCGACCACGCGCTCCGGCCCGACCCCGAATTTCTCTTCGACCCCTTCGCGGTCGATCCGCCTGGATTTCATCGGGTCGATCATCTCGACCCCGCCGCCGACCAACTGCATCAGATCCTTGTCGGACGAAATGATGGAGACCCTGCCCCCGGCCTCTCGCGCCTGCCGCGCCAGCGTCGCAATGATGTCATCGGCCTCGAAATTCTCGACCTCGATGCAGGCGATGTTGAAGGCGCGGGTCGCGTCGCGGGTCAGCGGAAATTGCGGCGCCAGATCTTCGGGCGCGGGCGGGCGGTTGGCCTTATATCTGTCGTAAATGTCGTTTCGGAACGACTTGCCCGAATGGTCGAACACCACCGCCACATGGGTAGGCGCATCGTCGCCCTTCGCATCCTCGACAAACCTGAAGAGCATGTTGCAAAAGCCGGACACCGCCCCGATCGGCAACCCGTCCGACTTTCGCGTCAGGGGCGGCAGGGCGTGATAGGCGCGAAAGATGAAGGCAGAGCCGTCAACCAGATGCAGATGGCAGCCTTTTCCGAAACTCATGAACCCCGTGCCCCCGTCTGTCTGCCTGTCTGTCTGGCTCCGTAATGCCACGCGGGCGCGGGTTGCGCCAGAGCGGATGCAGACGCTGCCGACAGTTTCAGGCATCGGACGATCACGCCATGAACATCGGCCATTCATCATCACCCTTGTCCCGAATGTCCCGAAAGCGCGGGAGTCAGGCATCCTGCCCTTTTGCATGATCCCTGTACACGATCTTCTTGTCGCAATAGGGGCACTCGACAAAACCGGTTTCCGCCGGGATTTGCAGCCAGACGCGCGGGTGGCCCAGGGCGCCTTCGCCGCCGTCGCAGGCGACGCGCATCCTGTTCACGATCTCGATCTCGGGGGCTTCGGTGGCCATCTGTGCAGACCTCTTGTCCTTGGTCGGATATTCGCAGCAAGTCGGGGTGCATGATAGCAGCCCGGAGGGCGCGGGCAAGCGGGAAGGGCGGGCGGATGGTCGCAAATGCGATTGAAACGGAGCGGCTGGTCAAAACCTGCGCCGCCAGCGGCAATCAGCCCCCGAAACAGGCGCTGAAAGGCGTCGATCCGACGATCCCGGCCGGGGCGGTCCTGCAAGCGGTCGGGGCGGCGCGCCCTGGTATCCGCGACATCCGCACCGAAAACCCGATCCGGAAGAGGCGTTTCCTGCGCTGACCTCGGGCCGGGGGCAGCGGGCAGCGGTCAACCCGCGCCTGACGGCTTTGGCCCCAATCCTGCGGACCGGATCAGCCCCGAGTCAGGATCGGCCCCAATACGCGCCCGGCCAGCAGATGCACATGCAGATGCGGCACCTCTTGCAGACCGGCCTCCCCGGCATTTGAAATCAGGCGATAGCCGCCCCCGCCGGTGCCGGGGTCCATGCCCAGTTCGGCGCAGACCGCGCCGATGATGCGGGTAAAATCGACGATCTCTTCGCCGGACGCTTCCTGGGCGAAATGGTCATAATTCACATAAGCCCCTTTCGGAATCACCACAATATGGTCCGGGGCCTGCGGGGCGATGTCGCGAAAGGCCAGGCTGTGCTCGGTCTCCATGACTGTCGCGTTCGGAATCTCTGCGCGCAGGATTCTGGCGAAGATATTCCGATGGTCATAGGCATAGGCCATTCGATCCCCCTAATCGGCAAACAGATGTTCCAGAGAGGCAATTTCCCGCGCCCTGTCCTGAGGCATTTCCAGGAATTTCGCAAGCAGGATTGCATTCTCTCTTGCAGGCGCGGTTTCGCGCAAGCGGAAATAGCCGGAAAATCCTGCATCGCGCAGACGGTCGGCCTCGAAAAGCACGTCATTGCGGATCGTCGGCAGCAGTCGGTCGATGGTTTCCTGCGGTGTCTGCTCTCCGGCCAGCCCGATCCGTCGGGCATGTCCCAGAAGGTATTCATCGCTGAACCGGCATTCCACCTCCAGCATCCGCGTCTTTGAGCGGTCGGAATAGAAATCCTGCGCAAGCTCAAGGTTCGCCGGGTCGAGACAGATCAGCAGCCTGTCGGTCCCGTAATAGTCGAACAGCATCCGCATCAGCGCCCGCCGGTGGCGCGCGCGCTTTGCCATTGTCTTCTGAATGCCGCCCAGATCGGGCAGCGGCGTGTTTTCCTCATCGAACACATATTCCAGCGCGACCAGATTCGCTGTCTGCCGGATATGCTCCACCAGCCGCTTGGCGACGTGCCATTTCTTGCATACGACGATCAGCAGTTCGCGTTCGCGGCCCAGGGACGTTTCGCTTTCCCAGAAGCGCGGGCCAAAGCGCCGCCCGACCCGCCCGCAACCGGTCAGAAATTCATGAAGGCTTCGCCCCTCATTGGAAATTTCCGACTTCCAGCCCTTGCTGGCGTAAAGCGCGCCAAGCCGTTTCTTCAACCCGGTCGCCTCCGGGCTGATCTTCCGGGCAAACAGGAAATCCTGGCTGAGCAACAGATCATAGTGATCATTGTAGAACGTCACCGGTATCCCGTAATCCGAAAACATCAGGAAAGTCGGCGTTCTGGCGCGAATCTCGTCGCCGGGGACCAGATGCCGGACCAGTGTTTGAAAGAATGTCTCGTCCGGAATCCATGTGGTCCGGAAGAACCGCATGACATCAGGCCGTTGCCGCCGGAAATCCAGAACCGCCCCGATCGTGCTGCGGCGCAGGCACCACCACTGGCTGCCGATCATGATCTGCAAATCCTCCGGCACCCGCCGCGTCAGGCCAAGTTTCCCTTGCAACGCCAAAGACCAGTAGAACCGTTTCTTCTGGGTGCGCTCGTTGAAGAAATGCCGATAGATCAGCCGCTCATCCTCAAGGCCGGTCCTGATCCAGTCGCTGGTGAAGAAATCAAGGCTCTCGATATAATCCGCATCATCGCGATCCAGAAAACGATGGGCGTATTCCGCCGGCTTGATCGCCATGCAATCACCCGACAGCATGTAGAAATGCGTGGCGCGCGGGAACGCCTCCACCGCCGCCTCCACCGCGTTCAGCGACGCCTGCACCAGCGACCATTCCCCCCAGCCGCATCTGATCCGCCTGCGCGCAAGGGCCACATTCGGATTGTCTTTCAGGGCGTCCCGAATCCGGCGGTAATGGTCGGGCCTGGAACGGGCGTCGAGATGGATCGCCATACAGTCGCCCACAGCCGTCAACTGCCGCGCCTGACGAATGATCGCGTCCGGATCCTTGTGACATAACAGGATGAAAGCAATCCTGGCCATGGGGCCGCCCGTGTTTCTGCCTGAACGATCTATCCCCCGATAGCGTGAACGGAGATTGAACCGACACGCTTTCTTTGCTTTTTTTCGATCAGATACACCGGAACAACGCCCGGAAGGGTTTTCTGGTGATAGAGGTCGCGCGCAAATGGGATTTCCCGGAACCTGGATGACGGAAAGCGAGAGCATGGTCTACAGGGTCGTGCCGAAATGCGCCTGTTCCACCATCGGCCAGATCATGTATTTTTCCGATCATGGCGCCTTTTTCGACGGCGACATCCATGACGCCGGAACCGGGCTGCACAAATGGGCCCATGAAGGCAGCCAATCGAAAATCGCCGGCAATGTCAGGGAACACCGCTCTTGCGCCTTCACCTGTGTGCGCAATCCCTATGCGCGGATCCTCAGTTCCTTCTTCGACAAGATCTGCGGCATCCAGCGCAACGGCCGACGCTATCGCGGAAACCTCGTGCCCCTCGTCACGCAGAAATACGGCATCGAGGTTGGCGGCGAGGACGGCAAGCAGGATTTCGACCAGATCAGGAGCTTTCGGCGTTTCCTGCTTTTTGCCCGCGACACGATCCGCTGGCGCAAACCGATGGAGCCCGACATCCACTGGTCCGCCATGTCCGCCCACATCTCGACCTTCATCGTCAATGGCGGGCGCTATGACAGCATCTTCTGGACAGAGCGTTTCGACACCGGAATGCAGACGGTTCTGGACAAGGTGGAAACCCGTCACGCGATCGACCTGAAGGAAATTCCCCGCTTCAACGAATCCGAAGGTCACGGCCCGAAACGCGCCCACCCAGTAGAGGATTACTTCGACGATCTGTCAATGCACCTGGTCTATGAAATCTACAAACGCGATTTCGAGCTTTTCAAATACGATGCCGGAAACCCCGCCGGCAAGATGCCGACAGGCGAAATCGACCTTGACGAGGTCCATGTCAGGCTGGGGGATTGACCCGCACCCGCCATCCGGCAAGACAGGGATCATGCTGCGGCAGGGATGCCGACAACCCGGAATGTCGTGCTCACGGGGTCTTGTCCTCAAAGGGGCAGATGTCGCGGATCAGGCAGTTTGCGCACACGGGTTTGCGCGCCTTGCACACATAGCGGCCATGCAGGATCAACCAGTGGTGCGCGTGCCGCTGGAATTCGGCGGGGATATTGTCCTCGATCACACGCTCCACGGCCTCGACATCCTTTCCGGGCGCGATGCCGGTGCGGTTGCCGACCCGAAAGACATGTGTGTCCACCGCCTGCGTCGGCTGCTTCCACCACATGTTCAGAACCACATTCGCCGTCTTGCGCCCGACGCCGGGCAGTGATTGCAGGGCGGCGCGGGAAGACGGCACCTGCCCGCCATGATCCTCGACCAGAATACGGCTGAGCCTGATGACATTCTTCGCCTTCTGCCGGAAAAGCCCGATGGTCCTGATATGCCCTGTCAGCCCCTCCTCACCCAGTTCCAGCATCTTTCCGGGTGTGTCGGCGATCCTGAAAAGGTCACGGGTCGCCTGGTTCACCCCCGCATCCGTCGCCTGCGCCGACAGCGCCACGGCAACCAGCAGAGTATACGCATTCACATGCTCCAGCTCTCCCTTCGGCTCTGGCTCGGCGGCGCGGAAACGGGAAAAGATTTCGCTGATCGTGTGATAGTCGAGTTGTCTGGCCATTGATGATCCCTGCCCCGAGCAATGATTTGCAGTATTGTAGCAGTCCCGCCGGAAAGCGCAATTTCCGGGTCGCGATCCGTCTCCGGCGGCTTATGCTGGAGACGGAGGTGCCGATGGATACCGCACACAGCTATCACTACAACCTGATTCGCCGCGCTCTGGATGAACTGGATGCAGGCGGTCCGCAGATGTCACTCGGCGATCTGGCAGAGCGGATGCACATGAGCCCCGCCCATTTCCAGCGCGTGTTCAGCCGCTGGGTCGGCGTTTCACCGAAGCGCTATCAACAGTATCTGACCCTGAACCACGCCAGAAGCCTTTTGCGCGACCGGATGACGGTGCTCGACACGGTGCACGAAACCGGCCTGTCGGGCGGCGGACGCCTGCACGACCTCTTCACAAGGTGGGAGGCAATGAGCCCCGGCGCCTATGCCGCAAGGGGCGAGGGTCTGACCATCCGCTGGGGCTGGTTCGACAGTCCGTTCGGCGAGATGCTGGCCATGGGCACGGCAAGGGGTCTCTGCGGCGTCGCCTTTTCCTCCGAATGCGGGCGCGACCATGCGATGGCCGACATGACCTCTCGCTGGCCCGCCGCGACATTCGTCGAAGCGCCGCAATTCCTGTGGCCCTGGATCGACGGCGCGCTTGCGGGCGCCGAAACCCGGCTGGTTCTGATCGGCGCGCCACTTCAGATCAAGGTGTGGGAGGCGCTGTTGCGGATTCCCTCCGGCCATGTGACGACCTATTCGGAACTGGCCCGCGCGGTCGGCAATCCCCGCGCTGTCCGGGCGGTGGGCACGGCGGTCGGGCGCAACCCCGTCAGTTGGCTCATCCCCTGCCACCGCGCCCTGCGCAAATCCGGCGCTCTGGGCGGCTATCACTGGGGGCTGCCCGTCAAACGCGCGCTTCTCGGCTGGGAAAGCGCACGCAACGACGCGCGGGCAGGATGAATCCGGCGAATTTCGGCCACAACGTCGCAAAACACTCGTCTGATATTCGATAACAGGCGCGAATGCTTTAACTGTCAGGCTCACAAGACCATGAGCAACAAGGTGAGTTCAAAATGATTCGAGCAAGATTTCCCCTGATGATGGCGGCGGCCGGCACGTTGGCGCTGTCGGCCTGCACGGACCCTTCCCGGCAGACGGATGAACGCAACCGCAGCCGCGAAGGGGCGCTGATCGGCGGCGCCATCGGGGCCGTTCTTGGCGGCGTGAAAGAGGATGACCGACGCCTGAAGAATGCGGTGATCGGCGGTGTGATCGGCGCAGGCGTCGGGGCGCTGATCGGCGATCAACTGGACAGCCAGGCGGCGGAACTGCGCCGCGACATCGGGGATGAGCGCATCGGCATCGTGAACACCGGATCGGAACTGATCGTGACCATGCCGCAGGACATCCTGTTCGAGGTGGACAGCACCCATCTCCGGCCCGACCTTCGGGACGATCTGCGCGTCGTGGCGGCAAACCTTCAGGATTACCCCGACACGACGGCGGACGTGATCGGACACGCCGACAATACCGGCTCCGCCAGCTATAATCGCGACCTCTCCGCGCGCCGCGCCGATGCCGTTGCCGGTATCCTGCTGGGTTCCGGCGTCGGTGGCCATCGGGTCCGCGCCTATGGCCTTGGCGAGAGCGAACCGGTTGCCTCCAACCTGACGCCGGAGGGCCGCGCCCGCAACCGCCGGGTCGAAATCGTGATTCGCCCGATCAGCGGATGAGTCAGGCGACCGGAGCATGAGGAAACCCGGCGACAGCGCATCGGACAGCATCGCCGCCGGGTCGGTGGAACTCAGTGCAGCCTTGCCTCAACGTCAGAGATGGAGGCGTCGATCAACCCACTGGCATCGGCAGCCGTCATGTTCCCGGCGATGACATCGCCCGCAGCACCCACGGCAACCGCAATCGCCCGGTCGCGCACTTCCCTGATCGCCGCCGCCTCGGCAGAGGCGATCTGATCCCCGGCGGCTTGCAGGCGACGCGCGACAAAGGCTTTCAGGTCGGCCTTCGCCTGTTCGCCCGCTTCCCCGGCCTCGGCCTTGGCGTGAGCGATAATGCGCCCGGCCTGATCCTTCACCTCTTCCTGCTTGCGCTCGTAAGAGGCCAGCAGCGTCTGCGCTTCCTCGCGCAGCTTGCGGGCTTCGTCCAGGTCCGCCCGAATGCCCTCCGCCCGCTTGTCCAGCATACCGGTCAACATGCCCGGCAAGCCGAACCTGATGGCAACCGCGATGAACAGCAGGAAAGACAGCGCCACGACAAAGTCGGTGTTGCTGAGCACGAGGAAACCTTCATCACCGCTGGCAGCCGGGGCCGGAGAGCCGGTCAGGGCGAAGGCGACAAAGGGGACAAAGGGGACAAAGGGGAGGGCACACTGTCTTTTCATCGTCTTCACCCTTTCAGCCGCGCATCGACCGCAGCGATCACCGTGCGGCCATCCGCAGACTGCCCCATGGCGGCAATGATTTCCTTCGCCGTGTCGCGGGCGACTTCCCTGGCGCTTTCGACGGCCCCGGCCCTGATTTCGGCGATTGCCTTCTCCGATTCGGCGGCGCGGGCGGCAATTTCCGCATCCGCCCTCGCGGTCGCAGCATCGAGATCGGCCCTGATCTCCGCCCTGGCCTCTTCGATGGTGCGATGCGCCTCGGCACGGGCATCGGCCAGCGCCTGGTCATAGGCTTCTTCCGCTTCCCCGGCCTTCTGCTTCAGCCCTTCGGCGGCGGCCAGATCATCGGTGATCGTGTCCTGACGTTCCGACAGAACCGCGGCAATGCGCGGCAATGCGACCCGCGACAGCACAAGGTAGATCACCACAAGCGTGACCAGAAGCCAGAAAATCTGATTCGGAAAGGTCGCGAAATCCAGTTGCGGCATCCCGGCGGCGGATTCGGCGTGACCGGCCGCACCATGGGCAGCCTCGTGGCCGGTATTCGTTTCGGTATTGGCCATGTCTTCCCTCCTCGGCCCCCCGGTTACACCGGGCAGGCGATCACGCCCACCCGGCCGCAAGGATGGTTCATGAGGATCATACGGCGAACATCAGCAGCAGCGCGACGAGGAACGAGAAGATCCCCAGAGCTTCTGCAAATGCGATACCGATGAAGAGCGTCGCGGTCTGACCAGCGGCGGCGGACGGATTGCGCAGGGCGCCCGACAGGAAGTTGCCGGCAACATGGCCAACCCCGATGGCGGCGGCACCGGAACCGACAGCGGCCAGACCGGCGCCGATGAATTGACCCATTTGTGCGATATCGCCTTCCATCTGATTTCTCCTTGCGTTGGAATTGGCTGGATATTTCCCGGATATTTCCCGGATATTTCGATGTCCCCGACAGCCGCTCAGTGCGACGGATGCAGCGCGTCTTTCAGATAGACGCAGGTCAGGATGGTGAAAACATAGGCCTGGATGAAGGCCACAAGAACTTCGAGTGCGTAAACCGCAGTGATCGCAAGGATCGGCAGGAAGCCGAACAGGCCCAGCGCCGCCGCAAAACCCGCGAACACTTTCAGAACCGCGTGGCCCGCCATGATGTTGCCCGCCAGACGGATGGAATGGCTGACCGGGCGCACGAAGTAGGAGATCAGCTCGATGATCGCCAGAACCGGGCGCAGCGGAAGCGGCGCGGCGGAAACCCAGAACAGGCCCAGAAAACCCGCGCCGTTCCTGACGAAACCCACAATGGTCACGGTAAGGAACACCAGCGCCGCCAGAATCGCCGTCACCGCAATATGCGAGGTGGTGGTAAAGCTCATCGGGATCAGGCCAAGGAAATTGGCGAACACGATGAAGATGAACAGCGTCATGACATAGGGGAAGAACTTCACCGCATCCTTGCCGGCGACATCTTCCACCATCTTGTAAACAAAGCCATAGGCCAGTTCCGCAATCGACTGGGTTCGGCTGGGAATGATCGCGCGGCGGCGGGTGCCGACAACCAGCAGACCGGCAACGCACAGCACCACAATCGCCATCCACAAGGTCGCGTTGGTGGGGGTGAACATGCCCACCTCGCCATGACCGAACAGCGGCTTCACCTGGAACTGATCCATCGGATGGATGGCAAGGCCCGCATGTTCCGGCGAGAAGAGCGCCCCCGACACGACCACCATCGCCAGCACGGCCCAGAAGAAAATCCTGCCCATCTGAATCCTGCCCATCTGTCCGCCTCTCCTTCGCCGGGCGCGCCCGGCCTAATCCTTTTCCGCGTTCTTTTCCGCAGCCTTTTCAGCGTTCTTCTCTGCGGCCTCCCTGACCGCCTGTTCCGCCTGCACTTCCCCGGCCGTGCGGATCATCGTCTTCACACCGGCCGCGAAGCCCAGAAACATGAACAGCACCATCAGGAACGGCTGCGTTCCGAAAAGCGCGTCCAGCCCGTATCCGATGCCCAGACCGATCACCAGACCGGCCACCAACTCCACCACCATCCGCCAGGCCAGATTGGCCTGCGAATAATGCTCATCCACGCGGGGCTCCGGTTCCATGCCGTCGCGCATCCGGTCGATCCGGCTGCCCAACTGTTTCAGTTGGCCGGATTCAGGCGCGTCAGGCATCAGGAACTTCCCCCGTTTCAGCCGCCGCCAGCCTAGAAAGGCGGGCGCACAGAGTCAAGATGCGAGATAATTATCCAACAGACTGTTTTTGCTGTATTTTTTATAGATTCAAGTCCGGGCGTCCTGCGCAGGGGCAGGGTTTGGCGGGTCTGGAATATTCAACCGAATGGTTGAATGTCATGCCTGTTTGCCCGGCGCCGGTCGATCAGCAACAGACCGGCAAGGACGATCACTGGCTGAACAGCGAATCGCATCCGACAGCCGCGCCCGGGGTCCGCACGCCGACCCTGTTCAACCTGTCCCGGAAGCAGACGCCTCGCCCTGAGGGGCGACGCCATTCCACTGAAACGCGCCATCCGCGCCCAGCGGCGAAAACGGGTTCCAGGCAATTTCCCACAGATGCCCGTCGGGATCGGCGAAATAGCCGTGATGCCCGCCCCAGAACACATCCTGTGCAGGCTTCACGATCCGCGCCCCTGCGGCCTCTGCCCGCGCGAGCAAGGGCGCAACCTCCTCCTTGCTGCGCACGTTATGCCCAAGCGTCATTCCCGAGAAGCCGCCGATTTCAGAGGTCTCCAGCCCCAGTTCCTCCGCCAGCATCGCCTTGGGGTAAAGCCCAAGCGTCTGCCCGATCAGATCGAAGGCCACGACCCCGTCCGGGCTTTCCACCGGCGCCCAGCCCAGGGCCGTATAGAATGCCCGCGATCGCGTCGGTTCAGAGACCCCGAGCGTGATCAGACTTACCCGTTGTTCCATGACTGTTCTCCCAACACTTCCAGAATGGCGGTTTCGATCAGCGCCAGGCATCCCGGGGTCGAAAACCGATGGTCGGCGCCTTTCATCAGGGTCAGGCGAATGTCATCGCCTTCGGCATGGGCAAGCAGCCGCAGCGCAACCGGCTGATCCACATCCGCATCCGCCGTACCGTGCAGGAAACGGGCGGGAAACCGCAGCGGCAACGGATCGCGCAGGACAAGGTGATCGCGCCCGTCCTCGATCAGTTTGCGGGTGATCACACAAGGCTCTTCAGAATAGTCCGAGGGCAGTTCCACACGGCCAGCGCGTTGCAGATCGGCCTTTTGCCGGGCGTCGAAACCGGCCCACATGCCGTCTTCGGTGAAATCGGGGGCGGCGGCGATTCCCACCAGCCCGGCGACCCGATCCGGCAGGGCGCGCGCGACCAGAAGGGAAATCCATCCGCCCATCGAAGAGCCGACCAGCACCTGCGGGCCGCTCGTCACCGCCGAAATCACCGCAATCGCGTCAGAGGCCCATTCGCCGATGCAGCCGTCCTCGAACACCCCGGACGATTCCCCGTGCCCGGAATAGTCGAACCGGAGAAACGCCCGCCCGTGCGTTCGCGCCCGGGCTTCCAGATGAACGGCTTTCGTGCCCTGCATATCCGACCCGAAGCCGCCAAGAAACACGACCCCCGGCCCCTTGCCACGGGTCCGGCGACAGGCGATCCGCCGCCCCTGATCGGTGGTGATGAAAGTCGTGATGAAATCCGCCATTTGCAATGCCCTGTTGCACGGTCCCGGCCAATGTTCCGGTTGCACCTTAACCACTCGCGCAGGTTCCGGCAATCGCCGCCGTTGACTTTGCCGGGCAATCGCTTCACACAACGCCCGGACATGATCCGCAACCGGGCGTTCCGTGGGCGCCGGACTGACGAGGAGGCCAGGAATGGCGCAAATCTCCCTGACTTTTCCCGATGGCAGTTCGCGCAGGTTCGACGCTGGCGTGACCCCTGCCGTGGTGGCCGCCGGCATTTCCGATTCGCTGGCCGGGAAAGCCATTTCGGCAACCGTGAACGGCAGGCACTGGGATCTGCAATGGCCGATCGTCACGGATGCCGGGATCACCATTCACACGATGAAGGACAAGACCCCGGCGCTGGAACTGATCCGCCATGACCTGGCCCATATCATGGCCCGCGCGGTGCAGGAAATCTGGCCCGACACGAAGGTGACGATAGGACCGGTCATCGAGAACGGCTGGTATTACGATTTCGACCGGGCCGAACCGTTTACGCCGGAAGACCTCGGCCGGATCGAGACGAGGATGAAGGCCATCATCAACGCGCGAGAGCCGGTCACGACCGAAGTGTGGGACCGCGCCCGCGCGATCCGGCACTACACGGACAATGACGAGCCCTACAAGATCGAACTGATCGAAGCGATCCCCGACGGCGAACCCCTGCGCATGTACTGGCACGGCGGCTGGCAGGATCTGTGTCGCGGGCCGCATCTGCAACATACCGGTCAGGCGCCCGCCGACGCCTTCAGGCTGATGAGCGTCGCCGGGGCCTATTGGCGGGGCGACAGTAACCGGGCGATGCTGCAACGCATCTATGGCGCGGCCTTCGGAAACCCCGGCGATCTGAAGAAATACCTGAACTTCCTCGAAGAAGCCGAAAAGCGGGACCACCGCCGCTTGGGCAGGGAAATGAAACTCTTTCACATGCAGGAAGAGGCGCCGGGTCAGGTTTTCTGGCACCCGAACGGCTGGACGATCTACACCGAACTACAGGGCTACATGCGCCGCAGGCAGAAGGAAGGCGGCTATGCAGAGGTGAACACGCCGCAGGTCGTGAACCGCAGATTGTGGGAAGACTCCGGCCATTGGGAGAAGTATCGCGAGCACATGTTCATCGTCGAGGTGGAAGAGGAGCACGCGCGCGAGAAGTCGATCAACGCGCTGAAGCCGATGAACTGCCCCGGCCATGTGCAGATTTTCAATCAGGGTCTGAAAAGCTATCGCGACCTGCCCCTGCGCATCGCCGAATTCGGAAGCTGCAACCGCTATGAACCCTCGGGCGCGCTGCATGGGGTCATGCGGGTTCGCGGCTTTACGCAGGACGACGGGCATATCTTCTGCACCCGGGATCAGATCGAAAGCGAAACCGCGAAATATATCGCATGGCTGACCGAAGTGTATCGCGACCTCGGCTTTGATGCGTTCCGGGTGAAGTTCTCGGACCGGCCTGCAAGCCGCGCGGGCAGCGATGAGATATGGGACAGGTCGGAGGCCGCCCTGCTGGCCGCGACCCGCGCTGCGGGGATAGAGCCGGAACTGAACCCCGGAGAGGGCGCGTTCTATGGTCCCAAGCTGGAATTTGTGCTGACCGACGCGATCGGGCGCGACTGGCAGTGCGGCACCCATCAGGTGGATTTCGTCCTGCCGGAGCGGCTGAATGCAAACTATATCGGCCCGGATGGCGAAAAGCACCAGACCGTCATGCTGCACCGCGCCTGCCTTGGCAGCTTCGAGCGTTTCATCGGCATCCTGATCGAAAACTTCGCAGGCAAACTGCCGTTCTGGCTGGCCCCGCGCCAGGTGGTCGTCGCCGCCATCGTCTCGGACACCGGCGAATATGTGCATGAAGTGGTGGCCGCGCTGCGCGCCGCAGGGGTGCGGGCCGAAGCCGACATGCGGAACGAGAAGATCGGCTACAAGATTCGTGAGCACTCTCATGCCAGGGTGCCGGTCATTCTGGCCATCGGCATGAAAGAAGTGAAAGAGCGCACGGTTTCCGTTCGTCGCCTCGGCCAGAAGCAGATCAGTGCAGGATCATTTCACGAAATCGTGAACGCCTTGGCGCTGGAGGCCACGCCGCCAGACAAACTGTAAGGCACGGTTGGGAATTTCACCCCTCGCCACCACAGGGTTTCACGGGGTTTTCGTTTTTTGTCAGAGACTTGCGCCATTACGGCCTTCACGCGAGGTGAACGCACCTCACAAAAGCGTGATTGACAGCGTTGTGAATGGCCCACAGGCACCGTGCCGGGCTAGGTTCCGGCAGTCGCTGGTTTTGGTGACGTATCAAAACAAAAGGAAACTCCCAATGTCCAATCAAGTCAAAGCCCTTGCTGTTGCCGGTGCCGTCGCTGCTGCGATTGCTGCACAGACCACTGGCGCCGCAGCCCAGAACAACAATGATGACAACGTCGTAAATTGCTACGGCATCGCGCTCGCAGGCAAGAATGACTGCGCCGCCGGCCCCGGCACCACCTGCGCCGGCACCTCCACCGTTGACTATCAGGGCAACGCCTGGAAGGCGGTCAAGTTCAGCGATTGCCTGACCACGGGCCTGCCGGCCATGGCTGACGGCACACCGCGCCACGGCGCTGTCTATCCTCTTCCCCGTGACGTTCCGGCATCCTGACATGCCTGTCACGAGAAACCGGCATCCCCGCTTCTGGCGGGGGTGTCTGGCCATTTCCGGCACACCATGCGCTGCGGGAGGAATCCATGCTCGACGCCGCCCGACATCCGTTTGATCGCCTGCCCAACCGTCCCGGCGTGGGCTACAAGCCGCAACATTATTCCGACATTCTTGAAAATGCCGCGCCGGTCGAGTGGCTGGAAATCCACGCGGAAAACTACATGGGCGATGGCGGCCGCCCAATCGCCGAGCTGCGGGTGCTGGCAGAGCGATTTGCGTTCTCGGTGCATGGCGTCGGCCTGTCCATCGGCGGCGAGGCCCCGCTTGACAGGGACCATCTGAAACGGCTGGCGCATCTTGTCGGCTGGCTCAACCCGGCGCGCTTTTCCGAGCATCTCGCCTGGTCAACCCATGACGCGCATTTCCTCAACGATCTGCTGCCCCTGCCCTATACCGGGGAAACGCTGAATCGCGTGGTGGAACATATCGACCGGGTGCAGGATGCGGTGGGTCGGCAGATGCTGCTGGAAAACCCCTCGACCTATCTGGCATTTGCCGAAACCACGATGTCGGAGATCGAGTTCCTGTCGGAGATCACCCGCCGCACCGGCTGCGGGCTGCTTCTGGACGTGAACAATGTCTTCGTCTCCGCCACCAACCAGAAAACCGACGCCCGTTCCTATATCGACGGCTTTCCGCTTGATCAGGTTGGCGAGATTCATCTTGGCGGGCATGATGAGGATGCCGACGACATGGGCGAGCCCCTGCTGATCGACAGCCACGGGACAGAGGTCGTCGATCCGGTCTGGGCGCTTTATGATTACACGATCTCGAAGGCGGGCGCTTTGCCAACCCTGATCGAATGGGATACGGATGTGCCGGAATGGCCGGTTCTGGCCGAAGAGGCCGGACGCGCGGCGCGGATTCTGCACAGGGTCGCCGCCTTATGAAAGTCGATCAGACAGACTTCACGACGGCCATGCTCGACCCCGCGAGGGGGGTTCCCGACGGCCTGATCGACCCGCAAGGCCGCAGCGCGGGCAAGCGTTTCAACGTCTATCGCAACAATGTCGCGGTCAGTCTGACCGAAGCCCTCATCACCGCTTTTCCATCGCTCTGCCGGATGCTGGGGGATGAGCATTTTCGCACTCTGGCCAGTGTCTATCTGCGCAGACACCCGCCGAAATCGCCATTGATGATGTTCTATGGCGAGGACATGCCGGATTTTCTGACGGACTTCGAGCCACTTGCCGGTCTGGAATATCTGCCCGGCCTTTCGCGTGTGGACCTGGCGCGCCGCCATTCCTATCACGCGGCGGATTCAACGCCCGTGAACCCGCAGGCGCTACAGGATATGCCGCCCGGTGCGCTGATGCAAAGCCGCCTGCGCATCGCACCGTCCGCCCGCGTGCTGGCTTCGCGCTGGCCGATCTTCTCATTATGGCGGCGGGCCATGGAAGGCGGCGCGGAGCCGCCGGAAATGCAGCCGGAAGAAGTGCTGATCGCGCGGCCGGAGTTCGACCCGCTTGTAATGCGCCTGCCCGAAGGCGGCGCCGCCTTCATCGAGGCGCTTCAGTCCGGCCGGAATTTTTCCGCCTCGGTTGACGCGGCCACCGGAGTATCCGCGAATTTCGATCTTGCCGCCACTCTGGGGGCCATGCTCTCTGTCGGCGCAATAACAAAAATCACCGAAGGGGATGATGGGGGATGAGACTCATACAATCGCTGCATGATGCCGTCTTTGGCGCGCTCAAACGGTTTCTGGGGCCGTGGCTTCTGCCGACCCTGGCGCGATTCGCATTTGCGGCAACGCTGATGAGACTCATACAATCGCTGCATGATGCCGTCTTTGGCGCGCTCAAACGGTTTCTGGGGCCGTGGCTTCTGCCGACCCTGGCGCGATTCGCATTTGCGGCAACGCTGATGAGACTCATACAATCGCTGCATGATGCCGTCTTTGGCGCGCTCAAACGGTTTCTGGGGCCGTGGCTTCTGCCGACCCTGGCGCGATTCGCATTTGCGGCAACGCTGCTGATATATTACTGGAACAGCGCCCTGACCAAGCTGGGCGACGACGGGCTGCCGTTCGGCGTCTTCGCGCCCGCGACCGGCGCCTATATCCAGATTTTCCCCCGCACGATGGAGGCGATCAGCTATGATGTCTCTCAGTTGGGCGTCTATCACTGGGCGGTCGTCGTCTTTGCCACAATCTCGGAGTTCGTGCTGCCCGCATTGCTGATCGTGGGGCTTTTCACCCGTGTTGCGGCACTGGGCATGATCGGCTTTGTCGCGGTACAGACGCTGACCGACCTGTTCGGCCACGGCGCCATTCTGCATCCGCAAACGCTGGGCGTCTGGTTTGACGGCAAGCCGGACAGTCTGATCCTGGATCAGCGGCTGCTGTGGGTCGTGCTGCTGCTGGTGCCGGTGCTCAAGGGCGCCGGGCCGCTGTCGCTGGATCGGCTTCTGCGCCCCCCGTCACGGACGGGCTGAAACCCGGTCTGATCCGTCGAAACGCATGTCGCCGCCCTGCATATCTGCGACTGCGCCTTGGGGTACGCGAGAAGCCCTTGCATACCGCCGAAAAAAAGATAAGAGTCTGCGCCGTGACGACAGTTTTTCTTGACGACCGCCTCTCTGACTTCGGGGCAGCCGGAAGACCTGAAGACCTGGCTGCACTGTCCTGTCGCAATTCTGCGCGGGAAAAACCTTGAGAGGAGAGAACGGATGGCCACTGGCACCGTGAAATGGTTCAATACAGCAAAGGGTTTCGGCTTTATCGCCCCCGATGGCGGCGGCAAGGATGTGTTCGTGCATGTCTCTGCCGTCGAACGCTCCGGTCTGACCGGACTCGCCGACAACCAGAAGGTCGAATTTGAGCTTCAGGCAGGACGGGACGGACGGGAATCGGCGGTGGATCTGAAAACGCTCTGATCGCGGCCCGATTCTGGAAACACCCCCGAACGTGATTCGGGGGTGTTTCTTTTTGGTCACAGAAAAGAAAAAACGTGCCGGCGTCACGGGGCGCGCTCCTGCCCCGGCGATCCCCTAGAGCGGTTCATCATTTGTTTGAATCTCGGGATTCCGTTTTTCGTTGAATTGTGATTCAAACTGCGTGCCGGGACTGGAGGCCGGCATGCATGGTAAAACCCTATTCGAATGATCTTCGGGAGCGTGCAGTAGCAGCTGTTGTTTCCGGCGAGACGGCACGTGTTGTGGCTGCCCGTTTCTCGGTGGCTGTTTCTTCGGTGATCAAGTGGCACCAGCGATATCGCGAGACTGGCAGCGTGGCGCCTGGCAAGATGGGTGGCCACCGCAGGATTATCCTTGAACCCCACCGTGATTTTATCCTGGAGCAGATCAACCGCACGCCGCACCGTAAGCGTCCGGTCTGACAGCCTTATTTCCTTGGTTTTCCGGGCTTCCAGCGTTTTGCGAGACTGAGGACTTCGAGTTTGAGTTTGTCGGTTTCGGGCTGATTGGGATCGAAGGTGCCGCCATACCAGTCTTTGAGATGATCGTGCTCTGGATGCTTTGGATCGGCCATGGCATCGAGGAACCCGTAGTAGCCAAGGAAGCCCCCGACGTCTTCGGGCGGGCATTTACCGATGACCTCGATTAGTCTGGGATAGAGTTCGCCAGGGACGGGATCGGTGATCCTGCCGATCTTGATCCTGTGTTCCCAGTTGTCGCCAAAATCGTAGATGTAGTTGATCGTCTTTTTGCCGGTGTCCTCGATGACTTGGCCCAGAGTGGTTTTGTTGGCGGGCCGGTCCTCGCCGCCAAAATCGGGGTCCGCGATACCCCATGTGGCGCGGGCTGCTTCGAACATGTAGAGATGCGAGTTGGTCCAGCCCATGGCCACCTGCAGTGTCAGGTGCAGCCGGTCCAGCCGGATATCGGCAGGCACCTGCAGGGTGCGGGTGACAGCGGGCTCGATGTCTTGCAGGGTGACTTTGATCTCGATGATGCTCATGCAGCGTCTTTCATGTGATGGTGGCTGCCCATGTTCCATGGCAGCAGGTCGTCGACCTTGGTGATCTTGCAATCCGGGATGCGGGCCAGAGTGTCGGCCAGCCAGCCCTGCGGATCAACGTTGTTCAGTTTGGCGGTTTCAATCAGCGTATAGGCGATGGCAGCGGCTTTGCCGCCTGCCGGTGATCCAACGAAGAGGTAGTTCTTGCGCCCCAAAGCAATACCTCTGATGGCCCGCTCGGCCGCATTATTGTCGATCTCGAGATGGCCATGTTCAAGGTATGGCCGGAGCCGTGGCAACCGGGTCAGCGCATAACGGATGGCCCCTGCAAGTGGCGATTTGCCAGAGATAGCGGGCAGTTGGGCACCCAGCCAATTGCCCAGGTCATCGAAGACGGGTCTGGCCTCGGCCTGCCGTATGGCGGTACGCTGATCCGGCGGCGATCCACGGGCCTCTTTCTCGATAGCGTAGAGCCCTGCTATCCGCTTGATCGCCTCTTCGGCTGTAGCGCGACAATCAAGATGAGAAGTGCGCGTCAATCAGGATGAGAATCCTTGGTCGCGACGTTTGGGACGATGCCGGGCTTTTGTGCCGCGATCAAGGGGTTTGTTTTTTGATTGTCGCGGAGCGTCAATCAGCTTTGGTGTTTTCCGGTGTGGCTTTTTGTGCAGGCCTTCCCGGCCCCTTTGCCTTTTGTGCTGCTCTTCGCCGGTAGCTTTAGACATTCATCTCGAAGATGGTTGCGTGGTGCACGAGCCTGTCGACGGCGGCCAATGTCATGGCCGGGTCTGGAAAAATCGCATTCCACTCCCCGAAGGGCTGGTTGGCCGTGATCAACATTGAGCGGCGTTCATATCTCGCGCTGATGAGTTCGAAGAGCACACTGGTTTCAGCCTGATCCTTGGTGACGTAGGTGATGTCATCGAGGATCAGCAGATGGAATTTGTCGAGCTTTGCAATGGCACTTTCGAGGACGAGATCGCGGCGGGCCTGTTGGAGTTTCTGGACCAGATCGGTGGTGCGGCTGAATAGGACGCGGTAGCCTTGCTCGACAAGGGCGAGCCCGATGGCTGAGCCGAGATGTGATTTGCCCACACCTGGCGGCCCAAACAGCAGGATGTTGCCGCCCTTTCCGATCCAGCTGTCGCCAGCGGTGATCGCACTGACATGGGCCTTGGACAGCATGGGGACGGCTGTGAAGTCGAAGGTGTCGATCGTTTTTCCGGGCAACAGGCGTGCCTGTGCGAGATGTCGCTCGATACGACGGCGATCTCGTTCAGCCAGTTCATGCTCCACCAGGGTGCTGAGCATCCGAGCGGCGGGCCAGCCTTCCTTGTCGGCTTGTTCCGCAAAGCGCGGCCATAGCGCCTTGATGGCTGGCAAGCGCAATTCGGTCAGAGCCAAGGTTAGGCGGGCGGTATCGGTCTGGGGCGATGTCATGCTGTCACCTCCTGAGCGGATGGCGTACCGCCGACCAACTGGTCGTAAGATGACAGGTCGGCCAGTTGCACCGCGACTTGGGGGAGTGCGTCTTGTGATGGGCTAAACACTGCGCGTAGGGCCGCCATGTCAGGCGGGCGCTTCTGGCGAAGGTCCTCCTCAAGCTGCGCTGCCAATTCAGCCTCGCAGCCCCGCTCGTGTGCCAGCGCCAGAAGATCGACAACCATGCGACACGCCGCCTTCTCACTGGTCTGCTCCAGCAGGAATGCGAACATGTTACGGAACGCCCGGCGCGGGAATAGCTGATCCCGATAGACCAGCCCCATCAGCGCCATGGGCTTTTTGCGCAAGGAGTGGATGACGTGGTGGTAATTGACCACGTGCCCATGGCTCCCGGTGCTCGAGGCTCGTCCGCGTGTCAGCGTTAGCAGGGCAGAGCTTCCCAGGAACAGCTCCAACCGATCATCGTAGAGCCGAACCCGCAGCTGATGCCCGATCAACCGGGATGGCACGGTGTAGAACACCTTGCGCAAGGTGAAGCCCCCGGAGGAAGTGACGCGCAACGTGATCTCCTCGTAATCCGTGGTCCGCCGCGTCGGCAAAGGTCTGAGGCTCGCACGTTCCGCATCGATACGCTTGGCATTGCGGGCGTTGATCCGGCCCACGATCTCGTCGATGAAGCGACGATAATCTTGCAAGCTTTCGAAGTCGCGCGACCCACGCATGACCAGCGCGTCCTCAATGGTGCGCTTCAGATGCCCATTGGGGCTCTCGATGGAACCGTTCTCGTGTGCGACGCCCTTGTTGTTGCGCGTCGGCGTCATTCCATAATGGTTGCACAGGGCGTCGAAGCGGTCGGTTAGATCGGCCCGGGATGACTTATCCAGGTTCTTGAAGGCCGCCGACAGGCTGTCAGTTCCATGATTGTGTGGCACGCCGCCGAGCGTCCAGAGGGCGTTCTGCAATCCCTCAGCCAGCGCCACATAGCTTTCGCCGCCCAGCACGACGTGGGCGTGCTGAAACCCGCTATAGGCAAGCCGGAAGTGATACAGTCGATGGCCCAGTGCCTCACCGGCAATGGTCACACCCAACTTGCCCATGGCGGTGAAATCCGACAGGCCCATTTTGCCCGGTGTGTGGGTCTGCCGGAAAATGACGTCCTGTTCAGGGCCGTGTTCCGCATTCCAGGCGCGTATCCGTCGCTCCGGAGTCCGTCGGATGCCCGTACCCAGATCAGAATGCCGACGCAGAAGCTCCTCGTAAACCGCCACAGGTCGGATCCCCGGTGAGGACCGCAGAAGCGGCACGACCTCCGCATCAAAAATGTCCGCCAGCGGGTCCGGACGCCGCCGGCCGCGAGGGGCCTTCTTCTGTGATGGTAAAATTGGGTCAGCTTGCAGCCGATAGCCCGTTGCCTGGCTGATCCCCGCCTTGGCAGCGGCAACGGCAACGGAATGGGTCGATCTGAGCGTCATGAAGAGCCTCATTTGTTGGTCAGTGACATGACAGCCCGGCATGAACGATCCCCTTGCACAGAAAATCATTCCTTATCCGAGCCGGCCACAACCGTCAGGCCCGCCCCAAAAGGGCAAAACGCGTGTGCGGGGCCTCCCCAGTCGGGCTACGCCCTCCCTGCGAGCCCCCGCACACGCGTTCTCATCCTGATTGACGCTGGATTCTCACCTTGTTTGTCGCGCAGCACCCAGCCTTTGTAGCCGGAGAGATGTGAGACGGGATGTTCGCCCTTGCGATCAATCGTGAACTGATACCACGCGCAGGGCGGTGATGATCCAGACCATGGTCGTTCATCGCGAACACAGGTCCAGACACGGGCGGTCCTGGTCTTCTTGTTGCCGGGGGCCTGCATTTTAACAGGCGTATCATCAGCGAAGGTGGCCGCGCCTCGGCGGACCATTCGGCCAATGGTGTCAGCCAGAGGTTCCAGAAGCGCGGTGGAGCCGCCAACCCAATTGGTCAGAGTTGATCGATCAAGATCAACGCCTTCACGGGCGTATATTTGCGACTGACGGTAGAGCGGCAGGTGGTCCGCGTATTTGCTGACCAACACGTGCGCCAGCAGCCCCGGTCCCGGGCGGCCACGTTCGATCGGGCGCGATGGCAGCGGCGATTGGACAATGGCCTCGCAACAGGAACAGGCCATACGCGGACGCACGATCCGGTTCACGACAAAACGCCCCGGTTTGTATTCCAACTCCTCGGTCACGTCCTCACCGAGCCTCTTCAACGCCCCACCGCAACGTCGGCAGTCCTCGCCCGGCGACAAGACCTCTTCGTGCCGGTCCAGATGATCGGGCAAGGGCTTGCGGCTGTGCCGGCGGGCCGGTTTGTCCGTTTCAGGCGTTGGAGCAGGCGCCGCCTGTTCTCCAGCGGCTTCGGCAATCGCCTCATCTTCCTGGAAGACCAGATTGAGCTGGTAGAGGCTTTCTGATTTCGATCCAAACCGGTGCCGGTCATGCCCCGCCAGTTGGTGTTGGAGTTGTTCCACCTTCAGGGTCAGCGCCTTGACTTCATCGGCCGGAAGCCGGTTCACTGCCCGCAGTTCCGCAGGATCATCCGGGGCTATGTCGAGGTCCTTCAGCATCGCCGATCCTATACCGGATCAGCATTCCGGGGTGAACCCCGAAAGCGCGCAAAGCCTCGTATTCATTGACCTATCCTACGCTCAACGGTCTCCAGGTTTTACGGGGCATCCGCCAGTCAATCCCCTCCAACAGCATTGAGAGCTGCGCGGGTGTGACGCTGATCTTGCCGTCCTTTGCAGCGGGCCAGACAAACCGCCCTTTCTCCAACCGCTTCGAAAACAGGCACGCGCCCTGGCAATCCCACCAGATGATCTTCAACAGATCGCCGCGCCGACCCCGGAACACGAACAGGTGGCCGGAATACGGGTCTTCGGCCAAAACCTTCCCGGCCCGGGCCGCCAGCGTATTGAACCCTCGCCGCATGTCCGTGACACCCGCCGACAGCCACACCCGCGTGTTGCCCGGCACCGGGATCAAGACATCAGCCCCTTCAGCAGCCGCGCCGGCACATCAGGATCGAACCCACCCTCGGCGCTGATCCGGTGACCGCCAGCCAACTCAATCTCGATACGGCCACCGAAGGCGACGGGACCGGATGGCTGCGCCGGGACCGGATGTGAAGCAGCCGGAGAAATCTCAACCGGCAGAAACACAGATCCAGCTACGACCTCGGTGAAATCCGGCGCAAAACGCGGGTCCTTCAGCCATTTGAAGATCAGATTGGCGTTCATCGCGTAGCGCCGCGCAACCTGAGCCACAGAAACACCCGGCGCGGCAGTCTGCAGGCAGATCGAACGCTTCTCGTCGTCCCACCAAATTCGCTTCTTGCGCCTGCCAGCCATAGAGTGCCTCATGGTGTCCACTATCGATGGTGGACACTATCGGCTCCTCCGCCCCCGCGTTAGGTCCGGTTCAACGGACGCTCACTGTATTTCACCCATCATGAACATGTCGTTGAACTGGCGAGAGCGGAACCGGGGGATGGTTGCCAAATTCACGATCTTTCGGTGGAACGGTATCATCACTGAATTTCACGCCTGCCGCCAGACACTTTCATCTCCTGCCTGCCCCATGCGCGGGCCAGTGCATACAGGATGTCAGGGTCTTGCCAGCGGTCCCCGGCGTCAAGCCGGTTCTCGGGCGGCAGGAATACCGGCGGGGGCACCGCCACGATCCATAAATACGCCTGTGCGGAACGCGCCGCCGCCTGCAACGGGGTCAATTCGCCGGATTCAGCCGCTCCAGAACCTCTGACAGGGCGGCCTTCGCGGCGTCATCCCATTGCGCGGTCCGGGATCCGAGCAGCGTGGCCTGGCTTTTATGCACCAATCCATCCGACAGGGTTTTCAGGTGATTGGCGCGCAGGGTCTCTCCGGTCGAGGCAATGTCGGCCACGGCCTCTGCGGTTTCGTTCCTTACCGTGCCTTCTGTCGCGCCGCGGCTGTCCACGAGTTGATAATCCGCGACGCCATGCTCGCGCAGAAAGTCGCGGACCAGCCGATGGTATTTCGTCGCGATGCGCAGGCGGAATCCGTGGTTGCGCCGGAACTGCGCCGCAACCGCATCCAGATCGCCCAACGTCTCCACATCCACCCAGGCGCGCGGAACGGCAATCACCAGATCGGCCTGTCCGAACCCCATGGGGGCGAGCTCCCTGACAAGGGTATCCCAGGCGATGAGCTTTTCGCGGATCATATCCGTGCCGGTCACGCCCAGATGCACCCGGCCTGCGGCCAGTTCGCGGGGGATTTCGTCGGCGCTCAGCAGTGCCAGTTCCAGCCCCGCGATCCCGTCCGCGGCGCCGGAATATTCGCGCTCAGAGCCGGTGCGGCGCAATCTGACGCCACGCTTGCCGAACCAGTCGAAGGTCTTGTCCATCAGCCGTCCCCTGGACGGCACCCCGAGTTTCAGGACCATCGCGCGCCCCCTTTCAGCATGGCCACGAGGCCGGGCCGGATGACGCCGCCGACCGCCGGGATGGAACGCCCGCCGCCCAGAACGCGGGTCAGCGCGTCATAGCGCCCGCCGGTTGCCACCGGGGGCAGGTCAGGGCGCGCGGATGCCGAGAAGCTGAAGACAAACCCGTCATAATATTCCAGCGTCGTGCGCCCGTGGCTGCCCTCGAATTCCAGCCCTGACGTGTCAATTTTCCTGCTCGTCATCTCATCGAGCCGCCGCGCCATGCTGTCCACCGCAGGGCGGATGGACGGGGCGTCCACCGCGATGTCGCGCAGATGTTCCAATGCGTTCGGCGCGGCGCCGCGCAGGTTGACGATTTCGTCCAGCAGGTCGGCCTCGTCCCGGCCAATCGGCGCTTCTGCGGCGTCGTCTTGCAGCACCGCCAGACGATCCGCGATCTCGGACATGCTGCGCAGGCCGGGAACCGGCGCGGCATTGGCTGTCATGCTTTCGGGTGTCTGCGCCTTCAGCGCCTTCAGGATGCGTTGGCGCGAAGCGGGCAGGGGCTTGCACCCGCTGTAGCGGTCAAGAAGCGCGCGAAACCGGCGCGGCCGCCAGATATGGCGCATGAGCGCCGCCTTGCGCTGGCCGCTGGTCCTCAGCCCCTGTACCGCAGCCATCAATATGCCGAGATCCCCCGTCATGGCGCGAAGACCGAGCGGCGAGAGAACGTCGCCGAACAGCGCAAACACCTCGGCATCTGCGGCGGCGGGGTTTTCCCGCTCGAATATCTCATAGCCCGCCTGCTGATACTCGCTGGGGCGACCGGCGTCGTCTGCCTGAGCGCGGAAGACCTTGCCCGCATAGGTATAGCGCGCAGGCTCCGTCCCTTCGGCCATGTGCATCTGAACCACGGGCACGGTGAAATCCGGGCGCAGCATCAGTTCACCGCGCAAGGGGTCGTGGGTCACATAGGCACGGGCCCGGATGTCCTCGCCATAGAGGTCCAGAAGCGTGTCCGCCGGTTGCAGAATATCCACATCGACCGGCGTTGCGCCCGCCGCCTCGAAAAAGGCGCGCAGGCGGGCGGCCTCTGCCCTGGCCCCGGTCCTGGCGTTCACTGGCCGCCCCCGGTCAGGATGGCCTGCACTTCGGCGACAAGATCGGTGCGGGCGACCTCTTTCTGCGCGGGCCGGGCCTTCCATTCCTCAAGGCTCGCGCCCTGTGCGATCCTTGCGCCCAGGATCAGATCCTTGATCTGCACGACGCCGCGGTCCGCCTCATCCCCGCCCTGAATGATTGCAACGGGAGAGTTGCGCCTGTCCGCATATTTCAGTTGATTGCCGAAATTGCCGGGATTGCCCAGATAGACCTCTGCCCGGATGCCCGCATTGCGAAGCTCCGCCACCATCGCCTGATAATCGGCCATGCGGTCGCGATCCATCACGGTGATGACGACCGGCCCGGCATCGTCCGCCCCGCCCCGCCCCCTGGCGTCGAGCGCCGCCAGCAGGCGGTCAACCCCGATGGAGACACCCGTCGCGGGCACCGCCTGTCCGGTGAAACGCTTGACCAGATCGTCATAGCGCCCGCCGCCCGCGACCGAGCCGAACCGTTGCGGGCGGCCTTTTTCGTCGGGGATTTCAAAGATCAGTTCGGCCTCGAACACCGGCCCGGTGTAATAGCCGAGGCCGCGAACCACCGAAGGGTCGATCACGATGCGGTCCGCGTTGTAACCCTGGGCCTCAAGCAATTCCGCTATCTGCCCAAGCTCGGACACGCCGCGTTGCCCGATGTCGGACCCGCCCACGATGTCGCGCAGGTAATCGAGCGTCGTCGCGTTCCATGTTTCGCGGGTTTCGCGGGCTTCGCCATCCGGCGCCGCGCGGAGGGCATCGGCATGTTCCGGGTTGCGCCCGGCGGCAATGCCGGTCTGTTGCGCCCGGCGGCGATCAATTTCATGGGACGCCCGCACGAAACGCATTATTGTTCCTGTCTGTGCGTCACTGAGCCCGGCGCCGCGGGTAAAATCCCCGCTGCCGTCCTTTCGGCCCTCACCCAGCAGGGCGCGAACCCCTTCCGCCCCCAGCCGGTCGAGCTTGTCGATGGCGCGCGATACAATGCCGCGCTCGGGTTCGAACTTCGCCGGATCGTCAGGATCGGAAAGCCCCGCCAGTTCCAGAACCCCGTCCAGAACCTTGCGGTTGCTGACCCGCACCACATAATCGCCGCGTGGAATGCCGACCTCTTCAAGGGTGTCGGCCAGCATCGCGCAGATCTCGGCATCGGCGGCCATCGACGCCGTTCCCACGGTATCGGCATCGCATTGATAGAACTGCCGGTAACGCCCCGGCCCCGGTTTTTCGTTCCGCCATACCGGACCCATTGCGTAACGGCGATAGGGGGTGGCCAGGTCGTTGCGGTGCTGGGCATAGACCCGGGCCAGGGGCGCGGTCAGATCGTAACGCAGCGCCAGCCAGTCGCCCTTGCCGTTCTCATCGGCTTCCTGCCAAGCGAACACCCCCTCATTCGGGCGATCCACATCGGGCAGGAACCTGCCCAGGGCTTCGACCGTTTCCACCGCAGGGCTTTCCAGCGCGTCGAACCCGTAGCGACGATAGACAGACGCAATCGCATCGAGCATCGCCTTGCGCCCGGTCACCTGCGCGCCGAAGTAATCGCGAAATCCTTTCGGCGTCATGGCCCTGGGGCGGGGGGCCTTGTGTCTTTTCGCCATGGCTTTCCCTCGGGGTCGCTGTCGTGGCGGGGTTTAGCCCGGCGGCGGCGCAGGGGCAAGCGACGGCTGCGAAATGTCATGGGGATGACGCGGAACCGCCCGTCCGGCCCGCATGGCAGGGGAACTGCCGGATGTCGCCACGCCCGGCATTGACACGCCCGTTCACACCGCCTAGAAACCGCTGGTTCCCGGTCCGGTCGGGCCGGGGCATTCATTTGGTGTTGGCGGCCCCCGCAAGGGGATGCCTGTCGCCCGAAAGGGAAAGGACAACGCCCTTCGAAACGTGAAGAAGGAGATCAGAGGTGACGAGACGCACCGCTGCCAAGTACAAGATCGACCGCCGGATGGGTGAAAACATCTGGGGTCGTCCGAAATCCCCGGTCAACCGTCGTGAATACGGCCCCGGCCAGCACGGCCAGCGCCGCAAGGGCAAAATGTCCGACTTTGGCCTGCAACTGCGCGCCAAGCAGAAGCTGAAAGGCTATTACGGCGACCTGACCGAAAAGCAGTTCAAGCGCATCTTCAGCGAAGCCGCCCGTGTGAAGGGCGACACCGGTGAAAACCTCATCGGCCTGCTGGAACGCCGCCTGGACGCCGTCGTTTACCGCGCGAAATTCGTGCCGACCATGTTTGCGGCCCGCCAGTTCGTGAATCACGGCCATGTCCGTGTGAGCGGCCGGAAGGTCAACATCCCCTCTTACCGCGTGAAAGAGGGCGACGTGATCGAGGTTCGCAGCCAGTCGAAGCAACTGGCGGTGCTGCTGGAAGCCGTTCAACTGGCCGAACGCGACGTGCCGGGTTACATCGACGCCGATCATTCCACGATGTCCGCAACCTTCGTGCGCACTCCGGTCCTGTCCGATGTGCCTTACCCGGTGGTAATGGAACCGCACCTGGTCATCGAATACTACGCACAGAACTGAGCGGTTCGCGACATTCGGCGTACTCGAAGCCACCCGGATTTTCCGGGCAGCTTTCGGATTCGGATCGCGCCGGACAGTTTCGCAACACTTCCGGGGTGGTTCCGCCGAACGTCGCTTTGCATATGGCCTTGCCTGCCTGTGACCGGTAGAACGGCCCGGCAAATGCAGGAGCGCCGGATGACACAGGCCATTCAGCCCCGGCCGGGGATCATGGACATCGCACTTTATCAGGGCGGACAATCGAAAGTGGACGGGGCGGGAGAGGTCATCAAGCTGTCGTCGAACGAAAACCCCTTCGGGGCCTCGGACGCCGCGAAAGAGGCGTTTCGCCGGGCATCGCACGATCTGCATCGCTATCCCGGCACCGATCACGCCAGCCTGCGCAGGGCGATCGGAGAGTTCCATGACCTCGACCCTGATCGTGTGATCTGTGGTGTGGGTTCGGATGAAATCATCGCCTTTCTCTGTCAGGCTTATGCCGGGCCGGGGGATGAGGCGATCCACACCGAACACGGCTTTGCCATGTACCGGATTTCCACGCTCGCCGCAGGCGCGACCCCGGTCGAGGCGCCGGAACGGGAACGGATGACCGATGTCGATGCGATTCTTGCCGCCTGCAATGATCGAACGAAACTCGTCTTCATCGCCAATCCCAACAATCCCACCGGCACGATGATCGGCAGGGCCGAGGTCGCGCGGCTGGCGGACGGTCTGCCGGAACAGGCGCTGCTGGTGCTCGACGGGGCCTATGCCGAATTTGTCGAAGGCTTCGACGGCGGCGCGGCGCTGGTTCACAGCCGGGAAAATGTGGTGATGACGCGCACTTTTTCCAAACTCTACGGACTCGGCGGTTTGCGCATTGGCTGGGGCTATGGCCCGAAGCACGTCATCGACGTGCTGAACCGCGTCCGGGGGCCGTTCAACCTGTCCAACGCACAGCTTGACGCGGCAGAGGCGGCCTTGCGCGACCGCGCCCATGCCGGGAAATGTCGCGCCGAAAATGCCCGGATGCGGACCTGGCTGGCCAGTGCCCTGGCAGGGCTTGGGGTGCCGTCTGACGCATCCCGGGCGAATTTCATCCTCGCCCGCTTTGCCGATACCGAAAAAGCCGGGGCCTGCGACGCATTCCTCATGTCCAGAGGTCTGATCGTGCGCCGGGTGGCGTGTTACAACCTGCCGCATTGCCTGCGCATCACCATCGGCGACGAGGCCGCCTGCCGCCGTGTGGCCACCGCCATGGCCGAGTTCATGGAGGCGCGACATTGACCGCGCCCGTTTATGATCGTGTTGCCCTGATCGGGCTTGGGCTGATTGCGTCGTCAATGTTCCGGGCGATGAAACGCGGCGGCCTGGCGGCTGAGGTCGTGGGAACCGCGCGGTCGGCCGCAACGCGCGAGGCGGCGCGCGAAATCGGCCTGTGCGACCGGGTGGTGGACTCTGCCGCGAAGGCCGTGCAGGGGGCCGACTTGGTGGTGCTTTGCGTGCCGGTAGGCGCGATGGGCGCGGTGGCGCGGGAAATCGGTGCGCACCTGAAACCGGGCGCGACGATCACCGATGTCGGCTCTGTCAAACGCGCGGTGATCGAAACCGTCGCCCCCTGTCTGCCCGAAAATGTGCATTTCATCCCCGGCCACCCGCTGGCGGGCACCGAACATTCCGGGCCGCGCGCCGGATTTGCCGAGCTTTTCGACAACCGCTGGTGTCTGATCGTTCCGCCCGAAGGCAGCGACCGGACGGCGGTTGAGCGGCTGAAACGGCTCTGGCAGGGCATGGGCGCCAATACCGAGGAGATGGACGCCGCCCATCATGACCTGGTGCTGGCAGTTACCAGCCATGCCCCGCATCTGATCGCCTACACCATGGTCGGCGTGGCCGATGATCTGCGGCGCGTGACGGATAGCGAGGTGATCAAGTATTCTGCCGCAGGTTTCCGCGATTTCACCCGGATTGCGGCCTCCGATCCGACGATGTGGCGCGATGTGTTTCTGAACAACAGGGACGCGACGCTGGAAATCCTCGGCCGATTTGCCGAAGAGCTTTTCGTGTTGCAGCACGCCATTCGCACCGGCGACGGGGATCGCCTGTTTGACTATTTCACCCGCACGCGGGCAATCCGTCGCGGCATCATCGAGGCGGGGCAGGACACGGACGCGGCGGATTTCGGGCGCAGAATATGACGTTGCTGCGAAACTTCGCCGCATATGCCCTGTTTGCGCTGTTTTTGCAGGCGGCGCTGGTTCAGGCCGCGATTGTGGATCGCTCGCCCCGCCCGGTTCCGCGCCCGTCCCGGGCGATGCAGGCCACGTTCATCGCGCCTTCCACGACCGGGCTGCGGCGGGTTGACCCTTCGGCACCCGGCGCTGCCGTCTCGCGGCGACCGGTGCCCCGGCCCGGCTCTCGCAGGATTGCGCCCGGCGGTCCCGCGCCTGCGGCGATACCTGCGCCGCCGACATCATCCGGGGTCGAGCGCTCGGTTCGTCCCGCGCCGCGCCCGGCGCGTGCGGCACGACCGGCAGGGGCGGGGGCAGGGGCGCAGGACACCGGGCGCAGTCGTCAGCCCCGGCGTGGCCCGGTGTGCCGGGATCGCGGCATCCGGGGCGAAACCCTGCGACCGATTGCCGGAGTCCGGTCCGAATGCGGGGTGCGGCATCCGGTCCGGGTGACAGAGGTGGACGGCGTGGCGCTGTCGCAGCCTTCGGTCATGAACTGCGACGCCGCCCGGGCGCTGAAACGCTGGGTGTCGGATGGGGTGCGTCCTGTCATCGGGCGTTTGGGCGGGGGGATCGGCAGCCTGCGCGTGGCCGGGCATTATTCCTGCCCGGCGCAGGACACCGGCGCGGGTTCGCAATTGCCGGGGCACGGCAAGGGAAACGCCATGGATATTTCCGCCTTCGTGCTGGAAAACGGCACGGTGATCGCGGTCGGACGCGGCTGGCGTGACCGGGTGCAGGGCAATCTGCTGCGCCGTATCCATGCGGCGGGCTGCGGTCCGTTCGGCACCGTGCTTGGCCCGGCGGCAGGCCGGCGTCATCAGGACCATTTCCATCTGGATGTCGCCCGCAATCGCGGCGGAAACGACTGCCGCTAGAGCGGTTCATCATTTGTTTGAATCTCGGGTTCCGTTTTTCGTTGAATTGTGATTCAAACTGCGTGCCGGGACTGGAGGCCGGCATGCATGGTAAAACCCTATTCGAATGATCTTCGGGAGCGTGCAGTAGCAGCTGTTGTTTCCGGCGAGACGGCACGTGTTGTGGCTGCCCGTTTCTCGGTGGCTGTTTCTTCGGTGATCAAGTGGCGCCAGCGATATCGCGAGACTGGCAGCGTGGCGCCTGGCAAGATGGGTGGCCACCGCAGGATTATCCTTGAACCCCACCGTGATTTTATCCTGGAGCAGATCAACCGCACGCCGCACCTGACGCTGCATGGTCTGAAAGACATGCTGGCGAAGCGGGGCGTCAAGGTGTCCCACAATGCGGTCTGGCACTTCATGCGCCGCGAGGGGCTGAGCTTCAAAAAAAAACACTGCTCGCCCTTGAGCGGGCCCGAGCCGATGTGGCCCGCCGGCGAAAGCGCTGGAAGGGGGTCATGCGTCAACTCGATCCGCGCAAGCTGGTCTTCATTGATGAAACCTGGATCAAGACCAACATGGCTCCGCTGCGCGGCTGGGGACCAAAAGGCAAACGCCTGCACGGCTTTGCGCCCCATGGCCACTGGAACACCATGACGTTCATTGCTGCCTTGCGCTGCGATCAATTGACGGCGCCCTGTGTCTTTGACGGCCCGATCAACGGGCAGTCCTTCCGTGCCTATATCGATCAACTGCTTGTCCCTGCACTGAAGCCCGGCGATATCGTCATCATGGACAACCTCGGCTGCCATAAATCGAAAGCCGTGCGCGATGCCATCAAGGCGGCAGGCGCGCGGGTGTGGTTCCTGCCACCATACTCGCCAGACCTGAACCCGATCGAGCAGACATTCGCCAAGATCAAACACTGGATGCGGATGGCTCGGAAACGAACCAGTGAAGAGGCCTGGCGATACGTTGGACGCCTCGTCGGATCAATCACACAACAGGAATGCCAAAACTACCTCGAAAACACAGGCTATGCTTCAGTCAAAATGTGAAGGACTCTAGTTCAGGCGCGGGGCGGGGCCAATGGGCAGCGGGCCGAAATAGATCAGCCCGTTTGCAAAGGAAATCGGGGCGGAGATGTGATGCGGATCGCCATCCGCCTCTGCCAGCGGGCGCAGCGCGCCTTGCCAGACCGGCTCGACAACGCCGAGCGCGGCAAGCAGGGCAAAGAGCCGTTCCCAGTTTTGCGCCTCCAGCGTCAGGGCGCCGGTGGCAAAACCCCGGGAGTCCGCCGACAGATCGCCGGACAGGGACAGGGACAGGCCGGACCAGCGCAACCGGGCCCGGGCAATCGAAAGCCCGGTCAGGCGGCCATCGGGCCTGCTGACGCTCAGCGGGTCGTCAAACCGCAGGGTCGCGTCAACGCTCAGCCCGTCTGCGGGGTCGGGCAGGCCGCCGTCCGGGTCGGCAATGGCGGCCAGATCCGGCGAAGCCGCAAGGCCGTGCAGTTCTATCGACAGATCATGGGCATGGGGTTGCGCGATGGCCTGCCGTGTAGCGATGAAAAGCCTGGCTATATCCGCGCCACTGGTGCTTTCATGCACTGGTTTGCCCGCATCGCCGCCGCCGCGCAGCGTCAGGTTTTCCACCGACAGGCGGCTGCGGTCGAGGGGCAGTCCGGTCGTCGGCCCGACAACGACGCTTGCGCGCATATCGGTGCTGGCAACATGAATCCGGTCGGGGCCAACCAGCAGGGTCTGCCGATCCGGCCACACCGCGATCACATGATTCGGTTTGTAGCTGAGCGCGAATATCTGGAAAAACGGGGCCTGCCAGCCAAGGCCGGTATTCGTTTCAAGAACCCTCGGACCGGTGATCGTCGTGTCGAACCGGTTGGGGAACCCGGCGGTGTCGAGGCTGTCGTATTCGATCTTCAGACCCTGCGAAGAGACCTCTGCCAGCCAGTTCCTTGCCCCGCGTTCGACCAGGCGTTCGCCGATAAACCAGTATCCGCCCCACAGCGCGGCGGCGATTGCCAGGATGCCTGTCAGAAAACGCATGATCGCCCCTTTCCAGCCCGCGCGCGATGGTGTTTACAGGGGACGGGCGGAAAGGGCCAGACGGATGACGGAAAACGGTTTCTGGGTGTTCGGATACGGGTCGCTGATCTGGAACCCGGGCTTTGCCTTCGCCGAACGCCGGATTGCGCGCCTCGACGGGTTTCGCCGCAGTTTCTGTATGCGCTCCGTTCGTCATCGCGGGACCGGGGAAAAGCCGGGCCTCGTGCTGGCGCTCGACCGGGCGCGCGGGTCGTTCTGCAATGGCGTTGCCTTTCGCGTCGCGTCGGATCGCGTTGCCCGGACGCTCCGGGGACTGCGGGAACGCGAACTGGTTTCCTCGGCCTATCTGGAGGCCGAATTGCCGGTTCGTCTTGAGGATGGCGCAGAGGTGCAATCCGTGACCTACATCATCGACACGAATCATGCGCAGTATTGCGGGCGTCTGCCGCTGGAGGAACAGGCGCGGATCATTTCGATGGCGGTTGGCGGGCGCGGCCCGAATACGGAATATCTTTATAACACCGCGGATCATCTGGCCGGGCTGGGGCTGGAAGACCCCGATCTGAACTGGCTGGCAGGGCGTGTGCGCGAACTGGCGGGCCGAACGGCCACATGATGCGCCTGATGCGCCCGGAATAGGTGTTGGCGAACGGTGGCGAAACCCCTATCTTGCAGCGAACCGCAACAGCGTTGGGACCCGTCCGCATGAAGGACTTGCCAGATCGCGAGGCCGAGCCGTATTTCTCGCAGCCTGTCCGTCAGATTCTGCTGATGCTGTTCGTGCTGGCGCTTGTCGCCTTCGGCGCCTATGTCGCCTATCCGCGGGTGGCGCCGGTCTTTCTGGCCAACCCTTATCTGAACGGGTTCATCGCGCTGGTGTTCCTTGTCGGTGTTCTGGCCTGCTTTTCGCAGGTGTTTCAACTGATTTCCTCGGTCAGATGGATCGTCGGGTTCGCGGCAGAGACACCGGGCCATCAGTTCACCAAGGTTCCGCGTATGCTGGCGGCGCTGGCGGCGCTTTTGCGTTCGCGCGGGCGGCAGATGCACATCACCGCAAGTTCTGCCCGGTCGATCCAGGATTCGGTCGCGACCCGGATTGACGAGGCGCGCGACATCACGCGCTATATCGTCAGCCTGCTGATTTTCCTGGGCCTTCTGGGAACATTCTGGGGTCTGGCGACGACCGTGCCTGCGGTGGTGGACACCATTGCATCGCTGGAACCGAGGGAGGGCGACAGCGGGCTGGTGATCTTTGGCCGCCTGATGACCGGCCTGCAATCGCAACTGGACGGGATGGGCACGGCCTTTGCCTCTTCGTTGCTGGGGTTGGCCGGGTCTTTGGTCGTGGGGTTGCTGGAACTGTTCGCCGGTCACGGTCAGAACCGTTTTTACCGGGAACTCGAAGACTGGCTCTCGACGATCACGCGCCTGGGCGTTGCCGCCAGTGACGGTGAGGGCGCGGGCGAGCACGGCACGGTTGTCTATATGCTGGAACAGATGGCCGCGCAGGTCGAGGCGATGCAGGCCATGGCCTCGCAGACCGGCGTTGACCGGGTGCTGCTGGACGAGAAGCTGGACAAACTTGCGGATTCCCTTGACCGGCTTGCCGATCAGCGGAACGATGCGGGTTTGCCCGCGGCAACCCGGCAGAGGATAGAGCAGGTGGCCGACAATCAGGAGCGTCTGTTCCGGGTGATCGAAAAGACGGTTACGGAAGGCGGGGCGCAGGCGGATGCCGAAAGCCGGATGCGTCTGCGCTCGATCGACGTGCAGCTTTTGCGCATTCTCGAAGAAATCATTGCCGGCCGGCAGGAAAGCGTGGCCGATCTCAGGGCGGAACTGGCCGGATTGTCGGACGCGATACGCGCGGCCGCCGGGCAGGAGAGGAACTAGGCCATGGCCCTGTCGCGCCGCACGGGGCAGCGCTTTCAGGCGTCGATCTGGCCTGGTTTCGTGGATGCGATCACGGCGCTTCTGCTGGTTCTGATCTTCATTCTGACCATCTTCATGGCGGTGCAGTTCGTACTGCGCGACACGATTTCCGGGCAGGAATCGAAACTCGACCAGCTTTCGCAACAGGTGGAGAGCCTTGCAGAGGCGCTGGGCCTGGAACGGGTGAGGAACCGGGAGCTTGACGAGGAAGTTGGGCTGCTGACGGCCTCGCTGGAAAATGAGCGTCTGCTGGTCGGGGAACAGACCGCACTGATTGCCGCGTTGCGGGCGCAGAGCATCACGCAGTTGCAGGCGCTGGAGGGTGAACGCGCCCGGATCACCGAATTTGAGGCGCAGGTCGCCGGCCTGATTGCGGAACGGGATGGCGCATTGCAGGCAGGCGAGGCGTTGCGCGCCGATATTGCAGACCTGCAAGCCGCCCGGTCCCGGCTGATTTCAGAGCAGGAGGCCCTGCAAATCGTGCTTGCACAGGCGCGCGACGAGATTGATGCGGGCGCAGAGGTCGCCCGGCTTGCCGCAGCGCGACGAGAGGCGCTGGAGGCGCTGATCGTGGATTTGCGGCGGCAGGGCGAAGAGGCGGCCGGGCAGAACGCCGCCTTGCAGGAGAGCCTGAGCGAGGCGGAGGCCGCCCGGCTTGCCGACGCCGCTGCGGCCGAGGCGCTGCGGGAACGGTTGCGAAACGCGGATGCCGAACTTGTCGCGATGACTCTGGTTCTGGAAGAGGAGCGCGCGAGGGCCGAGGAAACATTGACCCTGCTCGCCGCGGCAGAGGCGGCAGGCAAGGATCTGACCGCGCGCCTGGCTGCGGCATTGCTGGCGCAGGAAGTGGCGGCAAGTGGTCGGGAAGAGGCCGCAAAGGCGCTGGAGGCCGCAATCGCGCGGATTACAGTGCTGGAAGGCGAAACCGCCGACCGGCAGGAGGTCGAGGCGCGTCTGGCCGAAGCGCTGGTCGAAGCGCTGGCCGAAAAACTGTTGATCGAAGGGCAGATGGTCGCGCAAGCCGCCTCTGTTGCGCCGATGCGCACCGAATTGCAGGCGATCCGGGTGGAGCGGGATCAGTTGAACGCGCAACTGACGGCCCTTCGCGGAGAAAGCGAAAAACTGGCCGGGGAGTTGGTCCGCAAAGACCTGTCGCTGGCCGAAGCGCTGGCCGCGCGCCTGCTGTTGGAGACGGCAGGGAATGAAGCCTTGTCAGAGGCGCAGCGCCGGGCCGCGCTTCTGGCGACGGCAGAGGTCGCGCTGAGTGAGGAACAGGCGATTTCGGCAGAGCGGCAGCGGCGGGTGGCGCTGCTCAACGGACAGGTTGCGGAATTGCGCAGTCAGTTGGGCGCGCTCCGGGCGCTGCTGGACGAGGCGAAGGAACGGGACGAAGCGGCGAATGTGCAGATCGAGAACCTGGGCGCGGACCTGAACACGGCGCTGGCGCGGGCCGCAGCGGAAGAGCGTCAGCGGCGCATACTGGAAGAGGAAGAGCGGCGCAGGCTGGAAGCCGAGGCGCAGAGTCTTCAGAGCCGCGCCGAAGATCTGGAACGCTACCGGTCCGAATTCTTCGGTCTTCTGCGCGAGGTTCTTGGCGGCCAGGACGGCGTGCGGATCGAGGGGGACCGGTTTGTGTTCTCTTCCGAAGTGCTTTTCCCGCCCGCCGAGGTGGAATTGTCGGATTCGGGCAAAAGCGATGTGGCCGAGGTGGCGAAGATCATCGAGCGCGTCGCCGATCAGATTCCGCCACACATCAACTGGGTGATCCGGGTCGATGGGCACACCGATGACCTGCCGCTGTCGGGCGACGGACGATACAGCGACAACTGGGAACTCAGCCAGGGCCGGGCGCTGTCGGTGGTGCGCTACATGATTGACGAACTGGGCATCCCGCCCCACCGGCTCGCGGCGGCCGGGTTCGGTGAATATCAACCGGTGAATACCGGAAACAGCGACGAAGCCCGCACCCAGAACCGCCGCATCGAACTGAAGTTCACCGAGAGGTGAAGCGGCGCTGAAAACAGTCCGGCGGGCCTTTCCCCGCGCAATCGACCCTGGCGACACTCCCGCAGGGATCGACGGAAGAACCGCCCGGCGCGCGCGTGCGCGGGGGGAGGGGATCAGGTCACTTTTCCGCGCGCGTCAATCGGAAGCACGGCCATTGCGCCCTTTTCCCGCCTCAGCCACACGTAATCCAGCATGTTGGACACGACACAGATGTGATTTGGGACGATGCTCACCTGGTCTCCGACCTCGAACCTGTCATCGGGACCGCAGTGAATGATCCCGTGCTCTTCGTTCAGACCGGCAATTCGCGCCTGCGGGTGTCCGGGCATGTATCCGAAACCGTCAAGGCCAAGCAGATCGGAGGTGAGAACCTTGGACCCGGCATCAATGATTGCCCTGGTCCCGGTCGGGACGCTGAGCACGGTGGCCACGACCCGCGCCGCACAGTCGTCCCATGTGCAGGTTTGCCGTTCCACCAGCGACCGGTCGTTGTAGATGTAGGTGCCGGCGCGATATTCGGTGAGCACTCCGCCGGTGTCGGCCCGCCACATGTCGGGCGACCCGCCCGATGAGATAACCGGACACCTGATGCCATGGGCTTCGATCCCGGCTCTGGCGGATTGCATGAAGTCCAGCACATCGCCTTGACCGGCGGCTGCCGGATAGGTCATCAACCCGCCGAATCCCGGGCCCAGGCGCGCGGCAATTCTTCGGGAGAGCGCAACTGCGGCTTCGGGTGTCTGCACACCACAGCGTCCGCCGCCGGTGTCACACTCGACCAGAACCGTCAGGGGGCGCCGCGCGGTTGCAAAGGCGCTGGCCAACCCGTCTGCAACTGCGGCGCTGTCGGCCACCACCGACAGCGCCCCGACTTTCCCGGCCAGGGCGCGAAGGCGTGCAAGTTTCGCATCCCCGATGATATTGCAGGTGATGAGGATGTCGCCGATGCCGGCATCCGCCATCACTTCGGCCTCGCCGATCTTCTGACAATTGATCCCCGTTGCCCCGGCGGCGATCTGGGCCTTTGCGAAATGGATGCTCTTGTGTGTCTTGACATGCGGGCGGAGCTTCAGACCCCGGTCATTGCAATGCGCCTGAAACCGGGCGATGTTTCGCAGCGCCGCCTTTTCATCAATTACCAGCGCGGGGGTTTCGATTTCAACCGGTTTCCGGGTCATGGGGATTCTCCAGCAGCGGCCAGATTTTCCGACGCAGGTTGCGATAGCCGTTTGTCACGGGATTGTTCGGATAGGGGCCTTCGACGGTGGCATAGAGGATCTCGGGCGCAATCCTCGAAAACGCATCGTGGAAGTGATTGGTGGATTTCACCACGAGCATCGCCTTTGCCGTCGGGTCGATACCAAGATTCGAGAAGACATCCGGATTGAATACTTGGCTGCGCACGGTGTTCAGGATCACGTCGATGCCACCGACCTCGATCCAGACGCTGTCGCCAAGCGGCACCACGCTTTCACCGAAACTCTGGACGGCGTCGGGCACGATGCGGCGCACGGTGATGCAGGCGTCGATAGGCTCGCCGCCCACAGGAGACATCTTGCCGCCGAAGCGCAGTTGCAGACATGCGCCTTCGCCTGCCGACATGCTGGTACGCACGGCGATGGGATCCCAGATCGTCGCCAGGGCCGCATTCCCGATGTTCCGGGCCATCATCTCGCGCAGGATGATCGTGGAATCCCCCGGCACGCCGCCGCCGGGATTATCCCAGACATCGGCGATGACCACCGGGCCTTCGGCCGCTGCAAGCGCCCTGTCGAGCGCCTCTTCCGGCGACAGGAAATCCGGTCGCGTCGTCCCCCGCAGCGAGAACAGCTCCATGCCGAGCCTGCGGGCTAGTTCGTCACCTTCGTTTTTGGCGTCGTCCGTTATCACGATGATCCTGGCGCCGAGATCGGGCACATCGCCGGCCATGAACCCGTGGATGACCGAAACCGAAAGGATGTTTCCGCGTCCCTCAAGGGCTTTCAGCCGATCGACAAAGCTGCGCATCGGCTCCCGGCTCGTGGGAAGAACCTCGATCATCTTGCAGTCGAATGTCGAGATCACGGGCGCAATCCGCCCGGCATCGGTGTTTTTGACCAGATCAATCAGGTTCCCGGCGGTCTCGACGAAATCCGTATGGGGAAATTCCTTGAAAACCGTGATCAGGTCGGTGCCCTCCAGCCGCTTTTTCGACAGGTGGCTGTGCGGGTCGAAGGTGACGCCGATGATCGTGCCGGGCCCGACGATGGCGCGAACCGCTTCGATCAGTTCGCCTTCGCAGTCGAGGCAGCCCTGAGACACCATGGCGCCGTGGAGGCCAAGCAACACGATGTCGATGGGCAGCGCCGCGCGGAGTTCTTCGAGAAGCTGATCGCGCAGAAACTCCCAGGTGCGCTGATTGACGATCCCCCCCGGCTCGGCCCAGGTCGCCGTGCCCTCGATCAGCGTCCATCCCAATTCGGCGGCCCTGCTCCGGGCGACGGGATAGATCGCGCTGCACAGGGTCGGCGTCGGGGGATGCTGCCCCGGCGGCGCGAAAAAGCTGTCCTTGAAGTCCTGCAAATTGGTTCGCAACGGCGAAAACATGTTGGATTCGGTCGCTATGGAGCCGAGGAAAACGCGCTTCTGATCCATTACGCCACCCTTGTCGCGATACGCGGAATCGAGGCCAGAAGCGCGCGCGTATACTCATGCTGCGGCGCTTCGAATATCTGCCGCTTGTCCCCCATTTCCACAATCTTTCCCTTCAACATGACCGCTACCCGGTCGCTGACATGGCGAACGACGCCAAGGTCGTGACTGATGAACAGCATCGACACGCCGCTTTCGCGCTGAAGTTTCTTTATCAGATTCAGAACCTGCGCCTGGATTGATACGTCGAGCGCCGAGACCGCCTCGTCCGCAATGACCAGCCGTGGCGTCAGAATCATCACCCTGGCAATGCCGATGCGCTGGCGCTGACCGCCGGAGAACTCATGCGGATAGCGCTGCATCGCCTTCGGGTCCATGCCCACAAGCTCCAGCGTTGCGGCGATCCGGGCGCGCGCTTCTGCCCGGTCGCGGGCAAGTTTGTGAATGAAAAGCGGCTCTGCCAGTGTCTGCTCGATGCTCAGGCGCGGATTGAGCGAGGCGAAGGGATCCTGAAAGATCATCTGGATTTCCCGCCGCAGGGGCCGGAATGCGGCGGGCGGCATTTTCAGAATGTCCCGCCCGTCGAAGATCGCTTCGCCGCTGGTCGCTTTTTCAAGTCGGGTCAGGGTGCGTCCGACGGTGGACTTGCCGCAACCGCTTTCGCCGACAAGGCTCAGGACCTCTCCCTCGTGGATGTCGAACGAGACCCCGTCAACTGCCCTGAGCACGGTTTTCCGGCGCAGGAGTCCGGCCCTGCCGATCCGGAAATAAGTCTTCAGTTCGCGCAATTCCAACAGGGGCCGGTTCATGCGCGGGCTCCTTGCGGGAAATGGCAGCGCACGAAATGGGCTGCGGCGACGGCCACCGAACCGGGATTGTCGCCCTTGCACCGATCCTGCGCCAGAGCGCAGCGCGGATGAAACGCACAGCCGGTCAGCGCCTCGTCGATGGTGGGCACCCGGCCCGGAATGGCCCTGAGCCATTCCACATCGCGATCGACCGCAGGAATGGAGCCAAGCAGGCCAAGGGTATAGGGATGGCTCATGTTCGAAAAAAGCTCGGCGGTCGTCGCTTCCTCGACGATCCTGCCGCGATACATGACGGCCACCTTGTCACAGGTTTCGGAAATCACACCCAGATCGTGCGAGATCATGACGATGGCCGTGCCGGTGCGCTTTTGCAGATTGCGCATCAGGTCCAGCACTTCCTTCTGCACCGTGACATCAAGCGCCGTGGTGGGTTCATCGGCGATGATGAGTTTCGGATCGCAGGCCAGGGCCATGGCGATCATGACCCGTTGCCGCTGCCCGCCGGACATCTGGTGCGGATAGCTGTGGACGCGCTGCGCCGGTTCGGGGATGCGCACGAGCTCCAGCAACTCCAGCACCCGGTCATGCGCCTGTCTTCTTGACATGGCGCGATGCTGAAGAAGGGTTTCGCCGATCTGATCGCCGATCCGGTAGACCGGGTTCAGGCTGGTCATCGGCTCCTGAAATATCATCGCCATCTGCTCTCCCATCACGGTGCGGCGTTCCGCCGGAGTGAGAGCCAGCAGATCCAGGCCGTCGAAATGGATCGACCCGCCCGCGATCCGCACCGCCGTGCCTTCGAGAAGCCCCATGATCGCCAGTGCGGTCAGGCTTTTGCCGCAACCGCTTTCGCCGACGATGCCGAGTGTTTCATTCGCCTCGACCGAAAACGAGATACCCTGCACGACGGGCAGCAGCTTTCCGCCCGTGGCGATGCCGATTTCCAGGTCATTCACGTCCAACAGCGCCATGTCTCAGACCCCCGCAATGTCGTCCCTGAACCGCGGGTCGATGCTGTCGCGCATCGCATCGCCGACGAGGTTCATGGAAAAGACGGAAAGGATGATCAGAGCCCCCGGAAAGATCAGCAGCCAGGGCGCGCGGGTGACGTAGATGCGTTCCTCGCTCAGCATGTTGCCCCAGCTTGGCACTTCCGGCGGCAGACCCAGCCCCAGAAAGTCGAGCGCCGCGGCCTGCAACTGCGCGAAGGCGAAGATGAAACTCGCCTGCACCAGCAGCGGCGAGACGAGATTGGGCAGGATATGCCGGAAGAGGATGGAGGCATGTCCCGCGCCCGTGCAGATCGCGGCATCGACGAAAACCTCGCCCTTCAGTTTCAGCGTCATGCCGAACAGTATGCGCGCCGTGGTCGTGGCGTAAACGATGCCGATCACGATAATCGTGTTCATCACGCTGCGTTCCAGAAGCGTCATCAGCACCAGCGCCAGCAGCAGCGCCGGGAAAGCCATCAGAACGTCGATCAGTCGCATCAGCACATGACCAAGCCGGGTGAAGTAGGCCGACAACATGCCGACAAGACCACCGGCGACCAACGCCACCACAACGCTGCCCAGCCCGATCAACACCGCCATCCGCGCGCCGTAGATGGCGCGGGAAAGCGAATCCCGCCCGAAATGGTCGGTGCCGAAGAGATAAGGCCAGCCGGGTTCGGACAGGCGGACCACCGGATCGAATTCCAGCGGGTCGAACGGCGCAAGGAGCGGCGCGCCGAGCGCGGCGACACCCACGACGACAAGCCAGATCAGGCCTGCCGTCGCCAGACGGCGGCTGCGGAAGACGGAAAGGAACGAAGACAGCGCCGTCATTTCAGGGACACCCTCGGATCAAGGCGGGCATAGGCGAGGTCCACCAGCAGATTGACGATCATGTAGAAGACCACGATGATCAGGATGACGCCCTGAATGACCGGATAGTCGCGCCGCAGGATTGATTGCACCACCAGACGACCTATTCCGGGCAGGGAAAAGACGGTCTCCGTCACCACCGCTTCGCTGACCAGTGCGGCGAAGGTAAAGCCGAACGCCGCAGCAACGGCGATAAGCGCGTTGCGGAAGATGTGCCTGATCGCCACGCGCACAGGGTGCAATCCCTTGGCGCGGGCGGTGCGCACATGATCCTCGCGCGAAACGTCGAGCATGGAGGCGCGAACCAGGCGGATGATGAGCGCCGCGTTCGGCGCGGCAAGGGTGAGGCTGGGCAGAATCAGGTAACGCAGGTTCAGCACACCGCCATCGTCGGTGAGCGAGGGGAAGCCGGAAGAGGGAAACCAGCCCAGCCCGACCGCGAAAATCAGGATCAGATAGAGACCCAGCCAGAAGGTCGGCACGGAAGCAAGCAACATGGCCCCGCCCGACGTGAACTGATCCACCCACGACCCGTGGCGAGTGGCGGCGATGATGCCGGTGGGAACGCCGAAAACGACGATCCAGAACATTGTCATGCTCGCCAGAAGGACAGAGGTTTCGGCGCCATCGCCAATCACCGACAGGACCGGTGTGCGGAAAAATACCGAGGTGCCGAGATCGCCCCGGATGACATTGCCGAGCCACAGGAGGTATTGCTCCCACAGGGGTTCATCGAGGCCAAGCTCATGCACAAGCTCCGCCACTTGTTCGGGGGTCGCCGCATCGCCCAGCAGGATCGAGGCCGGGTCGCCCGGAATCAGGTGAATGAACAGAAAGATCAGGATCGAGGCCGCCAGCAGCGTGGGAACCAGGGTCAGGACTCTGTTCAGCGTATAGACGAGCATGGAGCGGGGGCCTGCTGCGGACATAGTTCGGCCTCCCCCGCCCCGTTGAGTGAGGGGCGGGGGAGGCCTGGGAGTATGCCTTACTTCGAGACGTTCCAGAAGTGTGGCCAGATCAGGGTTGCCTCGCCGAGGCCGTCAAGTGCGGGCGACGCGATGTTGTAGGTGTAGACATCGCCGGTTTTCATTGTCGGCACCTGTTCGTAGATCAGGGCCTGAATCTCGGCCCAGATCGCCTGACGCTCCGCCGGGTCGGAACTTGCCGTGAAACGGGCTTTCAACGCGGCTTTTTCAGGGGTGCTCCACCAACCGGGATAATTGTCGTTCATCACGGAGATCAGGATCGGGTCGGGCACGAAGCCATGATGGGTAAAGAACAGATCCCACTGGTCGGGTTGGGCGCGCTTCTCGATCAGGGTCGCCCAGTCATAGACCTGAAGGTCGATGTTGAACCCGGCCTGCGCCAGTTGCCTAGTGTAGACGATCGCGGTGTCGTAGTGGAACGGGTAGTTCGTCGAGACCATGAACTTGATCGGCTCGCCGGTGTAACCCGCTGCCTTGGCCATGGCGCGCGCCTTGTCCGCATCGCCCATGCTGAAATGTTCGACGCCAGCATCGGTGTACCAGACATTGCCTTCCGGCAGGAACGAGCCGTTCGCCCGCCACAGCCCTTCGGGGCCGATCGCCACCTGCAACGCCGGGGTCTTGTCCAGCGCCGTCTGGATCGCCCGCCGCAACGCGAAGTTATCCCGAAGCGGGCCGTCCTCGGAGTTCATGAACACCAGGCCGAAAATCGGACCGCCATTCAGGATCGTGACCACCGAGGGGTCGGCCTCTAGCCCGGCATGGAGATCGCCGGGAATGCTTTCGGCATAATCGTAGTCGCCCGCCTTCAGGCCGGCCACCCGGGTGCCGACATCGGGCACGGGGACGAATTGCAGCGTGTCGAACTCGGCCACACGGGTGCCGCCATAGCCATCGGCGGCGCCGTCGGGAGAGGCATAGTCGTCAAACCGCACCAGTTCCACATGGCGGTTCGGCTCCCATTCATTGAACCTGTAGGGGCCGGTGCCGATGTAATTCTCCGGCGCGATCGGCTCCTTGCCTGCGCCCTCGACCACGGAAGCCGGATAGATTGCCGGGCCGCCGTTGATGAAGGCCATCAGGTTTTTCCAGGGGCCGAAAGGCTGGGAAAGACTGATGGTGATCTCGTGCTCACCGGTGGCTTCGACGCCATCGACATTCGCAAACAGAAGACCGCCGCGCGAACCGAACTCGCCCCAGCGGTTCAGCGAGGCCACAACGTCTGCCGAAGTCATGTCCTGCCCATTGTGGAATTTCACGCCTTCCCGAAGGGAAATCGTGATCGTTTTGCCGTCGGCCGAGACGGTTTCACCGTCGGCAAGCAGGCCGACCGGGGAATTGGACGAATCGAAAGTGTAAAGCCCTTCGAAGATGTGATGTGCAATCGTCGTGGCCAGGTCGGACGTGACGACGTGCTGGTCTAGGCTGGGCGGTTCGCCAACCGTTGCATAGCGCAATGTCCCGTTTGCGAAAGCCATGCCGGCAAGAGCCGTGAAGGCCCCCGCTGCGGCTGCCGATTTCAGCCAGGTTCTGAGATTCATTGGTTCCTCCTTTGCCATGAGTGCGCTTGCGCGATTTGCCATGAGTGCGCTTGCGCGGATTGTTTTGTAAATTTATTACATCGTTAGTGCGATATTAGTCAATAGTTTGTTGACCTGCCAGGCCGGAACGTACAATTATTTGTAGATAACTTACATTTATGGAGATTGCCCGGAATGGAAAAAGGCATCCAGCGACTCGATTCGGCCGACGCCGCCGCCGGCGGTGCCCGGCGGCCATTTGCCAAGGCGGTGCGCGCGGGGGATTTCGTCTATGTCTCGGGACAGGTTCCGGTCGTGGATGGCGAGATCATCACCGGCGGGATCGTGGAGCAGACCGAACAGGTCATGAAAAACATCGTCGCGGTGCTGAAATCCGCGGATTGCGGCCTGGAACATGTGATAAAGGTCAATGTCTGGCTGGACGATCCACGCGATTTCACCAGCTTCAACGGCGTCTTCGAGCGCCATTTCCGGGATCACCCGCCAGCCCGCTCGACGGTTCGGGCCGCGCTCATGATCGACGCGAAGGTTGAAATGGATGTAATCGCCTATAAACCGGAGTAGCCGCGAACAGGGGGAGAGACATGTCCAGGCCCATCGACATCATATCGCAGATGCGCACCCTGGACGGGGTCTTTCCGAAACGCGAACAGCGGGTGGCGGATTTCGTGCTGTCCAATCTGGAGCGCGTGGCCCGGCTGACGCAGAACGACATCGCCGAAGCGGCGGGTGTCTCGGTCGCGACGGTGAACCGGTTCTGCCAGACGCTGGGCTGCGAGGGCTTTCGCGATTTCAACATCAGGATCGCCCAGGGCGTGGCGGTCAGCCTGCAATACCTGGGCGGGCCGAGCCGCACGGATTCCGAATCCGATCAACTCGTCACCCAGGTCTTCGGCGCGCTTGTGGACACCCTCAATCTGGCGCGTTCCCAGCTTGACGGCGACGCGCTGGAGCGGGCGGTCTCGGTGCTGGCGAAGGCGAACCGGATTTCCTTTATCGGCGTTGGCGGCGGTTCGGCCAATGCCGCCCGTGAAGGCGCGAACCGGTTCTTTCGTCTGGGCATTCCCGCCGAGGCCCATGCCGACGGCTATTTTCAGCGGATGCTTGCCTCGACCCTGACCGGCGGCGATGTCGTCTTTGCCATATCGGCAAGCGGCCACCCGGTGGAACTGCTGGACAGCGTCGCCATCGCCCGGCAGTACGGTGCCGGATCAATCGGCCTGACCAGAACCGGATCGCCCCTGGCCATGGCCACCGACGTGACCATCGGCATCGACATTCCCGAAGATCAGGACATTTACAAGCCGTCCGCCTCGCGGCTGGTGTTCATCGCCATTATCGACGTGCTGGCGGCGGGGACGGCGCGGCGACGACCGGAAAGGGTAAAGGAATACCTGCGCCGCATTCGCACGTCGCTGCTGCCGTTGTCCGAAGATACCGGCCCCGGCCCGATCGGCGACTGAACCGATGGCGCGTTCGTTGACCACCCGCCCGTTGAAAATCGCCTGCGTCGGCGAAGCCATGGCGGAACTTTCCCTGATCGCCCCAAGGCCGGAGGTGGGCTTTGCGGGCGACGCCCTGAACACCGCCGTCTATCTGCACCGCTCCCTGACCAAAACCCACGCGAACACCCACGAAGTCGCCTTTGTCTCGGCGGTGGGTGTGGACCCGTTGTCGGACAGGATGACGGCGTTCATCGCCGCGCAGGGCGTCGCCACGCGCTGCATCGCCACCCACCCCGACAGGCTGCCCGGCATCTATGCCATCGGCACCGACGCCACCGGCGAACGCTCGTTCCACTACTGGCGCGGGGATTCCGCCGCCCGCACCATGTTCCGCGACGGCTTCGGGGTTCTGGACGGCTTCGATGTCATCTACCTGTCGGCCATCACCCTGGCGATCCTGCCTGCGGACGTGCGCCTTGGCCTGCTGGAGTGGCTGGAGGGCTGGCCGGGCACGGTCGCGTTCGATTCGAACTACCGGGCGCGCCTGTGGCAGAGCGACGCGGCCGCCCGGCAGGCGGTGTCGCGGGCCTGGGGGCGCGCCGACATCGGGCTGCCGTCGCTGGATGACGAAATGGCGCTGTTCGGGGATCGGGATGAGGCCGAAGTGCTGGCGCGGCTGCGCGGCCACGGCGACGGCCCCCGCACCGGGGCGCTGAAACGCGGCGCGCGGGGGCCGGCATCGCTGTCGGGGGCTGGCGCGGGGGGCGGCGATGCCCGCTGTCCGGTTGCTGATTCGGTGGTTGACACCACTGCCGCCGGGGACAGTTTCAATGGCGGGTTTCTGGCGGCTTTGCTGACCGGAGCATCGGAGCAGGACGCGATGATCGCCGGGCACCGGCTGGCCGTCGATGTCATTGCCCGGCCCGGCGCGATTGTTGCGGGGGTTCCGGCGGGCTGAGGGCGCGGGATGCCACAATCAACAGCAATCAGTCGCGAAAAACTGTCGGGCAGGGCGTTTACAAACCATGCCCGGTCAGAGTACCCTGCCGAAACAGGATATTACGGGACGGGGGAAGGCCATGCGGTTTTGCGGATGTGAGGAACGGCTTGAGGGACGGACGGACGGGCGTGGCCGGGCAATGGCCGGCCGGGCGCTGATGCGGCGCTTGCGGGTGCGCGGCGGCGGTGTGCTTCTCGCCTTCGCGGCGCTGCTGGCCCTGCCGAATCAGGTGGCGGCGCAGACCGGGACGACGCTGGTCAGCAACGCGGGGCAGACGCTCGGTTCTTCCAGCGGTTCGATCCAGACGCAGCCCTTCACCACGGGCGACAATGCGAGCGGCTATACGCTGACGGGCGTCAATGTCGGAATCGGGTTTCCGAGCGACATCGTCAGAACCTTCCGGATTGTCCCGAGCGCGAGTAACGGCGAGCCTGACCTGTCCAACCCGGTCAGTTTCATTACGCTGACCAATCCGGGGACGATCACCGCGGACGCCCTCAACACCTTCACCGCACCCACCAACGCCACGCTTGCCACCAACACCACCTACCATCTGTATCTGGTCAGCACCACCGGCAATCCGGGGCCCATCCAGCGCATTTTCTCGACTGACGAGGACAGCGGCAGTGCTGCGGGCTGGAGCATCGGGAACGCGAGGTACGTGGAGAGCACCGATTCATGGAGCATCATTTCAGGCTCGCCCGTGAGGATGCAGGTCAACGGCACGGCAATCACCGGCCCCGCCTCTACCGTCGCGACGCTCGCCTCGCTGGCCGTCAATGACGGGACGGATGACCTGACCCTGACCCCCCCGACCTTCGTGTCGGGCACGGATGCCTATGCGGCGTCGGTGGCGAACGCTGTCACCACGGTGACGCTGATGGCAATGACGACCGATAATGTCGCAAGGATAAGCCGCGTCACCCTGGACGGGATCGTGATTGCCGACCGCAATTTCAGCGACGGGATCATGGTCCCCTCGCTGGTCGCGGGCGACAACGAGATCAAAGTGACGGTGACGGCGCAGGACACCACCACCCGGACCTATACGGTGACGGTGACGCGCGCCGCGCCGCCGCCGCCAGCGCGCCCCAGGGTGCTGGTCAGCAACACCGGGCAGGACAGGGTTCCCGACACCACCCTGCGTGTCGGCGACTTCGATCAGGCGCAGCGGTTCAGGACGGGCGACCACGCGGATGGCTATACGCTCTCGGCAATTGATGTCCGGGTATCCAGTTTCCTTTCGGGTTCTTCGCCAGATGTGGCAATCCACAGAACGAGCCCATCCCTCAATCCCGGCCACCGCGTGTTTAGGCTGAGCAATCCGGCACCGCTTCGCGACGGCGCGATCAACACCTTCACCGCGCCGCCCGGTGCGCAACTCGATCCGAACACCAATTACTTCGTGATGTTCAAGGACACGGAATCAGGCGCTAACGCAGGATACTTCTTGCTCTATACGGCCAGTAATGCCGAGGATCCGAGGGCGGCGAGCGGCTGGAGAATCGACGACGGTTCGCGGGCGCGGGAGCAGAACAGCTCTGTCTGGACTTCGGGTGGCAACAAGTTTCAGATTGCCGTCAACGGCACGGCGAACAACACCGTCGCCTCCGACGACGCGATGCTGAGCGCGCTGACCGTCAATGACGGGACGGATGACCTGACCCTGACCCCGACCTTCGTGTCGGGCACGGATGCCTATGCGGCGGATATTGCCGGCGATGTCACCACGGTAACGCTGATCGCGACGACGACCGACGCGGCCGCAGAGGTCAGCGCCGTCACCCTGGGCGGGACCGAGATTGCCGACACCGATTTCAGCGACGGGATCACGGTTCCCTCGCTGGTCACGGGCGCGAACGTCATCGTCGTGACGGTGACGGCGGAGGACACGTCCACCGAGACCTACACGGTGACGGTCACGCGGGCTGTCTCCACCGACGCGACGCTGAGTGTGCTGACGGTCGATGACGGGACGAGCGATCACCCCATCGACCTCGCCTCGCCCCTCCCGCTGGATGTGGCGAATGATGTGGACACGGTGACGCTGACGGCGTTGGTGAACCACGCGGGCGCGACGGTCAGCACCGTCACTCTGGGCGGGAACGATATTGGCGACAGCGATTTCAGCGACGGGATCATTACGGTTTCCGATCTGGTGGAGGGCGACAACACCATCGTTGTGACGGTGACGGCAGAGAACGGCGCCGCCATGGAGACTTACACGGTGATGGTGACGCGCGGCGTCTCCGACGACGCGACGCTGAGCAGGCTGACCGTCAGTGACGGGACGAATGACCCGATCCTGACCCCGGCCTTCGCGGCGGGAATGTTCATGTATGCGGCGGATGTGGGCAACGCTGTGGACGCGGTGACGCTGAGCGCGACGACGACCCATCCTGGCGCGATGGCAAGCGCCGTCACCCTGGGCGGGACCGCGATTGCAGACAGCAATTTTGCCGACGGGATCACGGTTTCCCCGCTGGTCGATGGCGACAACGTGATCGTGGTGACGGTGACGGCGGCGGACACCACCACCATGCAGGACTACACGTTGACGGTGACGCGCGCCGAGCCGACGCCGCCCGCCGATGTGCTGGTCAGCAACACCGGGCAGGACATCAGCGGCAGCCGGATTGTCGGCGCCTCGGGTGGGAATCAGTTCACAACGGCGCAGCAGTTCACAACGGGCGACAGTGCGGGCGGCTATACGCTCTCGGCAATCAATGTCTCGGTGGATGACTTCCTGTCGGATTCTTCACCAAGGGTGAGCATCTACACGGCCACATCCGGCAATCCCGGCACCCTCCTGTTCGTGCTGAGCAATCCGGCAACGCTTCGCGACGGCACGATCAACACCTTCACCGCGCCGCCCGCGCCGCCCTTTTTGACCCGGGGCACCGATTACTTCGTGGTGTTCGAGGACACGGGATCAGGCGCTGACGCAGGATACGGCTTGAAGCGGACGATCTGGCCTTTTGAGGACGCGGGGAAGGCGAGCGGCTGGAGCATCGCCGACAGTTTGCGGTTGCGGGATTCGGACTCCGCAGCTTGGGCTTTGCGTTCATCGGTGTTCAAGATCGCCGTCAGGGGCACGGCGGTCGCCTCCGACGACGCGACGCTGAGCGGGCTGACGGTGGCGGATGCCTCGGACGACAGCGCGATCACGCTGGCCCCGCCCTTCGCGGCGGGCACGGTCAATTATGCGGTGTCGGTGGAGAACGCCGTGACCTCGCTCACCATCACGCCGATGTTGAGCGACAGCAATGCGACGGTCGCGTACTTCTATGGGAACGACGTGGCAATCCCCGACGACGACACGAACGCGACCGGCCATCAGGTCGCGCTCGACGCGCTGCTGTCGGCGGACGAGCCCGCCATCTTTATGACGGTGACGGCGCAGGACACCACCACCCGGACCTACACGGTGACGGTGACGCGCCATGCGCCGCTGCTGACGCCGCCCGCCGATGCGGTCTGGTCGGCGGTGCTGACGCCGGTTACCTTTTCGGACGTACTGGGTTGCACCATCACCACCGACCCGTCGCAGGTCTGCTCCAACCCGGCCACGCTGAGCGAGGACTCGTTCACGCATGACAGCGTGGATTACACGATCACCAGCCTGAATACCTTCTTCTCCCCTACGGCGGGAACGTCTCTCGGGCGGCTGGACATCCAGTTTGACACCGGCCTGACCACCGCGACACAGGCCCTGATTCTGGTGGTCGATGGCGACGAGTATCCTTTCATTGATGCGGATAACATGACCGCCCTTGGCAGACAGTGGGAAAATACCGGCCTCGACGCGACCTGGCCCGCCGGCGTCCCCGTCGCGGTCTGGCTGGTCGAGCCCCCCTCCGACGACGCAACGCTGAGCGATCTGTCGCTGGCGAATGCCTCGGACGGCACCGCGATCCCGCTGAACGAGACGTTCGTGCCGACGTTGATCACCTATACCGCGAATGTTTTGAACGACGTGACCTCAATCACCATCACGCCGGAGCGGAGCGACGACGTGAACGCGGCGTTCGAGATTCAGAACGACTCGGGCATGATGATCACCGACGCCGACACGAACACGACCGGCCTTCAGGTCGCGCTCGACGTGGGCGAGACCGTCATCAAGGTGAAGGTGACGGCGGAGGACATGTCCACCGAGACCTACACGGTGACGGTGACGCGGGCGATGGCGGTGACGCCGCCCGCCGATGCGCTGGTCAGCAACACCGGGCAGACCAGCCACAACAACAGCCGGGTTGTCGGCGTCTCGGGTGCTCTCAAGCTCACTCAGGCGCAGCAGTTCACGACGGGCGACAATGCGGGCGGCTATACGCTCTCGGCGATTGATGTCCTGGCAAATGATTTCAAACTGCTTTCTTCGCCAAGGGTGAGAATCTACACGACCACATCCGGCAATCCCGGCACCCCCCTGTACGTGCTGACCAATCCGGGAACGCTTGCCGACGACGCGATCAACACCTTCACCGCGCCGTCCGGTGCGACCCTTGACCCGGCCACCGGTTATTTCGTGGTGTTCGAGGACACGGCATCAGGCGCCAGCTCAGGATACGGCCTGAACTTCACGGACAATAATGCCGAGGACTCGGGGGCGGAGAGCGACTGGGGCATCGCCGACGATTCGTGGTTGCGGAACATGAACGGCGCAGTCTGGGCTTCGAGTAATGATAAGTTACAGATTGCCGTCAGGGGCACGGTGAACGCCACCCCGCCCTCCACCGACGCGATGCTGAGCGGGCTGACGGTCAATGACGGGACGAATGACCTGACCCTGGCCCCGGCCTTCGCGTCGGGCACGTTCATCTACACGGCGGATGTGGCCAACGCTGTGGACGAGGTGACGCTGACGGCGATGCGGGCCGATGATGGCGCGGTGGTCAGCACCGTTACCCTGGGCGGGACCGGGATTGCCGACACCGATTTCAACGACGGGATCATTACGGTTTCCGATCTGGTGGAGGGCCCCAACATCATCGTTGTGACGGTGACGGCGGAGGACACCACCACCATGCAGCCCTACACGGTGACGGTGACGCGCGCCATGCCGCCGCCGCCGCCGCCCGCCGGGGTCGAGGTTCCCAATAACTGGAGCCTGATCCCCTCCGGCCTTGGCGCTGGCGACGGTTTCCGGCTCATCTTCCTGTCCTCCACCAAGCGCAACGGTTCCGCCACCGACATCGCGACCTATAACACCTTCGTTCAGGACCGCGCCACCGCCGGACATACCGACATTCAGACCTACAGTCCGGGCTTCCGGGTGGTCGGCTGCACCCCCGACACCGACGCCCGCGACAACACCGCCACCACCGGCGCGGGCGTGCCGATCTATTGGCTGGACGGGAACAAGATCGCCGACGACTACGCGGATTTCTACGACGGCACATGGGACGATGAGGCCAACGACAAGAACGAGTCCGGCACCGACGGCCCCGATACCTCCATGACCGGCAACTATCCCCTCACCGGCTGCGATGACGACGGCACCGAGTCGTTCTCCGGGTCTGCATCGCTGGGGCTGGGGGGGCTGGGTGCGTCTTTCGTGCGCGTCGGCAGGCCCGACTCCAACATCCTCAGCACCCACGGCCCCCTCAGCAGCCTCTCCAGCGCGCCAAACACTGCCAACCGCCCCATGTACGGGCTTTCGCAGGTCTTCACGGTGGCCGCCTCCACCGCCCCGCCGCTCCTCTGCGGGCGGACGCAGGTGGTGATTGACGCGATCCTTGGCAGACTCTCCGGCGTCACCGACTGCGCCGATGTCACCGACGCCCATCTCGCCTCCATCCGTGGCCCGCTGTCGTTGATCAGCAAGGGCATCACCGAACTCGCGCCCGGTGATTTCGCCGGGCTGACCGGGGTGACGCTGCTGTCGCTGAACGGCAACGAGTTGACCACGCTGCCCGCCGGGGCATTCGCCGGTCTGCCCTCGCTGAAGAATCTGTTTCTGTCCTTCAACGATCTGACCGGGCTTCCCGCCGACGTGTTCGACGGGCTGACCGCGCTGACGGAACTGTATCTGTCCGACAACGCCCTGGAAGAACTGCCCGCCGGGGTGTTCGACGGGCTGGTCGCGCTGGAGGTGCTGGGCCTGCCGAACAACGATCTGACCATGCTTCCCGCCAATGTGTTCGACGATCTGGCCGCGCTGACGATTCTGGACCTGTCTGGCAACGGCCTGACCGCGCTGCCCGCCGGGGTGTTCGACGAACTGACCGCGCTGACGGAACTGAGCATGGGCGGCAACGCGCTGACCACGCTTCCCGCCAATGTGTTCGACGAACTGACCGCGCTGGAGACTCTGGGCCTGTCGGGCAACGCGCTGACCGCGCTTCCCGACGGGGTGTTCGCGCCGCTGACCGTGCTGACCACGCTGGACCTGTCTGGCAATCCGGGGGCAGCGAGCTTCGTACCCACCGCGGTGGCCCTGCCCGATGACGGAACGGTTCCCCCCGACATGATAAGCACGGTGACGCTCGACGGCAGCGATGGCGGGCCGTGGGGCGACAACGTGACCTATGGCTGGGCGCTGACCGACCCGGCGAGCGGGACGATATTCGACGCGGTGACGTTTGCCCCGAACAACACCGACGCCACGCCGGTGGTGACGATCCCGGCGCTGGCGGAAGACACCGTGCTTGTCTTCACCCTGACGGTGACCGGGCGCGGCGCCACCGCAACCGCCACCGATACCGCCACGGTGACCGCTATCCCGCTCTCCGACGACGCGATGCTGAGCGCGCTGACGCTGGCGGATGCCTCGGACGACAGCGCGGTCGCGCTGACCCCGGCCTTCATGCCGGACACGCTCACCTATACCGCGCCTGTGGCGAATGATGTGGGGCAGATCACGCTGACGCCGACGCTGAGCGACGACACTGCGATGGTCGCGTATCTGGACGCCTCGGACACGGTGATCGACGACGCGAACATGACGACGCCCGGCTTTCAGGTCGCGCTGACGGAAGGCGCGAACGAGATCAGGGTGCGGGTGACGGCGGAGGACGACAGCACCACGCAGACCTACATGCTGACGGTGACGCGGGCCGCCAACACCCCCGCGACCGGCGCGCCGGTGATCTCCGGCACGGCGCAGGTGGGCGAGGTGCTGACGGCGACCACCGGCGGGATTGCGGATGCGGACGGGCTGCCCGGCAGTTTCACCTGGCAGTGGCTGCGGGTGGACAGCGACAGCGACGGCGTGTCGAACGAGACGATGATCGGCGCGAACGCCGCCACCTACACGCTGGCCGAGGCGGATGAGGGCGCGCGGATCAGGGTGCGGGTGAGTTTCACCGATGACGCGGGCAACCCGGAGGCGCTGACCAGCGCCGCCTGGCCGTCGAGCGGCATGATCGCGCCGTCCGCCACCCCGCTCTCCACCGACGCGACGCTGCGCGCGCTGGCGCTGGCGGGCGCGAACGGCGGCGCGATCCCGCTGAACCAGACGTTCGCCCCAACGTTGACCGCCTACACCGCAGACGTTGCCAACGGTGTGGGGCAGATCACGCTGACGCCGACGCTGAGCGACGACACTGCGATGGTCGCGTATCTGGACGCCTCGGACACGGTGATCGACGACGCGAACATGACGACGCCCGGCTTTCAGGTCGCGCTGACGGAAGGCGCGAACGAGATCAGGGTGCGGGTGACGGCGGAGGACGACAGCACCACGCAGACCTACATGCTGACGGTGACGCGGGCCGCCAACACCCCCGCGACCGGCGCGCCGGTGATCTCCGGCACGGCGCAGGTGGGCGAGGTGCTGACGGCGACCACCGGCGGGATTGCGGATGCGGACGGGCTGCCCGGCAGTTTCACCTGGCAGTGGCTGCGGGTGGACAGCGACAGCGACGGCGTGTCGAACGAGACGATGATCGGCGCGAACGCCGCCACCTACACGCTGGCCGAGGCGGATGAGGGCGCGCGGATCAAGGTGCGGGTGAGTTTCATCGACAACGCGGGCAACCCGGAGACGCGGACCAGCGCCGCAACGGGCGCGGTGATCGCGGCGGCCATCCCGGACCGGACAGCGCCGGTTGCGGCGTGGTTGCCGCGTTTCGGGCGCACGGTGTCGGAGCAGGTGGTGGAGGCGGCGCAGGCGCGGATGGCGGCGACGCCGGTGGCGGGTCTTGCCGGACAGTTGGCCGGTCAGATGATCGCCATCGCGCCGGGGCGTGGGTCTGCGGAGGCTCGGGCGGATGCGGAGGCCGACTTCGCGGCGTTGGGCGAGAGCTTTTTCGGCGCCGGGAATGCCACCGGGAATGCCTGGGATGACATCGGGGACGGTCGGGATGGCGCTGCGGAGCGCGGTTACAGTTCGCGGGCGCTGACCGGTCGCGATTTCCTCACCGGCAGCGCCTTTGCGCTGACCGGCGATGGCGGCGACAGTGCCGCCACGCTCTGGGGCCGGGGGGCGGTCACGAGCTTCGACGGGCGCGACGGGTCGCTGTCGCTGGACGGCGAAGTGGTGAGCGGGATGCTGGGCATCGACTGGCGCAATGGCGAGCGCAGCGGCGGGCTGATGCTGTCGCGTTCGCGCGGCGAGGGCGACTACCGGTCGTCTGCGGCAGGTGGTGCGACGAGCGATGATGGCCGGATTTCGGCGACGCTGACCGGGCTCTATCCGTGGCTTGGCCACCGGGTGAACGACCGTCTGACGCTGTGGGGCGTTGCCGGTTACGGTCGCGGCACGCTGACGCTGACGCCTGCGGGCGAGGACGCGCTGAGCGCCGGGATCGGGCTGACGATGGGGTCGGTGGGCGCACGCGGCGCCCTCGGGGCGGGTGCGGAAGGCGTGGTGCTGGCCTGGGAGGCCGACGCGCTGGCGCTCCGAACCACATCGGACGCGGCGAGCGGCGCGGAGGGTCGCCTTGATGCCACATCGTCCGGGGTGACGCGGGTGCGCCTTGGTCTGACCGGATCGCGACGGTTCCGCCTCGGCTCCGGGGCGGTGCTGACGCCGGGGCTCGAAGTCGGCCTGCGCCACGACGGCGGCGATGCGGAGACCGGTTTCGGCACCGACATCGGCGTCAGCCTCGACTTCGCCGACCCGGCGCGGGGGATCACCGCGGCGGTCAGTGCGCGCGGGCTGCTGGACCACGCGGCGCAGGGCTTCCGCGAGCGCGGCCTGTCGGCGACGCTGACCTGGGATCAGCGGCCCGGCAGCGATCTCGGCTGGTCGCTGTCGCTGGGCCACGGGGTGGGCGCGGCGACCGAAGGCGGTGCGGCGTCGCTTTTGGCGCGCCAGAGCCTGGCCGGTCTGCTCACCGGTGACGGTGACGACGGCGATGACACCACTGAGGGCAACCTGCAACGGCGCTTCGATGCGACGCTGGGCTACGGGGTTCCGATGGCGGCGGGCCGGCTTGTGGCGATCAGCGGGATCGGGTTCGGGCTGACGGACGCGGGTCGCGAATACAGTGTCGGCTGGCGGCTCGGCCTCGCCCGCAGCGGCCCGATGGACCTGCATCTGGGCCTTGAGGCGACCCGGCAGGAGAGCACGACCGGCAGCTCCACCCACGATCTTGGCCTCGACCTCGGCGCCGCCATCCGATGGTAGACGCGCGCGCGGGGCCTTGTCCGGTTGGCGCAACCATCCGCCTGCCCGTTCAGTCCCCGCCTCCCGGTTTCAATGCGGTAAACGGACAGCACTGGACAGCGGCAGGAAGACGATTCCGGCCTATGAGACCGGCGACCGCTCCGCCCGCACCGCAATTGGGTGCATGGACGACCGATGGCCATGAGGCTTGCCCGGAAGTGGCGGCGGCGAGCAGCGGCAATGCAGTTCCGGTGGGCGGCGACGGCACCGACGGCGAATGACGGCACGGTGAGCGTGTTGGCCGCCGTGACCATCGGGATCGCGAACGACACGGGCGGAGACGCCGCCAGCGCCGACGATGCCATCGACCTCGGGGAGCACGACGGGCGTGGATGCGAGCAGGAGCGCACCCAGCAATACCCACGGGGCGGGAACGGGTCGTTGCCGTAGCGGCGCTCGCGGATCCGACCGTCGCATCCATGGATCGGGACTTTGCTCTGCCGGTTGCGTGCGATTTCCGCCGCGCGCGCGACCGCCTCGGCTTGCGTCGGGAGCCGCGCGGCGCACCAGGGGACACGGACCTGCCCGCACTCTACAGCATGGCCGATCGCCTCATCATCGCCGCCTGCGCCATGCTCGTGGGCCAGACGGAATTCGATCCAGGCCACTCACCCAGAGCCGGTCCGGCATGAATCATGAATGATGTAGCGGGCAACAAATCCTGTCACATCCCATGTGATTGTATGGCTACTTTCTGAAGAGCTCGGGCTTTTCTTGATGCGTGACCGTTCGGTGAAGGAGCCCTGGCGTACTGCCGGTCGTCCCGGTTACGCTGCTGATGCAGCGTAACGCCAGGGCATCAGCTCGTCCAGCCGAGTGATCTTGTGATCCGCGATGCGGGCGAGAACCCATGTGAGCCAGGCTTGTGGATCGACTTTATTAAGCTTTGCCGTTTCGATCAGGGTGTAGGCGATGGCCATGGCTTTGCCACCGCCCTCGGAACCGGCGAACATCCAATTTTTGCGACCTATGGCGACAGGTTTTATGGCGCGTTCGGCGATGTTGTTGTCCGCTTCCAGAAAGCCATGGTTCAAATAACCGCGTGCCTTTGGCAAACGACCAAGGGCATAACGGATCGCTTGGGCCAGAGGCGACTTGCCAGATATATTTGGCAACTGCGCGTGTAACCAGGTCTCAAGTTCATCGAAGATCGGTTTTGCCTTTTCCTGACGGATGGCAACGCGCTCTTCAGACGGTTTGCCACGCGCCTCTTTCTCGACGGCATAGAGTTCCGCGGTCCGGCGGAGGGCTTCTTCGGCAATCGATGAGCCTTGCGCGGCAAAGATGTCTACAAACTTGCGTCTGACGTGCGCCAAACAAGCCATCTCCTGGGCCTTGTCCTCACCGAATACCCCGTTGAAGCCGGAATACCCGTCCGCATGGACCCAGCCTTTGTAGCCGGAGAGATGTGAGACGGGATGTTCGCCCTTGCGATCAATCGTGAACTGATACCACGCGCAGGGCGGTGATGATCCAGACCATGGTCGTTCATCGCGAACATAGGTCCAGACACGGGCGGTCCTGGTCTTCTTGTTGCCGGGGGCCTGCATTTTAACGGGCGTATCATCAGCGAAGGTGGCCGCGCCTCGGCGGACCATTCGGCCAATGGTGTCAGCCAGAGGTTCCAGAAGCGCGGTGGAGCCGCCAACCCAATTGGTCAGAGTTGATCGATTAAGATCGACGCCTTCACGGGCGTATATTTGCGACTGACGGTAGAGCGGCAGGTGGTCCGCGTATTTGCTGACCAACACGTGCGCCAGCAGCCCCGGTCCCGGGCGGCCACGTTCGATCGGGCGCGATGGCAGCGGCGATTGGACAATGGCCTCGCAACAGGAACAGGCCATACGCGGACGCACGATCCGGTTCACGACAAAACGCCCCGGTTTGTATTCCAACTCCTCGGTCACGTCCTCACCGAGCCTCTTCAACGCCCCACCGCAACGTCGGCAGTCCTCGCCCGGCGACAAGACCTCTTCGTGCCGGTCCAGATGATCGGGCAAGGGCTTGCGGCTGTGCCGGCGGGCCGGTTTGTCCGTTTCAGGCGTTGGAGCAGGCGCCGCCTGTTCTCCAGCGGCTTCGGCAATCGCCTCATCTTCCTGGAAGACCAGATTGAGCTGGTAGAGGCTTTCTGATTTCGATCCAAACCGGTGCCGGTCATGCCCCGCCAGTTGGTGTTGGAGTTGTTCCACCTTCAGGGTCAGCGCCTTGACTTCATCGGCCAGAAGCCGGTTCACTGCCCGCAGTTCCGCAGGATCATCCGGGGATATGTCGAGGTCCTTCAGCATCGCCGATCCTATACCGGATCAGCATTCCGGGGTGAACCCCGAAAGCGCGCAAAGCCTCGTATTCATTGACCTATCCTACGCTCAACGGTCTCCAGGTTTTACGGGGCATCCGCCAGTCAATCCCCTCCAACAGCATTGAGAGCTGCGCGGGTGTGACGCTGATCTTGCCGTCCTTTGCAGCGGGCCGGACAAACCGCCCTTTCTCCAACCGCTTCGAAAACAGGCACGCGCCCTGGCAATCCCACCAGATGATCTTCAACAGATCGCCGCGCCGCCCCCGGAACACGAACAGGTGGCCGGAATACGGGTCTTCGGCCAAAACCTTCTCGGCCTGGGCCGCCAGCGTAGTGAACCCTCGCCGCATGTCCGTGACACCCGCCGACAGCCACACCCGCGTGTTGCTCGGCACCGGGATCAAGACATCAGCCCCTTCAGCAGCCGCGCCAGCACATCAGGATCGAACCCACCCCCGGCGCTGATCCGGTGACCGCCAGCCAACTCAATCTCGATACGGCCACCGAAGGCGACGGGACCGGATGGCTGCGCCGGTTCCGGATGTGAAGCAGCCGGAGAAATCTCAACCGGCAGAAACACAGATCCAGCTACGACCTCGGTGAAATCTGGCGCAAAACGCGGGTCCTTCAGCCATTTGAAGATCAGATTGGCGTTCATCGCGTAGCGCCGCGCAACCTGAGCCACAGAAACACCCGGCGCGGCAGTCTGCAGGCAGATCGAACGCTTCTCGTCGTCCCACCAAATTCGCTTCTTGCGCCTGCCAGCCATAGAGTGCCTCATGGTGTCCACTATCGATGGTGGACACTATCGGCTCCTCCGCCCCCGCGTTAGGTCGGCTTCAACGGACGCTCACCTTGATGCCAGTCCTTGAGCGCATCGATTGGCGTGCGGCCTTTCAGAACGGATTGCGGCAGCTGGCCGTTGTAGAGGCGGACGTAGCGGAGAAGCGTCTGTTCGAGTTCCTCGCCGCTGCGGAAACGGTGGCTCTGGAGCACGTCCTTGATCCGACCGTTGAATCGCTCGACCATGCCGTTGGCCTGCCCCCACCCTGCCCGAAATCACGATCTTCATGCCTTGCGCCGGGGCGCTTCGTGATGTTCAGTCCCGCTCATAGGCGTCTTCGTATCGGACGATGTCGTCCTCGCCGAGATAGGCGCCGGTCTGAACCTCGATGAGAACCATCGCGACCTTTCCCGGGTTCTCAAGGCGGTGTCTGGCCCCCAGCGGCACATATACGGATTCATTTTCGGACACCAGCCTTGAGGTGTCATTCACCGTGACCCGTGCGGTGCCGGAAACCACGACCCAGTGCTCGGCCCGGTGCACATGGCTTTGGAGTGACAGGGCCGCGCCGGGATGGAGCACCAGCCGCTTGACCTGAAAACGCTCCGACAGGGCCAGCGTCTCGAACCAGCCCCAGGGGCGATGGTCGCGGGGAAAGGTGTCCGCCTGCCGGGCGCTTTTGCTTTTCAGCGCCGATACCGCAAGCCCGACATCCTGCGCCCGGGACCTGTCGGCGACCAGAACCGCATCCGGCATCGCAACGGCGATCACGTCCTTCAGGCCGATCCCGACGATCTCCAGATCCCCGGATTCCGAACGCAGCACCGTATCGCGACAGTCGATCGCCGTCGCCGGTCCCGCGGTGGCCACGCCCAGAGCATCGGGTTCCATCTGTGCGCCAACCGCATCCCAACCGCCGAGATCGGACCACTCTGCGTCAAACGGCACCACATGCAGGCCCCGCGCCTTTTCCATCACCGCGCGGTCGATGGAAACGTCGCTGACCGCCTCCCAGGCCCTGGCATCCAGCCGGACGAAACCGGAATCGGCCTTTCTTTCATCGACAGCCGCACAGACCGGCGCGACAAGTTCCGGGGCATGTTCCTTCATCGCGGCGACCAGTTGCGACGCCCTGGACAGAAACAGCCCGGCATTCCACAGGCAGTTGCCGGACATGAACATTTCCTCTGCCCGGGCGCGGCAGGGTTTCTCGACAAACCGGGTCAGCGGAACCGGCGCGCCATTCGGCCTGGCCGCCAGTTCCAGCCACCCATAGCCGGTTTCCGCGCGGGTGGGGGTGACGCCGAACGTCACGATGTGCCCGCTTTCCGCCACCGGCGCCCCGCGCGCCACCGCCGTCCGGAAAGCCGTAGCGTCCGGGATCACATGGTCGGACGGCGCCACCAGCATCATCGCGTCAGGCTCCGCCCCGGCCAGTTGCAGGGCGGCGGCCAGAACCGCCGGGCCGGTATTGCGCGGCGACGGTTCAACCAGGATCGCGCCCGCCCTGATCCCCGCATCGCTGAGCTGTTTCAGGACGATGAAGCGGAAATCCTCCCCCGTCACGACGACCGGGGCCTGAAAACCGTTGCCGCAGGTCCGCTTCGCGGCTTGCTGAAACAGGCTCTCCCCGGCGATCAGCGGGACGAACTGCTTCGGATAGCTGCGGCGCGACAACGGCCACAGCCGCGTGCCCGAGCCACCGCAAAGAAGAACCGGCGTCACCTTCACAACAGTATCCCCTGCCCAGAAACCGCACATCCGGAATGCCGAAACACACGCAAACAGGATTCGTCGGTCCCGGAAGTTAGGTGTTCCATCCCGGACGATCAGATAGACCCTCGGCGATCTGCCCTTTTCATGGCAAGGTCGGTTCTGGGGGACATTCGGGACGGAGGCAAGACATGCTGATTTCTTTGCACAAGCAGGCGACGACGACGCCGAAGATCAGGGCCGCAATCCAGGCGAGTGATGAACCCGCGTGGATCGTGGCCGAGCGCTATGGCATCTCGGAGCAGACCGTCTGGAGACACCGTCCACGACCGGAGCCACACGGCGCACAGGTTGCAGACCACGCTGACACCGGCGCAGGAGGCCGTGGCGGTCTCGCTGAGACAGAGTCTGCTGCTGCCGCTCGACGACCTGCTCGCCGTGGTCCGCGAGTTTCTCAACCCGAACGTCTCGCGCTCCGGGCTGGATCGATGCCTGCGTCGGCATGGGCTCGGCTCCCTCCGTGACCTGAAGCCGAAGGTGGCGAAGCCCGCGCACAAGCCTTTCAAGGCATACGAGCCCGGCTACATCCACATCGACGTGAAATACCTGCCGCAGATGGCCGATGAGGAGAAGCGCCGGTATCTGCTGCGCGACAAACAAGGTGAGAATCCAGCGTCAATCAGGATGAGAACGCGTGTGCGGGGGCTCGCAGGGAGGGCGTAGCCCGACTGGGGAGGCCCCGCACACGCGTTTTGCCCTTTTGGGGCGGGCCTGACGGTTGTGGCCGGCTCGGATAAGGAATGATTTTCTGTGCAAGGGGATCGTTCATGCCGGGCTGTCATGTCACTGACCAACAAATGAGGCTCTTCATGACGCTCAGATCGACCCATTCCGTTGCCGTTGCCGCTGCCAAGGCGGGGATCAGCCAGGCAACGGGCTATCGGCTGCAAGCTGACCCAATTTTACCATCACAGAAGAAGGCCCCTCGCGGCCGGCGGCGTCCGGACCCGCTGGCGGACATTTTTGATGCGGAGGTCGTGCCGCTTCTGCGGTCCTCACCGGGGATCCGACCTGTGGCGGTTTACGAGGAGCTTCTGCGTCGGCATTCTGATCTGGGTACGGGCATCCGACGGACTCTGGAGCGACGGATACGCGCCTGGAATGCGGAACACGGCCCTGAACAGGACGTCATTTTCCGGCAGACCCACACACCGGGCAAAATGGGCCTGTCGGATTTCACCGCCATGGGCAAGTTGGGTGTGACCATTGCCGGTGAGGCACTGGGCCATCGACTGTATCACTTCCGGCTTGCCTATAGCGGGTTTCAGCACGCCCACGTCGTGCTGGGCGGCGAAAGCTATGTGGCGCTGGCTGAGGGATTGCAGAACGCCCTCTGGACGCTCGGCGGCGTGCCACACAATCATGGAACTGACAGCCTGTCGGCGGCCTTCAAGAACCTGGATAAGTCATCCCGGGCCGATCTAACCGACCGCTTCGACGCCCTGTGCAACCATTATGGAATGACGCCGACGCGCAACAACAAGGGCGTCGCACACGAGAACGGTTCCATCGAGAGCCCCAATGGGCATCTGAAGCGCACCATTGAGGACGCGCTGGTCATGCGTGGGTCGCGCGACTTCGAAAGCTTGCAAGATTATCGTCGCTTCATCGACGAGATCGTGGGCCGGATCAACGCCCGCAATGCCAAGCGTATCGATGCGGAACGTGCGAGCCTCAGACCTTTGCCGACGCGGCGGACCACGGATTACGAGGAGATCACGTTGCGCGTCACTTCCTCCGGGGGCTTCACCTTGCGCAAGGTGTTCTACACCGTGCCATCCCGGTTGATCGGGCATCAGCTGCGGGTTCGGCTCTACGATGATCGGTTGGAGCTGTTCCTGGGAAGCTCTGCCCTGCTAACGCTGACACGCGGACGAGCCTCGAGCACCGGGAGCCATGGGCACGTGGTCAATTACCACCACGTCATCCACTCCTTGCGCAAAAAGCCCATGGCGCTGATGGGGCTGGTCTATCGGGATCAGCTATTCCCGCGCCGGGCGTTCCGTAACATGTTCGCATTCCTGCTGGAGCAGACCAGTGAGAAGGCGGCGTGTCGCATGGTTGTCGATCTTCTGGCGCTGGCACACGAGCGGGGCTGCGAGGCTGAATTGGCAGCGCAGCTTGAGGAGGACCTTCGCCAGAAGCGCCCGCCTGACATGGCGGCCCTACGCGCAGTGTTTAGCCCATCACAAGACGCACTCCCCCAAGTCGCGGTGCAACTGGCCGACCTGTCATCTTACGACCAGTTGGTCGGCGGTACGCCATCCGCTCAGGAGGTGACAGCATGACATCGCCCCAGACCGATACCGCCCGCCTAACCTTGGCTCTGACCGAATTGCGCTTGCCAGCCATCAAGGCGCTATGGCCGCGCTTTGCGGAACAAGCCGACAAGGAAGGCTGGCCCGCCGCTCGGATGCTCAGCACCCTGGTGGAGCATGAACTGGCTGAACGAGATCGCCGTCGTATCGAGCGACATCTCGCACAGGCACGCCTGTTGCCCGGAAAAACGATCGACACCTTCGACTTCACAGCCGTCCCCATGCTGTCCAAGGCCCATGTCAGTGCGATCACCGCTGGCGACAGCTGGATCGGAAAGGGCGGCAACATCCTGCTGTTTGGGCCGCCAGGTGTGGGCAAATCACATCTCGGCTCAGCCATCGGGCTCGCCCTTGTCGAGCAAGGCTACCGCGTCCTATTCAGCCGCACCACCGATCTGGTCCAGAAACTCCAACAGGCCCGCCGCGATCTCGTCCTCGAAAGTGCCATTGCAAAGCTCGACAAATTCCATCTGCTGATCCTCGATGACATCACCTACGTCACCAAGGATCAGGCTGAAACCAGTGTGCTCTTCGAACTCATCAGCGCGAGATATGAACGCCGCTCAATGTTGATCACGGCCAACCAGCCCTTCGGGGAGTGGAATGCGATTTTTCCAGACCCGGCCATGACATTGGCCGCCGTCGACAGGCTCGTGCACCACGCAACCATCTTCGAGATGAATGTCGAAAGCTACCGGCGAAGAGCAGCACAAAAGGCAAAGGGGCCGGGAAGGCCTGCACAAAAAGCCACACCGGAAAACACCAAAGCTGATTGACGCTCCGCGACAATCAAAAAACAAACCCCTTGATCGCGGCACAAAAGCCCGGCATCGTCCCAAACGTCGCGACCAAGGATTCTCATCCTGATTGACGCGCACTTCTCATCTTGATTGTCGCGCTACAGGTATCTGTTCGTCGCGATCGCCCGCGCCACCCGCTGGGTCTTCGTGCGCATCCATCCGGCGAAGACTGCGGCCAACGCCCGCCGGTTCCTGCGCGATCTGGAGCGCGCCGCCCCGATGCGGATCACCCGCGTGCTGACGGACAACGGCAAGGAGTTCACCGACAGGCTCTTCGGCCTTCGCCGCCGCGCCGCGACCGGCAATCATGAGTTCGACCGCCTCTGCGCCGGGTTCGGGATCGAGCATCGCCTGGCCCCACCGATGCGGCCGCAGACCAACGGCATGGTCGAGCGTTTCAACGGTCGGATCGAGGACGTGCTCCAGAGCCACCGTTTCCGCAGCGGCGAGGACCTGGAGCGGACGCTTCTCCGCTACGTCCGCCTCTACAACGGCCAGTTGCCGCAATCCGTTCTGAAAGGCCGCACGCCAATCGATGCGCTCAAGGACTGGCATCAAGAAAAGCCCGAACTCTTCAGAAAGAAGCCGTACAATCACACGGGATGTGACAGTTAGGGCAGATACAGTTACCAGAACATTACCCGCACAGAACATTACCCCCGTATCCAGACCGGAGAAAAAACGCCCGAAGCCGCAGGTCGCCTGTATGTGAGCCCGGATCGCCTGCGCGGGCGCGGCAGGTGCTGCGAGCCTGAACGGGGGGTGACGACAGGCGCTGTTCCGCCACCAGCGTCGCCAGTTCCGCAGAGGCTTTTCCGAGAGTTTCCGGATAGCGCAGCGCGCTGCCGGCGTCGAACCGCAGGGTGGGCGCGTGGAAGGAAAGCGTGGCCATCAGGCGGCCGTTGGCCTCCCGGATCGGCACGGCCAGGGCGATCATGTCGGTCATGAACTCTTCGCGGTCCAGCGAATGGCCGCGTTTACGGATCGTGCGCAGTTCTTCCAGCAGGGCGGCGGGTTCGGTGATGGTGTTGGGGGTGTGCGCTTCGAGCACGGTCGCCTCAAGACAGCGGTGCAGATGGCTGCCCCGACCGAATGGACGATGGGGGCCAGGATGATGGTGACGGGCAGGCTTTCCAGCACCATTCCGGCCACGAAGACAATGGCCATCGGGCCGAAGCCCCGCACGACCAGCATTTCGCTGATCCTCTTTTCGCTGATTTCCTTTTCGTCCCCGCCGATCCACAGCACCACGGCCAGCATCAGGCAGGCCATCTGCCCGGCCCGCGGCATCGCGGTGCGAAATTCGGAAAACGCCAGATGAGTGCGCAGCTTGACGTTGTAGCTGCATCCGAACCACGTCATGATCAGAAACAGGAACGGCGGCAGGGTGGTGGACCACGGCGCCTGCTCCTTCAGCACGAAACGGCGGAACACCTCGGCGAAAATGATGCCGCCGATGCCCGGGCAGGACACCACCATGATGGTCGGTTCCAGCTTGCGTTCGATCCACGGACCGACGAGATAGACGAACCGGAACGATGCGGCGAAGGCGTGCATCCCTTCAGCGCCTTCACCATGTCGATCTGCCAGTTGCGCCCCGAAAGCCGGGGAGAGATCCGGCTGTCTTCCCCCGATCCGCGCGCGCATCGCCCGCCACGCGCCGCTGGCATCGAAAATATCCGAAGCATTCCGCCCTGACGCGGTTGCCGCCGGTTGGGGCAGGCGCTCCCGAACGGATGGGGCGGTTCTCGATCCCGGAGCCTGCACCAGTCGAGGCGCAGTCCTGCGCGAACCCGCAGAGTTGCATGACGCGCTCACTCCTGCTCGACATTCCTGCGCAACGCCTTTACCGCGCCGCGCGCCTTTTTTGCCATCAGCCGCCGCTTCACCGATCCCCGTGTCGGGCTTGTCCGCACCCGCCGTTCCGGCGCCGCCAGCGCCCGGCGGACAAGCGCGGCCAGCCGTTCCCGCGCGGCCTCTCGGTTTCGCGCCTGACTGCGGCTTTCTTCCGCCCGGATGACGATCTCCCCATCCAGCGTCCAGCGCCGCCCGGCCAGCCGTCGGAGCCGCCGCTTGACCGCTTCGGGCAGGTTCGGGCTCTGCGCCGCCGCGAACCGCAGTTCCACGGCTGTCGCCACCTTGTTGACATTCTGACCGCCGGGGCCGGAAGACCGGATGAACCGTTCGGTCAGTTCCCGGTCTTCGATCCGGATATCTTCGGTGATGTGCAGCATCGTTCAGAACCGGCGCAAGCGGGCGCCGCCCGCCGGTTTCATCCTGCCGGAAATGTTCGCGGCACGACACCGACAGGATACCGGTGCGGAACCGGACCGCCGGAACGGAAAGAGCCCCGACAGAACCGGCCGGGGCTCTCCTTGAGAATTGGAGGTGGCAAGCAGGGAGCCGACAGGGCTGCCCGAAGCCAGGATCGTGTCAGAGGGGCTGCCCCCTAGATCGTCACCTCGCTCGTATCCTTGACCAGTTGCTCCTGTTTCCCAATGATCATTTGCACCTCCTTTCTGTTTGTTGTCCACAGGCCGAAGGGTGCCACAGATTTTGTGTTTGTCAAAACCTTTT
>CBDCFF010000026.1:0-134092 GCA_965216225.1 Paracoccaceae bacterium
TCGAGTAGACCTTGTCGACGACCTTTTGAGAATGGCTATAATCCGACTCTGAAACCAAGACCGTCAATCGCTCGGATTTGAGATTGCCGATCACTTCCATCAGACGTGCCGCGAGTGCCGGGGCGACGCCTTCGAATGGTTCATCCAGGAGAAGGAGATTTGAGCCAGCGACGAGCGCGCGCGCTAGGCCAACGAGTTTTTGTTGACCGCCGCTAAGTGTCATTGCCTTTCGGTCGGCAAACCGGCCGATTTCCGGCATGAGGTCATAGACCCATTTGAGCTGCGCACGATCCGCATTCTTGGTCGCCCAAAGTGAGACCATGATGTTTTCCTCGACTGTAAAGTGAGGCACCAGACGCCGGTCTTCGGGAAGATAGCCAATTCCGAGAGCTGCACGTTCGTGAGCCTTGGCGGAGTGCAGCGCAACATCGTTGAAATGGATGCCCCCTTGCTCGATTGCCAGAGCCCCCATGATGGATCGCATCAATGTCGTCTTGCCTGCACCGTTACGCCCAACCAGACCGCAGGTCGTGCCGGTCTCGATCTCAAGGCTAACGTCACGAAGGATCGGAACCCGTTGAATGGATAGGCTGATTTTATCAATTGTCAGCATTACCGAGCTCCTTTCTCAAGTGTCTCTTCCATTGAGGTTTGTGGTGGACTTGCGGCATCGGCTGCGTTCCGATGAAACTCACTGCCAATTACGAACTCCCGGACCTTTGCGTCTTCCAGCACTTCGGCTGTCGGGCCGTCCGCAAGGATCGTGCCTTCGTAGAAGGCCACACAGCGCGGCGAGAAAGCCTCGACAATCTCCATGTCATGCTCAATGAACAAGACGGCGGTGTCCGTCGATTTCAGGGCATTGATCAAGACACCCATGAAATCCATCTTCTCATCTGCACTCACACCACTGGTGGGCTCATCCAGGAAGAGAAGGTCCGGCTCAGCGACCGTTGCCATCGCGATGTCAACAAGCTTGCGGACCCCTTGGGGCAGGGTGGTGATTTCCTGATCGGCGTATTGGTCGATCTTGAATCTCGCGAGAAGATCGAGTGCCTCTACTTCAAGGGAGCGGTCGATTGCCGGCTTGAACAGAACCACGCGATCCTGCTTCGCAATGGTCAGGGCGATCAGCATATTTTCAATCACGGACAGCTCCGGAAAGAGCTGCGGGATCTGAAAGGACCGGCAGATGCCGAGCCTGGTAATGACCCGTGTCGGCAAACCGGTTATGTTTTTGCCGCGATAGAGAATCTCGCCAGAAGTCGGAGTCAGGTAGCCAGTCACCATGTTGACAAAGGTTGTCTTCCCGGCACCGTTGGAGCCGATCACCCCCATGACTTCGCCGGCGTCGATGGAAATATTGATATCTTTGGCGGCGTAAACAGCCCCAAAGGCTTTCTCCAGGTTTCGGGTTTCAAGAATGGGTGTCATATTATTCACCTGCCACGGAAGCAGATGAGGCCTGCTCTTTCAGTTTGGTTTTCTTTTTCCGGGTGACGAGGGACCAAAGTCCCTTTGGCAAGAAGATGATGACCAGGAGCATCACCGTACCAAGGATCATTTGCCAGGTGTTCGGCGAGATATCCACCGCAAAGACCCTGACGATTTCCAGGATGAACGTTCCCAGCAGAGGTGCAGCAATGTTCCCAACCCCGGAGAGGATTGATACAAACACAAATTGGCCAGATGTTGTCCAATTGGTCATTTCAGGATCGACATGGCCGAGTGCAAGCGCCCAAAGGACGCCGCCAACAGCAGAGACAACGGCCGCAAGAATATAGGTGATATGCACAGCCCCATGTGCCGAGGCGCCCAGGTATTCGACCCGAAGTTCATTCTCCCGGATGGCCTCATTGATGTACCCGACAGGCCCTTTCAGGAAGCGATTGAGCGCGATGGCACATCCAATCACAACGATACAGGTGATCGCATAAAGTGTGAACCGCGCTGTTTCACCGGTTGGGGCCCATCCAAGATAGGTTGCAGTCGGCAAATTGAACCCGTCGGTGCTGCCCAGCTCCTCAGTGCTTGAGAGCAGGCCGAAGAGGATCATGGAGACCGCAAGACTCAGCATTGCGTAAAAGATTTCGCGGTAGCGGCGCAGAAGGAAGCCGAGAATGGTGGAGAGCACCAGCGCTGCGATGATGCCAATGGCCAGCAGTACGAAAAAGTCGGACACTCCAAGGAACCTGGCGGTCATGCCTGCCGCGTATCCTCCGACACAGAAGTACAGTCCCTGGCCGAAAGAAACGAGACCGGCACGCATCTGGATCATCACGCCCAGAGCGACAAGGCCGGTTCCCATGGAAACCTGAACGTAGTTGACGATCCACTTTGGCAGAATAAACGCGATGCAGATCAAAACAGGCAGGGCGATGATCAGCCCAAACTCGGTACGGTCGAATGATTTGATCATATCTTTCTGCTTTCTGCCAAAGCAAAGAGGCCATAGGGCTTAACAGCCAGAACTGCTGCCATGACGAGGTAGATTGAGAAGAGCTCGGCTGGTGGATAGAGATGCACTGACGCGGCGCGCGCCAGGCCGACGATCACGGCGCCAAGCATGGCGCCACCGATCGAGCCCATGCCGCCGATTACAATGACGGCAAATGAGAGCACGATGATTTCCGCGCCGATGCCCGGTGACACCGAAATTTCTGGTGCTGTTATGGCGCCGCCCAGTGCGCCCAGTGTCGCACCGATAACGAATGTGACGGTGAAGAAGCGTGTTACGTTGATTCCAAGCGCGCCGCTGATTTCCCGGTCCTCAATCACGACGAGCAAAAGTTTCCCAACTCGTGTTCGATTTAAAGCGTAGAAAAGCACCATCCCAACCGTGATGGCGACACCGATGATGATGAACTTGTAGATCGTGTAAGGAATACCAAAAACGTCGATCGTGCCGAAGTAGAAGGCTGGTTGCCAGGCTACGTAAGAGTCTGTGCCCCAGACAAGTTTTGTGACATCCTCAAGAATGAGGAAGATGGCGTAAGTGACAAGCACCATGAGCACTTCGTCTCGACCATACATGAATCTGAGAATACCGCGCTCGACGACGAGTCCTGCAACAATGCCAGCCAGCAGTGCTGCAAGAGGGATGATCAGAAAGGTGAGAGCAGTTGTGCTACCCGTGGCAGTATAGAGACCGATGGCCCAAGCCGATGAATAGGCGCCGAGTGCGTAGAAACCGCCATGCGCAATGTTGAGGATCCGCATCACGCCATAGATCAGGGTGAGCCCCACCGAAGACAAGAACAGCCATGCGGCGAAACCCAGGCCGTCTACTGCAATCGCTATAGCGGTTAGCATTGTTTACTCCAGAGATTTAAGGTGTTTTCTCCCCAAGAGCCGAACTTGCAGCTGTTGGAGAGAACCGGGTTTCGATGCCGGATTGGACCTCAAAACCCGGGTAGTTGCCTGAGTGGCCCTCAACGAAGTCGTGTCGAACGCCACTCAGCAGGAGAACATGGAGTGGTTACTCGCAGTTGGCTCCTTGGAAGCCGCCATTGATCCAATCAATGGAATTGACACCAGCAGGCGGGTTTACGCATTCCGCGTTGAAGCGAACAACGTCCACCAGAGTCGCTGTGTCGGAGTCTTTGTCGTACTGGTAAGTGCCATAGGCAGTGTCCTGAATAGCCTGGTGGCCGTTGGCCAATGCCATCGAGACCATGCCACTTGGGCCTTCCCATTCCAATCCGGTCAGAGCTGCAATCACGGCCGCCTGATCAGTGCTGCCTGCTTTGTCTGCTGCGGCTTTCACACCAAGAAGCGCTTGGGCCATTTTGTAGGAGGGATAGGTAGGTAGAGTACCAAACCGGTCGAAATAGGCGGCGCTGAACCATGTGTTGAGCTCTGAATCAGGGGCTAAATTACCGTGGGGGCCACGTGCGCCAATGATGGTGCCATCCGGCATCTGTGCGCCAAGGCGGTGCATTGCAGTCTCGCCTGTAGTTAGAACAACTTTGGAACGTTCAAAGATACCACGGGCTGACCCCTGGATGATGAAAGCTTCCATGTCGCCGCCCCAGAAGCTCGAATGCACGACATCAGGCCGAGAAGTCAAAAGTGCGGAAATCTCGGAGCCATACTGGCCGGCATAGATTTTCGGGAACTGCTCGGTTGCGACAGTAGAGCCGCTGTTGATCTGCGCGATGGATGCAGAGAAGTCACGCCAGGAGTCTTGGCCCCAAGCGTAATTTTGGTTGATACCGGCGATGCTGTTTACTTCGACGCCGGCATTGGCGAGGTAGCGGACCGCAGCTACGTTATCCATCGTAGCGTGCCCGCCTGTCCGGAATGTATACTGGGGATCAGTGACGATTTCTTCGAAGATCTGCGGTGTACCGCAGTCGAACAGAATTGTCAGTGTTTCTGCCTTTTCCGCCTCGGGCGCGATGGCCTTGCAACTGCCGGATGAGATGTAACCAACAACCATGTCGACTTCATCTCTCTCAACAAGCCGCAAATAGTCAGCATTCTTTTGCTTGGAATTTTCGTCGACGAAGATCGATTCGATCATCGCTCCGCCAATGCCGGATGTGTTGTAGACGCCGGGCACAGTACCAGCGTTGATTTCCTGAACCATCAGTTCTGCCGCGTTACGCGCAGGCACGCCGAATGGGCCGGCAGCGCCACCGGACAGGAATGTCACAAAGCCGATCTTCACGGTTTCTTCTTGAGCCTGTGCCTGGCCGGGAACGGCAAGCGTTGCCACCATTCCGAACGCTGCAACTGCAATCAGCGAAGTTGTGTTTTTGAAAACGGCGTCCATTTTCGCGCCGGGATGAGGTGATTTCCTCATGGTATTCCTCCAGTTCTACCGTGACCGTTCGGTGAAGGAGCCTTGGCGTACTGCCGGTCGTCCCGGTTACGCTGCTGATGCAGCGTAACGCCAGGGCATCAGCTCGTCCAGCCGAGTGATCTTGTGATCCGCGATGCGGGCGAGAACCCATGTGAGCCAGGCTTGTGGATCGACTTTATTAAGCTTTGCCGTTTCGATCAGGGTGTAGGCGATGGCCATGGCTTTGCCACCGCCCTCGGAACCGGCGAACATCCAATTTTTGCGACCTATGGCGACAGGTTTTATGGCGCGTTCGGCGATGTTGTTGTCCGCTTCCAGAAAGCCATGGTTCAAATAACCGCGTGCCTTTGGCAAACGACCAAGGGCATAACGGATCGCTTGGGCCAGAGGCGACTTGCCAGATATATTTGGCAACTGCGCGTGTAACCAGGTCTCAAGTTCATCGAAGATCGGTTTTGCCTTTTCCTGACGGATGGCAACGCGCTCTTCAGACGGTTTGCCACGCGCCTCTTTCTCGACGGCATAGAGTTCCGCGGTCCGGCGGAGGGCTTCTTCGGCAATCGATGAGCCTTGCGCGGCAAAGATGTCTACAAACTTGCGTCTGACGTGCGCCAAACAAGCCATCTCCTGGGCCTTGTCCTCACCGAATACCCCGTTGAAGCCGGAATACCCGTCCGCATGGACCCAGCCTTTGTAGCCGGAGAGATGTGAGACGGGATGTTCGCCCTTGCGATCAATCGTGAACTGATACCACGCGCAGGGCGGTGATGATCCAGACCATGGTCGTTCATCGCGAACATAGGTCCAGACACGGGCGGTCCTGGTCTTCTTGTTGCCGGGGGCCTGCATTTTAACAGGCGTATCATCAGCGAAGGTGGCCGCGCCTCGGCGGACCATTCGGCCAATGGTGTCAGCCAGAGGTTCCAGAAGCGCGGTGGAGCCGCCAACCCAATTGGTCAGAGTTGATCGATTAAGATCGACGCCTTCACGGGCGTATATTTGCGACTGACGGTAGAGCGGCAGGTGGTCCGCGTATTTGCTGACCAACACGTGCGCCAGCAGCCCCGGTCCCGGGCGGCCACGTTCGATCGGGCGCGATGGCAGCGGCGATTGGACAATGGCCTCGCAACAGGAACAGGCCATACGCGGACGCACGATCCGGTTCACGACAAAACGCCCCGGTTTGTATTCCAACTCCTCGGTCACGTCCTCACCGAGCCTCTTCAACGCCCCACCGCAACGTCGGCAGTCCTCGCCCGGCGACAAGACCTCTTCGTGCCGGTCCAGATGATCGGGCAAGGGCTTGCGGCTGTGCCGGCGGGCCGGTTTGTCCGTTTCAGGCGTTGGAGCAGGCGCCGCCTGTTCTCCAGCGGCTTCGGCAATCGCCTCATCTTCCCGGAAGACCAGATTGAGCTGGTAGAGGCTTTCTGATTTCGATCCAAACCGGTGCCGGTCATGCCCCGCCAGTTGGTGTTGGAGTTGTTCCACCTTCAGGGTCAGCGCCTTGACTTCATCGGCCAGAAGCCGGTTCACTGCCCGCAGTTCCGCAGGATCATCCGGGGATATGTCGAGGTCCTTCAGCATCGCCGATCCTATACCAGATCAGCATTCCGGGGTGAACCCCGAAAGCGCGCAAAGCCTCGTATTTATTGACCTATCCTACGCTCAACGGTCTCCAGGTTTTACGGGGCATCCGCCAGTCAATCCCCTCCAACAGCATTGAGAGCTGCGCGGGTGTGACGCTGATCTTGCCGTCCTTTGCAGCGGGCCAGACAAACCGCCCTTTCTCCAACCGCTTCGAAAACAGGCACGCGCCCTGGCAATCCCACCAGATGATCTTCAACAGATCGCCGCGCCGACCCCGGAACACGAACAGGTGGCCGGAATACGGGTCTTCGGCCAAAACCTTCTCGGCCTGGGCCGCCAGCGTATTGAACCCTCGCCGCATGTCCGTGACACCCGCCGACAGCCACACCCGCGTGTTGCTCGGCACCGGGATCAAGACATCAGCCCCTTCAGCAGCCGCGCCAGCACATCAGGATCGAACCCACCCCCGGCGCTGATCCGGTGACCGCCAGCCAACTCAATCTCGATACGGCCACCGAAGGCGACGGGACCGGATGGCTGCGCCGGTTCCGGATGTGAAGCAGCCGGAGAAATCTCAACCGGCAGAAACACGGATGCAGCTACGACCTCGGTGAAATCCGGCGCAAAACGCGGGTCCTTCAGCCATTTGAAGATCAGATTGGCGTTCATCGCGTAGCGCCGCGCAACCTGAGCCACAGAAACACCCGGCGCGGCAGTCTGCAGGCAGATCGAACGCTTCTCGTCGTCCCACCAAATTCGCTTCTTGCGCCTGCCAGCCATAGAGTGCCTCATGGTGTCCACTATCGATGGTGGACACTATCGGCTCCTCCGCCCCCGCGTTAGGTCGGCTTCAACGGACGCTCACGTTCTACCCTGTTGAGAGGTAGAAATTCGCGCTGCAAGATAGCGCCGGCAACGTTGTGCCGATCATTTCAAACTTTTGCGAAATCCTCCCCGCACACCCATTTGGATGCACAGGCTCAACTGATCCCAGACGGGGATTGCCTTCAATTTAGGCAGAAAAGATTTTTGAGCGGGATGCGCTCAAATCGCCCGAAAGACGAGCGGTTTCCGCTCATTTGGAAAAATAGTCAAAGGCTTTGTCTGCTGCGTCGAGTTTTTCCAGTTTGCCTAATGCTCCGCAAGGGGGAGGTCTTCCAAATTCGGCCATTCTTCTGGCGGAGCATAAATGGACCAATCCCCCAACAGGATCGTGGCAGGCGGATATCGATTGTTGAAAACAGTTCTTCCTATGGCCTGGACTTGCATCAACTGATGTGTTGCGGGGTCCATGAATGACCTGAAGCCCTCCGGGTCTTCTGGCAATGGCAACTCAAGCTGCTCCAGTGCAAGACGAACCTTGTCCTTGTCGTCAACGCCTCCGACTTCTCGAACGGCTTCTGCAATGGCCAGGATCCCTGCATAAGCTCCCTGTGCCGCATAGCTGGGATAGCGACCGGCGCGCGCGTGGAAGTCTTCGACAAAGCGTTCGTTATCTGAGGTCAATGGCCAATTCACATGATGGCGGGCTGACAATACCAGACCGATTGGCATGTCATTGCCCAGTTCAGCCAGGATTTCGTAGTTTCCGCCGGCGTCGAAATTCATGAATTGGGTTTGCTCAAACAGTCGAAGTTGTTGGGCTTGTTTGACGAAGGTTATGAGGTCCAACCCCCAATGACCGCTCACTACGATGTCAGCATCGGAGTTCAACAACTGTTGGACATATAGCGTGTAGTCTGTCGCAAACAGGCTTGGCCAATATTCGCCGGAAACCTGATACTGCACCTGCTCGTTATCCAGAAACGTCCGAAGATCATCCCAGGCTTGATATCCGTATTCATAGTCTGGGCCGATGAAAGCAATCTTGAGAGGCGTATCAAATTCCTGGTAATGTTCCCCGATGTACTTGGCGCCAGCCAGCATGGATTGCCGGGTTCCGTTACTGACCCTGAAATAGTAAGGATGAAGCGCCTCCGACACCAATGTCGGGGAAGCATGATCTGTCCCAATAAAAAACGTTTCATGCCAAGCCGCTTCATCAGAGACAGCTCGGGCGATACTTGAACTGACCACACCGCAAAGAAAGTCCACTTCCTCGTCTTCGATAAATTTACGTGCGATTTGTACCGATCTCAGAGATTTGGACCGCGTGTCCTCAATGAATATCTCTAACTGAGGAAAATCGGCAGGCTCAAGGTTCCGTATGTAATCCTGTGCCATTTGGATCGCGACGCTGCTGTCGCGCCCATAGAGCCCACCGGGACCTGTCAAGGGATACAAACAACCGACCTTGATCGGCTCTGACTGGGCCAAAGCGGGTGACGAGGCCAAACAGAACAAGCCTGCAAATGCCAAGCAGGGTATACGCCCAAAAAGAATTTTCACGACAGTCCCAACCTTTGCATCTTGCGTTTGAGCGAGTGTCGCGAAATGCCAAGGCGTTCGGCGGCCATGCCCTTTTTTCCGCCCGCCTTGAGAAGCGCGTCCTGAATCATGGTGCGTTCGACACTATCCATGGATTCTTCGATCGACATCGGACCTTTCGGTTCTGCTTGCCGGATTTCTGCAGGCAGTTGATCGACCGAGATGGCTTGACCCGGATGGAGAATGGTCAGTCGCTCTACGAGGTTCTTCAGTTCTCTGACGTTACCTGGCCATCCATACGAGCCAAAGAATGTGAACGTCGAATTTGCAAAGCTGATCGGGCGATTTGCTGCTTCTTGCGCGTAGAGACTGGCAAAGTAGTTCGCCAGAATATTGATGTCAGTTTCCCTGTCACGTAGTGGCGGAACTTCCAGAGGCATCACATTGAGGCGGAAAAACAGGTCATGCCTGAAGGTTTCCCGAGCTATGCCCGAAAGTTGGTGATGGTGTGATCAGGCGGCGTGGTGAATTTGCTTGATCCCGTCTCTGAACTCAACCCCTTCAATGATCTCTGGCATGCGGTTGGCGCCGTCGAGCTTTCGCCACTTGGCCTGCGCTGACATCATCAGCTTGAATGCCATGGCCAACCCGGTCTTGCGGCTCAGGCAGCCTTTGGTTTTGCCGGTGCGGTGGCGGACGGTGGCGAAGGTGCTCTCGATCGGGTTCGTGGTTCGGATGTGCTTCCAGTGCTCAGCAGGGAAGCCGTAGAAGGAGAGCAGCACAGCCCGGTCTTTGGTCAGTTTCCCAACCGCCTTGTCATATTTCGCGCCGTAGGTTTCCACGAAGAAATCGAAGGCGGCCCCGGCTTCGGTCTTCGTTTCCGCCTGCCAGATATCATGCAGGTGGCCTTTGGCTTTGGCCTGCACCGATTTGGGCATGGCATTGAGAACGTTTCCGGTCTTGTGAACCCAACACCGTTGTTCCCGGGTGCTGCCGAAGACTTCGCGCAGCGCCGCCCAGAACCCCAAGGCGCCGTCGCCAATGGCCAGATCGGGGGCGTGGGACAGCCCGCGACGCTTGAGATCGAGCAGCAACTCGCGCCAACTCTGCGTGCTTTCACGGTAGCCGTCGGTGAGGCCCAGAACCTCCTTGCGGCCCCACTCATCCGCGCCGATCAGCACCAGAACGCATTGTTTCTGCTCTTCCATACGCGGTTGGAAATAGACACCATCGGCCCAGACATAGACGAAACGCCGGGCGCTGAGATCGCGGCGCTGCCAGCGTTCATACTCCGCCCCCCAGTCCGCTTTCAATCGCGAGATGGTGCTCGATGAAAGCCCTGCCGCGTTCGGCCCCAACAGCGCCCCAAGAGCCTCCTGGAAGTCGCCCGTGGAAATGCCCTTAAGGTAGAGCCACGGCAGCAGTTCCTCAATCGATCTGGTCTTGCGCAGCCAAGGCGGCAAGATCGACGAGGCGAAACGGATCTTTTCGTCCACATTGCCCCGGTCCCGCATCCGCGGCACCTTCACTGGTACCGGGCCGATGCCGGTCATGACCTCGCGCTCGGGCAGATGACCATGGCGCACCAGCCGCGCACGGCCGTCGTCCGTCACCTCGCGGGCATGGGCGGCGAGGAGTGTGGCCAATTCCGCTTCCACCGCCTGTTTGAGCAGTTGGCGCGCGCCGGTTTGCAGGATGTCGGTCAGCGGGTCAGACGAAAATCCCGATGGACCGGGCAACGGCGTGATGGTAGACTTCGTCATGTGGCATATCCTTTTCTCTGCTGAGAATTGCGGCGCGTGAACAACGCCATGATATGCCGCCCATCAGGGCCATCACCAACTTTCGGCTATAACTCAGGTTTCCCCGGCAACCGCCTGTTCCAGGTTTCTGTTGGTTGCTGCGATGACGCGAAGATCGGATTGACGTTCGCGTGTTATGCCGACCGGCCGATAGCTCCTTGTTTCCAGGAACGTCAACAGCTTCGCTTGAACCGAGAGCGGCATCTCACTGATTTCGTCGAGGAAAAGCGTCCCGCCATTCGCAATTTCAACCAAGCCCCGGCGGCGGGAAACAAGTCCGGGGAAGGAACCTTTCTCAGCCCCGAAGAGTTCGGCTTCGATTTGGTTTTCTGGAAGCGTCGCGCAGTTTATTTCGACAAACGGACTGTCCGGGCCGCTTCCTTTGATGTGAAGCTGTTTGGCCACCACAGCTTTGCCAACTCCTGTTTCACCAGAGAGGAGGAGAGTGTTCACGCTGCTTGCAGTGATGCGATCGATTTGTTCTCTCAGATTTCGGATGAGATGACTGTTGCCAATGAATGACGTGTCATTGGTGTAGCGTTCACGAAGGTATCCGACTTCGGACTCCAGTTGTTTGCGTTTGCTCGTATCCTCAATGAGGTGGATAAGCTCATCAACATCAAAGGGTTTCGCAAGGTAGTCTAGCGCTCCCATTTTGATGGCAGTTACGGCATCCTTGGTATCATCAAACGCCGACATCATGATCACCGGAACGTCAGGGAGATTATCGTTCAGCCATTGAAGAACCTCTATTCCGGATATCCCGGGCATCCTGATATCCAGCAGGACGACATCGGGGCTCTCCTTTCTTGCGATTTTGCAGCCGGTATGGCCGTTGTGGGCCTCCAGACATGTCATGCCTGCCTGTCTGAGCGTAAAGGCCAGCGATTGGGTGAGTTTGATTTCATCATCAATGATCAGAACAGTTGATTTGCTCATTTTCCCGCCGCCCCCGCATCCGTCTCAACAGGAAACGTCAGAGTGACTGTCGTGCCAACGCCGAACTCGCTTTCAATATCCATTGAGCCCCCGTTTGCTCTTACAAGCTGGTTGGTGATGGAAAGGCCTAGCCCGGATCCACCAACGCGAGATGTGAAGAATGGGCGAAGTATCTTGGGCTTGGTTTCCTCGTCGATCCCAATTCCATCGTCCGAGACGATGATGACCGCCTGCCCGTTTTCCCTGTAGGCGCGGAGGGTCAGGTGTCCGCCATCTGGCGTGGCCTCTATGCCGTTCAAGGCAAGGTTCAGGAGAATCTGCCGAAGGTGAGACTGGTCAACGACCAGTTCCAGATTGGATTCCCCGGACAGGTTGACCACGACATTTTTTTCGTGTGCGGATGTCGCGATCAAGGTTTTGATAGAGCGCAGCACATCCTTGATCACAACTACATCCTTTTCCGGATCACTTGGTCGCGCATAGTTCAGGAATTCACCAATCGCACGGTCGACGCGCGTTATTTCCGCCGAGATAACATCGAACATATATTTTCGCTCAGGGTCGGTTTCGCCGCGTTTGAGGCCGTGAACGGTCGTGGCTACCGTCGTAAGTGGATTACGGATTTCGTGCGCAATCCCGGCCGCCATGTTTCCCAGAGCGGCGCGCCGCTCCACGTCAACGCGCGTCTCAATCAGCTTTCCGAGCTGCTCTCGCATTCTATTGAACGAACGGGCAAGAATTCCCAGCTCGCCCGGAGCGTCCTCGGACACCGCAACACTAAAGTTGCCATTGGCAATTGATCTCGCCCCTTCGCTTAGAGGCTGCAAATAGCGGGAGAGGCGCTCTGACATCTTAAAAAACAGGAAAGTCAGGAGAAGTGCAGAGAATGCGGCCGCGACCAAAAGCAGGTATCGAATAAGAGTTCTGGGCTCCTGAAAGATGTCTCGCCCTTTGACCAGATGGATGCGCCACCCGGGGAAAAAATGCCGTGACCTGGCGATGGTCTCGCCAGCTTGGGCAACTGTACCCACTGCGGTCAGTCGAGTTCGATCAAAGACGATAACCTGGGGTTGATAGACATTTGGTTCGATCAATGCTGCGGTTTGCTCGGTTAACGAGGCGAGCCGCATCCGTAGGGAGACGACACCTATCCTTTCCTGATTGACCGTGACTGGCATGCGGATCAGAAACCAACCTGGCCGACCATTATTGGGCAGCACGGGTCCCAAAACTTCAGCGGTCTCGTGTTGGACCAAGGGAAGAGTGTTGTAGTTTTCTGGCTTTGTTCGGGTTCGTGTCGCTGGGATGGTCTGGAGAATGTTCCCATCAATGTCTGCGAGCTCAATGGCATAAATGTCCGGGCTTTCAGTCTCCAGGTGCAGGAAGTCACCCAACAGCTCCGAGATCCCCTGATCCTTTCCGTTGACGAAGAATTCGGTTGTATCCGGCAGATCGACAATATTCTCAAGGCGGTTAACCTGGACCGCCATAAAGTTGCTCATCCTGGCTGCGGTCGCTTCGAGGTTGGCATTAATCCGGTTAGTGATGAGATTATTCAGGAGGTTTGCGCTGTAGCGATCATAGGAGATCGCAATGATGACCAGCGGTATGAGCGCAGCAACCAAAGCACCCCATAGATAACGGCGCGCCAGATTCAAGTTTCCAAGTCCGAAATAGCGTCTCACGGATGTTCCTCCGACTGCAACTCTAACGGAACGCAAGGCGAGCGGAAACCACTCGGTATGTGTCTTATGAGCGGATTTGGGAGTGTCCTGAATTCTGTGTATCTGTCCCGGTCCATGGGGGTTTCAAATACAGTCACGCATTGAAGCGCTCGTCGAACATAATAGCGAACTGGTTGCGGGCTGCAAACCATGAGTTATAGCCGAAAGTTGGTGATGGCGCTGATTGGCGGCATATCATGGCGTTGTTCACGCGCCGCAATTCTCAGCAGAGAAAAGGATATGCCACATGACGAAGTCTACCATCACGCCGTTGCCCGATCCATCGGGATTTTCGTCTGACCCGCTGACCGACATCCTGCAAACCGGCGCGCGCCAACTGCTCAAACAGGCGGTGGAAGCGGAATTGGCCACGCTCCTCGCCGCCCATGCCCGCGAGGTGACGGACGACGGCCGTGCGCGGCTGGTGCGCCATGGTCATCTGCCCGAGCGCGAGGTCATGACCGGCATCGGCCCGGTACCAGTGAAGGTGCCGCGGATGCGGGACCGGGGCAATGTGGACGAAAAGATCCGTTTCGCCTCGTCGATCTTGCCGCCCTGGCTGCGCAAGACCAGATCGATTGAGGAACTGCTGCCGTGGCTCTATCTTAAGGGCATTTCCACGGGCGACTTCCAGGAGGCTCTTGGGGCGCTGTTGGGGCCGAACGCGGCAGGGCTTTCATCGAGCACCATCTCGCGATTGAAAGCGGACTGGGGGGCGGAGTATGAACGCTGGCAGCGCCGCGATCTCAGCGCCCGGCGTTTCGTCTATGTCTGGGCCGATGGTGTCTATTTCCAACCGCGTATGGAAGAGCAGAAACAATGCGTTCTGGTGCTGATCGGCGCGGATGAGTGGGGCCGCAAGGAGGTTCTGGGGCTCACCGACGGCTACCGTGAAAGCACGCAGAGTTGGCGCGAGTTGCTGCTCGATCTCAAGCGTCGCGGGCTGTCCCACGCCCCCGATCTGGCCATTGGCGACGGCGCCTTGGGGTTCTGGGCGGCGCTGCGCGAAGTCTTCGGCAGCACCCGGGAACAACGGTGCTGGGTTCACAAGACCGGAAACGTTCTCAATGCCATGCCCAAATCGGTGCAGGCCAAAGCCAAGGGCCACCTGCATGATATCTGGCAGGCGGAAACGAAGACCGAAGCCGGGGCCGCCTTCGATTTCTTCGTGGAAACCTACGGCGCGAAATATGACAAGGCGGTTGGGAAACTGACCAAAGACCGGGCTGTGCTGCTCTCCTTCTACGGCTTCCCTGCTGAGCACTGGAAGCACATCCGAACCACGAACCCGATCGAGAGCACCTTCGCCACCGTCCGCCACCGCACCGGCAAAACCAAAGGCTGCCTGAGCCGCAAGACCGGGTTGGCCATGGCATTCAAGCTGATGATGTCAGCGCAAGGAAAATGGCGAAAGCTCGACGGCGCCAACCGCATGCCAGAGATCATTGAAGGGGTTGAGTTCACAGACGGGATCAAGCAAATTCAAAACGCCGCCTGATCACACCATCACCAACTTTCGGGCATAGCTCGCAAACCATTCCAGAACATTCCTGCCGCCTTTCCCGAAGTTGCGGATGGCCAGATGGATCAGCTTTGTTGCGGCCTGATCGGTCGGGAACGATCCGCGGGTCTTGATTGATTTGCGGATCACCCGGTTCAGGCTCTCGATGGCGTTGGTGGTGTAGATGATCTTTCGGATCGCCGGATCGAAGGTGAAGAACGGGATTACTTCCTGCCATGCCCGCCGCCATGCCGGGGCGAGGGAGGCGTATTTACCGGCCCATTTGTCTTTGAGCGCGTCCAGTTCGGTGGCCGCCTGACCAGCGGTGGCGGCGCTGTAAATCCGGCGCAGATCGGCGGCCACTGCCTTGCGGTCTTTCCACGAGCAGAAGTTCAGGGAATGGCGCACCAGGTGGACAATGCAGGTCTGGACCGTAGGCGGCGGTGATCGCCTCCGGGAAGCCCTGGTCTTTGAGGACCGTTCTCAAGATGGATCACCCCCGCCCTTTTGATGAACCCGAACAGATAGTGGAGGAGGGAACACCCCTGCCTCGTATGACAGGAACGGGAGACGAAAAGGTCATGAATGACACCATCGGCATCGACATCCCGAAAGATCATCTCGACACCCATCGCCTGAGCGATGGCAAGGCGAAACGCTTCACCAACGACCGGACAGGACTGAAGACGCTGAAGAACCGGATCGGCCCGCAGTGCTGCCGCGTCGTCTACGAGCCTGCAGGACGCTGTCATCGCGATCCGGAGGCCCGCCTTTCAAAGACGGATCACGCCATGGTCAGGGTGAACCCCGAACGCGCCCGCCGCTTCTGCTGCGCGACAAACAAGGTGAGAATCCAGCGTCAATCAGGATGAGAACGCGTGTGCGGGGGCTCGCAGGGAGGGCGTAGCCCGACTGGGGAGGCCCCGCACACGCGTTTTGCCCTTTTGGGGCGGGCCTGACGGTTGTGGCCGGCTCGGATAAGGAATGATTTTCTGTGCAAGGGGATCGTTCATGCCGGGCTGTCATGTCACTGACCAACAAATGAGGCTCTTCATGACGCTCAGATCGACCCATTCCGTTGCCGTTGCCGCTGCCAAGGCGGGGATCAGCCAGGCAACGGGCTATCGGCTGCAAGCTGACCCAATTTTACCATCACAGAAGAAGGCCCCTCGCGGCCGGCGGCGTCCGGACCCGCTGGCGGACATTTTTGATGCGGAGGTCGTGCCGCTTCTGCGGTCCTCACCGGGGATCCGACCTGTGGCGGTTTACGAGGAGCTTCTGCGTCGGCATTCTGATCTGGGTACGGGCATCCGACGGACTCCGGAGCGACGGATACGCGCCTGGAATGCGGAACACGGCCCTGAACAGGACGTCATTTTCCGGCAGACCCACACACCGGGCAAAATGGGCCTGTCGGATTTCACCGCCATGGGCAAGTTGGGTGTGACCATTGCCGGTGAGGCACTGGGCCATCGACTGTATCACTTCCGGCTTGCCTATAGCGGGTTTCAGCACGCCCACGTCGTGCTGGGCGGCGAAAGCTATGTGGCGCTGGCTGAGGGATTGCAGAACGCCCTCTGGACGCTCGGCGGCGTGCCACACAATCATGGAACTGACAGCCTGTCGGCGGCCTTCAAGAACCTGGATAAGTCATCCCGGGCCGATCTAACCGACCGCTTCGACGCCCTGTGCAACCATTATGGAATGACGCCGACGCGCAACAACAAGGGCGTCGCACACGAGAACGGTTCCATCGAGAGCCCCAATGGGCATCTGAAGCGCACCATTGAGGACGCGCTGGTCATGCGTGGGTCGCGCGACTTCGAAAGCTTGCAAGATTATCGTCGCTTCATCGACGAGATCGTGGGCCGGATCAACGCCCGCAATGCCAAGCGTATCGATGCGGAACGTGCGAGCCTCAGACCTTTGCCGACGCGGCGGACCACGGATTACGAGGAGATCACGTTGCGCGTCACTTCCTCCGGGGGCTTCACCTTGCGCAAGGTGTTCTACACCGTGCCATCCCGGTTGATCGGGCATCAGCTGCGGGTTCGGCTCTACGATGATCGGTTGGAGCTGTTCCTGGGAAGCTCTGCCCTGCTAACGCTGACACGCGGACGAGCCTCGAGCACCGGGAGCCATGGGCACGTGGTCAATTACCACCACGTCATCCACTCCTTGCGCAAAAAGCCCATGGCGCTGATGGGGCTGGTCTATCGGGATCAGCTATTCCCGCGCCGGGCGTTCCGTAACATGTTCGCATTCCTGCTGGAGCAGACCAGTGAGAAGGCGGCGTGTCGCATGGTTGTCGATCTTCTGGCGCTGGCACACGAGCGGGGCTGCGAGGCTGAATTGGCAGCGCAGCTTGAGGAGGACCTTCGCCAGAAGCGCCCGCCTGACATGGCGGCCCTACGCGCAGTGTTTAGCCCATCACAAGACGCACTCCCCCAAGTCGCGGTGCAACTGGCCGACCTGTCATCTTACGACCAGTTGGTCGGCGGTACGCCATCCGCTCAGGAGGTGACAGCATGACATCGCCCCAGACCGATACCGCCCGCCTAACCTTGGCTCTGACCGAATTGCGCTTGCCAGCCATCAAGGCGCTATGGCCGCGCTTTGCGGAACAAGCCGACAAGGAAGGCTGGCCCGCCGCTCGGATGCTCAGCACCCTGGTGGAGCATGAACTGGCTGAACGAGATCGCCGTCGTATCGAGCGACATCTCGCACAGGCACGCCTGTTGCCCGGAAAAACGATCGACACCTTCGACTTCACAGCCGTCCCCATGCTGTCCAAGGCCCATGTCAGTGCGATCACCGCTGGCGACAGCTGGATCGGAAAGGGCGGCAACATCCTGCTGTTTGGGCCGCCAGGTGTGGGCAAATCACATCTCGGCTCAGCCATCGGGCTCGCCCTTGTCGAGCAAGGCTACCGCGTCCTATTCAGCCGCACCACCGATCTGGTCCAGAAACTCCAACAGGCCCGCCGCGATCTCGTCCTCGAAAGTGCCATTGCAAAGCTCGACAAATTCCATCTGCTGATCCTCGATGACATCACCTACGTCACCAAGGATCAGGCTGAAACCAGTGTGCTCTTCGAACTCATCAGCGCGAGATATGAACGCCGCTCAATGTTGATCACGGCCAACCAGCCCTTCGGGGAGTGGAATGCGATTTTTCCAGACCCGGCCATGACATTGGCCGCCGTCGACAGGCTCGTGCACCACGCAACCATCTTCGAGATGAATGTCGAAAGCTACCGGCGAAGAGCAGCACAAAAGGCAAAGGGGCCGGGAAGGCCTGCACAAAAAGCCACACCGGAAAACACCAAAGCTGATTGACGCTCCGCGACAATCAAAAAACAAACCCCTTGATCGCGGCACAAAAGCCCGGCATCGTCCCAAACGTCGCGACCAAGGATTCTCATCCTGATTGACGCGCACTTCTCATCTTGATTGTCGCGCTACACGCTTCGCCGAAGCGGTCGCCCAGTCCGCCAAAACTGACCGGATCAATGCGGAACTGCCGGCCCGCATGGGGGCGATGCCTGACCTGAAGGCTTCACCGTTGCGCGATGAACCCATGAACGATCTGCGGGAGGTGCATGTCGCCCGGAGCGCTCTCATCAAGGACCAGACTGCCTGCCGGAACCGGCTCTGCGGTGCGCGCAACACACTCGTCAAGGCGCAACTGAAAACCAGGATGCGCCGGATCGCAAGGCAACTTGCCCGGCTCGATGCCGGGTTGAAGAAGCATATCCGCGAGGATGCAAAGCTTGCCGGACAGTTCGAGATCCTGCGGTCGATCCCCTGCCGTCGCAATACTCATCGAAATGCCGGAGATCGGAACCTTGACGCCCAAGCAGGCCGCCGCGCTTGCGGGCCTGGCTCCCTTCATGCGCACGTCCGGCAAATGGACAGCCAGAGCGAAAATCGGAGGCGGACGAGCCGGGCTTCGCCAGGCGCTCTACATGCCCGCCCTCGTCGCAGCGCGCTGCAATTCCCAACTCACCTGCGTCTACAAGGCTTTGCGTCAAAAGGGCAGGAAAGCCAGGGTCGCTCTTGTGGCAATCATGCGCAAGCTCATCATCCTCGCAAATACCTTGATCCGCGAAAACCGCCAGTGGTCCAAAATCAAACCTTGACCAGGACAGATATCCTGAGCCCGTCCACCACGGCGATCGAGAGTGTCCTGGACACCTCGGTTCTTCAGCTCGTTCATCACCGACAACCAGAATTTGGCCCCCTCGTTATCAGCGATCCACAGGCCCAGGACCTCGCGCACGCCGTCCCGGCTGACCCCCAGGGCGATGTAGATGGCCTTGTTCTTCACCATGCGGCTGTCGGCGTCGCGGATCTTCACCCGCAGCGCGTCGAAGATCACGATCGGATACATCCGCTCCAGCGCCCGGCTTTGCCAGTCGCGCACCTCGTCGTGCACGGCGTCGGTGACGCGGCTGATCAAATCCGGCGAGACCAGAAGACCGTAGATATCCTCAAGATGGGCGCGGATGTCGCGGACACTCTCGTCCGGCGGCATAGAGGCCGATGATCCTGTCATCCATCCCGTCGATCCGGGTCTGGCCCTTCTTCACCAGTTCCGGTTCAAAACTGCCATCCCGATCACGGGGCACGGAAATCGGCGCCTCGCCGATCTGGCCCTTCAGGCGCTTGCCGGCTGTGCCGTTGCGCCGATTGGACTGACCCGGAGGTGCATCCTTGCCTTCTTCATAGCCCGGATGCGCGGTCAGTTCGGCCCCAAGCATCCGCTCCATCAGTTTGATCTTGAGCTCTTTCAGCAGCCCGGTATCGCCAGGCAGGTCTTCAGGCCGCTCGCAGCCTTCCAGAAGTTCGGCCAGAAGTTCCCTGGATATCGTCATCGTCATGGCTCCTCTCTCAAAGCATGGTACAGATCACAGATACACAGAGGATCGGACACTCTCGACGGTCGAGGATCTGAAGACCGGACCGGGGGAGCCACATTCAACCGTCCTGATCGAGGCTGGGGAGGCCATGATCGTCGCATTTAGGCGCCACACACTGTTGCCGCTGGACGACTGCCTCCACGCCTTGCAGCCGACCATGCCTCACCTGACGCGGTCGGCGTTGCATCGCTGCCTTCAGCGGCACGGCATCTCGCGCCTGCCTGAGGTCGAGGGCGACAAACCGCAGCGCCGGCGGTTCAAACGTTACCCTGTCGGCCTCTTCCACATCGACATTGCCGAAGTTCAGACCACCGGGGGCAAGCTCTATCTCTTCGTCGGCATCGACCGCACCAGCAAGTTCGCCGTCGCCCAACTCGTGGACAAGGCCGACAGGCGCACCGCCCGGGAGTTCCTGCAGCACATGCTCGAAGCCGTGCCCTGCCAGGTCCACACCATCACCAACTTTCGGGCATAGCTCCGCCGAGCGGCCCCGGAACCGCAACACGATCCATTCCCGGCCAATGCGCTTCGACGTGATTTGCGAGGCCAACGGGATCGGGCACCGCCTGACCAGGCCCAACCATCCATGGAGCCGCGAGGACAAGAAAACAGTCCGGGGGACTGTTTTCCCGAGTGGCGGGCAAGTGGAAAGGATGAATCGCACCATCAGGGACGCGACCGTCAAACGCTTCCATTATGACAACCATGATCAACTTCGAACGCATCCGGCTGACTTCATGAACGCCTATAACTTCGCCCGAAGGCTCAAGACCCTCAGCGGCCTCACGCCCTGTGAATACATCTGCAAGGTCTGGACAACAGAGCCGGATCGTTTCATCCTGAACCCGATCCACCAGATGCCGGGACTGAACACCTCATGTGTCTCGTCCCTGCTATAGGTTCCCCGTCGCCGCTCCCGGCCGGGAGCGGTGACGGGGTGGGATACAGCGCTGAACACCTTGTGGCATGACCACGTTCACCAGCAGGCTGATCCTGCCTCTCTTCACCGTCTCGAACAGTTGACGGCGGCCCGTTTTGCGGGACCGCGAAGCATAAGGAAGAGAGAGTGACATGATAGCCGGGATAACCATTCCCGGGATAGATGTATCGCGCGACTGGCCGGATGGGTGTAACCGGGACGACCGGCAGTACGCCAAGGCTCCTTCACCGAACGGTCACGTCATTGATAACAAAACGCTCGCTCAACATTTCATTCTCCCTTTTGGAAAGAATGAATCAGATGTCAGCGCAAATGAAAACCCCGAATCTCAACAGGCCCTAATCGAGGTTATCGGTAAATGCCCGCCCGAAGACGTCGGGGGCTTCCTTGGCTACTACGGGTTCCTCGATGCCATGGCCGATCCAAAGCATCCAGAGCACGATCATCTCAAAGACTGGTATGGCGGCACCTTCGATCCCAATCAGCCCGAAACCGACAAACTCAAACTCGAAGTCCTCAGTCTCGCAAAACGCTGGAAGCCCGGAAAACCAAGGAAATAAGGCTGTCAGACCGGACGCTTACGTTCAACGGGGTCTTCTGGCAGGTTATCAAGGGCGTTCAACATGGCTATTCCATACAGAATTGCGCCCTGAATGTGAATCCATAAACGCCTATACTACTTGATATTTACGCCTGATTACCCTGCTTTCAAAGGCCGCCATGTCCGCTGTGGAATGCGCCAGTCAATGCCCTCCAGCAGCATCGCCAGTTGCGCCGACGTCAGGCAGACCTTGCCGTCTTTAGCAGCAGGCCAAACAAACCGGCCCCGTTCAAGACGCTTGGAAAACAGGCAGGCTCCCTGGCTGTCCCACCAGATAATTTTGAGCAAATCACCACGCCGCCCCCGAAACACAAATAGATGGCCGGAAAACGGATCCTCTGCCAAAACCTGCTCGGCCTGTGCCGCCAGAGTATTGAAACCCCGCCGCATGTCTGTCACGCCCGCCGCCAGCCAGACCCGTGTGTTGCTTGGCACGGGGATCACGAAGAAAGCCCTTTCAACAAACGTGCCAACATATCCGCATCAAAACCACCCTCGGCTATAATCCGGTGACCGTTGGATAGCTCGATCTCAATTCGGCCTGACAGAGTGCTGGTCACGGCTGGATCAACGCTGGCTGACGCTTCAATCTCGACTGGCAAAAATACAGGGCCGTCAGCTTTCCGCACAACATCCACGGCGGGAGCATACCGATCATCCTTCAGCCATTTGAATATCAGATTGGCATTCATCGCATACCGACGTGCAACCTGCGCAACCAAAACACCAGCCGCCGTCGTCTGAAAACAGATTGAACGCTTCTCATCATCCGGCCAACGCCGCTTCTTCTGCTTCACAGCCATAGAGTGCCCCTAAGTGTCCACTATCAATGGTGGACACTAACCCATCAAAATCTGCGCCGTTAGGCGGGGCACACCGGACGCTTACGGATGGGTTCTGCCTTCCTGGCGAGAAGCGGTTCCGGCATCCGGACACGGCGGACGGCGATATTGCGCTGATCGCGATGATCCGGCGGTTCTCCGGTTCGCTCAAAGTCGGATTTGAGGCCACGGGTGGTCAGGAATGGAGGCTCTGGACAGAACTTGTCGGCGCAGGGAGTTATAGCCGAAAGTTGGTGATGGCGCTGATTGGCGGCATATCATGGCGTTGTTCACGCGCCGCAATTCTCAGCAGAGAAAAGGATATGCCACATGACGAAGTCTACCATCACGCCGTTGCCCGATCCATCGGGATTTTCGTCTGACCCGCTGACCGACATCCTGCAAACCGGCGCGCGCCAACTGCTCAAACAGGCGGTGGAAGCGGAATTGGCCACGCTCCTCGCCGCCCATGCCCGCGAGGTGACGGACGACGGCCGTGCGCGGCTGGTGCGCCATGGTCATCTGCCCGAGCGCGAGGTCATGACCGGCATCGGCCCGGTACCAGTGAAGGTGCCGCGGATGCGGGACCGGGGCAATGTGGACGAAAAGATCCGTTTCGCCTCGTCGATCTTGCCGCCCTGGCTGCGCAAGACCAGATCGATTGAGGAACTGCTGCCGTGGCTCTACCTCAAGGGCATTTCCACGGGCGACTTCCAGGAGGCTCTTGGGGCGCTGTTGGGGCCGAACGCGGCAGGGCTTTCATCGAGCACCATCTCGCGATTGAAAGCGGACTGGGGGGCGGAGTATGAACGCTGGCAGCGCCGCGATCTCAGCGCCCGGCGTTTCGTCTATGTCTGGGCCGATGGTGTCTATTTCCAACCGCGTATGGAAGAGCAGAAACAATGCGTTCTGGTGCTGATCGGCGCGGATGAGTGGGGCCGCAAGGAGGTTCTGGGGCTCACCGACGGCTACCGTGAAAGCACGCAGAGTTGGCGCGAGTTGCTGCTCGATCTCAAGCGTCGCGGGCTGTCCCACGCCCCCGATCTGGCCATTGGCGACGGCGCCTTGGGGTTCTGGGCGGCGCTGCGCGAAGTCTTCGGCAGCACCCGGGAACAACGGTGCTGGGTTCACAAGACCGGAAACGTTCTCAATGCCATGCCCAAATCGGTGCAGGCCAAAGCCAAGGGCCACCTGCATGATATCTGGCAGGCGGAAACGAAGACCGAAGCCGGGGCCGCCTTCGATTTCTTCGTGGAAACCTACGGCGCGAAATATGACAAGGCGGTTGGGAAACTGACCAAAGACCGGGCTGTGCTGCTCTCCTTCTACGGCTTCCCTGCTGAGCACTGGAAGCACATCCGAACCACGAACCCGATCGAGAGCACCTTCGCCACCGTCCGCCACCGCACCGGCAAAACCAAAGGCTGCCTGAGCCGCAGGACCGGGTTGGCCATGGCATTCAAGCTGATGATGTCAGCGCAAGGAAAATGGCGAAAGCTCGACGGCGCCAACCGCATGCCAGAGATCATTGAAGGGGTTGAGTTCAGAGACGGGATCAAGCAAATTCAAAACGCCGCCTGATCACACCATCACCAACTTTCGGGCATAGCTCCGCAGGCATCGTGGCCGTGCAATTGCTGCCAGCACAGATCAGGGCCACAGATCAGGGCCTTTGCGCTTTGCCGGGGCACGCGCGCGAAGACTGATCGGATAGATGCGGAACTCATCGCCCGGTTCATGGCATTCCGACCGCAAGCCGGGCGAGAACTGCCAGGCGAAAATCTGCGTATTCCCGGAACCTTGACGACCCGGAGAGGTCAACTCGTCGATATGCGCAAGCGGCTCAAGGCTCAGATCGGAGCTCGAAGGAAGCAGGGCATTCCTGCCGGTGTCGAGACCATGGATGACGACCTGAAAGACCTGCTCGACACCCGGGTCGATGACATCGAACGGCGGATCGAAAACGTTATCGCGCGAGTGAAACCTCTTGCCCTGAGGGCGGGGCTTTTACGATCAATCCCGGGGATTGGCCCAGTCTGTGCGGCAATGTTGATCGCCGAATTGCCGGAACTCGGTCGGATGACATCAGGCGAAGCCGCTGCCATGACCTGCCTGGCTCTGACACCACATGACAGCGGGGCGATGCGAGGCAGGAGAGCTGTCGCCGGCGGAAGGCGGTCTCTACGCCATGTGCTGTTCCAGGCTGCCCTGTCACAATCCGGTTCTCAAGCCTGTCGCAAAACGTCTCAAAGAGCGAGGGAAGCCGCACAAACCCGTCATAATCGCAATCGCACGCAGGCTGGTCACAATCGCAAACGCAATCATCAAAACCGGCATCCCCTGGCGCCAGCAGATCGCAGAATAAACACAGTTGCTAAAGCGACACCACCCTGATCTGACTGCCCCTGGCAGAGAGCGCGATCTCGCCGTTGCACAGGCGCAGCGCGTCATCCCCGAAAACCGTCTTTCGCCAACCCTTCAGCGCCGGAACATCGCGTTCCCCCGATGCAATCGCATCCAGATCGGCGGCAGGCGCGACAAGTTTCTGCGCCACCCCGGCGCCATCCGCCTTTGCCTTCAGCAAAACGCGAAGAAGATCGGCAAGGGCCGGGTTCACCGCGCCCCGGTCCGGGCCGTTGCCATTGGCCGGGGGCCTGACCGGGTCCGCGGCAAGCCCGTCTGCAACGGCCGCCAGGATGCCTTCCGCCACCTCGCCCCGGCGCGCCTCGCGCAGCAGCATACGGGACTTTCCCAGTTCCCGGAGCGTTCCCGGCCTGGTCGAGGCGAGTTCGAGAATCACGTCATCTTTCATGACCCGATTGCGCGGGATATTGCGCGATTGCGCATGGTTTTCGCGAAAGCGCGCCAGTTCCCTGACGATGGCCAGAAATTTCCCCGAACCCGCCCTGGTCCTGATCCGCAGCCATGCGTCCTCTGGCCGGGTAACGTAGATGTCCGGCGTTGTCAGAAGCGCGATTTCCTCTTCCACCCAGGCGCTGCGGCCCGACTTTTCCAGTTCCGCCGCAAGCTGTTCATATATCACCCGCAGATGCGTGACATCCGCCAGGGCGTACCTTTTCTGCGCCTCTGTCAGCGGGCGCTGCGACCAGTCGGTAAAGCGCGATGTCTTGTCCAGGGACTGTCCGGCGATCCTGCGCACCAGGGTTTCATAGCCTACCTGCTCTCCGAACCCGCAGACCATGGCCGCGACCTGCGTGTCAAAAAGCGGCGTCGGGAACACATTTCCCTCGATAAAAAAGATTTCCAGATCCTGCCGCGCCGCATGAAACACCTTGACCACGCTTCGGTCGCGAAAAAGCTCATGAAGCGGCGCCAGCGACATGCCATCGACCAGCGGGTCCACCAGAACCGCACTGTCGTCATCGTCGCCCGGAACCGCCAGTTGCAGGAGGCACAGCCTGGGATAATAGGTTCTTTCGCGCAGAAACTCCGTATCCATGGCAACATATGGATGCGCCCTTGCAGCGGCGCAGAACGCCGCCAGTTCCTCGGTCGTGGTCAGGGTTTTCATTCAGGCCCGTATCGTGCGTTCTTGTTGTCGTCCGGTGGTTCTACGGGAAACGCCGCACGAAGGAAAGGGGATGATCCCCGCTCCTGCCGGCGGGAAAAAATGCTTCACACCCCTCGCGCCCCTCGGAATATCATGATCCGGAAGGCGGCCGGCAAAGATGGACGCATCTTCGATCACCATCTGCAAACCGCCGCAAGACTGCGGGATAGAGTTCGTGTTCCATCTTCAGTATCCTGGCGGCCAGGGTCTGCGGCGTTTCCCCCGGTTCCATCGGCACCCGCGCCCGGCCCAGAACCGGCCCGCCATCCAGTTCCGCCGTCACCTCATGGACGCTGCAACCGGCCTCTGCCTCTGCCGCCGCGATTGCCCGGGCATGGGTGTTCAATCCCCGGTATTTCGGCAGCAGGGACGGATGGATATTCAGCATCCTGCCCCGCCAGCCGTCGATGAAACCGGGGCCGAGAATCCGCATGAAGCCCGCAAGGCACAGTATATCCGGGCGGGCTGCGGCCAGTCTTTCATTCAGCGCCGCTTCAAAAGCCGTCCGATCCCCCCGGAACCGCCGGTAATCCACTGCCGCCGCCGGGACACCCATCGAGGCGGCCCTGACCAGACCGCGCGCGCCCGGATCGCTTGACAGAACCAGTACCGGGCGCGCCGGATGATCGCCGCGCATGTCGCGCAGCAGCGCCGCCATGTTGGACCCGCCCCCGGAAATCAGGATCGCGACGCGCTTCGTCACAGCAGGCCGCCCCGATAGCTGACACCTGCCCCGGCAGTGATCCGGCCCATGCGGACAACGGTTTCCCCCGCCTCCCGAAGCATTTCGGACACTGCCCCGGCGCGCCCTTCCGCCACGACCAGAACCAGCCCGATCCCGGCGTTGAAGGTTCTCAGCAGTTCCGCTTCGTCGATGCCGCCGCCGCTTGCCAGCCAACGAAAAACCGGCGGCAGTTCCCAGGCGTCCAGATCGACCCCGGCGCCCAGCCCCCCCGGCAGGACACGCGGCAGGTTTTCCGTAAGCCCGCCCCCGGTGACATGCGCCAGCGCGTGAACGCCGCCGGCGCGGATTGCCTCCAGAACCTGCCTTGCATACAGCCGCGTCGGCGTCAGCAGCGCCGCACCCAGGGAGCCATCCGCAAACGGACAGTCATCGCCCCATTCCAGCCCCGACAACGCCACCACCCGGCGCACCAGTGAATAGCCGTTGGAATGCACCCCGTCAGAGGTCAGGCCAAGCAGCACATCGCCCTCTGCCACATCGGCGGGCAGAGCCGCCCCGCGCTCCATCGCGCCCACGGCAAAACCGGCCAGATCGAAATCGCCGCCATGATACATGCCGGGCATTTCTGCCGTTTCGCCCCCGATCAGGGCGCAACCGGACCGCACGCAGCCCTCGGCGATGCCTTCGACGATCACGGCGGCAATGTCGGGTTCCAGCTTGCCAGTGGCGAGATAGTCCAGAAAAAACAGGGGCTCCGCACCCTGGCAAACCAGATCGTTCACACACATCGCCACCAGGTCGATTCCGATCGTGTCGAAATGGCCGGTATCTATCGCGATGCGCAGCTTGGTTCCGACGCCGTCGGTGGCGGCAACGAGAACCGGATCCTCATATCCGGCGGCTTTCAGGTCAAAAAGCGCCCCGAACCCGCCAAGCCCCGACATGACCCCCGAGCGCAGCGTCCGCCCGGCGGCGGGCCTGATCCGCTCGACCAGCGCGTTGCCGGCATCAATATCGACGCCGGCGGCGGCATACGTCAGGCCGTTCCTGCCTTGGGTCATCGGGGCGGCTCCGCTTCGGGTTCCTTCGCGTCGCGGGGATACCCCGATGGTGCGCGCCTGTCCATGCCCGCCATGTCGCATTCGGCCTTGACCCGTCCGCCCGGTCTGATAGCAAGCGATCAGGCCGGGCCTGTAGCTCAAATGGTCAGAGCAGAGCGCTCATAACGCTTTGGTTGGGGGTTCGAGTCCCTCCGGGCCTACCAGCGACCTGTGGGGATGATCGTACTCCGGGGTGCTGCGCGCCGCCGGCGGCTGCCCGACTAGCCGAAACTTTCGACCACATCGTACATCACCGGCTCGAAGCTCTTGCACAGCGCGTTCATCCTGCGATTGCGCTCACGCATTTCGGCAGTGCGCAGCATGGCCAGAAAATCCTCGCGCCTTTGCCACTGCGAATAGTTCGCGATCCTTGTCTGCGCGTCGTTGACATGAAGCCCGGCACCGACAAACCCCGGCTGTCCGGAAATGAATGCCTCATAGGCGTCAACCAGCATGTCCACCAGATCCTGGCAGGTGCCGGGCGTGACCTCGAAGGTGGTGATGACAGTCTGGTGCGGGGTGTTCTTGGTGATGGTCGGCATCCGGCCCTCCTGTTTTCGCGCCAGCCTAGCACAGCGCGGCGGAAGCCCAAGCGAAAAGGGGCGGCTTTCGCCCTTCTCCGCACAGGTCCGGGCAGGTACGGATCATTCGGCAAGCCTGCCCGCCAGCGCGTCCTCGATCAGCCGGATGCTCTCATTGATGCCGTACAGCGCGATGAACCCGCCGAAGCGCGGCCCCTGACTTGCCCCCAGCAGCACCTCATAAAGCGCGGTGAACCAGTCGCGCAGCGGGTCGAACCGCCCGCGCCCGGCCGCGAAGACCGCGCTTTGCAACGCCTCGGCATCCGCCGGCCCATCCCAGGCCCTCAGCGATGCCAGCAGGTCTTCCATTGCCGCGCGCTCCGGATCGGTCGGCAGCCGGTAACGCTTTGCGGGTTTCACAAGGTCATTGTAGTACCGCACGGCATATCCCACCGCCGCATCCAGATCGGGATGCGTCCCGGCGCGCGCTTCCGGCGCATAACGGCGCAGAAAGCCCCACAGCGTTTCGCTGTCATTCGCCGAAGACACCGACGCGAGGTTCAGCAGCATCGAGAACGGCACGACCATTTTCGATTCCGGCGCCTCGCCGCCATGGATGTGATGCACCGGGTTGTTCAGCTTCTGCTCTGCATCCTGCCCCGGATAGGCGCGCAGTTGCCGGTGATATTCATCCATCGCCCGCGGGATCGTGTCGAAGTGCATTCGCTTCGCCGTCCCGGGCTTCTGATACATGAAGCAGGACAGGCTTTCGGTCGAGGCATAGGCCAGCCATTCGTCGATCGACAGGCCATTGCCCTTCGACTTCGAAATCTTCTCGCCCCTGTCGTCCAGGAACAATTCATAGGTAAAATGCTCCGGTGCATTCCGTCCCAGAATCCGGCAGATCCGGTCGTAGATCGGCGTGTTGGTCGAATGATCCTTGCCATACATCTCGAAATCCACGCCGAGCGCCGCCCAGCGGGCCCCGAAATCGGGCTTCCATTGCAGCTTCACCCGCCCGCCCGTCACCGGCAGGGTCCATTCCCGCCCGTCCTCGTCATCGAAGGTGATCGTGCCCTCTTTCGCCGCCACATGCGTCAGGGGCACATAAAGCACGCGCCCTGTTTCGGGATGGATCGGCAGGAAGATGGAATAGTTCTGCCGGCGCTCCTCGCGCAGGGTTTTCAGCATCACCTTCATGATGTCGTCATAGCGTTCGGCGGCGCGCAGCAATACCTTGTCGAACGCACCGGATTTGTAAAAATCCGTGGCCGAGATGAACGTGTACTCAAACCCGAAGGTATCGAGAAACCGGCGCAGCATGGCGTTGTTGTGGTGGCCAAAGCTCTCGAACTCCCCGAACGGGTCGGGAACGGCGGTCAGGGGTCTTTGCAGATGCTCAAGCAGCATTTCCCGGTTTGGCACATTGTCCGGCGCCTTGCGCATCCCGTCCATATCGTCGGAAAAGCAGACCAGCCTGGTCGGGATGTCGGAAATCAGTTCGAACGCCCGGCGGATCATCGTCGTGCGCACCACCTCGCCGAAGGTTCCGATATGGGGCAGGCCGGATGGGCCATAACCGGTTTCAAACAGCACATATCCCTTTTCGGGCGGGGCCTTTTTATAACGCTTCAGAACCCGGCGCGCCTCTTCCAGGGGCCAGGCTTTCGACGTTAATGCGGCTTCGCGAAGTTCGGACATGTCACTCTCTTTCAGGTCGGCCGGACCCTTCCGGCGGGGCAACTTCCTATTGCCCCTGCCCGTCGCCGTCAATATTGTGCGTGGGCAGGAGTGCCGGAGGCAGGTCGGATGAACGTCGATACCACCAATATTTCCTCGTTTTCCTCGTTTTCCCCGCAGGACGCGCTGGTCGCGGTGATGATCGCGGAATCTGCGGCGGATGAGAACATCCGCACGTCCGAGCTTGTCACGATCGAGCGCATTGTGAACCACCTGCCGATCTTCGCCAATTATGAATTCGGTCGGGTCAAAACCGTCAGCGCCGCGGTTTTCGACCTGTTTGAAGAAGAAGACGGGATTGACGCTCTTCTGGGTCTTGTCACCCAGGCGCTGCCCGAAAAACTTTACGAGACCGCCTATGCCCTCGCCTGCGACGTTGCCGCCGCCGATGGCCGCTTGCAGGAAACGGAATTGCAGATGCTTGCCGAAATCCGCTATGCCCTCAACATAGACCGCCTTCACGGGGCGGCGATCGAACGTGGCGCCCGGGCCCGGCATTCGGTGTTGTAGCGGAATTATTCCGCCGCCATCCGTTTTGCTTGCAGTATTTCCTTCAGATACCGCCCGGTATGGCTGCGCGGCTCTGCGGCCACCTGTTCCGGCGTGCCGGTGGCGACGATCCTGCCGCCGCCATCGCCGCCTTCGGGGCCTATGTCAATGATCCAGTCGGCGGTTTTGATCACGTCCAGATTGTGTTCGATCACGACGACGGAATTGCCCTGCTCAACCAGTTCGTGCAGAACTTCCAGCAGCTTGCGCACGTCTTCAAAATGCAGCCCCGTCGTCGGCTCATCCAGAATATAGAGCGTCCGCCCCGTCGCGCGCCTTGACAGTTCCTTCGACAGCTTCACCCGCTGCGCCTCGCCGCCCGACAGCGTGGTCGCCTGCTGCCCCACCTTGATATAGCCAAGCCCCACCCGCATCAGCGCATCCATCTTTTCGCGGATCGACGGCACGGCCTTGAAGAACGCCTGCGCGTCCTCGACCGTCATGTCCAGAATGTCCGCGATGGATCTGCCCTTCCACCTGATTTCCAGGGTTTCGCGATTGTAGCGCGCGCCCTTGCAGGTTTCGCAGGTGACATACACATCGGGCAGAAAGTGCATCTCGATCTTGATCACCCCGTCGCCCTTGCAGGCTTCGCACCGGCCACCCTTCACGTTGAAGCTGAAGCGCCCCGGTTTGTAGCCCTGCGCCCGCGCCTCGGGCAAACCGGCGAACCAGTCCCGGATCGGGGTGAAAGCCCCGGTATACGTGGCAGGGTTGGAGCGCGGCGTCCGCCCGATAGGCCGCTGGTCGATGTCGATGACCTTGTCCAGATGCTCCAGCCCCCTGATCGTTTCGCATGGCGCGGGTGTCTGGCGCGCCCCGTTCAGCCGCATCGAAGCGGTCTTGAACAGCGTCTCGATGGTCAGCGTGGATTTGCCGCCGCCGGAAACGCCGGTCACACACAGAAACGTGCCCAGCGGGAAGCCGGCATTCATCTTTTTCAGGTTGTTGCCGGTTGCCTTGCGCACCTCCACGACCTTGCCGTTTCCCTTGCGCCGGTTGGCTGGAACGGCAATCCTGCGCACGCCGTTCAGGTACTGCCCGGTGATCGAGGCCGGTTCGGCCGCAATCTCTTCCGGGGTTCCCCTGGCGATGATCCGGCCGCCATGCACCCCCGCCCCCGGCCCTATGTCCAGCACGAAATCCGCGGTGCGGATCGCCTCCTCGTCATGTTCCACGACGATCACGGTGTTTCCCTGATCCCGCAGGTTTTTCAGCGTCGTCAGCAATCGCCCGTTGTCACGCTGATGCAGACCGATCGAGGGTTCATCGAGCACATAAAGCACCCCCGTCAGCCCGGATCCGATCTGGCTGGCAAGCCGGATCCGCTGACTCTCGCCGCCCGACAGCGTTCCGGCATTCCGGGCGAGGGTCAGATATTCCAGCCCCACATTGTTCAAAAAGCCAAGGCGTTCGCGAATTTCCTTCAGGATCGCGCGGGCAATCTCGTTTTTCTGGGCGGTCAGATGCTCCGGCGCCGTTTCGCACCAGGCGAGCGCCTCCCTGATCGACATCTGCACGACTTCACCAATGTGAAGGGCGGCGATCTTTACCGCCAGCGCCTCGGCGCGCAACCGGAAGCCGCCGCAATCGCCACACGGCCGGTTGTTCTGATACCTCTCGAACTCTTCACGAATCCAGGTGCTGTCGGTCTCGCGGTAGCGACGCTTCATGTTCGGAATTACGCCCTCGAACTGGCGCGTCACCTCATAGACCCGCCCGCCGTCGTCATAGCGGAACCTGATCTCCTCCTCGCCAGAGCCATACAGAAACACCTGCTGCACATGGGCGGGCAGGTTCTTCCACGGGGTGTTCGCGTCAAACTCGAAATGCCGCGCGATGGCTTCGATGGTTTGCAGGAAATACGGCGATTTGCCCTTTCGCCACGGGGCCAGCGCGCCATCGCGGAGTTTCAGCGTCGCATCCGGCACCACCAGCCGCTCGTCAAAGAAAAGCTCGGCCCCCAGGCCATCGCAGGACGGACACGCGCCGAAAGGGGCGTTGAAGGAAAACAGCCTCGGTTCGATCTCCGGAATCGTGAAGCCCGATACGGGACAGGCGAAGTTTTCGCTGAAGGTGATCCGCTCCGGCTCTCCCTCCCCCTCTCGCGGCGCGGTTTCCAGCACGGCAATCCCGTCGGCCAGATCAAGCGCCGTGCGGAAAGAATCCGCCAGCCGTGTCTTCATGCCTTCGCGCACCACCAGACGGTCAACAACCACATCAATATCATGGCGGAATTTCTTGTCGAGCGTCGGCGGCTCATCCAGTTCATGAAATTCACCATCTACCTTGACGCGCTGGAAACCCTGCTTGCGCAGTTCGGCGAACTCCTTGCGATATTCGCCCTTTCGGTCCCGGATGATCGGGGCCAGCAGATAGGCGCGGCTGCCGTCTTCCATGGCAATGACGCGATCGACCATATCCTGCACCTGCTGCGCCTCGATCGGCCTGCCGGTCGCCGGGCTGTAAGGCGTGCCTGCGCGCGCGAACAACAGCCGCAGATAATCATAGATTTCGGTAACGGTTCCTACCGTGGAGCGCGGATTCTTGCTGGTGGCCTTCTGCTCTATCGAAATTGCCGGGCTCAGCCCCGCAATATGATCCACGTCCGGCTTTTCCATCATGTCAAGGAACTGACGCGCATAGGCCGACAGGCTTTCAACATACCGCCGCTGCCCTTCGGCATAGATCGTGTCAAACGCCAGAGACGACTTGCCCGAACCGGAAAGGCCAGTGATCACCACCAGTTCATCGCGCGGAATATCGACATCGACGGACCTGAGATTGTGCTCCCGCGCGCCGCGCACCTCGATCTTCTTCGACTCAGCCATATTCGCCCCTTGCTCTGCCCGTCAACAGATAATGGATGCCGGCCGGGTCGCCAACCGGAAAACAGGAACATTTTATGAACCTGCTGACAGGAAGTGCAATGTCGCCAAGGTATCCGGTGGGGATATGCAGTGCAGGTATGCGGGTTTCAATCCAGCGGCAGCGCCACGAAACGCGGGGTGTTGCCCCGGCGCACCAGAAGCAGGAGCGACTTTCGCCCGGCCTCCCTTGCCTCTTCGATCCGCGCCTTCATGTCCCCGACGGTCCGCACCGGCTGCTGCCCGGCCTCGGTGATCAGATCGCCGGAACGGACGCCCCTGGAATAGGCCGGGGTTTGCGGATCGACCTCGGAGACGATCAGGCCGGTTGCATCTTCCGGCAATCCAAGGCTGTCGCGCATGTCGGCGCCCGGTTCCTGCAACACCAGCCCCAGAACCTCTGCGCGCACAGGTTTCACCGGCGCGTCGTCTTCCGTGTCGTCTTCCAGGCCCTGCGCCGTTTCGCGGCGGCCCAGGGTGATCAGAAGGGTCCGGGTGCCGCCGTCGCGGAAGATCACGACGCGCACCGCCTTGCCGACCTCGGCATTGCCGACGCTGCGCACCAGATCGCGGGTATCGGCGACCTCGCGCCCGTCGAAGGCGACAATGACATCGCCCGCCTCGATCCCGGCTTCCGCCGCCGGGCCTTCGGGCAGGTCGGTCACAAGCGCGCCGGCGGCCTTTTCCAGCCCCAGCGCCTCGGCAACGTCGTCGGTAACGTCCTGAATATGCACGCCAAGCCAGCCGCGACGGGTTTCGCCAAACTCCCCGAGCTGGGCGATCACCGGCTCCACCACCGCAGAGGACATCGCGAATCCGATCCCGATCGAGCCGCCATTGGGGCTGAGGATCGCGGTGTTCACGCCGATGACCTCGCCCTCCATGTTGAACAGCGGGCCGCCGGAATTGCCGCGATTGATGGCGGCGTCGGTCTGGATGAAATCGTCATAGGCCCCGGACAGGGCGCGACCGCGCGCCGACACGATCCCTGCGGACACGGAAAAGCCCTGACCCAGCGGGTTGCCCATGGCCATGACCCAGTCGCCCACGCGCGCCGTGTCGCTGTCGCCAAAGGGCACGAACGCCAGCGGCTCATCGCTCTCGACCTTCAGAAGCGCAATATCGGTGTTGCGGTCGGTGCCGACGACCGTGGCCGGCAGTTCAACGCCCGAGAACAACTCGACCAGAACCTCGTCGGCGCCTTCGATCACATGGTTGTTGGTAACGACGAACCCGTCCCCGGAAATCACGAAGCCGGACCCCAGCGCCCGGTTGCGCCGCGCCGGGGGGGCATCCGGCCCGTTCCGGTTGAAGAAATCCTCGAACGGAGAGCCCTCCGGCGCCAGCGGAGGCGGACCGCCGCGCACCGCCACGTTCGTCGATGTGGTGATATTGACAACAGCGGGGCTGACCCTTGTGGCCAGATCGGCGAAACTGTCGGGGGCGGCCCGCAGGGGCGCCGCCATGGCCTGAAGGATCGCAAGGGCCAGCACCGGCAGGATGACCCGCAATCCGGCATGGGGGGATGTCGGCCCGGTGCGGGCCGCTGTCGCCTGGTATTTCACTGCACTCTCCCTGTCTGTGCGAACCGGGTTCGGGGCAAACCGTCCTGCCCTGATATTGGTCGCGCGCGCGGATATTCAACACCGCAGGGCGCAACAGCGATGACATCGCCGTGAAGGGGCCGTGAGGGGGCCGGCGCGAAACCGCCTCAGGCCCGAACCGGGAGGAGCATCACTGAGGTCCGTCCTCATCGTCGAGGAATTCGAAAAACGTGCTGTCGGGGGTGATCACCAGGGTCGAATTCTCGCCCTTCAGCGCCCGCTCGTAGGCAGAGAGCGAGCGATAGAATCTGAAGAAATCCTGATCGGCGCCGAACGCCCCGGCAAAGATGCGGCTGCGCTCCGCATCCGCTTCGCCCCGGGCGATCTCGCTTTCGCGCCGCGCTGCGGACACCAGTTCCACCACTGTCCGGTCGGCCTGCGCACGCACCCGCTGCGCCGCCTCTTCGCCACGCGCTATTTCATCCGCTGCCTCGCGCTCCCGCTCCGCGCGCATCCGCGCAAACGTCGCCTCAAGGTTCTGTTCCGGCAGATTGGTCTGCTTCAGGCGCACGTCGATGACATCCAGACCCAGATCCTGCGCCCGCGCCTGCGACAGGTTGCGGATGCGCACCATCAACGCGGCCCGGCCTTCCGACAGGATGGTGTTGGAGGTCACGCCTTCCGACCCCAGAACCGCGCGCGTCTGGGTGGTCAGGATCGAGGCAAGACGATCCTCGGCCGCCCGGATGCCGCCAACGCCCACAGCCTGACGGAACTGCACGACATCGTTGATCCGGTAACGGGCGAAGGCATCGACGACAAGGCGTCGATCATCCGAGGGCGTGACCTCGATGAAGGGCGTGTCGAGCGACAGGATGCGGTCATCGTAGCGCACGACCTCCTGAATGAAGGGAATCTTGAAAGCCAGGCCCGGCTCTTCCTTGACCGACCTGATCTGGCCGAATTGCAGGACCAGCGCCTTTTCCCGTTCATCGACGATGAAAAGCGACGACAGACCGATGGCGATCACAACCACCAGGATCGGCAGAAAAAAGGTTGACTTGCGCATCAGTTGTTCCCCCCGCTGCGACGCAGCTCGTTAAGCGGCAGATAGGGAACGACACCCTGTCCGCCCGATCCGCCCAAACTCTGGTCCAGGATGATCTTGTCAACATCGCCAAGTATCCGTTCCATCGTTTCGATGTACAGCCTGCGGCGCGTGACCTCGGGCGCCAGATGGTACTCGGTCAGGACGGCGGTAAAGCGGCTGGCCTCGCCCTCCGCCTCGTTGACGACCCGCGCGCGATAGCCTTCGGCCTCTTCCAGAACCTGCGCCGCCTCACCCCGCGCGCCGGCAAGGACGCGATTGGCATAGGCGTCGGCCTGGCGTTCCAGACGGTCGCGTTCCTGTTCCGCCGCCTGCACCTCGCGGAAACTGTCGATCACCTCGCGCGGCGGGTCCGCCTTGTCGAGGTTCACCCGAACGATGTTGATACCGGCATCGTAACTGTCCAGTGTCAATTGAATGAGGTTAAAGGCATCCTGTTCGATCAGGCCGCGGTCGCGGTTCAGGATCGGCGCAAGTTCGGAGCGCGCAATGATTTCCCGCATCGCCGCCTCTGACACGGATCGCACGGTTTGCTGCGGATCGGCCAGGTTGAACAGAAACTTCGCGGGATCGTTGATGTTCCAGACGACCTGAAAGTCGATATCGACGATGTTCTCGTCCGTGGTCAGCATCAGACCGTTGCTGTCGCCGCCGCGCCCGACGCCGATATCCTCGGACTGTTCGCGCGTCACCGGAAGCACCTCTGCCGTCACAAGGGGCCAGGGGGCAAAGTTCAGACCCGAATTGCCGGTCGAGGAGTATTTGCCGAGAAACAGTTCCACCGATTCTTCCTCCGGCTTCACGGTATAGAGGGATGCGAACGCCCAGAGCGCGAAGGCGATCAGGACGCCCAGGCCGATCATGCCCCGGCTGAGACGCGGGCCACCCCTGCGTCCGCCGCCAGAAGAGCCGTTGCCGCCGCGTCCGCCGCGCCCGCCCATCAGCACGCGCAGTTGTTCCTGGCCTTTTTTCACGATTTCCTCGATTTCGGGTATCTGCGGGCGATCACCGCCGGGGCGGCGACCGCCCTGATTTTCATGACCGCTATCATCGCGGTCATCGCGTCCGCCCCGGTTGTCCCCGCCGCCCCAGGGGCCGCCCTCATTTCCTGCCATGATTTCCTGCCATAAGGGTCGGCCCCTTTCCTGATTTGCGTATCGCTACGGTTAAAATGGTTCCGGGTTCGCGGAAATTCAAGTCACCCGGCTCGGCGTCTTCATTGTCACCAGTTCTTCGGCCATTGTCGGATGAACGGCAACCGTGCGGTCGAAATCCTCCTTGGTCGCGCTCATCTTCACGGCGATGCCCGCAAGCTGGATCATCTCTCCGGCGTGTTCGGCCACGATATGGCAGCCCAGCACCCTGCGCGTGGCCCGCGAGACAACCAGTTTCATCATTACCCGATCATCGCGCCCGGCAAAGGCTGGCTGCATGGCCCTGAAGAAAGTGCAGTAGACCTCCACCGGCTCTCTCTCCCGCGCCTGTTCCTCGGTCAGCCCGACAGTCCCCAGTTCGGGCTGCGTGAACACGGTGCTGGCGACCAGTTCGTGATCCGGCTTCGTCGGGTTGCCCTTGAAAACGGTCTCGACAAAGGCGGCCCCTTCGCGGATCGCGACCGGGGTCAGGTTGATGCGGTTCGTGACATCGCCCACCGCATAGATCGACGGCGCCGAGGTTTGGGAGTAGTCATCGACGACGATTTCACCGCGACGGCCCAGTTGCACGTCGGCGTCCTCCAGCCCGATTCCGGCGGTGTTCGGCTTGCGTCCGGTGGCGCAGAGCACCTGTTCATGGGTGTCTGCGGCGCCATTGGCGCCGATGACCCTCAGTCCGGCATCGGTCTTCTCGATGCTTGCAACATCGCTGCCCAGACGCAGGTCCACACCGCGCCCGATCATGAGTTCGGCGACATGGCCCCGCGCCTCGTCATCAAAACCACGCAGGATCCGATCGCCGCGATAGAATTGAGTGACCCTCACCCCGAGCCCGTTGAGGATGCAGGCCATTTCGCAGGCGATGAAGCCGCCACCGATCACAAGAACCGATTTCGGCAGGGCTTCCAACCTGAAGACATCGTTCGACGTGATCGCATGTTCCATCCCCGGCAGGTCGGGTTTGAAAGGCGCGCCGCCCGTGGCCACCAGAACATGCCTGGCGGTGACGGTCTGTCCGGTCGGAAACCTCACGCTGTGGGCATCTTCCAGCACGGCGCGGGCATCGAAGACCTCGACCCCCGCCTTTTTCAGATTCGCCCGATAGACGCCTTCCAGCCGGTCGAGTTCCGCATCCAGCCTGCCGCGAAAATGGGGCCAGTTGAAATCACCCCCCGTGACATCCCAGCCATAGGCGCGGGCATCTTTGAACGACCCGGAATAACCGGACGCATGGACCATGAGTTTCTTGGGGACGCAGCCACGGATCACGCAGGTTCCGCCCATCCGGTATTCTTCGGCGAGCCCCACCCTGGCGCCTGCTTCGGACGCGGCCAGACGCGCGGCGCGAACGCCGCCGGAGCCGCCCCCTATCACGAACAGGTCATGGTCAAACGGCATCCGGCGGTCCTTCGCTCTCAAAGGTCGGAAAAGAGGGTTTCGTTCCCGGCGAAATCAATGCGCGTCTTTGCCGCCGTTGCGGCCTTCCTGTTGCGCAGTTCAACCCGTCCATCGCCGTGGCCGATCACGACCCTGTCGCAGATGTCGATGAACAGGCCATTCTCGACAACACCCGGAATCCGGTTGATGCTCAGCGACAGTTGCCGTGGATCGCCGATATTCATCAGATGCAGATCAACGATGAAATTGCCTTCATCGGTCACAAAGGGGGTATCGCCGTTCCGGCGCAGCGTGGTTTCGCGGCCCGGCATGTCGAGGCCGATCAGCGTCTTCCGGATCAGCGCCATGGTGGTTTGCCAGCCGAACGGAATCACCTCTACCGGCAGGGGAAAGGCCCCGATCATCTTCACCTCCTTGGCGGCATCGACAATGGCCACCATCAGATCCGATGCCGTCGCCACGATCTTTTCGTGCAGCAGCGCACCGCCGCCGCCCTTGACGAGGTTCAGTTCGCCGTCGAACTCGTCCGCGCCATCGATGGTAATGTCCAGCCGGCGCGCCTCATCCAACGTGATCACGTCGATCCCCGCCTGCCGCGCCAGTTCAGCGGTACGGAGCGAAGTCGGAACACCCTGTATCCTCAGGCCATCCCTGCGAATCATCTCTCCCAAGCACCGGACCATCCAGGCGGCGGTCGAGCCTGTTCCAAGCCCCACGCGCATCCCGCTTTCGACATGTTCCACCGCGCGTCTCGCGGCGGCAAGGCGGGCCGTGTCAACAGGTGACGGTTCTCCGGCCATGAAGGCGACTCTCCCTGTGGCTCCGTCGGGTTATACGCAAACGATCTCCGGCTTGCGAGGGGGAATCGCGTTTTGAGTATTTAGGCAGAGAAGAAGTTGTTGGGGGTGGGGCGTGTTGTGTGCGGTGCTGTTTTGCCTTGCTGTTTTCTCTTTTCTCTTTTTTTCGGTGGGATTATACAGTTGTCGCGTTCCCCGATAACGGAAAGCCTGTGGACGCCAATGAAGATGTATGTGAAGGAGAACCCCATGGCCAAACCGATCATGGCCAGAGCGACGGCGGTCTGGCTGGTGGACAACACGACGCTCGGCTTTCGGCAGATCGCCGATTTTGTCGGGATGCATGAACTGGAGATCCAGGGCATTGCCGATGGCGATGTGGCGGCGGGGGTCAAGGGGTTCGACCCGATTGCCAACAACCAGTTGACCACGGCGGAGATCGCCATGGCGAAGAGCGATCCGCAGCACCGGCTGAGGCTGAAGTTCAACCCCGCTGCGGTCGGCGAGGAAAAGCGTCGCGGTCCGCGTTACACGCCGCTGTCGAGGCGGCAGGACCGTCCGGCGGCGATCCTGTGGCTGGTGAAGTTCCACCCGGAACTGAGCGACGGCCAGATTTCCGGCCTGGTGGGCACGACCAGGCCGACCATCCGGTCGCTCCGCGAACGGACCCACTGGAACATCCGGAACATCCAGCCGATTGATCCGGTGGCGCTGGGTCTGTGCAGGCAGTCGGAGCTTGATCTGGTGGTTCAGAAGGCCGCCGGAACGCGCGAGGCTGCGGCCGTGATGGGCGACGAGGAACGCCGCAAGCTGGTTTCGACCGCGCAGTCGCTGTCGATGGAGGCGGAGCCGAGGATACCGACCGCGATCGAGGGTCTGGAAACCTTTACGCTATCCGGCGATGGGGACGGCAAACCGGAGGCGGCCGTCGATGCCGACAGTTTCTTCAACCTTCCGGGCGGCGGCGATGACGACGATGACTGATGGCTGATTGCCGGTCGGGGGCTGTGTGTCGGGGGCCCGGTGTGTTCGCCGCGACCTGCCCGAAATCACGATCTTCATGCCTTGCGCCGGGGCGCTTCGTGATGTTCAGTCCCGCTCATAGGCGTCTTCGTATCGGACGATGTCGTCCTCGCCGAGATAGGCGCCGGTCTGAACCTCGATGAGAACCATCGCGACCTTTCCCGGGTTCTCAAGGCGGTGTCTGGCCCCCAGCGGCACATATACGGATTCATTTTCGGACACCAGCCTTGAGGTGTCATTCACCGTGACCCGTGCGGTGCCGGAAACCACGACCCAGTGCTCGGCCCGGTGCACATGGCTTTGGAGTGACAGGGCCGCGCCGGGATGGAGCACCAGCCGCTTGACCTGAAAACGCTCCGACAGGGCCAGCGTCTCGAACCAGCCCCAGGGGCGATGGTCGCGGGGAAAGGTGTCCGCCTGCCGGGCGCTTTTGCTTTTCAGCGCCGATACCGCAAGCCCGACATCCTGCGCCCGGGACCTGTCGGCGACCAGAACCGCATCCGGCATCGCAACGGCGATCACGTCCTTCAGGCCGATCCCGACGATCTCCAGATCCCCGGATTCCGAACGCAGCACCGTATCGCGACAGTCGATCGCCGTCGCCGGTCCCGCGGTGGCCACGCCCAGAGCATCGGGTTCCATCTGTGCGCCAACCGCATCCCAACCGCCGAGATCGGACCACTCTGCGTCAAACGGCACCACATGCAGGCCCCGCGCCTTTTCCATCACCGCGCGGTCGATGGAAACGTCGCTGACCGCCTCCCAGGCCCTGGCATCCAGCCGGACGAAACCGGAATCGGCCTTTCTTTCATCGACAGCCGCACAGACCGGCGCGACAAGTTCCGGGGCATGTTCCTTCATCGCGGCGACCAGTTGCGACGCCCTGGACAGAAACAGCCCGGCATTCCACAGGCAGTTGCCGGACATGAACATTTCCTCTGCCCGGGCGCGGCAGGGTTTCTCGACAAACCGGGTCAGCGGAACCGGCGCGCCATTCGGCCTGGCCGCCAGTTCCAGCCACCCATAGCCGGTTTCCGCGCGGGTGGGGGTGACGCCGAACGTCACGATGTGCCCGCTTTCCGCCACCGGCGCCCCGCGCGCCACCGCCGTCCGGAAAGCCGTAGCGTCCGGGATCACATGGTCGGACGGCGCCACCAGCATCATCGCGTCAGGCTCCGCCCCGGCCAGTTGCAGGGCGGCGGCCAGAACCGCCGGGCCGGTATTGCGCGGCGACGGTTCAACCAGGATCGCGCCCGCCCTGATCCCCGCATCGCTGAGCTGTTTCAGGACGATGAAGCGGAAATCCTCCCCCGTCACGACGACCGGGGCCTGAAAACCGTTGCCGCAGGTCCGCTTCGCGGCTTGCTGAAACAGGCTCTCCCCGGCGATCAGCGGGACGAACTGCTTCGGATAGCTGCGGCGCGACAACGGCCACAGCCGCGTGCCCGAGCCACCGCAAAGAAGAACCGGCGTCACCTTCACAACAGTATCCCCTGCCCAGAAACCGCACATCCGGAATGCCGAAACACACGCAAACAGGATTCGTCGGTCTCGGAAGTTAGGGCAGATACAGTTACCAGAACATTACCCGCACAGAACATTACCCCCGTATCCAGACCGGAGAAAAAACGCCCGAAGCCGCAGAGCCATTCGCCGGATGTTCAGCGGAATCCCATTTCCGAGGCGAATCTGACCCGGTTGCGCCCGTTGTTCTTTGCCTTGTAAAGCGCCCGGTCGGCCTGCCTCATCAGCGCATCAATATCCGCATCGCCGCCCCCCATCGCAACGCCTGCCGACACGGTGACGCCAATCCCTGCGGTGCCCGGTCGTGTTGCGAAGGGCAGGCATTCGACCGCATCTCGCAGCCGTTCGGAGATCCGATGCGCCTCTTTCCCGGTCACGTCGGGGAGGACGGCCAGAAGCTCGTCCCCGCCGATCCGGGCCAGAAGGTCGCCCGCGCGGAGGTTCTGTCGAAGGCGATTGGCGACATCGCGAATGATCGTGTCGCCCGCCCCGTGGCCAAACCTGTCATTGATGTTCTTGAAGTGATCAATGTCCACGATCATGACGGCGAAATTGCGCCGCGACCGGTGGGCACGGGTTGCGATGCGACGCAGATGGGCCAGGGCGTAGCGGCGGTTGTACAGTTCCGTCAGCGGGTCGATGGCGGCGAGTCTCAGTTCGTCATCCACCTTCTTGCGCAGCAGATCGTCCCGCTGCTTTCGTTTTCCCTGCGCCTTGATGCGGAGCGCCAGTTCGCCGGGCAGGAAGTCTTCGTACATCAGGTCGCTGGCGCCCAGATCCAGCGCCAGCACCGCCTGCTGCTGCGCCCCTGGCCTGAGCACCACGATGATGGCCGAATAACGGGTGTTCGGGCTGCTGCGCAATTCCGACAAAAGGCTCAATCCCTCGTCCGGACGCTGAAGGTCGCCGGCGACGACAAGAACGTCCGGGCACTGATCGGGGCGGGTCCAGCCGAGCGGATCTTCCGGTTCAAGCATATCGACACTGCCTGCGGGCACATGCCCGAGTTCGCCTGTCCACTTCTGTGCGCGGCTCGAGTCGCCGGCGATCAGGCCGACCCGGCAAGGTTGCGCGAATTCTGTCCGGGGTTCGCCAAGGCCCATCGCCTGGCAGGTCGCGGCCCTGATTTCAAGCTCATCCAGCGTTCCCCTGGCCTTGCGAAAGCTGCGGATGCGGGCCAGCAGGATCAACTCGTCCGCAGGTTTGACGATGAAATCATCGGCACCCGCTTCGAGCGCGCGCAGGCGGTTTGCGGTGTCCTCCGCCTCGACCATCATGATGATCGGGACGCCGGAAAATTCCGGGTCAGCCCTGAACCTGGCGCAGGTCGCGTAGCCGTCAAGGCCCGGCAGATTCGCATCCAGAACGATCACATCGGGCCGTTCGTTGCGGGCGTGCGACAGGGCATGTTCGCCGCTGCGTACCTCTGTCACATCATAGCTGGCAGCGCAGAGTTTCAGGCGCAAAACTGCCCCGTTCGTACCGTCACCATCTGCAAGTAGGATGCGACCCGGCATTGGATTTTCCCCAGAATTTTAGCAAACTTTCATTATTTATTTATTTGTGTGCGCGAGAAATGTTAACAAATTCTTGAGAAAAGCCTTGAAGCATGGCCATGACACTGACTGCTGCCAGGAAGCCCGAACTGAAATCAATGAGCTTGCCGACTGCGGATGAAGCGTTGCCGCCGGTGTTTCCGGGGGCCGGGGGAGGGGGGCCGGATTTTCCGGTGATGGCGCAGATCGGGCTTGCGGAGCCGCGGCAAAGAATTTACCGATCCCTTTTTTGTCAGGGGCACTTTGTCAGGGGCACGGTGATGACACGGTATCGCGGCATTCTGTTCGACAAGGACGGCACGCTTTTTTCCTTTGCCGGAACCTGGTCGGTCTGGGCCCGGCGTCTCTTTCTTGAACTCACCGGCGGCGATGTCGTGGGGGCAACGCGGCTGGGCGCGATTGTCGGGTTCGATTTCGAGGCGTGCAGTTTCATGCGCGATAGTGTGGTGATTGCCGGAACGCCGGGGGAAATTGCCGATGCGATCCATCCACATGCACCGGAATATTCGCGGGACGGGCTGCTGGAGCGGATGAACCGGTTGGCGGCCGGGGCGCCGCTGGCGCAGGTGGTCGATCTGCCCGCATTGCTCGGCCGGCTTGCCGACTGCGGGTTGCGTCTGGGCGTGGCGACCAATGATGCAGAAGCGCCTGCGCGGGCGAATATCGCGCAGTTGGGCGTGACGGACCGGTTCGACTTCATCGCCGGTTTCGACAGCGGTCATGGCGCCAAACCCGAACCCGGCATGTTGCTGGCCTTTGCGCGGACGTTCGGGCTGGACCCTGCGGATTGCGTGATGGTCGGGGACAGTACCCATGACCTTCTTGCGGCGCGCGCTGCGGGGATGGCGGGCGTGGCGGTGCTGACCGGCATTGCGGACCGGGATGAACTGTCCCCTTGCGCCGATGCGGTCCTGCCGGATATCGGCCATCTGCCGGGCTGGCTGGGTTTGCACGAAGCCGGTTGAACCGGTTCCGCCCCCGGCTAGGGAAATTCACCCCGCAGAATCGTGTAGCGACAGGTTTTGTCGCAAAATGGCACCAACCTGTTCCGGAGAAGAGGCTTGATATTCCCGAATGAGGGAGGTTCCGATGCCAGATACCCCACGTCGTCGCCGGTCCGGGGGCCGCGCAGGCAATGCGCGTCGTACTGCCGCCACCACGATCGAGCAGATGCCATGGCGTATGCCATACAATCCCGACCGCCCGGTGGAGCCTCTGGACGACGATGGAGTGCAGGCGATTCACGATGGCGGGATGCGCATTCTCGAAGAGATCGGGATCGAGATCCTGAACGAAGAGGCGCTGGCGATCTTCAGGGAAATGGGCTGTATCATCAACGGCGCCAATGTGCGCATGGGGCGCGAGATGGTGATGGAACTGGTTGCCAGGGCGCCGTCGGAATTCACCATCACCCCGCGCAACAGGAATCGCGCCCTGACCATCGGCGGCAGGAATGTTGTTTTCGTCAATGTCTCCAGCCCGCCGAATTACTGGGATATGGAACTGGGCAGGAAGATGCCCGGCAATCGTGAACAGTGCCGGAATCTGCTGAAACTGACCCAGTATTTCAATTGTATCCATGTTGCCGGGGGCTATCCGGTGGAGCCGGTGGACATTCACGCCTCGGTCCGGCATCTGGACGTGCTTTATGACAAGCTGACGCTGACGGACAAGGTGGCACATGCCTATTGCCTCGGCAAGGAACGGGTCGAGGATGTGATGGAGATGGTGCGGATCGCGGGCGGCCTGACGGATGAGGAATTCGAGGCCGGGCCGCACATGTATTCCAACATCAACTCCACTTCGCCCCTGAAGCATGACCAGCCGATGCTGGATGGCTGGATGCGGCTGGCGCGGCGCAATCAGGGGCTGGTGGTGACGCCTTTCACGCTGGCCGGGGCCATGGCGCCGGTGACGATGGCGGGCGCAGTCGCGCAATCGCTGGCGGAGGGGCTTGTCGCCATCGCCCTTGCCCAATACATCCGGCCGGGGGCGAACTGCGTGTTTGGCACCTTTACCTCGAACGTCGATATGAAATCGGGCGCGCCTGCCTTTGGCACGCCGGAATACATGCGCGCGACCCAGATGACCGGGCAACTGACGCGGTTTTACGGGTTGCCGATGCGGGCCTCGGGGGTCTGTACCTCGAACGTGCCGGACGGGCAGGCGGTCTGGGAGACATCGAATTCGCTGTGGTCGGCGGTTCAGGCGGGGGCCAACATGGTTTATCACGCTGCGGGCTGGCTGGAAGGCGGGCTGATCGCCAGCCCCGAGAAGTTTGTCATGGATTGCGAGATACTCCAGCAGATCCAGCGGTATTTCGAACCGGCCATCACCGCCACCACGCCGGACGACATAGCCCTGGGGGCGATCCGGGATGTGGGCAATGACGGCCATTTCTTTGGCGCCCAGCACACGCAGGACCGGTACGAGGCAGCATTTTATCAGCCGTTCCTGTCCGACTGGCGCAATTATGAAGCCTGGGAAGATGCGGGCGGTATCTGGACGGCAGAGCGCGCCCATCGTATCTTCAGGGACATTCTGGACGAGTTTGAGGCGCCACCGATGGATGAGGCGGTTCGCGAGGAGTTGCAGGCATTTGTCGCCCGGCGCAAGAAAGAGGGCGGCGCGCCCACCGACTTCTGAACCGCGAAGGCGTCTGGCGGGATTGCGGCCAGGGCATTACACTCGTATCAAGGATATGGGGAGTGACTGACATGCGTTCGGATAGTGAAAACGAGGCGACGAACAACCGTATTGTCATGGTGATATTGGGGGCGCTCGCAGGGCTGAGCCTGTGGCTGCTCATTGATTACCTCGACGAGGTGATCACGAATTCGCGCCTGTATACGCTGTTGTTCGCGTTCACGCTGGCCTTTTTCGGTTCCTTGCTGGCGCTGATCGGGCCGCTGCGGTTTCGCCGTGCGGTGCGCGCCGCCGCGATTGTCGCGGTTCCGGCATCTGTCCTGTTGTTCATGGCGGGTTTCCGGTTCGGGCAGCGGGAGGATTTCCTGCAAACCGGGCATCCTGTCATTGCGTTCCTTGTGCTGGTCGCATTGCCGCTGCCGTTCATGATCGCACGGGAAAGGATGGCGGGGAACTGGCGCGATTACGAGGCGCTGTTCGATCATGCCTGGTCCATCGTCATGCGTTACGCCGCCGGGTGGCTGTTCGTGGCCGTGTTCTGGGGCGTGGTCCGCCTGAGCGACGCCCTGCTACAGCTTGTCGGGGTGGAAATCATCGAGGTTCTGCTGAGGATTGACCCGGCGCCATACATCATGACCGGCGCGGTGCTGGGCGTCGCCCTGGCGGTGCTGGATGAACTGCCGGATTATGTAACGCCGTTTCTGCTGTTGCGTTTTCTGAGGCTGCTTCTGCCGGTGTTCCTTGTCGTCGTGGCGGTCTTCATCCTTGCGCTGCCGTTCAGGGGGGTGTCGGGGCTGTTTGGCGGGCTGTCCGCCGCCGCGACGCTGATGGCGATCGCGATCGGGTCGATCACGCTGATCTCTGCCGCCGTGGACCGCAATGACGGGGATGCGGTGCAGTCCCCCATGATGCGCGGGGGCGTGCAGGCCCTGGTGGCGATGACCCCGGTGATTGCGGGGCTCGCGCTTTATGCGGTCTGGCTGCGGGTCGATCAGTATGGCTGGACGCCGGATCGTTTCGCGGCGGCGATCATGGGTGTCGCGATTCTGGCCTATGCGTTGAGTTACGCCTTTGCGGTGTTCCCGAAAGCCGCGTGGATGCGGCGCATTCGCACTGCCAATGTCTATCTTGCGCTCGGGGTTCTGGCGCTGGCGGCGCTGTTCCTGTCGCCGGTTCTGAATGTTCAGGAAATGTCTGTGCGCTCTCAGCTTTCGCGGTTCGAGTCCGGCCGGACGGGTGCCGGGGCGCTGGACATCTGGACAATCCGCCATCATTGGGGGCTTGCCGGTGCGGCGGCGATTGCAGGGCTTTCGACCATGACGGACCACCCGGAGGCCGGGCGGCTGCAACAGCTTCTGGCGGCGCTTGAGGCTGCGGAAAGCCCCTCTGAATTCCGGCGCGCGGCCGGAAACGCAGTCGGAAACGCAGTCGGAAACGATGCGGCGCAGCGGGAGCATTCCGGTTTGCACTCGTCAATGCCTGTCTACGGGGTGCCCGGCGGGGCGGCCGCCACCCTGCCCGCACGGGTTCTGGATGACATCCCGCCCCCGCAGCTTCGTCAAATGCAGGCAGGATGTCTGCGCAAGACGCCCGAAGGCGCCCCCGGATGCGTGATTGTCGCGGCTGATCTGGTGCCGACAGCGGTCGGGCGCGAATATCTGGCGCTGTTTATGCCGGGCGATGGCCCGGTGCAGATGTTCGCGATGGTGCAGACGCCGGATGGCGGCTATCGCATCGACCATTCGCTGCGCGATCTGATGCGCGAGGCGGGGGCGTTTGCGGATGCGTCGATCATTGACGCCATCCGGGCGGGGGTCGCCGACACCCGCCCGTCCGGCGTCAGGATACTGTCGGTCGGAAACTCGGAAATCTTCATTCAGCCCTGAACCTTAAGGGGGATGTTAACCCCTCGATCCTAGCCTTCGCTCCAGCCGGGGAGGGCAAGGATGCATGGCCTGTTGAATCGTTCCATACAGTGTTTTGTCCGCGACACCTATGGCAGTGACACCTGGCGCAATGTGGCGGAACTGGCGGGGCTTGGCGCTCCGGGTTTTGAGGCGATGCTGCGCTATGATGACGGCCTGACCTATGCGGTCACGGATGCTGCGGTTGGTCTGCTTGGCCAGGAACGGGGCGATTTTCTCCAGAATCTCGGGGCTTATCTGGTGTCGCATGAAAACGTGGCGGCGGTGCGGCGTCTGCTGCGCTTTGGCGGCGAAAACTTCGAGGAGTTTCTGCATTCGCTGGAAGAACTGCCGGATCGCGTGCGCATGGCGGTGCCGGACCTGGAATTTCCGCGGCTGGTTCTGCGCGATTGCGGGCATGGCCGGTTTCTGCTGCGATGCCTGTGGGACCATCAGGATTTCGGGCATGTGGTGATCGGGGTTCTGCGCGGCATGGCCGATGATTACGGCGCGCTGGTGTTTCTGGAATTCCGTGAGGCGCAGCAGGGCGAAGGAGAGGAGATCGAGATCATCGTTGCCGAGGCGCGCTTTACGGAAGGGCGCAGCTTTCGTCTTGCCGGCGGGGTGGAGTGACGCATGGCTTGTGATTGTGCGCTGAGTACCGACTGGCTGGACCGGCTGATGCCGATGCACGTGCTGCTGGACGACACCGGGAAAATCCTGCACGCCGGACCGACGCTGCAAAAGCTGAACCCGGATACGGATATTCGGGGCAGGGATTTTCCCGACATCTTTCAGCTGAGCCGGCCCCGGACAGAGACGACATATGGCGTGATCTCCGGTTGCGCGGGCAAGCGCCTGCGCCTGCGATACCTGCCCAATCCCAGGATCGGGTTCAAGGCGCTGGCGGTGCCGGTTGCAGGGTCGAACCGTTTGCTGGTCAACCTGTCCTTCGGGATCGGCGCGCCGGACGCGGTGGGCGAATTCAGTCTGACGATGGGGGATTTCGACCCCACCGACCTGACCGTGGAAATGCTCTATCTGGTAGAGGCGAAAGCCGCCGTGATGGATGAGTTGAGGCGCCTGAACACGCGCTTGCAGGGCGCCAAGATCGCGGCGGAGGAGCAGGCGTTTACCGACACGCTGACCGGGCTCAAGAACCGCCGGGCGCTGGATCACGTTCTGGGCCGGTATACGCAACGCGGCGATCCGTTCGGCCTGATGCACATTGATCTGGACTATTTCAAACAGGTCAATGACACGCTGGGCCATGCCGCCGGCGACCATGTGTTGCAGCATGTGGCGGAAGTGCTGATCGCCGAGACGCGGGTGGACGATACCGTGGCGCGCTTTGGCGGCGATGAGTTCGTGATCGTATTCCCGAGGCTTACCGGCAGGGCCGACCTGCGCGGCATCGCCACGAGGATCATCGAGGGGCTGGAGGCGCCGATCCCCTTTAACGGGCAGGATTGCCGCATTTCGGCCAGTATCGGCATCACCGCGTCGGATGACTATGACAGGCCCGATGCAGAGACCATGCTGAAAGATGCGGATTTCGCGCTTTACGCCTCCAAGCATCATGGCCGGGCGCAGGCGACCTTCTTTTCCAGGGAGATGCGCGCCGGGTCTGCCGACGGGTCCGGCGATGATCTCGCGACAGGGCCGTAACCGTGATCCGCGCCCGGTGTTCATGCGGCCTGCACATGGCGCGGCGGCGATCAAAATGCGCAATCCGCCCCTTGCAGGCGCCGGGGCGCGGAACTAAGACTCTGTCAGGTATCCCGCGTCAGGTATCTCACGGGACGACAGAGACAGGTGGACCGACATGCACGACCCCGTTGATCACTACATGAATACCCTGGTTCCCATGGTGGTCGAACAGACCTCTCGGGGGGAACGCGCCTATGATATTTTCTCGCGCCTTCTGAAGGAACGGATCGTGTTCATCACCGGTCCGGTTCACGATGGCATGTCGAGCCTGATCGTCGCCCAGCTTCTGCATCTGGAGGCGGAGAACCCGTCGAAGGAAATTTCCATGTATATCAACAGCCCCGGCGGTGTCGTGACCTCCGGCCTGTCGGTCTACGACACGATGCAGTACATCAAGCCGAAGGTCTCGACCCTGGTTGTGGGACAGGCGGCGTCAATGGGCTCCCTGCTGCTGGCCGCGGGCGAGCGGGGGATGCGCTTTTCGCTGCCCAACTCCCGGATCATGATGCATCAGCCATCGGGCGGGTATCAGGGCCAGGCCACCGACATCATGATCCACGCCCGGGAAACGCAGAAACTGAAGGACCAGCTGAACCAGATTTATGTAAAACACACCGGGCAGAAGCTGAAAGCGGTCATCGAAGCGCTGGAGCGTGACAATTTCATGTCGCCCGAAGCCGCGAGGGAGTGGGGCCTGATCGACGAAATCGTCGCAAATCGCGTGAAATCCGAAGATTGATTCCGAAATCACGCCCTGATCGGATGGAATTTGACATTGAGCTTGCAAGTGCCCTGCCTTAGGCTGGCCCCGGGACATCAGCGTTCCGGGGAAGCGGGCGATACAGGTAAATGGCGAAAGCCTTGAAGGATTGAGATGGCGAACAACTTTGGCGGCGACGGCAAGAACACCCTCTACTGCTCATTTTGCGGAAAGAGTCAGCACGAGGTGCGCAAACTGATCGCCGGGCCGACGGTGTTCATCTGCGATGAATGCGTCGAACTGTGCATGGACATCATTCGGGAAGAGACGAAATCCGCCGGGCTGAAATCCGCTGACGGGGTGCCGACGCCAAAGGAGATCTGCGCGGTTCTGGATGATTACGTGATCGGGCAACCGGTTGCCAAGCGGGTGCTGTCGGTGGCGGTTCACAATCACTACAAGCGTTTGAACCATGCCTCCAAATCCAGCGATGTGGAACTGGCGAAATCGAACATCCTGCTGATCGGGCCGACCGGGTGCGGCAAGACGCTTTTGGCGCAGACGCTGGCGCGGATTCTGGATGTCCCGTTCACCATGGCCGATGCGACCACGCTGACCGAAGCGGGTTATGTGGGCGAGGATGTGGAAAACATCATCCTGAAGCTGTTGCAGGCCAGTGAATACAATGTCGAACGCGCACAGCGCGGCATCGTCTATATCGACGAGGTGGACAAGATCACCCGCAAATCCGACAATCCGTCGATCACCCGCGATGTCTCGGGCGAGGGGGTGCAGCAGGCGCTTCTGAAACTGATGGAGGGCACCGTGGCCGCGGTTCCGCCGCAGGGCGGGCGCAAGCATCCGCAGCAGGAATTTCTGCAAGTTGACACCACGGACATCCTTTTTGTCTGCGGCGGCGCTTTTGCCGGGCTGGACAAGATCATCGCCGCGCGCGGCAAGGGCTCTGCCATGGGTTTCGGGGCCGATGTGAAGGTAAACGACAATCGCGGCGTGGGTGAGATTTTCACCGATCTCGAACCCGAAGACCTGTTGAAATACGGGTTGATCCCGGAATTTGTCGGCCGTCTGCCGGTGATTGCCTCGCTGGAGGATCTGGACGAGGACGCGCTGGTCACGATCCTCACCAAACCCAAGAACGCGCTGATAAAGCAATATCAGCGGCTGTTCGAGATGGAAGACACCAGGCTGACCTTCACGGAGGATGCGCTGAAAGCGATTGCCAAACGCGCGATCGGGCGCAAGACCGGGGCGCGGGGGCTGCGCTCGATCCTCGAAAACATCCTGCTGAACACCATGTTCGAACTGCCGGGCATGGACAGCGTGGATGAGGTTGTGGTGAATGAAGAGGCCGCGATTTCCGACACCGGGCCGCTGTTGGTTCATGGCGATGCGAAAGGCGAGACGGGCACCGCCGGCTGATGCGGACATGCCCGTGAAGCGCATCCGTTCCGGATCGGAGTATGAACCGAAAGTCGGCTATTGCCGGGCGGTGGTGGCCGATGGCTGGGTGTTCGTGTCGGGTTCCACCGGTGTGGATCATGCCACCGGGAAAATTTCCGAAGGCGCGACCGGGCAATGCCGTATTGCCCTGGGCACGATAGAACGCGCCCTGACAGAAGCGGGTGCCGCCTTTGCCGATGTGGTGCGGGTGCGATATATCCTGCCGGATCGGGCGGATTTCGAACCGTGCTGGCCGCTTCTGTCGGCAGCGTTCGGAGGGCATCCGCCCGCCGCAACGATGATTGAGGCCGGGCTGATCGACCCGGCCATGAAGATCGAAATCGAGGTGGACGAAAAACTGCCGTAATCGCGATTGCGGGCGATTGCGTGCGGGCGCACACGCCACTGGACCTTCCGGCCCCGATGCGCCATACATGGCGGCAATGGTTCGGGAGGTGTTCATGCGCTCCATTCTTTCTCTGCTGACCTGGTATCATGGCTCGACCCTGGGCACGCGGCTGTTCACCTGGCGCAGGGGCGTCAGGGTCGGCGAAGACGATCAGGGCAATGTATTCTACGAAACCCGCGACGGGAAAAGGCGCTGGGTGGTCTATGCGGATGCGCCCGAGGCCAGCAGGATTCCGCCACAATGGCATGGCTGGCTGCATTTCACCTGGGCCGAGCCGCCATCGAAGGCGCCGCTGAAGCACAAGGTCTGGGAAAAGCCGCATCGGGAAAACCTGACGGGGACCGGGCTGGCCTACGCCCCGGCTGGTTCCATTCGCCGGGCGGCGCCAAAGCCGCGCAGTGATTACGAAGCCTGGCAGCCAGAGTAAAACGATGTCCGAAAGCACCGCAGAGGTTCTGGTGGGTGGCGCAGTGCTGGCCGTGGCGCTGGGGTTTCTGATCCATGTCGGCCAGGCAACCGGTTATTCCAGGGATGGCGATGGATACCAGCTGAGCGCAAGTTTCCGATCTGCCGAAGGTGTTTTCGTCGGCACCGATATTCGTCTGGCCGGGGTGAAGATCGGTGCCGTGACGGGGTTGGAACTGAACCCCGAAACCTATCGTGCGGATACGGTTCTGCGCATCCGCGAAGGTATTGCGATCCCCGATGACAGTCGGGCGCAAATCTCTTTCGAGGGGCTGCTGGGCGGAAATTACATGGAGATATTGCCGGGCGGATCGCCTGAAAACCTCGAACCCGGAGCCGAGATCGAGGACACCCAGGGCGCTGTGGGCCTGATTGCGCTGCTGGCCAAATTCATGTCAGGAAGCAATTCGGACGAATGAGACCAATGAGACCAATGAAATGTGCGCTTTCGGCCCTGCTGGTGCTCTCTTCCCCGGCATTTGCGCAGAATTACGAACTGGCGACCGCTGCCGATGGGGCGATCCTGCGCGGGCTGGACCGCATGAACGGGCAGCTTGTTGATCTGGCGTTGTCCAATGGCGCAAGCGGGCGGTTGGGACCGCTGAACGTCATGCTGGAGGAATGCCGTTATCCCACCGGCAACCCTTCGGGCGATGCCTATGCCAGTCTGAAGATCACCGAAGATGGCGACGCCCTGTTTGCGGGCTGGATGCTGGCCTCTTCCCCGGCGCTGAACGCGATGGATCACCGGCGCTACGATGTCTGGGTGTTGCGCTGCACGACCTCGTGACCAGAGGGGATGCGGGCCGGGGCATCGAAATCGGCGGTATCACCAAGGGCGGCGTACAGCTTTTCATGATAGGTGTCGCGGCTGACCTCGACCGCGCCGAGACTGGCGAGGTGCGGCGTCAGGAACTGGGTGTCGAAAAGCGTGAACCCGGCGCGGCGCAGGTGGTCGATCAGATAAGCCAGCGCGATCTTCGAGGCATCCCGTTCGCGTGAAAACATGCTCTCTCCAAAGAACGCGGCGCCAAGGGTAACGCCGTATACCCCGCCGATCAGGCGCTCTTGCCGCCAGACTTCCAGAGAATGGGCGTGTCCCATTTCGTGCAGGCGAAGATAAAGCGCCCTGATGGCGCCATTGATCCAGGTTTCCGGCCGGTCGGCGCAGGCATCCAGCACACCGCCGAATTCGCGATTTGTCCGAACCGTGAACTCTTCGCGCCGAATCCTGCGGGCGAGACTGCGGGAAATGTGAAATCCGTCCAGGGGAAAGATGCCGCGCCGCTCTGGATCGACCCAGAATATATCCGTGTCTTCGGCGGATTCGGACATCGGAAAGACGCCTGCCGCGCAGGCTCTCAGCAGAATATGCGGGCTGATGGGCGTTGTCATGCCGGGCATCCCGTGAACGGGGGCGTCATGTCGGTGAAACCGGGGGCGCCGGGGTGCCGCCATGCCCCTGCCGTCGCGGATGCCTCATCATGTGCGCTCAGGCCCCGCTCAGACCTGGGCCAGAAGACCGGTTTCCAGCCATTTTTCCAGCCAGTGGATGTCATAATTGCCGGTCTGCACGTCCGGTTCCTGCAACAGCGCGTGAAACAGCGGGATGGTGGTATCGACTCCGTCCACGATCAACTCTCCCAGAGCCCGCCTCAGACGTGCGATCGCCTCTGGCCGGTCGCGGCCATGGACGATCAGCTTGCCGATCAGGCTGTCATAGTGGGGCGGGATCGAATAGCCGTCGTAAAGCGCCGAATCCATCCGCACGCCCAGACCGCCCGGCGCGTGGTATTGGGTGATCCTGCCGGGGCAGGGGGCAAAGTCGGGCAGGCGCTCGGCGTTGATCCGCACCTCGATGGCAGCGCCGTTGATGATCAGGTCGTCCTGCGTGAATGAAAGCGGTTCGCCAGCCGCCACCCGGAGCTGTTCGCGGACAAGATCGACACCGAATATTGCCTCGGTGATCGGGTGTTCGACCTGCAAGCGGGTGTTCATTTCGATGAAATGGAACGCGCCGTTTTCATGAAGAAATTCGATGGTGCCCGCGCCGATATAGTCGATGGACGCGACGGCATCCGCACAGACCCTGCCGATTCCGGCGCGCATTTCAGGGGTGATCGCCGGTCCGGGGGCCTCTTCAAACACCTTCTGGTGGCGGCGCTGCAAGGAACAGTCGCGTTCGCCCAGATGGACGGCCCCGCCCTTGCCATCGCCGAAAACCTGCACCTCGATATGCCGGGGCCTGCCGAGATATTTCTCGATATACACCTCGTCATTGCCGAAGGCGGCCTTGCCCTCGGCCCGGGCGGTGCGAAAGGCGGTTTCCAGTTCGTCGGCGGAATTGGCCAGCTTCATACCGCGTCCGCCGCCGCCGGCGGTGGCCTTGACGATGACCGGATAGCCGATTTCCCCGGCGGCCTTGCGCGCGGTTTCGTAATCCGGCACGCCGCCGTCAGAGCCGGGAACACAAGGCACGCCCAGGCGTTTCATCGTGTCCTTGGCGGTGATCTTGTCGCCCATGATGCGGATATGTTCCGCGGTCGGGCCGATGAAGGCAATCTGGTGATCTTCAAGCGCCTGCACGAAATTGGCGTTCTCGGACAGGAAGCCATAGCCGGGATGCACGGCCTGCGCCCCCGAGATTTCGCAGGCGGCGATGATCGAAGCGATGTTCAGATAGCTTGCTGCGCTGGAGGGCGGGCCGATGCAGATCGCTTCATCCGCCATGCGCACATGCATGGCGTCGGAATCCGCCGTGGAATGCACCGCGACGGTCTGAATGTCCATCTCGCGCGCGGCGCGGATTACCCGCAGGGCAATTTCGCCCCGGTTGGCGATGAGAATCTTTTCGAACATCCGCGCCACGCCTTATTCGACGATCATCAGAGGCGCGCCGAATTCCACCGGATCGCCATCGGCAACCAGAACGCGCTTTACGGTGCCGGACCTTGGCACCGGAATGTGGTTCATCGTTTTCATGGCTTCGACAATCATCAGGGTGTCGCCCTCGGCAACCTGATCGCCCACAGAGACAAAGGGCGCGGTGCCCGGTTCCGTGGCGAGATAGGCGGTGCCGACCATGGGCGAGGTGACGGCACCTGGATGTTGGGCGGGGTCGTCGCTGTCGCTGTCGCCGGGCGCTGTCGTCGGGGCTGCCGCAGAAGCCGGGGCAGGCGGCGCGACATCCGCCGCCGTATTCGCGCCGCGACTGACCCGGACATTCAGGCTGCCAGTGTCCCCGCCGTCCCGTTTGACCCGCAGTTCGGTCAGATCATTTTCACACAGAACCCTGGCGAGCGCCTCGACAAAGGCAACATCAGCGTCGTGTTTGCTTGCTGTTTTACTTGCTGTCATGTGATCCCCGAACGGCCTTGCGCCCGCCTGCCACGGGCCTTGTCCCTATTTTTCCTGTTTATAGGGCAGGCGGCAGGTGGTGGAAAGTGAATGTTTGATCGCTTTTGCCGCAGCCGGGGGGCCTTGCGGGCTGCATGAGCGAAAAATTTACCATTTGATAAAAAAACCGATCTGTGGCAGATTCGGGCAATGACATGTCAGCAGGGAGGACGCCGATGCCGAACAGCCAGATGACACTAGGCATTGCGCCCGGCCGGTTGTCGGCCAGGCAATATCAGGACAATTTTTCTGATCTGCATCCTCCTTGCGAACCGCATGAGGCCGCAGTTGCCGCCGACCGCTGCTATTTTTGTCACGACGCCCCCTGCGTGACGGCGTGCCCGACGGCTATTGATATTCCCATGTTCATTCGACAGATTCAGACTGGCACGCCGGAAGAGGCGGCGAAGACGATCCTGACCCGGAATATTCTTGGCGGCATGTGCGCCAGGGTCTGCCCGACAGAGACGCTGTGCGAAGAGGCCTGCGTGCGCCAGACGGCAGAGGGCAAACCGGTGGAAATCGGGCGTCTTCAGCGATTTGCCACCGATACGCTGATGCAGGGCGGCGTGCATCCCTTCACACGCGCCCCGGCGACCGGCAAAAGCGTGGCGGTGGTGGGCGCAGGGCCTGCGGGCCTGTCATGCGCGCACCGGCTGGCAATGCACGGGCATGAGGTCGATCTTTTCGATGCCCGGGCCAGGGCGGGCGGGCTGAACGTGTTCGGCATCGCGGCCTACAAGACGGTGGATCGTTTTGCAGAGCGGGAAATCGACTGGCTGCTGAAGATCGGCGGCATTGCCGTGCATTGCGGCAAGGCGCTGGGGGACGGGATGTCGCTGTCGTCGCTGAAGGCGGATCATGATGCGGTTTTCCTTGGCATCGGTCTGTCGGGGGTGAATGCCCTGCGTGTGGGGGGCGAAGACGGGGACGGCGTTGCCAATGCGGTCGATTTCATCGGCGCGCTTCGGCAGGCCGATGACTTTTCCACGCTGCCGGTCGGCCGCAATGTGGTTGTGATCGGCGGCGGGATGACGGCGGTGGATGCTGCCGTGCAGTCCAGGCTGCTTGGGGCGGAAACCGTCACCATTGCCTACCGGCGCGGGCGCGAACGGATGAGCGCGTCGGGCTTTGAACAGGATCTGGCGGCGTCCAGAGGGGTTCGGATCATCGCCAATGCCCGGCCCTGCCGGATCATCGGCAATGGTACGGTGCAGGAAGTGGAATTCGAGTATACCGAAGACGGGGGGGACGGGCTGAAAGGCACCGGAGAGATTTTCCGCATCCCGGCCGATCAGGTGTTCAAGGCCATTGGCCAGACCCTTGGCGAGGCGCCGGAGGGCCTGAGGCTCGACGGTGGGAAGATTGCCGTGACGGGTGCCGGGCGCACCGGCATGGAAGGCGTCTGGGCCGGGGGCGACTGCGCCGCCGGGGGCGACGATCTGACCGTGACGGCGGTGGCCCACGGGCGCGACGCGGCAGAGGATATTCATGCGGCGCTGATGGGTGGGGAAAGGGCAGCGGAATGGCGCTGAAACGTATCCTGTTCCAATCCATCCCCGTTCACGATCAGGACCGGGCGCTGGATTTCTATACCGGCAGGATGGGGTTCGAGATACACACCGATGCGCCTTACCAGGAAGGCTGGCGCTGGATTTTCCTGACAATACCCGGCGCGGAAACCCGGCTGCATTTCGCTGCGGCGGATGACATCCTGATCAGGGACAAGCCGGCGCTGTGTCTGGAGTGCGGGAATGTGGATGCAATGGCCGCGGAACTTGCCGCCGCGGGCGTGAAGATCGTCTGTCAGCCTGACGATGCGCCCTGGGCGGCAGGTGTGCGGTGGATGATGATCAAGGACACGGAGGGCAATTCGATATTGCTGGAATCCTTCAGGGAGGGCGAAGATGGCTGACCTTTCGGCGAATTTCGCGGGGATCAGATCCCCCAATCCGTTCTGGCTGGCCTCGGCGCCGCCCACGGACAAGGAATACAACGTCCGCCGCGCCTTCGAGGCCGGATGGGGCGGCGTTGTCTGGAAAACACTGGGGGAAGATGGCCCCCCCGTCGTCAATGTGAACGGGCCAAGATATGGCGCGGTCTGGGGGGCGGACCGGCGGCTGCTGGGGCTCAACAATATCGAACTTATCACTGACCGCCCGCTGGAGGTGAACCTGCGCGAGATCAAGACGATAAAGCGCGATTATCCTGACCGGGCCGTCGTCGTTTCGATCATGGTCCCGTGCGAGGAAACCGCCTGGAAAGCCATTCTGCCGCGTGTGGAGGAGACCGGCGCCGACGGGATCGAACTGAATTTCGGCTGTCCGCACGGGATGAGCGAACGCGGCATGGGCTCCGCCGTGGGTCAGGTGCCGGAATATGTCGGAATGGTGGCCCGCTGGTGCAAGGCGAACACCCGGATGCCGGTGATCGTGAAACTGACGCCCAATATCACCGACATCCGTTTTCCGGCGCGTGCGGCAAAGGCCGGTGGCGCCGACGCTGTCAGCCTGATCAACACCATCAGCTCGATCACCTCGGTCGATCTGGATACCATGTCGCCGGAGCCATCGATTGACGGCAAGGGCAGCCACGGCGGCTATTGCGGCCCGGCGGTAAAGCCGATTGCCCTGAACATGGTGGCAGAGATCGCCCGCGACCCGGAAACCGCAGGTCTGCCGATTTCCGGCATTGGCGGGGTAAGCACCTGGCGGGATGCGGCGGAGTTTCTTGCACTGGGGGCGGGGAACGTACAGGTCTGCACGGCGGCAATGACATACGGCTTTCGTATCGTCGAAGAGATGAAATCGGGCCTGGCGGCATGGATGGATGGCAAGGGTTACGGCTCTGTCGATCAGGTCGTGGGCCGGGCCACGCCCAACGTGACCGATTGGCAGTATCTGAACCTGAACTATGTGACCAAAGCCAGGATTGATCAGGATGCCTGCATCGGATGCGGGCGCTGCTATGCCGTTTGCGAGGATACCAGTCATCAGGCCATTGCCATGTCGGACGACCGCACCTTCAGCGTGATTGACGGGGAATGCGTGGCCTGCAATCTCTGCATCAATGTCTGTCCGGTCGAGGGTTGCATCACGATGATCGAGATGCAGGCAGGCGAGGTCGATCCGCGCACCGGCCGGACGGTCAGCGGGGATTATGCGAACTGGACGACGCACCCCGACAATCCCGGCGCCTGCGCGGCAGCGTGATATTGCCCGAAGACCGGTTGCCCCCGGCCGGCCCTGCGCCGGGGTTTTGTGACTGCGGGGCAGGGGGCGCCGGTCGGGGCGTCCTGCTGTTGCGGGCATTGTGCCTGGCCGGGCGGGTCAAAACCGCCGCCCTTCCGTTGACATCGGCGTGTATTTGGTATGCCACGAACCAGACAACCGGGGAGGTGTGCCGCAATGCTGCTTTCAGAGCATCAATCGAAGGAACTTCTGGCCCGATACGGGCTGCCGGTTCCGCGGGGGCGTCCGGCAAGCACACCCGACGAGGCCGGGGAACGCTGCAAGGCCATTGACGCCCGGAACACGTGGTCAAGGCACAGATTTCCGCCGGTGGCCGCGGGCTTGCAGGCGGGGTCAGATTCGCCGCCACTGCGTCGTCGGTCGCCAGAGAGGCGCGCGGCTGAGCTATGCCCGAAAGTTGTTGATGGTGTGATCATGCGGCGTTTTGAATTTGCTTGATCCCGTCTCTGAACTCAACCCCTTCAATGATCTCTGGCATGCGGTTGGCGCCGTCGAGCTTTCGCCATTTTCCTTGCGCTGACATCATCAGCTTGAATGCCATGGCCAACCCGGTCTTGCGGCTCAGGCAGCCTTTGGTTTTGCCGGTGCGGTGGCGGACGGTGGCGAAGGTGCTCTCGATCGGGTTCGTGGTTCGGATGTGCTTCCAGTGCTCAGCAGGGAAGCCGTAGAAGGAGAGCAGCACAGCCCGGTCTTTGGTCAGTTTCCCAACCGCCTTGTCATATTTCGCGCCACAGGTTTCCACGAAGAAATCGAAGGCGGCCCCGGCTTCGGTCTTCGTTTCCGCCTGCCAGATATCATGCAGGTGGCCCTTGGCTTTGGCCTGCACCGATTTGGGCATGGCGTTGAGAACGTTTCCGGTCTTGTGAACCCAGCACCGTTGTTCCCGGGTGCTGCCGAAGACTTCGCGCAGCGCCGCCCGGAACCCCAAGGCGCCGTCGCCAATGGCGAGAGTGTCCGCTCCTCTGTGTATCCGTGATCTGTACCATGCTTTGAGAGAGGAGCCATGACGATGACGATATCCAGGGAACTTCCGGACGAACTTCTGGAAGGCTGCGAGCGGCCTGAAGACCTGCCTGGCGATACCGGGCTGCTGAAAGAGCTCAAGATCAAACTGATGGAGCGGATGCTTGGGGCCGAACTGACCGCGCATCCGGGCTATGAAGACGGCAAGGATGCACCTCCGGGTCAGTCCAATCGTCGCACCGGCACAGCCGGCAAGCGCCTGAAGGGCCAGATCGGCGAGGCGCCGATTTCCGTGCCCCGTGATCGGGATGGCAGTTTTGAACCGGAACTGGTGAAGAAGGGCCAGACCCGGATCGACGGGATGGATGACAGGATCATCGGCCTCTATGCCGCCGGACGAGAGTGTCCGCGACATCCGCGCCCATCTTGAGGATATCTACGGTCTGCTGGTCTCGCCGGATTTGATCAGCCGCGTCACCGACGCCGTGCTCGACGAGGTGCGCGACTGGCAAAGCCGGGCGCTGGAGCGGATGTATCGTAAGCGTCTGGTCTGGCTGCCCTGCCTGAGGCCGCAGATGTCAGATAGTATCCATGATCGTTAATGGACATTATCGAGGTCAGATGTGGGCAGGAAGAAGCGCCGGAACTGGAGCAATAACGAGAAGCGGATGATCTGTGCGCAAACGCGGGTTCCGGGGATTTCGGTTAGTCAGGTTGCGCGGCGGTATGATGTGAATGCCAATCTCGTGTTTACGTGGCTGAGGGATGGGCGGTTTTCGCCTGATGGCGATACACAGAAGCAGGTTTTCTTTCTGCCGGTCGAGATAATTTCGGATGTGCGGCATGAAGCCGCGCCGCCGGTTGTGGCATGCGGCAGGATTGGGTTTGATCTTGTTTGCGGGCACCGGCTTTGTGTCAGCGGGACTTACGATCCCGATGCCCTTGCCGGCCTGATCCGTGGCTTGTCCGGATGATCCCGGTACCGTCGAACACGAAGGTGTGGCTGGCTGCCGGGGTAACGGATATGCGCCGGGGGTTTGCGACGCTGGCGGCTCAGGCGGAACAGACGCTGAAGCAGAACCCTTATTGCGGCCACATGTTCGTTTTCCGTGGACGGCGTGGCGATCTGATCAAGATCATTTGGTGGGACGGTCAGGGGGCCTGTCTGTTCTCCAGGCGATTGGAGAAGGGCCGGTTTGTCTGGCCTTCTGCAAAAGACGGCAAAGTCGCATTGACACCGGCCCAGTTGGCGATGCTTCTGGAGGGCATTGACTGGCGTATTCCGCAGCGCACATGGCGGCCATTGAAGGCGGGATAATCTGGCCGGATCAGTGATTTGGGGATTCCCTAAAGCCCGTTGATTTGCCAGGTTTTGGCCATGATCGATGTGGCCCGAGCCTTACCGGAAGACCCCGATGAGTTGCGTGCTTTCACGCAGCTTCTGCTGGCCGAGGTGAAGTCTCAGGCGATGTTGATCGAGAAGCTCAGGCACCAGTTATCCGGGCATCGCACACATAGGTTTGGCAGCAAATCCGAGAGCATCGAGCAGCTGCAACTGGCCCTGGAGAGCAGTGAGATTGCAACGGCAGCGATGACAGCCAGGTTACGCCTGCCTGAAGAGGAGCCGCCCAAAGACAAACCCAAGCGCCGCCCGATCCCGGATCATATACCGCGCCAGCACATCGAACTGGCCACCGGAGATGATGCCTGTGCGGATTGTGGTGGCAAGCTGCGCCGCCTGGGCGAGGATGTGACCGAGGAACTGGAATATGTTCCGGGGCGCTTCATCGTGAACCGCATCACCCGGCCCCGCTTTGCCTGTTCGGGCTGCGACAGCTTCACCCAGGCACAGCTGCCATCGCGCCCGATTGAGCGCGGGCGTCCTGGACCAGGACTGTTGGCCCATGTTCTGGTCAGCAAATATGCCGATCATCTGCCGCTCTACCGGCAAAGCCGGATATTCGAGCGCGACGGGCTTGACCTTGACCGCTCAACGCTGGCCGATTGGGTGGGCAAATCCACGGCCCTACTGGAGCCACTGGCCGTTGCCATCGGACGACATGTGCAAGCAGGCCAGGCATTGTTTGCCGATGATACGCCGATCAAAATGCTAACGCCTGTAGCGCGACAATCAAGATGAGAAGTGCGCGTCAATCAGGATGAGAATCCTTGGTCGCGACGTTTGGGACGATGCCGGGCTTTTGTGCCGCGATCAAGGGGTTTGTTTTTTGATTGTCGCGGAGCGTCAATCAGCTTTGGTGTTTTCCGGTGTGGCTTTTTGTGCAGGCCTTCCCGGCCCCTTTGCCTTTTGTGCTGCTCTTCGCCGGTAGCTTTCGACATTCATCTCGAAGATGGTTGCGTGGTGCACGAGCCTGTCGACGGCGGCCAATGTCATGGCCGGGTCTGGAAAAATCGCATTCCACTCCCCGAAGGGCTGGTTGGCCGTGATCAACATTGAGCGGCGTTCATATCTCGCGCTGATGAGTTCGAAGAGCACACTGGTTTCAGCCTGATCCTTGGTGACGTAGGTGATGTCATCGAGGATCAGCAGATGGAATTTGTCGAGCTTTGCAATGGCACTTTCGAGGACGAGATCGCGGCGGGCCTGTTGGAGTTTCTGGACCAGATCGGTGGTGCGGCTGAATAGGACGCGGTAGCCTTGCTCGACAAGGGCGAGCCCGATGGCTGAGCCGAGATGTGATTTGCCCACACCTGGCGGCCCAAACAGCAGGATGTTGCCGCCCTTTCCGATCCAGCTGTCGCCAGCGGTGATCGCACTGACATGGGCCTTGGACAGCATGGGGACGGCTGTGAAGTCGAAGGTGTCGATCGTTTTTCCGGGCAACAGGCGTGCCTGTGCGAGATGTCGCTCGATACGACGGCGATCTCGTTCAGCCAGTTCATGCTCCACCAGGGTGCTGAGCATCCGAGCGGCGGGCCAGCCTTCCTTGTCGGCTTGTTCCGCAAAGCGCGGCCATAGCGCCTTGATGGCTGGCAAGCGCAATTCGGTCAGAGCCAAGGTTAGGCGGGCGGTATCGGTCTGGGGCGATGTCATGCTGTCACCTCCTGAGCGGATGGCGTACCGCCGACCAACTGGTCGTAAGATGACAGGTCGGCCAGTTGCACCGCGACTTGGGGGAGTGCGTCTTGTGATGGGCTAAACACTGCGCGTAGGGCCGCCATGTCAGGCGGGCGCTTCTGGCGAAGGTCCTCCTCAAGCTGCGCTGCCAATTCAGCCTCGCAGCCCCGCTCGTGTGCCAGCGCCAGAAGATCGACAACCATGCGACACGCCGCCTTCTCACTGGTCTGCTCCAGCAGGAATGCGAACATGTTACGGAACGCCCGGCGCGGGAATAGCTGATCCCGATAGACCAGCCCCATCAGCGCCATGGGCTTTTTGCGCAAGGAGTGGATGACGTGGTGGTAATTGACCACGTGCCCATGGCTCCCGGTGCTCGAGGCTCGTCCGCGTGTCAGCGTTAGCAGGGCAGAGCTTCCCAGGAACAGCTCCAACCGATCATCGTAGAGCCGAACCCGCAGCTGATGCCCGATCAACCGGGATGGCACGGTGTAGAACACCTTGCGCAAGGTGAAGCCCCCGGAGGAAGTGACGCGCAACGTGATCTCCTCGTAATCCGTGGTCCGCCGCGTCGGCAAAGGTCTGAGGCTCGCACGTTCCGCATCGATACGCTTGGCATTGCGGGCGTTGATCCGGCCCACGATCTCGTCGATGAAGCGACGATAATCTTGCAAGCTTTCGAAGTCGCGCGACCCACGCATGACCAGCGCGTCCTCAATGGTGCGCTTCAGATGCCCATTGGGGCTCTCGATGGAACCGTTCTCGTGTGCGACGCCCTTGTTGTTGCGCGTCGGCGTCATTCCATAATGGTTGCACAGGGCGTCGAAGCGGTCGGTTAGATCGGCCCGGGATGACTTATCCAGGTTCTTGAAGGCCGCCGACAGGCTGTCAGTTCCATGATTGTGTGGCACGCCGCCGAGCGTCCAGAGGGCGTTCTGCAATCCCTCAGCCAGCGCCACATAGCTTTCGCCGCCCAGCACGACGTGGGCGTGCTGAAACCCGCTATAGGCAAGCCGGAAGTGATACAGTCGATGGCCCAGTGCCTCACCGGCAATGGTCACACCCAACTTGCCCATGGCGGTGAAATCCGACAGGCCCATTTTGCCCGGTGTGTGGGTCTGCCGGAAAATGACGTCCTGTTCAGGGCCGTGTTCCGCATTCCAGGCGCGTATCCGTCGCTCCAGAGTCCGTCGGATGCCCGTACCCAGATCAGAATGCCGACGCAGAAGCTCCTCGTAAACCGCCACAGGTCGGATCCCCGGTGAGGACCGCAGAAGCGGCACGACCTCCGCATCAAAAATGTCCGCCAGCGGGTCCGGACGCCGCCGGCCGCGAGGGGCCTTCTTCCGTGATGGTAAAATTGGGTCAGCTTGCAGCCGATAGCCCGTTGCCTGGCTGATCCCCGCCTTGGCAGCGGCAACGGCAACGGAATGGGTCGATCTGAGCGTCATGAAGAGCCTCATTTGTTGGTCAGTGACATGACAGCCCGGCATGAACGATCCCCTTGCACAGAAAATCATTCCTTATCCGAGCCGGCCACAACCGTCAGGCCCGCCCCAAAAGGGCAAAACGCGTGTGCGGGGCCTCCCCAGTCGGGCTACGCCCTCCCTGCGAGCCCCCGCACACGCGTTCTCATCCTGATTGACGCTGGATTCTCACCTTGTTTGTCGCGCAGCAAACGCCCGGGGCAGGCAAAACCCAGACCGCCCGCCTATGGACTTACATACGCGATGAGCGCCCCTGGGACAGCGAGGCGCCGCCTGCTGCCTGGTATCAGTTCTCGCCGGACCGCAGGGGTCAGCATCCCAAGGATCACTTGAAGAGATACCAGGGCTGGATGCATGCGGACGGCTATTCCGGATTCAACGACCTCTACCGTTCTGGCGACATCCGCGAGGTCGCCTGCATGGCCCACATCCGGCGCAAGTTCGTCGATGTGCATAAAGCCCAGGGCTCGGCCATCGCCGAAGAGGCGATCAAGCGGATAGCAGGGCTCTACGCTATCGAGAAAGAGGCCCGTGGATCGCCGCCGGATCAGCGTACCGCCATACGGCAGGCCGAGGCCAGACCCGTCTTCGATGACCTGGGCAATTGGCTGGGTGCCCAACTGCCCGCTATCTCTGGCAAATCGCCACTTGCAGGGGCCATCCGTTATGCGCTGACCCGGTTGCCACGGCTCCGGCCATACCTTGAACATGGCCATCTCGAGATCGACAATAATGCGGCCGAGCGGGCCATCAGAGGTATTGCTTTGGGGCGCAAGAACTACCTCTTCGTTGGATCACCGGCAGGCGGCAAAGCCGCTGCCATCGCCTATACGCTGATTGAAACCGCCAAACTGAACAACGTTGATCCGCAGGGCTGGCTGGCCGACACTCTGGCCCGCATCCCGGATTGCAAGATCACCAAGGTCGACGACCTGCTGCCATGGAACATGGGCAGCCACCATCACATGAAAGACGCTGCATGAGCATCATCGAGATCAAAGTCACCCTGCAAGACATCGAGCCCGCTGTCACCCGCACCCTGCAGGTGCCTGCCGATATCCGGCTGGACCGGCTGCACCTGACACTGCAGGTGGCCATGGGCTGGACCAACTCGCATCTCTACATGTTCGAAGCAGCCCGCGCCACATGGGGTATCGCGGACCCCGATTTTGGCGGCGAGGACCGGCCCGCCAACAAAACCACTCTGGGCCAAGTCATCGAGGACACCGGCAAAAAGACGATCAACTACATCTACGATTTTGGCGACAACTGGGAACACAGGATCAAGATCGGCAGGATCACCGATCCCGTCCCTGGCGAACTCTATCCCAGACTAATCGAGGTCATCGGTAAATGCCCGCCCGAAGACGTCGGGGGCTTCCTTGGCTACTACGGGTTCCTCGATGCCATGGCCGATCCAAAGCATCCAGAGCACGATCATCTCAAAGACTGGTATGGCGGCACCTTCGATCCCAATCAGCCCGAAACCGACAAACTCAAACTCGAAGTCCTCAGTCTCGCAAAACGCTGGAAGCCCGGAAAACCAAGGAAATAAGGCTGTCAGACCGGACGCTTACGATGTATCCGATCGTGATCTTCGACGCGCTGCGGGTGAAGATCCGCGACGCCGACAGCCGCATGGTGAAGAACAAGGCCATCTACATCGCCCTGGGGGTCAGCCGGGACGGCGTGCGCGAGGTCCCGGGCCTGTGGATCGCTGATAACGAGGGGGCCAAATTCTGGTTGTCGGTGATGAACGAGCTGAAGATCCGAGGTGTCCAGGACACTCTCGATCGCCGTGGTGGACGGGCTCAGGATATCTGTCCTGGTCAAGGTTTGATTTTGGACCACTGGCGGTTTTCGCGGATCAAGGTATTTGCGAGGATGATGAGCTTGCGCATGATTGCCACAAGAGCGACCCTGGCTTTCCTGCCCTTTTGACGCAAAGCCTTGTAGACGCAGGTGAGTCGGGAATTGCAGCGCGCTGCGACGAGGGCGGGCATGTAGAGCGCCTAGAGCGGTTCATCATTTGTTTGAATCTCGGGATTCCGTTTTTCGTTGAATTGTGATTCAAACTGCGTGCCGGGACTGGAGGCCGGCATGCATGGTAAAACCCTATTCGAATGATCTTCGGGAGCGTGCAGTAGCAGCTGTTGTTTCCGGCGAGACGGCACGTGTTGTGGCTGCCCGTTTCTCGGTGGCTGTTTCTTCGGTGATCAAGTGGCGCCAGCGATATCGCGAGACTGGCAGCGTGGCGCCTGGCAAGATGGGTGGCCACCGCAGGATTATCCTTGAACCCCACCGTGATTTTATCCTGGAGCAGATCAACCGCACGCCGCACCTGAGAGCTATGCCCGAAAGTTGGTGATGGTGTGATCAGGCGGCGTTTTGAATTTGCTTGATCCCGTCTGTGAACTCAACCCCTTCAATGATCTCTGGCATGCGGTTGGCGCCGTCGAGCTTTCGCCATTTTCCTTGCGCTGACATCATCAGCTTGAATGCCATGGCCAACCCGGTCTTGCGGCTCAGGCAGCCTTTGGTTTTGCCGGTGCGGTGGCGGACGGTGGCGAAGGTGCTCTCGATCGGGTTCGTGGTTTGGATGTGCTTCCAGTGCTCAGCAGGGAAGCCGTAGAAGGAGAGCAGCACAGCCCGGTCTTTGGTCAGTTTCCCAACCGCCTTGTCATATTTCGCGCCGTAGGTTTCCACGAAGAAATCGAAGGCGGCCCCGGCTTCGGTCTTCGTTTCCGCCTGCCAGATATCATGCAGGTGGCCCTTGGCTTTGGCCTGCACCGATTTGGGCATGGCATTGAGAACGTTTCCGGTCTTGTGAACCCAGCACCGTTGTTCCCGGGTGCTGCCGAAGACTTCGCGCAGCGCCGCCCAGAACCCCAAGGCGCCGTCGCCAATGGCCAGATCGGGGGCGTGGGACAGCCCGCGACGCTTGAGATCGAGCAGCAACTCGCGCCAACTCTGCGTGCTTTCACGGTAGCCGTCGGTGAGGCCCAGAACCTCCTTGCGGCCCCACTCATCCGCGCCGATCAGCACCAGAACGCATTGTTTCTGCTCTTCCATACGCGGTTGGAAATAGACACCATCGGCCCAGACATAGACGAAACGCCGGGCGCTGAGATCGCGGCGCTGCCAGCGTTCATACTCCGCCCCCCAGTCCGCTTTCAATCGCGAGATGGTGCTCGATGAAAGCCCTGCCGCGTTCGGCCCCAACAGCGCCCCAGGAGCCTCCTGGAAGTCGCCCGTGGAAATGCCCTTGTCTATTGGATTTCCCAGGCATTCGTATCCGTGCGATACGGATGCCACCCCTCGGGCCGCTGCAGCGGCCCGAGGGGTGGCGGGGGATGGATCGATGATGCCCTGGTCTTTGAGGACCGTTCTCAAGATGGATCACCCCCGCCCTTTTGATGAACCCGAACAGATAGTGGAGGAGGGAACACCCCTGCCTCGTATGACAGGAACGGGAGACGAAAAGGTCATGAATGATACCATCGGCATCGACATCTCGAAAGATCATCTCGACACCCATCGCCTGAGCGATGGCAAGGCGAAACGCTTCACCAACGACCGGACAGGACTGAAGACGCTGAAGAACTGGATCGGCCCGCAGTGCTGCCGCGTCGTCTACGAGCCTACAGGACGCTATCATCGCGATCTGGAGGCCCGCCTTTCAAAGACGGCTCACGCCATGGTCAAGGTGAACCCCAAACGCGCCCGCCGCTTCGCCGAAGCGGTCGGCCAGTCCGCCAAAACTGACCGGATCGATGCGGAACTGCTGGCCCGCATGGGGGCGATGCTTGACCTGAAGGCTTCACCGTTGCGCGATGAACCCATGAACGATCTGCGGGAGGTGCATGTCGCCCGGAGCGCTCTCATCAAGGACCAGACTGCCTGCCGGAACCGGCTCTGCGGTGCGCGCAACACACTCGTCAAGGCGCAACTGAAAACCAGGATGCGCCAGATTGCAAAGCAACTTGCCCAACTCGATGCCGAGTTGAAGAAGCGTATCCGCGAGGATGCAAAGCTTGCCAGACAGTTCGAGATCCTGCGGTCGATCCCCTGCCGTCGCAATACTCATCGAAATGCCGGAGATCGGAACCTTGACGCCCAAGCAGGCCGCCGCGCTTGCGGGCCTGGCTCCCTTCGTGCGCAAGTCCGGCAAATGGACAGCCAGAGCGAAAATCGGAGGCGGACGAGCCGGGCTTCGCCAGGCGCTCTACATGCCCGCCCTCGTCGCAGCGCGCTGCAATTCCCAACTCACCTGCGTCTACAAGGCTTTGCGTCAAAAGGGCAAGAAAGCCAAGGTCGATCTTGTGGCAATCATGCGCAAGCTCATCATCCTCGCAAATACCTTGATCCGCGAAAACCGCCAGTGGTCCAAACCATCAAACCTTGACCAAGACAGATATCTTGTCTCCTTCCGCCTGATGCCTGGGCAAGCCCACGATTTGAGCGAAACATCCGAGTTGATCGAGGGTGTTTCGTGCGAGATGCTCCTCGCAGATCGGGCGTTTGATGCCGACTGGTTGCGCGAAAATCTGGACAAGTCGGGGATTGTGCCAGTCATTCCGCCCGGATCGAACCGGAAGTTTCCGCCGGAATTTGACAAACACTGCTACAAATGGCGACACCTGATCGAAAATTACTTCCGGAAACTCAAGGAATTCAAGCGTATTGCGTTGCGGGCCTGTAAAACAGATCAGAGCTTCTCCTCCATGATCTATCTGGCCGCGGCTATCATCAACTCACGATGAATCTCAACAGGCCCTAGATACTGGCGATAGCGTTGGCCCGCGAGGATGACGATTTTGTCAGCCTCCGGCAGTTCCGTATCCATCTGATGTTGAACCCGCTCGGCCCAAGCCCGTTGACCGGCGGCGGACATCGTGTTCAGTGTCTTGTCATAAGGACCGATCACGGTGTCGGGATCGAGCAGCCCGTGTTCTGCTGACAGGATGAACCACGGCGCGCCGGTGGCCTCCACCAGTTTGCGCGCCTTGATGAACCACGCCGATGTACAGAGGTCAGCCGCCCGGTTGCGACCGGCTTTCTTCCCGGCCACGCAGGACACCAGAAACACCCGTTTCAACATCGCCAATCACTCCATTGGACTTGGAGACGCAGTCTATCGTTCATCGCCAGCGTGATCAAGGCGCGCCTGTCGCGTTGATTGGCCGGATGCGGGATTCGGCGCCGAACAGGCGATGAGGTTTCCGATCCGCTCTCCGATCATCATGCAGGGCGCGTTGATGTTTCCGTTGGTGATCCGGGGCATGATCGACGCATCCGCGACCCGCAGCCCGTCGATGCCATGCACCCGGCCCTGAGGGTCCACCACCGCCATCTCATCCATGCCCATCCTTGCGGTTCCGCAGGGATGACAGGCGCTGCCCGCATTGGCCCGGACGAAATCGTCGATGTCCGCGTCGTCGCGCACATCCGGCCCCGGCGACACCTCCGGCCCCCGGCAGAAATCAAAGGCCGGCTGGCGTTCGATGTCGCGGGCGATACGGATGGCCGCCCGGAAATCCTGCAAATCCTTTTCCCGCGACAGGCCGTTCAGCAGGATCAGCGGCGCATCGAACGGATTGGCGGAGCGCAGCCCGACCCGGCCACGGCTTTCGGATTGCACGGGGCCCACATCAATGGAGTAACCATCAAGCTCCGGGTCAGTCAGCCACCCTTCGGCGTAATAGGGCCAGAAATGGAACTGAATATCCGGGTGGCTGACATTTTCACCGGAACGGAAAAAGCCGCCGACCCTGCTCGGCCCCGATGCCGCCGGACCCGCACGGGTCAGATACCATTGCAGCTCGGCCAGAAGAATGCGGCGCCGTTTCAGATACCTGTTCTTCGAGATACCCTTGTGCGGGCTCAGGAATTTCAGGTGAACCTCCAGATGATCCTGGAGGTTCCGCCTCACGCCCGTTCCCTGTCAGAATGCGGGTTGCACGGGCGCCGGTCAGAACGGTGACATTGGGCCGCTTCGCAGCCGGGGCAACGCATTCGCGCGCGGTGCAGGGGCGCACGCCCCTGCGGGTATTGGCGTCGAAGGCGGTCACGCCCTCCTGCGATTCGCCACTGTAATCCTCCGGCGTTGCAAAGCCCGCCTGCCGCCCGGCCTCCAGAAGCGGGATGCGCAGGTTCGGATTTTCGGATAGCCTGAGCGCGATGAACCCGCCGGATGATCCCGACCCGATGATGATATGGTCATATTCCATCATGCGCGCCTCCCCGAAGATCACCATGGGGGGACGCGCGCCGCAGGCCACGGGATTTCCCCCGGTCGTGGTCCGTCGGCGACATCCGGCGCAACCTGTCCGTCAAGGAGACTCCGATGATCGTCAAGGCCCTGTCCGATATTCTGGAAACCCCCGCCCATGTGAAGGGGGAGGCGTTTGAAAGCCGGCGCATCCTTCTGGCTGCCGATGGTCTGGGCTATTCGCTGCATGACACGCTGGTCAGGGAAGGATCGGAACAATACCTGCATTACAGGAACCATATCGAGGCGAACTATTGTATTGAAGGGCAGGGCGAGGTCGAGGATGTGGCCACCGGCAGGGTCTGGCCGCTCTCGCCCGGGTCGATCTATGTTCTGGATCGCCACGATCCGCATATTCTGCGCGCCACCGGGGGCGACATGCGTCTGGTCTGCATCTTCACCCCGGCGCTGACCGGGCACGAAATCCACGATGAGGACGGCGGTTATCGCGTCGAGGCGCCGGACGCCGGGCGCTGAATTCACGACCGACGCCCCTTGCTCCTTGCTCCTTGCGCCTTGCCCCTTGCGCCGACGCGCGGCAGCGTCTATACGCCGCCGGTGGTCCCTCACTGGCCCGATTCACGCAAGTCAAGCCGCGTTTGGCCCGTCACGCTCGTGGGTCACTTCCGGCACAAGGAGAGCGAACATGAAACTTCATGAACTGCGCGACAATCCCGGCGCAACCAAACCGAAAAAACGCATCGGCCGTGGTCCCGGCTCCGGCAAGGGCAAAACCGGCGGTCGTGGCGTCAAGGGTCAGAAATCCCGTTCCGGCGTGGCGCTCAACGGTTACGAAGGCGGGCAGATGCCGCTTTACATGCGGTTGCCGAAGCGCGGCTTCAGCAAACCGAACCGCAGGTCTTTCGCCGTCGTCAACCTTGGCCTGATCCAGAAATTCATCGACGCCGGGAAAATCGACGCGGAAAAGCCGATAACCGAGGATGTTCTGGTCGAATCCGGTCTGGTGCGCCGCAAGCTGGACGGTGTGCGCGTTCTGGCCAAAGGCGGGTTTTCCGCCACGGTGGCCATTGAAGCGACCGGCGCGTCGAAATCCGCTGTGGAAGCCGTCGGGAAGGCCGGTGGCTCTCTGACGGTCACAAAGGCGGCAGCGGCGGAATAAGCGCTTGTGAGCGGCAGACCCGGCGCTTACATACACTACCAGGTTTTCCCAAGCGCCGCCGACCCGGAAAACGGTCTGGCGGCGTTTCCACTGACAGAGAGGCCGACCCATGGCATCCGCAGCAGAACAAATGGCAGCAAACATCAGTTGGGGCACCTTGGGCAAGGCGACCGAGTTGAGGCAGCGCATCCTTTTCACCGTCGGGCTGCTGATCGTGTATCGTCTGGGCACCTATATTCCGGTGCCGGGGATTGACGGCATCGCGCTGCGCCAGTTCATGGAGGAAGCCGCCACCGGTCTGGGCGGGGTTCTGTCGATGTTCACTGGCGGCGCCCTTGCGCGCATGGGGATTTTCGCGCTGGGCATCATGCCGTACATTTCGGCCTCGATCATCGTGCAGTTGCTGACGGCCATGGTGCCGGCGCTGGAGCAGTTGAAGAAAGAGGGTGAACAGGGCCGCAAGAAGATCAACCAGTATACCCGCTATGGCACTGTGGTGCTCTCGACCTTCCAGGCCTGGGGGCTGGCGGTCAGCCTTGAAGCCGGGGAACTTGTGACCGATCCGGGTCTTTTCTTCCGCCTGTCGTGTGTGATCACGCTGGTCGGCGGCACCATGTTCCTGATGTGGCTGGGTGAACAGATTACTGCGCGCGGTATCGGCAACGGTATCTCGCTGATCATCTTTGTCGGCATCGTCGCCGAAATTCCGGCCGCTCTGGCGCAGTTCCTCAGTCAGGGCCGCTCCGGTGCGCTCAGCCCTGCGGTGATCGTGGGCGTGTTGCTCATGGTCGTGGCGGTGATTGCCTTCGTGGTCTTCATGGAGCGCAGCCTGCGCAAGATTCACATCCAGTATCCGCGCCGACAGGTGGGGATGAAAGTCTATGACGGCGGCACCAGCCATCTGCCGGTCAAGGTGAACCCGGCAGGCGTGATCCCGGCGATCTTCGCCTCGTCGCTGCTGTTGCTGCCGACCACGGTCTCGACCTTCTCGGGCAACCAGACCGGGCCGTTCATGTCAACCGTCCTCGCCTATTTCGGGCCGGGTCAGCCGCTGTATCTGGCGTTCTTCACCGCGATGATCGTGTTCTTCACGTTCTTCTATACGTTCAACGTTTCGTTCAAGACCGATGACGTGGCCGAGAACCTGAAGAACCAGAACGGATTCATCCCCGGCATCCGCCCCGGCAAACGCACGGCGGAATATCTGGATTATGTCGTGACCCGGATACTGGTTCTTGGCTCTGCCTACCTTGCGGCTGTTTGTCTTCTTCCCGAAATCCTGCGTTCGCAACTGGCCATTCCGTTCTACTTTGGCGGCACCTCGGTTCTGATCGTGGTCTCGGTGACGATGGACACGATCCAGCAGGTCCAGAGCCATCTGCTCGCGCATCAGTATGAAGGGCTGATCGAACGCTCGCAGTTGCGCGGCAGGGGCAGGAAGCGCAACAGGAAGGGAACGCCCGGACGATGACGATGAACGTCATTCTTCTCGGACCGCCGGGCGCGGGCAAGGGCACGCAGGCGCACGGACTGGTGGAAGGGCGGGGGATGATCCAGCTCTCGACCGGCGACATGCTGAGAGAGGCGCGCACCTCGGGCACCGGGATGGGCCGGAAGGTCGCGGCGATCATGGATGCGGGCGGGTTGGTGAGCGATGAGATCGTCATCGGCCTGATCAGGGAAAAGCTGGAAGGCAAGCGGGGCGGCGGCTTTATCTTCGACGGCTTTCCGCGCACCCTGGGCCAGGCCGATGCCCTGGGAAAGCTCCTGCAGGAGGTCGGTCAGACGCTCGATGCGGTCATCGAGATGCGCGTCGATGACAATGCGCTGGTCAGCCGCATCACGGCGCGTTCCACCTGCGGCAATTGCGGCGAGGGGTACAACGATATTTCCAGGCCGATCCCCGCCGATGGCAGGTGCCGCAATTGCGGTCATGCAGAGTTCAGGCGCCGCGCCGACGACAATGAGGAAAGCCTGCGCACCCGCCTGATGGAATATTACAAGAAGACCTCTCCGCTGATCGGCTACTACCACGCGAAAGGCAAACTGAACACGATAGACGGGCTGGGCGGGATCGACGAGGTCGCCGCCTCGATCAATGCGGTTCTGGATGCGTAAGCCCCCCTTGACGGGGCTGCGGAAACCACATACTCGACAGCCCTCCCCGATGGGAATCGGAGGCGGGTCGAATCACATGTCGCCCGCTCCCGGAAATCGAAATCCAGCAGTGGCCCGCAGGCGTCCAGCCTCCGGGCTTCCGTTGTGAAAAAAGGTTCTGGAGTTACGGAACCGCGACGAAAGGAAAAGACACGTGGCACGCATCGCCGGCATCAACATCCCGACCAGCAAGCGGGTGCTGATCGCCCTCACCTACATCACCGGCATCGGTCCCGCAGCCGCCAGAACCATCTGCGAAGCCGTGAACATCGACCAGGCCCGCCGTGTCAACGAACTCAGCGACTCAGAGGTTGTGGCCATCCGCGAACACATCGACGCCAACGTCACCGTCGAGGGCGACCTGCGCCGCGGGGTTCAGATGAACATCAAGCGCCTGATGGACCTTGGCTGCTACCGCGGCCTGCGTCACCGCCGCAACCTGCCGGTTCGCGGTCAGCGCACCCACACCAATGCGCGCACGCGCAAGGGCCCGGCGAAACCGATCGCCGGCAAGAAAAAATAAGGGAGCCTGACCGAATGGTACGCGACAAGACTCGTCTGAAGCGGAAAGAGCGCAAGAACATCGCATCCGGTGTCGCGCATGTGGACAGTTCGTTCAACAACACCAAGATCCTGATCTCTGACGTTCAGGGCAACGCGATTGCATGGTCATCCGCCGGCACCATGGGTTTCAAGGGGTCGCGCAAATCGACCCCTTACGCCGCCCAGATGGCCGCAGAGGATGCCGGTCGCAAGGCGCAGGAACACGGTGTCAAGACGCTGGAAGTCGAAGTGCAGGGCCCCGGTTCCGGCCGTGAAAGCGCGCTGCGCGCCCTGGCCGCTGTCGGCTTGAGCATCACGGCGATTCGCGATGTGACCCCGATTGCGCATAACGGCTGCCGCCCGCCAAAGCGCCGCCGCGTCTGACTGTCATTCCCCGCTCTGGCCATGCGATCCCGCATGGCCAGAGTCCGTCATTTTGAACCTCGGGCGTTTTCGGACTTGGACATGGTCCGCAAACAGGTATGGAGGCGACACACATGATCCACAAAAACTGGCAGGAACTTATCAAACCGGCCCAACTGAAGATCAGGCCAAGCAACGATCCCGCGCGCCAGGCGACCGTGATCGCCGAACCGCTGGAGCGTGGCTTCGGCCTGACTCTGGGCAATGCGCTGCGCCGGGTGCTGATGGGCTCCCTTCAAGGCGCGGCCATCACCAGCGTCCAGATCGACAACGTGCTGCACGAGTTTTCCTCTGTCGCCGGCGTGCGCGAGGATGTGACCGACATCGTGCTGAACCTGAAAGGCGTTGCGCTCAGCATGGGTGTCGAAGGGCCGAAGCGCCTCGCGGTTTCCGCCAACGGCCCGTCCGTTGTCACCGCGGGGGACATTTCGGAAACCGCCGGTATGGAGATTCTGAACAAGGATCACGTCATCTGTCATCTGGACGAAGGCGCGAGCCTTTACATGGAACTGACCGTGAACACCGGCAAGGGCTATGTCTCGTCCGACCGGAACAAGCCGGAGGATGCGCCGATCGGCCTGATCCCGATCGACGCGATCTATTCGCCGGTCCGCAAGGTCAGCTATGATGTTCAGCCGACCCGGGAAGGTCAGATTCTGGACTATGACAGGCTGACCCTCAAACTGGAGACCGACGGCTCCATCACCCCGGATGACGCGGTGGCTTTTGCCGCGCGCATCCTTCAGGATCAGTTGTCGATCTTTGTCAACTTCGATGAGCCGGAGACCGCCAGCCGTCAGGAAGAAGACGATGGGCTGGAGTTCAATCCGCTGCTGCTCAAGAAAGTGGACGAACTGGAACTGTCGGTCCGCTCGGCGAACTGCCTGAAGAACGACAACATCGTCTATATCGGCGATCTCATTCAGAAAACCGAAGCCGAGATGCTGCGCACCCCGAATTTCGGCCGCAAGTCGCTGAACGAGATCAAGGAGGTGCTGTCCGGCATGGGGCTGCACCTTGGCATGGATGTCGAGGAATGGCCGCCGGAAAACATCGAGGATCTGGCCAAGAAGTTCGAGGACCAGTTCTGAATTTCATCCAGGCGGGGCAATTTCGCCCGGATGCAGGATACCGAAATGCGCCGACGCAATACCGACCGCAATACCGACGTTTTGCAGAGGTGGAAAACACGGGCAATTCCGCCCCAGGGAGAGGGACTGACACGCATCGGTTCCCGGACAAAGCATAAAAGGAGATACGAAAATGCGTCACGCCGGAGGCTACCGCCGCCTGAACCGCACCCACGAGCACCGCAAGGCGCTGTTTGCCAACATGGCCGGGTCGCTGATCGAGCATGAACAGATCAAGACCACGCTGCCGAAAGCCAAGGAGCTTCGCCGCGTTGTCGAAAAGCTGGTCACGCTGGGCAAACGCGGCGACCTTCATGCCCGCCGGCTGGCCGCGGGCGGTCTGAAACAGGACTGGCATGTTGCCAGACTGTTTGACGTTCTGGGGCCGCGCTACAAGGACCGCAATGGCGGTTATGTGCGTGTTCTCAGGGCCGGTTTCCGCTATGGCGACATGGCCCCGATGGCCATTGTCGAGCTTGTTGACCGCGACGCCGACGCCAGGGGCGCCGCCGACAGGGCGAGGGTTGCCACGGAAGACGCCGCCGCCGGTGACGCCGAATAGGCCGCCGCGGGTTTCTTCAGGATTGATGAAAAACCCGGTCAAGGCGGGGTTTCCGATTTGGCCGCGCGCAAGGCGCGCCTGACCGCCCCCCGCCCCCCGCCGCGATGGAGAGCAGCGACATGCGCCTGTCGATCCGGGCGAAAAGATGCGCTGAGCAGAAGCGCATTGTGCTTTCCTCCCCGGCCATTGCAGCCTAGATTCGCACAATGGCCGACCTGTTCGATACTGCCCCCGGCACCGGCGGCAATACCGCCCCGCGCCCTCTGGCGGACCGGCTGCGCCCGCGCGCGCTGTCCGATGTCATCGGGCAGGATCACCTGTTGGGCCCCGAGGCGCCCCTGGGCGCGATGCTGCGATCAGGCAGCCTGTCCTCTCTCATCTTCTGGGGACCGCCGGGGGTGGGAAAGACCACCATCGCGCGGCTTCTGGCCGATGAAACCGATCTGACCTTCGTGCAGGTCAGCGCGATCTTTACCGGCGTGCAGGATCTCAGGAAAGTCTTTGAGGCGGCAGGGATACGCCGCGCGAACGGGCAGGGAACCCTGCTGTTCGTGGATGAGGTCCACCGCTTCAACAAGGCCCAGCAGGACGGATTTCTGCCACATATGGAGGATGGGACGATCCTGCTTGTCGGGGCGACGACCGAGAATCCGTCCTTTGAACTGAACGCGGCGCTGCTCTCTCGCGCGCAGGTGCTGGTGCTGGAACGCTTCGAGCTTGCCGATCTCGAACGCCTTGCCCAGCGGGCGGAGCGGGAGCTTGGGCAGGCGCTGCCGCTGGATGGTCCGGCGCGAGAGGCCATGCTGCAAATGGCGGATGGCGATGGTCGCGCCCTGTTGAATCTGGTGGAGCAGGTGGCCGCCTGGCGGGTCGAGGGCAGGCTCGACACGGAGGCGCTGTCAAAACGCCTGATGCGGCGGGCTGCAAAATACGACAAGTCCGGCGATGAGCACTACAACCTCATTTCGGCGCTGCACAAGTCGGTGCGGGGGTCCGACCCGGACGCGGCGATCTACTGGTTCGCGCGGATGCTGGAGGGCGGGGAAGACCCGCGCTATCTGGCCCGCCGCATCACCCGGATGGCGGTGGAGGACATCGGTCTTGCCGATCCGCAGGCGCAAACCCATTGTCTTCATGCTTGGGAGGTCCATGAACGGCTGGGCAGCCCCGAGGGGGAACTGGCGCTTGCCCAGGCGGTGATCTATCTGGCTCTGGCGCCGAAATCCAACGCCGGTTATGTGGCCTGCGGGGAAGCGCGCCGCGCCGCGAAGGCGACCGGATCGAAACCGCCCCCCAAACACATCCTGAATGCGCCGACTTCGTTGATGAAGACTCTGGGCCATGGCGCGGGATACGAATATGACCATGATGCCGAGGCTGGCTTTTCCGGCCAGAACTATTTTCCCGACGACATGCGGCGCGGGGTCTATTACCGCCCGCCCGAACGGGGGTTCGAACGGGAACTGAAGCGTCGCCTCGACTATTTCGTCAAGCTGCGCGCAAAGCGTCAGGGCAGTTGACTCCGCGCCGCTTTCACGAAACACAGCGCCCATGTTGGGAACAATTCTGCAAATCGCCCTGGGCGGGGCTGTGGGGGCTGCGGGCCGGTATCTGACCGGGGTTGCCGCCTTGCGCGTCCTTGGTCACGGGTTCCCGTGGGGAACGCTGATGGTCAACGCGGCGGGTTCGCTTCTGATGGGGGTGCTGGTGGTGGTGCTGGCGCATAAATCGGGTATGCGCCTGGCGCCGTTCGTCCTGACCGGCGTGCTGGGCGGCTTTACCACCTTCTCGGCCTTTTCGCTGGACGCGCTGACGCTGTATGAACGGGGTCAGATCGGGATTGCGGCGGTCTATGTGGGCGGCACGCTGATCTTTACCCTGGGCGGCATTGCGTCTGGCGTACTGATCGCCCGCATGGTGATGGCATGAGCCGGGTCCGGATGCTGACCGTATCTTCCGGGGATGCGGAACAACGGCTCGACCACTGGTTTCGGCACATCTTTCCGCATGTCACGCAGGGCCTGATCGGGAAGATGTGCCGAAAGGGCGAGATCAGGGTCGATGGCGGTCGCGTGAAACCGGCGACACGGCTGGCAGAGGGGCAGAGCGTCCGCATCCCGCCATTGCCCGAGGCGGCGGAAAGACCCGCCCGGCCCCCCGGCCCGGGGATTTCGGATGCGGATGCAGAGATGATCCGGTCCTGCGTCATCCATCGTGACGATCATGTCATCGCCCTGAACAAGCCGCCAGGACTGCCAACGCAGGGGGGCAGCGGGCAGACCCGTCATGTGGACGGGCTGGCCGGGGCGTTGCGATTCGGGTTCGATGAAAAGCCCCGGCTCGTGCATCGGCTGGACAAGGATACATCCGGGGTTCTGATCCTCGCCCGCACCCGCGCGGTCGCCGGGGCGCTGACCCGTGCCTTCCGCACCCGCGATACCCGCAAGATCTACTGGGCCACCATTGCCGGTGTGCCGTCGCCGCGCAAGGGCACGATCAGGTTCGGGCTGGTCAAGGCGACCGGGCACGGAGCGAAAGGCGAGGGGGAAAAGATGCTTTGCCTGCATCCCCGCGATGTCGAGCGGACTGCGGGTGCAAGACACGCGACCACCGACTATGCGGTTCTGTCGTCGCTTGGCGCCCGCACCGCATGGGTGGCGATGGCGCCGGTGACGGGCCGCACCCATCAGTTGCGGGCGCATATGGCGAAGATCGGGCATCCGATCATCGGCGATGGCAAGTATGGCGGCCCCGGTCAGGAAAATCCGGGCAACGGCTGGGGCGCGCAACTGGGCGGGGAGATCAGCCGCAAGCTGCATCTGCACGCCCGGTTGCTGATCCTGCGCCATCCGGTGAGCGGGGCGGACCTGCACCTGAGCGCGAAACTGCCGGGGCACATGGCGCGCACCTGGGAAATGCTCGGCTGGTCCTGCGGTGGCGATGTTCCCGCCGACCCGTTTGAAGACGGGGAAGGGTCTGAATGAAGGCCCCCTTCGCCCGGCCGCCCGCACAGGGCGGGCGCGAACCGCGTCGTGCAGGCTTTCGCCGCCCCGATGAATGCGCCGGCGGGTAGGAAGAGGGCGGTCCGATGTCCGAATGGCAGCCGAAAAGGTTCTGGGCAAAAGCGCAAGCCGTGCCTGTCGATGGCGGCCATACGGTTTTGCTTGACGGTCGGCGGGTCAGGACGCCGGGCAAAGCCGATCTGATCGTGCCAACCGGGCGATTCGCCGAAAGGATTGCCGCCGAATGGGATGCGCAGGTCGATGTCGTCGATTCGGCTTCGATGCCGCTGACACGATCGGCGAATGCGGCGATCGACAGGGTTGGCCCCCAATTCGACGAGGTTGCGAACATGCTTGCGGAATATGGCGCAGCCGACCTTCTGTGCTATCGCGCGTCGGAACCTGCGGAGCTGCGGCAACGGCAGGAACAGGCATGGGGTCCGTTGCTGGAATGGGCGGCGGAACACCTGCAAGCGCCGCTGCTGCCTGCCCATGGCGTCATGTTCCGGGCGCAACCGGATTGCAGCCTGGCCAATCTGCGCGGGCATGTGATCCGGCTGGGCCGGTTCCAACTGGCGGCCTTTCACGATCTGGTTGGTCTGTCCGGGTCGCTGATCCTTGCTTTTGCGGTCATTCATGGCCGAATCGGCGCGGCAGACGCCTGGCCGGCATCGCGGATTGACGAAGACTGGCAGAGCGAGCAGTGGGGCGCGGATGCAGAGGCCGGGGCGGTCGCGGCGCGTAGAAAAGAACAGTTTCTGCTTGCGGCTGAAATATTCGACCTCCTGTCGCGCGAATAGCGAACCGGTCGGGCGCTTTCGGCGCAGGGTTGAGCTTGCGTCACATCCATATTACCGTTAGTGGATTATTACTGGACTATTACGCCATGCAAATGACAGAGTCCGGGCAGAAGGTTTGACCTTTGCATACATAATTGGGTAAGCTCCCGGGTACTGAGGGGAACCTCCTCACACTTTCATGCCGCCCCGGCAATACGGGGTGGAAACAGGGCAAAACGCACTTACGCGACAAATCAGGAAGAGGTAAACATGAAAAAATCGGTATTTCTCGGCGCGCTGACCGTTGCCGGCATCGCAACCGGCGGCGCGTTCGCTGGCACGGTGGACGACATCAAGGCGCGCGGCAAACTGAACTGCGGCACCAATACCGGTCTGGTAGGCTTTGCCGCACCTGATGCGAGCGGCGAATGGCAGGGCTTTGACATCGCCGTCTGCCGCGCGGTTGCGGCGGCCGTCCTGGGCGATCCCACCGCTGTCGAATTCGTTCCGACCACCGGCAAGACCCGCTTTACCGCGCTGGCCTCGGGCGAGATCGACCTGCTGGTCCGGAACACCACCTGGACCTTCTCGCGCGATGCGGACCTGAAGTTCGAATTCGTGGGCATCAACTACTATGATGGCCAGGGCTTCATGGTTCCGAAGGATCTGGGCGTGACTTCGGCCAAGGAACTGGATGGCTCGACCGTCTGTATCCAGACCGGCACCACGACCGAACTGAACCTGGCGGATTACTTCCGCGCCAACAACATCAGCTATGAGCCGGTTCCGATCGAAACCAACGCCGAAGCGCAACAGCAGTATCTGGCAGGCGCCTGCGACGTTTACACGACAGACGCCTCGGGCCTGGCGGCCACCCGCGCGACCTTCGAGGATGCGGACAACCATGTCGTCCTGCCCGAAATCATCTCGAAAGAGCCGCTGGGCCCGCTGGTCCGCCATGGCGACAACGAATGGGGCGATGTGGTGCGCTGGACCCTGAACGCGCTGATCGCGGCCGAAGAACTGGGCATCACCTCGGCGAACGTTGCCGAACTGGCGGCGGCGCCGGGCAACAACCCGGAAGTCAACCGCCTGCTGGGCACCGAAGGCAATCTGGGCGGCATGATCGGGCTGGATGCCGACTGGGCGGTCAGGGCGATCTCTGCCAACGGCAACTATGGCGAACTGTTCGAGAAGTATATCGGTGAAGCCTCGCCGGTTGGTCTGGCCCGTGGTCTGAACGCGCTGTGGACCGATGGCGGCCTGCTTTACACACCGCCGTTCCGTTAAGGCCGGCAACATTGCGAAGGGCGCGGGCAATCCCGCGCCCTTACGCACTGATACGCACGATCCTCTGCCGCGCAGGGCATAAGGAACACGGCGTGTTTCGATTGGCAGGGACATGGGGAAGTTTCGATGACGACAATCACCGATCCTCCGCGCAAAGCGTTTCAGCCATCCCAGTTGATATATGACACGAGGTATCGCTCCGGCACCATCCAGGCCGTTGCGATGCTGGGATTCATGCTGCTGGCGGCATGGCTGATCAACAACGCGATCACCAACCTGGCGACGCTGGGCAAGCCGGTCGAGTTCGGCTTTCTGTTTGAATCATCAAGCTACGACATCAACCAGAGACTGCTGGAATACAACAGCCGCGACACCCATCTGCGCGCCTCCTTTGTCGGCCTGATCAATACGGCCGTCGTGGCGATACTGGGCTGCGTCACCGCGACCCTCATCGGGGTCGTGGTCGGCGTTCTGCGGCTGTCAAGGAACTGGCTGGTCGCCCGCATCATGACCGTCTATGTGGAAACATTCCGCAATGTGCCGGTCCTGTTGTGGATCGTGCTGGCAATGGCCATCCTGATCGAGAACCTGCCGCCGCCAAGTGCCTTTCGCGGCGAGAACCCCGAGGCGACCATGGATCTGTTCGGTTCGGTGGCGATCACCAATCGCGGGTTCTACATTCCCGAAGCGCTGTTTTCGCGTTCGCTGGGCGATGTCCATCTGTTCGGTGGCAGCGGCCTGCGTTTCGATATTTCCCTGAACCTGATTGCGATCATCATCGTCCTGACGGGCAGCATTCTTGTCATGCGCAGGGTGTCGGCCTGGGCGACGCGATTGCAGAATGCGACCGGCGACCGCCCGGCGACGTGGCACATTCATCTGGGCATTCTGTTCGCCCCGATGATTGCGCTGCTGCTGGCGCTGGGCTTCCATCAGGGTTATCCCGAACTCCGGGGGTTCAACTTCACCGGCGGCACGCATGTGCGCAATTCGCTGATCGCGCTGTGGATGGCGCTGTCGCTTTACACCGCGGCCTTCATTGCCGAGATCGTGCGCGGCGGCATTCTGGCGATCAGCCACGGTCAGACCGAGGCCGCAGGCGCGCTGGGCCTGCGGCCGGTCATGATCATGCGGCTGGTGATCCTGCCGCAGGCGCTGCGGGTGATCATCCCGCCGATGATCTCGAACTATCTGAACCTCACCAAGAACTCTTCCCTGGCGATCGCGGTCGGGTATATGGACATCACCGGCACGCTGGGCGGCATCACCATGAACCAGACCGGCCGGGAACTGGAATGCGTTTTGATGCTGATGGTCTGCTACCTGCTCATCTCGCTCGGCATCTCTGCGGTGATGAACTGGTACAACACGCGCGTCAAACTGGTGGAGCGGTGACATGAGCGATCAATCCTTTGTCCGTATCGACATGTTGCCGGAGCAGACCCCCCCGGCATCCATCATCGGCGTTGTCGGCTGGTTGCGCGAGAACCTGTTTTCCGGCTGGTTCAATACCGTGCTGACCATCGTGTCGCTGGCTTTCATCTACTCCGTCCTGTCGGGACTTCTGCTGTGGATTTTCCAGTCTGTCTGGAACGCGAACTCCCTGAACGAATGCCGCGAGGTCATGACCGCAACCTGGGGGAACACCCATGGACACGCCTGTTGGGGCGTGGTCAGGGAGCGTTGGCTGCAACTGCTCTATGGTTTCTATCCCGATCACCTTTACTGGCGCGTGAACCTGGCGCTGCTGGTGACACTGGCGGCGATGTCGCCGGTGCTGTTCAGCGAGAGGGCGCCGCGTCAGTTGCTGTATCTGACCGCAGCCTATCCGTTTCTGTTGCCATGGCTGATGTGGGGGGGCTCTGTCTGGGGTCCGCTTGCGGTGGCGGCGGGTTTTGTCATCGGGTATACTGCCTATCGTGTGATCGAACCGGTTGCAGGGTCGCTGGCGGCCTTCATCGCGGCGACCGCACTGCCGGTCCTGTGGTGGCTGTTTCTGGCCGGGCCGGTTGCGACCGGCCTCCATTCGGTGCTTCCGATCGGGATCGAAGCCGTGGACAGCCGTCAGTTCGGGGGCTTCATGCTGGCGGTGCTGCTGGGGATCGTGGCCATCGGCTGTTCGCTGCCCATCGGCATCCTGCTGGCGCTCGGGCGGCAATCGGACCTGCTGATCGTCAAGGCGCTTTGCGTGGGCTTCATCGAATTCATCCGGGGCGTGCCGCTGATCACGCTGTTGTTCGTGGCTTCGCTGCTGCTGAACGTCTTCCTGCCGCCGGGCACCAATTTCGACATCATCCTGCGCGTCATGATCATGATGACCCTGTTCGCCTCGGCCTATATGGCAGAGGTGATCCGGGGCGGTCTGGCGGCGCTGCCGAACGGCCAGTATGAGGGGGCGGATTCGCTTGGCCTCAACTACTGGCAGGCGCAGCGTCTGATCATCATGCCACAGGCGCTGAAAATCTCGATCCCGGGCATTGTCAGCACGTTCATCGGTATCTTCAAGGATACCACGCTGGTGTCCATCATCGGGCTTTTCGATGTCATCGGGCTTTCCAACGCCATCCGGGCGGACCAGTCATGGAACGGCATCTACTGGGAACTTTTTGCGTTCATCGCGTTTCTGTTCTTCGTCGTCTGTTTCTCCATGTCCCGTTACTCCATGTATCTGGAGCGCAAGCTCCAGACCGGCCACAGATAAGGAGTTCCGCGTATGTCCGAACTTGTTTCCGATCGTGAGATTGACCGCTCCAGGATGACGGTCAGCGACGAGATCGCGATACAGATCACCAGCATGAACAAGTGGTACGGGTCATTTCACGTATTGCGTGACATCAATCTGACCGTGAACCGGGGCGAGCGGATCGTGATTGCGGGGCCGTCCGGCTCTGGCAAATCCACCATGATCCGCTGCATCAACCGGCTGGAAGAGCACCAGCAGGGCCAGATCATCGTGGACGGGATCGAATTGACATCGGATCTGAAAAATATCGACAGGATCCGGTCGGAGGTCGGCATGTGCTTTCAGCATTTCAACCTGTTCCCGCATCTGACGATCCTTGAAAACTGCACGCTGGCGCCGATCTGGGTGCGCAAGACCCCGCGGAAAGACGCGATGGAAACCGCGATGCACTTTCTGGAAAAAGTGCAAATCCCGGAACAGGCGCACAAATATCCGGGCCAGTTGTCCGGCGGCCAGCAGCAGCGTGTGGCGATTGCACGGTCATTGTGCATGAGGCCCCGGATCATGCTTTTTGACGAGCCGACCTCGGCGCTTGACCCCGAGATGATCAAGGAGGTGCTCGACACGATGATCGAACTGGCCCAGGAGGGCATGACCATGATCTGCGTGACCCATGAGATGGGCTTTGCCCGTCAGGTTGCGAACCGCGTGATCTTCATGGATCAGGGCCAGATCGTCGAGCAGAATGAACCCGAAGAGTTCTTCAACAACCCGAAGAGTGATCGGACAAAACTGTTCCTCAGCCAGATTCTGGGCCACTGAGACCGGACGCATATGCGGGGGGGTCATTCCGGCAACGGTTACTCCGGCAAGTCCCGGGGAACCACGAAATCGACAGCCTGACCGGGGTTTCGCAACGCCTCTGACCAGTCATCGCCTTCAAGGTCGATGACCATGGCTGTCGCCGTCGGGTAGCGATGAAAATCCGGGTGCGATGGCGGTGTGATAACAATTCCCGCCGCCAGTTCGGCGATGCCGGGATTGTGCCCGATGAGCATGACAGCCGGTTCGCGACGCCTGGCAATGGCGCGCAGCATGGCGGCCGGGGCGGCATGGTGAAACGCCGGGTTCAGTTCCAGATGCGGGGATGGCGACAGGTGCGGGCGAAGGCGCTCCCACGTTTCAAAGGTGCGGCGCGCGGTCGAACACAGAACGACATCCGGCACATGGCCCCGCTTTGCCAGCCAGCGTCCGATGGCGGTGGCAGAGCGCCGCCCCCGGTTGTTCAGAGGCCGGTCATGATCGGCCAGGAAGGGGTCTTCCCAACTGGATTTTGCGTGGCGGAGAAGGATCAGGCGGCAGGTCATTCCGGGTGAAAGGCCCTCATGTGAAAGGCGGATTGTTCTTCCGGCCTGCCATGGTTTTGCGACACCGGACAAGCCCGCCGCACCGCACAACCCCGTGACAGGCAGTCTTTGCCGGGCATGGTGTCCAGATAGCCGTGGCATCCATCCGGATCATATCCCCCTTGCGCCAGCGCATTGGCCGGGCAGGCGGTCAGACAGGGTTCATGGCACTGCCCGCATGGCTTTGGTGGTGCATGTGGCCCGGTATGCGGCCCGGCAATCCCGTCCGAAAGGGCGAGCGCCCCGCGGTATGACACCATCAGCCCGGCGCGGTCGTGGACCAGCAGCATCACCGGCGATTGCCAGGCCCGCCCGGAGCGCAGCGCCCATTGAAAGAACGGCGGGCAGGGTGGGCCGTCCGACGGCAGGATCGCATGTGCGCCCAGCTCTCCGGCCAATTCACCGATCACGCGCTTCGACCAGCGATCCAGGGGATGCGCCCTGCCATCGCGGTATTCCGGCGAAGCGCTGAAGACGTTCCAGAAACCGGCCTCACGGGGACCAAGAAGCAGGATTGTCCGGCAATCCGATGGCGCCGGATCATCCGGCAGGACACTGGTAACGCCGAAAATATCCAGCGCCCGCGCCCGGGTCGCGCCGAGCAGTTCCCGATAGCGGTTCATTTGCGCCGAAATGGCAGCGACAGGCTCCACCCCAGCCGCGCCGGGCGGTCATCCTGCCATTGCAGACCTATCGTCATGTCCTCATGCCCGGCCCCCGGCTGGGCGGTGTAGGTGCCGAACAGCCGATCCCAGACAGACAGCGCAAAGCCATAGTTGCTGTCATGTTCGCGGCGATGAATCGAATGGTGGACGCGGTGCATGTCGGGGGTCACGAGGACAAGACGCAGCGCACCATCCAGCAGCAGCGGCAGGCGCAGATTGGCGTGATTGAATATGGCGGCGCCGTTCAGAAGGATTTCGAACAGCACAATCGCCGTCGCCGATGGACCGATCAGATAAACCAGCCCGATTTTCAACAGCATCGACAGGGCGATTTCCACGGGATGAAAGCGGATCGCGGTTGTTACGTCGAAATCCCGGTCTGCGTGATGCACCCGATGAAGGCGCCACAGAACCGGAACCTTGTGGGTAATCAGGTGCTGGCCCCAGATTGCGAAGTCGAAGATCAGAATCGCCAGCGTCAGTTCCACCCAACCGGGCCAGTTCACGAGGTTGAACAGGCCCACCCCTGTCTGACCGGCGTCGATTGCAGCCCCGACCGCCAGTAACGGCAGGCCGATTGCCATGGCGCGCAGGGTGAGTGCGTTCAGGATCGTGATGCCCCAGTTCGTCATCCACCGATGACTTCGGGGCAGCGTGCGGCGGCGGCGCGGGGCCAGGGTTTCCAGCACTGCGAACAGGGCGAAGAGGCCCAGAAATATCGTCAGCCGGATGATCGCTTCATGTTCCACCGGGCGATCTAGCCACTATCCGGCCAGACCGTCAATGCACGAAGTGCGAGAGGCAGGAGAGGCGAGAGAGGCGGGAAGCCTTCGCCCCGGTGGGGACGTTATCCCCGCCGGATGATCGAACCGGCGCCATGATCGGTGAAAAGCTCCAGCAGACAGGCGTTTGGCGCCCGTCCGTCAAGGATGACCGCAGCGCGAACGCCGCCTTTGATCGCCTGCACGCAGGTTTCCGTCTTGGGGATCATGCCGCCCGCAATCACGCCTTCGTCGGTCAGTTTGCGGATGTGATCGACGGTAAGCTCTGTCACCACATCGCCGTTCGCATCTTTCACGCCGGGCACATCGGTCAGAAGCAGCAGCCGGTCCGCCTTCAGCGCCGCCGCCATTGCACCCGCTGCGGTGTCCCCGTTGATATTGAAGGTTTCACCGTTCCGCCCGGCGCCAAGCGGCGCGATGACCGGAATCGTGTTGGCGTCAAACAGCGTCTTCAGCACCTGCGGATTGATTTCCGAGGGCGTGCCGACAAAACCAAGGTCGGGATCGGTCTGATCGCAGATCATCAGATTGGCGTCCTTGCCCGACAGGCCCACGGCACGGCCGCCCTGCCGGTTGATCGCCTGCACGATCCGCTTGTTGACGCGGCCCGACAACACCATTTCAACCACTTCCACAGTTGCCATGTCCGTTACCCGCTTGCCGTTCACAAATTCCGACCGGATGTCGAGGCGGGCCAGCAGATCATCAATCATCGGGCCGCCGCCATGGACGACCATCGGGTTCACACCCACCTGCTGCATCAGCACGATGTCGCGGGCGAAGGTTTCCATCGCCGTGTCGTCGCCCATCGCATGGCCGCCGAATTTGATGACGACAATCGCGTCGGTATAGCGTTGCAGATAGGGCAGCGCCTCGGAAAGGGTGCGCGCGGTGGCGATCCAGTCGCGGTTCATGCTCTTCATGCTCTGCTTCTTCATCTCGTCTGTCCCCGGTTCGGCCCTGTCTTCCCGAAGGCGCGCCCAAGGGCAAGGGGCTATCTCAGGCAATGATGGCGACAACGCTGCGCAGCGTTTCCAGCCCTTCGCCCTTTTCCGAGGAGGTCACGATCAGTTCCGGATAGGCGGCGGGATGTCTGGCAAGCGTTTCGCGGGTGATTTCCAGCGCCCTGTCCCGGTCGTGGGCCCTGGCCTTGTCGGCCTTGGTCATGACCACCTGAAAGGTCACGGCGGCCCGGTCCAGAAGTGTCATGATCTCCTCATCCACCGCCCTGGCCCCGTGGCGCGTGTCGATCAGGACAAAGGCGCGGCGCAGGCTTTGCCGCCCGGCCAGATAGAATTTCAGCAGGCGCTGCCACTTTTCGACCACCGCCAGCGGCGCGTCAGCATAGCCGTAACCGGGCAGGTCCACCAGATAGTGGCTGCTGCCCAGGGTGAAATAATTGATTTCCTGTGTCCGCCCCGGCGTGCCGGACGCGCGCGCCAGCCCCTTGCGGCCCGTCAGTGCGTTGATAAGGCTGGATTTCCCGACATTGGAACGACCGGCAAAGCAGATTTCGGGCCGGTCGGTGGCGGGCAGACCGGACATGGCGACGACGCCCCTGAGAAATTCCGTCGGTCCGGCAAAAAGCCTGCGGCCCGCCTCCCTCGCCTGCGGTTCGGGCGGGTCCGCGACGGGAAAGGAAAGCGCGCTCATGCCGCGGCGCCCGTGCGGACATCATCGCCAACCGACAACGTGCCGCCTTCGGTGATTTCAACGAAGACGCCGAAATGCGGATGGCCGAACGCCGCATTCAGATGGCCCAGCACATCGCAATCTTCCCTGCCGGTTTCCGGGTTGCCGTTGGGCGCGCGGCATCGCCCCACCGGCTTTGTGACGCGGCCCCTCAGCGCGCCCAGCATGATTTCCCGTCCGATGAGGTCTAATTCCTGCCATGGCGCCAACCCTGCGGCCCAGACATTGCCGCGAAAACGGCGTCGGTCCAGCGGTTTGCCGACACTCTTTGACAGTGCGGCAAGGCTGGCGTCGGACAACAGCGTGACGGTTTGCGTGCTGCTGTCGGTCATTCCGCGATCAGGCAGATGAACCAGGAAAGAGGGGGCAGGGCGGTTGCGTGGATAGATGGGGTGCAGCCAGCGGATCAGCGCCGCCGCGCCCTCGTCAGTGGCGGGATCGAAGACAAGATCATCCAGTGCCGGATGCGACAGTATCATCCGGCCATCGTGTGCGCGCGCGGCTCCCACCGCCATCAGCGCCGGGGCCTTCGCGCCACGGATGAATGCCGTGCAGCGCACCCATTGCGGACGGGTTCTGTCAATCGGCGCTCCCTCCTGCGCAAGCGCCCATTCGCGGTCGCCGGGCATGGTTCGCCCGGCAAACAGCCTGACGCGGGGCAGTGCCTCCACCCCCAGCCCCTTGACCGGGTGCCTGAACAGGGCGCTGATGCCGGCCGCCATCACTTTCCGCCTGCGCCCTTGTCCGTCGTGCTGCGCTTGAACCCGGCCCTGATGTTTCCGAACACGTCCGGGTTATAGCCGTGACTGCGCATGATCGCGTATTGCTGGATGAAGGTCATCGTGTTGTTGGCGATCCAGTACAGCACCAGCCCGCTGGCAAAGGTGCCCAGCATGAACATGAATATCCATGGCATCCAGGCAAAGATCATCTTTTGCGTGGGGTCGGTCGGGGCCGGGTTCAGCTTTTGCTGCAACCACATGGAAATGCCAAGCAGGATGGGCAGAACCCCCAGCGAGACGATGGCGAGGATCGAACCGGGGTCGGGCGGAACAAAGGGCAAGAGACCGAAGAGGTTCAGGATAGAGGTCGGGTCCGGCGCCGACAGGTCGCGAATCCAGGCGATCCACGGCGCCTGTCGCAGTTCTATGGTGACGAAAATCACCTTGTAGAGTGAGAAGAAGATCGGGATCTGCAACAGGATCGGCAAACAGCCGGCGGCCGGGTTCACCTGCTTTTCCTTGTAAAGTTTCATCATTTCCTGCTGCATTTTCTGCCGATCATCGCCGCAGCGCTCCTTCAGCGCCTCCATCTCTGGCTGCAACTCTTTCATCTTCGCCATGGACGCATAGGATTTGTAGGCCAGTGGCAGCACGGCGGCCTTGATCACGAGGGTCAGCGCAATGATCGACCAGCCCATGTTGCCGACAAGCCGGTTGAGTGTGTGCAGCAGCCAGAAGATCGGCTTGGTCAGGAAAAAGAACCAGCCCCAGTCGATCGAATCCAGAAAGCCGGGCACATCCGCCGCGTTTTCATAGTTGCGGATGGCTTCCCATTCCTTCGCTCCGGCAAACAGGCGTGTGGTCACGGTTGCAATGGCCCCCGGTGCGACGGCAACCGTGGGCAGGCGTGCCTCGGTCATGTAAAGATCGGTGCTTTCGCGGTAAAGTTCCTTGGCCACGAATGGCTGACCTGCTGCGGGGATGAGCGTGGTCATCCAGTAATGATCGGTAAAGCCGATCCAGCCGCCTTCCGCGATCTCGCTCACCCCGGCCCGCGCTGCCTCGCGCTGCACAACCGGCAGGTCGGTCAGATTGCCATAGCTGTTTTCCGTCAGTTGCCCATCCGCCATGAGGATGACGCCTTCGTGGATGATGAAGAAGCCTTTCAGGTCCTGCGGCTCCCCGTGCCGGGCCAAAAGCGCATAGGGCGCCATGCGCGCGGCGCCCGCGCTGCCGTTTTCCACCGATTGGGTGATGGTGAACATGTAGTTGTCATCAATGGCGATCTCACGGCGGAACAGCAGCCCCCGCGGGCTTTGCCAGACCAGTCTGACAGGGTTGTCCGGGGTCAGGGGGCCGGTGCCTTCGGCCTGCCAGATGGTATTGGCGCCCGGAACGTCGCCCTGTTGCAGATCGCCGCCCGGCGCCCAGCCATGGACCGAATAATAGGCGCCCTCCCGGCCTTCGGGGATCAGCAGCCTGACAATCTCCTCGCCACCGATCGAGACCCGATAGTCACGCAGGGACAGATCGTCGATACGCCCGCCAAGAAGCGAGATGGAGCCCGTCAGGCGCGGCGTGTCAATCCCGACGCGGGGGGCGTCGGCAACCGAAATGCCGGCGGTTCCTGCGGTTCCTGCGGTTCCTGTGGCCGCCGCCGGCTCAGCGGCGGTTTCGGCAGGCGCAATCAACCCTTGCCCGGCCTGGCCCTGCGTATCTTCGGCAACAGTGACGGTGTTTGGGGCGACTTCCGGATTCCGCGGCGGGAAAAGCGTCGTCCATACGACCAGCACCGTGGTGCACAGCACGATTGCGAGAAGAAGGTTCTTGTTCTGATCGTCCATAAGGGGATGCCCTGCCTGTCCGTCCGAAAGGGGTTTCGGCGGTTGAACAGACTGGGGCGGGAAATGTCAACAGGCGGCTGCTGAAACGGCGCCGGGATGTCATTCAGCCCGACGATTATTCGGGGCGTGTTGCACTGCGGGGCGGAAATTTCGCGCGATACCGCAGGAGCCAGTCAGGAACCTCCTCCGGCGGCATCGGCCGGGCAATGCCGAACCCCTGAACATGGCGGCATCCCAGTTGCGCCAGCAACGCATGTTGTTCGGGCGTCTCCACCCCCTCGGCCACGCATTCGATATGAAGTTGACTGGCCATCGTCAGGATGGCCCGGACCATCCGTTCCTGATTCCGGTCGGTCGCGATGTTCGATATGAATGAGCGGTCAATCTTCAGCCGGTCCACCGAAAATCGCTGGATATTCACGATGGAGGCGTGACCAGTGCCGAAATCATCCAGATCAACCCGGCAACCGAGCTCTGAAAGTTGCCGGATATTGCGCGTCACGACATCATGCTCTGATCGCGAAACCACGGTTTCCAGCACTTCGACGGTCAGGCGTTCGGGGGCCAGATCAAACCGCTCCAGTTCCCGCCGGATGCGATCGAGGAGCTTGGGATTGTGCAACTCGTTGACCGAGAAATTGACGGCAACGGAAGGGACTGCCAGCTCTGCCTTGTCCCATGAGGACAGGCTGGTCAGCGCCCCGAAGAGCATGAACCCGCTCAGACGTTCCGACAGTCCGGTGTCTTCGATGATGGGCAGAAACTCTCCGGGCAGGATGGTGCCGCGTTCCGGGTGATCCCAGCGCGCAAGCGCCTCGAAGCCGCTGATCCGCCCCGTTTCAGTGCAGATTTGAGGCTGAAACCATGGGCGTATCTGGCCGATTTCCAAGGCTTTTTCTATTTCCTGCGACAGGTCGCGCTGAAATGCGGCCTGCTTGCGCATATCGGCGGAAAAGGCGCGCACCGCGCCAGAGCCGTTTCGCTTGGCAATGACAAGGGCGGTCTCGGCGGCGTCCAGCATTGCCGCGCCGCCCGGCCGCAGGGCGTCGTCCTTTCGGCAAAAGCCGACGCAGGCCGTCAGATAGGCGGAAACGCCGTCGATCAGGAATGCCTCGGCCAGCGAGTTCTGAAGGCGCGCCGCAATTTCCAGAAGGCTTTCCAGATCGCCCCGGCTGACCGGGGCGAGGATCAATCCGAACCGTGTGCCTTCGAGTCTGGCAAGCGTGTCGCCGCTGCGCAGGGAGGCGCCAATCCGCGCCGCAACCTGTTCCAGAACCTCGTCGGCGGCGTCACGCCCGAAGCGGTCCCGCAGGGTGTCGAATTCCTCTATCTCAATCGCGACCAAAGCGGTGGTGAGGGATGATTTCGATGCCTTTTCAATGATATGATCGGTTTTCCCTATCAAATATTCGCGCTTGTGAAGACCGGTAAGCGGGTCGGTCGCCATCGCCTGGCCAAGGCGCGCGCCGGGAAAGGAGCGCAGAGTGCCGATCAGGGTCATCACGATTGCCAGCAGCACAAGCGCCGGTTCCCCGCCATTCCAGTAGACGCCCAGAAAAAGCGCCGGCAGAAAGACGAAAAGCTGCGGCGGCAACAAAAGCTGTGCCGCGAATTCATAGCCGGCCTTGAACCTTCGGGGCATTGCTGTCTCCACCTGATCAGGAATTGACGATCTGGGGCAGGGTAGCGTTGCGGGATCACCAGTCGGTTAACGGTATCCGGAATTTATCCTTGTTTCTCATTCGGTTCGTCGGTTTCGCGCGCAAGGCCCGCAAAATCGAAAAGCGTCCGGTCCAGCAGATGCGAGGGCCGCGCATTCATCAGCGACCGGAACATGATCTGTCGCCGACCGTGGGCGTTCCTTTCCCAGTCGTCCAGAATCTGCGCTACCTGTCGGCGTTGCAATCCGTCTTGCGACCCGCAAAGATCGCAGGGAATGATCGGGTAATTCATTGCGGCGGCGAATTTCCGGCAATCGGCCTCTGCCACATGGGCGAGGGGGCGGCAGACGAACATGTCGCCCGCCTCGTTCAGCAGCCTGGGGGGCATCGTCGCCCGCCGCCCGCCGTGGAAGAGGTTCATGAAGAAGGTTTCCAGAATATCATCGCGGTGATGGCCGAGGACGACGGCGGAACAGCCCTCTTCCCGCGCAATCCTGTAAAGGTTTCCGCGTCTGAGACGGGAACAAAGCGCGCAATGGGTGCGTCCCTGCGGGGTCTTGTCAACGACGATGGAATAGGTGTCCTGATACTCGATCCGGTGCGCCACGCCCATGCGCTCCAGAAATTCCGGCAGCACGGTTGCCGGAAAGCCCGGCTGCCCCTGATCGAGGTTGCAGGCCAGAATGTCCACCGGCAGAAGCCCGCGCCATTTCAACTCATGAAGGGCCGCCAGCATCGTGTAGCTGTCCTTGCCGCCCGAGAGGCAGACCAGCCAGCGGGTGCCGGGTTCGATCATGGCGTATCGCTCGATCGCTTCGCGGGTATCGCGCACGATGCGTTTGCGCAGCTTCCTGAACTCCGTCGTCGAAGGCGCGCCATGAAAGAGCGGGTGTATATCGTGCGGATCGTCGAACATGAGGCGCGATCTAGCGCAATTGCGTCAACCGGGCAATCCCTGTCCCCGTGCGACGGGTCGGGCGGTTCGGCGGATACGCACGAATCGGGGCGCACAACCGCCCCCCGACTGCCTGCCGCGCGATGATCCGGTCAGCGTCGGTCCTTCCGCTCGGGCACGTCGTCTGCGCCGCTGCCGCCCCATGGGTGGCAACGGGCGATGCGCCTTGCGGCAAGCCAACTGCCCCTGACGCCGCCGTGTTTTTCCAGCGCCTCCAGCGCGTAGGCCGAACAGGTGGGCCGGAAGCGGCAGCCGTGGCCGAGCCAGGGCGACAGGATCAACCGGTAGGCGCGGACGGGAAGCGCGATGAGGTGGGCGAGGGGGGTCATTTCGCGGGCTGGTGGATTTTCCGCAGGGCGGTTTCGAGGTCGTTCAGCAAATCGGCGAAAGGGCGGGCGGCGGTTTCCACGGGGCGGCCCACCAGCACATAGTCCCAGCCGGGCCTGCCATGGCCGGGCAGAATGGCGCGCGCGATTTCGCGCAGGCGGCGTTTGGCGCGATTGCGGGCGACGGCGTTGCCGATTTTCCTGGAGCAGGTAAAACCCACGCGGATCGCATCCGGCGGCTCATCTTCACCCCGCTTGCGGGCTTGCAGCAGAAAGCCGGGCACGGGTTTGCGGCGCGCGCGGGCGGCGCGCAGAAAATCAGGGCGCTTTTTCAGGGTTTCCAGACCAGCGGAAACCGCCGGGGGTCTTGTCGCGCGCCCGGCGGCATCGCCTGTCGCGGGGGCCTTCGGCGGTGTCATGGCCTGTTCCGGCGTCAGCTTATGCGCTGAGCGCCTTGCGGCCCCGCGCCCGGCGCGCGTTCAGAATCTTGCGGCCGGCCCTGGTGGCCATGCGGGCGCGAAAGCCGTGGCGGCGCTTGCGAACCAAGTTTGAGGGTTGATAGGTGCGTTTCATCGCCCGTCTCCGTCAGATCGTTCCCGGAATCCGGCGGATTCGGGAGCATCGGTGTCCGAAGCCCGGGATTTAGGGGGATTGCGGGCAGATGTCAATTCGCCCGTGCAGTTTTTGCTGCAAACCCTGCCGACAGACGGGGGGCATGATCGCTGTGGATCAAGCAACCGTGAACGGTCTTGGCGCCGGGTGGCTTTGGCGCGCATGTTATGTCAGGAGTGAGCAGGGGACGGAACAGCAAGGAAGATGCCTGACATGCCTCGGAACACGCCCGATTCCGGCTTGCGGCGCGCTTTGCCGCTGGTCGCCATTCTGGTGGTCGCGGCAATCGGGTTTTTCACCTTGGGCGATTATCTGAGCTTTGAAACACTGGCCGCGAACCGGGAGGCGCTGACCACGTGTCGGGATGCGAATTTCATGCTGACCGCGCTGGCCTTCGTGGCGGTCTATGTGGTGATTGTCGCCTTCTCGCTGCCCGGCGCAACCATCGCCACATTGACCGGCGGGTTCCTGTTCGGTGTCTTTCCGGGCGCGCTTTTCAACATCCTGGCCGCGACCATCGGGGCCACGGCGGTTTTCATGGCCGCGCGCCGGGGACTGGGCGAGAGACTCGCCGCTAGGATGGAAGCGTCCGAAGGCGCCGTGAAACGCATCAAGGACGGGATCGACGAAAACCAGTGGTCGATGCTGTTCCTGATCCGGCTGGTTCCCGCAGTGCCCTTCTTCGTGGCCAACCTCGTCCCGGCGCTGGTGGGGGCACCGCTTCATCGTTTTGTGATCTCGACCTTTCTGGGGATCATTCCGGGCGGTGTGGTCTATACGTCCGTGGGCGCCGGGCTGGGCGAGGTGTTCGAGGCAGGCGAAACCCCCGATCCGGGCATCGTCTTCGAGCCGCATATCCTGCTGCCGATGCTCGGGCTCTGCGCTTTGGCGGCGTTGCCTGTCGTGCTGAGGGTCTTTTGCAGGAAAGGGGCTGCGGAATGAACCGGATCAGGACGGATATCTGTATCATCGGCGGTGGCTCCGGCGGTCTTTCGATTGCTGCGGGCGCGGTTCAGATGGGCGCGGATGTCGTCCTGCTGGAAGGTCACAGGATGGGCGGCGACTGCCTGAATTACGGCTGTGTGCCGTCGAAGGCGCTGATCGCCGCAGGCAGGGCCGCCCATGCGATGGCGGCGGGCGCGCCCTTCGGGGTTCGTCCGGTCGCGCCGCAGGTCGATTTCGCCGCCGTCAAGGATCACGTTGCAAATGTCATCAATACGATTGCCCCGCATGACTCGGTGGAACGGTTTAAAGGGCTGGGCGTCAGGGTCATCGCGGAATATGGCCGCTTCATTTCCGACCGGGAAGTGGAGGCCGGCGATACGGTGATTACCGCGCGCCGTTTCGTGATCGCCACCGGGTCGTCACCGCTCATCCCGCCCATTCCGGGGCTGGATGACGTGCCCTGTGACACCAATGAGACGATCTTTGCGAATCGGGTGCAGCCCGGACATCTGCTGATTGTCGGCGGCGGTCCCATCGGCATGGAAATGGCGCAGGCGCATCGGCGGCTGGGATCGGAAGTCACGGTGATCGAAGGGCTGAAGGCGCTGGGCAGGGACGATCCGGAACTGTCCGCGATTGCGCTGGAGAGCCTGCGCGCCGAAGGGATCAGGATCGCCGAGGACGCCATCGCCGCAGAAATCCGTGGCGAAGCGGGTGCGATAGAGATCAGCGCCGGGGATGGCCGGGTTTTCAGGGGGACGCATCTGTTGATGGCCGTGGGCCGCAAGCCCAATATCGACAGGCTGAACCTTGAGGCCGCCGGGATCGAAACCCATCGCGGCGGGATCAGGGTGGATGCGGGCCTGCGCAGCACGAACCGCCGCGTCTATGCGGTGGGCGATGTGGCGGGGCCGCTGCAATTCACCCATGTCGCGGGCTATCATGCGGGCGTGGTGATCCGCTCCATGCTCTTTGGCCTGCCGTCGAGGGCGAGGACCGATCATATTCCCCGGGTCACCTATACAGACCCGGAAATGGCGCAGGTCGGGCTGACCGAGGCGCAGGCGCGCAAGGCGCACGGCGACAGGCTAAGGGTCGCGCGGTTTGAATTTTCCGATAATGACCGGGCGATTGCCGAAGGCAAGGCCAGGGGTCTGATCAAGATCATGGTGGTCAGGGGCCGTCCGGTCGGGGCCTCTGTCGTCGGGCCGCAGGCGGGCGAACTGATCGGCGTCTGGGCGCTGGTGATCGCGAACCGGCTGAAAATCGGGGCGGTGGCGAATATGGTTGCGCCTTACCCGACGCTGGGTGAGATTAGCAAGCGTGTGGCGGGCGCCTATTATTCGCCCGGACTGTTTTCGAATCCGGCGGTCAGGCGCGTCGTGCGCCTTGTCCAGCGCTGGGCGCCATAGATCGAGACGGGGAAGGGCATGACGTTCTTCAGAACACTTTCCGGCCGGTTCCTGATCCTGACGATTGTTTTCGTCATGCTGGCGGAGGTTCTGATCTTCGTGCCCTCGGTTGCGCGGTTCCGCGAGGATTTTCTGCTCCTGCGTCTGGAACGGGCGCAGATCGCCTCCTTGACGCTTCTGGCCGAGGACATGCTGGACCCGGCGCTGGAGGCGGAGCTTTTGAAGAACGCAGGTGTCTTCAATGTGGTGCTTCACCGCGACGATACGCGGCAACTGGCGCTTTCTTCACCGGTGCCGTGGCCGGTGCAGAAGAGCTTTGACCTGCGCGACGCCGGCGCCATGGAATTGATCCGCGATGCGCTGATCCGGCTGGCGACGGCGGATAACCGGATGATCCAGGTGATCGGGGAACCTGTGCGCGAAGCAGGGGTGGAGATCGAGGTGACAATGGAAAGCGCCGGTCTGCGGCAGGCGATGCTGGTCTATGGGCGGAATATCTTTTTCCTGTCGCTGTTCATCTCGCTGATCTCTGCCGGAATGCTGTTCTGGGTGGTGCGCTCGTTGATCGTGCGTCCGATCCAGCGCGTGGTGTGGGCAATGCAATCCTATGCCGCAGCGCCAGAGGACGCGCGCCGGATCATCATGCCGGATTCGAGAATTGTCGAATTGCGCGAAGCCGAAGACGCGCTGAATTCGATGCAGCGCGATCTGACCCATGCGCTGAAGCAGAAGGAACGGCTTGCCCAGCTTGGCGGGGCGGTGGCCAAGATCAGCCATGATCTGCGCAATATCCTGACGGTCGCGCAATTGATGGCCGACAGGATGGAGTTGAGCCAGGATCCGACGGTGCAGCGCTCGGCGCCGAAACTGGTGAATTCGATCACCCGCGCCGTCAATCTGTGCGAAGGCACGCTGACCTTCGGCAAGGCCGAAGAACCGGCGCCGAAACTTTCAATGATCATGCTGGATGATCTGGTGCGCGACGTGCTGGACAGCGAACGGCTGGCGGTTGGCGATCTGCCCGTGCAGTTCAACGAAACCGTGCCGGACGGCATGATGGTGCGCGCCGATGCCGAACAGTTGCACCGGGTTCTGTCGAACCTTGTCGGCAACGCCCGACAGGCGATCATGGCCGGCGGCAAGGATGGCGCGATTACCGTTCAGGCGCGGGAAGAGGATGCCGACTGGACGGTCATCGTGGCCGATACCGGGCCGGGTCTGCCCGAAAAAGCGCGGGAAAACCTGTTCACCCCGTTCCAGGGCGGGGTGCGCAAGGGCGGCGCCGGGCTGGGGCTGGCGATTGCGCAGGAACTGATCCGGGGCCATGGCGGATCAGTGAAGCTGCTGGAAACCGGCCCCCGTGGCACCCGTTTCATCATCCGCCTGCCGAAAGGCGGTATCGAACCCTGAACCGATGCGTTTTCGCCCTTGCAAAGGCGTGTCCGCAGGTCTAGACCCCGCCCCCACGGACCGATAGCTCAGCTGGATAGAGTACTTGACTACGAATCAAGGGGTCGGGGGTTCGAATCCTCCTCGGTCCGCCAGCCGCTTCCCTGTTTGCGGATGCCGGGGGGTGGCGGCGCACCGGACATGCGGGCGGGGACGCTTGGGTATCGCCGCGACGACATCGGCAAACGGGCTGCACGATCTGAAAAGGATGGGCCGGAGTGGTGGCAGACATGTATTTGCAACAGAGCCGTCGAATTTCCTGCCGTTTGCCTTTTTCTTTGTTCGACGATGAATCAGAAATATGGTAGCTCCGTGAGGCGTGTGAATATCGGCGGGTTCAACAAGGATATTTGTCCTTTCACAGGGGTAATTGATGACGCAACCGATTGACCAGACCCTGCCGCGTCCGCCAGGTCCTCAGGGTCGCCGTACCCGCAACCTTGTCCGCCGGGCCACCGCCTATCCCGAGTTCATGGAGGAACTTCAGGCGAAGTAGGGGACATCGTCTCTTATGAACTGCCGGCGATGAAGTGCTGTGTCGTCTTCAGCGCCGGTCTCATTCGGCAGATTCTCTCGGTGCAACAGCATCGGTTCCCGCCGTTCTTCCCTGGTGCGCTTGGCCAGTTCCTGGAATACGGTGCCCTGCCTCTGTGTCAGGGCGAGGAGCAACTTCGGAGAAGCGAACTCATGAAGGGGGCTTTCTCCGAAGAGCGCGTCAAATCCTATGCGGAGACCGTGATTGCGAAAGTTCTTGAACTTCGCGACAGATGGCGTCCGGGCACGACCGTCGAGGTCATCGAGGAAATGGAGCGCTTCACTTGGGATACTCTGGTGGCGGTCATTATCGGACGCGATGTCGAGGTGCCGCGAAAGATCGGCAAAGATTTGCTGGATTTCATGAAAGCCCATATCGTGCAGGACATATTACCGTTGGGCCAGTTGCTCAAGAAGCTGCCTCTGCCAGTGTTTCGACGGGGATACACGAGCGGCAAGCAGCTGGACGACGTGGTGTACCATGCGATCGAGAGGGCCCGCGACCCATCTCATCCGGGCGATGACGTGATCTCGCACTATGTTCGAACGAGGGAGAACGGGTCCGGCGAGTTCTGCCTGGACAGCGACCGGGCGATACGGGATGAAATATGGGTTCTTCTGAACGCCTTCGTTGACGCTCCGGTCGGGGCTCTGGTCTTCGGAATGGATCTCATTGGCCGGAATCCGGCGGTTCGCGACCGGCTTGAGCGGGAAATCGAGGAGGTTCTGGTGGACCGTCTGCCCGAACCGGCAGACTTCGACCGGCTTCCCTATATGCGGGCCGTGCTCAACGAGGTATTGCGTCTTGAGCCGCCAACCCATGTGCTGCTGCCGAAGAAGGCGCTGGAAGATTGCGAGGTTGGCGGATACCTGATTCCGAAGGGGACGCTGATGCATGTTGCGATGCGCGTACTGCATCACAGGCCGGAGCACTGGGACCAGCCCGATGATTTCAGGCCGGAACGCTGGCTGGATGGATCCGCCAGGGTCTTGCCGCCAGAGTCTTCACACGTTCCTCCGCACGCCTATATCCCCTTCGGCTTTGGCCCACACATATGCCGTGGAACAGACGTGGCGACCAGGTTGTTCGTGCTCGGGATCGCGACCATCATGCAGAAGCTGAGGTGCGAGCCGGTTACCACATCGCCGCCGAAAAGGAACGACACGGCAGTTGGCGTCAAGGGAAAATGGCATCAACACGTCCGGGAGAGGAAGAACCGGCGCTGTTGCATGGATCAATGACGGCTTGAAGTGCGCCCTGCCCATGCTGATTGTCACGCGAAGCGCTCGATAGCCGGACGTGCAGGATCAGTCATCCGGTTGAGAACACGGACGCCGATCCTGGCTTCGGTCTTTTGGTTTTCGAAAGTGCGCGCCTCTTCACTGACCCACACCGTCAGATCCCCGCGCCGTCGCAGGCCCTCGTTGTACTCAGCCCAATTCGTAACCCGATGCCCTTGCCTGGGGACCTTGTTACGACGAGTGGCGTTGAACTTATGTGGCATCTACAGCAGCCTATTGAGAACGAAACGCCTCAATATCAAACGCGACCGCATCCGTGCAGCATCCTTGCATCGAATCGCCTCGCCCCTTTGTCGGCAGATTGGCCCGATCCGCCTGATGACGCAATGACCAAAAACCGGCGACGGGAAACGGGAAAGAGCGGATTGACAAGTCTGCCCTTTTTACATGAGCATCCGCAGACAGTTTGCGGATACGAAGGGGCGGGCACTCATGCCGGACATTATCAAAGAGCTTGAACGCCGCCGCCGGACGGCCCGAATGGGCGGCGGGCAACACCGCATTGACAGCCAGCATGGCAAGGGCAAGCTGACCGCACGCGAACGCATCGAACTGTTGCTCGACGAAGGTTCGTTCGAGGAGTTCGACATGTTCGTCACCCACCGCTGCACCGATTTCGGGATGGCGGCGGAACGCCCCGCAGGCGATGGAGTCGTGACCGGCTGGGGAACGATCAACGGGCGCATGGTTTATGTCTTCAGTCAGGACTTTACCGTTTTCGGCGGTTCGCTGTCCGAAACCCATGCCGGGAAAATCTGCAAGGTCATGGATATGGCGATGCGCAACGGTGCGCCTGTCATCGGGATCAATGATTCCGGCGGCGCGCGGATTCAGGAAGGCGTCGCATCCCTTGCCGGATATGCCGATGTCTTTCAGCGCAATATCATGGCTTCGGGCGTGGTGCCGCAGATCAGCGTGATCATGGGGCCCTGTGCGGGCGGCGCCGTGTATTCCCCCGCGATGACCGATTTCATTTTCATGGTCAGGGACAGTTCCTGCATGTTCGTCACCGGTCCCGACGTGGTGAAGACCGTGACCAACGAGGTCGTGACAGCCGAAGAACTGGGCGGAGCATCGACGCACACGAAGAAATCCTCGGTCGCCGATGGCGCCTTCGACAACGATGTCGAGGCGCTGACCGGGATTCGCCGCCTTGTCGATTTTCTGCCGCTCAACAACCGCGACAAGGTGCCGTCGCGGCCCTTTTTCGACGATCCGGGCCGGATTGACGAAAGCCTTGACACGCTGGTGCCGGACAACCCGAATACGCCCTATGACATGAAGGAACTGATCCTGAAGACGGCGGACGAGGGGGATTTCTGTGAAATCCAGGAGGATTTCGCCCGGAATATCGTCATCGGGTTCATCCGGCTGGAAGGACGCACCGTTGGCGTCGTTGCGAATCAGTCCATGGTTCTGGCCGGATGTCTGGATATTGACAGTTCCCGCAAGGCGGCGCGTTTCGTGCGTTTCTGCGACGCCTTCGAAATTCCTGTCCTGACCCTTGTCGATGTGCCGGGCTTTCTGCCGGGGACCAGCCAGGAATATGGCGGCGTGATCAAGCATGGCGCAAAACTGCTGTTCGCCTATGGCGAGGCGACAGTGCCGAAAGTGACGGTCATCACCCGCAAGGCTTATGGCGGGGCTTATGATGTCATGGCGTCAAAGCATCTGCGCGGGGATTTCAACTATGCCTGGCCGACGGCGGAAATCGCCGTGATGGGCGCCAGGGGCGCGACCGAGATCCTGTATCGTTCCGAACTGGGGGATCCGGAAAGGATCGCCGCCCGCACCAGGGAATACGAAGACCGCTTTGCCAACCCGTTTGTCGCCGCGGAAAAGGGGTTCATTGATGAAGTGATCATGCCGCATTCCACCCGCAGGCGGGTCGCACGGGCATTTGCATCGCTCCGCAACAAGAGCCTTTCGAATCCGTGGAAGAAACACGACAATATCCCGTTGTGAGGGCGGAATGCGGCGCGCGCGGGTTCTTCCGGCAATGGTGGTGGTGGCTTTCCGTCCCCCCGGCGCGGCATCCGGCTGTGGTATCTGGAGCCCCGGATGGCCGCAGTTTTCCGATTCTGCACATGAAGTATGTTCAAGCATGAAAAAACCCGTTATGTTCACCGAAGGTTGCACAAAAGCAACCGGATTAACGGAACGTGAGGGGCGTCGCCCCCGTGACAGTAGAAATAGGAGCTACACATGTCGAACAACATCAAGGTCATCATCGCCCTGGGTTTGGTTGTCCTGGCCGCTGCTTGCAGCCAACAGGAAGAAGAAGTGGTCATCTTCGAAGAGCCGGAGATGGTCATGGTCGAGGAACCGACCGGCAAGTTCTGATTACGGATCGGGGCGGGCACTGTCCGTCCCGACCTTCCCCTGCCAGCAGGCCCGGCACGATCCATCCGTCCGCAAGACGTTTTTTCGTCAGGCCGGCCTTGGTGAAGACGGGGGCGGGCCATGTTGAAACATCGCGGCTTTCCGGGGCGTCTGCCCGGAACCGATTACCAGTTTACCATAAGAAGGCCAAACAGGAAGGGTGCCGTGGCCCTGATCGGGCGGGTGCGCCTTGCCGACCGCAAACCTGCCGACCGGCGCGCTGACGAGGCGTTTCTGTCGGCGCTGATCGAATATTTCGGCGACGAACCTTTCGCTCGGGGAAATCTGGATGCCGGGCGGTTGTCCTGGTTTTTTGGCCGCGAGGTCGTTGCCGCCGGATATCCGTTCGATGCCCGGGATTACGAGGCATTGCTGAGAGTCGACCTCGACTGTGTGAACAGAACTTTTCCGGAATTGCCGGGCAGGCGGGGATCGCCACGGAACTGCCTGCGGTCGCATGAAACGGGGAAGTGAGATGTTCGGGAAAATCCTGATTGCCAATCGTGGCGAAATTGCCTGTCGGATCATCAGGTCGGCGCGCCGGATGGGCATGGGGACCGTGGCCATCTATTCCGACGCCGACCGTAACGCCCTGCATGTGAAAATGGCGGATGAGGCGGTGCATGTGGGGCCGCCGCCTGTCAATCAAAGCTATATCGTCATCGAAAACGTCATAGGGGCGATTCGCCAGACCGGCGCCGGGGCGGTGCATCCGGGCTATGGGTTTCTGAGTGAAAACAAACGATTCGCGGAAGCTCTGGCAAAGGAAGGCGTGACCTTTATTGGTCCTTCCGCATCGGCGATAGAGGCGATGGGCGACAAGATCGCCGCCAAGAAAATCGCACAGGATGCGGGCGTTTCGACGGTCCCCGGCCACATGGGCCTGATTCGGGACGCCGAAGAGGCGGTCAGCATCAGCCGCAGGATCGGTTATCCGGTGATGATCAAGGCAAGCGCCGGGGGCGGTGGCAAGGGGATGCGGGTCGCGTGGAATGATGATGAGGCGCGCGAAGGGTTCGGGTCTTCCAGGAACGAAGCGGCCTCGGGTTTCGGAGACGACCGCATCTTCATCGAAAAATTCGTGACGCAGCCCCGTCATATCGAAATCCAGGTGCTTGCGGATACGCACGGAAATGCGATCCATCTGGGTGAACGGGAATGCTCGATCCAGCGTCGGAACCAGAAAGTCATCGAGGAGGCGCCGTCCCCCTTTCTGGACGAAGCGACCCGCAAGGCGATGGGGGAACAGGCCGTCGCGCTGGCCCGCGCTGTGGGATATTCCAGCGCCGGGACGGTGGAATTCATCGTTGACGGCGACAGGAACTTCTACTTCCTCGAAATGAACACGAGGCTTCAGGTGGAACATCCGGTGACGGAACTGATCACCGGCGTCGATCTGGTGGAACAGATGATCCGGGTCGCCGCAGGCGAAAGACTGGATATCGCGCAGGAAGATGTCGTGCTGAACGGCTGGGCCATCGAAAGCCGTCTTTACGCAGAAGATCCGTATCGTGACTTCCTGCCCTCAACCGGGCGGCTTGTGCGGTATCGTCCACCGGCGGAATACCGCCGCGATACCGGGATTGTACGAAACGACACCGGGGTTTGCGAGGGCGGCGAGATCAGCATGTATTACGACCCGATGATAGCCAAGCTGTGTACCTGGGCGCCGGGCCGCGCCGAGGCGATAGAGGTGATGCGCAATGCGCTGGACAGTTTTGAAGTGGAGGGGATCGGGCACAATCTGCCTTTCCTGAATGCGGTGATGGACCATCCGAAATTCTGCGCCGGCAACATCACAACCGCCTTCATTGCAGAGGAATATCCCCACGGTTTCAAAGGCGTGACGCTGAATCGGGACGCTTTGCGGCGAATCGCCGCCGCTGCCGCCGCCATGTATCGGGTGGCCGAAATCCGGCGCGCGCGCGTTTCGGGGCGGATGGACAATCACGAACGCAAGGTCGGGGATGACTGGGTGATCTCATTGCAGGGTGAAAAGTTCCCGGTGCGCGTCAGGGCGGATCAGGACGGTTCCACCGTCTGTTTCGACGATGGCCACACGCATCGGGTCATTTCCGACTGGACGCCCGGCAGGACGCTGGCGGTGATGTCGGTCGATGGTTCATCGCTGGTCCTGAAAATCGGCAGGATTACCGGCGGCTTTCGGGTGCGCACACGCGGCGCGGACATGCCGGTGCTGGTGCGCACGCCGCGTCAGGCCGAACTCGCGGGTCACATGCTGCAAAAGGTCGCCCCCGATACGTCGAAAATGCTGCTCTGCCCGATGCCGGGCCTTATCGTGAAGGTCGATGTCGAAGAAGGCGCCGAGGTGCAGGAAGGTCAGGCGCTGTGTACCGTGGAAGCCATGAAGATGGAAAATATCCTGCGCGCCGAACGCCGGGGCATCGTCGCCCGGATCAATGCCCGCGCCGGCGACAGCCTGGCCGTGGACGATGTGATAATGGAGTTCGAATGAACGTGGCCGCCGCGGCATATGGGCCGGGGCGCGGTCACTGCCGCCCGGTGGCAAGTTCCTGCTGCCTCAGCGGGGTCTTGTCGATGGAGCGGGTGATCCCGCGCGCGTCCCCGGGAAAGGGTTTGCGCAAGAGGATGGAGCCGTCCTTGGCAACCAGAACCATCATGAATCCGCGCGGCCGGAATGTGCGCCGGATTGCGGATCGCGCCGTTGGATCGGTGTCGGTCAGGATGACCACATCGCGCTCGATAAGGCTTTCGGGGCGTTCTTTCAAAAGGTCGAGCTGTTCGCGGAATCTGGGATCGTCCCCGGAATCGGCAAGGACAATCACCAGCCGGGATTGCCACAGAAAATCCTCTGCCGTGGCTTCGGATGCGGGGCGAATATCCAGCGCGGGCGGTTCGGCTGCTTGCGCGCAAAGACCGGAAAACATGGAAAATAGCACAATTGCGATGCGAATCATCGAACCTCCTGTCATTTGGAATATAAGTGATTTTCGCGGGGTTCTAAGGGGATGGACGGAAAAAATCGACCGTTGTGACAAGGCGACACCGGCACAGGGTCGAGAGAGGGCACGAGGATAGCCGGATGACCGATCAAACCGAAATCTGGGCGGCGAGCGCACGCAAGGAGCTTCGGAACCGCCCGCTTGCGGATCTGAACCGGGACACTCTGGAGGGTATCCGGGTCAGGCCGCTTTATACCGAGGCAGATACAGCCCACCTGCCGCATATGGGCAGCCTTCCGGGCGAAGCGCCGTTCACGCGCGGGGTGAAGGCCACGATGTATGCGGGCCGCCCCTGGACGATCCGGCAGTATGCGGGCTTTTCGACAGCCGAAGACTCCAACGCCTTTTACCGCAGGAACCTCGCCGCCGGTCAGCAGGGGGTGTCGGTCGCTTTCGACCTTGCCACCCACCGGGGGTATGACAGCGACCATCCGCGCGTGGTGGGGGATGTGGGCAAGGCGGGCGTGGCGATTGACAGTGTCGAGGACATGAAAATCCTCTTTGCCGGGATTCCGCTGGACAGGGTTTCGGTTTCCATGACCATGAACGGCGCGGTGATTCCGGTTCTGGCGGGCTTCATCGTGGCGGGCGAGGAACAGGGCGTCGATCGCGCCCTTCTGTCCGGCACCATTCAGAATGACATTCTGAAGGAATTCATGGTCCGCAACACTTATGTCTATCCGCCGGAGCCATCAATGCGGATCGTGGCCGACATCATCGAATACACCACCAACGAGATGCCGAAATTCAATTCGATCTCGATTTCCGGCTATCACATGCAGGAGGCGGGCGCCAATCTGGCGCAGGAACTGGCCTACACGCTGGCCGACGGGCGCGAATATGTCCGCGCGGCGCTGGCGCGCGGCATGGATATAGACGGATTTGCCGGTCGGCTCAGCTTTTTCTTTGCCGTCGGCATGAATTTTTTCATGGAGGCCGCAAAACTGCGGGCCGCGCGGTTCCTGTGGCATCGGGTGATGAGCGAGTTCGAACCGAAGAATCCGCGCTCCATGATGCTGCGCACCCATTGCCAGACCTCGGGCGTGTCGCTGCGGGAACAGGATCCCTACAACAACGTGATCCGCACCGCCTATGAGGCGATGAGCGCGGTTCTGGGCGGCACGCAGTCGCTGCATACGAATGCGATGGATGAGGCGATTGCGCTGCCCACCGAATTTTCCGCCCGGATTGCGCGCAACACCCAGTTGATCCTGCAAGAGGAAACCGGCATTACCAATGTCGTCGATCCGCTGGCGGGCTCTTACTATGTCGAGAGCCTGACCCATGAACTGGCCGAAAAGGCATGGGCGCTGATGGAAGAGATCGAGGCGATGGGCGGCATGACGAAGGCGGTCGCCTCTGGTATGCCCAAACTCCGGATCGAGGAAAGCGCCGCCCGCCGCCAGGCGATGATCGACCGGGGCGAAGAGGTCGTCGTGGGTGTCAACAGGCACCGGCTGGAGGAGGAGGCCGAACTCGACATTCTGGATGTGGACAACCACGCGGTGCGCGAAGCGCAGATCGCCCGCCTGAACGGCATTCGCGCCAGCCGCGATCAGGCGGCCTGCGACGCGGCGCTCAATGAGTTCGCCCGCCGGTGCCGCGAAGGCGGCAATCTGCTGGACGCGGCTGTCGATGCCGCGCGCGCGCGCGCCTCTGTCGGAGAGATCAGCATGGCCATGGAAAAGGAATTCGGGCGTCACCGGGCAGAGGTCAGGACGCTTGCCGGTGTCTATGGGGCGGCCTGTGAAGGCGACGAAGGTTTCGCCGCGATCCGCAGCGCGGTCGAGGAATTTGCCGTTGCCGAAGGCCGCCGCCCGCGTATGCTGGTGGTCAAGATGGGGCAGGACGGCCATGACCGGGGGGCCAAGGTCATCGCCACCGCCTTTGCCGATATGGGCTTTGATGTCGATGTCGGCCCGCTGTTCCAGACCCCCGAAGAGGCCGCGCAGGATGCGCTGGACAACGATGTCCATGTCATCGGGGTGTCCACGCAGGCGGCAGGCCACAAGACGCTGGCCCCGCAATTGATCCGGGCGCTGAAGGATCAGGGGGCAGAGGACATCATCGTGGTCTGCGGCGGCGTCATTCCGCAACAGGACCATGATTTCCTGAAGGACGCCGGCGTGAAGGCCATCTTTGGGCCGGGCACGAACATTCCCGAGGCCGCCCAGGCCATCCTTCGCCTGATCCGCGAGGCGCGCGGCTGATTCCGGAAATGTCCCGAAGCGCGCCTTGCCCGATTGATCTTGCACATGGGGCGGGGCTGATGTCAGTTCTGCCCCATGTTGTGCCCGGATCACATCGCCGTCGCCTGCGAGAGCTTGGAAGAGGGCCGCAAATGGGTTGAGGATCGCCTTGGCGTCAGCCCCCGGCCCGGCGGCAGACATCCCGTCATGGGAACCCGCAACATGCTTTTGGGGCTGGAGGATGGTCTCTATCCGGAAGTGATCGCCATTGATCCCGACGCGCCCGCGCCCGCGCTGGTTCGGCCTTGATCGGTTCCGGGGGCCGCCCCGCATCGCCGGCTGGATTTGCCGCACGCCGGACCTTGATCGGATACTGGCTGAAATGCCGGTCGCCGCTGGCGCGCCTGTCACCTTGTCGGGGGGGGATTTGCGCTGGCGCATGGCGGTCCCGGCGGACGGGCGGCTGCCGTTTGATCAGGTGTTTCCCGCCCTGATGCAATGGGAAGGATCGGCGCATCCGCGGCAACAACTGCGAAATACCGGATGCCGTCTGCACCGCCTGACCCTTCGCCATCCGGACATCGAAACCCTGCGGCAGCTTCTGTCGCCGCAACTGCCCGATGGCGTCGTTCGCTTTGAAACCGGCCCGCCGGAAATTGAAGCCGTGATCGGGACACCATCGGGGCGGGGGGCGGTCCGATGCTGATACGCGATGCGGTGCCCGCCGATATTGCGCGGATCATGGAGATCTGGAATCCGTTCATCCTGAACGGTCTCGCGACGTTCAACAGCGTCGAACACACGGCTGAAACCCTGGCGCACATGCTGCGCGACAAACATGTGCAGGGCTTGGGCTTTCTGGTTGCCGAACAGGACGGACAGGACGGACAGGTCGGGGGTTTTGCCAGTTACGGGCAGTTTCGCGGCAGTGTCGGGTATCGCCATACCTATGAACACACCGTCTATGTCGCGCCGGGGCGGGGCGGGTGCGACATCGGCCGGCAGTTGCTGGCCGCCACCGAAGATCACGCGCGGGCGCGCGGTGGCCATTCCATGTTCGCAGGCGTCAGCGCCGGGAATCAGGCGGCAATCGCCTTTCACCGGCGATTGGGCTACACTGAAGTCGCCCGTCTGCCCGAGGTTGGCAGAAAATTCGACCGCTGGCACGATCTCGTCCTGATGCAGAAATTTCTGTGATCCGTCTTACCGACGCCGCTTCGGGAGGTTACACTCGCCCCATGTCGATCTGGACCCGCATATCCGACGCGCTGGAGGCGCTGGCCAGGGGCGAAAGCCTTTCGGCGGTCTTCGACAGGTTGCGCACGCCGCCGGAACGCTCGGTTGCCTTTACCATCGCGGTGATTGCCCTGGGCGCGAAGATGGCAAAGGCCGACGGGCAGGTTACGCGCAACGAGGTCACTGCCTTTCGGGAGGTTTTCCAGATATCGAAAGAGGATGAGCCGCAGGCCGCCAGGGTCTTCAACCTCGCGCGGCAGGATGTGGCCGGGTTCGAGGAGTACGCCCGCCGGATCGCCCGCATGTTCGATGCCGAAGATCACACCATGTGCTATCTTCTGGAGGGTCTCTTTCACATTGCCATGGCGGATGGCGAATATCATCCGAAGGAGGACGATTTCCTGCATCAGGTGGCCGAAATCTTCGGTGTGGATGACCTGACCTTCCGCAGCCTGCGCACGCGCTTCGTGCCCGATGCCGAACCCGATCCCTATGAGGTTCTCGGCGCTTCGCCAGAGATGGCGCTGGCGGACATTCGCGGTCTCTGGCGGCAGTTGATCCGTGACCATCACCCGGATCGCGTGATCGCAAGAGGCGTTCCCGAAGAGGCGGTGAAACTCGCCGGGGCCAGGATGGTTGCCATCAACAGGGCATGGGAGGAAATCCGCGAAAGCCGCGCCGCATGAGGGCCGCGACCCGTAACGCCGGACGGTTCCGGTGATTTTGCGGCGATTCTGCGGCGGTTGCGGATATTGGATTCCGATCTGTAAAATCCGCGATGACGCCTTATATTGGGGTCATGAGACGGATTTTGCCCATTGCCCTGTCCGCCGCGCTTGTCGTGACGCCCGCCGCTGCGCAGGACAGCCCTACGGACGGGTTCGACCTTCGGTTCGAAGGCGCAAGGCGCATCATGCGCCATCTGATGGAGGAGATGGGCAGCACCCTGGAGAATCTTGACGATCTCGCTGATGACCTCGCTGCCGATCTGGGTCCGGCGATGGAGGAGTTGCGCGCGCTGATCGACGATCTGTCCGTCTATCAGCCGCCGGAGATGCTGCCGAATGGCGACATCATCATCCGCCGCAAGCCGCCGCCGGAGGGCGCGCCGCCGGGGCCGGAAGACGCGGTGGAAATCTAGGCTCAGGACCCATTGACTTTGTTTTGAACGTGTGAATCAGTGTTCTGCAAAACGGAGTAGTGACATGAGCGATCTTTTCTGGCTGACGGAGGCACAAACAGCGCGCCTTGAGCCCTTCTTTCCCAAGCCCCATGGCAAACCCCGGGTCGATGACCGTCGTGTGCTGAGTGGTATTATTTTCATTATTCGCAACGGTCTACGCTGGCGCGATGCGCCTGTCGAATACGGCCCTCACAAAACGCTCTACAATCGGTTTGTGCGCTGGTCCCGCAAAGGTATTTTCGAACGAATTTTCGAAGAATTGGCCAACCCCTCTGGCCCGGACGCCGACACCCTCATGATTGACGCAACCCATCTCAAAGCACATCGCACGGCGTCCAGCCTCAAAAAGGGGGCTCCGAGCCGCGCCTGATCGGGCGTACAAAGGGAGGGCTGAATACGAAATTGCATGTCGTTGGAGACGGTGCGGGTCGCCCTGTCAGGCTGCATCTGACGGCGGGTCAGCGTAGCGACTTCAAGGGCGCGGATGTTTTGCTGCCCAACCTGCCTGCGGCCAGGGTTCTGATCGCGGATCGGGGCTGCGACAGCGTAAAGGTTCGAAAAATCATTGAAGATCAGAAGATTGAGGTTTGCATCCCTTCAAGGAAAAACCGCAACAAAACCATCCCCCACTGCGCCGAAACCTACAAGAGGCGGCACAAGGTCGAAAACCTGTTCGCAAAACTCAAGGATTGGAGGCGCATCGCGATGCGCTATGACCGATGCGCACACGTATTCAAATCCGCCATATACATCGCTGCAACCGTCATATTCTGGCTATGAGGACTGAGCCTGGTCCCCCGGAATTGTACTTTGTATCATTGACTGAGCGGGAATTGAGGAGGATGTTGCGATGGTGGGACGTTTGGCGGATGCAGTGGTTCTGAGCGAAGATGAGCGCCGTTTTCTCGAGGGTCAGGTTCGGCGTCACAAAGCGGCACGTTCGCTGTCGGACCGATGCCGGATGATCCTGCTGTGCGCCGATGGATTGGCGAGCAAGGAAGTGGCGGCCCGGCTTGGGGTGCATGAACACACAGTCGGCAAATGGCGCAGACGTTTTGTGCGATGCCGGATTGAAGGTCTCACCGACGAATACCGTTCCGGTCGCCCGCGCACCGTGTCGGACGATCAGGTGACTGCGGTGATTGAGCGCACGCTGAACACGACCCCGAGGGATGCGACCCATTGGTCGCTCCGAAGCATGGCAGCCGCGACGGGACTGTCGCACACCACCATCCGGCGGATTTGGAACGGGTTCGGCCTGCAACCGCACCGAAGCGAGACATTCAAGCTCTCAACCGACCCGCTGTTCGTGGACAAGGTGCACGATATCGTCGGGCTGTACCTGTCACCGCCGAACAGGGCTGTCGTGTTGTGTGTTGACGAGAAATCGCAAATCCAGGCGCTGGATCGCGAACAGCCTGTGCTGCCAATGGCGCCCGGCGTGGCCGAGCGGCGCACCCACACCTGCATCCGACACGGCACGACGTCGCTTTTTGCAGCACTGGATATCGCCACCGGCGCCGTGATCGGCAAATGCTGCAAGCGGCGCCGCGCCACCGGGTTCCTCGACGTCCTCAAACAGATCGACCGGCAGATGCCGGACGGGCCGGAGGTGCATATCGTCATGGACAATTACGCCACCCACAAAACCCCGAAGATCAAGGCCTGGCTGGCACGCCGCCCGCATTGGCATGTCCACTTCACACCGCCCCCGGCTGGTTGGATCAATCAGGTGGAGCGTTGGTTTGCTGAACTGACGCGCAAGCAACTGCTGCGCGGCGTCCATCGTTCAACGGCGGAACCGGAAGCCGATATCGCTGCATTTATCGAGGCCCATAACGAAAACCCCAAACCCTGCAAATGGGTCAAACCCGCCGACCATATCCTCGCCTCCGTCAAGCGGTTCTGCCAACGCGCCCAACAAAACTCATGTGCCGAACTTTGGAGGCAGGTGACCAGGGTCAGGCCTCATAGCCAGAATATGACGGTTGCAGCGTGAGCGTCCGTTGAAGCCGACCTAACGCGGGGGCGGAGGAGCCGATAGTGTCCACCATCGATAGTGGACACGATGAGGCACTCTATGGCTGGCAGGCGCAAGAAGCGAATTTGGTGGGACGACGAGAAGCGTTCGATCTGCCTGCAGAGTGCCGCGCCGGGTGTTTCTGTGGCTCAGGTTGCGCGGCGCTACGCGATGAACGCCAATCTGATCTTCAAATGGCTGAAGGACCCGCGTTTTGCGCCGGATTTCACCGAGGTCGTAGCTGGATCTGTGTTTCTGCCGGTTGAGATTTCTCCGGCTGCTTCACATCCGGAACCGGCGCAGCCATCCGGTCCCGTCGCCTTCGGTGGCCGTATCGAGATTGAGTTGGCTGGCGGTCACCGGATCAGCGCCGGGGGTGGGTTCGATCCTGATGTGCTGGCGCGGCTGCTGAAGGGGCTGATGTCTTGATCCCGGTGCCGGGCAACACGCGGGTGTGGCTGTCGGCGGGTGTCACGGACATGCGGCGAGGGTTCAATACGCTGGCGGCCCAGGCCGAGAAGGTTTTGGCCGAAGACCCGTATTCCGGCCACCTGTTCGTGTTCCGGGGTCGGCGCGGCGATCTGTTGAAGATCATCTGGTGGGATTGCCAGGGCGCGTGCCTGTTTTCGAAGCGGTTGGAGAAAGGGCGGTTTGTCTGGCCCGCTGCAAAGGACGGCAAGATCAGCGTCACACCCGCGCAGCTCTCAATGCTGTTGGAGGGGATTGACTGGCGGATGCCCCGTAAAACCTGGAGACCGTTGAGCGTAGGATAGGTCAATAAATACGAGGCTTTGCGCGCTTTCGGGGTTCACCCCGGAATGCTGATCTGGTATAGGATCGGCGATGCTGAAGGACCTCGACATATCCCCGGATGATCCTGCGGAACTGCGGGCAGTGAACCGGCTTCTGGCCGATGAAGTCAAGGCGCTGACCCTGAAGGTGGAACAACTCCAACACCAACTGGCGGGGCATGACCGGCACCGGTTTGGGTCGAAATCAGAAAGCCTCTACCAGCTCAATCTGGTCTTCCAGGAAGATGAGGCGATTGCCGAAGCCGCTGGAGAACAGGCGGCGCCTGCTCCAACGCCTGAAACGGACAAACCGGCCCGCCGGCACAGCCGCAAGCCCTTGCCCGATCATCTGGACCGGCACGAAGAGGTCTTGTCGCCGGGCGAGGACTGCCGACGTTGCGGTGGGGCGTTGAAGAGGCTCGGTGAGGACGTGACCGAGGAGTTGGAATACAAACCGGGGCGTTTTGTCGTGAACCGGATCGTGCGTCCGCGTATGGCCTGTTCCTGTTGCGAGGCCATTGTCCAATCGCCGCTGCCATCGCGCCCGATCGAACGTGGCCGCCCGGGACCGGGGCTGCTGGCGCACGTGTTGGTCAGCAAATACGCGGACCACCTGCCGCTCTACCGTCAGTCGCAAATATACGCCCGTGAAGGCGTCGATCTTAATCGATCAACTCTGACCAATTGGGTTGGCGGCTCCACCGCGCTTCTGGAACCTCTGGCTGACACCATTGGCCGAATGGTCCGCCGAGGCGCGGCCACCTTCGCTGATGATACGCCTGTTAAAATGCAGGCCCCCGGCAACAAGAAGACCAGGACCGCCCGTGTCTGGACCTATGTTCGCGATGAACGACCATGGTCTGGATCATCACCGCCCTGCGCGTGGTATCAGTTCACGATTGATCGCAAGGGCGAACATCCCGTCTCACATCTCTCCGGCTACAAAGGCTGGGTCCATGCGGACGGGTATTCCGTGCTGCGCGACAAACAAGGTGAGAATCCAGCGTCAATCAGGATGAGAACGCGTGTGCGGGGGCTCGCAGGGAGGGCGTAGCCCGACTGGGGAGGCCCCGCACACGCGTTTTGCCCTTTTGGGGCGGGCCTGACGGTTGTGGCCGGCTCGGATAAGGAATGATTTTCTGTGCAAGGGGATCGTTCATGCCGGGCTGTCATGTCACTGACCAACAAATGAGGCTCTTCATGACGCTCAGATCGACCCATTCCGTTGCCGTTGCCGCTGCCAAGGCGGGGATCAGCCAGGCAACGGGCTATCGGCTGCAAGCTGACCCAATTTTACCATCACGGAAGAAGGCCCCTCGCGGCCGGCGGCGTCCGGACCCGCTGGCGGACATTTTTGATGCGGAGGTCGTGCCGCTTCTGCGGTCCTCACCGGGGATCCGACCTGTGGCGGTTTACGAGGAGCTTCTGCGTCGGCATTCTGATCTGGGTACGGGCATCCGACGGACTCCGGAGCGACGGATACGCGCCTGGAATGCGGAACACGGCCCTGAACAGGACGTCATTTTCCGGCAGACCCACACACCGGGCAAAATGGGCCTGTCGGATTTCACCGCCATGGGCAAGTTGGGTGTGACCATTGCCGGTGAGGCACTGGGCCATCGACTGTATCACTTCCGGCTTGCCTATAGCGGGTTTCAGCACGCCCACGTCGTGCTGGGCGGCGAAAGCTATGTGGCGCTGGCTGAGGGATTGCAGAACGCCCTCTGGACGCTCGGCGGCGTGCCACACAATCATAGAACTGACAGCCTGTCGGCGGCCTTCAAGAACCTGGATAAGTCATCCCGGGCCGATCTAACCGACCGCTTCGACGCCCTGTGCAACCATTATGGAATGACGCCGACGCGCAACAACAAGGGCGTCGCACACGAGAACGGTTCCATCGAGAGCCCCAATGGGCATCTGAAGCGCACCATTGAGGACGCGCTGGTCATGCGTGGGTCGCGCGACTTCGAAAGCTTGCAAGATTATCGTCGCTTCATCGACGAGATCGTGGGCCGGATCAACGCCCGCAATGCCAAGCGTATCGATGCGGAACGTGCGAGCCTCAGACCTTTGCCGACGCGGCGGACCACGGATTACGAGGAGATCACGTTGCGCGTCACTTCCTCCGGGGGCTTCACCTTGCGCAAGGTGTTCTACACCGTGCCATCCCGGTTGATCGGGCATCAGCTGCGGGTTCGGCTCTACGATGATCGGTTGGAGCTGTTCCTGGGAAGCTCTGCCCTGCTAACGCTGACACGCGGACGAGCCTCGAGCACCGGGAGCCATGGGCACGTGGTCAATTACCACCACGTCATCCACTCCTTGCGCAAAAAGCCCATGGCGCTGATGGGGCTGGTCTATCGGGATCAGCTATTCCCGCGCCGGGCGTTCCGTAACATGTTCGCATTCCTGCTGGAGCAGACCAGTGAGAAGGCGGCGTGTCGCATGGTTGTCGATCTTCTGGCGCTGGCACACGAGCGGGGCTGCGAGGCTGAATTGGCAGCGCAGCTTGAGGAGGACCTTCGCCAGAAGCGCCCGCCTGACATGGCGGCCCTACGCGCAGTGTTTAGCCCATCACAAGACGCACTCCCCCAAGTCGCGGTGCAACTGGCCGACCTGTCATCTTACGACCAGTTGGTCGGCGGTACGCCATCCGCTCAGGAGGTGACAGCATGACATCGCCCCAGACCGATACCGCCCGCCTAACCTTGGCTCTGACCGAATTGCGCTTGCCAGCCATCAAGGCGCTATGGCCGCGCTTTGCGGAACAAGCCGACAAGGAAGGCTGGCCCGCCGCTCGGATGCTCAGCACCCTGGTGGAGCATGAACTGGCTGAACGAGATCGCCGTCGTATCGAGCGACATCTCGCACAGGCACGCCTGTTGCCCGGAAAAACGATCGACACCTTCGACTTCACAGCCGTCCCCATGCTGTCCAAGGCCCATGTCAGTGCGATCACCGCTGGCGACAGCTGGATCGGAAAGGGCGGCAACATCCTGCTGTTTGGGCCGCCAGGTGTGGGCAAATCACATCTCGGCTCAGCCATCGGGCTCGCCCTTGTCGAGCAAGGCTACCGCGTCCTATTCAGCCGCACCACCGATCTGGTCCAGAAACTCCAACAGGCCCGCCGCGATCTCGTCCTCGAAAGTGCCATTGCAAAGCTCGACAAATTCCATCTGCTGATCCTCGATGACATCACCTACGTCACCAAGGATCAGGCTGAAACCAGTGTGCTCTTCGAACTCATCAGCGCGAGATATGAACGCCGCTCAATGTTGATCACGGCCAACCAGCCCTTCGGGGAGTGGAATGCGATTTTTCCAGACCCGGCCATGACATTGGCCGCCGTCGACAGGCTCGTGCACCACGCAACCATCTTCGAGATGAATGTCGAAAGCTACCGGCGAAGAGCAGCACAAAAGGCAAAGGGGCCGGGAAGGCCTGCACAAAAAGCCACACCGGAAAACACCAAAGCTGATTGACGCTCCGCGACAATCAAAAAACAAACCCCTTGATCGCGGCACAAAAGCCCGGCATCGTCCCAAACGTCGCGACCAAGGATTCTCATCCTGATTGACGCGCACTTCTCATCTTGATTGTCGCGCTACAATTCCGGCTTCAACGGGGTATTCGGTGAGGACAAGGCCCAGGAGATGGCTTGTTTGGCGCACGTCAGACGCAAGCTTGTAGACATCTTTGCCGCGCAAGGCTCATCGATTGCCGAAGAAGCCCTCCGCCGGACCGCGGAACTCTATGCCGTCGAGAAAGAGGCGCGTGGCAAACCGTCTGAAGAGCGCGTTGCCATCCGTCAGGAAAAGGCAAAACCGATCTTCGATGAACTTGAGACCTGGTTACACGCGCAGTTGCCAAATATATCTGGCAAGTCGCCTCTGGCCCAAGCGATCCGTTATGCCCTTGGTCGTTTGCCAAAGGCACGCGGTTATTTGAACCATGGCTTTCTGGAAGCGGACAACAACATCGCCGAACGCGCCATAAAACCTGTCGCCACAGGTCGCAAAAATTGGATGTTCGCCGGTTCCGAGGGCGGTGGCAAAGCCATGGCCATCGCCTACACCCTGATCGAAACGGCAAAGCTTAATAAAGTCGATCCACAAGCCTGGCTCACATGGGTTCTCGCCCGCATCGCGGATCACAAGATCACTCGGCTGGACCAGTTGATGCCGTGGCGTTACGCTGCATCAGCAGCGTAACCGGGACGACCGGCAGTACGCCAAGGCTCCTTCACCGAACGGTCACGTTGCAGCGATGTATATGGCGGATTTGAATATATGTGCGCATCGGTCATAGCGCATCGCGATGCGCCTCCAATCCTTGAGTTTTGCGAACAGGTTTTCAACCTTGTGCCGCCTCTTGTAGGTTTCGGCGCAGTGGGGGATGGTTTTGTTGCGGTTTTTCCTTGAAGGGATGCAAACCTCAATCTTCTGATCTTCAATGATTTTTCGAACCTTTACGCTGTCGTAGCCCCGATCCGCGATCAAAACCCTGGCCGCAGGCAGGTTGGGCAGCAAAACATCCGCGCCCTTGAAGTCGCTACGCTGACCCGCCGTCAGATGCAGCCTGACAGGGCGACCCGCACCGTCTCCAACGACATGCAGTTTCGTATTCAGCCCTCCCTTTGTACGCCCGATCAGGCGCGGCCCACCCGCTGATCGGAGCCCCCTTTTTGAGACTGGACGCCGTGCGATGTGCCTTGAGATGGGTTGCGTCAATCATGAGGGTGTCGGCGTCCGGGCCAGAGGGGTTGGCCAATTCTTCGAAAATTCGCTCGAAAATACCTTTGCGGGACCAGCGCACAAACCGATTACAGAGCGTTTTGTGAGGGCCGTATTCGACAGGCGCATCGCGCCAGCGTTAACCGTTGCGAATAATGAAGATAATACCACTCAGCACACGACGGTCATCGACCCTGGGCTTGCCATGGGGCTTGGGAAAGAAGGGCTCAGGGCGCGCTGTTTGTGCCTCCGTCAGCCGGAAAGGATCGCTCATGTCACCACTCCGTTTTGCAGAACACTGATTCACAGGTTCAAAACAAAGTCAATGGGTCCTGACCCTAGAACCGGTCGTCTTCGTTTTTCCGGCAAAGATGCGCCGGGGTGGCTGCGCCGGAGTGGCGGTCGGGCGCGACGCCTGTCTTTTTTTCCCTGATGACGGGCGCGGCATCCAGAGATTGCGCAAGGGATTCGAACCGGGCCTGAACCACCTCGCCAAACAGCGGGGCCGCGTCCCTGGCCAGCCGCAATTCCAGTTGCCGCTTCTGCGGGTACAGTTTCAAGCGGGCCATCCCGGACGGGTTTTCAATCGAGAACATGGCCCCGAATCGCATCGCCTTGCCCAGAATTTCGGCGTCCTGAATCTCTCTCTCCGACAGCAGGCCGAACAGGGGCTGGAACCTGGTGCGCTCGCGGCTGTTTTTGTAACGATGCAGAAGCGCCAGCCCAAGGAACACCCGTTCGCGGTGCCTCAGCCCGCCCAGATTGGCGCGCGTGGCGTTGTCGAAACAGACCTCGGCCCGATAATCGGGATGTGCCCGCCAGGTCACGTCATGCAGCAGGCACGCCGCCTTGATCAGGCGAATCCGGTCGGGCCGGGCGCGGGTGAACAGCGGCTTTATGAATGAATAGAGCGCCTTGCCCGTTCCAGGCACCCGTGCGTCCCTGGCCTCGGCAAAGCGGCAGGCTTCAAGCAGGGGATCGCGACGACGCAACTGATCCGGCATCTGTTCATAAAGCAGCCCCTCGCGAATGCCGTAAGAGGATACCGCGATGTCGCGTGGCCTGTAGCTGCGGATTAGTTCCTTCAGAACCGGCGTCGCATGTGGCACAAGCGACATCCGCGCGGGCGAGGTTCCGGTGCGCGCGCGCAGGTCTTCGGGATCGTGGGCGCGCAGATAGCTGGCGGTCGCGTCCACGGACCTTGCGTTCATCCGGTATTCGTGCAGCACGGTCAGCGGATAGTTGCGCCGTTCCATATCCAGCCGCGCAAAGGCCCGCCAGGAGCCGCCGACCAGAAACAGCCGCCCGTGCCGCGGCGGCAGGTCGCGGACCAGTTCCTGCATGATCTCCCGGATATGCGCCTTTACGCCCTGCCTGCCGCCCTTGATGTCCTTCAGCTTCAGGGGGCCAAGGGGTGACGTGACCCGTGCGCCGACCCTGCCGCCGGATATTTCGGCCAGTTCCATTGAGGCGCCGCCAATATCGCAGACCATGCCTTCCGCGTCGGGCCAGCCCAAAAGCACACCCTGGGCGGCAAGCCGGGCTTCTTCCAGCCCGTCGATGACATGGATGTGCAGGCCGGTTTCCCGCTCCACCTCGGCGCAGAAACCGGGCCCGTCCGCGGCCTCGCGCACCGCTGCGGTTGCGATCGCTGTCAGGACACCCGTATTCATTCCCCGCGCCAGCAACTGAAACCTGCGAATCGCGCCCAGCGCCCTGCTGCGGCCCTGCGGGTTCAGCTGGCCGGTATCCGCCAGTCCCGCCCCCAGCGCGCACATGATCTTTTCATTGAAGAAATAGGCCGGGCTGCGCGCCGCGCCATCAAACACCACCAGACGGACGGAATTGGAGCCGATGTCCACCACCCCCACCCTGGCCAGCGCCCGTGCCGAAGGGTCTTCAAGGATCGGTCCGTCAAACGGTTCCCACTGATCCGTCGCCATTTTGTCCATTCCTTCAATCCCTCCGGCCCGGTTTTGCCGCCACCCTGCCGCGTCGATCCCGCAAGGGTCAATCGTCGGAATGCGTCAGCTTGGGAACGTCCGCCGCACCCGCCGTTCCGCGCCCCGACAGCGACGGATTTTCCATGAAGAACCGATGGCAGTTGAAGGGCCGTTCGGTGTCGGAAAATTCAGGTCGCGCAAAGCTGCCATCCGGGGCCATGATCCAGCTTTGCGCTTCGTCGGCAAGGTTTGCGGCCATGATCTGGCTGACGATCTGTGCCTTGACCGTCGGATTCGTGGCTTCGACCAGCGTTTCCACCCGCCGGTTCAGGTTGCGGCCCATCCAGTCGGCGGATGAGATATAGACCCGCGCCCTGTTCGATGGCAAGCCATGGGCATTGCCAAAACAGACGATGCGCGAATGTTCCAGAAAACGTCCGACAACGGATTTCACGCGGATGTTTTCCGACAACCCCCTGATACCCGGTCGCAACCCGCAGATGGCGCGCACGACAAGGTTGATCTTTACCCCCGCCCGGCTGGCCGCATAAAGCGCGTCGATGACATCCGGTTCGATCAGAGAGTTCATCTTTGCCCAGATTTCCGCAGGCTTGCCGGCCTTTGCATACCTGGCCTCGGCGGCGATCATCTTCAGCAATGTGGATTTGAGCGTGATCGGAGAGATCGAGAGATTTTCCAGCTTTTCCGGCTGCACGTATCCCGAGAGGTAATTGAACACCTTGGTCGCATCGCGCCCCAGCGCCTGATCGCAGGTAAACAGCGACAGGTCAGTGTAGATGCGCGCCGTGATCGGGTGATAGTTTCCGGTGCCGTAATGGGTATAGGTCACCAGATGGTCGCCTTCGCGCCGGACCACGGTCGAGATCTTGGCGTGGGTCTTGTAGTTGATGAACCCGTAAACCACATGCGCCCCGGCGCGTTCCAGGTGGCGCGATTGCCGGATATTGGCGGCCTCGTCGAACCGGGCCTTCAGTTCCACAAGGGCGGTGACGGATTTTCCGGCCTCCGCCGCTTCGCACAGCGCACCCACGATGGGGCTGTCGCGGGAGGTGCGGTAAAGCGTCTGCTTGATTGCCACCACATCGGGGTCGCGCGCCGCCTGGTTCAGAAAGCGGACCACCATGTCGAACGTCTCATAGGGATGATGCAGCAGCATGTCCTTTTGCCTGATCGCCGCGAACATGTCGCCGTCATGGTCCTGCACACGTTCCGGCACACGTTGGGTGAAGGGCGGCCACAGAAGGTCCGGCCGGTGCTCCAGCACAAGTTCCTTCAGGTCGGCGGCGCCGATCATGCCCTCGATTTCCACGACTTCATTCTCGGTCGCGGGCAGTTCCTCCATGATCAGCCCGCGCAGCCGGTCGGGTGCGCCTGCGGAAAGTTTCAGCCGGATCACATGCCCCCGCCGCCGCCGTTTCAGGGCGACCTCGAACTCTCGCACCAGATCCTCGGCCTCATCCTCGACTTCCAGATCGCTGTCGCGCAGAACGCTGAACGTGCAGTGGCCTTTGGTCTTGTATCCGGGGAAGAGGGCATTGAGGTGCAGCAGCAGCAATTCTTCCAGCGGCAGAAACCGGTCGGCGCCGTTTTCCGACGGCAGCGCGACAAAGCGGGAAATCTGTTGCGGCACCGGCAGCAGCGCTTGCAGGGGTCGCCTGTCGGATTTGCGCTCCAGTTGCAATGCCAGGGCAAAGCCGGCGTTCGGAATGAAGGGGAAGGGGTGCGCAGGGTCGATGGCCAGCGGTGACAGAACCGGGAACACCTGGCCCAGAAAATGCTGTTCCAGATACGCGGTGTCCATCTCGTTCAGATCGTTGCGGGTCAGGATGATGATGCCTGCCTGCTCCATTTCCTGTTGCAGCGTGGTCCAGGTCTGTTGCTGGCGCTCCATCAGCTTGCGCGCATCGGCGTTGATCAGCACAAGCTGTTCCGCCGGGGCAAGGCCGTCGGCGGCGGGAATCTGATTGCCCGCCAGCGCCAGTTCGCGCAGACCGGCGACGCGAACGGTGTAGAATTCATCCAGATTGGCGGCCGAGATCGACAGAAACCGCAGACGTTCCAGAAGCGGAACCCGCGGATTTTGCGCCTCTTCCAGCACCCGCCAGTTGAAGTTCAGCCAACTGAGTTCACGGTTGAAGAACCGCTTTGGCCCGGCAAACGTCTCATCGGGCAATTCGACAGGTTCGGGAAAGGGGGCTTTCAGAAAGTCGGTCTGTGTCATGAGGCCCCTGTGCGCAGAGTTTGTGATGCCGGATGGCAATTATGCGTCGGCAGCCCGCATCTTGTCCAGAACCGCACCGGCGAGGGCGCGCGTCACGGCGCGGTTCTGGCTGAGCGCGGCGCGGTCCAGCGCATCCACGAGCCGCCTTGCCGCGTCGAAACTGCGCTCTGTCCGGGGCAACAGATACTGCAACAAGTTGGGCTGGACCCGAAGCTGGCGGTCCGCGAAGAGTTTCAGCATCACCGCGCCCAGCAGCGCCTCGTCCGGCATGTCGAGCCGCACCACCGGCGTGGCCTGCATCCGGCTTGTCAGATCGGCCAGTGACAGGCCCCAGTCGCGCGGGCTGTTTCGCGCCGTGATCAACAATGGCGCACGGTTCGCCTGAAGAATGTTGTGCAGGTGGAAAAGCGCGCTTTCCGCTGTCGCATCGCCTGCGGCGCGATTCGCGTCCTCCACGACGCAGGCGGTTTCAATCGTTGACGGGTTCAGCTTTGTCAGGGCTTCGACCGAAAGGATCGCCGCCCCCGTTTCCGCAGCCCAGACATGGGCAAGATGGCTTTTGCCGCTGCCTTTCGCCCCGATCAGCATCTGTTTCGACAATGGCCAGCTTTCGGTTGCCTCCAGCGCCGCGACGGCGATGGAATTGGCGCCCGAGATCAGGAAATCCTCTCTGCCCAGGGCAGGTTTCACCGGCAGGTCGAAAATAAGTTGTTCGGCCATGGGTCAGTCTTTTTCCCCGTCGCGCCCGGCAGCGCCCAGATACAATCTGCCCCGAGTGTACTGCCCGACCGCGTAGCGCGCAATGACGCCGATGGCGGCGGCGACAGGCACGGCGACCAGCATTCCCACAAATCCGAAAAGCGTGCCGAACGCGGAAAGGGCAAAGATCAGCCAGACCGGGTGCAGACCGACGCTGGAACCCACCAGTTTCGGGGTCAGCACATTGCCTTCCAGCATTTGCCCCATGGCGAAGATGCCGGCCACCAATCCGATGCTCCACCACTCTCCCCAGAACTGGAAAATGGCGAGCCCCACGGCCAGCGCACCGCCAACGAGCGCGCCAGCATATGGAATGAAGGTCAGGATACCGGCGACAAATCCGGCGACCAGCCCGTAATTCAGGCCGACGATCATCAGCGCCAGCGCATAGAACGTGCCCAGGATCAGGCAAACCGTGCCCTGTCCGCGAATGAACGACGCCAGCGTCGTGTCGATGTCCCTGGCGATCTGACGGATGACCGGCGCGTGATCCAGAGGCAGCAGCGCATCCATTCGCGCAACCATGCGATCCCAGTCCAGCAGCAGGTAGAACGCCACCACCGGCACGATGACTAGCAGCACGATCACATTGACGATGCTGAGCGCCGAATTGACGATTCCATTCAGGAACGCGCCGCCTTTTGCCCGGATCGCCCCGCCCAGCCCATCGAGCGACCGGCGCAATGTCGATTGTTCGTCCATCAGCGACGGGATGCGTTCAGTCAGGAAGCGCTGCAATTCCGCAAAGAGTTGCGGCGCGTCATTGACCAGGGAAATCGCCTGATTGACCAGCGTTGGCACGATCAGAAAGGCCATGAGAATGAACAGCAGTATGGCAAGAATGGTGATGATCATGGTGGCGACGATGCGAGAGCAGCCCGCCCTTTCCAGACGGTCTGCAACGGGATCAATGAAATAGGCGATTGCGCCTCCCAGCAGGAAGGGCAGGATTACATCGCCCAGATACCACAGGATCGCCAGGAATGCGGCGGTCGCAATGCCCCAGTATTTTGTCTGTTGCCGAACCGACAGCGCCATTGTGTCTCTCGTTTGCTTTCGCCCATGTCTTCGCCCATGTCACCCGCCGATGCAAGGCCGGACGCGCCCGCCCGCGTCCGCCACCCCTGCCCGGAAACGGGGCGTTTGCCAGTCGGGATTCCGCCCGCTATGTGTTTGCTCCGACGTTTTGATGGTGCAATCCATTGGCTGGAATGGAAGGAAGCCCCATGGGACAGATACGTCACGGCTGCGCCACGACCACGCACGCCATCAGAGCAGCAATACAGCGATGGAGTGCTCCGAACGCGGCGCTGAGCCGGGAACCTGGAACGGTCACCAAATGGCGCAGGCGCGAGACAGTAGAAGATCGGAAGACCGGCCCAACGGACCCCGGCTCCACGGTTCCAATTGCCGATGATACGCACCAGTCGCTTCAAGGATGACCAGTGGTTCTGGCTGCATTCCAATCCACTCAAGCAGTTGTGCATGTCCGGTCTTGTGATTGGGAAACTGCCTGTGTTGTCCGTCAGTCAAGCGATAAACATCAAGCCTGTCTTTGGAAATGTCGATGCCGATGGTATTGTCCATGTGTCTTTTCCACCTTGTCCTGTCATACGGGCCCCAGGTCCGGGTATCCGTTCAGGTCATCGGAAAAGACGAGGGCGACCTTATTCCTCCACGGTCCATCACGATCAGGAGGGAAACGATCCGACCCTCGCCGTCGCCCGGCATGAATGCCGTGCCGGACGACGGCTCCTGTATCGCACAGGAACCACATTCCGGATAAGACAAGAGGGAAGTGCTGAAAAAGGCGGCAATCTTCTTTGCAGGCCAAAGCCGATGAGGTTTGCGTTCATTGATGCCTGGAAAGAAGTCTGGTCCGTCGAGTTTCTGTGCCGCGTCATGCAGGTCACATCGCGTGGCTTTCGGGCTTGGAAGAACCGCCCGATGAGCCAGAGGCAACGCGATGACATGGTGATCCTGGCTCATATCCGGGAATAACACCGTCCTGATCTGCAAAGCTACGGCCGCCCCGCATGACCGACGAGTTGCAGGAACTGGGGCTGAGTGTCGGACACCGCCGCGTGGGGCGCTTGATGCGGGAGAATGGGATAAAGATTGTCAGAACCCGCAAATACAGGGCCACAACCGACAGCAATCATGCTTTCAATATCGCACCCAGCTTATTGGATCAGGATTTTTCAGCCAACGGGCCCAATCAGAAATGGGCGGGCGACATCTGCTGCATCTGGACGAGCAGGGGTGGCTGTATCTGGCTGTGATCATCGATCTTCATTCTCGCCGGGTCATTGGCTGGGCAGTCGGCAATCGGATGAAGCGAGACCTGGCGATCCGGGCATTGGATATGGCAGTGGCCCTTCGCGGGCCACCCAAAGGCTGTATTCACCATACCGATCGCAGCTCTCAGGGCGGCTTCAATCGGTGGTCGCAACGGTTCCAAATCGGAGGTTGCGATGAGGATACGACAGCGGGCTGCAAATCGCTGCAATCGAAAGAAGTTGGGTTCGCCTGTTCGGCCCAAAGCGGCTCGGCGCGAGGATCAGGCGAAGTTCTGGCGGTTGATTGCCGGAGGACTTTCCAGTGAAGATGCCACGACAGGAGTTGGGGCATCGCCCGCGGTTGGTGGCAGGTGGTTTCGGGAGGCCGGGGGCATGCCCCCATCAAAATATTCAACGTCTACACCATCACTGTCCGGGCGCTGTCTTTCTTTCTCTGAGTGCGAAGAGCTCGCCCTGCATCTCGCTGGCGGTCCTGGCGTCAATGCCATTTCCGGACTGACCGGGCGAGCGGCCTCCACGGTGTCAAGGGAACGACGCCGGAATGCGGCAACGCGCAGCGGCGGTTTCGAGTATCGCGCAACCACCGCGCAGTGGCGCGCAGACAGGGCTGTGCGCAGGCCCAGGTCCACAAAACCGGCGCAGAACGCTGCTTTGCGTCAGTATGTCGAAGATCAATTGTCGGGCCAGGTCGCAGGGCCGGATGGGAGCGTCACGCAAGGTCCCGATGCAAGCTGGACGAAACGCCCCTCCGTGGCAATAGTCGTGAGCCATATTACTGGCTGAAGTTTACACTTGAGGGTGCCGGAGAACGAACCCATGGTCATGCCCTCACAGATACCGCTTTCGCCAGACGCCGTGTCTGCCAACATTTCGTCCGCGACGCCACCTGCCCGTGTTGTGGCCGCACCTGTTGCGCCTGCGGCCGAACTGACGGATGTGCCAAAGCGGCGCAGTTTCACAGCAAAATACAAGCTGCGGATTTTGGAAGAAACGGACCGCGCGGCGGACACGGGCGGCATCCCGGCCATTCTGCGCAGGGAGGGGCTGTATTCCCCGGCGTTGACCGACTGGGGCCGGCAGCGTGCGGCAGGCATGTCGGGTGCATTGCAGCCACGTCCGCGCGGCCCGGTCAAGGCCGCAGCCAACCCTTTGCAAGCGGAACTGACCAAGGCCAATCGTGAGGTTGCCGCGCTGCGCCGCCGTCTGGATCAGGCAGAAGCGATCATCGCAATCCAGAAAAAGTTGCGGCACTGCTGGACGAGATGGATCAGACGCCCGCGAGCGGCGGCAAATCATGATGGCCGCGGCTGTTTCTTTGCCCGCAGGCAGCCGGCTGACCTCGGCGGTCTGCGCGACGCTGAATGTGTCACGGGCAAGCTTGCATCGACATCGTGCGGCGCTGGCCGCTCCGCCTCGGGTGGTAAAACCGCGACGCCCCTCAGGGCGCGCCTTGACGCAAAGAGAACGCGATCAGGTGCTTGACCATCCGCGCGCGCCCCGTTTTGCCGATCAGACCCCGACCGCAGTCCATGCCGGCTTGCTTGATGAAGGCGTCTGTCTTTGTTCAATCCGCACGATGTATCGGATCTTGACCCAGCATGGTGAGGTCGCGGAACGACGCCGCCAGCGCCGCCACCCGGTCTGTCAAAAACCAGAGCTGCCGGCCGAAGGCCCCAACCAGGTCTGGTCCCGGGACATCACCAAACTGATGGGGCCGGTGAAATGGTCCTGCTTTTATCTCTATGTCATCCTCGACATCTTCAGCCGTCGCGGTGTCGGCTGGCGTGTCGAACACGCGGAAAGCGCCACACAGTTCAAGGCGCTGTTCATCAATGCCATGGTCAAACATGCTGTGCCTCCCGACCAACCAACGTTGCACGCCGATCGCGGCGGACCGATGAAGGCGAAAGCCACGGCGGCGATGCTCGTCGACCTGCATGTGCTCAAATCACACTGTTCAGTCCCGGCATCTGGTGGATCGGGTTCAGGATGAAACAGATCTGGCTCTGTTGTCCAGATTTTGCAGATGTATTCACAGGGCGTCAGCCCTTTGAGTGTTTTGAGCCGCCGCGCGAAGTTACAGGCGTTCATGAAGTCAGCCAGATGCGTTCGAAGTTGATCATGGTTGTCATAATGGAAGCGTTTGACGGTCGCGTCCTTGATGGTTCGGTTCATCCGTTCCGAGTTATAGCCGAAAGTTGGTGATGGGCCTGATGGGCGGCCTATCATGGCGTTGTTCACGCGCCGCAATTCTCAGCAGAGAAAAGGATATGCCACACTCCTCGCCGCCCATGCCCGCGAGGTGACGGACGACGGCCGTGCGCGGCTGGTGCGCCATGGTCATCTGCCCGAGCGCGAGGTTATGACCGGCATCGGCCCGGTACCAGTGAAGGCGCCGCGGGTGCGGGACCGGGGCAATGTGGACGAAAAGATCCGTTTCGCCTCGTCGATCTTGCCGCCTTGGCTGCGCAAGACCAGATCGATTGAGGAACTGCTGCCGTGGCTCTATCTGTTCCATCCCGGACGATCAGATAGACCCTCGCCGCTCTGGCCTGTTCATGGCAAGATCGATCTTGCGTGAGATTCGGGACGGAGGCAAGACATGCTGATTTCTTTGCACAAGCAGGCGACGACGACGCCGAAGATCAGGGCCGCAATCCAGGCGAGCAAAGAGCCCGCGTGGATCGTGGCCGAGCGCTACGGCATCTCGGAGCAGACCGTCTGAAAGTGGCGCAAGCGCGATACCGTCCACGACCGGAGCCACACGGCGCACAGGTTGCAGACCACGCTGACACCGGCGCAGGAGGCCGTGGCGGTCTCGCTGAGACAGAGTCTGCTGCTGCCGCTCGACGACCTGCTCGCCGTGGTCCGCGAGTTTCTCAACCCGAACGTCTCGCGCTCCGGGCTGGATCGATGCCTGCGTCGGCATGGGGTCGGCGCCCTCCGTGACCTGAAGCCGAAGGTGGCGAAGCCCGCGCACAAGCCTTTCAAGGCATACGAGCCCGGCGACATCCACATCGACGTGAAATACCTGCCGCAGATGGCCGATGAGGAGAAGCGCCGGTATCTGTTCGTCGCGGTCGACCGCGCCACCCGCCGGGTCTTCGTGCGTATCCATCCGGCGAAGACTGCGGCCAACGCCCGCCGGTTCCTGCGCGATCTGGAGCGCGCCGCCCCGATGCGGATCACCCGCGTGCTGACGGACAATGGCAAGGAGTTCACCGACAGGTTCTTCGGCCTTCGCCGCCGCGCCGCGACCGGCAATCATGAGTTCGACCGCCTCTGCGCCGGGTTCGGGATCGAACATCGCCTGGCCCCACCGATGCGGCCGCAGACCAACGGCATGGTCGAGCGGTTCAACGGACGGATCGGGGACGTGCTCCAGAGCCACCGTTTCCGCAGCGGCGAGGACCTCGAACAGACGCTTCTCCGCTACGTCCGCCTCTACAACGGCCAGTTGCCACAATCCGTTCTGAAAGGCCGCACGCCAATCGATGCGCTCAAGGACTGGCATCGAGAAAAGCCCGAGCTCTTCAGAAAGCAGCCATGCAATCACATGGGATGTGACACCGCGCCGACCCGGAAGCCTGGCCGGATTTCATGGCGCTGTATCGAAAGGGCAACTGAAAACAGGGCCGCGCCTTGCCAGATTGACACATGGCGCACCCTCGACCATCAGGGAATATCTGTCAAGCCAACCGAATTGCCAATCGTCGGGACAACCGTATGCGCGTCGGAACACTTTGGATCGGTCAACGGCTGGGGTTCCTTGAACTTCTGTGCCTCAAGTCATTCGCCGACCAGGGGCAGATACCCCTGCTTTATTCTTACACGGATCTGGACAACGTTCCGGATTTTGTCGAACATCGCGATGCCCGTGAAATCCTGCCGGGGGAGCGCATGTTGCGCGATCCGGTATGGGGTTCGCCCGCCGCCCATGCGGACCTGTTCAGATTGCATCTGGTCAGGAACACCGACACGATATGGATTGATGCGGATTCCTGCGCGCTGCGCAGGCTGGAGTCCCGGAACGGCTATCTGCTGGCTGGTCTGTGCCCGAATCGCAGGCGCATTCTGAACGGCGTGGTGCGCCTGCCGAAGGACAGCCCCGCCCTGAACGCCATGCTGGATTTCACCACCCGCAAGGATTGCACGCCGCCCTGGTGGGATCGGAAAAGACGACGGGCCTTTGCGCGCATCTACGGAGCGCCGCCAACGCTTTCTGCCCTGCCTCTGGGCACCCTCGGACCCGAGATGTATTATCACTTTCTGTCCGCGCATGACGAACCTGGGGGGCTGCTCGACCATGCAGAGCTTTATGCGCTGCCTTTCTCATCGCGGCGCTGCTGGTTCGACTGCCCGATCGAAACGCTGGACGAACACGACTGGCAGGACCGGATGTCCATCCATTTCTATGCGTCGTCGTTCAGAAAGCGGCTGAGCCGGAACAGCGCGCCGGTCCATCCGCAAAGCCTGATTGCCGTTCTCGCCCATCGCCATGGCGTTGAATTGCCGGAAGGGCTGCGCCCGGAAGGCCGCTGACGGGCGGGCCGATCTATCCCCCCGCTTTGCCTCCCGCGTCACCCCCCGCCTGCCGGGCCATGCGCAACGCCCTGAAGGCCGGGCGTATCCGGGTTTCAAGCAGCGGATGATTTCTGGATTGCGCGTGCCTTGTCATGGCCCGCATGTACCACGGCAGATAGCGGCGTTCGCGATAAAGCCGATAGAATTCCGCCGCGCTCAGTGTGCCTGCCCCCGCCGCCAGCATCACCGCTTTCAGCCGGTCCATTCTGCGCAGCAGGACCGGCGGGAAATGGTCCGAATACCAGGTTTTCAGGGTGACGACATTGGCGCCGGCGAGGCGGCGGATATGCCGGTGGTCCAGCGGCAGGTAAGGATCGTGGAACACATAGGCTTTTTCGGCGGCCCGCACGCCGCTGGCGGCGTCCCCGTAAGGCAGCGACCAGTCCTGCGCGCGCCCCATGCCATAGCGCGTCTCCCATGGCACCAGCGCCCTGTCCAGTGTCGATTGCGGGCTGAAGGCCACCACCCGGCAACCGGGAAACAGCGGCGCAAAGGCCATGGCGGCGAACGCGCCCATCGAGGCGCCGGTCAGCACGACATGTCCGAACCGTCCCGGTATCCTCGTGGCCGCCCAGTGTTCCAGCGTGGCGATGAATTCCGCGTCCCGATACCAGTCCTTGCGCATGGCGAATATTCCCAGATGCGACTGGCCGAGATCGCGAATGAACCTGTAGGCCCAGGGGTCGCGGCCGAGGGACAGATCATTGACCGGGCCAAGATTGTCGAAACTGACCCAAAGCATACGGGTATCGCGTTCCACCAGACACAGCGCATGGTTCTGCAACCGCTCATAACTGCCCGTGCGCCCGCTGCCGGGGCAGAGATCGCGCATCCACAATGCCGGGATGTCCCCGTCGGGGGCTTCCGGCTCTGGCCGCTTTGCCGGGGCCGATGCCTTTGCCGGGGCCGCAGGCGGCACTGTCATTCCCGCCGCAATCCAGCCCTGGAAACCCTGCCCCAGGGGCGTGGCCATCAGCGCCGCGCAGTGTTGCCGGCAACTGTGCCAGAGCGCCCCTTCCGCCGCTGCAAGGGCCGGGCTGGCGCGGCGCATCTGCGCCAGTTTCGCCTCTGTCTCCGGCCAGCGCATCTGCGCCTGAACATCCTCGACCTCTGCATGGTCATGGAGTCGCCAGTCCTTCTGCACATGCAAAAGCATCGCCGCATCGTCCGTATCCGGCGCATCCAGTACGGCATTTCGCAGAAACTCCGCCGGGCTGGGCATCGGATACCGGTTGATCTGCACCAGATCGCAGTCGGCCAGATCGCCCCTGACCGCCCAGCCGATCATCCCGGCGGGCTGCGCGCAGACCCGGCCCGATGCCGTCAGCCATACCGGCGCCGGGGTGTCTGGTGCCGGGGCCGGACGATGCCGGTTGAGCGCCCCGAAAGCGCGCCTGCGGAACAGACAGCGCAAGTGGCGGCGCAAGGGTCGATCGGTATCCGTCCGATGTGTTCCCGTCAGCGCCGCCGTCACGCTGTCCGGCCACGCCGCGCCGCCGCCGCCGGGGCACCCGAAACTGCGGGTGGGAATCGACACGGCATCCGCACCGGCGCCGGCAAGCCTGCCCAGCAGCGTCCCGAGCGCGCCGGGGTCTTCCCGGACGCAAAGAAACTCCGCCGGATCGAGATACAGCACCCACTCTGCCCGGCGGGCAGGGTCTGCCTGGCGCAATGCGCGGATGGCCTGGCGCTGAAACCTGGCCCCGGTTGCGGAAACCGTCAGCAACGCCACCCCCGGCGCCATCGCCAGCGCCCGCCAACAGGGATTATCCGCCTGATCCTGCGGCACTGCCAGAACCACGGTTTCAAAGCCGGTCACCAGATGGTGCGCCACCCACTCTGTCACGCGCGGGGTCGGGGCGGGCACGGCGCTGACGACGACGGTATCCGTTTGCGCGCTCATCCGAACCTTCTCCGATCAGGCGACACCCGCCGACGGCCCTTGCCGACGATGGGAAAGCCCGCCGGATCAATGCCGAGCTCTTTCAGCGCGCTGCCGAAGAAACTGCCCGGCGGCGGCAACCCGCCATGGCGGTCGGCGATGACGGCCTTGTTGCTGGCAAAGACATTGATCCCGGTCGAGGCCGGGGTCAGGAACCGGCCCGGCCCGTCACGATCCCTGAGAAACGCCCGGCGATTTCCATAAGGCACCGGATAAAACACGCTGCGGGGCTGGGCAAGGCGGGCAGTGCCGGTCCGGGCGGCAAACCATGTCAGGCATTGCGGCCCCCAGGTTCCCCAGGGCATCCGGCTGACATGCACCGGCTGCCCGGCCGCATGTGCCGCCCGGTAGCCTTCGATCTGCCGCGGCTTTGCAAAAGGTGGGATCGGGTGGCGGTTCGACATGAATTCCAGAATCTGTTGCAGCAGGTCCGATTCCGCCGGTGCGCCGAAAACACCGTTGGCCAGTTGGCCGCTATCGTTCTCGACCCCGAACACATACTCGTCCCGCAGCGTTATCGGCGCATGGCAATAGGTGTCGGTATCGACCCAGATCATGCCGGGGCATCTGGCAACCATGTGTACCCGGAACAGATCGGCAAACAGCGCATAGCTGTCCTTGCGCTCATATTTCAGGAAATCGCCGGTATCCAGAATCTCGCGCCCGTCGCGGCGGATCACGCCCTCGGGGGTTGGCCCGGCATCGTCATAGGTAAACAGCGTCACCGGCTGCCCCCTGGCCACAAAGGACGACAGGCACAGATATTCCAGCCAGCTCAGCCTGCCGCCGACCCACAGGGCGCCCAATTCGCGGGGCTGTGCCATCTGCCGCTCCCTGCTCATTCGCGCCGGTCCAGACGCTCCCGCTCCTGCTTCACGCCGCGAAGGTCCGACGCAATCATCTCCGCCACCATTGCGTCAAAGCCGGTGGCCGGTTCCCATCCCAGCACCCGCCTTGCCTTGCCGGCGTCGCCGCGCAGCACATCCACCTCGGTCGGGCGGAAATAACGCGGGTCCACCCGCACCAGAATCCGGTTCGAGGCCGGATCGGCCCCGATCTCGTCCATCCCCTTGCCCTGCCAGACGATCCTGACGCCGATATGCCCGAACGCCGCCTCGACAAGGCTGCGCACGGTGCGGGCCTCTCCGGTGGCCAGCACGAAATCATCCGGTGTGTGGTGGTTCAGGATGCGCCACATCCCTTCCGCATAATCCCGGGCATGACCCCAGTCGCGCTGCGCCTCCAGATTGCCCAGATAAAGGCAATCCTGAAACCCGTGGTGGATCGCCGCCACCGCCCTGGTGATCTTGCGGGTCACGAATGTCTCTCCCCTCAGCGGGCTTTCATGGTTGAACAGGATGCCGTTCGCGGCGTGGATGCCGTAAGCCTCGCGGTAATTCACCGTGATCCAGTAGGCGTAAATCTTGGCCGCCGCGTAAGGCGAGCGTGGAAAGAACGGCGTGCGCTCGTGCTGCGGGGTTTCCCGCACCTTGCCGTAAAGTTCCGAAGTGGACGCCTGATAGAACCGGGTTTTTTTCGTCAGCCCCAGAATCCGCAATGCTTCCAGCAATCTCAACGCCCCCAGCCCATCGGCGTTCGCGGTGTATTCCGGTGTGTCGAAACTCACCTGAACATGGCTTTGCGCCGCCAGATTGTAGATCTCGTCCGGCTGCACCTCCTGCACCAGACGGATCAGGTTGGCGCTGTCGGTCACATCGGCGTAATGCAGGTGAAAGCGGCGATCGGCATCGTGCCGACCGGCGATCAGATGGTCGATCCGCGCCGTGTTGTATGACGACGAACGCCGCTTGGCGCCATGCACCAGGTAGCCCTTTTTCAGCAGAAGCTCTGCCAGATAGGCGCCGTCCTGCCCTGTCACCCCGGTGATGAGTGCGGTTTTCACCATCGTCCCCGCC
>CBDCFF010000027.1:0-162220 GCA_965216225.1 Paracoccaceae bacterium
GACGACGTCAGGCAGACCTTGCCGTCTTTAGCAGCAGGCCAAACAAACCGGCCCCGTTCAAGACGCTTGGAAAACAGGCAGGCTCCCTGGCTGTCCCACCAGATAATTTTGAGCAAATCACCACGCCGCCCCCGAAACACAAATAGATGGCCGGAAAACGGATCCTCTGCCAAAACCTGCTCGGCCTGTGCCGCCAGAGTATTGAAACCCCGCCGCATGTCTGTCACGCCCGCCGCCAGCCAGACCCGTGTGTTGCTTGGCACGGGGATCACGAAGAAAGCCCTTTCAACAAACGTGCCAACATATCCGCATCAAAACCGCCCTCGGCTATAATCCGGTGACCGTTGGATAGCTCGATCTCAATTCGGCCTGACAGAGTGCTGGTCACGGCTGGATCAACGCTGGCTGACGCTTCAATCTCGACTGGCAAAAATACAGGGCCGTCAGCTTTCGGCACAACATCCACGGCGGGAGCATACCGATCATCCTTCAGCCATTTGAATATCAGATTGGCATTCATCGCATACCGACGTGCAACCTGCGCAACCGAAACACCAGCCGCCGTCGTCTGAAAACAGATTGAACGCTTCTCATCATCCGGCCAACGCCGCTTCTTCTGCTTCACAGCCATAGAGTGCCCCTAAGTGTCCTCTATCAATGGTGGACACTAACCCATCAAAATCTGCGCCGTTAGGCGGGGCACACCGGACGCTTACGGTTCAAGTACTGATCCCGGCGGTATTCCGGCGGCGGCGCGCAACCAGCCGCTTTCGAACAATGGCGTCGTCACGCAATCCTCGATTGGCGACAATGGTGTGACGACCGACGACATCACTATTGTGGTGAACCGTGTGACGGGAAGCGGCGAGGTCACCTATACGGTGTCCAACGGCGATGAATGGTCTCTCAGCACAGCCGTAACTGCACTTGGGGAGGGCACTGTTCAAGACGGAGTTGCCCTTCAGTTTCGCACGGATATCGAATCCGGGTCGGACGACGATTATCTGGTTTGGGGAAGTTGGGCGAACTCCGGGGACGGGGGTGCCTCTACGCATGAGGAAACCACTCAGGGTGCGTTTGCCGCCGGCAGCGAACCTTTCACGGAGGGCAACCTGGCGGATGGTGACCGTTCGGTGAAGGAGCCCTGGCGTACTGCCGGTCGTCCCGGTTACGCTGCTGATGCAGCGTAACGCCACGGCATCAACTGGTCCAGCCGAGTGATCTTGTGATCCGCGATGCGGGCGAGAACCCATGTGAGCCAGGCTTGTGGATCGACTTTATCAAGCTTTGCCGTTTCGATCAGGGTGTAGGCGATGGCCATGGCTTTGCCACCGCCCTCGGAACCGGCGAACATCCAATTTTTGCGACCTGTGGCGACAGGTTTTATAGCGCGTTCGGCGATGTTGTTGTCCGCTTCCAGAAAGCCATGGTTCAAATAACCGCGTGCCTTTGGCAAACGACCAAGGGCATAACGGATCGCTTGGGCCAGAGGCGACTTGCCAGATATATTTGGCAACTGCGCGTGTAACCAGGTCTCAAGTTCATCGAAGATCGGTTTTGCCTTTTCCTGACGGATGGCAACGCGCTCTTCAGACGGTTTGCCACGCGCCTCTTTCTCGACGGCATGGAGTTCCGCGATCCGGCGGAGGGCTTCTTCGGCAATCGATGAGCCTTGCGCGGCAAAGATGTCTACAAGCTTGCTCTGACGTGCGCCAAACAAGCCATCTCCTGGGCCTTGTCCTCACCGAATACCCCGTTGAAGCCGGAATACCCGTCCGCATGGACCCAGCCTTTGTAGCCGGAGAGATGTGAGACGGGATGTTCGCCCTTGCGATCAATCGTGAACTGATACCACGCGCAGGGCGGTGATGATCCAGACCATGGTCGTTCATCGCGAACACAGGTCCAGACACGGGCGGTCCTGGTCCTCTTGTTGCCGGGGGCCTGCATTTTAACAGGCGTATCATCAGCGAAGATGGCCGCGCCTCGGCGGACCATTCGGCCAATGATGTCAGCCAGAGGTTCCAGAAGCGCGGTGGAGCCGCCAACCCAATTGGTCAGAGTTGATCGATTAAGATCAACGCCTTCACGGGCGTATATTTGCGACTGACGGTAGAGCGGCAGGTGGTCCGCGTATTTGCTGACCAACACGTGCGCCAGCAGCCCCGGTCCCGGGCGGCCACGTTCGATCGGGCGCGATGGCAGCGGCGATTGGACAATGGCCTCGCAACAGGAACAGGCCATACGCGGACGCACGATCCGGTTCACGACAAAACGCCCCGGTTTGTATTCCAACTCCTCGGTCACGTCCTCACCGAGCCTCTTCAACGCCCCACCGCAACGTCGGCAGTCCTCGCCCGGCGACAAGACCTCTTCGTGCCGGTCCGGATGATCGGGCAAGGGCTTGCGGCTGTGCCGGCGGGCCGGTTTGTCCGTTTCAGGCGTTGGAGCAGGCGCCGCCTGTTCTCCAGCGGCTTCGGCAATCGCCTCATCTTCCCGGAAGACCGGATTGAGCTGGTCGAGGCTTTCTGATTTCGATCCAGACCGGTGCCGGTCATGCCCCGCCAGTTGGTGTTGGAGTTGTTCCACCTTCAGGGTCAGCGCCTTGACTTCATCGGCCAGAAGCCGGTTCACTGCCCGCAGTTCCGCAGGATCATCCGGGGCTATGTCGAGGTCCTTCAGCATCACCGATCCTATACCGGATCAGCATTCCGGGGTGAACCCCGAAAGCGCGCAAAGCCTCGTATTTATTGACCTGTCCTACGCTCAACGGTCTCCAGGTTTTACGGGGCATCCGCCAGTCAATCCCCTCCAACAGCATTGAGAGCTGCGCGGGTGTGACGCTGATCCTGCCGTCCTTTGCAGCGGGCCAGACAAACCGCCCTTTCTCCAACCGCTTCGAAAACAGGCACGCACCCTGGCAATCCCACCAGATGATCTTCAACAGATCGCCGCGCCGACCCCGGAACACGAACAGGTGGCCGGAATACGGGTCTTCGGCCAAAACCTTCCCGGCCTGGGCCGCCAGCGTATTGAACCCTCGCCGCATGTCCGTGACACCCGCCGACAGCCACACCCGCGTGTTGCCCGGCACCGGGATCAAGACATCAGCCCCTTCAGCAGCCGCGCCAGCACATCAGGATCGAACCCACCCTCGGCGCTGATCCGGTGACCGCCAGCCAACTCAATCTCGATACCGCCACCGAAGGCGCCGGGACCGGATGGCTGCGCCGGTTCCGGATGTGAAGCAGCCGGAGAAATCTCAACCGGCAGAAACACGGATCCAGCTACGACCTCGGTGAAATCTGGCGCAAAACGCGGGTCCTTCAGCCATTTGAAGATCAGATTGGCGTTCATCGCGTAGCGCCGCGCAACCTGAGCCACAGAAACACCCGGCGCGGCAGTCTGCAGGCAGATCGAACGCTTCTCGTCGTCCCACCAAATTCGCTTCTTGCGACTGCCAGCCATAGAGTGCCTCATGGTGTCCACTATCGATGGTGGACACTATCGGCTCCTCCGCCCCCGCGTTAGGTCGGCTTCAACGGACGCTCACCCTTGATGCGGCCGTTGAACCTCTCGACCATGCCGTTGGTTTGGGGCGACTTCGGCGGGGTCAAGCGGTGGTCGATATCAAGGTCTGCGCAAAGCGCATCGAACGCATGCGCGCCGGTTGCAGCGCGTTTGCGTAGACCAAACAGCCGGTCGGTGAACTCCTTGCCGTTATCGGTCAACACAGTGCGGATGCAAATCGGGCAGGCCCGTTCCAGATCGCGCAGGAAGCGGCGGGCGTTGGCGGCAGTCCTGGCTTTGAAGACACGAATGAAGACCCAACGCGTCGCCCGGTCGATGGCCACGAAAAGATAGCGGCGCGAGGTTTCATCGGCCATTTGCGGTAGGTATTTCAGGTCGATGTGTATGTATCCTGGCTCGTAGGCCTTGAAGGCGCTGTGCTTCGGCTTCGGTGCTTTGGCCTTCAGATCGCGTAGGTTTCCCACACCATGACGACGAAGGCAGCGGTCCAGGCCAGAGCGCGAGGCATTCGGATTCAGGAACTCTCGCACCACCGCCAGCAGGTCGTCGAGTGATACCAGCAGCGTCCTGCGCAAGGTCACCGCAACCGCCTCTTGCGCCGGTGTCAGCGTGGTTTGCAGCCGGTGTGGCGTGTGGCTGCGATCCTCGACGCCATCGCGGCGCCGCCATTTGTAGACAGTCTGCTCGGTCGTCCCGTATCGCTCCGCCAAGATGGAAGCAGACGCATCACTGGCCTGGAGGGCCGACCGAACCTTCGGCGTCGTTGTAGCCTGCTTGTGAAGTTGGATCACCATGGTCGCACCCCGTCCCGAATGTCCCCCGGAACCGACCTTGCCATGAAAAGGGCAGATCGACGAGGGGAAATATGATCATACGGGATGGAACAACTATACACCCAAAACCAACGGCAAGGCCGAGCAGTTCATCCAGTCGTCTCTGCGCGAGTGGGCGTATGGGCACGCCTGCAACACGTCAGAACAACGAAAGGCTGAACTGCCTTACTGGCTGCATCACTACAATTGGCATCGCCCGCACGCTGGCATAAAACGAAAACCACCCATCAGCCGATCAGGCTGGGATGCGAACAACCTGTTGAGACTCCACAAACCTTGTCCATCAAGGACTTGTGCGACGCCTGCGGTCTGCGCGGCCACCTTCCCGGCGACCTCACCTGTCACCGAAAGCCCGGATGACCCGGAAGTTCGTGCAGCTTTTTCTTCACGCGCCTCTTCCAGCCGCTTCAACTGCATCGACACGGCCGATTGCGTCAGATGCAGAAAACCGGCGGCCCTGGTCACGCCCCCGGTATCGGCAACAGCGACGAAGGAACGCAGAGCGGTCATGTCCAGATTGCGCACTTATCAATTTCTGTGATTGTTCAGGGCGAAAATATTCGGTTTCGCAATGAATCACATTGCCCCATGTATATCAACACGATTGCTGGAAAGAGCCCGACATGCCGCGAAAGGAAAGGATATGGCCGACATTACCTGCCGCGCAGAGCGCTTCCCCGCCGCTTCCGGGGCGTGCCTTCCCACGGGCTGCGCCGAATTGACGGAAAAATTTCGGCATCGACTTGCGGATTTTCTTGAAAATCCGGCCATCTTTGCCAATATTCCACAGAGAGGGTGGCCCGAATCCGGGCCGTCCGGGTTAATTCGAGCTTTGGAGACCAGAAAAATGGCTGAATTCCATCAGGTCGGCGTTCGGGCGGGCACCCGCTCTGCCGAAATTGACGAGGGCCTGCGCGCCCATATGAACAAGGTCTACGGCACCATGTCCGTGGGCATGTTGATCACTTTCCTCGCCGCCTGGGCGATTTCCGGCCTGTCGATCACCACTGATCCGTCGCTGGGTGTCGCACAGATCGGCGCGGGCAAATACCTGACCTCGCTGGGTGCGACGATCTACACCACGCCCCTGAAATGGGTGATCATGTTTGCGCCGCTGGCCTTCGTTTTCGGTTTCAGCGCCGCCATCAACCGCCTGTCCGCCGCTGCTGCGCAGCTCGTGTTCTACGCCTTTGCCGCCGTCATGGGCCTGTCGATCAGCTGGATATTCCTGATCTATACCGGGTTCTCGATCATTCAGGTCTTTCTGGTGACTTCGATCGCCTTTGCCGGCCTCTCGCTTTGGGGGTACACGACCAGCAAGGACATCTCCGGCTGGGGATCGTTTTTGATCATGGGCGTGATCGGCCTGATCGTGGCGTCGATCTTCAACATCTTCCTGGGCAGCCCGGCCATCGCTTTTGCGGTCTCGATTCTGGGCGTGCTGATCTTTGCGGCCCTGACCGCCTATGACACGCAGAAAATCAAGAACACCTACCTGCAAATGGCCCATTCAGGTGATCGGGAATGGCTTGGCAAGGCCGCAATAATGGGCGCGCTGAACCTGTATCTGGACTTCATCAACATGTTCATGTTCCTGCTGAGCATCCTGGGGAACAGGGAATAAACATCCCGCATCCTGCCGGGGCGCCGCCTTGGCAGGATGCTTTGGTCCGGGCGGGGCAATTGCACGACAGTGCCGATTGGCGATGGGTTGACGGGGCGGCGTGACAGGGCTGCCCGGCCAACTCCTCCGGGCTGAAATGCCGCTGCAATCCGATCCCGCCTATTGCCGCAAGGGAACGCAAAGCATCCTGCGGGCCTGCTGCCAGGTTGCGACCGGACGCCCGGATTTCCCGCATGAATCAGTGACCCGCCTGACCAGCGCGGCGTTGGATGGGGCCAGCGTATCGCGGTCAAGCCGAACATTGTCCTCCAGCCCGGTTCGGGTATGGCCGCCCGCCGCGATGGCCCATTCATTCAGCGTCAGTTGATGCCGTCCAATTCCCGCCGCGCACCATTCCGCCCCCGGCGCCAGCCTTTTCACGGTCCTGACATAATAGTCGAAGACATCGCGATCGACCGGCATTGCATTCTTCACGCCCATGACGAACTGAACGTACAGCTTGCCCGGAATGCGCCCGTCCCGGTTCATGGCGACCGCCTGATGGATGTGGCTGAGGTCAAAAGCCTCGATTTCCGGTTTCACGCCGCAGGTGCGCATTTCACCGGCAAGCCAGTCCACCAGTTCCGGGGCATTCTCGTAGACGCGCGTGGGAAAATTGCAGGACCCCACCGAAAGCGAGGCCATGTCAGGGCGCAGCGGCAGCATCCCGCCCCGCTCCCGCCCCGCACCGGAGCGGCCGCCGGTAGAGAATTGCACGATCATGCCGGGACAGTGTTTTCTCAGCCCTTCCAGCAGGCACCCGAACTTTTCGGGGTCCGACGTTGGGGTCTGATCGTCGTTGCGCACATGGCAATGGGCAATGGCGGCACCTGCCTCGAAGGCTTCCTGCGTGCTTTCGACCTGTTCTTCGACGGTGATCGGCACCGCAGGGTTGTTTTCCCTGGTCGGCAGAGAGCCGGTGATCGCCACACATATGATGCAGGGTTTCGTCATGGCCCGTGGTCCTTGTCCTGTTGCGTGCGCCCCACCGCCGGAAAATACTGCCGGATGATACTGTCGGATGCCGAAGAAAACAGTTTCGTTGTCCCGGAAGCGGAAACGGGTGTCCAGCCCGATATTGATGCCGCGCGCGACGGTCCGAAGATTGACATGCGCCGCCTGCGATCCGGTTGCCCCGGCTACAGGTTCGGACGCCGCGCCTGTGGCGATCCGATTTCCGCCACCACCGCTTCTGCCGCCGCGCGCGGGTCGGGGGCGCGGTGGATCGGCCGGCCCACCACCACATGATCCGCACCGTTGGCAATGGCGCGCGCCGGTGTTTCCACGCGCTTCTGGTCGCCGGGATCGGCCCCGGCAGGACGGACGCCGGGGGTGACGATCAGACGCCCCCCGGCATTCGGCAGGGCCCGGATCAAAGCGGCCTCCCGCGGCGAGGCGATGACGCCGTCGGCGCCCGCTTCGAACGCTTTCAGGGCGCGTTCCAGAACGATGTCCCGCATGTCTCCGGGCTTGATCAGCCCGTCATCCAGATCCTGCCGCTCCAGCGAGGTCAGGACAGTCACGGCAAGGATTTTCATGTCCGCCGCGCCCTTGCCCTCCTGCGCGGCACGCACCACATGCGGATCGCCGTGGACGGTCAGGAAATCGAAATCGAACCGGGCCAGGGCGCGCACCGCCGCCTCTACCGTCGCGCCGATGTCAAACAGCTTCATGTCCAGAAAGATGCGCTTGCCGTGATCGTCCTTCAGTTCGCGCCCCAGCCCCAGCCCGCCGCCGGTCAGCATACCCAGCCCGATCTTGTAGAACCCCACCGCATCGCCCAGCCTGCCCACCAGGTCAAGCCCCGACAGCGCATCCGGCACATCCAGCGCCACGATCAGGCGGTCATCCGCTTTTGAGGTCATGCTCCGGCCCTTTCATCCTGTTCATCCTGCCCGAAATACCCTGCCCGAAGGCATCCCCGCAGACCGGCATGGCTCTCTCCGCGGGCGCGGGCCAGCGCAATCTGCCCCTGGCGTTCGCGGAACCGGGATTTCCGGTCGCCGGAGGTTTCCCCGACGCACTGATGGCAGTTCACACCCTCTTCATACCCGGCCCGCGCCCTGTCTTCCGGCAGGATCGGACGGCGGCAGGCAAAGCACAGGCGATGCGGTCCTTCGAGCAGACCGTGCCCCATCGAGACGCGCCGGTCAAAGACGAAGCAGTGCCCCTGCCAGGTGCTGTCCCCGGCAGGCGCCTCTTGCAGATATTTCAGAATGCCGCCCTTCAGGTGACAGACATCCTGCACACCCTGCCCGATCAGGAAACTGGTGGATTTCTCGCACCGGATGCCGCCGGTACAGAACATCGCGATCCGTTTATTGCGAAAGCGCCCCCCGTTTTTCCGCCACCAGTCGGGAAATTCGCCAAAGCATCCGGTTTTCGGGTCAATCGCGCCCGCGAACGTGCCGAGCGCCACCTCATAGTCATTGCGCGTGTCGATCACCACGACATCATCCCGCCGGATCAGATCGTTCCAGTCTCCGGGGTCAACATGGCGGCCCACGGCGACGGTCGGATCGACATCCGGCCGGCCCATGGTCACGATTTCCTTCTTCAGCCGCACTTTCATGCGGTTGAAGGGGACGCCGGACGCCCGGCTTTCCCTGTGCGCCAGACCGGCGCAACCGGGCAGGGACCGTATGTGGGCAAGCACCCGGTCCAGCCCCGCGCGACGCCCCGCGACCGTGCCATTGATCCCTTCGCGCGCAATCAGAAGGGAGCCTCTGATCCCCTCGGCATCGCAAAGCGCCCGAAGCGGGGCCTGAATGGCCTTCGGATCCTCAAACCGGGTGAAGTGATAGAGCGCGGCAACCGTAACCATGGGCGCGGGATTAGCCTGCCCTGCGCACGGGGGCAAGAGCGCGGCGGCAAGAGCGCGGCGACCGGTCAGGCAATGAACGCCGGCAGCCCCGCGAACCAATGGCTCCGGGCGCCGGGGTCTTCAAACCGGGCCTTCATGTCTCCGGCATGGGGGCCACAGGCGTCCGGCCCGCCATGTTCGAATCGAAGCAGGGTCGCCAGCGCCGGGGAATCATCCGTCATTACCTGTCATAAGTACATATTTGTCGTTTGCGCAATCCTGTCTTGACCCTTCGGGCAATCTGGCGCAACCCTTGCCCGGACAAGGAGAGTGCGATGGCCGACAAACCCCGGACCCTGATCGTGATTGATGTTCAGAATGACTTCTGCCCCGGCGGCGCGCTGGCGGTGCCCGAAGGCGATGCGATTGTCGCCGGCGTCAATGCGCGGATGGCGGAGTTCGATGCGGTGATCCTGACGCAGGACTGGCATCCGGGCGATCACTCCTCTTTTGCATCGCAACATGGCGGGCTGAACCCGTTCGAGGCGACCGCGATGCCTTACGGTCCGCAGGTGCTCTGGCCCGACCATTGCGTGCAGGGGACGGACGGGGCGGCGTTTCATCGGGGCCTCGACACCACCCGCGCCGATCTGATCATCCGCAAGGGGTTTCGCGCCGCCATCGACAGCTATTCGGCCTTTTTCGAGAACGACCACCAAACGCCCACCGGGCTGGAGGGCTATTTGCGCACCAGGGGGGTCGAGCGGCTGACCATGGTCGGCCTTGCCACCGATTTCTGCGTGAATTTTTCCGCGCTGGACGCGGCAGGGCTGGGCTTTGACGTGACGGTCGATCTGTCACTGTGCCGGGCCATCGACCTTGATGGTTCGCTGGCCGCCGCGCTGGAGGGGATGAAGGATGCCGGTGTCGCAGTCTGAAACAGCCGTCATGCCGACCGGGCAACGGGAGGGAGGCCACCATGGTCGATATTGCCACGCGCGTCTATGACCACAACTGGAAGATCGACCCGATCATCCGGTCGCTGATCGACACGGATTTCTACAAGCTGCTGATGTGCCAGTCGGTGTTTCGCAACCGGCCCGATGCGCAGGTGGCGTTCAGCCTGATCAACCGGACGGCCTCGGTGCCGCTGGCGCGGTTGATTGACGAGGGCGAACTCAGGGAACAGCTTGACCATATCCGTTCGCTCTCGCTTGCGAACGGAGAGAGCACCTGGCTGCGCGGGAACATGTTTTACGGCAAGCGGCAGATGTTCCGGCACGATTTCATGGAGTGGTTCGAGACCCTGCGTTTGCCGCCCTATCATCTGGAGCGGGTGGGCGATCAGTATGAACTGACCTTCGAGGGCGCCTGGCCCGGAGTCATGCTGTGGGAGGTGCCGGCGCTTTCGGTGCTGATGGAACTGCGCAGCCGGGCGGTGCTGAACACGATGGGCCGGTTCGAATTGCAGGTGCTTTATGCCAGGGCGATGACCAAACTATGGGAAAAGGTCGGGCATCTGCGCGGCACCGGCGCGCGCATCGCCGATTTCGGCACCCGGCGGCGGCATTCCTATTTGTGGCAGGACTGGTGCGTGCAGGCGATGATCGAGGGGCTGGGCAGCAGTTTCGTCGGCACCTCGAACTGCCTGATCGCGATGAAGAGGGATATTGAGGCGATCGGCACCAATGCCCATGAACTGCCCATGGTTTACGCCGCCATGGCAGAGACCGACGAAGCCCTGACGAGGGCGCCTTATGACGTGCTGTCGGACTGGCATGACGAACATGACGGCAATCTGCGCATCATCCTGCCCGATACCTATGGCACCGGGGGGTTTCTGAAAAACGCCCCTGACTGGCTGGCCGGCTGGACCGGCATCCGGATCGACTCGGGCGATCCGGTCAGGGGGGCGGAGACCGCGCTTCGCTGGTGGCAGGAGCGTGGCGAAGACCCGCGGCAAAAGCTGGTCATCTTTTCGGACGGGCTGGATGCGGACAGAATTGTCGAGTTGCAGAACCGGTTCAGCGGGCGGACGAAGGTAAGTTTCGGCTGGGGCACGCTGCTGACCAATGATTTTCGCGATCTGGTTGCCGAAAACCGTCTGATGCCGTTTTCCCTGGTCTGCAAGGCAGTGTCCGCAAATGGCCGCCCGACAGTGAAGCTCAGCGACAACCCGGAAAAGGCGATGGGTCCGAAAGACGAGATCGCGCGCTACAAGCGCCTCTTCGGCGTCGGCAGGCAGGAGCGGCTGGCGGTGACGGTTTGACGGGCTTGACGGGTCTGGCCCCGGCTTTGGCGCGTCCGGTTTCACCCTGAAACCGCGCAACGCCCCGATCATTCACCGGATGCGGGGGCCGAACGGCCACAGGTCGGGTGAAATCTGTCCGCCGGCGACAGGGTGAAAATCTCGCAACCATCGGCGGTGACGCCGACCGAGTGTTCAAACTGGGCCGAGAGCGACTTGTCACGGGTAACGGCTGTCCAGTCGTCGGACAGGGTTCTGGTTTCGGGACGGCCCAGATTGATCATCGGTTCGATGGTGAAGAACATGCCTTCTTCCAGAACCGGGCCGGTGTTTTCGCGGCCGTAATGCAGCACGTTGGGCGGCGCGTGGAAGTCGCGCCCGATCCCGTGACCGCAGAAATCGCGGACCACGGACATGCGGCGGGATTCGGCAAAACGCTGAATGGCGCGACCAATATCGCCGAAAGTGTTGCCGGACCTTGCCGCCCTGATGCCTTCGAACAGCGCATCGTGGGTGATCTGGATCAGGCGTTCGGCCTTGCGGCGCGGCCTGCCCGCCACATACATGCGCGAGGTGTCGCCATACCAGCCGTTCACGATGACGGTAACGTCGATATTCAGAATGTCGCCGTCCTTCAGCTTCTTGTCGCCGGGGATGCCGTGGCAGACCACATGATTGACCGAGATGCACGACGCATGGCGATAGCCCTTGTAGCCGATGGTGGCCGAGGTCGCGCCCGCATCATCAATCATCCTTTCGATCGCGGCATCCAGTTCGCCGGTGGTGATGCCGGGCTGCACCATCGGGGCGACGGCATCGAGAATCCCGGCGGTCAGACGGCCAGCCGCACGCATACCCACAAAATCCGCAGGTTCATGAAGGTGAATGCCGTCTCTGGTAATGCGGCTGCGGGTGTCGCCCACGGCGGGTCTCCGGTTGTCCTGTTCCGGGACTGGATAATGCAGCCCGACCGAAGTTGCCAGAGGGGCTATGGCGTTGCGTGAAACGGCAGGGGCGGGCCGGGCCACACTCCTTCGGGGGTGATCCTGGCGCCAAGGGCCATCACCTCGACCCCGGCCTGTCGAGCCCGCGCCATGGCGGCGGCATAGTCGGGATCAATGTCTGCCGCAACGCTCACCCGCTCTGCATCCGTGCGTTGAACGAAATAAAGCAGCACGGCGCGGCGCCCCTGCGCGACCATCCCTGCCAGTTCGTCCAGATGCCTTGCCCCGCGTCGGGTCACGCTGTCCGGAAATTCCGACAGGCCGGGTTGCCGCGACAGGGTGACGCTTTTGACCTCGACATAACACTCGGGCAGACCATCGCCGGACAGCAGAAAGTCGATCCGGCTTTTCAGCCCGTATTTCACTTCCGGCCGCACGGCGGGATAGAGGTTCAGGCCCTCGACCCGGCGCTGCATCAATGCGGTGCGCAGGGTGCGGTTGGGGACGGATGTATCGACGCCGGTGAAATGCCCGTTTTCATATTCCACCAGCCGCCAGCCGAATTTCAGCTTCTTCTTCGGGTCGTCGGTGGGTTCCAGCCAGCAGCGCGCGCCGGGTTCCGCCAGCCCCATCATGGAGCCGGGATTGGCGCAATGGGCGGTGATCGCGGCACCGTCGGACAGTTCCATATCCGCCAGAAAGCGTTTGTACCGGCGGATCAGCGTCGCGGGAATCAGGGGGGTTTGAAAGCGCATGGCCGACGCCTATACTGGCAGGAGCGTGACCACAACAGGGCGAAATGCCGGATATGCCGAACCCGACTGCCGCCATGCCCGTGATCGGGGACGAGGTTCTCTCGGGCCGTACCCGGACGCCAACATGCACCATCTGGCGCAGAGCCTGACCCGACTTGGCGGGATGATCCCGCCCGACGCCGCGCTGCATGAAACATGCGGGGCGACGGCGGCAGGCGGCTGTTGCGGGTCCGTCAGGGGGCGCCAATCGACCACAGGTTGCGGTATCGGCGCGTTCGGCCCTTGGTGAATGGTTCGCAATATCCTAAAGTGCCCGATGACTGGTTCGGGACCGGAGGCGGAACCGGGCTTTGCCCTGGGTCCGGCAGGCCCGGCGCGGGATTGGGGGGGCGACGCCCACCCCTGGATGGCGTATCGGAGGCGGAACGTGTCACCCGGCGCGTTCCGTCAGGCGGTTGAATGCGGAGTGGCGTGCGGTTTGTCGAAGCGAGCAACATTCAGCACATTGGCGGCTGTGTCTTTACTGGCGCCGGAGTCCGGGGGGGCGATGCCGCTCGAACTGCCAGCCATGGCGGTGACATCTGCGGAGCACACCGAATCGCCGGGCAGCTATGACATGCCCGTTGGCCCGTGGCGGGACGGCAGGATTGAAACCCTGACCGCAGAGGGGCAGGTTTCCCAGACCGTCCTGAAACTGCCCGGCATTGGCTGGACCACGTTGCAGATTCTGGCCCCGTTGCGGGATCAGCTAAGCGCGCAGGGCTTCCGGATCCGGTTTGAATGCGCGGATCGGGTCTGCGGCGGATTCGATTTCCGGTTCGCAACGCGGATCGCATCGGAGCCCGAAATGCACGTGGACCTGGGAGACTATCGTTTCCTGTCGGCAACACGCGGCGAGGGGGGTGAAGCCGAGGCTGTCAGCGTGGTCGTCAGCCGATCCCTGCAAACCGGTTTCGTACAGGTTCTGCATGTGTCCCCGGCGGATTCCCACACGGCTGAACCGACGGCGCCCATCAATTCGCCGGAACCGGCGCCGGCATCGGAACCGGAACCCGTCCCGCCGGTTTCCGGGAACGCCCTTGCGCAGGCCCTGGAGCAGAACGGTTTTGCGGTGCTTGACGATCTGCGCTTTGCCACCGGGTCGGCGGACCTGCAAAATGTGGAATTGGGCTCTCTGCGGGAACTGGCGGGTTATCTGAATGCCAACCCCGGCTACAGGGTTGCACTGGTTGGCCACACGGATGCCAGGGGACCGCTGGAAGACAATATCGCCCTGTCCCGGCGACGTGCGGCGTCGGTCCGCGACTGGCTGGCAAGGGAACATGGCGTGCAGGGCGAACAGGTCAGGGCGGAAGGGGTGGGTTATCTCGCGCCACGCGCAACCAATCTGACCGAGGAAGGCCGGACCCTGAATCGCAGGGTCGAGGTCGTTCTGACCTCGACCGAATGAAGATTTCACGAAGTCCGCAGCGCCGCGCGCCCGCGCCGCCGGACCGGCCCTTGCCAATCGTGCGCGTTTCGGTTGCACGGGCGGCATTTTCCAATAGATTTGGAACCATTCTGGACAGGAGGTTCCGATGATCCCCGGCATATTCCACCGGCACCGTTTTTCCGATCTGAACGAACAGGAGATCATGGCCCTCGCCATCTCTTCGGAGGAGGATGATGCGCGGATTTACCGGACCTATGCCCAGCGTCTGCGGCACACCTTCCCGGCTTCGGCAGCCGTATTCGACGGCATGGCCGCAGAGGAGGACGGGCATCACCGGCAACTTATCGACCTGCACAGGAAACGGTTCGGCGATGTGATCCCGCTGATCCGGCGGGAACATGTCTCGGGCTTTTATGCGCGCCGGCCCGTGTGGCTCATGGAAAATCTCGGGCTGGAGCGGATGCGGGGCGAAGCCGCGCGGATGGAGCACGATGCCCATGCCTTCTATACCAGGGCGGCGCGAACGACACGGGATGCCGAGACCCGCCGACTGCTGAACGAACTCGCCGCCGCAGAGGCGGGGCACCAGAAGTCCGCGAATGCGCTGGAACAGGAACATCTGACCGACCGGGCGCGCAGCGACGAGGATCATGCGGCGCGGCGGCAATTCGTGCTGACCTGGGCGCAGCCGGGGCTGGCCGGGCTCATGGACGGTTCCGTTTCCACCCTCGCCCCCATCTTTGCCACCGCATTCGCAACGGGCGACACCCGGACGACCTTTCTGGTGGGCCTTGCCGCCTCTGTCGGGGCGGGTATTTCCATGGGCTTTACCGAGGCAGCGTCGGATGACGGCGAATTGTCCGGGCGCGGCTCTCCGGTCAAACGGGGGTTTGCTTCCGGGATCATGACCGCAATCGGGGGGCTGGGTCATGCGCTGCCCTATCTGATTTCGGATTTCCGGACCGCCACGATAACGGCGATCATTGTTGTCTTCATCGAACTCTGGGCGATTGTCTGGATCCAGAACCGGTTCATGGAAACGCCTTTTCTGCGCGCGACCTTTCAGGTGGTTCTGGGCGGCGCACTGGTCTTTGCGGCAGGCATTCTGATCGGCGGAGGGTAGTTGTTCCATCCCGGACGATCAGATAGACCCTCGCCGTTCTGGCCTGTTCATGGCAAGATCGATCCTGCGTGAGGTTCGGGACGGGGGCAAGACATGCTGATTTCGTTGCACCAGCAGGCGATGTGGTCTTGTCACGCATCCATGCGGATTTTCGGGGGCAGCGGCAGCATACGGAAGTCGTGTGAGCCATTGAAAAATACCAAATGTTGGTATAAATCAGTTCTCAGGAGGTACATCATGGCAAAAAACACATCCATGTCATTGGGCGGCCACTTCGCCAGCTTCATTGACGCGCAGGTGCAGACTGGCCGCTATGGGTCGGCAAGCGACGTTGTGCGGGCTGGCCTTCGCCTTCTTGAAGAGCATGAAACCAGGGTGAGGGCCTTGCAGGATGCGTTGATCGCGGGCGAACAATCAGGCGAGCCGCGCCCATTCGACAGCAATGCCTTCCTGAAGCGGATGCACGAGAAGCATGTCCGCTGACATGGCCGCATACCGGCTGTCGCCACTTGCAGAAAGCGATCTGGAAGACATCTGGTTTTACACGCTTGAGCGGTGGTCGGTGTCGCAAGCCGACAGCTATCATGCCGGTATCATCGCGGCCATCGAGAAACTGGCGTCAGGTGAGCGCCATGGCCGCAGCGCGGATGTGCGTGACGATTATCTGAAATATCCGGTGGGTCGGCACTTTGTGTTCTTTCGTGCGGCGGATGTCGGGATTGATGTGATGCGCATTCTGCATCAGAGCATGGATGTAGAGCGGCATTTGTAGATGGAGGCTTGAATGACCGGTTATGATGATGAATTGCCCGCAGACCCGGAGGAAGCGGTTGTTTTTTCAGAGGCGGGGTTTCATGCAGATATGGAAATGCAGATTGATAGCAGGCATATCGACGATCCTGCGCGGGAGTGTCCTGAATTCTGTGTATGTGTCCCGGTCCATGGGGGTTTCAAATACAGTCACGCATTGAAGCGCTCGTCGAACATAATAGCGAACTGGTTGCGGGCTGCAAACCATTCCCGAACATTCCTGCCGCCTTTCTCGAAGTTGCGGATGGCCAGATAGATCAGCTTTGTTGCGGCCTGATCGGTCGGGAACGATCCGCGGGTCTTGATTGATTTGCGGATCACCCGGTTCAGGCTCTCGATGGCGTTGGTGGTGTAGGCTCAGTCCTCATAGCCAGAATATGACGGTTGCAGCGATGTATATGGCGGATTTGAATACGTGTGCGCATCGGTCATAGCGCATCGCGATGCGCCTCCAATCCTTGAGTTTTGCGAACAGGTTTTCGACCTTGTGCCGCCTCTTGTAGGTTTCGGCGCAGTGGGGGATGGTTTTGTTGCGGTTTTTCCTGGGAGTGTCCTGAATTCTGTGTATCTGTCCCGGACCATGGGGGTTTCAAATACAGTCACGCATTGAAGCGCTCGTCGAACATAATAGCGAACTGGTTGCGGGCTGCAAACCATTCCCGAACATTCCTGCCGCCTTTCTCGAAGTTGCGGATGGCCAGATAGATCAGCTTTGTTGCGGCCTGATCGGTCGGGAACGATCCGCGGGTCTTGATTGATTTGCGGATCACCCGGTTCAGGCTCTCGATGGCGTTGGTGGTGTAGATGATCTTTCGGATCGCCGGATCGAAGGCGAAGAACGGGATTACTTCCTGCCATGCCCGTCGCCAGGCCGGGGCGATGGAGGCGTATTTACCGGCCCATTTTTTCTCGAACGCGTCCAGTTCATCGGCGGCCTGATCGGCGGTGGCGGCGCTGTAAATCCGGCGCAGATCGGCGGCCACTGCCTTGCGGTCTTTCCACGAGCAGAAGTTCAGGGAGTGGCGCACCAGGTGGACTGAAGTTGTCCTGCTTTTCTGGACAGGTTTGCGTCTCAGCCAAGATGCCTCCGGGTTAGGTTTCATGCCGCCTGGTTCATCTGTATCGCGCCAAAGTATGCGTCGTTGGGCGTCCGTTTATCAAGCGCGGTGTGGGGCCGCTCAGCGTTGTAAAATCCGATCCAGCCGTCGATGACGCGCTTGGCCTGGAAACCATCCTGCAATTCATGCAGGTAGACGGCCTCGTGCTTGAGGGATCGCCACAGGCGTTCGATGAAGATGTTGTCGAGATACCGTCCACGACCATCCATTGAGATTTTGATCCTGGCTTCGGTCAGCATGGTGATCCAGCCTGTTCCCGTAAACCGGGAACCTTGATCGGTATTCATGATCCCGGGCTTGCCGCACTTGGCCAGAGCCTCGTTCAAAGCCTCGACACAGAAGCTGGCATCCAGCGTGTTTGACAACCGCCAGGACAGCACCTTGCGCGTGGCCCGGTCCATGATTGCGACCAGATAGAGGAACCCGCGCCGCACAGGGATGCAGGTTATATCGCTGCACCGAACGTGGTTCGGGCGCGTGATCGACAGCTTTCTCAGCAGATACGGATAGATCGGGTGCTGAGGGTGCTTCTTGCTGGTGTCGGGTCCCTTGTAGAGGGCTTGCAGCCCCATGATGCCCATCAGGCGAGAGTGTCCGCTCCTCTGTGTATCTGTGATCTGTTCCATGCTTTGAGAGAGGAGCCATGACGATGACGATATCCAGGGAACTTCCGGACGAACTTCTGGAAGGCTGCGAGCGGCCTGAAGACCTGCCTGGCGATGCCGGGCTGCTGAAAGAGCTCAGGATCAAACTGATGGAGCGGATGCTTGGGGCCGAACTGACCGCGCATCCGGGCTATGAAGAAGGCAAGGATGCACCTCCGGGTCAGTCCAATCGGCGCAACGGCACAGCCGGCAAGCGCCTGAAGGGCCAGATCGGCGAGGCGCCGATTTCCGTGCCCCGTGATCGGGATGGCAGTTTTGAACCGGAACTGGTGAAGAAGGGCCAGACCCGGATCGACGGGATGGATGACAGGATCATCGGCCTCTATGCCGCCGGACGAGAGTGTCCGCGACATCCGCGCCCATCTTGAGGATATCTACGGTCTGCTGGTCTCGCCGGATTTGATCAGCCGCGTCACCGACGCCGTGCTCGACGAGGTGCGCGACTGGCAAAGCCGGGCGCTGGAGCGGATGTATCCGATCGTGATCTTCGACGCGCTGCGGGTGAAGATCCGCGACGCCGACAGCCGCATGGTGAAGAACAAGGCCCTCTACATCGCCCTGGGGGTCAGCCGGGACGGCGTGCGCGAGGTCCTGGGCCTGTGGATCGCTGATAACGAGGGGGCCAAATTCTGGTTGTCGGTGATGAACGAGCTGAAGAACTGTCAATCGCAGTGTAAAAAGGGACCAGATCGCGGCGTAAAATGGGGCCACTGCGTTTGATGTTGTGTTGCGCTTTGGCGTGCGTGCTCATCACAAAGCTGAAGCGGGCCAAAGCGCATGCTGGCCGCATGGCCAGCATTTATCTGTCTTGGTTTTGGGCTGACTATTGTCTGTTTTTGCGACTGTGTTTGAGCCGGTAACTCTCGCCATTCATCTCGAGGATGTGGACGTGATGGGTCAAACGATCCAGCAACGCGCCGGTAAGGCGTTCTGAGCCAAAGACCTCGGTCCATTCATCGAAGGGCAGGTTTGACGTTATGATGATGGATCCGCGTTCGTAACATTGAGATATGACCTCGAAGAGCAATTCTGCGCCGGATTTGCTGAGTGGCACGAAGCCCAACTCATCAATGATCAAAAGATTTTGTGTGGTCAGCTGCTTTTGCAGGCGCTGTAATCTTCTCTCGTCCTGGGCTTCGATCAGATCGTGCACCAGTGCTGCCGCCGTCGTGAAGCGCACTTTCAACCCGCGCTGACATGCCGCCAATCCAAGACCTAAAGCGACGTGGGTTTTGCCGGTGCCCGATGGGCCAAGCGCGATTATGTTTTCCCTGCGATCGACGTAGTCACATCGCGCCAGCTCCATCGTTAGGGGCTTGTTCAAGTTGGGCATGATCTTGAAGTCAAAGCTATCGAGGCTTTTGGTGCTGGGGAACTTCGCTGCCTTGATGCGCCGTTCAATCATCCGCCGTTCACGATCAATGAGTTCCATCTCACACAGACGCGCCAGATAGTGGACGTGATCTTTGTTCTCGGCAGCACAGAGCTGTGCCTGCTTGGCGTATTCACCTTGGAACGTTGGAAGGCGCAACTTCCTGAGGTGGTGATGCAGAAGGATTTGAGGGGCGTCGGTCATGCTGTCCCTCCCATCAGGCTCATGTAACTGGATGGGCGCGTTGTGCCGACATTGGCTTTTGGCAGATAGGGATAGAAGTCCAAGTCCAATCGCGGTGGCCGCTTCTCGACCCGGCACAGCACAAGGTGTTTGACTGCATCATAGCCAATCGCGCCCATATCAATGGCCTGCTGGACTGCACCTTGCACAACATTCATATCAAAGGTCTCCAGCAGGCGGAGGACCTGGACGTACTCTCGCTTGCCCGGTTTGCCCATGCGGGCCTCCAAAAGCCTATGTAAGGTGGCAAACACATCTGGCAGATCCCAGCCCTGCAACGGAGCGGCCTGATCCAAGGCCCCCACCTTCTGTTCAATCAAAGGCAAGAAGTGGAGCGGATCAAAGATCATATCCGCTAACGCGTAGGATCGTTTGTGCCGTGCAATAATCTCGTTGCCGCAGCCAATGATGACCTCATGCACAAAGCCACGCACGTGAACGTCATGGTGGGCGTAGGCCACCGGTACCGAGTAGTCATTGCTGCGATAGCGCACCATCGAGTTCGACGTGGCCCGTGTGCTGACATGATCGCAAGCCTCATATTCTGCGACAGGTAATCCCATCAGCGCATCCAAATCTGTCATCAGCCGCTCACCGATGGTCTTGCCGTGACCACGTAACGTCTCGCCCTGACGCGCAAGGCACTTGGTGTCCAAATGTGCGTTCAGATCATCAAAGCTGTCGAAACGCGGCGCGGGCACCATGAAGTTGCGGCGCGTGTATCCGACCATCCCCTCGACGTTGCCTTTGTCGTTTCCCCGCGCTGGCCTGCCGAACTTGTCATCGAACAGGTAATGCGATTGCAATTCTGTGAACCGCTGGGTGCGCACGCGCGTCCTGTCTCCCAGAATGTGGGCGACTGCGATCTTCGTGTTGTCATACAGAATGGATTGAGGGATGCCGCCAAAAAACGCAAAGGCAGACACGTGGCCATCACAGAACGCCGCGGTTGTCTCGGCTGGATAACCCTTCACAAACACCGCATCGGAATGCGGCAGGCTCATCACGAAGAAATGGATCTTACATTCCACGCCGCCAATCACACCGAGGGTCTCGCCAAAATCAACCTGTGCATGGCCTGGGCGATGTGACAACGGAACAAATACCTCTTTAGTTCGCCGCTTTTGCTCACGAACGTAATACGTCACCGTGGTCAGGCTGCCGATATAGTTGTGTTCGTCGCGTAGGCGCTCAAAGATGCGCTTCGCTGTGTGCCGCTGCTTTTTGATCAGGGATTTGTCAGTCCGAAGGATCTCGTCAATCAAGCCAACAAACCCATCAAGCGTCGGACGGCGCGCCGGTTCTGAACGCTGATATCCGGGCGGCAGCTCATGGCGCAGCATCTTTGCAATCGTCTTACGATCTTTGTTGAAATAACGCGCAGCTTCCCGCGCGGACATGCCATCCTTCAAACACGCGCGGCGCACGCGGCTATAAATGTCCACAGAATACATCTCCCGCCCTCCGCATAAACGAAGGGCACAAACTGGCGGACTTTTAATCCGCTACAACTGCCAAACGCAGCCGCTTCTGTGGCCCAGTATTGCTCCGCGTTTTACAAACATATCGCTTCCGAAACCGGCCCGAATACAATCGAGCCCTGATTGCGCGTGGTCAGCTGAGGGTCTTGATTTACCTCGCCAATCCGGTCTGAATCCGGTTCACTCCCGGCGCCTCGTGACTGGAGCGGCAGATGGTCGGACAGCCGGGATTTTCTGACATGGATGACCGCCGGAAGCGGTCGAGCGATCCTGGCGATCAGTTGGAAGCCTGTGCCGGGGCGTCTGATTTCGAGATTTTCCGTGCGGATATTGTGAAGGCTCTGGCGTACTCGGACGGCTCGAAAGGCACCCGCCCGCCCTGTGACGTCGTGCTGATGTTCAGTATCCTGATTGTCCAGGCGCAAGACAATCCCGGTGATGACCGCGCAGGGTTCCTGATCCCGGACCGGCTGTCGTTCATGCGTTTCCCCGGGCTCGGGTTGCATGACCGGGTTCCGGACGCGAAGACCATTCGGGTGTTCCGCGAGCGTCTGACCAGGGCAGGCGCGATCAAGGGGCTTTTCAGCCGGTTCGACGCGCGCTGCGCGAGGCCGGTTACATCGCGATGTCCGGTCGGACCGTCGCCAGTACGCCGGTCGCCGCGCCAGGGCAGCGCAACACGGTTGACGGGAAGACGGCTGTCAGGATGGGCAAGCCCGGCGACGAGATCTGGCCCGATGATCCGGCCAAAGCCGGGCAAAAAGACGTGGATGCACACTGGACCATCCAGTTCGCCCCAGTTCGCCCCAGTTCGCCAGGGCGCGCCCGCGCGAGGACGGCCCCGCGCCGCCCGACATCGCCATCCCGAGTTTCGGATACAAGGCGCATTCCGGCATCGACAAGCGTTTCCGGTTCATCCGGCGATGGGATGTCACCAGTGCGGCGGCCGATGACGGGCGGATGCTGCGCCGGGGGCTGCTGGACGCCACCAACACCGGGTCAGGCGTCCGGGCGGACAGCGCCTGTCGCTCGATGAAGAACGAGGCGTTCTGTAGCGCGACAATCAAGATGAGAAGTGCGCGTCAATCAGGATGAGAATCCTTGGTCGCGACGTTTGGGACGATGCCGGGCTTTTGTGCCGCGATCAAGGGGTTTGTTTTTTGATTGTCGCGGAGCGTCAATCAGCTTTGGTGTTTTCCGGTGTGGCTTTTTGTGCAGGCCTTCCCGGCCCCTTTGCCTTTTGTGCTGCTCTTCGCCGGTAGCTTTCGACATTCATCTCGAAGATGGTTGCGTGGTGCACGAGCCTGTCGACGGCGGCCAATGTCATGGCCGGGTCTGGAAAAATCGCATTCCACTCCCCGAAGGGCTGGTTGGCCGTGATCAACATTGAGCGGCGTTCATATCTCGCGCTGATGAGTTCGAAGAGCACACTGGTTTCAGCCTGATCCTTGGTGACGTAGGTGATGTCATCGAGGATCAGCAGATGGAATTTGTCGAGCTTTGCAATGGCACTTTCGAGGACGAGATCGCGGCGGGCCTGTTGGAGTTTCTGGACCAGATCGGTGGTGCGGCTGAATAGGACGCGGTAGCCTTGCTCGACAAGGGCGAGCCCGATGGCTGAGCCGAGATGTGATTTGCCCACACCTGGCGGCCCAAACAGCAGGATGTTGCCGCCCTTTCCGATCCAGCTGTCGCCAGCGGTGATCGCACTGACATGGGCCTTGGACAGCATGGGGACGGCTGTGAAGTCGAAGGTGTCGATCGTTTTTCCGGGCAACAGGCGTGCCTGTGCGAGATGTCGCTCGATACGACGGCGATCTCGTTCAGCCAGTTCATGCTCCACCAGGGTGCTGAGCATCCGAGCGGCGGGCCAGCCTTCCTTGTCGGCTTGTTCCGCAAAGCGCGGCCATAGCGCCTTGATGGCTGGCAAGCGCAATTCGGTCAGAGCCAAGGTTAGGCGGGCGGTATCGGTCTGGGGCGATGTCATGCTGTCACCTCCTGAGCGGATGGCGTACCGCCGACCAACTGGTCGTAAGATGACAGGTCGGCCAGTTGCACCGCGACTTGGGGGAGTGCGTCTTGTGATGGGCTAAACACTGCGCGTAGGGCCGCCATGTCAGGCGGGCGCTTCTGGCGAAGGTCCTCCTCAAGCTGCGCTGCCAATTCAGCCTCGCAGCCCCGCTCGTGTGCCAGCGCCAGAAGATCGACAACCATGCGACACGCCGCCTTCTCACTGGTCTGCTCCAGCAGGAATGCGAACATGTTACGGAACGCCCGGCGCGGGAATAGCTGATCCCGATAGACCAGCCCCATCAGCGCCATGGGCTTTTTGCGCAAGGAGTGGATGACGTGGTGGTAATTGACCACGTGCCCATGGCTCCCGGTGCTCGAGGCTCGTCCGCGTGTCAGCGTTAGCAGGGCAGAGCTTCCCAGGAACAGCTCCAACCGATCATCGTAGAGCCGAACCCGCAGCTGATGCCCGATCAACCGGGATGGCACGGTGTAGAACACCTTGCGCAAGGTGAAGCCCCCGGAGGAAGTGACGCGCAACGTGATCTCCTCGTAATCCGTGGTCCGCCGCGTCGGCAAAGGTCTGAGGCTCGCACGTTCCGCATCGATACGCTTGGCATTGCGGGCGTTGATCCGGCCCACGATCTCGTCGATGAAGCGACGATAATCTTGCAAGCTTTCGAAGTCGCGCGACCCACGCATGACCAGCGCGTCCTCAATGGTGCGCTTCAGATGCCCATTGGGGCTCTCGATGGAACCGTTCTCGTGTGCGACGCCCTTGTTGTTGCGCGTCGGCGTCATTCCATAATGGTTGCACAGGGCGTCGAAGCGGTCGGTTAGATCGGCCCGGGATGACTTATCCAGGTTCTTGAAGGCCGCCGACAGGCTGTCAGTTCCATGATTGTGTGGCACGCCGCCGAGCGTCCAGAGGGCGTTCTGCAATCCCTCAGCCAGCGCCACATAGCTTTCGCCGCCCAGCACGACGTGGGCGTGCTGAAACCCGCTATAGGCAAGCCGGAAGTGATACAGTCGATGGCCCAGTGCCTCACCGGCAATGGTCACACCCAACTTGCCCATGGCGGTGAAATCCGACAGGCCCATTTTGCCCGGTGTGTGGGTCTGCCGGAAAATGACGTCCTGTTCAGGGCCGTGTTCCGCATTCCAGGCGCGTATCCGTCGCTCCGGAGTCCGTCGGATGCCCGTACCCAGATCAGAATGCCGACGCAGAAGCTCCTCGTAAACCGCCACAGGTCGGATCCCCGGTGAGGACCGCAGAAGCGGCACGACCTCCGCATCAAAAATGTCCGCCAGCGGGTCCGGACGCCGCCGGCCGCGAGGGGCCTTCTTCCGTGATGGTAAAATTGGGTCAGCTTGCAGCCGATAGCCCGTTGCCTGGCTGATCCCCGCCTTGGCAGCGGCAACGGCAACGGAATGGGTCGATCTGAGCGTCATGAAGAGCCTCATTTGTTGGTCAGTGACATGACAGCCCGGCATGAACGATCCCCTTGCACAGAAAATCATTCCTTATCCGAGCCGGCCACAACCGTCAGGCCCGCCCCAAAAGGGCAAAACGCGTGTGCGGGGCCTCCCCAGTCGGGCTACGCCCTCCCTGCGAGCCCCCGCACACGCGTTCTCATCCTGATTGACGCTGGATTCTCACCTTGTTTGTCGCGCAGCAGCGTTCATGGAGCGGCGCGCTCGGCGGCGCCGTCACTGCCTGATCACAGGATGTATCCGCCCATAATTACGGAAAACCGCCCGGTTCGGGCGCAAATCATGCTGTCACACCGACAGAACCCAAAGACAGACAGCGTCGAGGGAATGCCGCTCTGGAATCAGCTCCAAAATCAAGATTGATAGAGATCCTCAGGTGTTGAAGGCCTTTTGTATGACAAGACACGCCCGCCAGGCACGCCGCCGATTGAAGTCCGTCGGGTTGAAGAGATCATTGCCCTGACGCTTGAACCACCGCCGCATGAGGCAACGCACTGGACGGTGCGGGCCATGGCTTGGGTGGCGGGTATTGCAGCCTCGACGGTGCACACGATCTGGAAGGCCCATGGCCTTGCACCGCACCGTTTTCGCCGGTTCAAACTGTCCAGCGATCCACGGTTTGTGGAGAAACTGCATGATATCGCTGGGCTTTACGTCTCCCCACCAGCCCACGCGGTGGTGCTGTCAATCGATGAAAAGTCGCAGATACAGGCGCTTGATCGTACTCAACCGGGATTGCCCATGGTACACGCCTCATGAGAACACAGGTTGTTTGATTGGTGTCTTCGGGCATGTTTGTCGCCATGCCAGGAGAGCATTTTCAGGGTTGTGGATGAACCATCTCCGCAGAGCGTCGAGACCGGTTCGGAACCATGATTTTTCCCGCCGGTTGTGTGTTTTGCGGCGGATTGCCGTTCGGCCCATGTCACGGCGAGGGCAATGACGGCGAGGAGGGTTGCGAGTTTGGCAGGATTGGTGATGTGGGTGTCCTCGATGTTGAAGCCGCGGGTCCTGGCGTCGGCGAAGAGACACCCGATGCCCCATCGGCGACGATAGAGATCGAGCGCACGCCGGGGGCCGTCAATATTCGTCGCGACAATGAGCGCTTCGCCACCCTCGATCCGCCTTGCCGCGAAACGCAGCCGGTTTTCCGGTTCCCTCGCCATGGTGCTCAGGCGGCCGGTCTAGGCGCCGTTACGGTATTTGCGCAGGAGCGTGCGGAACTGACGCAGGTGTCCATCTTCGGTGAGAGTGTCCGCTCTTCTGTGTATGAGTAATCTGTTCCATGCATCTGGAAAAGGAAGCAAGGCTGACGATTTCCAGGGAATTACTGTACGAGCTGTTGAAGGGCTGCGAGCGGCCCGAGGGTCTGCCTGGCGATGCCGGACTGCTGAGAGAGCCGAAGATCAAGCTGATGGAGCGGATGCCTGGGGCTGAGTTGACATCTCATCCGGGCTATGAGGAAGGCAAGGATGCGCCTCCGGGCCAGCCCAATCGACGCACCGGCGCCGCCGGCAAGCGCCTGAAGGGCCAGGATGGCGAGATGCCGCTTGCCGTGCCGCGTGATCGGGATGGCAGTTTCGAGCCCGAACTTGTCAGGAAGGGTCAGACAAGGATCGACGGCATTGATGACAGGATCATCGGGCTCCATGCCGCCGGTCTTTGCGTGCGCGATATCCGCGCCCATCCTGAAGAGGCATACGGCCCCCAGGTTTCTGCTGACCTGATCAGCCGGGTCACCGATGCCGTTCCGGATGAGGTGCGCGAGTGGCAATCCCGGGCACTGGACCGGATGTGCCCCATCGTGATCTTCGACGCCCTGCGCGTGAAGATCAGGGACGCCGACAGCCGCATGGTCAGGAACAGGGCCGTCCATGTGGCGCCCGGCGTTTCCCGCGACGGCGTGCGCGAGGTTCCGGGCCTGTGGATTGCCGGGAATGAGGGCGCCAGGTTCTGGCTATCGGTCATGAATGAGTTGAAGAACCGTGCCGTCCAGGACATCCTGATCGCCGTTGTGGACACTCTCCAGGGGCTTTCCCGAGGCGATCACGGCCGCTTTCCCCGAGGCCACGGTTCAGACCTGCATCGTGCATCTGGAGCGCCATTCTCCGAACTTCCGTGCCTGGAGGGACCGCAAATATGTGGCCACCGATCTGCGCCGGATTTACGGCGCGGCGACCGCCGACTCGACCGCCGACCCGGCCGCCGACTTGGCCGCCGATGAACTGGACGCATTCGAGGAAAAACGGGCCGGAAAACATGCCTCCATCGCCCCGGCCTGGCGCCGGGCGTGGCAAGAGGTGATACCGTTCCTTGCTTTCGACCCGGCGATCCGCAGGATCATCTGCACAACGAATGCCATGGAAAGCCTGAACCGTGTGATCCGCAAATCCATCAGGACGCGCGGCTCGTTCCCGACCGGGGAGGCGGCGACCAGGCTGATCTGTCCGGCAATCCGGAACTTCGAAAAAGGAGGCAGAAACGTCCCGGAATGGTTTGCTGCCCGCAACCAGTTCGATATCATGTGCGAGGAGCGCTTCAATGCGTGACCATATCTGAAAACCGCATGGGACAGTGCAGATACACAGAGTTCATGACACTCTCTGAGAAAGTCCACCCACTCCGCACCGATGAACTCCCGGTCGGCGAGCAAGGCCTCAATGGAGCAAGCCCCGACCAGGCGCAGACAGCGCCGCATCAGTTCAACGCGCTGCGCCGGTGAAGAGTTGCCCTGATGGTCGGGCAAGACCCACATCAGCGGCACCCGAAACCGTCGCGTCACAATGGCCGGAACCAGAATGTTCACGTCTTTCGCGCCGGGTTTCCAGTTGGTCCGATCCAGGGCCGGAAGCTTTGGACGCGCAAGGTTGAGCAGGTGCACGATCAGCACTGCAACCACATCGCCATCAAGGCGGACATGCTGGAAGAACCGCTGCACACGGCGATAGTTGGACGCGTGTAGCGCCGTCCCCGAGAACTGGCTCGCCAGATGGCTCAGGTTCACCGTCCGACAGTTTGCAAGACCAGCGGGCAAAACCACAAGAGTTTCCAGTCTTGTCTTGCTCGGATCGAAATGCGGGCGTAGCGTGGCTGCCAGAGGGGCGAGGAGGAATGCGAACATCACGAAGTTCCTTGTGCTCGAGAATCTTCAATTCAAACCCTTTTCCCCCCTCAACTCAAGTGCGTCGTGTACCGTGTTCTCTGTCGTTCAAATATGCTCAGGCGTATGATTTTAATGGGGTTTTTATGGAATCACCAAGCGTTAGATTTGCGGATGACGGGGACAGCAAGGATATCTTTGCGTGGCGGAATGACGAACTCGCACGCCAAATGTCGCACACGACAGATGTGGTTGAGTGGGAAGGACATTCAAAGTGGTTCGCTTCTTCATTGTCCAACGCCAATCGTTGCTTGTTGATTTGTTATCTTGCTGACAGTGAAGACAAGGTTGGCGTTGTTCGATTTGACATTGAAGGGGATGCGGCATTGATTTCAATCAATCTCGCTCCGACCATGCGCGGGAAAGGGTTTGCGAAGCGTTGTCTGAAAAAAGCGGTGGATTTTTTTAAGGAAAACAATCCGGGCACCAGGCAAATCAACGCTGAAATCAAATCAGTCAACATTGCGAGTCACAAGTCTTTTGAAGGCGCCGGCTTTGTTTTTGAGCGGGAAATGGACGCTGTTCGGATTTTCAGGAAAATGACCTGACCAAACATAACCGTTGGATGCCATGAAACATTGTACTCAAAACAAAGTGGATTTTATCCCTGTAACGGACAGTGACGAGCATTTGTCGGCGACGTTTCATTTGTTAAGGAACAGGCATATCTCCATTAGTCACAAATCAGTTCCGACTTATGAAGAACACATCGAGTTTGTGAAGCACCATCCGTATCGGTATTGGCTTTTTGTCGAACTTGACGGGGTGAAAATCGGTAGCGTGTATATTCACACGGATAACTCGATAGGAATCAATCTTTTGGAGGAACACGCATCAAAAGCCGTCAATATCTTGAGGCGGATTATTGAATCTTATGAACCTTTGCCGCCGGTTAAATCAGTCAGAAGCCGGTTTTTTGTTGTAAACGTACCTGTTGGTGACAGAACATTGGCTGATGCCGTGATGGAAGTGGGTGGCGTTGAAGTGCAGCGAACATTCGTTTTCGAGCATGGCTAGAGCGGTTCATCATTTGTTTGAATCTCGGGTTCCGTTTTTCGTTGAATTGTGATTCAAACTGCGTGCCGGGACTGGAGGCCGGCATGCATGGTAAAACCCTATTCGAATGATCTTCGGGAGCGTGCAGTAGCAGCTGTTGTTTCCGGCGAGACGGCACGTGTTGTGGCTGCCCGTTTCTCGGTGGCTGTTTCTTCGGTGATCAAGTGGCGCCAGCGATATCGCGAGACTGGCAGCGTGGCGCCTGGCAAGATGGGTGGCCACCGCAGGATTATCCTTGAACCCCACCGTGATTTTATCCTGGAGCAGATCAACCGCACGCCGCACCTGACGCTGCATGGTCTGAAAGACATGCTGGCGAAGCGGGGCGTCAAGGTGTCCCACAATGCGGTCTGGCACTTCATGCGCCGCGAGGGGCTGAGCTTCAAAAAAAAACACTGCTCGCCCTTGAGCGGGCCCGAGCCGATGTGGCCCGCCGGCGAAAGCGCTGGAAGGGGGTCATGCGTCAACTCGATCCGCGCAAGCTGGTCTTCATTGATGAAACCTGGATCAAGACCAACATGGCTCCGCTGCGCGGCTGGGGACCAAAAGGCAAACGCCTGCACGGCTTTGCGCCCCATGGCCACTGGAACACCATGACGTTCATTGCTGCCTTGCGCTGCGATCAATTGACGGCGCCCTGTGTCTTTGACGGCCCGATCAACGGGCAGTCCTTCCGTGCCTATATCGATCAACTGCTTGTCCCTGCACTGAAGCCCGGCGATATCGTCATCATGGACAACCTCGGCTGCCATAAATCGAAAGCCGTGCGCGATGCCATCAAGGCGGCAGGCGCGCGGGTGTGGTTCCTGCCACCATACTCGCCAGACCTGAACCCGATCGAGCAGACATTCGCCAAGATCAAACACTGGATGCGGATGGCTCGGAAACGAACCAGTGAAGAGGCCTGGCGATACGTTGGACGCCTCGTCGGATCAATCACACAACAGGAATGCCAAAACTACCTCGAAAACACAGGCTATGCTTCAGTCAAAATGTGAAGGACTCTAGCGCGTTACCTTGTCGAATCTTCATGGTGTTGCGAGGTTTGTGAGCGGTACAGTTTCCGGGGGTGTCAGGGCACCGCCGCAAACCGCCGGTCTTCGCGCTCCTGCCGCCGCCGTTTCTGCTCCAGCACCTCCAGCCTCGGGCGCCATCCGTACCGCGTGTCCCCGGCTGTCGGGGACCAGAACAGGACGCCGCCATAGCGCCACGGGTCAAGCACGATGGCCTGATACATCGTGTCGCCGCGGCGGCTGATCAGGGCGGTGCTGTGGTCGATGCGCAACGGGTTGTCGGCGTTGGCGATGGCGCGGTGGATGTCGAGGGTGCGGAAGTTTTCGGCCTTCAGCCGCGCCTCCATATCCTCTGCCCAGTGCCAGCAGAGCCCGCGCGGGCGCAATCCGCTGTTGACCTTGGCGTTGTGGACCAGGGGCGGGTCGGTGATTTCGTATTCGATGGCCAGTTGGCGGGTGTATCCATAGGCGATGCGGGCGGCGCGCGCGGCCTCTTCGGGATCGACCTCCGAGCCCAGGGCCTGAATCGCCAAGCTGAGGTCCGCGATCCCGGCGACCCCGGATTTCGACGCATCCGGCGGTGTTGCCGCGCAGCCGCCGAACATCACCGCAGACAGCAGCAAAAGCGGATATGCAAGTCTTCCGATCATCCTGCCCCGGCCCGGGATTCCCGACTTTGCCGCGACGGGACTGACGCGCTCCGCAGGTGATGCACCGTTATTGCCCGCCGCGCAAGTGTTTTGCGCCGCAGGGGAAGCATGTTTGCGGGTATGTGGCCTGCACCGGCGTCAGTCGTCGATGTCCTCTGCCATCTCATTATCGGATGAAGGGTCTCGCAGCGAATCTCCGACGATCTCTCGCACCCTACCGAGGATGAGGTCTGCCCGCTTTCGGCAGAATTCCTCGAAACGGTCGATGGCGAAGATGTCTGCCCATGCCGGATCGCAAGGGTCGCCGGGGATGAGGCAATCAGCCATCCGCGTTTTCAACTGATCCAATGTGCCCGCCTGGCGCGCGCGCTCCGCCATTTTACGGAAATACTCCTGTGGGTATCCCTCGCCGAGGCTCTGATTCGACTCGCCAAGCACCGGTATACGGTTGCAGATGCCATCCACCATGTTCTTGGGCAGGTCGCGTTTCCTGGACGCACTGCTGGGGAAAATATGGTGATCGTGAAGCACTGATTCGGAGTCGATGATGTTACCGGTCACAAGGTCTTGACGTATTGTCATGGCAAACACGTTCTGCAACGATTTGTACCGGACATCCGACGGCTTCAGTTCAAGGATGCTCTCTGCGTTCAGAGTCACCTCGACAGGCTCCAGCGGCTTCCCCTCCAGAGCATGTCGCCGCAAGGCCCGGAAGTCCTGACCGATCCGGTAATTCGACGCCTGCGAGGCGCCAGCCTGCATGACCTTGCTGAAATACCAGCGGCGGATGGAGTCGTGATTGTCCCACGAATCCTTGCCGGTCTCAACCCGGCGCAGTTGCCGAACCGCCGCAAGGACGACCAGCAGATTCTGGCTTGGCAACGTTTTCAACGGGGCACGGGCACCCTGCGCCTGAGCCCATCCATAAGCCTCTGCGAGGGATTGCGCAGCCCCCTGCCATCCCTCCTTGATTTCATCGGACTTCAGGTTCAACTGGTAGGTTCGTGTCGGTTCGGGACGATCAACCCCGCGCTTGAAGGCCGTCATCAGAGATAGCACCTGCAAGACGCGCTCTCCGTCAACTTTATAATCCTTCAGGATCGGATGCGCTTCCTTTGCGACATCCCACAGTTTCCGCAGGTCCAGTCCAGGATGATAGAAACGGGCGACGGCGAGGTCGAATGTCGTCAGTCGTGTGCCCGTGCTGTTGATGGTTTCAAACACCCGGCAGATGGATTCAACGCCGCTGTCCCGTTCCAGCACGACGACCGGCACCTTGTAGTTGCGTATGGTTTCGAACACGCCATTTATCCTGGCTGCGGCTTCGCGACGCCACTGTTTGTCATGATCGCAAAAATCTTTGGAGTCCTCGATGTATTCGGTCACAGCGCTGTGCGCCTCGAACTGATTCAAAATGATGTCCGCACGCAGCAATCTGTCCCTGTCTTTCCGGGCAGGGTTTATCACTCCACGTTGCCGGGCGATGATCCATGAGCTTTCAACCCGGTCATGATGCTTTTCCAGAATCTTCCTGAGATCGACATAATAACGTTGTGTCGGATGGGCGTCCAGGAAGACGTGGGCTATGGACGTGATGCGTTGCTGACCGTCCAGAATGTGGTATTCATCGTCCTTTGCGGCGCTGTCCGAAACGTTGTCGCCGGTGGAATCTTCATCGCGAATCGCTGCCATGATGGGGCGGGCACTGAGCGGCAGCTCCGGATTACTGGCCAACAGCAGAAGGGATCCGATCGGAAACGACCGTGACATCGAATCCACCAGAAGTCTGGTCTGCGTTTGTTTCCAGACAAAATTGCGCTGGAACTGCGGAATGGTCAGGCTGTGGTTCTTCGCCCGTCTGAGCAGTTCGTCAAGGCCGTAGCTCGTGGTCTGCATGTCGTCAATCTCCGTCAATCCGGGCACATTGCGTCACCCGAACCCGACAACGCACGAACGGTGACATGCCGGAACTTCCCCGCATGTCGCCGTATGGCGCAGCGCCGGATTCGCACGGCATCCTAAGTGTTCCATCCCGGACGATCAGATAGACCCTCGCCGCTCTGGCCTGTTCATGGCAAGATCGATCCTGCGTGAGATTCGGGACGGGAGCAAGACATGCTGATTTCTTTGCACAAACAGGCGACGACGACGCCGAAGATCAGGGCCGCGATCCAGGCGAGTGATGAACCCGCGTGGATCGTGGCCGAGCGCTATGGCATCTCGGAGCAGAAGGTGTGGAGACACCGTCCATGATCGGAGCCACACGGCGCACAGGTTGCAGACCACGCTGACACCGGCGCAGGAGGCCGTGGCGGTCTCGCTGAGACAGAGTCTGCTGCTGCCGCTCGACGACCTGCTCGCCGTGGTCCGCGAGTTTCTCAACCCGAACGTCTCGCGCTCCGGGCTGGATCGATGCCTGCGCCGATGCCTGCGCCGTCATGGGGTCGGCTCCCTCCGTGACCTGAAGCCGAAGGTGGCGAAGCCCGCGCACAAGCCTTTCAAGGCATACGAGCCCGGCTACATCCACATCGACGTGAAATACCTGCCGCAGATGGCCGATGAGGAGAAGCGCCGGTATCTGTTCGTCGCGATCGACCGCGCCACCCGCCGGGTCTTCGTGCGCATCCATCCAGTGAAGACTGCGGCCAACGCCCGCCGGTTCCTGCGCGATCTGGAGCGCGCCGCCCCGATGCGGATCACCCGCGTGCTGACGGACAATGGCAAGGAGTTCACCGACAGGCTCTTCGGCCTTCGCCGCCGCGCCGCGACCGGCAATCACGAGTTCGACCGCCTCTGCGCCGGGTTCGGGATCGAGCATCGCCTGGCCCCACCGATGCGGCCGCAGACCAACGGCATGGTCGAGCGGTTCAACGGTCGGATCGAGGACGTGCTCCAGAGCCACCGTTTCCGCAGCGGCGAGGACCTCGAACAGACGCTTCTCCGCTACGTCCGCCTCTACAACGGCCAGCTGCCGCAATCCGTTCTGAAGGGCCGCACGCCAATCGATGCGCTCAAGGACTGGCATCGAGAAAAGCCCGAACTCTTCAGAAAGCAGCCGTACAATCACACGGGATGTGACACCTAATCATGTCATCATGGCGGTGCAAGGCGGGAGATGCGGCGCTCAGCCCTGCAAGCTGCGCACCCCGATCTCATCCTCGCTTTGCGCCCGCATGGCGAGGGCGGCGGCGTGGCTGGCGGCGGCGGTGGTGAAACAGGGAATCCTGTCGAACAGGGCCACCGCACGGATGTCGCGGCTGTCCTCGACCGCCTGCGCGCCTTCGGTCGTGTTCATGACCACGGCAATCTCGCCGTTCTTCAACATGTCCACGATGTTCGGGCGACCTTCATAAACCTTGTTGATCCGGTCGCATTCGACGCCATTGTCCCGAAGCCAGGCCGATGTGCCATCTGTCGCGGTGATCTTCAGGCCCAGATCGACAAGTATCCGCGCCGCTTCGGCCATCAGCGGCGTCTTGTCGGGATCCCTGATCGAAATGAAGGCGCGGCCTTCGGCGGGCAGCGTCATGCCCGCCCCCATCTGCGCCTTCAGAAAGGCGCGCGGAAAGCTCCGGTCCCAGCCCATGACCTCGCCTGTGGAGCGCATTTCCGGCCCCAGAATCGTGTCAACGCCGGGGAAGCGGCCAAAGGGCATGACGGCCTCCTTCACGCTGTACCAGGGCATCTGGTCGGGGTCGGCCAGCCGCATCGGATCGCCCATGGGCTCCGGCTCTCCCTTGGCGGCGTCCTTCGGATAAGGCGGCCGCAGCGGGAAGTTGCCGAGCGGTTCGCCCGCCATCACGCGCGCGGCGATGGAGGCAATCGCCGAATCGGTCGATTTCGCGACGAAGGGCACGGTGCGGGAAGCGCGGGGATTCACCTCGATCAGATAAATCCCGTCATCCTTCACCGCGAATTGCACATTCATCAGCCCGACAACGCCCAGTTCCAGCGCCAGCGCCACCGACTGGCGTTTGAGTTCGGCAATGATGTGACCGGGCAGCGTGTGGGGGGGCAGGGAACAGGCGGAGTCGCCGGAATGCACGCCGGCCTCTTCGATATGCTGCATGATGCCGGCGACATGGACCTGTTTGCCATCGCAGAGCGCATCCACATCGACCTCGGTCGCGCCGGAGAGGTAGCTGTCGAGCAGGACCGGCGCATCGCCGGAGACCACCACCGCCGCTTCGATATAGCGTTGCAGATGGCCCATATCGCGGACGATCTCCATCGCCCGGCCGCCCAGAACGTAAGACGGGCGGATAACGAGCGGAAAGCCGATTTCCCCGGCAATCGCCAGTGCCTGTTTCCCGGTCGAGGCGATGCCGTTCCTGGGCTGTTTCAGGTTCAGCCTGCTGACCAGCGCCTGAAAGCGCTCGCGGTCTTCGGCAAGGTCGATGGCGTCCGGCGAGGTGCCGAGGACCGGGATGCCCTCCGCCGCCAGCGCATTCGCCAGTTTCAGGGGCGTCTGGCCGCCGAACTGGACGATGACGCCGTGCAGGGTGCCGTTTTCCTGCTCTGTCCGCAGAATCTCCAGCACATGTTCCTCTGTCAGCGGCTCGAAATAAAGCCGGTCGGAGGTGTCGTAGTCGGTCGAGACCGTCTCGGGGTTACAGTTGATCATAATCGTTTCGTACCCCGCGCCGGTCAGCGCATAGCAGGCATGACAGCAGCAATAGTCGAACTCTATCCCCTGGCCGATCCGGTTCGGGCCGCCGCCGAGGATGACGACTTTCCTGCGGTCGGTCGGGCGCGCCTCGCATTCCACTTCGCCCATCATCGGGGCCTCATAGGTGGAATACATATAGGGGGTCCGGGCCTCGAACTCCGCAGCGCAGGTGTCGATCCGCTTGAAGACGGCGGTGACGCCCGCGGATTTGCGCGCCTTGCGCACGGCGGCCTCGGTCCGGCCGGTCAGCCGGGCAAGGCGCGCATCGGTGAAGCCCATCATTTTCAGGCTGCGAAGGCCCCGTTCATCCGTCGGCAGGCCGGTGCTTTTCACCCGGGCTTCGGCTTCGACGATTTCGCGGATGCGGGCCAGGAACCACGGGTCGAAACTGGTCGCGGCCTGGATTTCGGCATCGTTCAGCCCTTCGCGCATGGCCTGCGCGATGGTGCGCAGCCGGTCCGGGGTCTGTCGGCTGATGGCGCGGATTACGGCGGCCCTGTCCGGGGCGCCTTCGATGGCGACCTCGTCAAACCCGGTCAGGCCGGTTTCCAGGGAGGCCAGCGCCTTTTGCAGCGACTCATGGATGGTGCGGCCGATGGCCATGACCTCGCCCACCGATTTCATTGCGGTGGTCAGGCAAGGCTGGCTGCCGGGGAATTTCTCGAACGCGAAGCGCGGAATCTTGGTGACGACATAGTCGATGGCGGGTTCGAAACTTGCCGGAGTTACCCCGGTGATGTCGTTGTCGAGTTCGTCGAGCGTATAGCCCACGGCCAGTTTCGCGGCGATTTTGGCGATCGGGAAACCGGTGGCCTTCGACGCCAGCGCCGAAGAGCGGCTGACACGCGGGTTCATCTCGATCACGATCATGCGGCCATTGTCGGGGTTCACCGCCCATTGCACGTTCGAACCGCCGGTTTCGACCCCGATTTCACGCAGGACGGCAAGCGAGGCCGAGCGCATCATCTGGTATTCCTTGTCGGTGAGCGTCAGCGCCGGGGCGACGGTGATCGAATCACCGGTATGGACGCCCATCGGATCGACGTTTTCGATGGAACAGACGATGATCGCATTGTCCGCCCTGTCGCGGACGACTTCCATCTCGTACTCCTTCCAGCCCAGCAGGCTTTCATCGACGAGGATCTGGTTGACCGGCGAGGCATCCATGCCGGTGCGGCAGTAGTGGATGTAATCCTCGCGGTTATAGGCCACGCCGCCGCCGGCGCCGCCGAGGGTAAAGGCCGGCCGGATGATCGCGGGCAGGCCGATTTCGCCGAGCCTGTCCAGCGCCATCCGCACGCCTGCCTCAAGATCGGCCTTGCCGCTGTCCTTGGCGGGGGCGGTCACGATGGCGGCGCGGGGGGTTTCCAGCCCGATGCGCTCCATCGCCTTGCGGAACAGCGCCCGGTCTTCGGCCTTCTCGATGGCTTCGCGGTTCGCGCCGATGAGTTCGACGCCGAACGTCTTCAGCACGCCCATGTCGCCGAGCGCCAGCGAGGTGTTCAGGCCGGTCTGCCCGCCCATGGTGGGCAGAAGCGCGTCGGGGCGTTCCTTCTCGATGATCCTAGCGACGATTTCGGGGGTGATCGGCTCGATATAGGTGGCGTCGGCAAGACCCGGATCGGTCATGATCGTCGCCGGGTTGGAGTTGACCAGGATGACCCGGTAGCCTTCTTCGCGCAGCGCCTTGCAGGCCTGGGCGCCGGAATAGTCGAACTCGCAGGCCTGGCCGATGACGATGGGACCGGCTCCGATGATCATGATCGACCGGATGTCGGTTCTTTTCGGCATGTTTCAGGCCCCCGTATGCGCAAATTGTCGTGAGTTATAGCCGGGCGCGGCAAAGGTGCAAGGGGCCGGGCGCGGATATTGCCGGGCGCGGGTTCCCGATCGCGGTGATCGCCCGCAGGACCGGGACCGCCGATGCGTTCATGGACGAGGCCGGGGAACTGGCCGAACGGATCGTGAATTGCGGCGACAGGGTTGCGGATTTCATCGCCGCCATGACGCCCCCGCGCCGCATCATCCTGATGGTGCCGGCGGGGCCGATCGTTGATCGGGCGATCGCGGATTATGCGCCGTTGCTGGCGGCGGGCGATACGATCATCAATGCTGGCAACGCGAATTTCCACGGCACGCGGCGGCGGACAGGGGCGCTGCGCGAACAGGGCATTCATTTCATCGGCATGGGTGTGTCGGGCGGCGAACATGGCGCGCGGACCGGGCCTTCCATGATGATCGGGGGCGATCCGGCGGCCTTTGCCCCGATCCGCGGGATGATCGAGGCGATTGCGGCAAAATTCGGGGGCGATCCCTGTGCCGCGCATGTGGGGCCGGATGGGGCCGGGCATTTCGTGAAGACCGTGCATAACGGAATCGAATATGCCGACATGCAGCTTTTGGCAGAGGTCCGGGGCCTGATGCGCGACGGGATGGGCCGCAGCCCGGCGGCGTTGGGCGGAACGGGTTCCGCAGAACTGTCCGAAGACGATGCGGAGGCGGCGATGCTGGCGGGTCGCATCCTTGCCCATGCGCAGGGCTTCGAGGTGATGCAGGCGGCGTCGGACGAATATGGGTGGGGCATTGATATGGCCAGGGTGGCAGAGATATGGCGAGCGGGCAGCATTATCCGGTCAGCCTTGCCGGACGACATTTCCGCAGCCTGTCGCGCCGGATTGCCCCATGGGCGGCTGTGGCTGGCGCCGCGGTTTGCCGATGCCCGCCATGTCGGCGGCGCTTGCATGGTACGACACCATGCGCCAGGCGCGGGGCGCCACCGACCTGATTCAGGCGCAGCGGGATTTCTTTGGGAATTATATACAAAAGAGCCACCGGAAGCGAGGCAAGCTATTCTGTCGGCTCTTCTGGTGCTGATGGGTAAGGAGACCGCAAGCCCAGACGGCGATCATAGTTTCGTATCAAAGACGGCCCTAACTGTTCCATCCCGGACGATCAGATAGACCCTCGCCGCTCTGGCCTGTTCATGGCAAGATCGATCTTGCGTGAGGTTCGGGACAGGGGCAAGACATGCTGATTTCTTTGCACAAGCAGGCGACGACGACGCCGAAGATCAGGGCCGCGACCCAGGCGAGTGATGAACCCGCGTGGATCGTGGCCGAGCGCTACGGCATCTCGGAGCAGACGGTGTGGAGACACCGTCCACGACCGGAGCCACACGGCGCACAGGTTGCAGACCACACTCACGCCAGCACAGGAGGCCGTGGCGGTCTCGCTGAGGAAGACGCTGCTCTTGCCGCTCGACGACCTGCTCGCCGTGGTCCGCGAGGGTCAGGCCACATAGCCAGAATATGACGGTTGCAGCGATGTATATGGCGGATTTGAATATATGTGCGCATCGGTCATAGCGCATCGCGATGCGCCTCCAATCCTTGAGTTTTGCGAACAGGTTTTCAACCTTGTGCCGCCTCTTGTACGTTTCGGCGCAGTGGGGGATGGTTTGTTGCGGTTTTTCCTTGAAGGGATGCAAGCCTCAATCTTCTGATCTTCAATGATTTTTCGAACCTTTGCGCTGTCGTAGCCCCGATCCGCGATCAGAACCCTGGCCGCAGGCAGGTTGGGCAGCAAAACATCCGCGCCCTTGAAGTCGCTACGCTGACCCGCCGTCAGATGCAGCCTGACAGGGCGACCCGCACCGTCTCCAACGACATGCAGTTTCGTATTCAGTCCTCCCTTTGTACGCCCGATCAGGCGTGGCTCGGACCCCCCTTTTTGAGGCTGGACGCCGTGCGATGTGCTTTGAGATGGGTTGCGTCAATCATGAGGGTGTCGGCGTCCGGGCCAGAGGGGTTGGCCAATTCTTCGAAAATTCGTTCGAAAATACCTTTGCGGGACCAGCGCACAAACCGATTATAGAGCGTTTTGTGAGGGCCGTATTCGACAGGCGCATCGCGCCAGCGTAAACCGTTGCGAATAATGAAAATAATACCACTCAGCACACGACGGTCATCGACCCGGGGCTTGCCATGGGGCTTGGGAAAGAAGGGCTCAAGGCGCGCTGTTTGTGCCTCCGTCAGCCAGAAAGGATCGCTCATGTCACTACTCCGTTTTGCAGAACACTGATTCACACGTTCAAAACAAAGTCAATGGGTCCTGAGCCTGGTCACCTGCATCTAAAGTTCGGCACATGAGTTTTGTTGGGCGCGTTGGCAGAACCGCCTGACGGAGGCGAGGATATGGTCGGCGGGTTTGACCCATTTGCAGGGTTTGGGGTTTTCGTTATGGGCCTCGATAAATGCAGCGATATCGGCTTCCGGTTCCGCCGTTGAACGATGGACGCCGCGCAGCAGTTGCTTGCGCGTCAGTTCAGCAAACCAACGCTCCACCTGATTGATCCAACCAGCCGGGGCGGTGTGAAGTGGACATGCCAATGCGGGCGGCGTGCCAGCCAGGCCTTGATCTTCGGGGTTTTGTGGGTGGCGTAATTGTCCATGACGATATGCACCTCCGGCCCGTCCGGCATCTGCCGGTCGATCTGTTTGAGGAAGTCGAGGAACCCGGTGGCGCGGCGCCGCTTGCAGCATTTGCCGATCACGGCGCCGGTGGCGATATCCAGTGCTGCAAAAAGCGACGTCGTGCCGTGTCGGATGCAGGTGTGGGTGCGCCGCTCGGCCACGCCGGGCGCCATTGGCAGCACAGGCTGTTCGCGATCCAGCGCCTGGATTTGCGATTTCTCGTCAACACACAACACGACAGCCCTGTTCGGCGGTGACAGGTACAGCCCGACGATATCGTGCACCTTGTCCACCAACAGCGGGTCGGTTGAGAGCTTGAATGTCTCGCTTCGGTGCGGTTGCAGGCCGAACCCGTTCCAAATCCGCCGGAGGGTGGTGTGCGACAGTCCCGTCGCGGCTGCCATGCTTCGGAGCGACCAATGGGTCGCATCCCTCGGGGTCGTGTTCAGCGTGCGCTCAATCACCGCAGTCACCTGATCGTCCGACACGGTGCGCGGGCGACCGGAGCGGTATTCGTCGGTGAGACCTTCAATCCGGCATCGCACAAAACGTCTGCGCCATTTGCCGACTGTGTGTTCATGCACCCCAAGCCGGGCCGCCACTTCCTTGCTCGCCAATCCATTGGCGCACAGCAGGATCATCCGGCATCGGTCCGACAGCGAACGTGCCGCTTTGGGACGCCGAACCTGACCCTCGAGAAAACGGCGCTCATCTTCGCTCAGAACCACTGCATCCGCCAAACGTCCCACCATCGCAACATCCTCCTCAATTCCCGCTCAGTCAATGATACAAATTACAATTCCGGGGGACCAGGCTCAGGACTCATAGCCAGAATATGACGGTTGCAGCGATGTATATGGCGGATTTGAATACATGTGCGCATCGGTCATAGCGCATCGCGATGCGCCTCCAATCCTTGAGTTTTGCGAACAGGTTTTCAACCTTGTGCCGCCTCTTGTAGGTTTCGGCGCAGTGGGGGATGGTTTTTTTGCGGTTTTTCCTTGAAGGGATGCAAGCCTCAATCTTCTGATCTTCAATGATTTTTCGAACCTTTGCGCTGTCGTAGCCCCGATCCGCGATCAGAACCCTGGCCGCAGGCAGGTTGGGCAGCAAAACATCCGCGCCCTTGAAGTCGCTACGCTGACCCGCCGTCAGATGCAGCCTGACAGGGCGACCCGCACCGTCTCCAACGACATGCAGTTTCGTATTCAGTCCTCCCTTTGTACGCCCGATCAGGCGTGGCTCGGACCCCCCTTTTTGAGGCTGGACGCCGTGCGATGTGCTTTGAGATGGGTTGCGTCAATCATGAGAGTGTCGGCGTCCGGGCCAGAGGGGTTGGCCAATTCTTCGAAAATTCGCTCGAAAATACCTTTGCGGGACCAGCGCACAAACCGATTGTAGAGCGTTTTGTGAGGGCCGTATTCGGCAGGCGCATCGCGCCAGCGTAAACCGTTGCGAATAATGAAAATAATACCACTCAACACACGACGGTCATCGACCCGGGGCTTGCCATGGGGCTTGGGAAAGAAGGGCTCAAGGCGCGCTGTTTGTGCCTCCGTCAGCCAGAAAAGATCGCTCATGTCACTACTCCGTTTTGCAGAACACTGATTCACACGTTCAAAACAAAGTCAATGGGTCCTGACCCTAGTTGTTCCATCCCGTATGATCATATTTCCCCTCGGCGATCTGCCCTTTTCATGGCAAGGTCGGTTCTGTGGGACATTCGGGACGGGGTGCGACCATGGTGATCCAACTTCACAAGCAGGCTACAACGACGCCGAAGGTTCGGTCGGCCCTCCAGGCCAGTGATGCGTCTGCTTCCATCTTGGCGGAGCGATACGGGACGACCGAGCAGACTGTCTACAAATGGCGGCGCCGCGATGGCGTCGAGGATCGCAGCCACACGCCACACCGGCTGCAAACCACGCTGACACCGGCGCAAGAGGCGGTTGCGGTGACCTTGCGCAGGACGCTGCTGGTATCACTCGACGACCTGCTGGCGGTGGTGCGAGAGTTCCTGAATCCGAATGCCTCGCGCTCTGGCCTGGACCGCTGCCTTCGTCGTCATGGTGTGGGAAACCTACGCGATCTGAAGGCCAAAGCACCGAAGCCGAAGCACAGCGCCTTCAAGGCCTACGAGCCAGGATACATACACATCGACCTGAAATACCTACCGCAAATGGCCGATGAAACCTCGCGCCGCTATCTTTTCGTGGCCATCGACCGGGCGACGCGTTGGGTCTTCATTCGTGTCTTCAAAGCCAGGACTGCCGCCAACGCCCGCCGCTTCCTGCGCGATCTGGAACGGGCCTGCCCGATTTGCATCCGCACTGTGTTGACCGATAACGGCAAGGAGTTCACCGACCGGCTGTTTGGTCTACGCAAACGCGCTGCAACCGGCGCGCATGCGTTCGATGCGCTTTGCGCAGACCTTGATATCGACCACCGCTTGACCCCGCCGAAGTCGCCCCAAACCAACGGCATGGTCGAGAGGTTCAACGGCCGCATCGAGGAGGTGCTCCAAAGCCATCACTTCCGTTCCGGCGAAAACCTGGAGACAACGCTGCACCGCTATGTCTGGCTCTACAACCAGCAGTTTCCTCAGTCAGCATTGAGCACCAGAACGCCCTTGCAGGCCATGAAGGACTGGCACAAACTCAAGCCGGAACTGTTCAAAAAACAGCCATACTACCTTCCGGGATGTGACACCTAGTCGCACCAAACACCTCGCGCAATGCGTTCCAGAACCCCAGAGCGCCGCCGCCAATGGCAAGATCGGGCGCATGGGTGAGCCCACGGCGCTGCTGATCAAGGAGCAATTCGCGCCATCTTTGGGTGCTTTCGCGGTAGCCATCGGCGAGGCCGATGATCTCCTTGCGGCCCCATTCGTCTGCACCAATAAGTACGAGAACACATTGCTTTTCTTCTGCCATTCGTGGGCGAAAGTAGACGCCGTCTGCCCAGATGTAGACGAAACGCCGCGTGCTGAGATCGCGCCGTTGCCATCGGTCATACTCATCCCACCAATCGGCTTTAAGCCGCGATATCGTGGTCGAGGACAGCCCTGCGGCATTGGGACCGAGCAAAGCGGTGAGCGCCTCGTGAAAATCGCCGGTCGAAATACCCTTGTCTATTGGATTTCCCAGGCATTCGTATCCGTGCGATACGGATGCCACCCCTCGGGTCGCTGCTGCAGCCCGAGGGGTGGCGGGGGATGGATCGATGATGCCCTGGTCTTTGAGGACCGTTCTCAAGATGGATCACCCCCGCCCTTTTGATGAACCCGAACAGATAGTGGAGGAGGGAACACCCCTGCCTCGTATGACAAGAACGGGAGACGAAAAGGTCATGAATGATACCATCGGCATCGACATCTCGAAAGATCATCTCGACACCCATCGCCTGAGCGATGGCAAGGCGAAACGCTTCACCAACGACCGGACAGGACTGAAGACGCTGAAGAACCGGATCGGCCCGCAGTGCTGCCGCGTCGTCTACGAGCCTACAGGACGCTATCATCGCGATCTGGAGGCCCGCCTTTCAAAGACGGGTCACGCCATGGTCAAGGTGAACCCCGAACGCGCTCGCCGCTTCGCCGAAGCGGTCGGCCAGTCCGCCAAAACTGACCGGATCGATGCGGAACTGCTGGCCCGCATGGGGGCGATGCTTGACCTGAAGGCTTCACCGTTGCGCGATGAACCCATGAACGATCTGCGGGAGGTGCATGTCGCCCGGAGCGCTCTCATCAAGGACCAGACTGCCTGCCGGAACCGGCTCTGCGGTGCGCGCAACACACTCGTCAAGGCGCAACTGAAAACCAGGATGCGCCAGATTGCAAAGCAACTTGCCCAACTCGATGCCGAGTTGAAGAAGCGTATCCGCGAGGATGCAAAGCTTGCCGGACAGTTCGAGATCCTGCGGTCGATCCCCTGCCGTCGCAATACTCATCGAAATGCCGGAGATCGGAACCTTGACGCCCGGGCAGGCCAGCCGCGCTTGCGGGCCTGGCTCCCTTCGTGCGCAAGTCCGGCAAATGGACAGCCAGAGCGAAAATCGGAGGCGGACGAGCCGGGCTTCGCCAGGCGCTCTACATGCCCGCCCTGGGAGTGTCCTGAATTCTGTGTATCTGGTCTTGTCCCGGTCCATGGGGGTTTCAAATACAGTCACGCATTGAAGCGCTCGTCGAACATAGAAGCGCTCGTCGAACATAGTAGCGAACAGGTTGCGGGCTGCAAACCATTCCCGAACATTCCTGCCGCCTTTCTCGAAGTTGCGGATGGCCAGATAGATCAGCTTTGTTGCGGCCTGATCGGTCGGGAACGATCCGCGGGTCTTGATTGATTTGCGGATCACCCGGTTCAGGCTCTCGATGGCGTTGGTGGTGTAGATGATCTTTCGGATCGCCGGATCGAAGGCGAAGAACGGGATTACTTCCTGCCATGCCCGTCGCCAGGCCGGGGCGATGGAGGCGTATTTACCGGCCCATTTTTTCTCGAACGCGTCCAGTTCATCGGCGGCCTGATCGGCGGTGGCGGCGCTGTAAATCCGGCGCAGGTCAGTGGCCACTCCCTTGCGGTCTTTCCATAACTTCTGCGAGCAGAAGTTCAGGGAGTGGCGCACCAGGTGGACAATGCAGGTTTGCACCGTGGTCTGCGCAAAGGCGGCGGTGATCGCCTCCGGGAAGCCTTTGAGCCCGTCAACGACGGCGATCAGAATGTCCTGGACACCCCGGTTCTTCAGCTCGTTCATCACCGACAACCAGAATTTGGCCCCCTCGTTATCAGCGATCCACAGGCCCAGGACCTCGCGCACGCCGTCCCGGCTGACCCCCAGGGCGATGTAGACGGCCTTGTTCTTCATCATGCGGCTGTCGGCGTCGCGGATCTTCACCCGCAGCGCGTCGAAGATCACGATCGGATACATCCGCTCCAGCGCCCGGCTTTGCCAGTCGCGCACCTCGTCGTGCACGGCGTCGGTGACGCGGCTGATCAAATCCGGCGAGACCAGAAGACCGTAGATATCCTCAAGATGGGCGCGGATGTCGCGGACGGTCAGTCCGGCGGCATAGAGGCCGATGATCCTGTCATCCATCCCGTCGATCGTGAGCGTCCGTTGAACCGGACCTAACGCGGGGGCGGAGGAGCCGATAGTGTCCACCATCGATAGTGGACACCATGAGGCACTCTATGGCTGGCAGGCGCAAGAAGCGAATTTGGTGGGACGACGAGAAGCGTTCGATCTGCCTGCAGACTGCCGCGCCGGGTGTTTCTGTGGCTCAGGTTGCGCGGCGCTACGCGATGAACGCCAATCTGATCTTCAAATGGCTGAAGGACCCGCGTTTTGCGCCAGATTTCACCGAGGTCGTAGCTGCATCCGTGTTTCTGCCGATTGAGATTTCTCCGGCTGCTTCACATCCGGAACCGGCGCAGCCCTCTGGTCCCGTCGCCTTCGGTGGCCGTATCGAGATTGAGTTGGCTGGCGGTCACCGGATCAGCGCCGAGGGTGGGTTCGATCCTGATGTGCCGGCGCGGCTGCTGAAGGGGCTGATGTCTTGATCCCGGTGCCGGGCAACACGCGGGTGTGGCTGTCGGCGGGTGTCACGGACATGCGGCGAGGGTTCAATACGCTGGCGGCCCAGGCCGGGAAGGTTTTGGCCGAAGACCCGTATTCCGGCCACCTGTTCGTGTTCCGGGGGCGGCGCGGCGATCTGTTGAAGATCATCTGGTGGGATTGCCAGGGTGCGTGCCTGTTTTCGAAGCGGTTGGAGAAAGGGCGGTTTGTCTGGCCCGCTGCAAAGGACGGCAAGATCAGCGTCACACCCGCGCAGCTCTCAATGCTGTTGGAGGGGATTGACTGGCGGATGCCCCGTAAAACCTGGAGACCGTTGAGCGTAGGATAGGTCAATGAATACGAGGCTTTGCGCGCTTTCGGGGTTCACCCCGGAATGCTGATCCGGTATAGGATCGGCGATGCTGAAGGACCTCGACATAGCCCCGGATGATCCTGCGGAACTGCGGGCAGTGAACCGGCTTCTGGCCGATGAAGTCAAGGCGCTGACCCTGAAGGTGGAACAACTCCAACACCAACTGGCGGGGCATGACCGGCACCGGTCTGGATCGAAATCGGAAAGCCTCGACCAGCTCAATCTGGTCTTCCGGGAAGATGAGGCGATTGCCGAAGCCGCTGGAGAACAGGCGGCGCCTGCTCCAACGCCTGAAACGGACAAACCGGCCCGCCGGCACAGCCGCAAGCCCTTGCCCGATCATCTGGACCGGCACGAAGAGGTCTTGTCGCCGGGCGAGGACTGCCGACGTTGCGGTGGGGCGTTGAAGAGGCTCGGTGAGGACGTGACCGAGGAGTTGGAATACAAACCGGGGCGTTTTGTCGTGAACCGGATCGTGCGTCCGCGTATGGCCTGTTCCTGTTGCGAGGCCATTGTCCAATCGCCGCTGCCATCGCGCCCGATCGAACGTGGCCGCCCGGGACCGGGGCTGCCGGCGCACGTGTTGGTCAGCAAATACGCGGACCACCTGCCGCTCTACCGTCAGTCGCAAATATACGCCCGTGAAGGCGTTGATCTTAATCGATCAACTCTGACCAATTGGGTTGGCGGCTCCACCGCGCTTCTGGAACCTCTGGCTGACACCATTGGCCGAATGGTCCGCCGAGGCGCGGCCACCTTCGCTGATGATACGCCTGTTAAAATGCAGGCCCCCGGCAACAAGAAGACCAGGACCGCCCGTGTCTGGACCTATGTTCGCGATGAACGACCATGGTCTGGATCATCACCGCCCTGCGCGTGGTATCAGTTCACGATTGATCGCAAGGGCGAACATCCCGTCTCACATCTCTCCGGCTACAAAGTGCTGCGCGACAAACAAGGTGAGAATCCAGCGTCAATCAGGATGAGAACGCGTGTGCGGGGGCTCGCAGGGAGGGCGTAGCCCGACTGGGGAGGCCCCGCACACGCGTTTTGCCCTTTTGGGGCGGGCCTGACGGTTGTGGCCGGCTCGGATAAGGAATGATTTTCTGTGCAAGGGGATCGTTCATGCCGGGCTGTCATGTCACTGACCAACAAATGAGGCTCTTCATGACGCTCAGATCGACCCATTCCGTTGCCGTTGCCGCTGCCAAGGCGGGGATCAGCCAGGCAACGGGCTATCGGCTGCAAGCTGACCCAATTTTACCATCACAGAAGAAGGCCCCTCGCGGCCGGCGGCGTCCGGACCCGCTGGCGGACATTTTTGATGCGGAGGTCGTGCCGCTTCTGCGGTCCTCACCGGGGATCCGACCTGTGGCGGTTTACGAGGAGCTTCTGCGTCGGCATTCTGATCTGGGTACGGGCATCCGACGGACTCCGGAGCGACGGATACGCGCCTGGAATGCGGAACACGGCCCTGAACAGGACGTCATTTTCCGGCAGACCCACACACCGGGCAAAATGGGCCTGTCGGATTTCACCGCCATGGGCAAGTTGGGTGTGACCATTGCCGGTGAGGCACTGGGCCATCGACTGTATCACTTCCGGCTTGCCTATAGCGGGTTTCAGCACGCCCACGTCGTGCTGGGCGGCGAAAGCTATGTGGCGCTGGCTGAGGGATTGCAGAACGCCCTCTGGACGCTCGGCGGCGTGCCACACAATCATGGAACTGACAGCCTGTCGGCGGCCTTCAAGAACCTGGATAAGTCATCCCGGGCCGATCTAACCGACCGCTTCGACGCCCTGTGCAACCATTATGGAATGACGCCGACGCGCAACAACAAGGGCGTCGCACACGAGAACGGTTCCATCGAGAGCCCCAATGGGCATCTGAAGCGCACCATTGAGGACGCGCTGGTCATGCGTGGGTCGCGCGACTTCGAAAGCTTGCAAGATTATCGTCGCTTCATCGACGAGATCGTGGGCCGGATCAACGCCCGCAATGCCAAGCGTATCGATGCGGAACGTGCGAGCCTCAGACCTTTGCCGACGCGGCGGACCACGGATTACGAGGAGATCACGTTGCGCGTCACTTCCTCCGGGGGCTTCACCTTGCGCAAGGTGTTCTACACCGTGCCATCCCGGTTGATCGGGCATCAGCTGCGGGTTCGGCTCTACGATGATCGGTTGGAGCTGTTCCTGGGAAGCTCTGCCCTGCTAACGCTGACACGCGGACGAGCCTCGAGCACCGGGAGCCATGGGCACGTGGTCAATTACCACCACGTCATCCACTCCTTGCGCAAAAAGCCCATGGCGCTGATGGGGCTGGTCTATCGGGATCAGCTATTCCCGCGCCGGGCGTTCCGTAACATGTTCGCATTCCTGCTGGAGCAGACCAGTGAGAAGGCGGCGTGTCGCATGGTTGTCGATCTTCTGGCGCTGGCACACGAGCGGGGCTGCGAGGCTGAATTGGCAGCGCAGCTTGAGGAGGACCTTCGCCAGAAGCGCCCGCCTGACATGGCGGCCCTACGCGCAGTGTTTAGCCCATCACAAGACGCACTCCCCCAAGTCGCGGTGCAACTGGCCGACCTGTCATCTTACGACCAGTTGGTCGGCGGTACGCCATCCGCTCAGGAGGTGACAGCATGACATCGCCCCAGACCGATACCGCCCGCCTAACCTTGGCTCTGACCGAATTGCGCTTGCCAGCCATCAAGGCGCTATGGCCGCGCTTTGCGGAACAAGCCGACAAGGAAGGCTGGCCCGCCGCTCGGATGCTCAGCACCCTGGTGGAGCATGAACTGGCTGAACGAGATCGCCGTCGTATCGAGCGACATCTCGCACAGGCACGCCTGTTGCCCGGAAAAACGATCGACACCTTCGACTTCACAGCCGTCCCCATGCTGTCCAAGGCCCATGTCAGTGCGATCACCGCTGGCGACAGCTGGATCGGAAAGGGCGGCAACATCCTGCTGTTTGGGCCGCCAGGTGTGGGCAAATCACATCTCGGCTCAGCCATCGGGCTCGCCCTTGTCGAGCAAGGCTACCGCGTCCTATTCAGCCGCACCACCGATCTGGTCCAGAAACTCCAACAGGCCCGCCGCGATCTCGTCCTCGAAAGTGCCATTGCAAAGCTCGACAAATTCCATCTGCTGATCCTCGATGACATCACCTACGTCACCAAGGATCAGGCTGAAACCAGTGTGCTCTTCGAACTCATCAGCGCGAGATATGAACGCCGCTCAATGTTGATCACGGCCAACCAGCCCTTCGGGGAGTGGAATGCGATTTTTCCAGACCCGGCCATGACATTGGCCGCCGTCGACAGGCTCGTGCACCACGCAACCATCTTCGAGATGAATGTCGAAAGCTACCGGCGAAGAGCAGCACAAAAGGCAAAGGGGCCGGGAAGGCCTGCACAAAAAGCCACACCGGAAAACACCAAAGCTGATTGACGCTCCGCGACAATCAAAAAACAAACCCCTTGATCGCGGCACAAAAGCCCGGCATCGTCCCAAACGTCGCGACCAAGGATTCTCATCCTGATTGACGCGCACTTCTCATCTTGATTGTCGCGCTACAACAAAGGCTGGGTCCATGCGGACGGGTATTCCGGCTTCAACGGGGTATTCGGTGAGGACAAGGCCCAGGAGATGGCTTGTTTGGCGCACGTCAGACGCAAGTTTGTAGACATCTTTGCCGCGCAAGGCTCATCGATTGCCGAAGAAGCCCTCCGCCGGACCGCGGAACTCCATGCCGTCGAGAAAGAGGCGCGTGGCAAACCGTCTGAAGAGCGCGTTGCCATCCGTCAGGAAAAGGCAAAACCGATCTTCGATGAACTTGAGACCTGGTTACACGCGCAGTTGCCAAATATATCTGGCAAGTCGCCTCTGGCCCAAGCGATCCGTTATGCCCTTGGTCGTTTGCCAAAGGCACGCGGTTATTTGAACCATGGCTTTCTGGAAGCGGACAACAACATCGCCGAACGCGCCATAAAACCTGTCGCCACAGGTCGCAAAAATTGGATGTTCGCCGGTTCCGAGGGCGGTGGCAAAGCCATGGCCATCGCCTACACCCTGATCGAAACGGCAAAGCTTGATAAAGTCGATCCACAAGCCTGGCTCACATGGGTTCTCGCCCGCATCGCGGATCACAAGATCACTCGGCTGGACGAGCTGATGCCCTGGCGTTACGCTGCATCAGCAGCGTAACCGGGACGACCGGCAGTACGCCAAGGCTCCTTCACCGAACGGTCACCGTCGATCCGGGTCTGGCCCTTCTTCACCAGTTCCGGTTCAAAACTGCCATCCCGATCACGGGGCACGGAAATCGGCGCATCGCCGATCTGGCCCTTCAGGCGCTTGCCGGCTGTGCCGTTGCGCCGATTGGACTGACCCGGAGGTGCATCCTTGCCGTCTTCATAGCCCGGATGCGCGGTCAGTTCGGCCCCCAGCATCCGCTCCATCAGTTTGATCTTGAGCTCTTTCAGCAGCCCGGTATCGCCAGGCAGGTCTTCAGGCCGCTCGCAGCCTTCCAGAAGTTCGTCCGGAAGCTCCCTGGATATCGTCATCGTCATGGCTCCTCTCTCAAAGCATGGTACAGATCACAGATACACAGAGGAGCGGACACTCTCCATAAGGCTTCCTTCCATTCCAAGGAAAAGATCGCACCAGCAAACCGTGGGATCAAACACCTACTTCAAGGCGGCCGGATGTGAACCCGGGTAAACCGAATCTGCTCTAAAAGTCCAGTCGCGACCCAAGGGCTTTGAGCGAAGCATCCTGTAGCGTTTCGATATTGGTTTGGAGCATATCCGGCGGCTTTGAAGTCGTTCCGGCATTCCTCTGGCGTGAACATCTGGCAGATTTCACCGAGCGCTTCGAACAGGTCTGTGAACGTCCTCGCCCCGCGTCCGGCGAAGATGTGCCTTGAGCTGAGGATCTCTATCAATCTTGATTTTGGAGCTGATTTTAGAGCGGCATTCCCTCGACGCTGTCTGTCTTTGGGTTCTGTCGGTGTGACAGCATGATTTGCGCCCGAACCGGGCGGTTTTCCGTAATTTCGGGCGGTTTCGTCCTGTGATCAGGCAGTGACGGCGCCGCCGAACTGGACCAGGCGGCGGATGTTGCAGGCGATGGTGGACATGCCGATCATGTGTTTGCGGACTGCGAAGACATGCTCGACGGGCGCGCGATGCTTTGACCTTGTGCTGTTCCCGCGTCTGATATTCCCGGGCATTGGGCGCCCCTCTGGTTTGCGATGGTGGACATGGCTGACAAAACCGCGCCGCTCCATGAACGCCTCGTTCTTCATCGAGCGACAGGCGCTGTCCGCCCGGACGCCTGACCCGGTGTCAGTGGCAATCCAGCAGCCCCCGGCGCAGCATCCGCCCGTCATCGGCCGCCGCACTGGTGACATCCCATCGCCGGATGAACCGGAAACGCTTGTCGATGCCGGAATGCGCCTTGTATCCGAAACTCGGGATGGCGATGTCGGGCGGCGCGGGGCCGTCCTCGCGCGGGCGCGCCCTGGCGAACTGGGGCGAACTGGATGGTCCAGTGTGCATCCACGTCTTTTTGCCCGGCTTTGGCCGGATCATCGGGCCGGTTCTCGTCGCCGGGCTTGCCCATCCTGACAGCCGTCTTCCCGTCAACCGTGTTGCGTACCCTGGCGCGGCGACCAGCGTGCTGGCGACGATCCGACCGGACATCGCGATGTAACCGGCCTCGCGCAGCGCGGCGTCGAACCGGCTGAAAAGCCCCTCGATCGCGCCTGCCCTGGTCAGACGCTCGCGGAACACCCGAATGGTCTTCGCGTCCGGAACCCGGTCATGCAGCCCGAACCCGGGGAAACGCATGAACGACAGCCGGTCCGGGATCAGGAACCCTGCGCGGTCATCACCGGGATTGTCTTGCGCCTGGACAATCAGGATCCTGAACATCAGCACGACGTCACAGGGCGGGCGCCTTTCGAGCCGTCCGAGTAGTAAGCGTCTGGTCTGGCTGCCCTGCCTGAGGCCGCAGATGTCAGATAGTGTCCATGATCGTTAATGGACATTATCGAGGTCAGATGTGGGCAGGAAGAAGCGCCGGAACTGGAGCAATAACGAGAAGCGGATGATCTGTGCGCAAACGCGGGTTCCGGGGATTTCGGTTAGTCAGGTTGCGCGGCGGTATGATGTGAATGCCAATCTCGTGTTTACGTGGCTGAGGGATGGGCGGTTTTCGCCTGATGGCGATACACAGAAGCAGGTTTTCTTTCTGCCGGTCGAGATAATTTCGGATGTGCGGCATGAAGCCGCGCCGCCGGTTGTGGCATGCGGCAGGATTGGGTTTGATCTTGTTTGCGGGCACCGGCTTTGTGTCAGCGGGACTTACGATCCGGATGCCCTTGCCGGCCTGATCCGTGGCTTGTCCGGATGATCCCGGTACCGTCGAACACGAAGGTGTGGCTGGCTGCCGGGGTAACGGATATGCGCCGGGGGTTTGCGACGCTGGCGGCTCAGGCGGAACAGACGCTGAAGCAGAACCCTTATTGCGGCCACATGTTCGTTTTCCGTGGACGGCGTGGCGATCTGATCAAGATCATTTGGTGGGACGGTCAGGGGGCCTGTCTGTTCTCCAGGCGATTGGAGAAGGGCCGGTTTGTCTGGCCTTCTGCAAAAGACGGCAAAGTCGCATTGACACCGGCCCAGTTGGCGATGCTTCTGGAGGGCATTGACTGGCGTATTCCGCAGCGCACATGGCGGCCATTGAAGGCGGGATAATCTGGCCGGATCAGTGATTTGGGGATTCCCTAAAGCCCGTTGATTTGCCAGGTTTTGGCCATGATCGATGTGGCCCGAGCCTTACCGGAAGACCCCGATGAGTTGCGTGCTTTCACGCAGCTTCTGCTGGCCGAGGTGAAGTCTCAGGCGATGTTGATCGAGAAGCTCAGGCACCAGTTATCCGGGCATCGCACACATAGGTTTGGCAGCAAATCCGAGAGCATCGAGCAGCTGCAACTGGCCCTGGAGAGCAGTGAGATTGCAACGGCAGCGATGACAGCCAGGTTACGCCTGCCTGAAGAGGAGCCGCCCAAAGACAAACCCAAGCGCCGCCCGATCCCGGATCATATACCGCGCCAGCACATCGAACTGGCCACCGGAGATGATGCCTGTGCGGATTGTGGTGGCAAGCTGCGCCGCCTGGGCGAGGATGTGACCGAGGAACTGGAATATGTTCCGGGGCGCTTCATCGTGAACCGCATCACCCGGCCCCGCTTTGCCTGTTCGGGCTGCGACAGCTTCACCCAGGCACAGCTGCCATCGCGCCCGATTGAGCGCGGGCGTCCTGGACCAGGACTGTTGGCCCATGTTCTGGTCAGCAAATATGCCGATCATCTGCCGCTCTACCGGCAAAGCCAGATATTCGAGCGCGACGGGCTTGACCTTGACCGCTCAACGCTGGCCGATTGGGTGGGCAAATCCACGGCCCTACTGGAGCCACTGGCCGTTGCCATCGGACGACATGTGCAAGCAGGCCAGGCATTGTTTGCCGATGATACGCCGATCAAAATGCTAACGCCCGGGGCAGGCAAAACCCAGACCGCCCGCCTATGGACTTACATACGCGATGAGCGCCCCTGGGACAGCGAGGCGCCGCCTGCTGCCTGGTATCAGTTCTCGCCGGACCGCAGGGGTCAGCATCCCAAGGATCACTTGAAGAGATACCAGGGCTGGATGCATGCGGACGGCTATTCCGGATTCAACGACCTCTACCGTTCTGGCGACATCCGCGAGGTCGCCTGCATGGCCCACATCCGGCGCAAGTTCGTCGATGTGCATAAAGCCCAGGGCTCGGCCATCGCCGAAGAGGCGATCAAGCGGATAGCAGGGCTCTACGCTATCGAGAAAGAGGCCCGTGGATCGCCGCCGGATCAGCGTACCGCCATACGGCAGGCCGAGGCCAGACCCGTCTTCGATGACCTGGGCAATTGGCTGGGTGCCCAACTGCCCGCTATCTCTGGCAAATCGCCACTTGCAGGGGCCATCCGTTATGCGCTGACCCGGTTGCCACGGCTCCGGCCATACCTTGAACATGGCCATCTCGAGATCGACAATAATGCGGCCGAGCGGGCCATCAGAGGTATTGCTTTGGGGCGCAAGAACTACCTCTTCGTTGGATCACCGGCAGGCGGCAAAGCCGCTGCCATCGCCTATACGCTGATTGAAACCGCCAAACTGAACAACGTTGATCCGCAGGGCTGGCTGGCCGACACTCTGGCCCGCATCCCGGATTGCAAGATCACCAAGGTCGACGACCTGCTGCCATGGAACATGGGCAGCCACCATCACATGAAAGACGCTGCATGAGCATCATCGAGATCAAAGTCACCCTGCAAGACATCGAGCCCGCTGTCACCCGCACCCTGCAGGTGCCTGCCGATATCCGGCTGGACCGGCTGCACCTGACACTGCAGGTGGCCATGGGCTGGACCAACTCGCATCTCTACATGTTCGAAGCAGCCCGCGCCACATGGGGTATCGCGGACCCCGATTTTGGCGGCGAGGACCGGCCCGCCAACAAAACCACTCTGGGCCAAGTCATCGAGGACACCGGCAAAAAGACGATCAACTACATCTACGATTTTGGCGACAACTGGGAACACAGGATCAAGATCGGCAGGATCACCGATCCCGTCCCTGGCGAACTCTATCCCAGACTAATCGAGGTCATCGGTAAATGCCCGCCCGAAGACGTCGGGGGCTTCCTTGGCTACTACGGGTTCCTCGATGCCATGGCCGATCCAAAGCATCCAGAGCACGATCATCTCAAAGACTGGTATGGCGGCACCTTCGATCCCAATCAGCCCGAAACCGACAAACTCAAACTCGAAGTCCTCAGTCTCGCAAAACGCTGGAAGCCCGGAAAACCAAGGAAATAAGGCTGTCAGACCGGACGCTTACTCCGAGTACGCCAGAGCCTTCACAATATCCGCACGGAAAATCTCGAAATCAGACGCCCCGGCACAGGCTTCCAACTGATCGCCAGGATCGCTCGACCGCTTCCGGCGGTCATCCATGTCAGAAAATCCCGGCTGTCCGACCATCTGCCGCTCCTGTCACGAGGAGCCGGGAGTGAACCGGATTCAGACCGGATTGGCGAGGTAAATCGAGACCCTCAGGTTTGAAAAGGCCCGCTCAATCGGGTTCAGTTCAGGTGAGTATGGCGGCAGGTAGAGGGTGAGCGTCCGTTGAAGCCGACCTAACGCGGGGGCGGAGGAGCCGATAGTGTCCACCATCGATAGTGGACACCATGAGGCACTCTATGGCTGGCAGGCGCAAGAAGCGAATTTGGTGGGACGACGAGAAGCGTTCGATCTGCCTGCAGACTGCCGCGCCGGGTGTTTCTGTGGCTCAGGTTGCGCGGCGCTACGCGATGAACGCCAATCTGATCTTCAAATGGCTGAAGGACCCGCGTTTTGCGCCAGATTTCACCGAGGTCGTAGCTGGATCTGTGTTTCTGCCGGTTGAGATTTCTCCGGCTGCTTCACATCCGGTCCCGGCGCAGCCATCCGGTCCCGTCGCCTTCGGTGGCGGTATCGAGATTGAGTTGGCTGGCGGTCACCGGATCAGCGCCGAGGGTGGGTTCGATCCTGATGTGCTGGCGCGGCTGCCGAAGGGGCTGATGTCTTGATCCCGGTGCCGAGCAACACGCGGGTGTGGCTGTCGGCGGGTGTCACGGACATGCGGCGAGGGTTCAATACGCTGGCGGCCCAGGCCGAGAAGGTTTTGGCCGAAGACCCGTATTCCGGCCACCTGTTCGTGTTCCGGGGTCGGCGCGGCGATCTGTTGAAGATCATCTGGTGGGATTGCCAGGGCGCGTGCCTGTTTTCGAAGCGGTTGGAGAAAGGGCGGTTTGTCTGGCCCGCTGCAAAGGACGGCAAGATCAGCGTCACACCCGCGCAGCTCTCAATGCTGTTGGAGGGGATTGACTGGCGGATGCCCCGTAAAACCTGGAGACCGTTGAGCGTAGGATAGGTCAATGAATACGAGGCTTTGCGCGCTTTCGGGGTTCACCCCGGAATGCTGATCCGGTATAGGATCGGCGATGCTGAAGGACCTCGACATAGCCCCGGATGATCCTGCGGAACTGCGGGCAGTGAACCGGCTTCTGGCCGATGAAGTCAAGGCGCTGACCCTGAAGGTGGAACAACTCCAACACCAACTGGCGGGGCATGACCGGCACCGGTTTGGATCGAAATCAGAAAGCCTCTACCAGCTCAATCTGGTCTTCCGGGAAGATGAGGCGATTGCCGAAGCCGCTGGAGAACAGGCGGCGCCTGCTCCAACGCCTGAAACGGACAAACCGGCCCGCCGGCACAGCCGCAAGCCCTTGCCCGATCATCTGGACCGGCACGAAGAGGTCTTGTCGCCGGGCGAGGACTGCCGACGTTGCGGTGGGGCGTTGAAGAGGCTCGGTGAGGACGTGACCGAGGAGTTGGAATACAAACCGGGGCGTTTTGTCGTGAACCGGATCGTGCGTCCGCGTATGGCCTGTTCCTGTTGCGAGGCCATTGTCCAATCGCCGCTGCCATCGCGCCCGATCGAACGTGGCCGCCCGGGACCGGGGCTGCCGGCGCACGTGTTGGTCAGCAAATACGCGGACCACCTGCCGCTCTACCGTCAGTCGCAAATATACGCCCGTGAAGGCGTTGATCTTGATCGATCAACTCTGACCAATTGGGTTGGCGGCTCCACCGCGCTTCTGGAACCTCTGGCTGACACCATTGGCCGAATGGTCCGCCGAGGCGCGGCCATCTTCGCTGACGATACGCCTGTTAAAATGCAGGCCCCCGGCAACAAGAAGACCAGGACCGCCCGTGTCTGGACCTGTGTTCGCGATGAACGACCATGGTCTGGATCATCACCGCCCTGCGCGTGGTATCAGTTCACGATTGATCGCAAGGGCGAACATCCCGTCTCACATCTCTCCGGCTACAAAGGCTGGGTCCATGCGGACGGGTATTCCGGCTTCAACGGGGTATTCGGTGAGGACAAGGCCCAGGAGATGGCTTGTTTGGCGCACGTCAGACGCAAGTTTGTAGACATCTTTGCCGCGCAAGGCTCATCGATTGCCGAAGAAGCCATCCGCCGGACCGCGGAACTCCATGCCGTCGAGAAAGAGGCGCGTGGCAAACCGTCTGAAGAGCGCGTTGCCATCCGTCAGGAAAAGGCAAAACCGATCTTCGATGAACTTGAGACCTGGTTACACGCGCAGTTGCCAAATATATCTGGCAAGTCGCCTCTGGCCCAAGCGATCCGTTATGCCCTTGGTCGTTTGCCAAAGGCACGCGGTTATTTGAACCATGGCTTTCTGGAAGCGGACAACAACATCGCCGAACGCGCTATAAAACCTGTCGCCACAGGTCGCAAAAATTGGATGTTCGCCGGTTCCGAGGGCGGTGGCAAAGCCATGGCCATCGCCTACACCCTGATCGAAACGGCAAAGCTTGATAAAGTCGATCCACAAGCCTGGCTCACATGGGTCCTCGCCCGCATCGCGGATCACAAGATCACTCGGCTGGACGAGTTCATGCCGTGGCGTTACGCTGCATCAGCAGCGTAACCGGGACGACCGGCAGTACGCCAGGGCACCTTCACCGAACGGTCACGGTAGAGGAACCAGCCCCACCCCTCGGAGTGTCTGACGTCGTCCAGCGTCCGCATTGAAACCGGGAGGCCGGGACTGCGGGCAGGCTCTTCCGGATGGTTGCGCCAACCGGACAAGGCCCCGCGCGCGCGTCTACCATCGGATGGCGGCGCCAAGGTCGAGGCCGAGGTCGTGGGTGGGGCTGCCGGTCGTGCTCTCCTGCCGGGTCGCCTCAAGGCGAAGGTGCAGGTCCATCGGGCCGCTGCGGGCGAGGCCGAGCCGCCAGCCGACACTGTATTCGCGACCCGCGTCCGTCAGCCCGAACCCGATCCCGCTCACCGCGACAAACCGGCCCGCCGCCATCGGAACCCCGTAGCCCAGCGTCGCATCGAAGCGCCGTTGCAGGTTGCCCTCAGTGGTGTCATCGCCGTCGTCACCGTCACCGGTGAGCAGACCGGCCAGGCTCTGGCGCGCCAAAAGCGACGCCGCACCGCCTTCGGTCGCCGCGCCCACCCCGTGGCCCAGCGACAGCGACCAGCCGAGATCGCTGCCGGGCCGCTGATCCCAGGTCAGCGTCGCCGACAGGCCACGCTCGCGGAAGCCCTGCGCCGCGTGGTCCAGCAGCCCGCGCGCACTGACCGCCGCGGTGATCCCGCGCGCCGGGTCGGCAAAGTCGAGGCTGACGCCGATGTCGGTGCCGTAGCCGGTTTCCGCATCGCCGCCGTCGTGGCGCAGGCCGACTTCGAGCCCCGGCGTCAGCGCCGCACCCGAGCCGAGGCGGAACCGTCGCGACCCGGTCAGACCAAGGCGCAGCCGCGTCACCCCGGAGGAGGTGGCATCAAGGCGACCCTCCGCGCCGCTCGCCGCGTCCGATGTGGTTCGGAGCGCCAGCGCGTCGGCCTCCCAGGCCAGCACCATGCCTTCCGCGCCCGCCCCGAGCCGCCCGCGTGCGCCCACCGACCCCATCGTCAGCCCGATCCCGGCGCTCAGCGCGTCCTCGCCCGCAGGCGTCAGCGTCAGCGTGCCGCGACCGTAACCGGCGACGCCCCACAGCGTCAGACGGTCGTTCACCCGGTGGCCAAGCCACGGATAGAGCCCGGTCAGCGTCGCCGAAATCCGGCCATCATCGCTCGCCGCACCACCTGCCGCAGACGACCGGTAGTCGCCCTCGCCGCGCGAACGCGACAGCATCAGCCCGCCGCTGCGCTCGCCATTGCGCCAGTCGATGCCCAGCATCCCGCTGACCACTTCGCCGTCCAGCGACAGCGACCCGTCGCGCCCGTCGAAGCTCGTGACCGCCCCCCGGCCCCAGAGCGTGGCGGCACTGTCGCCACTGTCGCCGGTCAGCGCAAAGGCGCTGCCGGTGAGGAAATCGCGACCGGTCAACGCCCGCGAGCTGTAACCGCGCTCCGCAGCGCCATCCCGGCCATCCCCGGTGTCATCCCAGGCATTCCCGGTGGCATCGCCAGCGCCGAAAAAGCTCTCGCCCAACGCCGCGAAGTCGGCCTCCGCATCCGCCCGAGCCTCCGCAGACCCACGCCCCGGCGCGATGGCGATCGTCTGACCGGCCAACTGTCCGGCAAGACCCGCCACCGGCGTCGCCGCCATCCGCGCCTGCGCCGTCTCCACCACCTGCTCCGACACCGTGCGCCCGAAACGCGGCAACCACGACGCAACCGGCGCTGTCCGGTCCGGGATGGCCGCCGCGATCACCGCGCCCGTTGCGGCGCTGGTCAGCGTCTCCGGGTTGCCCGCATCGTCGGTGAAACTCACCCGCACCCTGATCCGCGCGCCCAGATCCATCTCGTCCAGCGTGTAGGTGGCCGAGGTCGCGCCCGGAATTGGCGTCCCCACGTCCGGGCTGAGAGCGCGGGCGCCGGGACCGGTCGTCGCATGGAACCACTGATAGCTGTACTCGTCTGGTTCGCTCATGGGGTCAGGCTTGCCGTCGGGGTCCACGATGGCGGCGTGATTGACCGTCAGCGTCTCGCCCACCTGCGGCGGGTTGGAACCACCTGCAATCAGCTCCAGCGGCTCGCCGGTGGCGGGGGTGTTGGCGGCCCGCGTCACCGTCAGCATGTAGGTCTGCGTGGTGCTGTCGTCCTCCGCCGTCACCCGCACCCTGATCTCGTTCGCGCCTTCCGTCAGCGCGACCTGAAAGCCGGGCGTCGTCATGTTCGCGTCGTCGATCACCGTGTCCGAGGCGTCCAGATACGCGACCATCGCAGTGTCGTCGCTCAGCGTCGGCGTCAGCGTGATCTGCCCCACACCGTTGGCAACGTCTGCGGTGTAGGCGGTCAACGTTGGGGCGAACGTCTGGTTCAGCGGGATCGCGCCGCCGTTCGCGCCCGCCAGCGCCAGCGCGCGCAGCGTCGCGTCGGTGGAGAGCGGGGTGGCGGGCGGCGCGATCATGCCGCTCGACGGCCAGGCGGCGCTGGTCAGCGCCTCCGGGTTGCCCGCGTCATCGGTGAAACTCACCCGCACCCTGATCCGCGCGCCCTCATCCGCCTCGGCCAGCGTGTAGGTGGCGGCGTTCGCGCCGATCATCGTCTCGTTCGACACGCCGTCGCTGTCGCTGTCCACCCGCAGCCACTGCCAGGTGAAACTGCCGGGCAGCCCGTCCGCATCCGCAATCCCGCCGGTGGTCGCCGTCAGCACCTCGCCCACCTGCGCCGTGCCGGAGATCACCGGCGCGCCGGTCGCGGGGGTGTTGGTGGTGTCGAGCACCGTCACCGTCACGCCGGGGATGGCGATGCTGCTGTAGTCGCCGTCCGAACTCGTAGCAGAGTGGGTCAGCGTCACCGTTTCGTTATCGGTATCCCCATCGTTGTCCGCCGTCACCGTCACCGTCCGGGGCGTGTCCCAGTCGAGCGACGTGAAGGTCAGGGTGGTCGGATTCGGAGTCACGTCCGTGCCCGCGTGCCCGGCGACCGTCACCGTCACATCCGCCGTCGGCTCGGTATCGAGGACCACCGTATAGCTGTCGCCGGTCGTGTCCTCCTCCGTCACCGTCAACGGCGACCCGGACACCGTGACCCCCGGCGCGGTCGGCTCCTCTGGCATGCCCATCACCTCCGCCGAGGGCGGGCCGTCGTTGGCGCCGCTCCGGGTCGCGATCACCCGCACCATGTATTCGGCGCCGTTGGCGAGGCCGCCGATGGTGTGGCTTATGGTCGAACCCGGAGTGACCGTGGCCTGCCGGTCGCCGGTGTTGTAGTCCTCGCCGTCCGACTTCCACTGCACCCTGTAGCCGGTGGCGTTGCTCACCGCCGTCCACTCCACCACCAGTTGCCCGTTGCCCTCCGTGACCATCACCCCCGTCACCTGCGCGGTGTCGTTGTCGAGCACCGTCACCGTCACGCCGGGGATGGCGATGCTGCTGTAGTCGCCGTCCGAACTCGTAGCAGAGTGGGTCAGCGTCACCGTTTCGTTATCGGTATCCCCATCGTCGCCCGCCGTCACCCTAACCTCCTGGGGCGTGCTCCAGGTCGTGCTTGTGAAGATCAGCGGCGTCGGGGTCGGGGTCACGTCCGTGCCCGCGTGCCCGGCGACCGTCACCGTCACATCCGCCGTCGGCTCGGTATCGAGGACCACCGTATAGCTGTCGCCGGTCGTGTCCTCCTCCGTCACCGTCAACGGCGACCCGGACACCGTGACCCCCGGCTCTTCTGGCATGCCCATCACCTCCGCCGAGGGCGGGCCGTCGTTGGCGCCGCTCCGGGTCGCGATCACCCGCACCGTGTATTCGGCGCCGTTGGCGAGGCCGCCGATGGTGTGGCTTATGGTCGAACCCGGAGTGACCGTGGCCTGCCGGTCGCCGGTGTTGTAGTCCTCGCCGCCCGACTTCCACTGCACCTTGTAGCCGGTGGCGTTGCTCACCGCCGTCCACTCCACCACCAGTTGCCCGTTGCCCTCCGTGACCATCACCCCCGTCACCTGCGCGGTGTCGTTGTCGAGCACCGTCACCGTCACGCCGGGGATGGCGATGCTGCTGTAGTCGCCGTCCGAACTCGTAGCAGAGTGGGTCAGCGTCACCGTTTCGTTATCGGTATCCCCATCGTCGCCCGCCGTCACCCTAACCTCCTGGGGCGTATTCCAGTCGAGCGACGTGAAGGTCAGGGTGGTCGGATTCGGAGTCACGTCCGTGCCCGCGTGCCCGGCGACCGTCACCGTCACATCCGCCGTCGGCTCGGTATCGAGGACCACCGTATAGCTGTCGCCGGTCGTGTCCTCCTCCGTCACCGTCAGCGCCGACTCCGACACCGTGACCCCCGGCGCGGTCGGCTCCTCTGGCGTTCCCATCACCTCCGCCGAGGGCGGGCCGTCGTTGGCGCCGCTCCGGGTCGCGATCACCCGCACCGTGTATTCGGCGCCGTTGGCGAGGCCGCCGATGGTGTGGCTTGTGGTCGAACCCGGAGTGACCGTGGCCTGCCGGTCGCCGGTGTTGTAGTCCTCGCCGCCCGACTTCCACTGCACCCTGTAGCCGGTGGCGTTGCTCACCGCCGTCCACTCCACCACCAGTTGCCCGTTGCCCTCCGTGACCATCACCCCCGTCACCTGCGCGGTGTCGTTGTCGAGCACCGTCACCGTCACGCCGGGGATGGCGATGCTGCTGTAGTCGCCGTCCGAACTCGTAGCAGAGTGGGTCAGCGTCACCGTATCATTCGCCGTGTCCGCATCGCTGACCGCCGTCACCGTCACCGTCCGGGGCGTGTCCCAGTCGAGCGACGTGAAGATCAGCGGCGTCGGGGTCGGGGTCACGTCCGTGCCCGCGTGCCCGGCGACCGTCACCATCACATTCGCTGTCGGCCGGCTGTCGAGCACCACCGTATAGCTGTCGCCGGTCGTGTCCTCCTCCGTCACCGTCAGCGCCGTCTCCGACACCGTGACTCCCGCCGCGTCGTCGTCGGTGATGGCGCCGGTGAAGTCGAGCGAAACGGGCGTCGCCTCGCCGCGGTTACTGCTCTGATCGAGTGTCCACCGGATGGTGATCGTCTCATCATCTTCGGCCACCATGTCATCGGTGATGGTGATGGCGAGCGTCGCCGAGAGATCCCCCGCCGGTACCGTGAAAGACACGCTTCCCCCCGTCAGGAAGTCGTCCTCGTAGTCCACACCCCGCGTCGCCGTGCCGCCGATGCCCCCGGCTGTCGCTCCATAGGCCGTGTCCAGGCTGCTCGGGTGGTCGAGCGTCAGGGTCAGCCTCATCGTGCCGCCCTCGCCCGCGGTGACATCCGCGATCGAGGCCATCGGCACGCCCTCGTCATCCCGAATGCTGACAGTGGCCACTGCGGATGATGGGTCCAGCGTCGCGCCCGCCGGGTTGCCCAGCATGACCCGGAAGCTCCCGGGCGCACCGGCTTCAAAGGTATCGTTGTCCAGGATCGGGATGGTGATCGCCTGCGATGTCACGCCCGGCGCGAAGGTGAGCGTGCCCATGGTTGCCGTATAGTCTACCCCCGCCACCGCAGTGCTGTCCTGCGTCTGGTAATCCACGGTAATCATATCAAGGCTGGTGCGGTCAAGTTCCACGCCGACCATGCCGACACCCTCGTTCTCGGCAACCTCCACGTTGACAGAAACGAACGACAGCGCCGGCAGCGCGTCCGTCGTCCCGGTCCCGCTCTGCGACCACGGACTGTCGCCTTCGCCATTCGTCGCCCGCACCTGCACCTCGTATTCCGTGTCTTCAACCAGATTCAGGATGAACGCCATCAGCCCGGACTCATCGCCGGGACCGGCAATCCAGGCGTTCTCCGTTGTCTTCCGGTAGCGCAGGTCGTAGCCGGTGATCGCCGGGCGGTCCGTATTGTCCGGCTGCGTCCACTCCACGATGAGGCTGTCGGGAAAGTCCATGATTGTCACCACCACGGGCGCATCCGGCGCAAGCGGCGGCTCGAGATCGTTGACGTTGATCGTCACCGCGATCAACGCCGTGCCGCCGTTGCGGTCATCCGCCGTCACCGTCACCGAGTAGCTCGTCTTCGCCTCGTAGTCGTAGCTCTCGCCCACCAGGGTCTGAATCTGGCCGCTTGTCGGAACGATGCCGAACTTCGCCATATCGGGGCCGCCCAGAGTGTATTCGAGCGTGTCGCCGTCCGCGTCCGTCGCGGCGACCGGCGCGCCGATGTCCAGCGCCACCGCCACCGTCGCATCGCCCACCGTCTCTGTCAGAGTCAGAATCCGGGGCGCGACGCCCGCGAACACCGGTGCGGTATTGATGGTTGCGGCTCCCGCCGGCCAGGCATCGCTGGTCAGCGCCTCCGGGTTGTCCGCGTCGTCGGTGAAGCTGGCCTGCACCCTGATCTTCCCGCCCGCATCCGCCGCAACCAGCGTGTAGGCGCCAGCGTCCGCGCCGATGTTGGTCTCCGTGCCGAACTCATCCACGCGGATCCACTGATAGGTGTAGCCGGGGCTCGTCAGCCCGTCCGCATCCGCAATCCCGCCAGTATCCGCCGTCAGCACCTCGCCCACCTGCGCCGCGCCCGAGATCACCGGCGCGCCGGTCGCGGGGGTGTTGTCGGTGTCGATCAGGGTGACGGTCGCCTCCGCATCAGCGCCCTCCTTCATCCACGGCGGCAGCATTCCCAAGCTGATCTTCACGCTCTCCCCGTCGTCGTCGTCCACGTCATCGAGCGCAGTCACCCGGAAGGTCTTGCTGATATCGCTGGGGTTGAAGCTAACCGTAACATCAGTAATGTAATCCGCAGGGGTCGCCCCGTTCTGCCCCTCCGACACGATTTGCACTATCCCGCTGCCCCGTGCGTATGGCGACAGTCGGACGGTCAGCAGTACCCCCGCCACATCGCCTTCGGTCGCTGACGCCGTGGACGACCCGAACGAGATCACCGATTGCGCCACCACACTGGCCGTCGCCGTGCTGGTCAGCGTCTCCGCTGCGCTGCCGTCGTCGGTGAAATCCACCCTCACCTTCAGCTTCATGCCCACATCGGCAAGCACTGCCGTGTAGGTCGCGACGGTCGCGCCGGGGATGTCATCCTCATTTGAGCCGTCCACCCGGATCCACTGGTACATATAACCGGGAGCGGTCAGCCCGTCGGCATCGGAGATCCCGCTGGTGTCCACTGTCAGCGTCAGCCCGTGCTGTGGCTCCGGATTCCCGTCATCATCCAGCGGTGCGCCAGTGATCACCGGCGCGCCGCTGGCGGCGGTGTTGGCGGGGTCGAGCACCCTCACCGTGGCGGTGTCGGTGGCGGGGGCGGTGCCGTTGCTAATGTGGCCGGCCCCGGTCACGGTCAGGGTGAAGGTCAGTACGGTGTCATCCGCCAGCATCGGGATCGTCGCCACCGGCGTGGCGCTGGTGTTGTCGTCGAACGTCACCCCGCTCGTGGTGGTGGCCCAGCGATAGGTCACGTTGTCGCCCCACGGCCCGCCATCGCTGCCGGTCAGCGTCACCGTGCCCCCGGCGGTCGAGACCGTGCCGTCATCGGGCAGGGCGTCGGCGACGGGCGCAAAGGGCGCACCCGGATTGCCCGTCAGGCGCAGATCCGTCAGCGCGGTCAGCGGTTCGAACACCCCGGCGGGAAGCGTGGCGAGGGCGTTGCGGTGCAGATACAGAACCGTCAGCGCGGTCAGCCCGTCAAACACCCCGGCGGGAAGCGTGGACAGTTGGTTGTTGTACAGCCACAACGCCGTCAGCGCGGGCAGCCCGTCAAACACCCCGGCGGGAAGCGTGGACAGTTGGTTGTCGAACAGCCCCAGCGTCTCCAGCGCGGTCAGCGGTTCGAACACCCCGGCGGGGAGCGTGGTCAGATCGTTTTCGTACAGATACAGAACCGTCAGCGCGGTCAGCCCGTCGAACACCCCGGCGGGCAGCGTGGTCAGGTCGTTGCGGTCCAGCTCCAGCACCCCCAGCGCGGTCAGCGGTTCGAACACCCCGGCGGGGAGCGTGGTCAGATCGTTTTCGTACAGATACAGAACCGTCAGCGCGGTCAGCCCGTCGAACACCCCGGCGGGAAGCGTGGTCAGGCCGGTGTCACTCAGATCCAGAATCGTCACCCCGGTCAGCCCGGCGAAATCCCCCGCCGCGAGGGCGGTGATACTCTCGCCGGAAACGTCCAGCGAACCGGTGATGGCGACGAGGTGGATGGCGGTGACATCGACGCAGTCGGTGACGCCGGGGATTGCAGCCAGCAGCGCATCGCGCACCGCAGGCGTGCGCAGGCAGATGCCGGCGGCGGGGTCGAACACCGTCACCGAGGCCGAAGCCGCGTCGGCGACGAGCACATACGCGCCATCCGGCGATACGGGGATCGTCGCCGTCACGGTGTTGGCGGTCGTCCCGGCGGTGTCGCTGTCGGTCGGAAGTAACAGCGCCGCCGTCGCCGAGCCCGCGGCGAAGGTCGCCGTATCGGTGGGCGCGAACGCGCCGTCAAGGCTCTCGCTGATCTCCACCGTCACCGTCAGTGCGGCGGCGGTGTCGCCGGTGCGCGACAGGGTGAACGAAACCGGATCACCCTCCGCAATCCCGGTGGCAAGCGCCGAGATGCTCAGTTCGGGCACATCCGCCGCCTCGCGCATCACCGTCACCGTGTAGGTCTGCGTGGTGTTGTCGTCCGCCGCCGTTACCCTCACATTGATGACGTTGTCGCCCTCCGCCAGCGCCGCGTCCAGCGCGGGGGTGCCCGGATTGGTGTCGGGGATCACCGCGTCGTTCTCATTGAGGTATTCGACCGTGGCATTGCTGTCGCTCAACGTCGGCGCGATGGTGATCGAGGTCACGGCGTTCGCCACCGACACCGCATAATCGAACGTGCCCGCCGCGAAGGTCGGCGGGTCCAGGGTCAGGTCGCTGGTGCCATCATTGACCGTCAGCCCGCTCAGGGTCGCGTCGTCGGAGGGCGGGGCCTTGGTCAGCTTCACCTCGACCGAATCGCCGTTGGACCAGGAGAGGCCGGAACTGCTCCACTCCCGGCGGTCGGCTGCCAGCGGCGTGTCGGCATCGGCGAAGGCAAACTCCGCGTCGCGCACATGCAGGATCAGCGACTGGCTGCCGGCGGTGATGTCCGGATCGAGAACCAGCCGCAACTGCCCGCCGGACTGAAGCCGCAACTGCCTGATGTCGTAGTCGGTCGTGTCATAGGTGAACGTGTTATCCGAAAGATGGTCCGAGCAGTCGTCTGCGCCCGTCCCCGTACAGCCCCGGTCGCCGCTGCCCAGCCCCTGAACGGTCAGCGTCGCACACCAGAGCACGCCGCTCTCGCATTCCACCGTCGCCGTCGCCGTGCTGAACAGCGGCCCCTCGGCATAGCCCGCGTCGTCGCGGAAACTGACCGCCACCCGCAGCTGCCTGCCCGCATCCGCGCTGGTCACGGCGTAGCTCACCGCCGTCGCGTCCGCGATGTCCTCCGGGTTCGACGTGCCGTCGCTGTCCACGCGCTGCCACTGGTATGCGTAGCCGGGACTTGTCAGGCCGTCGGCGTCGGCAATCGTGTCCGGCGTCGCCGTCAGCGTCCGGCCCACCTGCGCCATGCCGGTGATCGCCGGTGCGCCGGTCGCCGTGGTGTTGCCCGCGTCCGACCTGACGGCCCCCCTTACGTTTATCAGCAAGGAAGTGGTTGTGGAGAGTCCTGCTGATAAGAAATTATTGTCGATCAGCCAGCCCGCAACGCCCGTCTGTGCATCGGAGAAGGTCCTGGCGATAGTGAAGTCCCCATTTGAGTCGCCATCACCGGTGAAAGTGATCAGATACCGGGTATCGGGGAGGAGCGTGGCGCCCGCCGGGGCCGCGAAATTATTCACCGCGCCCTCGATGATCGTGCCCGGCGTGGTCAGAGTATGGACCAGCGCGCCCAGCTTGTAGATGGGATCGGCGTTGTCGAACCTGTAAACCTCTACCGTGAAAATTTCGCCGGCCGAACGGTTGTCCTCCGTCACGTGGATCCCGACGGAATTCAGTTCATAGCCGTGCGCCTCGCTGCCGGTCGTGAAGCCCTGCGCGGTGAGGCCGGGAAAGCTGTTCCCCACGGTTTGTGCAACGCTGTGCATGGTCTCCGCCGTATTGCTGACCAGCACCTCGCCCGGCGGCGGAGCGGTCGTCCCGCTGCCGCTGGCGGACCAATCGCCGTCGCCGTCGGCGTTGGTCGCGCGCACCTGCACCTGGTACTGCGTGTCCGGCGCCAGGCCCATGATGACCGCGCTGCGCATATCCACGCTCTGCGGGCCGGGCGTAAAGGCGACCGTCGTTCCCGGCCTGTATTGCAAATCGTAAGTGATCGCCGGGCGGCCCGTGTTGTTCGATGAGTTCCAGCTCACGTCGAGGCTCATGGTGCTGCCTGCGGTCGCACTCACCGTGGGCGTTTGCGCCTGAAACGGCCGCTCTGCGACATCGTTGACGTCGATCGTCACCGCGATGATGGCAGAGCCGCCGTTGCCGTCCGTCACCGTCACCGTCACTGCGTAGCTCGGGGTGGTTTCGTGATCGTAGTTCATGTGCGGTTTGGTGGTGATCTGGCCGGTGGTGGTGATCCCGAAACTCGCCGCATCGGTGCCGCCGAGGGCGTAGGTCAGCGTGTCGCCCGCATCCGCGTCCGTCGCCGCGACCGGCAGGCCGATGTTGCTCGCCAAGCTCTTTGTCGAGTCGCCCTCGTCCTCATCGAAACTGCGCGTCACCGGGGTGGTGTCGGTAAACACCGGATCGGCGTTGGTGGGGGCGGTCGCTGTCACCGTGGCGGTGTCGGTGTCGGGGGCGATGCCGCCGCTGAAACCGGATTCGCCGCCAGCCCCGGTCACGGTCAGGGTGAAGGTCAGTTCGGTGCCCGCCGTCAGCGCCGGGATCGTCACCTCCGTCATGGCGCTGGCGCCATTGTTGAACGTCACCGTCACCCCGCTCGCCGGATCGGTCAGCGCCCAGCCATAGGTCACGTTGTCGCCCCACGGCCCGCCATCGCTGCCGCTGCCGTCGAGCATCACATCGCCCCCGGTGATCAGGACCGTTCCGTCATCGGGCTGGGCGTCGGCGACGGGCGCGAAATCATCCGTGTCGATGTCGTTGTCGGGGCCGGGATTGTTCGACAGGTTCAGAATCGTCAGCGCGGTCAGCAGTTCGAACACGTCGTCGGGAAGCGTGGTCAACTCGTTGTTGTCCAGAAACAGATCCCTCAGCGCGGTCGGCCCGTCGAACACCCCGGCGGGCAGCGTGGTCAACTTGTTGTTGTCCAGAAGCAACAGCGTCAGCGAGGTCAGCCTGTCGAACACCCCGACGGGAAGCGTGGCCAAGGCGTTGTGGCGCAGCCACAGCGTCGTCAGCGCGGTCGGCCCGTCGAACACCCCGACGGGAAGCGTGGACAGATCGTTGTCGTCCAGAAACAGTTCCCTCAGCGCGGTCAGCCCGTCGAACACCCCGACGGGAAGCGTGGACAGATCGTTGTCGTCCAGAAACAGTTCCCTCAGCGCGGTCAGCCCGTCGAACACCCCGACGGGAAGCGTGGACAGATCGTTGTCGTCCAGCCGCAGCCTCTCCAGCGCGGTCAGCCCGGCGAACACCCCGGCGGGAAGCGTGGTCAGGTCGTTTTCGTACAGCGACAGCATCGTCAGCGCGGTCAGCCCGTCGAACACCCCGACGGGAAGCGTGGCGAGGGCGTTGTCGTACAGCGACAGCATCGTCAGCGAGGTCAGCCCGTCGAACACGTCGTCGGGAAGCGTGGCGAGGGCGTTGTCGTACAGCGACAACAGCGTCAGCGAGGTCAGCCCGTCGAACACCCCGGCGGGAAGCGTGGCGAGGGCGTTGTTGTTCAGATACAGTTGCGGCAGCGCGGTCAGCCCGGCGAAATCCCCCACCGCGAGGGCGGTGACATCGCCCGCCAGATCCAGCGCACCGGTGATGGCGGTGAGGTGGGCGGCGGTGACATCGGCGCAGGCGACGGGCGCGCCCTCATTGCTCGCAATATGGAGCAGCAACTCGTCGCGCACCTCAGCCGTCCGCCCGCAGATGCCGAGGGCGGGGTCAACAACCGTGCCGCCCGGCGGCCAGGCGGCGCTGGTCAGCGTCTCGGCGTAATTGTCATCGTCGGTAAAGCTGACCCTTACGCCGACCGTCCCGCCCGCGTCTTCGGGGGTCAGCGCATAGGTGGCCAGGGTCGCGCCCGCGATGTCGGACGAGTTCATGCCGTCCGCGTCCATGCGCACCCACTGCCAGGTGAAACCGGCGGACATGGCGGTCAGCCCGTTGTCATCCACGATGCCGTCCGGGATGCCGTCCGCATCGGCATCGGTCGTCAGCACCTCGCCCACCTGCGCCGTGCCGGAGATCACCGGCGCGCCGGTGGCGAGGTAGTTGGCGACCACCGGATGAGAAAAAATCTCCGCTACCAACGCGCCCGTCTCCGCCGCCCGGAGCAGCGGCGAGCCCGGCGCATGACCATCCGTGTCTTGGTAGCTGATAGTAACGGGGGGAGTCAGGGTCCGGTCGGCAGGGACGGTCAGGATCACTGTCACGCCGTTTACCGTGACGGTTGCCTCTCTGCTGTCAATGGCGGGGTCCACCCCGACAATGGCGAATAGCTGAGGAGATGGCACCGCAGTTTCGTCAAGCGGCAGATCGAAGATCATCGTCAGCACGACGCCCTCGGCGCGGGCGCCGAGCAACACCGGCCTCGCCACCACCGGCGTGCCGTCCGTCACACCGTCCACTTGCCCTGAGGGTTCGCCAGTGACCTGTGCGCCGCCTGAAAGGGTCCGGGTGGCGATCACCTGCACGTGGTACGTCGCCGCGTCTTCGAGCAGGCCGGTAATCGTGTACGCCGTCGTGCCGGAGGGGAGCACTGCCTCGCGGCCATCCGCGTTGGCGTCTTCGAACTTCTCGTGCCCGTATCTCCACTGCACGATGTAGCCGTCGGCGAACGCCGCCGCATCCCACACTACCGCCAGTGCGTGATTCTGGCTCGGCGGCGTGGACACCGTGACCCCCGTCACCGGCGCGGGCGGGTCGTCGTCAACGATAGTGCCGGTGGCGGTGCCCGCGCCCGTGGCGATCACCGCCCCGACCGTCGGGTTCGACAGCGTTACCGTGAACGTCTCGTCGGGCTCGGCGTCCGTGTCGACAGTGGTGGCAACGGTGAACGTCTTTGGACCATCCCCCGCAGCGAAGGTCAGGGCGCCGGAAGCCGCCGTGTAATCGGCGCCCGCAGTCGCCGTGTCGTCGCTCGTGGCGTAATCCACCGTAACCGGGCCCGACGCGGCGGGCGACAGGGTGACGGTGAACGTGATCTCGCCCCCCTCATCCGCCGGGGCAGCGACGGCGATGGAAAGGCCCACGGGCACCGTCGGTGTCTCCGTCACCGGGGCGGAGGCGGCGCTCTCGACCTCCGTGGCGTTGGTGAGGGTCCGGGTGGCGATCACCCGCACGTCGTATGCGATGTCGTTGGTCAGCCCGGTAATGGTGTGAGAGGTCGCCGCGCCATCGCCGATCACCGCCTCCCGGCCACCGGTGGCGGCGTCGGCGAAACCCTCGACGCCGGATTTCCACTGCACCTTGTAGCCGGTGGCGAAATCCGCCGCGGCCCACCCTGCCGTCAGCCGCGCATCGCCCGGCGTGACCGTCGCCGTCACCGGCGCGGGCGGATCGTCGTCGATGATGGTGATGGTGAGCGGGATCGTCGGCGGTTCCAGCATGGAAGTGTTGCCGGACGCCCAGTTCATGATGATCGTCTTGTCGGGCTCGGCCACGAGATCGTTATGCCCGGAAGTGAAAGTATTGAGGTCTTCGATGGTGTTTAATCGGGAAAGAAGCATCCCTGCCGTGACGGAGATCCTTCGCTGACCAGCACCGCCTCCCGTAAAATTGAAATCTGTCCCGACGACCGCCGTTCCCGTGATATTCACATTCCCGATCGTGTATGAGATATCCGAAGCGCTCATCCTGTCGAGTTGCAGCCTGATGGCAAAATCCTCGCCCTCGGTGATCAGTGTCCTGTTCTCGTTGTTGCCGGACACGGTTTCCGTCACCACTGTGGATGCCGTCACCACATCGTTGTTGGCGATCCTGACAGACGCATTCGGACCGGGCAGTGTCGCCCCCGATACGCCCGAAAGTACGACGGAAAATTCCAACCTGTCGTCAGCATGATTGTCGTTGTCGAGCAGCGGGACGGTGATCATCTTCGATGTCTCGCCCGGCGCGAAGCTGAGCGTGCCAGGGGTCGCCGTGTAATCCTCGCCCTCTGTCGCCGTGCCGGAGGTCGCCGCGTAATCCACGGTCACCGTGTCCCCGCCAGTCGGGTAGGGAGGATCAAGATTGACCGTCAGGACCACCTCGCCGTCGCCCTCGCCGACCCTGTGGTCTGGCTCGTCGAAGCCCAGTTCCGGCAGGGCGCGGGTGACGGTGATCGTGTAGGTCCGGCTCCTGCCGTCCAGGGTGACGGTGATCCCCAGTTCGTTGTCCCCGAATGCCAGCGCCGCCTGATGCCCGCCGGCCAACGGGTCGCTGTCGGTGAAGCTGAACGCGACGCTCGCGGCGGCATCGGCTGCCGGGGCAACGACCGTCACCCCGGTAATGTCACGGGCCACACTGGCGGTATAGTTGGATACGGAGGCGGTGAATGGCGACGAAAGACCCACCGGAGCGCCATTCAAGCCGCCCTCGGTGACTGTCAGCGAGAGCAGCGTCGGGCCGCCTTCGATGCGGCCGGTGGCGGTGGCAGTGGCGATCTCCGCGTTCGACGACGCCCCCGACAGCGTTACCGTGAACGTCTCGTCATTCTCGTCAACCGCATCGGAAAGGGCGGCGACGGTGAACGTCTGCTCCGTCACGCCCGGCGCGAAGGTCAGCAGGGTGCCCGCGACGGCGGTGTAGTCGTCCCCCGCTGTCGCGGTTCCGTCGCTCGTGGCATAGCTGACCGTGACCTGGTCCGCCACCGCAGGGGTCAGGGTGACGGTGAATGTCAGGTTGTCGCCCTCCTGCGCCGTGGCGTCGGAAATGGCGAGGCTCGCCCTGGTCGGTGTGCCGGACACCGCCGGGTCGGAGGCGGGACCGTTGGCCAGGGCGGTCCGGGTGGCGATCACCCGCACGTCGTATTCGGTGCCGTTGGTCAGGCCGGTGATCCTGTAACCCGTCGTCGCGCCGTTGCCGATTACATGCTCGGTGACAGGTATAGGTGCAGAGCTCGGCGCCCACTGCACGATGTAACCATCGGCGGTATCCACCGGCGTCCAGTCCACTTGCAGGCTCTCGTTGCCCGGCGTGACCGTCACCCCCGTCACCTGCGCGGGCGGGTCGTCGTCGATGATGGCGATCGCGCTGGTGTTCTGGCTGCCGACGCCGACCCCTTCGGGCAGGGAGCCGAACCCGAGGATTACAGTCTCGCCTTTCTCGGGATCGGGATCATCCGCAGCCGTGAGCGTGACCGTCCGGACGGTCTGGCCGCCGGCGAAGGTGATGGACGGCGGGAACGCGGCGGTGTCAACGTCGGCCATGGACGCGCCATCGGAATACGCCAGCGTCAGGGGGATTTCGACCGTGCGCTGCGGGTCGGCGCTCAGCGCCACCGCGATGTCGGTGGAGCCGCCTTCGGCAACGCTGCCGGTGGTCGAGAGGAACGACACCTGCACCGGCACGATGTCCAGCAGCACCGGCTCCAGCGAGAATTGAGGCGCCGCCGTCCCTGCGGTATCCTGAATGCGCGGTGTGGGAGGTAAAGGAAGGCTGTCGTACACGTCGGGTTCGTAGCTGATCCCGGCGCCGGACGGAATGGGGGCGGCGAATGTCAGCACCACTGTCGTCCCGGTCACATTCACGGCGGTCGGGTCGAGATCAGTGGCGCCGGGAACCACGAGGGTGAAGACCGGGAGGACCGGTGCCGAACTCTCGTCGAGCGGCTCGTCATAATTCAGCGTCACCGTGCTTCCGGTGGCGACGGCGTTGACAAGCATCGGACCGGGGTCCGGGATGACGTTTGTCACCGCATAGCCCGAGAGCGCCGCAGCTCTCGTCCCGCCGACATCGCGGATCGGCGACATTCTGCGCCTGTAGTCGAGTTGAATCTCGTTTCCGAAAGCCGCCGCGTCCGAGAGCGTCAGCACTACCGTTGTTCCGACCAGGTTCACCGCGCTTACGTCCAGCACGGCGAGGACAGTGGGGGTATTACCCTGCTGCGGCGACACCAGCTTGACCGTGAAGTCCCCGGTCGCCGGTACGGAGCCCGGATCGAGCGCCTCGCTGTAGATCAGGATCAGCTCCGTCCCGTTCACCGCTGCGGTCTGGAGAACTGGCACCGTCACCGGGGTATCGTTCGTCACCGCCTGGCCGGAGAGCGCCGCCGCCGTCAGCCCTGCGGCGTTCCCGATCGGGTCGCCGGATGGCACGGCATAGGACAACAGCACCGCCTGGCCGGCCTGCACCGCCTCCGCCAGCGTCAGATTGACAAGGATGCCCGACACCGAAACCGCGCTGACCGATGCCGCCGCGTCGGCCACCGTTACCGTGAAGGCAGAGGCGGCGGGCGTCGAGGTCTCGTCAAGGGGCTGATCGTAGGTCAGGCTCAGCACTGCGCCGCTGATCCGGGCCGAATCCAGCACCGGCGCGACGGCGGTGTTGACGATGGTCGCCGCCCGACCGGTGAAAGAGGCGACTTCGTTGCCTGCCGCGTCGGCGATGCCTGTCACGACGGGGGTGGCGACGGCGGGCATTGCATAGCTCACCACCACCGCGCCGGTGGTCACCGCCGAGGCCAGCGTCAGTTCCAGCGCCAGGCCGTTCACCGCCACGCCATCCACGGCCACGGCGGCGCCATCCACGGTGACGGTGAAGACATCCGCCGCCGGGGCCGCCGCAATCGCTTCGTGCCAGTACAGCGTGAGCGTGGCGCCATCCACCACCGCGTTCAGCAACCGTGGCGCAAGGGTGTCCACCTCCACGGCAAGCTGCGCGCCGCCTGCCCTGCCGCCATTGCCGGTGGCCGCGGAACCCTCCGGCAGCACCACCAGCAGTTCGCCCTCGCGATCATCGTCCGGTCGAATAACAAGGTCGTATTCAGCTACGAACAGATCATCTTCACGGGCTAACAAACTGATCAGCATACCGCCCGTGACCACGAAATCATTGAGATCCCCGAAATTGGAATCGATGAACGGACCAAAGAGATTCGTTGCAACGGGCCGGGGGTCGCAGGGAAACCCTTCTACACTGAGAGCCATCGAATAGCAGACGGGTATCGTGAAATCGAGACGTATGACAAACTCTTCCGAAACCGGCACGGTCACGCCGGGGGCGAGGGCCATGCTCGCCGACGAATCGGTTCCGACGATTTCCGCCACGACATCGCCCCCCATAAGCTGCGATTCGCCCGGCAATGTCGCCGCGTTGCCGCCATCGACGACATTCGCCGGCACATGCACCGTCAGCACCTCTCCGGCCTCCCCGGTGGGCTGGATGATGGCATCGAATCTTCGCGCGAAGCCCCCCCTTTCCAAAGACACCACCCGCCCGTTCGTGACCTGAAGTTCATGGGCTTCGAGGCCGGAGACAACGCGGTCGAAAAGGATAATGAATTCGATCGGCCAACGCTCCACGGGACCGCCGGGCGTGTATTCAACGTCGGAGCTGGCGATCTGCGAGACCTGCGCCCGGTCCCCCTCGTCGTCGATGACGATGGTTTGCGGGCCGATCACGGTCGCCACGGCGTCAAGGGTAAAGGATGCGGTGACCTCCAGCGTCTCAAGGCCCTCATAGATGTTGTTGTCAACGGGCACGATCCGCCCCGTCACCTTGGTTTCCATCGCAGGCAGGGTCAGCGTGTATGGCGGCAGGAGCGTGTTGCCGTTCGCATCCTCGACGGTGAAATCGGCGCCCACATCCGCCGAGCCCGCGAATGTCAGCACGATGTCCGTGTCAACGGGCAGCAGCGCGTCATTGGTGATCTCCACCGTCAGCGTCGCGTTGCTGCCCGGTATGGACGGCGTTCCGCGGGGTTCCACGATCTTCGTGCGGTTCGTCGAAAGCACGAGGTTCGCCTCGTTCTCGATGATCGAGACGGTGACATCGGGGACAGTGAAGCCCGCATAGCCCGTGGCCGCGCCCGTCACCGCATGGGTCAGCGCCACCGGATCATCGACCACGCTGTCGGCATCATCGGCGGCGCGCACCTTCACCGTCTGCGGCGTGTCCCAGTTGTCGAGCGTGAAGACCAGCGCAAGGGCGCCGTCCAATGCCGCGCCGTCAAGCGACACGTCGCCCGGCCCCGGCGTCACCGTGACCGTCACCTCGCCGGTCTGGTTGTTGCCAGTGCCAAGGTTGGGCGGGGTGTCGAGCACGATGGTGTAGTCCGCCGTGCCGTCCTCCGTCACCTCCAGCGTCTGCGGCGTCACCGTCACCCCGCGCGTGCCGGCGTCGTTGTCCATGATCCTGCTGGTTACGTCCTGAAGTATGCCATTAAGCGTATTACCAACCCTGGTCCAGTTATCGAAGAAAATCGTTTCGGTGTTTTCCTCCACCTCGTCGTCAATGGTGGCGAAGATCAGCGTCTGCTGCGTCATTCCCGCCGGTATCCTCACCGAGATGTTAAACGCCCCGGGGGCGAAGAAATCCACATAATCCAAACCCGGCCGCGCCGAGCCCTTCACCCTGTTCCTGTTCAAAAGAAAATCTATATTCTCATAGCTCCCGTGATCCAGCGACAGGGTGACGGTCATCGGGTCGCCCTCGGTCACGTCGTCAGCGCTGACCGACCATGTGGGCCTGCCCTCGTCATCCTCGATTATGATCGAAACGTGATCATCGGAACCGGACAGCAGCGTCGCGCCCGCGAGGCTCGACAGAGCCACATCGAACGCCCTGATCCTGTTCGGGGCCGGGTCGTCATAAATGTCATTGTCGGCGGCAAGCGAGATATCGATCTGCCTGGTCGTGTCACCCGGGGCGAACTCCAACATGCCCGCCTCCGGCGTAAACTGCCCCGCCGCCGTCGCCGTACCGTTCTGCGTTATGTAGTCCACGCTCACCGTCCCGGTGACCGCCGGGGTGAGAGTCACCGTAATCACGGCCTCGGTGGCGGCCTCGGAAACGGTTCCGGGGCCGGTCAGCGTCAGATATGGCGGGATCGTCACGGGTTCGTCGAGCGGGGCCTCCGCGTTGCCCCGGCCATCGGTAAAGTTCCACTCCACACGGATGTTCCGGCCCGCGTCTTCGGGCCTCACCACATACGTCCGAGCAGTGTAAGGAGCACCGAACTCGTCCAGAATATCCGCCCGGTTGGCGCCGTCCACATCCTCCACCACCCACTGAAGAACGCTATCGCCACCCGCATCGCCCCGCCCGTCATAATCCATAATCCGGGTCGTGTTCGCGACACTCGCCAGAGTCACCCCCACCGCCGGGTCGCCGCCCATCGGGTCGGTGACGGCAATCAGCGAACCGTCCACCGTCGCCGGGAAATTCCCCAGAACCACGCTCGCCGTGACCCGCTGGCCCTCGAACCAGCTCAGTCTGTTGTTCAGGTTGGTGAAGAAGCGCGTTCTGTCGCCCGAGGTCTGCCCAAGCAGACGGCCGGCCACGGTGAAGGCCGAGTCGCGCGGCGCGGGGGTGTCGAGCTTGACTTCGAGGGTGGTCGATCCCAGAGGATCCCGTTGCAGAACCTTGTTCACATGCGCCGTGAAATCGGCGCTGGCGGGGTAGGAGATACTGTTGTCGTCGATGGTCCCTATCGCGGGGTTGCTGACGCTGTATCCGTCGAAAAAAGCATTGTTGCTGATTTCTTTGCCCACCGTTATCATGGAGCACCAGTCGGTGGTGATCGTGGCGCAGTCGGTCGCCGCCGCCACCACCTCGCCTATCGCCGGCCATGCGACGCTGGTCAGCGGCCCCTCCTCGCTGCCGTGGTCGTCCTCGAAGCTGACCGCTACCTTCAGTCGCGCGCCCACATCGTCGGCGGTCAGCGTATAGGTGTCGCCCGTCGCGCCGGGGATGTCGGCCTCGTTGCCGCCGTTCACCCGTATCCACTGATAGCTGTCATTGCGGGTGAAATCGTCCAGCCCGTCGTCGTCCATGATGCCGCTGGTATCGACGGTCAGCGCCCCCTGCCCCACCTGCTGCACACCGATGATCTCCGGCGCGCCGGTCGCGACGTTGGCGTTGACAATGGCGCCATTGATCCTCAGTCTGAACGAGCCAATATCGGGGGCGGTCCAGTTGGTTCCACCGGAAGACCTGGACCATGCCCTATTGCGAATACTCCAGTCCGGCGCGCTGGACCCATCCTCCTCGTCCGAAGTCGTCCTGCCGACGCTGAAGCCAGCTGAAATAACACTCGACGATTCCTCCGTCGCGATCACCACGATGTTGTAAGTGGTGTTCGCAGCAAGTGCATAAGGCCGGTCGCCAGCGGGAACGTCGAATGTCTTAGTCAAATTACCCTGAGTGCCATTGCCTCCGAAACGCAACAGTTGGGCGTCGGGCTTGTCGTCGCTGTCGGATGAGTAGAGATCCACCCGCATCCGTTCGCCAAGAGCTCCAGAGAACTGGTCTACATACAGTGTAACCGACCTGAGTTGATACCCGGCGGGGCCGGTGGTGAACGCCTGCGCACGGGCGTTGGATACGTCGCTTGCATTGAGGCTGACATTAAAGAGGGAACCGCTTGCAGGCTGCCCGAAATTGTCGACCAGAATCCGGTTCTGCGCCTCTGCGGCAGAGCCGATCAGGACGCCGAGACCCGTCAGCAGCCCCGCCAGCCGGACCGCGCCCCGGCGGAACCGGCACTGATTTATCAGACTGATTGATTGATTCGGTTTTTTTCGATGCGTCACTTAACGGGACTCCAACAAGAGGCATGTTACGGTGCAAAGGCCTGTTCAGTAGAATAAAACTCAATTTAGCTGCAATTACAACCCTCCGCGCAGGGCCAAGGCTAATCTCTTTCCGGTTGCGAAGTCAATCCCGGCGGCATCGCCCCGGCAGGATATTTCGTTGCAGGGTGTTTCGGGAAATACCCGTTTTCTGATCCCGCAACCGGCTTGCGCGCCCGCGGCGGTTGCGCCACAAGGCGGCATGGCAAGACCTGTCGCCACCTTCGCCTGCACTGCCTGCGGCGCGGCCCATGGAAAATGGTCCGGGCGCTGCGACGCCTGCGGGGAATGGAACACCATCGCGCGGGAAAGTCCCCTGTCATCCGGCCCGGCGCAGCGCGGCCCCGGCCCCGGACGCGGCGCGACGATCCCGCTGACCGGCCTGATGACGCAAGAGCCGCCACCGCCACGCACCGGCTCCGGCATGGCCGAGCTGGATCGGGTTCTGGGCGGCGGGCTGGTGCCGGCGTCGGCGATTCTGGTGGGCGGCGATCCGGGCATCGGCAAATCGACGCTGCTGTTGCAGGCGGCGGCGAGTTTCGCCGTGCGCGGGCTGCAAGTGGTATATGTTTCGGGCGAGGAGGCCGGCGCACAGATCAGGATGCGCGCCCGGCGTCTGGGCCTTGCCGATGCGCCGGTGAAACTGGGGTCGGAGACTTCGCTGCGCGACATTCTGACGACGCTTGACGCGGCGCGGCCTGATCTGGCGATCATTGATTCCATACAGACCGTGTGGGCTGACACTGTTGGCTCCGCCCCCGGTTCCGTCGCCCAGGTCCGCGCCGCCACGCATGAACTGACGGGTTTCGCCAAGCGCCGGGGAACGGCGGTGATTCTTGTCGGTCATGTCACCCGCGACGGCCAGATCGCCGGGCCGCGCGTCATCGAGCACATGGTCGATACGGTGCTTTATTTCGAAGGCGAGCGCGGCCATCAGTTCCGCATTCTGCGGGCGGTGAAGAACCGGTTCGGCCCTGCCGACGAGATCGGCGTGTTCGAGATGACGGGCAGCGGGCTTGCGCAGGTGGAGAACCCGTCGGCGCTGTTTCTGTCGGAGCGCGACACGCCTGCGCCCGGTTCTGTGGTGTTTGCCGGGATCGAGGGCACGAGGCCGGTTCTGACAGAGCTTCAGGCCCTTGTCGCGCCGACGCCCCACGCGCAGCCGCGCCGCACGGTTGTGGGCTGGGACAGCGGGCGTCTGGCGATGATTCTGGCGGTTCTCGACGCGCGCTGCGGGCTGCCGTTTGCCGGGCTTGACGTGTATCTGAATGTTTCCGGCGGCATGAAGATTTCCGAACCCGCCGCCGATCTGGCTGTTGCGGCTGCGTTACTGTCGGCGCGCCAGAACGCCGCCCTGCCCGCTGACACTGTGGTTTTCGGCGAAATCAGTTTATCAGGGGCATTACGGCCCGTCGGGCAGACCGAACAGCGGCTGAAGGAGGCGGAAAAGCTGGGATTCGCGGCGGCGATTGCACCGGAAAGAAGCAAGACGGGTTCGCGCTCCGGGCTGAAGATTCGGAAAATGAACGATCTGTCAGCATTTGCAGTGGAAATATTCGCGGCAGGACAGCCCCCGAAGCAGGAGTAAAGGCATGGAAGGCTTCACCATCATTGACGGCATCGCCGCCATTCTCATCGTTCTGTCGGCCCTTCTGGCCTATTCGCGCGGTTTCGTGCGCGAGGTTCTGTCCATTGGCGGCTGGATCGCGGCGATCATCGTCGGCTATCTGTTTGCGAACCAGATCAGGCCGCTGATCGTCATGGTTCCGATGGCCGGCGATTTCATCGGCGAGCAGTGCGAACTGGCCCTGCTGATCAGTTTTGCCGTCGTGATGGTGGCCGCGCTGATCGTCATGTCGGTCTTCACGCCGCTGTTTTCGAACATGGTGCAACGCTCCATCCTCGGCGGTTTCGATCAGGGGTTCGGCTTTCTGTTCGGTGTGGCGCGCGGGGTGTTGCTGATCGTCGTGGCGCTCATGGCTTATGAGTTAGCCGGCGCCGGCGAATCCGTTCCGGTCATTGATGACAGCCGTACCGCGAAACTGTCCGGGAGCCTCCGGGACGCGGTCTCGGGACAGTTGCCCGAAGATGTGCCCGGCTGGCTGCAAGTGCGTTTCGATGAATTCGTCGCGGTTTGCGGGCAGGGCTGACCCGGCTGCGGCGCATGACGCCCGGTTCGCGCCGATCTTCTAGTGACAGCAGGGATGAATGCCCGTATGAGGGGCCAACGCTTCTGCCATGGGATTCGGAGTTGCCTGAATCATGCGCGAACTGCCTCACGGCCATCCGTCCGATGATGACAAGCTGAAAGAGGAATGCGGCATCTTTGGCGTGACCGGCGTTGCGGAGGCCGCCAATTTCGTGGCGCTCGGGATGCACGCGCTTCAGCATCGCGGCCAGGAAGCCGGGGGCATCGTCGCGCATCATCCTGATCACGGTTTCAACTCCGCCCGCCGCTTTGGCTATGTGCGCGACAATTTCACCAAGGTGAGCCTGATGGAAACCCTGCCCGGTTCGCTGGCGATCGGGCATGTGCGCTATTCGACAGCCGGGGCGAAGGGCGCGGCGATCCGCGACGTTCAGCCTTTTTTCGGCGAATTCGCCATGGGCGGGGCGGCAATCGCCCATAATGGCAATATTACCAATGCCGACGACCTGCGGCGCGAACTGATCGAACGCGGCTCCATCTTTCAATCCTCTTCCGACAGCGAGTGCATCATCCATCTGATGGCGCGCAGCCTGCAAAAGACGATCCCCGAACGGATGAAGGACGCATTGCGCCGCGTGGACGGCGCGTTTTCGATTGTCGCCATGACGGATACCAGGCTGATCGGGGTGCGCGACCCGCTTGGCGTGCGCCCGCTGGTTCTGGGGCGCATCGGGGATGGCCACGCGCTGGGTTCGGAAACCTGCGCACTCGATATAATCGGCGCCGAATTCGTCCGCGAAATCGAGCCCGGAGAAATGGTGGTCGTCGCCGGCAAGCAGATCGACTCCTTTCGGCCGTTCGAACCCCGAAAGCCCCGTTTCTGTATCTTCGAGCATGTCTATTTCTCGCGCCCGGATTCAATCATCGCCGGGCGGTCCGTCTATGAAACCCGCCGCCAGATCGGTGTGGAGCTTGCCCGCGAAACGCCGGTTGACGCCGATCTGGTATGCCCGGTTCCCGACAGCGGCACACCGGCGGCCATCGGCTATGGCCAGGAAAGCGGCATACCCTATGCGATGGGGATCATCCGCAACCAGTATATGGGCCGGACCTTCATCGAGCCCACCGAACAGATCCGCAACATGGGCGTGCGGCTGAAACTCAACGTCAACCGCGCACTTATCCGGGGCAAGCGGGTGATCCTGGTCGATGACAGCGTGGTGCGGGGGACGACCAGCCGCAAGATCACGGAAATGATCCTTGATGCCGGCGCGAAAGAGGTTCATTTCCGCATCGCATCGCCGCCCACCTCGTGGCCCTGTTTTTATGGCGTCGATACGCCCGAGCGCGAAAAACTCCTCGCCGCCCGGATGAGCGAGGAGGAAATGCGCGATTATCTGGGGGTGGACAGCCTGAAATTCATCACCCTCGATGGCCTGTACCGCGCCGTCGGCGAAGCCAGGGGCCGCGATGCCGCCTGCCCGCAATATTGCGACGCCTGTTTCTCGGGCGACTACCCCGTTCCACCCGCCGACATGATCAGGAAAGGCTTTGAACTGAAAGCCGCAGAGTAACCTTGCCTGTACGGCGACATGCTGCGCCATGGACACAACCCCGCCGCGATCATCGGTTTCACCGCCAGCATGTCTGGAACCGCCCGCGCCCTGTGCGAAGTCTGTCCGTAACACAGGCAGGAGGGACATTTACATGGGGATTATATGGAAGGCGACCCAAGCCCGCTTGACTCCGTGCCGCTTCGTCCGATAGGGTCCGCGCATCATTGCAAGAGGATCGACGCCCTGTGCCCAAGTCCACAATCACACGGGAGGACTTCCATCGGGCGCTTCTGGCCCGTTTCGAGTGGGCGGCGAAGCGCGGCGAAGAGCAAGTCACGGTACGTTGCGGCGACCTGCACGGCGAGGTGAACCCGAATGGCCACAGCCCCGCCGTGTGTTCGGGAGTCATGTGGGTCGAGACGACAGAGGGGGATTGCACGGTCCTGTACACGCCGCCGAGCGGCACCGGACCGAGGCTTGAAATCCGCTACCGCCTGCCGCGTCAACCGTCGAAGTTCGGCTTGCGGGCGCGTTTGACATGAGCGACGGCAGCGACCGCGGCAAAGCCGAAATCATCGCCGCCGCGCCCGCCGCTTGACCTTGCCGGAACAACCGCGCAAAGAGCGTCCATGACCGGGAAACGGAAACTCGCCCTCATCACCGGTGCGTCCCGCGGACTTGGCGCGGCATTGGCCGAGGCGCTGGCCCCCACGCATCACATCATCGCCGTCGCGCGAACGACCGGCGCCCTGGAAGAACTGGATGACCGCATTCAGGCACAGGACGGCAGCGCCACGCTGGCCCCGCTCGATGTGACGGATGACGGGGCGATGCAGCATCTGTGCCGTTCGGTGCATGACCGCTGGGGCGGGCTTGACATGTGGTGCCACACCGCCATTCACGCAGCGCCCCTTTCACCGGCGGGCCACACCGATGCCGGGGATTTCGACAAAAGCCTTTCGGTCAATGTCACCGCGACACAGCGCCTGATCGCCTGTGTCGCACCGCTGCTGCTGGCGCGCGCCGGTGCCCAGGCGGTGTTTTTCGACGACCCGACAAGGGCGGGCGAGCGTTTTTTCGGCAGCTACGGGGCCTCCAAGGCCGCGCAGATGGCGCTGGTGCGCAGTTGGCGGGCCGAGACCGTCAGGACCGGCCCGGCGGTGGTGATCGTGACGCCGCCGCCGATGCCGACCGGGCTGCGGGCGCGGTTTTTCCCCGGCGAGGATCGCTCTGCGCTTACGATGCCGAAAGACGCCGCCCGGATCGTGCTTGCGGAAATTTGCTGACACGGGCGCGCGGTGGGCGGATGGCGAGCGGATGGCGGGCGGGATGGGTGGCCCCGGAAGGGGCGGTTCTGCGCTTTACGCCCGCGCCCGCGCCGGGTATTCAGAACCCGATGACAACGGGGCCGGATCTCATGCGCATTCTGATAACAAATGACGACGGCATCAATGCCCCGGGGCTGAAGGTTCTTGAAGCCATCGCCGCGCGGATTGCAGGCCCGCAGGGCGAAGTCTGGACCGTCGCCCCCGCGTTCGAACAATCCGGCGTCGGGCATTGCATCAGCTTCACCCGTCCGATGATGATCGCCAGACTGGACGAACGGCGCTACGCCGCCGAAGGCTCCCCTGCCGACTGCGTGCTGGCCGGGCTTTACGATGTCATGGCCGACACGCCGCCCGACCTGATCCTGTCCGGCGTCAATCACGGCAACAACGCTGCGGAAAACACGCTTTATTCCGGCACCATCGGCGGCGCGATGGAGGCCGCGCTGCACGGCCTGCCCGCAATCGCCCTGTCACAGTTCCTTGGCCCCGGCACGTCGCGGCTGGACGATCCGTTCGAGGCCACGGCGATGCACGGCATGGTGGTCATTCGGGCCATTCTGGATTCCGAAACCCCGGATACCGCCGATTACCGCATGTTCTACAACGTGAATTTTCCGCCCTGCCCGGCCCGGGCGGTCAGGGGCGCCCGCGTCACGCGCCAGGGTTTCCGCAAGGATTGCGCCTTTACGGTCGAGCCGCATCATTCCCCGGCGGGCAGGAAATTCCTCTGGATCAAGGGCGGCGCGCAGCACACGCCGACCGAAGACGGCACCGACGCCCACGCCAATCTGAACAACTATATCTCGGTCACGCCGATGCGCGCCGACCTGACGGCGCATGACGCACTCGACCGCCTGTCCGGCGCTTTCGCATGACGAGTGCCGCCGAGCGCAAAATGCAGTTTCTCTTTACGCTCCGCTCCAGGGGCGTCACCAACGCGCGCGTCCTGACCGCGATGGAAATGACCGACCGCGCCCATCATGTGCGCAGCGAACTGTTCGCCGGGCGCACTTATGAAGACATGCCCCTGCCCATCGCCTGCGGTCAGACCATCAGCCAGCCCTCGATGGTCGCCATCATGACCCAGGCGCTGGACGTGCAGCCGCGCGACAAGGTGCTGGAGGTCGGCACCGGCTCCGGCTATCAGGCCGCCGTGCTCAGCCATCTGGCGCGCCGGGTTTACACGGTAGAGCGCCACCGCAGGCTGGCCACCGAGGCCCGCCACCTGTTCGAGCGGCTGGACATGACGAATATCACGGTGATTACCGGCGATGGCAGCCACGGCCTGCCGGATCAGGCCCCCTTTGACAGAATCATTGTCACCGCAGCCGCCGAAGACCCGCCCGGCCCGCTGCTGGCCCAGTTGCGCACAGGTGGCGTCATGGTGCTGCCTGTCGGGCAATCCGACGCGGTTCAAAGCCTCATCAAGGTCATCCGCACCGAAGACGGCCTGCTCTACGAGGAACTGTGCGCAGTGCGTTTCGTTCCTTTGCTGGAAGGGGTGGCAAAAGACTAGTATATACCGGAAGGGGTCGTTGACAGCCCCCGTGTACGAGGATCGGAGCAATGCAAGAATTTACCCGGATTCACCTGCGCGCCCTGACAGCGGGCTGCGCGATCCTGGCCCTGGGCGCCTGCGGCACGCTCGACTACGATATTCGCGACACTTTCGGCAATGCGTTCGATACCTCGGACGCCGTGCGCCAGAAATTCGCACCGCGGCCGGAGCCGGACAATCGGGGCGTGATTTCCTATCCGGGCTATCAGGTCGTGGTGGCCCGGCAGGGCGACACGATCACCGATGTGGCAAACCGGATCAGCGTCGATCCTGCAAGCCTGTCGCGCTACAACGCCGTCGCCCCGGAGGCCGTGCTGCGGGAAGGCGAAATCATCGTGTTGCCGGAACGGGTGGCGGAACCATCCCCCGCCACAGGCGCAATCGCAACCGGCCCGATCCGCCCCGCCACCGACGGGATTGATGTCGAAACCATCGCCGGGGCGGCCATTGACCGGGCCGGCGCGGATCAGCCGCAGGCCAGCCTGCCGCAAACCGGCAGGGAACCCGTCAGGCACCGGACAGAACGCGGCGAGACGGCATATTCCGTCGCCCGGCTTTACAATGTGTCGGTGCAGGCGCTGGCAGAATGGAACGGCCTCGATTCAGACCTCGTGATCCGTGAGGGCCAGTATCTGCTGATCCCCGTAGCAGCGGAAACCGCGCCCGCCGCCGCCGCCGACACGGTGTCAGGCCCCGGCGAGGGATCCCCGACACCGACGCCGCCGAGCGCCGCCACCCCGCTGCCGGAAGATGACACGACCGCCACCGCCCGGCCCGAAGCGCCGCCGTCCCCGTCCCTCTCCGGGCAGCAAACCGGATCAAGCCGGTCCCGACTGCTCTTTCCCGTGAACGGCAATATCATTCGCCCCTATGAGAAAGGCGGCAATTCGGGCATCGATATTGCGGCGCCGGTGGGCGCAACGGTCAGCGCCGCGGGCGACGGAACCGTTGCGGCGATAACACAGGATACGGAAAACGTTCCCGTTCTGGTGATCCGACATGCGGACAATCTTCTGACCGTATACGCCAACATTGCCAATATCGTGGTCGAGAGGGGACAGACCGTGACCCGTGGCCGGAAAATTGCCGAGGTGCGCAGCAGCACGCCGCCTTTCATCCGGTTCGAGGTGCGCAGGGGCTTCGACGCCATCGACCCCATGCCGCTTTTGCAATCGAGGTGAATGCTTGTGCAGTGGATACGTTGCAGAAGGAAAATTCGGAAACCTGTAAACTTGCCTTCAAGGTCGATTGCTCCAGTGCGTCCATTGTTGTCTGATCATGTTATCAGTCACGCGCCGGGTACGGTTCGTTCAACGCCGGCTGGACTGGTAACGCTGGCTGGACTGGGCGTGTTGTGCATCACGCTTTGGGGAGCGCCATCATACTCGGCCGGTTTCAGGGAATTGCAAGGCGAAAATGTGCGGTTTGGCGTCTGGTATCCGACGGATGCTCCCGCAAAATGGCAACGCCTTGGTCCTTTTGAAACTGAAATGGCCAAGGATGCACCACCACGACCCGGAAAATATCAGACGATACTGATGTCGCACGGTCACGGGGGGCGGTATCGCAATCATCATCCGACTGCACAAGTACTTGCCGACTCAGGGTTTGTCGTTGTCGCTCCGGACCATCAGGCTGACTACCTGATTGGTGGTTCCAGAACGGCTGCGGCTTTGGATCATCGCTATCTTGAACTGTTACGAGCGCTTGAAGCCGTGCGCGCCGATTCGGATATTGGGCCAATTCTCTCGGATGATCCAGTCAACGGTTTGGGATATTCTCTTGGCGGCGCGACCATACTTTGAGCCGCAGGCGCAGGCTTTGACAGCAGGAAAGTCGATCAATATTGCGCTGAAAACAGCACCGGGGATCCAGAATTCTGCGATATTGATCCAGGCTATTTTTTCCGGTTCTTTCATTCATTCAAATTCAGCCCGAAACTGCGCCCGACACCAGACCCTTTCCGGCATGCCCCCTTCATCACGGGCCGCGCCGTTCTGGTGGCGACGGTCTCTCAGGGGTTCAATGTTGCAGATGGCCTTGATCTTCAAAACCTCACCATGATCGCCATTGATGGCGACCAGATTGCCAAACCCCGTTTTCACATCGAACCACTACGCCAGGCCACCTCGAAGATGCTCCCGGTTAATGTTGAAACTGTGCCAGGGCACCATTACGCCTTCATTGCCCCCTTTCCGGACTGGCTGAAAAAGGAGGAGGACATTCCCGTTGCAAATGATCCCGAGGGGTTTGATCGCCCCACATTTCTCGCAACCGTAAATGCGCTTGTTCTCAATGCTTTCGCCAATGACTGGAAAACCCTTGAGAAGAATCATCCGCCCCTGTGAGAACGGCGGCAATTCGGGAATCGATCGGTTCGAGGTGCGCAGGGGCTTCGACGCCATCGACCCCATGCCACTTTTGAACTGACGCCGCGAAACCTCCGCCATGGATCGGCTGGCCCCCCCGTATCCGGCGCGTGATCTGCGTTTGCCGACCTTCAGCTATGGTCGCAGGCCCCTGCGCCCGACCAGATCGGTGAAATACTGCCAGGCCACGCGGCCCGACCGGCTGCCGCGCGTGGCCTGCCATTCGATGGCCTCGGCGCGCAGGGTGGTCTCGTCGATCTCCACCCCGTAGGCATCGCAATAGCCCCGGATCATCGCCAGATACGCATCCTGATCACAGGGGTGGAAGCCCAGCCACAGTCCGAACCGATCCGACAGCGACACTTTCTCCTCCACCGCCTCGGACGGGTTGATCGCCGAGGAGCGTTCATTCTCGATCATGTCGCGCGGCATCAGGTGGCGGCGGTTCGATGTCGCGTAGAACACCACATTGTCGGGCCGCCCCTCGATCCCGCCATCCAGAACCGCCTTCAGCGATTTGTAATGCTGGTCATCATGGCCAAAGGACAGGTCATCGCAGAACAGCAGGAACCGGAAAGGCCGATCGCGCAGTTGCGTCAGCAAGCGCCCGACAGAGGCCACGTCTTCGCGCTGTACCTCGACGATTTTCAGGGCAGGCCCCTGACGCAGCACCTCGGCATGGACCGCCTTGACCAGCGAGGACTTGCCCATCCCGCGCGCGCCCCACAAAAGCGCGTTGTTGGCGGGCAGGCCACGGGCGAATCGCAGCGTGTTTTCCAGCAGCGTATCGCGCGAACGGTCGATGCCGACAAGCAGCGACAGATCAATCCGGTTGACCTCGGACACCGGGACGGGCCGGTCGGACTCCGGATGCCAGACAAATGCGTCCGCCATGTCGAAATCGGTGCCGCCACCGGGCGGCGGGCTGAGCCGTTCAAGCGCTGCGGCAATCCTTTCCAGCGCCCCGTCGCTCATCCCCGGTCCGCCGCTTCTTCGTCTTCGTCGTCCAGCAGCCCCTCTGCCCGCAACCGGGCGTCGCGCCGCCTCTCGACCCGGCGGACGAGGAAGATGGAAACCTCGTAAAGGCCGTAAACCACGACGAACAGGATGATCTGGGTGATGACATCCGGCGGCGTGACCAGCGCCGCCAGCACCAGAATGCCGACCACCGCATATTTGCGCACCGCGCCCAGACCCTCCGAACTGACCAGCCCGGCCTTGCCCATCAGGGTCAGCAGAACCGGTAACTGGAAACACAGGCCGAACGCCACGATGAACTTGATCGTCAGGTTCAGGTATTCCTGGGCAGAGCCCTGAAAGACGACGCTGGGCGCCTGCGGCCCGGTGGGCGACGAAAGCGCCTCTCCGTGCGCGCCCAGTTGCTGGAAGCCGAGAAAGAAATCATAAGCCAGCGGTGTCACGACATAAAAGGCGAACGCCGCGCCCGACAGGAACATGAAAGGCGATGCGACCAGAAAGGGCAGGAAAGCGTTCCTTTCCGTGCTGTAAAGGCCGGGCGCCACAAAACGCCACATCTGCATCCCGATATAGGGAAAGGCCAGGATGAACCCGCCCAGAAGCGATATTCTGATTGCGACGAAAAAGCCCTCCTGCGGGCTGATGAAGATCAGGGCGCAATCCTGCCCGCTCTCGGCCAGCACCTGACACAGGGGCGCGGTCAGAAAATTGAAAACCGGGGTGGCAACGCCGAAACAGATGACCATGCCGACGATCAGGGCCACGACGGAATGGATCAGCCGCGTCCGCAACTCTGCCAGATGCTCGATCAACGGCGCGGCGCTGTCCTCGATTTCGTCGGCGCTCATGTGGTTTCGCCTTCCCGATGAACCGGGGCGGGCGTCGTCACCGCATCTTCGGAACCAGACGCCTGCGCCGTTTCCGCCGGAGCGTTTTCGGCAATCGCCGCTTCGGCCTTCAGACGCTCTCCGGCAATCTTCGCCGCGGCCTTCTGAATCTTCTTCGCGGCTTCGGCCCGTTCTGCGGTCATGACAGCCGGCGCCGGCGTTTTTTCGCTGCCTGCGCTGCCTGCAACGCTTGCCGAACCGGTCCAGGTCTTTGCGGCGTCTTTCAGAACATCCGTCCCCATGGAGCCGGGATCGGCGGCCTTGCGGATGGTCTTGCCAATATCGCGCACGCCCGACTCATCCGCCGCCTTGTCCATGGCGCGCTGAAAGTCCCGCGCCATCCCGCGCGCCTTGCCGGTAAAACGCCCGAGGGTGCGAAACATGACCGGCAGGTCTCTGGGGCCGACCACAATCAGGGCGACGACCCCGATGACGAGCAGTTCGGTCCAGCCAATATCCAACATCAATGCTTCCTGTTATCGGGCGGCGATCAGGCCCTGTCGTTTTCCGCCTCTGGCGTCACATCGTGCGCACTCTCTGCGTCGGCGGCATCTTCGATTTCCTTCTTGCCATCATCGACACCCTTCTTGAAGGCGGTGATACCCTTGCCAACTTCGCCCATCAGCGAAGAAATCTTGCCGCGACCGAAAAGCACCAGAACCACGACAGCGATCAGAAGAAGGCCGGGCAGGCCGATATTGTTGAACATTTTCTTTCTCCCGCAAGGAACGGCGATCCGCCATTCCGTAATATCGATTCCCAATTTATGGCCTTACCGGCGGGAATCATAGGGTGAACGCGCAGGCAATCGACCCGGCAGGCGCGTTTTCGATTCTTCGCCCCGGATCATGGGCCCTGCGCCGGAAACACGAAACACTTGTCCCTTGGAACCGACAACCACAACGCCGTGCCCGGCTGCGGCAGGAAAACCGACGGAATTGTCGCCTGCACCGGCACATTCCCCCGTTCCATTTGAAACTCCACCAGACTTTCACGCCCCATGAAGCGCGCCCGCACCACGGTTGCGCGCGCCGCGACCCCGTCCCGTGTCGAAGGCGATGGCCCCTTGCCGTCACGGTCGAAATCAATCCGTACATGCTGCGGGCGAAAAACGATGTCCACGGTGGTGCCATCGGCAATGCCGGGGGCAAGAAACTGCCCGAACGGGGTCGCCGTCAGGGCGCCTTCGACCATACCGCGAATGATGTTGATGTCGGAAAAGAAGGCCGCCGCGGCAAGGTCACGCGGGGCGTTGTAGATATTGTAGGGCGCACCCTGCTGAACGATCCGCCCCTGACGCATCAGGGCAATCTCATCGGCCATGCGCATGGCTTCGGCAGGCTCATGGGTGACAAGCAGAACCGCCGCGCCCTCCTCCTTCAGCACCGCCAGCGTCTCGTCGCGGATGTCGTCGCGCAACCTGTCATCAAGGCCCGAGAACGGCTCGTCCATCAGCATGATACGCGGTCGCGGCGCCAGCGCCCGGACCAGTGCGACACGTTGCTGCTCGCCCCCTGACAACTGATGGGGATGTTGATCGGCACAGGCCGAAAGGCCCACACGCGCCAGCAATTCCGACACCCGCGCGGATTTCCCCGCCTTGGCCGCTTTCAGACCGAACCCGACATTCTGGGCGACCGTCAGATGGGGGAAGAGCGCAAAATCCTGGAACATCAACCCGATCGAGCGGCGCTCCGGCGGGACGCGATAGATCGTGTCGCACATCAGTTGACCGTCGGCGTAAATCTCACCTTCGTCCTGCATGTCCACGCCCGCGATGATCCGCAGCGCGGTGCTCTTGCCGCAGCCCGACGGACCAAGCAGACACGTCACCTGCCCCGGCATGACCCGCAGGGACACATGATCAACGACTGTCCGGCCTTCGAATTGGCGAACAATATCGCGAATTTCCAGTCGGGGTATCCCGGCGTTCACGCGGGCCTCTCTGCCAGAACGGTTACAACCTGAGCAAAACGCTCAGCTATTCGTAGCTATCAGCCGGCAAAAGCGCCCGCAACCCCATCGGGCCGGCGTGACAACACGCGCCGCCCGGTTATTGCGAACAATCTTCAGAACGTGGCGTTCACGGCGCCGCCATCCAGCAGAATGTTCTGCCCGACGACAAACCCCGCATGTTGCGAACAGAGAAAGGCGCAGGCCGCCCCGAACTCCTGCGGCGTGCCGTAACGCCGGGCGGGAATCGTCGCCTCGCGCTCGGCCCGCGCTTCGTCCATCGAGATGCCCCTGGCGTCCGCAACGCCCCTGTCGAGGCTGGCCGCCCGATCCGTTGCATGTATCCCCGGCAGCAGGTTGTTGATGGTAACGCCGGCGGGCGCCACCTGGCGCGCAGTACCGGCGACATAACCCGTCAGGCCCGCACGCGCCGAATTGGACAGCCCCAGCACCGGGATCGGAGATTTGACCGACTGGCTGGTGATATTGACCACACGGCCCCAGCCGCGCTCCATCATGGCGGGCAGCAGCGCCTTCATCAGGGCGACCGGCGTCAGCATGTTGGCATCCAGGGCGGCAATGAAATCATCGCGGTCCCAGTCGCTCCACACCCCCGGCGGCGGCCCGCCCGCATTGTTGACAAGAATATCGACCTGCCCGGCTGCCGCCAGTACCCTGGCGCGCCCCTTTTCGGTTGTGATGTCCGCTGCAAGGGCTGTCACCGGCACACCATGCGCCCCGGAAATCTCCTGCGCGGTTTTCACCAGGGTTTCCTCGGTCCGCGCGTTGATGACCACCTCGACGCCTTCTGCGGCCAGCGCCTCTGCACAGCCTCTGCCCAGCCCCCTGGAAGCGGCGCAAACCAGCGCGCGCTTTCCCTTTAACCCCATATCCATCATTCGCACCCCATGTTGCGTATCCAAAAGCGGCGTTGCACCGGGAATCTACCGGCCTTTCATCCCGATGCAACCGGCAATGCGTGAAAAGGGAATGCGTGAAATCCGATGAATTCGACAGGTATCCGGCGCAAGTGTTGGGCTGTGGCAGATGAATAGTACGACAGATGCAGGACAGACCGTTCTCGTATATCCGTCCGGCGCGATACGCGTGACACATGGAATTGACATGGACGCCCCCCTGTCCATTGCCGATGATCTTGTTCCCGGATACTCATATGCGCTCTCCGGCGATGCGGTGGTCCTGCCCCTGTCGCTGAGGGCGAACAGCGATCCCGACCACCAATGCGACGCCTGGGGATCAGTGGCCGGGCTGCCTGTCGCGCCGCTCTTTCTGGATTGCGCACTCACCTTCATGTTCAACGATGGCCGGTCCTTCGAAGCGTTCCTGATCGTCGAAACCGACCTGATTGATCACGCGATCACCGAAGTGTATCTGCTGCCCCTTGCAACCCCGGCGACGGGCGAGGAATTCACGCTGATCAACATTGACGTGTCGCCGGAGCGTTCGCGTTTCGCCGGATGCAGTGCATTGCCCACCGCCGCAGCCGCCGCCCTGTCACTGTGGCCGACAACCTTCAGGCATTAGGGATCAGGGGAAACCCGCCGGTCGCCGCCACCTTCGACGCGCGCGCCGGGGCGCCGATGCCCGGCAATTCGTTGCACGATGCCCCGATCCGGGTTTGCAGATTGCCCTCCGGTCCCGGCTCGCCTATATCCGCGCCATGCCGGACCCCATGACAAACACGCCCGACCTGCCTGCCGAGATCGCCCGGCGGCGCACTTTTGCCATCATCTCGCACCCGGATGCGGGCAAAACGACGCTGACCGAGAAGTTTCTTCTTTATGGTGGCGCGATACAACTGGCCGGGCAGGTCCGCGCCAAGGGTGCCGCGCGGCGCACGCGCTCCGACTTCATGAAGATGGAGCAGGAGCGCGGGATTTCGGTCTCTGCATCCGCCATGTCATTCGATTACGGGACTTTCCGGTTCAATCTGGTGGACACGCCCGGCCACAGCGACTTTTCCGAAGACACCTATCGCACGCTGACGGCGGTTGACGCGGCGATCATGGTGATTGACGGGGCCAAAGGCATCGAAAGCCAGACGCGGAAACTTTTCGAAATCTGCCGCTTGCGCGACCTGCCAATCCTGACCTTCTGCAACAAGATGGACCGCGAGGCGCGCGACACGTTCGAAATCATCGACGAGATTCAGGAAAACCTCGCCATGGATGTCACGCCTGCCAGTTGGCCCATCGGCATGGGCCGGGAATTCATCGGCTGTTATGACATTCTTCGCGACCGGCTGGAACTGATGGACCGGGCCGACCGCAACCGCGTGGCTGAATCAATCGGGATCGACGGGCTGGATGATCCGAAACTGGCCGAACATGTGCCCGCGCATCTGCTGAACCGGTTTCTGGAAGAGATCGGGATGGCGAAGGAACTGCTGCCGCCGCCGGATCGTCAGGCGCTGCTGAACGGCGCCATGACCCCGATATGGTTCGGGTCCGCCATCAATTCCTTCGGCGTCAGGGAACTGATGGACGGGATCGGCGCCTATGGGCCGGAGCCGCAGCCACAACAGGCCACCCCCCGCCGGATCGCGCCCGCGGAAAAGACGGTGGCGGGCTTTGTCTTCAAGGTGCAGGCCAACATGGACCCCAGGCACCGCGACCGCGTTGCCTTCGTGCGCATGGCCTCGGGCCATTTCAGGCGCGGAATGAAACTGATCCATGTGCGCACCGGAAAACCGATGGCCGTGTCGAACCCCGTGCTGTTCCTGGCGGCTGATCGCGCTCTGGCGGAAGAAGCCTGGGCGGGCGACATCATCGGCATCCCCAATCACGGCCAGTTGCGCATCGGCGATACATTGACCGAGGGCGAGGCGCTGCGCGCCACCGGCATCCCCTCTTTCGCGCCGGAGATTCTGCAAACCGTGCGGGCGGGCGACCCGATGAAGGCCAAACATCTGGAAAAGGCCCTGATGCAATTCGCCGAAGAGGGCGCGGCCAAGGTTTTCAGGCCCGATACCGGTTCCGGTTTCATCGTCGGCGTTGTCGGCGCCCTGCAATTGGAGGTTCTGGGCAGCCGCATCGAACTTGAATACGGCCTGCCGGTACGCTTTGAAGCCTCCCGCTTCACTTCGGCCCGCTGGGTGCATGGCCCCGCGGAGGCTGTGAACAAGTTTGTGAATGCAAACCGGCAACATATCGCACATGACCATGATGGCGACATCGTCTATCTGACCAGACTGCAATGGGATATTGACAGGGTCAGGCGCGACCACAACGACATCACCCTGTCCGCGACCAAGGAGATGATGACCTGATTTATTGACGGTTTTCCACTGATCGGGGAACAGATGACCGGTTGCGCCGCCCGCTGTGCGCACAGTCTGCCCGGCGATTGACCTTTTGCTGCAAATTCGTTATCTCCGTGCCGCTATGGGGGCTTGTGGATAACCTTTGCCCGGCCAGGCCGGATGCCCCTGCAACCCGATACGGCAATATGCGCCGTGGAACACGGAACAGAATGACAAAATTCGCCGATCTTGAACTGCATCCGAAAGTTCTGAAAGCTGTCGAAGACGCTGGCTATGAGATTCCGACGCCGATTCAGGCCGATGCCATTCCGCATGTGCTGGAAGGGCGCGATGTGCTTGGAATCGCACAGACAGGCACCGGCAAGACCGCCAGCTTTACCCTGCCAATGATCACGATGCTGGCCAGAGGGCGCGCCCGCGCGCGGATGCCGCGCAGTCTGGTCCTGTGCCCGACCCGCGAACTTGCCGCGCAGGTTGCCGCAAACTTCGACGCCTATTCCCGGCACGTCAAACTGACCAAGGCGCTTCTTATCGGCGGTGTCAGTTTCAAGGAACAGGATGTGTTGATCGACAGGGGGGTGGATGTTCTGATCGCCACGCCGGGCCGCCTGCTGGATCACTTTGAACGCGGCAAGCTGTTGCTGACCGGTGTTCAGGTCATGGTGGTGGATGAAGCGGACCGGATGCTCGATATGGGCTTCATCCCGGATATAGAGCGCATCTTCGGCCTTACGCCCTTCACGCGCCAGACATTGTTCTTTTCGGCGACAATGGCGCCGGAGATCGAACGCATCACCAACATGTTCCTGTCGAATCCCGCCAGGATCGAGGTCTCCCGCGCGGCGACGACAGGCGAAAACATCGAACAGTCCGTCGTGATGTTCAAGGCAGGGAGCCGGGATCGGGCGGCGAGCGGGAAGCGCAAACTGCTGCGGGATCTGATTGATGCCGAGGGCGACGATTGCACCAACGCGATCATCTTCTGCAACCGCAAGACAGAGGTCGATATATGCGCAAAGTCGCTGCGGGAACACGGCTACAACGCGGCACCGATCCACGGGGATATGGAGCAATCCAGACGCACCGAAACGCTCAATGGCTTCCGCGATGGCGCCATCCGCTTTCTTTGCGCCTCCGACGTTGCCGCGCGCGGTCTGGATATTCCGAATGTCAGCCATGTGTTCAATTTCGATGTCCCCAGCCATGCCGAGGATTATGTTCATCGCATAGGCCGCACCGGTCGCGCCGGCCGCGCCGGCAAGGCGCTCATGATCTGCGCGCCGCAGAATGAAAAGAACCTCGACGCCGTAGAGAAACTCGTGCGGCAGAACATCCCGCGCATGGAAAACCCGCAGCCACCGGTCAAGGGGGCCAGCGAATCGGGCAATGACGGCAAACCCCGGCGCGACCGCCCGCGCCTGGCCGCGAAAGAAAGCGACAAAACCCGGACGGCAGCCGCGACGGCGCCGAAAAAATCACCGGCAAAGCCCCGGCAGGGGCGCTCTGACAACGCCCCCGGCAAGAACGGCAAGGTCATCGGCATGGGCGATCACCCGCCCGCCTTCATCGCCATGAGCTTTGCAGAACGCCACGCCGGTTGACCCCCTGCCGCAGCCACGAATGTGCGGATGTGTGTCATGCCTTGCCCCGTGGAAAGGCGCTTTACTTCAGGTCTCTGGCGGCGACAGGTTGCGGATCATTGCGGATCAGGCTGACAGACGGCTGACGATCACCGTCACCTCCGGCTTGCGGCCGATCTCGTCAAGTGCGGCGCGACGGGTTTCGCGGCCCAGCGCTTCCTCCAGCTTGTCGTCATCCATCAGCGTCCTGTTGTCCATACGGTTCACGAACTTGCCCAGCGCTTCCTCCAGCACGTCAACCAGTGGCGCACCGGACCCCCCGGTCTCCGGCAGGCCCATGGTTTCGACCCATGGCTCGCCCAGGGGATCATTCTCTTCGTCGATGATCAGCGTTACAATGACATGACCGTTCATGGCCATGCGAAGCCGGTCGCGCACAACGCCGTCCAGCGCGCCAATCTGCACCGTGCCGTCCAGATAGGTCCGGCCTGTTTCCACATGTCCCGCGACCACCGGCAGATCGCCAGTCAGATCAAGCATCGTGCCATTCACGGCCAGCGCCCCCGGACGCCCCCCGGATTTTGCGAGTTTCACATGCTCCCGCAAATGCCGGAGCTCGCCGTGCATCGGGATCACCATCTGCGGATTCATGATGTCATGCACGCGCGCCAGGTCCGGGCGGTTGGCATGGCCCGAGACGTGATAGCGGTCCGAACGGTCATCGACGACATCCACGCCCATCCCGGAAAACGCATTGATCACCGAAATCACCCCGCGCTCATTGCCCGGAATGGTCTTGGAAGAAAACAGGAACATGTCCCCCTCGGCCATGCTCAATCCGCGATACTGTCCGCGCGCCAGTTGGGCAGAGGCCGCGCGGCGCTCTCCCTGGCTGCCGGTCACGATCAGCATCAGGTTTTCACGCGGGATGTCCCGTGCATTCTCGGGGCCGATCACGGACGGGAAATCGGCAAGCACCCCGGTCGAAATCGCGGCCCCGATCATCCGGTGCATGGCGCGGCCCAACAGGCAGACCGATCGGCCCGCCGCCATGCCTGCCTGAGCCAGAGTGAGAACCCGCGCAACGTTGGAAGCAAAGGTCGTCGCCACAACCATCCCCGAGGCATTGCGCACAAGCTCCTCGATCTCCGGCCCCACGGACGCCTCGGACCGGCCTTCATGGGTTGAAAAGACATTGGTGGAGTCACAGACCAGCGCCTTGACCCCCGCCCCGGCGACATCCGCCCAGAGCCGGGGATCGAACGAATCGCCCATCAGGGGGGTCTCGTCCAGCTTGAAATCGCCCGTATGCACGACCCGCCCCGCAGGCGTGTCGATCACCAGGCCGGAGCTTTCGGGAATGGAATGGCTGAGCGGCATGAACGAAACCCTGAACGGCCCGGCTGCCACCTGTTCCGGCCACGGCGATGCGGTGAATACCTGATTGCCGGGGGCGGCCTGCTCTTCCATCTTCCGGCGGGCATGGTGGGCCGTGAAGACGCGCGCATGGACGGGCGCTTTCAGCCGGCGCCACAGATGCCCGATGGCGCCCACATGATCCTCATGCGCATGGGTGATGAAGATCGCCTCCAGCCGTTTGGCGTTCCCTGCCAGCCACGCGATGTCCGGAAAGACAAGATCCACACCGGGCGCGGTATCCATATCCGGGAAGGTCACGCCCAGATCGACGAGGATCAGACGCTCCCTGCCGGGCGGGCCGTAACCGTAGACATAGGCGTTCATGCCAACCTCCCCGGCGCCGCCGAGGGGAAGATAGATCAGACGGTCACTCTTGCTCATTGAAAATCGGTTCTCCTGTCATGGCGTATCACATCGACGCCGTATCGGTATTATATCGGTGGATGGCTGTCAGCCCATGCATGGTCAGATCGTCTTCGAAATGGTCGAAAAGCTGTTCGGCCTGTTGAAAGAGGGGCGCCAGCCCTCCGGTGGACAGCACGGTCATGGGACGCGCCCGTTCCGCCTTGATCCGTGTGCATATCTCACGGATCAATCCGACGTAACCCCAAAACACACCCGATTGCATACAGGCGACGGTATTGGCGCCGATAACCGACCGGGGTTTGCTGATGTCCACATGCGGCAGGGCGGCGGCGGCCTGATGCAGGGCTTCAAGGCTCAGGTTCACACCCGGCGCGATGACACCGCCGATGTAGGCCCCGTCCCCGGCCACAACGTCAAAGGTGGTCGCCGTGCCAAAATCGACAATGATCAGATCGCCGCCATGCAGATCATGTCCCGCCACCGTATTGACCAGGCGATCCGGCCCCACCTGCGTGCCTTCGTCCACACGCACATCCACCGGCAACAGGCATTCCGGCTTTCCCACCACCAGCGGGCGGGTGTTGCAATACCGGTCCGCGAAAAGGCGCAGGTTCCAGACCACGCGCGGCACGGTCGATGAGATGATGACCTCATCCATGTCAAAGGGAATCCGGTGATGCGCCAGCAGCGTCGAAAGCCAGACATAGTATTGATCCGCGGTGCGCCGATGCTCGGTCGCGGTGCGCAGGGTGCAAAGGAATTTCTCCCCGTCCCAGACGGAAAAGACGGTGTTCGTGTTGCCGCAGTCGATGGCCAGAAGCATGGGCTTCTCCTCTTCAGAAAAACACATCGGCGGCGGCGATGGCGCGCCGTCCGGCGGATGTCTTCAGCACGAGATTACCGCCCTCGTCCACCGTTTCAAAAGTCCCGGTCATCTCATCGCGCATGGTGCGGGCAGTGATGGTGTCGCCAATCCGGGCGGCGCGGTCCAGCCAGGCCCTGCGGATCGGTTCAAAGCCGCAGGCGGCAAACTGCCGTTCCCGCCGGGCATGGGAGGGGGCGAGAATATCCAGAAACGCCTCTGGCGTGACCCGTATCCCGGTTTCCGCCAGCAGGCTGACCGGCAGCACGGCGTCCCCGGCAATGGCCGAAACTGCGGGCGTGGACACCAGATTGACGCCGATGCCTGTGCCCAGCCAGGCAACCCTGCCGCCTGCCCCGCAGGACTCCAGAAGGATTCCGGCAAGTTTGCCGCCGTTCAACAGCACGTCATTCGGCCATTTCAGCGAAAACGGCTCTGCCCGGCCGGCAACCGCGACGCAGGCATCGAACACCGCCAGCGCCGCGACAAAGGATCGAAGGGCGATGGTTTCCGCCGCCCCGGCCGGGCGCATGACCAGAGTGGCCGAGAAATTTCCCGCCGGATCGGCCCAGAGCCGCCCGCGGCGGCCACGGCCGCGCGTCTGCCGGAGGGCCAGAATCCATTCCGGCCCCGTCAGGCCCGGCGCACGCCGCCGTGCCTCGGCGTTGGTGCTGTCGATCTCATCCAGTACGGTGCGGCCGACTCCCTCCGGCCAGCGATGATCAGCGGACAAGAGCTTCTGCGGCCATCGCCGCCACGCCCTCGACCCCGAACAGGTTCACGATACCGAACAGCATGATTCCGGCGCTGGCGACAAGTACCGCCGCAGGCGCGAGCGATGTGGATTTATCCAGTGCTTCGCGCTCTTCACCGAAATACATGAAATAAACGATGCGGATGTAATAGAAGGCGCCGATGACCGAGGCGATCACCCCGGCAACCGCCAGCCAGGCCATGCCTGCCTCTACCGCCGCGTGCAACACATGGAACTTGCCGAAGAAGCCCACCATCGGCGGGACGCCCGAAAGGCTGAACAGAAGGATCAGCATACAAAGCGCGCGCAGCGGTTCCTGCCGTGAATACTGGTGCAGGCTGTCGATGTCCGTCACCGGTTTTCCGTCGCGTTCCAGCGACAGGACAAAGGCGAAGACGCCCAGATTCATGGTCACATAGATCGCCATGTAGATCAGCATCGCCTGCACACCGAACTGCGTGCCGGCCGCCAGCCCCATCAGGGCAAAGCCCATGTGCGAGATGGACGAATATGCCATCAGGCGCTTGATGTCGCGCTGACCGATCGCCGCCACGGCGCCCAGGAACATGGACGCCACCGACAGCAGCGCGATGATCTGCGACCAATCCGCCGAAGCCGCGCCGAACGCATCGTGCATGACCCGGGCAAAAAGGCCCATCGCCGCCATCTTGGGCGCTGTCGCGAAGAAGGCCGTGACCGGCGTCGGCGCGCCTTCGTAAACGTCCGGGGTCCACATGTGGAACGGCGCCGCAGAGACCTTGAAGGCCAGACCGGTGATGATGAAAACAAGGCCGAACAGCAGCCCTGTCCCGACATGTCCCTCATGCACGGTAGAGACGATGCCCGAGAACAGCGTCGTCCCGGCAAAGCCGTAGGTCAGTGAACACCCATACAGGAGCAGGCCGGAACTCAGCGCGCCGAGAACGAAATACTTCAACCCGGCCTCGGTCGATTTCAGGTTGTCCCGGCGCAGCGAGGCCACGACGTAGAGTGAGAGCGATTGCAGCTCCAGCCCCATGTAGAGCGCCATCAGGTCGCCCGCGGAAACCATCATCATCATGCCGACCACGGCCAGCGCCACCAGCAGGGGCAGTTCAAAGCGCAGCAGGTCGCGTCTGGACAGGTAATCGAGGCTCATGACCAGAACCACCGCAGCGGACCAGAGGATGGCGGTTTTGGCAAACCGGGCGAAGCCGTCGCCGATGAAGGCCCCGCCAAAGGCCGTCTGCGTGCCCGACATGCCGAACCCGATCCAGAAACCCAGCGCGATCATCACTGCGGCAGTCGCCCAGGTCAGCATCGGCGTCAGCCTGTCCTGCCCGTTATGGACCGCGCCGACCAGCGCCCCCATCGCAAAGACGGCAAGCACGATCTCCGGCAGGACGGCGGAAATATCGGAAAAGATCATCGAACCCACCTCAATGTGATGCGGCAACTTGCGTGGCGCCATCCGTCATCGGCAGCGCCGCGTGATAGTCAGAGATCAGCGCCTCGACCGAAGGTCCGATCAGATCTGTGACCAGCGACGGATAGACGCCCAGCAGCAGCGTCATCGCGATCAGCGGCGCAAAGGTCAGACGCTCGCGCCCGGTCATGTCGGTGATCGACAGCAGGGCCTCTTTCAGAAGCTCCCCCATCACCACGCGACGATAAAGCCACAGCGCGTAAGCCGCAGACAGGATCACGCCGGAAGTCGCGAACAGCGCCACCCAGGTATTGGCCTGGAAGATGCCCATCAGGATCAGGAATTCGCCGACAAACCCCGATGTTCCCGGCAGGCCCACATTGGCCAGGGTGAAGAACATGAAGACCAGCGCATAGGCCGGCATCCGGTTCACAAGACCGCCATAGGCGTCAATGTCGCGGGTGTGCATCCGGTCATAGATCACGCCCACGCAAAGAAACAGCGCGCCGGAGATGAAGCCGTGGCTGAGCATCTGGAAGATCGCGCCATCTATCCCCTGCTGGTTCGCCGCGAAAATCCCCATCGTCACATACCCCATATGGGCGACCGAAGAATAGGCGATCAGCTTTTTCATGTCCTCCTGCGCCAGCGCCACCAGCGAGGTGTAGACGATGGCAATCGCGCTCATCCAGAAAATCAGCGGCGCCAGAAGATCCGAGGCAACCGGGAACATCGGCAGGCTGAACCGCAGAAACCCGTAGCCCCCCATCTTCAGCAGGATCGCGGCCAGAACCACCGAACCCGCGGTCGGAGCCTGCACATGGGCATCCGGCAGCCATGTATGAACCGGCCACATCGGCATCTTCACCGCGAAGGAGGCGAAGAAGGCCAGCCATAACAACGTCTGCAAACCGCCGATGATCCGAAAGCCCGCGACGCTCATCGTTTCCGAGCCGAACCGGTGGTTCAGCAGCGTCGGAATATCCGTGGTGCCCGCGTCGAAATACATCGCGATCATCGCAACCAGCATCAGGACCGAGCCGATGAAGGTGTAGAGAAAGAACTTGAACGCCGCATAGATGCGCTCTCGGCCGCCCCAGATGCCGATGATCAGGAACATCGGGATCAGACCGGCCTCGAAGAACAGATAGAACAGAATCAGATCCAGCGCCGTGAAGACGCCCAGCATCAGGGTTTCAAGCACCAGAAAGGCAATCATGAAGTCCTTGACCCGATGCGTCGCGTCCCAGCAGGCAAGGATCACCAGCGGCATCAGGAAGGTGGTCAGCATGACGAAAAGAACGCTGATCCCGTCCACGCCCATCTTGTATCCGAGGCCGAGAATCCATTCTGCCTCCTCGACCATCTGAAAGCCGGTGTCGTGCGCATCGAAGCCGGAGAGAACGAAGAGGGACAGCAGGAAAGTCGCCACAGTCGCCACCAGCGCCAGCCATTTCGCCGCGCGCCGCGCGCTGGCGTCCTCGCCCCGCAGAAACAGCACCAGTATCCCGGCGGCAAGAAGCGGGATGAACGTAACGATGGAAAGCAGGTTATCCATGGTTATTCAGCCCCTCCGCTGATCGACATCCAGGTGATCAGGACGACGGCCCCGATCACCATGGCAAAGGCGTAGGTGAAGATATAGCCGGACTGCGCGCGGCCGGCGAGCCGGGTGAGGAACGGAATGATTCCCATGGCGACACCGTTCAGGAACCCGTCGATGACCGACCCGTCGCCGCGTTTCCACAAAAAGCGGCCAATCGCCCCGGCCGGGCGGACGAAAACCCCGTCATAAAGTTCATCCACATACCACTTGTTCAGAATGAAGCGATAGGTGATCGGCTGGTTCGCGGCCAGACGGCGCGGCAGATCGGGCCGGCGGATATAAAAAAGATAGGCCAGAGCGAAACCCAGCAGCATCGCGACAAGGGGCGGTGCCTTCACCCATTTCGGCGCATGGTGGGCAGCGTCCAGAACATGGTTGTCCGGATGGGTAAAGACAGCGCCCTGCCCCGGCGTCCAGCCCGCAGCACCGGCCATTTCACCCGCGTCGTGCGTGTCGTGCGCATCGTGCGTGTCGTCGCCACCGCCTGTATCGGCAGTTGCACTGTCAGGGGTGTCTTCAGCGCCCGCCGCCTCTTGCTGATGCGCGGGTACGCCGTAGAAGGCATTCACGTCTTCATGCGAACCGAAGAAAGAGCCGAACCAGATCATCCCGGCGGCAATCGCCCCCAGCCCGAGCACAGCCAAAGGGATGGTCATGGTTGCCGGGCTTTCATGGGCGTGCTCGTGGGTGTAACGATCGCCGCGCGGCGCGCCAAAGAAGGTCAGGAAGATCAGCCGCCAACTGTAGAAGCTGGTCATGAAAGCCGCGATCACCAGCGCCCAGAAGGCGAAATCACCGGCGGCGGTATGGGCGGCCCAGGCGCTCTCGATGATCGCGTCCTTGGACAGGAAGCCCGCAAGGCCGACCGGTGTTCCCCAGAGAGTGAACAGGAACGACGGAATGCCGACACCGGTGATGGCCAGGGTGCCGATCACCATCGCCCGGAACGTCCAGGGCATCCGGTGGCGCAAACCGCCATAGTTCCGCATGTCCTGTTCGTGGTGCATTCCGTGAATGACGGACCCCGCGCCAAGAAAAAGCAGCGCCTTGAAAAAGGCATGGGTGAACAGGTGGAACATGGCGGCCGAGTAAACCCCCACGCCCGCCGCCACGAACATGTACCCCAGTTGCGAACAGGTCGAATAGGCGATCACGCGCTTGATGTCGTTCTGCACCAGGCCCACGGTCGCGGCGAAAAACGCGGTGATGGCGCCGATATAGACAACGAAAGTCCTGGCCTCCGGCGCGAATTCAAAGAGCGGCGACATCCGGCAGACAAGGAACACCCCCGCCGTTACCATGGTCGCCGCATGGATCAGCGCCGACACCGGTGTCGGGCCTTCCATCGCGTCGGGCAGCCAGGTGTGCAGGAAGAACTGCGCCGATTTGCCCATGGCCCCGACGAACAGCAGGAAGGCAAGCAGGTTCGCGGCGTTCCATTCGGTCCACAGGAACGTCAACTGCGTTTCGGCCAGCGCCGGCGCTGCGGAAAACACGTCATCGAAGTTGATGCTGTCCACCATGAAGAACAGGCCGAAAATGCCAAGCGCAAAGCCGAAATCCCCGACCCGGTTCACGACGAATGCCTTGATCGCGGCGGCATTGGCGGACGGTTTGCGGAAATAAAAGCCGATCAGCAGGTAGGATGCGACGCCCACACCCTCCCAGCCAAAGAACATCTGCACAAGGTTGTCGGATGTTACCAGCATCAGCATGGCGAAGGTGAAGAAGGACAGGTAGGCGAAGAAGCGCGGCCTGTAGCTCTCGCCGTCATGAAAATTGGCGTCATGGGCCATGTAGCCGATGGAATAGAGATGCACGAGGCTCGACACCGTGGTCACGACGATCAGCATGATCGCGGTCAGCCTGTCCAGACGGATCGCCCAGCTGGTGTCCAGAGTGCCGGACTGCACATAGCGGAAAATCTCGATCTGGCGGGTTTCGCCATCAAAGCCCAGGAACACGATCCAGGACAGCAGCGCCGCCAGAAACAGCAGGCCCGTCGTCAGATACATCGCGCCCTGCTCGCCGATCACGCGCCAGCCGAAACCCGCCAGCACGGCGCCCAGAAGCGGGGCAAAGAGGATGATGGTTTCCATCGTCAGAACTCCAGACCCGGAGCGCCGCCCCGGCATTCAGGGCAGTTGCGAAAATGAATGTCAGAGCCGTTGGCCCCGTATAGGTGACCGCAGTGAGAGCAGCCGAGTTGGTACACGCGCTGAAGGTGATCCGTTCCGGGGTCTCCGGTATCGCGTATCACGACCTGGCCCTTCCCGGAAACATATCCGATCCTCGTCGTTCCCCTGGACACTGTTCAGCCTTTCATCATGTTGACATCTTCCACCGCGATGGTGCCGCGGTTGCGGAAGAAACAGACGAGGATGGCAAGGCCGATGGCGGCCTCCGCCGCCGCCACGGTCAGCACGAACAGCGTGAAGACCTGCCCCACCAGATCGCCCAGATGGGCCGAGAAGGCCACGAAGTTGATGTTGACCGCCAGCAGGATCAGTTCGATCGACATCAGCAGGATGATGACGTTCTTGCGGTTCAGGAAAAGGCCGAGGATGCCGATGACGAACAAAGCCGCCGCAACGCCCAGGTAATGTTCAAGTCCGATCATCCGTCCGCAAATCCTTCTGCAAGGCCCTCTGCACATCCTTCCGCCCGGCGTCTTCCCGCCCCATTCTTTCCCGCAACGACGGGCATCACAGCCCCTGCCCCGGTTTCACGTTCTTCAGTTCCATCGCCAGCGCCGGATCGCGGTGCATCTGGGCGACGACATTCTGCCGCCTGACATCCTGACGGGGGCGGAGCGTCAGGACAATCGCTCCGATCATCGCGACCAGCAGGATCAGGCCGGCGGCCTGGAACAGGTAGATGTAATCGTCATAGATCAACCGGCCGAGAGCGGCAGTGTTGTGCAGCTCTGCCGGTGCCGGGGCGACGGCCGCGCGCAGGCTCCCGGCCTCCTCCGCGAAGGTCCAGTTGCCCAGCACGATGGCCATCTGCATCAGCAGGACCACGCCGATCAGCAGGGCGAGCGGTACGTATTTCGCCATCCCGGCCTTCAGTTCCGCAAAGTCGATGTCCAGCATCATGACCACGAACAGGAACAGCACCGCGACCGCGCCGACATAGACGATGACCAGCAGCATCGCGACGAATTCCGCCCCCAGCAGCACGAACAGCCCGGCCGAGGACAGGAAGGCGAGGATCAGCCACAGCACCGAATGCACCGGGTTGCGGGAGACGACCGTGAACAGCCCCCCCACAAGGACCGGGATTGCAAGCAGGTAGAAGGCAAATGCGGCGACTGTCATGTCTCGTCATCCTCTTGCTCTGCCAGAACCTCCTGCGCAATCTCCGCCGCGCGGGTCATGGCCGGAAGGCCGCCGAACACCGCCATGAGGCCGATCGTCTCGATGATCTCCTGTTTCGACGCGCCCGCCTCGCGCGCGTGGCGCACGGTCAGGCGAATTTGCGGGTCTGCCTGCGCGCCCTGCATGGTCAGCCCGGCCAGTGTCAGCAGCAGCCTGGTCTTGGCGTCCAGCCCGTCCCTGTTGACCGCATTGCCAAAGGTCATCTCCATCAGGTCCTTCGGCATGGTCGGGATCAGTTTTTCGAATCCTTCGGGCGAAAAGGATTCCAGGGCCGGATTCATGGCCTTCGCCATGTCCTGCATCCGGGCCACCATGGCCTCGAAAGGGTTCTGCGAATCGGTCATCTGTAGGGCGCGTCCAGTTCCAGATTGCGGGCGATCTCGGCTTCCCAGCGGTCGCCGTTTTCCAGCAGTTTCGCCTTGTCATAGTACAGTTCTTCGCGGGTCTCGGTGGAAAACTCGAAATTCGGGCCTTCGACGATGGCATCGACCGGGCAGGCCTCCTGGCAGAAACCGCAATAGATGCATTTCGTCATGTCGATGTCATAGCGCGTGGCCCGGCGAGAGCCGTCATCGCGGGGTTCGGCGTCGATGGTGATCGCCTGCGCCGGGCAGATCGCCTCGCACAGTTTGCAGGCGATGCAGCGTTCTTCGCCATTGGGATAGCGGCGGAGCGCGTGTTCACCCCGGAACCGGGGCGACAGCGGCCCCTTTTCATGGGGGTAATTCAGCGTGACCTTGGGGGCGAAGAAGTATTTCAGCCCCAGCCCGAAGCCCTTGACGAAATCCGCCAGCAGGAAATATTTCGCGGCGCGGGTATAGTCGAAATGGGTCATTTTTCCTCTACTCCAACATACCCGCACGAATACGCTTGCGCAGCGTGTCATTATGTTCGCGGACCATGTCGGGGATCAGGAAAAGATCAATAACCAACCAGATTGCAGTAATGATCAGACCAACAACTGTAAGGCTCAGGATAAGCATGATGATCGCCGATCCCTTGCACCCGAGATAAAAACGATGCGCACCCAATAAGCCAAGGAGGTTGAAAACTGAAAGCATATAGGCGATTCCCACATCGCGCCGCCGCGCCGTGAAGTGCATGATGGCATTTGCGTCGATTTCATTCATTTCAGTCCGGTCTCCTGTTGTTGGTAGTTTCCGTTCGCATTACACGATCCATCGTGCGAAGGTACCCCAGAACCACCCGAATTTCGCGGCAAACGCCACGATCACCACCCAGGCGAGGCTCAGCGGCAGAAAGACTTTCCAGCCGATCCGCATCAACTGATCATAGCGGTAGCGCGGCGTGATCGCCTTTACCATCGCGAAGATGAAGAAGAAGAACGCCATCTTGCCGACCATCCACACAACGCCATCGGGCAGGCCGGGAACCGGCGACAGCCAGCCGCCGAAGAAAAGCAGCGAGATCAGAGCGCACATCAGGAAGATGGCGATGTATTCACCGGCCATGAACAACAGGAACGGCGTTGCGGAATATTCGACCTGATAGCCGGCGACCAGTTCCGATTCCGCCTCTGGCAGATCGAACGGAGGGCGGTTGGTTTCGGCCAGCGCCGAGATGAAGAACAACGCCACCATCGGCAGATGCGGCAGCCAGTACCAGCTGAAAAAGCCGTAATCGCCATCCTGCGCGCGCACAATATCGCCGAAATTCATCGAACCGGTAGAGATGATGACCCCGATGATGATCAGGCCGATGGAGACCTCGTAGGAAATCATCTGCGCCGCCGACCGCAGGGAACCCAGAAACGGGTATTTGGAGTTTGACGCCCAGCCCCCCATGATCACGCCGTAAACCTCCAGCGAGGAGACAGCGAAGACATAGAGGATCGCAATGTTCAGATCTGCCAGAACCCAGCCGTCGCTGAACGGGATCACCGCCCAGGCGATCATCGCCAGCACGAACGAGGTCATCGGCGCAAGGAAAAACACCGGCTTGTCCGCGCCTGCGGGCACCACCACCTCTTTCACCACATATTTCAGCGCGTCGGCCACGGATTGCAACAGGCCGAAGGCCCCCACGATATTCGGACCCCGGCGCATCTGAACGGCAGCCCAGATCTTCCGGTCGCCATAAACCAGAAACAGAAGCGAGATCATCACAAAGGCCATGACGGCAAGGCATTGCGCCACGATGATCAGGAATATTCCCGGCGGGGTGGAAAGAAATTCAGCCATACGTCCTCACACCGTCGGTATCCGGTTTTCCGCGCCGGCAGCAGCCACGGCTTCGGCGCCGATGGGCCGTTCCCCGCGCGGCAGCGCCAGCCAGTGAGATGGTGTAAACAGCATCCCCGGTCCGGGCGCTACCCTCATTTGCAATGTCTGTGCGCAGATGCCGCGCAAGCCCGCAGCGCCGTGTCAGGGTGCGGCCCGCCACAGCGCAACGGGCACGACCGGCCGCGGCGGCGTCCGCCGACAGATTGCCGCTCGGCGCCATCGGGGCGGGGGCCATATGCGCGATTCCCGGCATCGGTTATTCGGCCGCCACCGGCTGTTGGCTGCGGGCCCTGGCATTTGCCGACAGTTCCGCCATCACGGCAGAGGCGCGCGCAATCGGATTGGTCAGGTAGAAATCCCTGATCGCATTCCGAAAATCCGTACCGGCAGGCTTGCCCGGCGGCAGGCGGTTCCACGCATTCTCCGGCACCGAGTCGATTTCGGCCAGATGCGGAACCGCCGCCACCAGCGCCTGCCGCAATTGGGCCAGGCTGTCATAAGGCAGTGTCGCATCCAGTTTCGCACTGAGCGCCCGCAGGATCGCCCAGTTTTCCCTGGCCTCGCCCGGTGCGAACCCGGCGCGCAGGGCCAGTTGCGGGCGGCCCTCGGTGTTGACGAACAGACCGTTTTCCTCGGTATAGGCGGCGGCGGGCAGGATGACATCGGCCCGGTGCGCGCCACGGTCGCCATGGCTGCCCTGATAGATCACAAAGGCCCCCGGCGCGATCTCGACCTCATCAGCGCCCAGGTTATGGATCACCTCGGCCCCATCCAGCGCGGCGCTCAGGCCGCCTTCGGTCACGGCGCCTGCGTCCATTGCGCCGACGCGGCCAGCCGCCGTGTGCAACACCAGAAACCCGGATTCCGTCGCCTCGGTGAATTTCATCGCCTGGCTCAGCACCGCCTCGCCATCGGCCCCGGTCAGGGCGCCCTGACCGACGATGACCATCGTTCGACGGCTCAGCGCATCATCAAGCGGCCCCTCGTTGAGCCTTGCCAGATCATCGCCGCCGGCGCCCAGATGATGATATTCGCAGGTCAGGTCAACGGCTTCACCGATCACGCCCACTTTCGCGCCATTCAGCCACGCCTTGCGGATGCGGGCGTTCAGAACCGGCGCTTCGTCGCGCGGATTGGCGCCGATCAGCATGATTGCCTGAGCGTTGCCAATATCCTCGATCGACGCGGTTCCCACATAGGCCGAACGGTTGCCGGCAGGCAGCTTTGCGCCATCGGTCCGGCATTCGACCCTGCCGCCCAGCCCCTCGACCAGTTGCTTCAGGGCAAAGGCGGCCTCGACCGGGGCCAGATCGCCAACCAGACCGGCGACCTTCCTGCCTTTCATGGCCTCTGCGGCCCTGCCCAGAGCCTCGGCCCAGCTTGCCGGGCGCAGCCTGCCGCCGTCTTCACGCATGTACGGCCTGTCAAGCCGCTGACGGCGCAGGCCGTCCCAGACAAAGCGGGTCTTGTCGGAAATCCATTCCTCGTTCACGCCATCATGGTTGCGCGGCAGGATGCGCTTGACCTCACGCCCCTTTGTATCGACGCGGATGTTCGACCCCAGCGCATCCATCACGTCGATGGTTTCGGTCTTGGTCAGTTCCCAGGGCCGCGCGGTAAAGGCATACGGCTTTGACGTCAAGGCGCCAACCGGGCACAAATCTATGATATTGCCCTGCAAATTGCTGTCGAGCGTCTGATTCAGATAGCTGGTGATCTCGGCATCCTCGCCGCGCCCGGTCTGGCCCATCTGGCTGATGCCCGCCACCTCTGACGTGAAACGCACACAGCGGGTGCAGGAAATGCAGCGGGTCATGGCGGTGGATACGAGCGGGCCGAGATTCAGTTCATCCGCCGCGCGCTTGGCTTCCTGAAACCGGCTGAAATCGACGCCATAGGCCATGGCCTGATCCTGAAGGTCGCATTCGCCGCCCTGATCGCAGATCGGACAATCGAGCGGATGGTTGATCAGCAGAAATTCCATCACCCCTTCGCGGGCCTTCCTGACCATGGCGGAACCGGTCCTGACCACCGGCGGCTGCCCTTCCGGCCCTGGGCGAAGGTCGCGCACCTGCATGGCGCAGGAGGCCACGGGCTTTGGCGGGCCGCCCACGACCTCGACCAGACACATCCGGCAGTTCCCGGCGATCGACAGACGTTCGTGATAGCAGAAGCGCGGAACCTCGATCCCTGCCTGCTCACAGGCCTGGATCAGGGTCATCGCCGGATCGGCTTCGATTTCCTGATCGTCGATGATGATCTTCCGAAGGTCACTCATGTTTCATTTCGCCCTCAACAAAAGGCCGATCCGGGTGCGGCGATTCACATGATCGCGCCCGATGGCGCAGTAGCTTTCCGCGTTGCCCGGCTCTGCCCCCCAGATGGCCAGCCAGGCATCCACACGCCTGCGCAGCCGGGCCTCTTCTTCCTCGCTGTCAACATGGGCTTCTATCTCTTCACGGGAAAATCCCGCCGATTGCGCCATGTTGTAAAGCGAACGCAGGTACAGCAGCCCGCGAATCCTGCGAACCCCGAAAGACGGGCAGGTCTCTTCGATCATGGTCACGATCCCGGCGATGAGCAGCCCCCTGTTCACACCTTCGTGGTCACGCAACGCAGCGGCCTGCAACATCGTCGCCGCCAACCCGAGGGCGAGGGCGAGGGCGAACACGGGAACGCACGGGGATATGCCGATGCGTCGCGTCATCGTGCGGTACACCGTCCCGCAAAGATCAGCCTGTCGCCGCTTTGCGTGAAAGCCCAATCGCCGGATGCGGGGTCGATGTTCCATTGGGCATCCGATGAACCGAAACCGAAGATGCAATATTCCGTCGCCTCGAAACGCACGCTTTCGCGGACCTCGGCAACACCTGCCCCCCTGCCGGCCACGGACACGGTGAATTCCCGCCTGTCATCGCTCCGGGAAAGCCGCGCCTTGTAGGGCAGCGCCCGCGCGGCCTTTGCCTCATCCGTACCGATGACGCGCCCGGCCGCGCCGCATCCCGCAACGGACAGGCACAGGGCCGGAATCATGACGGCGCGCAGGGGGATCATTCCGCCGCCACCGCGCTAACGCGGCCCCCCGTGCGCCTGTGTCCGATGCGATCCTCGATCTCGTCCCGGAAGTGGCGGATCAGGCCCTGGATCGGCCAGGCCGCCGCATCGCCCAGCGCACAGATCGTATGGCCTTCGACCTGTTTGCTGACCGACAGCAGCATGTCGATTTCCCCCGGCCCGGCATCGCCTGTCACCAGACGCTCCATCACCCGCATCATCCAGCCCGTGCCTTCGCGGCAGGGGGTACACTGACCGCAGCTTTCGTGCTTGTAGAATTTCGACAGCCGCCAGATCGCCTTTATCACATCGGTGGACTGATCCATCACGATCACCGCAGCCGTGCCAAGACCGGAGCCCTGTTCGCGCAGCCAGTCGAAATCCATGATCGCGCCATCGCATGTATCCCTGGGCAAAAGCGGCACCGAGGAGCCGCCGGGAATCACCGCCTTCAGATTGCCCCAGCCGCCGCGCACCCCGCCACAATGCTTTTCAAGCAGTTCTTTCAGCGGGATGGACATTTCTTCCTCGACCACACAGGGGGCGTTGACATGGCCCGAGATGCCAAACAGCTTGGTGCCCGCGTTGTTCGGACGACCGAAAGAGGAAAACCAGCCCGCACCGCGCCGCAGAATGGTTGGTGTCACGGCAATGGATTCGACGTTGTTCACCGTGGTCGGGCAACCGTACAGACCAGCGCCCGCCGGGAACGGCGGTTTCATCCGCGGCATACCCTTTCTGCCTTCAAGGCTTTCCAGAAGCGCGGTTTCCTCTCCGCAGATATAGGCCCCCGCCCCGTGATGCAGATGGAGGTCGAAATCCCAGCCGGATCCGGCGGCGTTCCCACCCAGAAGCCCGGCATCGCAGCATTCGTCGATGGCGGCTTGCAGGGCCTCGCGCTCGCGTATGAACTCGCCGCGAATGTAGATGTAACAGACATGCGCATTCATCGCGAAAGAGGCGATCAGCGCGCCTTCGATCAGGGTATGGGGATCGTGGCGCATGATTTCGCGATCCTTGCAGGTGCCGGGTTCCGACTCGTCCGCGTTGATGACCAGATACGCCGGGCGGCCATCGCCTTGCCTGGGCATGAAGGACCATTTCAGCCCGGTCGGAAAACCCGCCCCACCGCGACCGCGCAGGCCGGACGCCTTGATCTCCTCGATGATCCAGTCACGGCCCTTGCCGATGATGTCGGCGGAGCCGTCCCAATGGCCGCGGGCGCGGGCGCCAGCAAGGCTGCGGTCGTGCATCCCGTAGAGGTTGGTAAAGATCCGGTCCCGATCCTTCAGCATGGTTGCCATCCCTTGTCCGCCGGCGTTCCGGCCCCCGTGTCTATCCCCGGCGTTTTCGCCGGATCCCCATTCCTACCACCAGCGCCCAGATGAACGCGGCGATTGCAGCGAGGTCGAGAAGAAAGACATAGCGGGCCTCCAGCCCCAGTTTTCCACCCAACCATTGCCCGCCCAGCCAGAGAATCATCGTCGCGACGATCACGACCGACAGAAACCTTGTCTGCCGCGCCAGCGCCCGATCCTCTTCGGGGGTCAATGTCATGCGCGCCTCATGCCTCGTCATCCTTGCCGGACGCCAGCGCCCTGGCCTGTTCCACCCAGCCGTTCCGTTCGATCCGTCCCCTGAATTTCAACCGGCTGTCCACCCAGGCGATCTCTGCCGCCGTCCAGGCCGCGATCTGATCGAAATGATGGACGCCCAGTTCATTCAGCGCCTGTTCCAGCCTCGGGCCGACGCCTTTCAGCCTTTTCAGGTCGTCCGCCCTGCCCCCCCGAGGGGCCGGAAGGGTTGCAGGCGCGGCCATTGCGTCGGCGGCCGGCCTGGCGGATTTGTCCCGCCACGGGGTCGGCAGGGGCGCTTCGGCGCCGTCGATCCGTTTCACCGTTTCGCCCATGTCCACCGCCAACTGCACCGAGCCGTTATACCGGGTGCGCCCGGCCCCGAACGCCTCAAGGCTGGTCAGGCCGGACAGGGGTTCCGCCCCATGGCGCCCGTTTTGCGGACCCGGCACCGGCACCTTGCCCGCGCGCAACTCCCCGATGATCCAGCCGAACCGTTCGGCGGTCAGATCTTCGTAATAATCCTTGCCGATCTGGGCCATGGGCGCATTGGCGCAGGCGCCGAGGCATTCGACCTCTTCCCAGCTCAGCTTGCCGTCCCCGGACAGTTGATGCTCATTCGGCGCGATCTTTTCGCGGCACACCGCGATCAGGTCCTCCGCCCCGCAGATCATGCACGACGTGGTGCCGCAGACCTGAACATGGGCGACAGAGCCGGTGGGCCGCAACCGGAACATGAAATAGAAGGTCGCGACCTCCAGCGCCCGGATGTATTCCATGCCCAGCATGTCGGCCATGTATTCGATCGCCGGGCGCGACAGCCAGCCTTCCTGTTCCTGCGCGCGCCACAGCAGCGGGATGATCGCAGACGCCTGACGGCCATCGGGAAACTTCGTCACCTGCGCCTCTGCCCAGGCCCGATTGGCGGGGGTGAAGGCGAAACTGTCGGGCTGTTCGGGATGAAGACGGCGCAGCATTTCGACCCTATCGCGTCAGAGCGCAGAAGAAAGGCGCGTTCGGAACCAGCCGGTCCGCCGCCGCGCCATCAAATGTTTCGCGACGGCATTCCCGCGGGTCACGGGCGCTGATGGCGCGGCATGACGCAGCAGAAGCGGCAGGCAGGATCACGTTCATCCGTTTCACCGGTCAATCTCCCCGAATACGACATCCATGGTGCCGATGATGGCGGCGACATCGGCCAGTTGGTGGCCGGTGGCGATGTGGTCCATGGCTTGCAGGTGCAAAAACCCCGGCGCGCGGATCTTGGCGCGGTAGGGTCTGTTGGTGCCGTCGGCGACAAGGTAGACGCCAAACTCGCCCTTCGGCGCTTCGACAGCGGCATAGACTTCCCCGGCCGGAACGTGGAAGCCCTCGGTATAAAGCTTGAAGTGATGGATCAGCGCCTCCATCGAGGTTTTCATGTCGCCGCGTGACGGCGGCGCGATCTTGCCGCGGGTCAACACATCGCCCTGCCCGTCCGGCGCGCGGAGCTTTTCGACCGCCTGATGGATGATCTTCACGCTCTCGCGCATTTCCGCCATGCGGCAGAGGTAGCGGTCATAGCAATCGCCGTTTCTGCCGACCGGCACCATGAATTCGAACTCGTCATAGCATTCATAGGGCTGCGCGCGGCGCAAATCCCAGGCGAGGCCCGATCCGCGCACCATCACGCCCGAGAAACCCCAGTCGAGGATTTCCTGTTCGCTCACCACGCCAATATCGCAGTTCCGCTGCTTGAAGATGCGGTTTTCCGTCAGCAGGCCGTCGATGTCGTCCAGCGCCCTGGGGAATTCATCGGCCCAGACCTCAATATCGTCGATCAGTTCCGGTGTCAGATCCTGATGCACGCCGCCGGGGCGGAAATAGGCGGCGTGAAGCCGCGCCCCACAGGCGCGTTCGTAGAAGACCATGAGTTTCTCACGCTCTTCAAAGCCCCACAGGGGCGGGGTCAGCGCGCCGACATCCATGGCCTGCGTGGTGACGTTCAGCAGGTGGCTCAGAACCCGGCCGATTTCGGAAAACAGCACCCGGATCAACTGTGCCCGGCGCGGCACCCCTGTTCCGGTCAGCTTTTCGATCGCCAGACACCAGGCATGTTCCTGATTCATCGGGGCGACGTAATCCAGCCGGTCGAAATAGGGCAGGTTTTGCAGATAGGTGCGGCTCTCCATCAGCTTTTCGGTGCCGCGATGAAGAAGCCCGATATGCGGGTCGCAGCGTTCGACGATCTCGCCGTCCAGTTCCAGCACCAGACGCAGCACGCCATGGGCCGCCGGGTGCTGCGGGCCGAAATTGATATTGAAGTTGCGGATTTTCTGTTCGCCGGTCAGGGCGTCCTCGTATCCTCTGGAACCGTCCATCATGACCGGGCCTCCGTTTCGGGGGCGTATATGGCATAAATCTCCGCCTCGGTCATCATGTCGGTCTGATTGCTCAGCGCATAATTTGCGGGTTTCCTGTCAATGAACACCTGAACGCCAAGTTCGAACCGGCCCGGATCCCCGAACGCCTGAATGGATACATGCTGATGGCTGCCATCCCGGGTCTGCCACAGGATGGACGAACCGCAGCGGGCGCAGAAAATCCGCTCTCCCCAGGCGCTGCCCCGGTACGAGGCCACCGGCGCGCCCTCATCGAAGCGGACGGAACTGCCGCAATCCACCGACAGGAATATCCCCCCGGTCCACTTCCGGCACATGCCGCAATGACAGGCGCCGGCAAGCGATCCGGGTTCGGCGGCAAAGCCGCAGGCCCCGCACAGGCAAGCGCCGCGCAGCACGTCACTCATTGCGCATCCTCCTGCTTTTCATCGCCCGGCAGGATGTATTTGGCCCCTTCCCACGGCGACATGAAATCAAACTGCCGGTATTCCTGCACAAGGCTGACCGGTTCATAGACCACACGTTTGAGCGCCTCGTCATAGCGCACTTCGGTATGGCCGGTGGTGGGGAAATCCTTGCGCAGCGGATGGCCGCGGAAACCGTAATCGGTCAGGATGCGGCGCAGGTCCGGGTGGCCGAAGAAAAGGATGCCGAACATGTCGAAGACTTCGCGTTCGAACCAGTTGGCCGAGGGGTGGACGGACACGATCGACGGCATCATCTCATCCTCGCGAACCGCAGCGCGAAGGCGGATGCGCTGGTTCCGGTACATCGACAGGAAGTGATGGACCACATCAAAGCGCCGGTCGCGCGAAGGGTGATCGACCGCCGTGATGTCCACCAGCGTGGAAAACCTGCACCGCCGATCCGATTTCAGAAACCCGGCCAGCGCGGGCAGCGCGCGCGCCACGACATCGACGGTCAGTTCACCATGGGCAACCTCATGACCGATCACCGCATCGGACTGCTTCAGTTCAAGATACGCACCAAGTTCCCGCAACGCCTCAGACATGGCAGCCCCCTTTACCTTGTGATCGTGCCGGTGCGGCGGATCCTGCGTTGCAGTTGCAGCAGGCCATACAGCAGCGCCTCTGCCGTCGGCGGGCAGCCGGGCACATAGACATCGACCGGCACGATCCTGTCACAGCCGCGCACGACGGAATAGCTGTAATGATAATAGCCGCCGCCATTGGCGCAGGATCCCATGGAAACGACATAGCGCGGTTCCGGCATCTGGTCGTAAACCTTGCGCAGCGCCGGGGCCATCTTGTTGGTGAGCGTACCGGCAACGATCATCAGGTCGGACTGGCGCGGAGAGGCGCGCGGCGCCGTCCCGAAACGCTCCAGATCATAGCGGGGCATGGATGTGTGCATCATCTCGACCGCGCAACAGGCCAGGCCGAAGGTCATCCAGTGCAGCGAACCGGTGCGCGCCCAGTTGATGATGTCCTCGGTCGAGGTCAGCAGGAAGCCCTTGTCCTGAAGCTCCCGGCTGATTTCCCGGGTCGCGACCTCCCTGTCGGGGCCTGCGGTGATTGCCGGCGCGCTCATTGCCATTCCAGCGCCCCCTTCTTCCATTCATAGGCGAAGCCGATGGTCAGAACGGCCAGAAACACCATCATCGACCAGAACCCGACCAGCCCCACATCCCTGAACGCGACCGCCCAGGGGAACAAGAAAGCGATTTCAAGGTCGAAAATGATGAACAGGATCGCCACAAGGCAGAAACGGACATCGAATTTCATCCGGGCATCGTCAAACGCATTGAATCCGCATTCATACGCGCTGACTTTTTCGGGGTCGGGATTGCGGACGGCAAGGATGACAGCGGCAAGGATCAGGACAGCCCCCAAACCGATTGCCAGCCCGAGGAAAACGAGGATCGGCAGATACTCTCTCAGCAGGTCTTCCACGTTTGGCTCCTTGTTGGGGTCAGGCGCAAGGCTCGGCTTTTCCGGGTGTAAACGGGGACCATGGCGGGGTCAACCAAAGGCGGGCGGGAAAATGGTCGCATCAGTAAGGAAATCGCCGGGTCCGGGCGGCATCAGCCTTGCAGCAGGGCGGCGGCGGCGGCGCGCGCCTGCGGGGTGACGGTATCGCCCGACAGCATCCGCGCCAGTTCATCGACGCGCATATTCGCATCCAGCGGCGTCACGACCGACAGCGTTCGACCGGCCTCGATCCTCTTGCTGACCTGCCAGTGATGCGCCGCCAGCGCCGCGACCTGCGGCGAATGGGTGACGACAAGCACCTGCGCCCCGTCGGCCAAGGCTTTCAGCCGACGACCGACCGCATCGGCGGTGGCCCCACCGACGCCACGGTCGATTTCATCGAAAATCATCGTCACGCCGCCGTTGCCCGCACTCAGGCAGACCTTCAGCGCCAGAAGAAACCGGCTGAGTTCCCCACCCGATGCGATCCGGTTGAGATGCCCGCCCGGCGCACCCGGATTCGCCGTCACGGTAAATGCGACACCGTCGATCCCCTCGGGACCGGGCTCGGCAGGGGCGATCTCCACCGCAAAGATGGCGCGCTCCATTTTCAGCGGCGGCAGTTCCGAAGCCATGGCCGCGCCAAGCCTGACCGCAGCGCTCTTTCGCATCGCGCTCAGGTCGTGGGAGCGCGCGCGATACTGTTCCCGCGCCGCCGCCAGATCCGTTTCAAGGCGGCTCAGGTGGTCGGCGCCATCCCCGATGGCTTCAAGCCGCGCCCTCAGTTCGTCCGAAAAGGTCGAGAGTTCGTCAGGCGGCACACCATGTTTTCGCGCCAGTGCGCGGATGGCGAACAGGCGTTCTTCCACCATTTCCAGTTCAGCCGTATCAAAGCTAAGGCTGTCCAGGCAACGCTCCACACCCTGCCGGGCTTCGGCCAGTTCATTCAGCGCCCGGCCCAGGGCCTCGATGGTCTCCGCCAGAAGATCGCCGGCTGCGTCATCAGCGCCCTCCAGCCAGCGCAAGGCATCCGTGGTCATGCCTTCCGCACCGTCGGAGCCGAGAATCTGCGCGGCGCGCGCAATATCTTCGCGAACCCGGCCCGCCGCCTGCATCAACCGGCGTTTCGCGCCCAGGCTTTCGTCTTCGCCGGGTTCCGCAGCCAGGGTATCCAGTTCAGCGACCGCGTGGCGCAGGAACCCTTCCTCCGATCTGGCCGCCTCCTGCCGTATCCCGGCCGCATCCAGCGCGTCTTGCGCCTGCGACACCTGCCGCCACGAAATGCGCACATCCGGGAGCTGCGAAGAAAGCCCGGCGAATTCGTCCAGCAACCGGCGATGCCCGCGCGGATTCAGCAGCCCGCGGTCATCGTGCTGGCCATGAAGCTCTACCAGATGGCCCGACAGGGATCGCAGCACCTCGCCGGACACCCGGCGATCATTGACCCAAGCGGTTTTGCGACCGTCAGCGCTGTTTACACGCCGAAAGATCAGTTCACCTTCGGCGGGCACTCCCAATTCCGCCAGTTGCGCCTGCACCGGATGCCCGTCGCTGTCGGAAAGATCGAAAACCGCAGTGACTTCACCCTGCGCCGCGCCATTGCGCGTCAGCCCGGCAGGCCCGCGCCAGCCCAGCACGAAACCCAGCGCATCCAGAAGGATGGACTTTCCCGCGCCGGTCTCTCCGGTCAGCACATTCAGACCCGGCCTGAATTCCAGTTGCATCCGGTCAATGATCAGCATGTCCCGGATATCGAGACTCCTCAGCATCAACCATGCCCCCTAGAGCCATTCACCCCTGATCATCTGACGATAGAGGCGCGCCAGCCAACCGTTGCCGCGCGCCCGTGGCTCCAGCCCCTGCCCTGTCAACAGCGCATGGCTGTCCTCATAGAACCCGGACGACCTGAAATTGTGACCCAGGATCGCGCCGGCGGTCTGCGCCTCTTCCGCAAATCCCAGCGCAAGATAGCTTTCCACCAGTCTGTGCAGGGCCTCCGCGACGTGACTGGTGGTCTGAAACTCCTCCACCACGAGGCGGAACCGGTTGATTGCCGCAGTAAGGTGGCCGTGCTTGAGGTAGTAGCGCCCCACCTCCATCTCCTTGCCGGCAAGATGGTCAAAGGCCAGATCGAATTTCAGCATCGCGGAACGCGCGAAATCGCTTTCCGGGTAACGCTCGATTACAGTGCGCAGGGACTGAAGCGCCTCGAAGGTCAGCGCCTGGTCACGGCCGACATCCTCGATCTGATCGTAGTAGCCAAGCGCCAGAAGGTATTGCGCATAAGCGGCGTCTTCGGAGGCCGGATAGAAATCAATATAGCGCTGCGCGGTCGCCCGGCTGTTTTCATAGTCACGATCCCGATGATAGGCGAATGTCTGCATTATCAGGGCGCGCTTGGCGTATTCGGAATAGGGATAGAGTCTTTCGACTTCGCCGAACAGGCGCGCGGCCTCGTCGGCCCTGCGGCTGTTTTCCAGTTCGAATTCGGCGCGTTCGAAAATCTGCCGCGCCGTCAGATCCTCGATCGGCTCCTCCTGGTTGCCGCCGCAGGCGGACAACACCGCCATGAACGCCAATACCCCTGCCATTCTGCCAGAAGACCACAAGCTGCGCATCATTGCCCGCCTACCCCGTATCCGATGACATGGGCTGAACGCCCATTTTTCCCTGCCATGTCCTAGCACAGAAAAATTCGGTGCAAAACGCCTTTACATGAAAATTTCGCCCGCTCAGACGTATGCGGGAATATCTGCCTGATGAATGCGGGGGCCAAGGCCGGGGCCGGACAGGTTTGCGGCCTGCGCCTCGTTGCAGATGATCACGCGAAACGCTTCCGGGTCGGCAAACAGCGCGCGCAGCAGTCTGTTGTTCAGCGCGTGCCCGGCACGATTGCCCGAATAGTACGCCTGAAGCGGCGCACCGGCAAGCGCCAGATCCCCGAACGCATCCAGCATCTTGTGGCGCACGGCTTCATCCTCGTACCGAAATCCGCCGGGGCTGAGAATCTCTGCCCCCCTGACCACGACTGCGTTCTTCAGAGTGCCGCCCAGGGCCAGACCCTTGCGACGCATGGCGTCTATGTCGCCTTCGCGGCAGAATGTCCGGCTGTCGTACAATTCGCGCACGAAGCTGCCATTGGCCATGTTCAGGGTCTTTTCCTGGCGCCCGATCGCCGCATCTTCGAAATCAATGCGAAATTCGATATGAAACATTTCGCTCGGTTCCAGCCTGGCCGTGGCCGGCCCATCATGCACCTCGACCGTTTTCAACACCCGAATCGCCCTGACCGGCGCGGGCAGTTTCCGAATTTCGGCGGCCTCCAGACCTTCCACGAAATGTTTGGAACTGCCGTCCAGAATCGGAACCTCCGGCGCATCAAGTTCAACCAGCGCATTGTGGACCCCGCAACCACGCAGCGCGGCCATGATGTGTTCGACTGTCGAAACCGCAACGCCGGAGTCGTTCAGGATGCGGGTGCAAAGCCGGGCGGTCGTATCAACGCCGTCCCAGCGTGCGGCAATCAGCCCATCGCCTGCGACATCGGTCCGGCGGAACCATATTCCGTATCCTGCCGGAGCCGGGCGAAGGATCATCCTGACAGGCTCGCCGCAGTGCAATCCCACCCCTCTGAAGGAAACCGATGATTTCAGCGTCGTCTGCAAGACAGTCCTCTGTCATGGCGCCAGCACACATATCTTCCGGCATGTCGGACCTAACCGCGCGCCCGCGACATCTCAATTCAAACTTTGCAACGCTCTGAAACATCGCAATTCCGCATGAGCAAATAACCGCTTAGATGAAACCCCGACAGCCCTTGACACGCTGTTTCAAAAAGAAAAAGGGCGGCTCCGGCCGCCCCTTTCACAACTGCGCCGTTTCGCGGTCAGTTGGCCTGTCGGCGGAGAAACGCCGGACATTCGATGCGCTCCTGCTCCGAATCGGTCTCTGCATCATCGTCGTAGGATTGCACTTTCGGCTGCTGACGCAATGTCGGTTGCTGGCGGCGCATTGCCTCTTGCGGCTGCCCTGTCATCCGGTTGATCAGCTTATTGATGGCAAAGCGCGGGCGCTGTTCATCGCCTTCGGGGGCCGATGCCACAGGCCGCTGCGAAGATGCCGCGGCGCTTGCGCGCAATGGCTCGTTCGGCGCTTTCCGAACCGCAGCCTGCAACCGCGCCAGCGTCTCGGGCGACGGGGTTCCGGGCGACGGGGCCCGGGATGCGGCGAACTCTGCCGCCCCGGTGTCCGCCATGGCCGCAGCCGCAGCCGCAGCCGCATCCTCGTCCTGCTGCGGGCGATAAGCCGGGGGTGGCAGACCGGCATCCCCGCCTTCCACCTCCGCCAGCGTTTCCCGTGCCGGTTCAAAGGTATCCCCGGCCTGCTCCATCTCTGCAAACAGCGAAGGCTCCACCGCCCGGAGGGGTTCGGCTTCGGCCTCCTGCTCTGCCGACGCGGCCGTCACGCGGCGCGGCATCGGGGCATCCCCGGCCGACAGGCTTGCATCAATGCCGGTCGCCACGACCGAGACGCGCATGGCGTTTTCCATATCCGTATCGAGGGTCGAACCAACGATGATATTCGCTTCGGGATCGACTTCCTCGCGGATACGGTTCGCGGCTTCGTCCAGTTCGAACAGGGTCATGTCATAGCCGCCGGTGATGTTGATCAGGACGCCCCTTGCCCCTTTCAGGCTGATCTCGTCCAGCAGCGGGTTGGCGATCGCCTTTTCGGCGGCCTTGACGGCGCGGTCCGCGCCCTCGGCCTCGCCAGTGCCCATCATCGCCTTGCCCATCTCGTCCATCACCGCACGGACATCTGCGAAATCGAGGTTGATCAGGCCGGGGCGCACCATCAGATCGGTGACGCCCTTCACACCCTGATAAAGCACATCGTCCGCCATCGAGAATGCTTCGGTAAAGGTCGTTTTCTCGTTCGCCAGCCGGAACAGGTTCTGGTTCGGAATGATGATCAGCGTATCGACGACCCTTTGCAGCGCCTCGACCCCGTCTTCGGCCTGGCGCATACGCTTGGTGCCTTCAAACTGGAAAGGCGTGGTCACGACGCCAACCGCCAGAACCCCCAGTTCGCGCGCCGCCTGCGCGATGATCGGGGCCGCGCCGGTTCCGGTGCCGCCGCCCATGCCGGCGGTGATAAAGCACATGTGCGCGCCCGCCAGATGATCCACGATGTCTTCTATGGTTTCCTCGGCCGCGGCGGTGCCGACCTCCGGGCGCGCACCGGCGCCCAGACCTCCGGTCACTTTCACCCCCATCTGGATGCGCGCGTCCGAGCGGCTGGACTGCAACGCCTGGGCATCGGTGTTCGCGACGACGAAATCGACCCCCTCCAACAGCTTTTCGATCATGTTGTTGACCGCGTTGCCACCGGCGCCGCCGACGCCAAAAACCGTGATCCGGGGTTTCAGTTCGTCATCTTCGGGAATCGTGAGGTTCAGTGTCATTTTTTTTCCGCCTGTATTTTTTCCGCCTGTATTTTCGTTTCCGGCCCCGATCCGACCCCGATCCCGGCCGCTTTACCCCCTGATCGGGGTAATCCTACCGTGACAAAGCCGCAACGTCACCAAAAAAACGTCGAAATACCACAAAATGTGGTAAAATTTATACTCATTACGGCGGCATTTTGCCGTCTGCCCCCAGATATGGGGAATTACCAGTTGTCCTTGAACCATTTTACCGCACGCCGCAGGGATCGCACCGGATACCTTCCCAGCGGAATCTCGAAATCCCAGAACTCGTCCTGCGGGCGCGTCGCAAACAGACACAACCCCACGGAGGATGAGAACGCAGGCCCCGTCGCCGCCTGCGGCAACCCTTTCACGCGAAGCGGGCGGCCAAGGCGCATCTGCTGGCCGAAGATGCGCGTCGCCAGCACATCCAGCCCCGGAATCTGGCTGCCGCCGCCGGTCAGCACGATTTTCTGACCCGGCAAATGTTCAAAACCCGCCGCCTCCAGCCGCTCACGCGCGTCTTCCAGGATTTCCTGCACGCGCGGACGGATGATGCCGATCAGTTCGGCCCGGCTGGCAGTACGGCGGTCATGCTCCCAATCGCCGGTGTCGCCGCCGATCTCGATCATCTCGCGATCATCCATGCCGGTCGCAACCACACCGCCATAGAAGGTCTTGATGCGCTCCGCCGTCGCCAGCGAAACCTGCAAGCCCTTGGAAATGTCAGAGGTGATGTGATCGCCGCCCAGACGAACCGTATCCGCATAGATCATGTGTTTCTTGATGAAGATCGACAGGCTGGTGGAGCCGCCGCCCATGTCGATGCAGGCCGCGCCCAGTTCCTGTTCGTCTTCCACCAGCGCCGACAGGGCTGACGCATAAGCCGAAGACGCCAGACCAGCCAGTTCGAGATCGCAGCGCTTGATGCAGTAAAGCAGGTTCTGCACCGCGCCGCCATCCACGGTCAGCATGTGCATGTCGGCCGCCAGCGTGTTGCCGATCTGCCCGCGCGGGTCGATCAGGCCCGAACGGTGGTCGATCGTGAAATTGACCGGGTGCGCGTGCAGGACATCGCGCCCTTCCCCCATATCCGGCGCATTGCAGGCGGACAGAACCCGCGCCACGTCGGCCTCTGTCACCACGCTGTCGTGCAACGCGACGTAACCCTCAAGCCCGTGAGAGCGGGGCCGCCCGCCCGAAAAACAGGCGATCACGTGATCGGCGCGCGTCTGCGCCATTTTCTGCGCCGCCTGAACCGCCGTGCGCACGGCGCGTTCGGTTTCCTGCATGGCGTCGATCTCTCCGAATCGCACGCCGCGGGACCGGGTCGTCGCCGCCCCGATCACCCGAAAGCCCGATTGCCCGGCAAGCGAACCGACGCCGTCTTCTTCACGAGACTGCCCGGGCCCGTCAAAGCGCAGGACAAGGCAGGCGATCTTGAAGGTGCCGATGTCGAGGATCGCCACCACCCCCCGCTGCATGGCCACCTTGCGGATGTTGCGCATCGCGCGTTGCGCCGCGAACAGATCGGTCATCATTGCCGGGCGCCCCCCACCGAATATCCGCGAATGCGCCACAGCTCTGTCACGGCGATGTCGGCCAGTCGCACCGTCGGCCGATGTCCCAATCGCATGTCCACCGCGACAACATCGCGCGACAGCAGTTCCTGCGCCTGATTGAGAGCGATGACACGGTGCAAGGCGCTGACCGGATCCCGCTCCGGCAGCAGAATGCGCTGATCACGGTCCAGAACCATGTCCCAGCGGCGTTCGCCGACGCGCACCAATCCACGGATGCGGTCGGCAATCGGGGCGGCGACGGCGAACAGTTGCAGCGCCTCGTGCGCGGCCATGTCGGCCCCCGCCCCGGTGATCAGCGGCAGTTCCGGGCGCTCGGCCCGCGCCATCAGGGTTCCAACACGATGGCCTTCGCCGTCCAGCACCTCAATCCCCTGCGGCCCGCGCCAGACAAGCGCAGGCAGGCGTTCCCCGACATCAACATGCAGCACGCCGCCCGAACGGATGCGAATATCGGCCCGCGCCACCGGATCGAGCGCCAGCACGGCGGCGCGCATCGCTTCCAGATCCAGGTCAAGGGAGTTGACCGGAAAATCATCTGGCAGAACCTCCCGGATATTCCGTGCAAGCGCGTCCGACGCGCCGTCGATGGTCATCAGATGAACGATGAGTTCCGGGTGTTCCTCGATCATCCTGCGCATTTCGGACATGCCCGTGGCGACATGTTCGTGGACGCGCTTGTCGGTGGCAAGGAACGCGACGGTCGCGGCCAGCGCCGTTGCAGGCAGGACGGAACGGACCAACCGGCGCAATCCCGGCGTCAGGCGCAGACGTTCCAGCCGATAGGCCAGACGGCTGGGCGCAGGGTCGGGGCGGGCGGGGCGGGCGCGCTTCAGCGGTCGCATGAGGCATCCTCCACCATCCAGCGGCACAGATCGCCGAAGCGCATCCCGCAATGCCGCGCCTGTTCGGGGGACAGAGAGGTCGGGGTCATGCCGGGCTGGGTATTGGTTTCCAGAAGGAACAGGCCGCCGGGTCCGCGCGCCTCATCCCAGCGGAAATCGGTGCGGCTGACACCCCGGCAGCCCAGGGCCCGATGCGCCCGAAGCGCATAATTCATGCAGGCGTCGAAAATCTCTGCCGGAATATCGGCAGGCACCACATGGCGGGAACCGCCTTCGGCATATTTCGCGTGATAGTCATACCAGCCATCGACAAGAATATCCGTGACCGTCAGCGCCCGATCCCCCATCACGGTCGTTGTCAGTTCGCGCCCGGCGACATATTCCTCCACCATCAACCTTTCCGGCAGATCGGGGGCAAGCACCGGCGGTCCGTTGGCGGCCTCGCCGACAATATGGACACCTACGGAAGACCCTTCGTTGCCGGGCTTCACCACATAGGGCGGCGGCAGGACGTGCCCGGCCTCGATCTCTGACCGGGGGGCGATGACGCTATCGGCCACCGGCAGACCGGCCACCCGGTACGCGACCTTGGAGCGTTCCTTGTCCATGGCCAGGGCAGAGGCCAGAATCCCGGAATGCGTATAGGGAATGCGCAGCCATTCAAGGATGCCCTGCACACAGCCGTCCTCGCCCCGGCGACCGTGCAGCGCGTTGAACGCGACATCGGGTTTCAGATCGTCAAGGCGCGCGGCAACATCCGCACCCGCGTCCAGTTCAGTCACCCTGTATCCCTCGTCCCTCAGGGCGGCCGCACATTCACGCCCGGAAGACAGGGAGACCTCGCGCTCTGCCGAAGGTCCGCCCATCAGAACCGCCACTGTCGGGGTTGCCCTGCTCGACATACCCGCCTCTTTCGCCACAAGGCCCTTTTCAGGCCCTGTTGGTTGCGTCGGGCCTGCCCTCGGCCCTTTGATACTGCCAGTTATTCCGGCGCGGGATCCCCCACGCGCATGATTTCCCATTCTAGCGTTATTCCACTGTGTTGGAAAACCCTTTTTCTGACCAATTCCCCCAATTCTTCCAGATCGGAGGCGGTGGCCCCGCCGGTGTTGACCATGAAATTCGGGTGTTTCCCGGACATCTGCGCAGCGCCAACGCGCGCGCCCCGCATTCCGGCCCCGTCGATCAGCTTCCATGCCTTCAGATCATGCACGTCGTCGGCGCGCCCGGTGGAACTGAACCCCGCCGGGTTGCGGAAGGTGCTGCCGGCGGTGCGGGCCTGTGTCGGCTGGGTCGCATCGCGCCTGGCAAGCTGCTCCGCCATCCGCCCGGCAAGCATCCGGGGATCGCCTTGCGGGCCTTCGAAGACCGCCTCGAATATCACCCACCCCTCCGGCAGGCCGGTCTGCCGGTAACGGAAATTCAGATCCTCTGCGCTCAGGGTCGCCACCTTGCCCGCGCGGGTCACGGCGCGGGCGCCGACGAAGACATCGGCGACACAGGTGTCATAACAGCCCGCATTCATCCGCACCGCGCCGCCAATCGTGCCGGGGATGGTGCGCAGGAACGTCAGGTCCACCCCCGCCGCCGCCGCCTTGCGCGCCACATGGGCGTCCAGCGCGGCCGCGCCTGCCGTCACCCTGTTCCCTGTGACCGAGATCGCGTTGAACCCGCGCCCGGTGCGGATCACCGCAGCCCGCAGCCCGCCGTCGCGCACGATCAGATTCGACCCCACGCCCATGGGAAAAACGGGAACATCCGTCGGCAGGGCGACAAGGAACGCGGCCAGATCATCCACATCGGCGGGCTGAAAGAAAACATCCGCCGGGCCGCCGACGCGCAGCCAGGTCAGGCTGGCCAGCGACCGGTTCCGCGTCAGCGCGCCCCTGAGACCGGCGGCGATCATTCCGCCCCCCGCAGTATTCCGCACCGCATCCGGCGAATCAGGCGCATTACCGGCCACCACAGGATCGACGCGCCCGCAGCCATCGCGACGACATCTGCGACAACGCCCCGGAAACAGGCCGGTTCGGGCGAGAGCGTCACGACCCTACCCCGCCAGTCGTGCGGCCAGAGCGTTGGCCCAGGCGCTGATCGTGCCCGCGCCGAGGCAGACAACGATGTCGCCCGGCCTGGTCTCGGTCCTGACCAGCTCTGCCAAAGCGTCTTCGCTGCCAATGCTGCGCGCATCGCGATGACCGTGGCCGGTCAGACCAGCCACCAGATCGTCCCTCGTGGCGCCCGGTATCGGGTCTTCCCCGGCGGCAAAGACATCGGCGATCCCGACGACATCGGCATCGTTGAAGCAGGTGCAGAAGTCTTCGAACAGCACCGACAGGCGGGTATACCGGTGCGGCTGATGCACGGCGATCACCCGCCCTTCGCAGGATTGGCGGGCGGCTCTCAGCACTGCCGCGATTTCCACCGGATGATGGCCGTAATCGTCGATGATCGGCGCGCCGTTGAATTCGCCGACCCTGGTGAACCGCCGGTTCACGCCCCGGAAATTCGCCAGAGCCTTGCGGATTTCAGCCTTTTTCATCCCCAGATGCCGCGCCACCGCGACCGCCGACAGGGCGTTGGAGACGTTGTGATCACCCGGCATCGGCAAGCTGCACCCTTCGATCAACTGCCCTTCGGCCTGAAGCGCCACATCGAAACAGGCAGCGCCGCCCCGATACCCCAGATTGACCGCCCGGACATCGGCCTGGGTGTTGAAACCATAGGTCAGTATCCGGCGATCCGTGATTCGCCCGACAAGCGCCTGAACCTCGGGATGGTCCGTGCAGCAGATCGCCACGCCGTAGAACGGGATATTCGACACGAAGTCGGCAAAACCCTTTCGCAGCGCGTCGAAATCGCCCCAATGCTCCATATGCTCGGGGTCGATATTGGTGACGATCGCGATGGTTGCCGGCAGGCGGTTGAATGTGCCGTCGGATTCATCCGCCTCCACCACCATCCATTCGCCCTGCCCCATACGCGCGTTGGAGCCATAGGCGTGGATGATGCCGCCATTGATCACCGTCGGGTCCAGCCCGCCCGCATCCAGAAGCGTCGCCACCATCGTCGTGGTCGTCGTCTTGCCATGGGTGCCCGCGACCGCCACGTTGGACTTGAGCCGCATGAGTTCGGCCAGCATCTCTGCCCGGCGCACCACCGGCAGGCCCTGCGCCCGCGCCGCGACCAGTTCCGGGTTGCCCGGCCCGATGGCGGAAGAGATCACGACGACATCCGCGCCCCTGAGGTTCTCCGCCCTCTGCCCGATGAAAACCTTCGCGCCCAGACGCTCCAGCCGGTCGGTGATCCTGCCCGCCTTCAGGTCCGACCCCTGTACGGTGCAGCCGTGATCGAGCAGCACCTCGGCAATGCCCGACATGCCGATCCCTCCGATCCCGACAAAATGCAGCGGCCCCATCCCGGTGGGGAGTTTGGTGGCTGCCGCGTTCATGACGCCCGTTCCTCCGCCGCCAGTTCCTCGACCAGTTCCACGAGGGCGTCCGTGGCGCCGGGATTGCCGTATTCGCGTGCCGCATTGGCCATTCTGGATGCTGCCTCGGGCTGGTCGAAAACCATTCGTATCTGCGCGGTCAGCGTGTCGGGCGCAAGGGCCGATTCCGGAATCAGGATCGCCGCCCCCGCCTGTACCAGCCCGCGCGCATTGGCGGTTTGATGATCCGCCGCCGCCTGTGCATACGGAATGAGGATCGACGGTCGCCCGATCACCGACATATCCGCAACCGAGGACGCCCCAGCGCGGCTGATCACCAGTTGCGCCTCGCTCATCCGGCGCGCAATGTCGGTGAAGAAAACCTGCACGTCGGCGTCGATTCCGCGCTCCTCGTAAAAGCGCGTCACACGGTCCCGGTCCTCTTCCCGCACCTGCTGGGAAACGCGCAGATGACGCAGGATTTCCGGGGGCAGGGCGACGATCGCGCCGGGCGCCGTATCGGACAGAATGCGCGCGCCCTGGCTGCCGCCGATCACCAGGATCGACACCGGATAATCGCCCGGCGGGATATAGGGCGCTCCCTCACGCTCTCTCACCGCATGGCGGACCGGGTTGCCGGTATGGACGCCCGCGACCCCGGCGGGCAGATCCGTGGGCCAGGTGCCGCAGGCAACGCGGCTCACGCGCCGGGCAAACAGCCTGTTGACCCGCCCCAAGACCCCGTTCTGTTCGTGGATCATCCGCGGCAGCCGCAGAAGGCGCGCCGCCGACAGGGCCGGAATCGTCGCATAGCCGCCGAACCCCACGACGACGGCGGGTCGGTCCCGCCGCATGGCGAAGCCTGCCGAAATCACGCCCCCCGCAATCCGGAACGGCGCCGCAAGTTTCGCCGCAACGCCGCCGCGCGCGAAAGTGGCCGAAGCGATCCGTTCAACCTTCACCACATGCGGAAATCCGCCGACGTAACGGGCGCCGCGCGCATCGGTGGACAGCTTCACCCGCCAGCCCCGCCGCAACATCGCCTCGGCCAGTGCCTGAGCCGGAAACATGTGCCCGCCAGTGCCCCCCGCCGCGATCAGCAGAAGCGGCGCGTCGCCCCGCAGCGCCGCCATTACCGCCCCCGACCGATGAAATGATCGGCAATCCCGCCCTGCGGGCGCGTTCGGGTAAGGGCCAGCAACATGCCCAGCGCCAGCCCGCCCGCCACAAGGGAAGAGCCGCCATAGCTGACAAACGGCAGGGTCATCCCCTTGGCGGGCAGCAGACGCGCGGCGACGCCGATATTGATGAACGCCTGAATGCCGAACATGCAGACCAGGCCGGTTCCGGCCAGCCGGATGAACGGGTCGCGCTCCCGGATCAGCCGGATCAGGGAACGCACCGTGATCAGCGCAAACAGCACGATGATGCAAAGCACGAGCATCAGGCCGTACTCTTCCGCCGCCACCGCGATGATGAAATCCGTATGGGCGTCGGGCAGCCACCATTTCACCTGCCCTTCCCCCACCCCGACGCCGAAGAAACCGCCTTCGCGGATTGCGTTCGTGGCATAACCGATCTGGGTTGTCGGGTCGATCTCCGCCAACAGGAAGCCGTCTATCCGGCGCGCGAAATGCTGCGAATTGTCATAGGCGATCATGCCGCCGAAAATAGCCAGCCCCGCCATGCCCGCCAACAGGATCACCGGCGCCCCGGCCACGAAATACATGGCCCCCCAGCCGAACATGATCAGGCACGCCTGTCCGAAATCGGGCTGCATCACCAGAAACACGACAATGGCCAAGGCAATCGCCAGCGACATGAACTTGCCGGGCGGGCCGTTGATTTCCTGGCTTGCGGCCATCAGCCAGGCGGTCAGGATCACGAAACCCGGCTTCAGAAATTCCGACGGCTGGACAGAGCCGAAACCCAGCGAATACCAGCGCGTTGCGCCCTTGCCGAAGTCGGTCCCCAGCAGCGGCAGGAAAATCAGCCCTGTCATGGCCACGGCAAACCCGATCACGCCCAGCCTGCGCACCAGATTGGGCGACATCATGGATGTCAGGAACATCCCCATCAGCGCCATGGTGCCGAAAATTCCCTGCCGCACGACATAGTGGAATGCGTCGAGCCCATTGCGCGCGGCAAGTGGCGGAGAGGCCGCAAGGCTCAGCAGCATCCCGATCCCGAAAAGGATCAGAACCGCCGACAGTGTCCATTTGTCAATCGTGCGCCACCATCGTGGCAAAACCGGCTCGCCGCCCTGCACGGCCACTGTGCCATAGACCATTTCCGTCATGGGATACCGCTCTGATAGTGCCTCTGATCGCCCGTTTGCCGGGTCTGGAAAGAAGTGTAGCCCAGATGCGGGGATTGCGCCACCCCACGCCCTGCCCGCCCTGCATCTTTTTGCCGGGCATGATCGGGCATGATCGGGCGTCGCGGCGCAATTCGGCGCGAAGAGGAATGGATTTCAGTGAAATTCTTCCCCGAAGCGGCTCCTCCCGGCGCGCGGCGGGCTGGCATAATCGGCGCAGCGGATCACGCGCTACGTGAGGGCTCCTCCCGGCGCGCGGCGGGCTGGCTCCTCGTCCCTCTTCGGCATCGTGTCCGTCGTCAACTCCTCCCGGCGCGCGGCGGGCTGGCTCTGCCTTTCCAAATCCGGCGTCGATTTTTCAAGGCTCCTCCCGGCGCGCGGCGGGCTGGCTGCCTAATATAGTCCTGGTAGGTGATAGCGCGGGGCTCCTCCCGGCGCGCGGCGGGCTGGCGCAACATGACCGCGATTCGGTCCCGGATCGGGAACCATGGCGCCGAACCCGGCAAACGGCCCCCTGGGCGTTGCACACGGGGGGCGGGCGTTCAGCGCTTCAGAATATCGTCAACCGCCGCCATGAACGCCTCGCCGCGTTTCTCGAAATCGGGAAACTGGTCGAAACTCGCCGCCGCAGGGGCCAGAAGAACCGTATCTCCGCGTTCCGCTTCCGCTGCGGCGCCGGCCACGGCCCGCTCCATGGTTTCGCAAATCTCATGGGGCACATCACCCAGCGCCCGCGCAAATTCCCCGGCCGAATGTCCGATCAGATAGGCTTTCGCCACCGCACCCAGATGCGGCAGCACCGCGTCGAGCCCGCCATCCTTGCCAAGCCCGCCCGCGATCCAGCGGATACGGTCAAACGCCCGCAGGGCCTGCGCGGCGCTGTCGGCGTTGGTGGCCTTTGAATCGTTCACGAAGGTCACGCCATCCCTTTCGCCGACGATCTGGCTGCGATGGGGCAGACCCTGAAAAGCCCGGAACGCCTGTTCGATCGTGCGCGGCGGCAGACCCAGCGCCCGCGCTGCGGCATAGGCGGCGCAGGCATTCTGATGATTATGCGCGCCGGGCAATCCGGCAATCCCCCGAAGGTCGATGGACGCCGCCTGCCGCCCCTTGCGATATTCCGACAAAACCCCCCGACGCGCAAAAACAAGCCAGCCGGGGCCGGACAGCTTCTGCCCGCTCGACACCCGGATGACCCGATCATCGCCCGGCGCTTCGGCCATCTGACCGGCCAGAAAGCGCCCCTCGGCCTCATCCACGCCGATCACCGCGCGATCCGGCCCGCCTTCGGCAAAAAGCCGGCGTTTGGCGGCAAAATATCCCCCGATTCCGCCATGGCGATCCAGATGATCGGGCGTCAGGTTGGTGAACACGGCAATGTCGGGCGCCAGCGACCGGGCAAGCTCTGTCTGATAGCTGGACAGTTCCAGGACGATCACCTCGCCATCCGCCGGCGTTTCGATGTCCAGCACACCACGACCGATATTGCCCGCCAGCCGGGTCGAACGCCCGGCGGCTTTCACGATATGGTGAAGCAGCGCCGCAGTTGTGGATTTGCCGTTCGACCCGGTGATCGCCACCACCCTGGGCGGCCTGTCGAACATGTCGCATTCGCCATGGCCCAGGGACCGGAAGAAAAGCCCTATGTCATTGTCCAGCGGCACCCCCGCCGCCTGCGCGGCGGCGACGATCGGGTTGGGCGCCGGATACAGATGCGGAATGCCCGGCGATACGATCAGGGCGGCGATGCCGGACCAGACGCCATCCTTCGACAGATCCCGCAGCGCAAGGCCCTGCGCGCCCGCCCTGTCCCGCGCCTCGGGACTGTCATCCCACAACAGCGCCTCCGCCCCGCCCGCCGCCAGCGACCGGGCGACGGCAATGCCCGACCGGCCCAGCCCCAGCACCGCAACCTTCGCACCTTCATATCCGCGCACCGGAATCATCGCCGTTCCTCATCTGATCTTCAGCGTGGCAAGACCGATCAGGGCGAGGATCAGCGCAATGATCCAGAACCGGATCACGATCTGCGGCTCGGCCCAGCCTTTTTTCTCGAAATGATGATGGATCGGCGCCATCAGGAACACGCGCCTGCCGGTGCGCTTGAAATAGAGCACCTGAATGATCACGCTCAGCGCCTCGACCACGAAAAGCCCGCCGATGATCGCCAGCACCAGTTCGTGCTTGGTCGCCACCGCAATCGCCCCAAGCGCGCCGCCCAGCGCAAGGCTGCCGGTATCGCCCATGAAGACCGCCGCCGGGGGCGCGTTGTACCACAGGAACCCAAGCCCGCCACCGATCAGACCGGCGGTGAATATCAGCAGCTCCCCGGTGCCGGGGACATAATGCACATCCAGATATTCGGTAAAGTCCACCCGGCCGACAGCATAGGCAATCACCCCCAGCGCCCCGGCCGCAATCATCGCGGGCATGATCGCCAGGCCGTCCAGACCATCGGTCAGGTTCACCGCGTTTGCGGCGCCGACGATCACCAGAACAGTGACCGGGATGAAGAAAATCCCCAGATTGATCAGCGTATCCTTGAAAACCGGCAATGCCAGTTGGTTCGAGAGCAGGTCCGGATGGCTCTGCGATGCCCAGACGCCCGCAACCACCGAAATCAGCAATCCCAGCCCCAGCCGCAATCTTCCCGAAAGGCCCCTGGTGTCGGAGCGGCTGATCTTCCGATAATCGTCCACAAAGCCGATCAGCCCGAACGCCATTGTCACGAACAGGGTCAGCCAGACATAGGAATTGTCCCACCTTGCCCAGACAAGGGTCGAGACGACCACCGCGCCAAGGACCAGCACACCGCCCATCGTCGGCGTGCCCGCCTTGGTAATCAGGTGGCTTTCCGGCCCGTCCGTGCGAATCGGCTGCCCGTTCGCCTGTTTCCGGCGCAACAGGCTGATCAGGGGCAGGCCGAACAGAAACCCGAACAGAAGCGCGGTAAAGAACGCCCCGCCCGCGCGGAACGTGATATAGCGGAACAGGTTGTAGACATCCCCGCCATCGGAAAATTCGGTCAGCCAGTACAGCATCTCGGTGCTCCCTCAGTCTTCTTGCGGGGCCGGATGGCCCAGTTTGCGGATCGCCTCGGCCACACGGCTGACGCAGGATCCTTTCGACCCTTTCACAAGTATGACATCGCCCGCATCAATCAGACGATACGCCTGCGCGGCAAGGTCATCCGCCGCCCCGACCCGTTGCCCGCGCTTGTGGTCGGGCAGCGCCTCCCACAAGGCCCGCATACGCGGGCCGGAACAATGCAGCAGGTCAATGTCGCCGATGCAGGGAAGACCGGCAATCGCGGCATGGGCGACCCTCTCCTCCGGCCCGAGTTCAAGCATGTCGCCAAGCACCGCAATGCGGCGTCCCTTTCCGACCCGGCCGATCCCGTCCCTAGGCCGACTCGCGGCCAGAACCTCCAGCGCCGCAGCCACCGAGGCCGGGTTGGCATTGTACGCATCGTCAATGAGGTCCACCGACATCTCGTGGTCCACGGCATCGAGCAGCACGGTTTCGCGGGCGCCGCGTCCGGCAGGCGGTCGCCACAGCATCATGTCCCGCGCCGCCAGCGCCACATCCGCCCCCAACACCCCGACCACGGCCAGAACGCCCAACGCATTGGTTGCGAAATGCCGGCCAGCGGAATTGACGCGATAAAGAACCTCGCCCCCCGGCATATGGGCGCGCGCAGAGGTGCAGCCGCCCGCGACCCGCACGTCCGACAGGCGATATGCCAGCCCGTCGCCCTCGCCGAACCGAACCACCCGCAGCCCGGCCGCAGCCGCCGCAGCGCACAGAATGTCCGCGGTTCCCGTATCGCCGTTCAGAACCGCGACGCCGCCCGGCCCCACCCCTTCAAGGATGGCGGCCTTTTCCCGTGCGATCCCCTCGATCCCGTCAAACGCCGCCATGTGCGCGGGCGCGACGGTGGTGATCATCGCCACATGCGGGCGGGCGATCCTTGCCAGCGGCGCGATCTCTCCGGGATGGTTCATGCCGATCTCGATGATCCCGAAAGCGGCGTCCGGCGGCATCCGCGCCAGCGTCAGCGGCACCCCCCAGTGATTGTTGTGACTTGCCTCGGCGGCGTGGACCCGCCCCTGCCGGTCAAGAACCGTGCGCAGCATTTCCTTGGTCGAGGTCTTGCCGACAGAGCCTGTGACGCCCACGACCCTGCCCCCGAAACGCGCCCGCCCGGCAATGCCCAGAGCCTCCAGCGCCCGCAACACATCCCCGACGAGCAACAGCGGCGCGTCCGCTGCGACGCCTTCGGGCGCCCGGCTGACCACAGCCGCCGCCGCCCCTTTTTCAAGTGCGCGGGCCACGTAATCATGCCCGTCCCGCCGATCCTTCAGCGCCACGAACAGATCGCCGGGCCGCAAGGTCCGCGTGTCGATGGAAACGCCGCCCGCCCACCATTCGCAGCTCGCCCGGCCACCGGTTGCGGCGGCGGCGTCCGCAGAAGTCCAGAGGACGCTCATGCCGGCCGCCCTTCCAGCGCCGAGACCGCGACACTCGCCTGTTCGGCGTCGTCAAAGGGCAACACGTCTTCGCCCACGATCTGCCCGGTTTCGTGCCCCTTGCCCGCAATCAGCAGGGCATCCCCCGGCCCCAGCGCATCGACGCCCCGCAGGATCGCTTCGGCCCGGTCGCCGATCTCCGCCGCCCCGGGACAGCCGCCCATGACCATGGCCCGGATCGCCGCCGGGTCTTCGCTGCGCGGGTTGTCGTCGGTGACAAAGACAGCATCCGCATATTCCGCCGCGGCGCACCCCATCAGCGGGCGCTTGCCCCGGTCGCGGTCGCCGCCCGCGCCCAGCACCACCACCAGACGCCCCATCACATGCAGCCGCAGCGCCTTCAGCGCGGTTTCCAGCGCATCGGGCGTATGGGCATAATCCACGAAAACCGGCGCGCCGTTGTCTCTGGCCGCCGCCAGTTGCATCCGCCCGCGCACCGTGCGCAATTCATGAAGCGTGCCCAGGACCTCCTCCGGGTCTGCCCCGGCGCCAATCGCCAGCCCCGCCGCGACCGCCACATTCCAGGCCTGAAAGCCGCCGATCAGATCAAGGCGCACATGATGCGCCCTGCCTTGCCATTCAAGACGCAGTTCCTGCCCGGTCTGATCGAACCGCTGCCCCGTCAGCCGCAGATCGGCGTCAATCGGCCTGCCGATTGCCAGCACCCGCTGGCCGCGCCCCCGCGCCACCGCCGCCATGTCCGGCCCGCGCGGATCGTCGATATTGATCACGGCGACGCCATCCTCCGGCAGGACACGGGCAAACAGCCCGGCCTTGGCGTCGAAATAGGCGTCGAAACTGCCATGGAAATCCAGGTGATCGCGGCTGAAACCGGTGAACCCCGCCGCCATCAGGCGCACACCGTCCAGACGGCGCTGTTCCAGCCCGTGGCTCGACGCCTCCATCGCGGCATGGGTCACGCCCGCGCCCGCCATATCGGCCAGAAGACCGTGCAGGGCGACAGGCTCCGGCGTGGTGTGCCGAAGCGGCATCGTATGCGCGCCCTCCACCCCGGTTGTGCCGATATTCGCGGCGCTCAGCCCCATGGCTTCCCATATCTGGCGGGTGAAGCTCGCAACCGAGGTCTTGCCATTGGTGCCGGTCGCCGCCACCATCACGCCGGGCTGCGCCCCGAACCACAGCGCGGCGGTATGCGCCAGAACCTGCCGCGGGTCTTCGGCAACGATCAGCGCCGCCCCTGCTGCCGCCTCGATTTCCGCTTTCGCGATGCGCGCGCCCTGCCGGTCGGTCAGGATCGCCGCCGCACCCATGCGCAGGGCGAAGGCGATGAACTCGCCGCCATGCACCCTGGCGCCGGGCAACGCCGCAAACAGGTGTCCGTCTTCGACAAGACGGCTGTCCACCGACAGGCCGGTGATCCGCACATCCCCGCCATTCATCATGGTCAGGCCCAGATCTGCCAGGGATTTCGTTTTCGCCTCTTCCGCCGGTTGCCCCACGATCAGCCCTTCCGAGTCATATGGCGCTCAGCCGCTTGTGCCAGCCAGTGTTACATCGGTTGCCGGGGCGGGTTCAATGACCGGTCTGAGCCCCAGCAGAGGCGCCACCCGGCGGATGATCTCCGCCGCCACCGGCACCGCCGTCCACCCTGCGGTGCGGCGCATCTCGTCCAGCGAATAGAACTCCGGCTCATCCAGCGTCACGACCAGCACATATTCCGGATCGCCGGCCGGGAAGACAGAGGCGAAGGTGGCGATGACCTTGTCATCATGATAGCCCGCGCCGTTTTCCAGGGGTTTGTCGGCGCTGCCGGTCTTGCCGCCGACCTCATAGCCGGCCACGTCCCCGAACGTCGCCGTGCCCCGCACCACGACCTGCCGCAGCATGTCGCGCACCATCCCCGAGGTCGCTTCCGATACCACGCGGGGGCCTAGCTGCAATGTCGTCCGCTTTATCAATGTCGGCTCGACGCGCAGGCCGCCATTCACGATCGACGCATAGGCGGCGGCCAGATGCACCGGGCTGACCGACAGCCCATGCCCGTAAGAAACCGTCATCGCGGACAATTCGGACCAGTTGGGCGGCAACAACGGCCGTCCCGCAGCGGCCTCGGACATTTCCAGCGGTGTGGGTTCCAGCAGACCCAGCGCGTTCAGAAAGGCCCGCTGGCGCTCTGCCCCGATCTGCCGGGCAAGCCGGGCAGCGCCGATATTCGACGATTCGACAATCACGTCGGCGACGGACAGCGACGGGCCATAATCGTGGAAGTCGCGGATGCGGTATTTGCCCCAGCGCAGCGGCCCGCTGGTGTCGATCATCGTATCGGCATTGACCAGCTTCTCCTCCAGCGCCTGCGTGATGGCGAAAATCTTGAAGGTGGAGCCCAGTTCGTACACCCCCTGAACCGCCCGGTTGAAGCGGGGGCTGAGGGCTGAGGGGCTGCGACCGAGCGGGCGCGGCCTGTCGTTGGGGTCGAAATCCGGCAAAGACACGATCGAGACGATCTCGCCCGTATGGGCGTCCATCAGCACCGCCGCCGCGCCTTTGGCGCTCATCAGGTTCATGCCGCCGGCCAGCACCTGCTCTGTCGCCGCCTGAACGGTCAGGTCGAGCGACAGTTGCAGCGGCTGCCCGCCCATGGCCGGGTCGCGCAGATAATCGTCAAAACTGCGCTCTACCCCGGCGCTGCCGACAACCTCTGCCGAATGCACCCCCTCGCGCCCGAACCGGGCGCCGCCCAGCACATGCGATGCAAGTTTGCCGTTCGGATAGAGCCGCATCTCGCGCGGGCCGAACAGCAGCCCCGGCTCGCCGATGTCATGCACCGCCTGCATCTGCTCCGGCGACAGTTTGCGCCTGATCCAGACAAAGGACCGGCGGCCCGAAAACTGTTCCAGCAACCCGGCTTCGTCCAGATCCCCGAAAATCCCGGCCAGCGCCCGCGCCGCCCGCGCCTTGTCCACCATCAGCGGCGGTTGCGCATAAAGCGAATGGGTGGAAATATTCGTCGCCAGAACATGGCCGCGGCGGTCGGTGATGTCCGCGCGCTGGGAAATGATCGTATCCCCCGCCGCGGCATTGCGCGGCTCTGACGGTACGCTGGCGGCCAGATGCCCCATGCGGACAGAGGCAATCAGAAAGGCGCAGAAGAAAAAGGCGCCCAGCATCAGTATGCGCCCCTCTGCCCGCAGCCGGGCGCGGTCCCGCATGTGCTCGTGCCGGATGCGGATGCTTTCACGCTCCGCCACATCCGGGCTCTCACCGTTCTGCCGGGCTTGCAGAATGGCGGCCAGAGGGCGAAGCGGGGCGCGGATCATGGGTTGGCCTCCATCGCGGCCGCAATCCCGACGATGCTTTCAGGCTCTGCCGCTTCGGGTTCGGGCTGCGGATACATCACCTGATCGACCTGGCCGAAATGTTCAGGCGCCAGAGGCAACAGGCCCAGCCGGTCGAAATTGATCTCGACCAGCGCGCGCAACCGGTCGGGGCGATTCAGATAGGCCCATTCCGCGTTCAGTATGGCAAGCGTGGCGCGCCCTTCGGCCATCTGGCGTTGCAGCGCCTGCACCTCTGACATCACTTCCTGCGTCCGGTAGTTTTCCCGGTAGGCCCAGAACGCCAGGCCCATGACCGCCAGAGCCGTTGCAATGCAAAAGAAAGGACGCATCAGCGAAACCCCTTCAAGGCAGGTTTCGGCAGGCCGAGCGCGGCATGACCGGCCGGACCGGCCCCGGCCCCCCCTCCGGCAGCGGCAACGGTGCGCCGCGCGACACGCAGCCTGGCCGAACGGGCGCGCGGATTTTCCGCACGCTCCCGGTCATCCGGCGCCACCGCCTTGCCGGTCAGCATTTCGAATTGCGGCGTCGCTTGTTCGGCTTCCGGCGCATGGCGGTTGCTGTGCCCGGCCCTGCCGCTGCGGTGCCGGAAGAACCGTTTGACCACGCGATCCTCCAGCGAATGAAAGGTGACGACGGCCAGCCTGCCGCCCGGCCCCAGCGCCCGTTCCGCAGCTTCCAGCCCCCTGATCAACTGGCCTAATTCGTCATTCACCGCGATACGGATGGCCTGAAAACTGCGGGTCGCGGGGTGGCTTTGCCCCGGCTTCGCGCGCGGCAGGCATCTTTCAATGATTCCGGCCAACTGTATCGTCGTCAGCAAGGGCGTCTGCCGCCGCGCCGCGACAATCGCGCGGGCAATCCGTCGCGCGGCGTGTTCCTCGCCATAGTGATGAAGGATGTCGGCAAGCTCCCCCTCTCCGGCGCTGTTCACCAGATCGGCGGCGGTCGGCCCGTCGGCCCCCATCCGCATGTCGAGCGGCCCATCCTTCATGAAGGAAAACCCGCGCCCGGCCTGATCGAGCTGCATTGACGAAACCCCGAGATCAAGCACGACCCCGTCAAGCGGTGTCGCCGCGAAAGTATCGAGGTCGCCGAACATGCCCTCGACAAGCTGCAACCGGTCGCCATGGTCATCGGACCAACCCGCCGCCATGCGAAGGACGCTCGGGTCGCGGTCCACGCCGATCACCCTGTCGGCGCCGGCCGCCAGCAACCCCCTGCTGTAGCCGCCCGCGCCGAAAGTGCCGTCGAGCCAGACCCCGCGCACCGGTTCGGCAGCTTTCAGCAGCGGACCCAGCAGAACGGGGATATGGGCGGGGACGGGATCGGGCAGCGGATCGGCGACCATGTCTAGCCCTCCTCTTCCCCGTCCAGATAGATTGATGGATCAGCCTCGGGATCGAAATTGTCGTCGGCCTTCATGGCGGCGTTCATCTCCGCCTCGTAAGTCTCGGGCTTCCAGATCTCGAAGGTGTCGCCATTCCCGGCAAAGAAGGCCATGCCGTCCAGGGCGGTCTTCTCCCGCAGCTTTGCGGGCAACACCAGCCGCCCCGTCTCATCGACTGAGGTCAGCAGCGATTGCGTGTTGTAAAGCCGTTGCAGCGCCTTGCGCCGCCGGGAGCCGCGCGGAAGTTTCTCGATCCGCTCTTCGACATCGCGGATCGCCTCCATGGTAAAGCATTCAAGCTGCCTGCGCCGCTGATCGCCATAGACGATGACCATTTCGGGGTTCTGGCCAGCGGGCCTGTCCGAGTCGCCGGCATCCAGCACACGGCGAAAAGAGGCCGGGATCGACACCCTGCCCTTCGCGTCCACCTTGTGGAGGCTTTCGCCCCTGAACCTGCGCGCCACGCAAGCGGCTCCTCTTGTCTGCCCCCCCGGAATGAAAACGGCGGGATGAGTCACCGCTCAACCCGCCGCCCTCGTCCCGTTTCCGGGGTGTCCAGCCGCGCGCGCCACCTGGGGGGATGACTGCTCGCCCGCGCGCCGGATCTTCCTGGTTGCGATGAGGCGGGCACCTGTAAAACCTGCCTCGGGAGGATCGCAGGGTCTTGCTGCCCTTGTTCCGCCTTCATGGCCCCGCCTCATCGCCACTTAGGGATGCCACGGGAAGTTATGGGATGCAACATAAATTTTCGCATGAGGGCGATTTTTCAAGGCAGTGAAAGACGCACATATGAAAAGATCGTGCGAAATCGTGGATTTGAAAACAATATATGGTATTTTAATGTTCAAAATTTCGTATATATGGAAAGGCAAGGCTGACAATCTTTTTCCCATGATTTCCCGTAAAGCAGGTCAATCTACATTGGATTTTATGGAATCACGCCACCTTTCGCGCAAGCTCAGGCGAATCGGCAGAAGTGATTCCCCCGTTTGCGGTTGCCGGCATGATCGTCCCGTGAAATCCCGCCGCCGCCATTCGCAGCGCAATTTCCGTCTGCTTCCGGCTGCTTCCATCTGCAACGGCAGAGTGGACAGCCTCGGCAGCCTGTCGGTTTCAGGCCATGCCGCCTTTGACCAGCCGGTCCGCAAGGCGCGCAAACGCATCCGCCTGCGCGCCGCTGCCGGCGGCAATCGGGGTGCCGTCGTCACCCGCCAGCCGGGTATCCGGGTCCAGCGGCAGTTCCCCCAGAAAAGGCAGGCCGCGCCTTTCCGCCTCCGCCCTGACGCCGCCATGGCCGAACAGATGTTCCTCATGCCCGCAATGCGGGCAGACATAGGCGGACATGTTCTCGATCAGTCCCAGCACCGGCGTCTTCAGCGTGTTGAACATGCTGATCGCCCGGCGCGCATCCAGCAGCGCCACGTCCTGAGGCGTGGAGACAACGATCGCGCCCGTCAGCGCCGTGCGCTGGCAAAGCGTCAACTGCACATCCCCGGTGCCCGGCGGCAGATCGACGATCAGCACGTCAAGCCCGCCCCACCGCACCTGCCCCAGCATCTGCTGCAACGCCCCCATCAGCATCGGCCCGCGCCAGACAACGGCCTGATCGGGATCGACCATCAGGCCGATCGACATCATCGTCACCCCATGCGCGTGCAGCGGAATGATCGTCTTTCCGTCCGGCGATGCCGGACGTTTCGAAACGCCCATCATGCGCGGCAGCGACGGGCCGTAAATATCGGCGTCCAGAAGACCGACCCGCCGCCCCTGCCGGGCAAGCGCCACCGCGAGGTTGGAGGAAACCGTGGACTTGCCGACCCCGCCCTTGCCAGAGCCGATTGCGATGATCCGGTCCACGCCGGAAACTTTCTGCGGTCCCTGTTGCGGCGCCGGATGGCGGCCGATCTTCAAATCCGGCGGGCTGTCCGCAGAACGCTGCCGCGCCGGGGCCAAAGGGCCGTGGGCCGTCAGCACGATCGAGGTCCGGCCGACATCCGGCAATGCCTGCACAAGGCGTTCTGCCGCGTCGCGTATGGGGGCCATTTCCGCTGCCTGCCCGGCAGAGGCCACCTCGATGACAAAGCTGACCGCACCGCCCGAAACCGACAGCGCCTTTACCAGACCGCGCGACACCAGATTGCCGCCGCCGGGCAGTTCCATTCCCTCCAGCGCTTTCAGAACATCTTTCCGAGTCACCGACATGCCACCGCCTTTCAGCCAATCCGCGCGCATTACGCGCCAACTCCCGCGTCCAGCGCAAGCGGGAACCGGCAGGCAGGACGATTTTCACCATCCCCGACGCTGACAGAGACCGGAATGACATATGCGTTTTCTGCATGGCAGCATTGATCGCGGAAAGGATTGTGCATTTGCAGCATAAGTCTATCTTCGTTTCAGAACACTGACACTGACACGGGCATCGGCGCCCTGACCCGACCGGATGATGAAAGAGAGAGAACAAACATGGCTTACGTCACCAGCACCGCCACCACCCCCGCCCACAATGCAGGCATCCTTGCCGGTATCGCGAACATCGGTCGTACCGTTGCGGCAGAACTGCGGAAACGTCGCGTATATCATCGCACGCTGCATGAACTCAGCGCCCTCAAAGACCGCGAACTGAACGATCTAGGCCTGAACCGCGGCGCGCTGCGCAAAATCGCATACGACGCCGCCTACGGCGTCTGAGCACTGGAATCCGGTCGCCCGACCTCCTCCCCGGGCGTCTGGCGGGCCGGCGCAGCCTCCTCCCGGCTGCAATGGTCCAGACCGGGGCAATGCGTCCCGATCACAGGGCTTCGGGTTGCTCTCCTCCCGCTATCCGAAGGCCGGCCGAACAGGTCCGGCGTTACCGAACGGCGGCGCCCACCTCCTCCCGGGTGCCGCCGTTTCCTTTGCCGAACGCCCCGATCCGTCAGTCACGCCGCGTTGCGAAGAACGCACGCAACAGCGCGGCAGAGTCCCTTGCCCGAATCCCGTCATGGATTTCCGGAACGTGATGCGCCTGCGGGTGGTCGAATATGCAGGGGCCCTGCGCGACGCCTCCCGATTTCGGGTCGGGCGCTCCGTAGTAAAGCCGTTCGATCCGGGCTGCGGAAATCGCCATGGCGCACATCGGGCACGGCTCCAGCGTTGCATACAGGTCACAGCCCGTCAGGCGCTCGCTGCCCAGCGCCCGGCACGCCGCCCGAATCGCCAGCAGTTCCGCATGTGCCGTCGGATCGTTCAGTTCCCGCGTCCGGTTGCCCGCGCGGGCAACGATCACCCTGCCCGCATCGACGATCACCGCACCTGCCGGCACCTCGCCACGGCGGGCAGCGGCGCGGGCCTGGTCCAGCGCATGGGACATCCAGGAATGAAACGGGCTCATTCTTTCGTGTGTGCCGCGCCGCCGCGTGCTTGCCAAGCCCTTTTCCCCGGCACTGGAAACGGGTAGAGCCGGTTTCATGAGCAATGACCCCCCCAAAGGCGACCGGATCGCCAAAGTCATTTCGCGGGCAGGCGTTGCCTCGCGGCGCGAGGCAGAGCGGATGATCGAAGCCGGGCGCGTGACGGTCAACGGGCGCGGGATCGCCGGCCCGGCCCTGAATGTGACCGCCGCCGACAGGATCGCCGTGGACGGCAAGCCCCTGGCAGAGCCGGAACCGCCGCGCCTGTGGCTGTTTCACAAGCCTCCGGGCCTGGTGACGACGGCGCGGGATGAAAAGGGACGGCGGACGGTGTTTGACGCCCTGCCCGAAACGATGCCGCGGGTGATGACGGTGGGGCGGCTTGACCTGACTTCCGAGGGGTTGCTGCTGCTGACCAATGACGGGGAGACCAAGCGCAGGCTGGAACTGCCCTCGACCGGCTGGCTGCGCCGCTATCGGGTGCGCGTGAAGGGCGCGCCAACCGACACGGCTCTCGCCCCGCTGCGCGAAGGCGTCACCATCGGGGGGAAACGCTTTCGGCCCATGACCATCACGCTCGACCGGCAGCAGGGCGCCAATGCCTGGCTGACCATCGCCCTGCGCGAAGGCAGGAACCGCGAGATTCGCCGCGCCATGGATCATGCGGGGCTGGAAGTGAACCGCCTGATCCGCGTCAGCTATGGCCCGTTCCAGTTGGGCCAGCTTGAACCGGGCAGTGTCGAGGAAGTGGGACAGCGCGTGGTCAGGGACCAGATCGGCCGGCGCGGGGAACCGGGGCAGAAGCCCGCCAGCCGGGGCAAACCGCGCCGCTGAGTTGCAATCCTGCCCCGGCGCGCTAAACCGGTCGCAGTTTTCACTACCGGCCCGGAGCTGCGACATGGCGGATATTCTCACACTCGAAAACCTCTTCAACCTTCTGATGCTGTGCTTTCTTCAGGCAGTGCTGGGGTTCGACAACCTGCTTTACATCACCATCGAAAGCCGGCGCGCGCCGATGGCCCGACAGCGCACGGTGCGGTTCTGGGGCATCCTGATCGCGGTGGCCCTGCGCGTGGCGCTGCTTTTCATCATGATCCGCCTGATCAGGACACTGTCGGAACCATTCTGGGTCTTCGACATGCCCGGCATCCTCGAAGGCGGGGTGAATTTCTCGACCGTCGTCTTTGTCATTGGCGGCATCTTCATCATCTACACGGCGGTGAAGGAGATCGGCCACATGCTGTCGGTCCGGCATCTGGATGCCGATCCGGCAAACAAATCCGGCAAATCGGCAACGCAGGTCGTCATGATGATCGTGCTGATGAACCTGATCTTCAGTTTCGATTCCATCCTGTCGGCGCTGGCGATCACCGATGTCTTTCCTATCCTCGCCACGGCGATCCTGATTTCCGGTCTTGCCATGCTGGTGCTGGCCGACAGCGTTACACAGTTTCTGGAGAAAAACCGGATGTACGAGGTTCTGGGCCTTTTCATCCTGCTGATCGTCGGCGTGGTCCTGCTGGGCGAGGCCGGACCCGCCGCCGCCCATGCGATGCACGATGACGGGCTGATGATCAGGATCTTCGGCCATGCGCTGGCGCCGATGTCGAAGACCACCTTCTACTTTGCGGTGATCGTTCTGGTGGCGGTGGAAATCCTGCAATCGGGTTATTCCCGCAGGCTCGATGCCGAACGCAGGGCCGCGCATCGCAAATGATTCCCCCCGGACGGGCACCGGGCCGGACCGGGCCTGCCGCCGGTCATCCGTGCATGGCCCGATGCAGGCCGGCAACGGGTCACGAATGCTTGTACCGCGCCCGCGGCACTGGAAAATCCGCACCGGTTCGCCCATCTTCGGTGCGACACCGGAACACAGGAGGCCCCGATGACCCGATACACAACAGACCCTGACGCCATTGCCCGGCTGACGCCGGAACAGTACCGCGTCACCCGGCAGAACGGCACCGAACGCCCGTTCTCGGGCGAATATGACGGGTTCACCGGCGTGGGCCTCTATGTCGATATCGTATCGGGAGAGCCGCTCTTCACCTCGATGGACAAGTTCGACAGCGGCTGCGGCTGGCCGAGCTTTTCCAGGCCGGTCGAAGACAGCCATGTCACCGAGCGGCCCGACCCGAGCCACGGCATGATGCGCGCCGAGGTCCGCTCGACCCATGGCGACAGCCATCTGGGCCATGTCTTCCCCGATGGCCCGCGCGACCGGGGCGGTTTGCGCTATTGCATAAATTCCGCCGCGCTGCGGTTCATTCCGGTTCGGGAACTGGAGGCCGAAGGTCATGGCGACTATCTGCACCTGTTCGCGGAGGAGGCGAAATGATGGCGACCGAACGCGCGGTACTGGCGGGGGGCTGTTTCTGGGGTATGCAGGATCTGATCCGCAAACTCCCCGGCGTGATTTCCACCCGTGTGGGCTATACCGGCGGCGATGTGCCGAATGCCACCTACCGCAATCATGGCGCCCATGCAGAGGGGATCGAAATCCTGTTCGACCCGGACAGGATCGCCTATCGCCGCCTGCTGGAATTTTTCTTCCACATCCACGACCCGACGACGCCGAACCGGCAGGGCAACGATGTTGGCATGTCCTACCGGTCGGCGATCTATTATGAAGATGAGGCGCAGAAGGCCGAGGCGCTGAACACCATCGCCGATGTGAACGCCTCCGGTCTGTGGCCCGGCAATGTGGTGACGGAGGTGGTGCCGGTTGGCGATTTCTGGGCGGCGGAGCCGGAGCATCAGAATTATCTGGTCCGCTTTCCGAACGGCTATACCTGCCACTTCCCGCGCCCGGACTGGATTTTGCCGCGCCGCGCAGGTTGACCCCCTGCCGGAGGGCGGCGAGCGCACCGGCATCCCGACCGGCGTGAACCCGTGAGCCGTACAGATGAGTTGACGCAGGCCCCGAGCGCCCGCTATCGGGGACCGCAGAACAGGGGCGTTGTTGCATGTATCAATGACGGCTTGAAGTGCGCCCTACCCATGCTGATTGTCACGCGATGCGCTCATAGCCGGACGTGCAGGATCAGTCATCCGGTTGAGAACACGGACGCCGATCCTGGCTTTCGGTCTTTTGGTTTTCGAAAGTGCGCGCCTTTAACCTGGGTCCGATGATGGCCTTCCAGCGGCCTGTTTGGGTTTCGCCTCTGCTACGCTGGTTGTCGCCGGATGTTTTCTGCCACGCTATCCGGCCATGGGCGTTGATCCCGGCGATGTCGCAGTCTCGCGCCGTGGGATTGCCGGCGCAATCAGGGCTGAAGGTTGCGTTCTTGGGAGGCGGGATTGCAACCTCGAGGGTCGTGCCAAAACGCTCGGCTGACAGCGCGCGTGTTGGGTCGCCGTCATGCGCGCCGTCCGCCGGAAAGCACGCCACAGGGCGGTTGATCTGGTCCGGCAAGTCCGGAAATGCCGTTGGATCGCCAACATCATCCGCGGTCAGCTCTGCACAGACGATCTTACCGCTGACGAGGTCCAGACCCATGTGTAGCTTGCGCCAAGAGCGTCGTTTGCGCTTGATCTTGTGCTTCTCCTCAAGCCATTCACCTTCCCCGAAAATCTTCAGGCCTGTGCTGTCGACGACCAGATGGGCCGGTTTGTCACTGTCGGGCTTTGGTTTGGCAGGCAAGCTCAGTCCGTTGCCCCTGCGCGATAAGGTGGAGAAATCCGGCACTGCGATCTCAACCCCAAGCAAACCGTGACCGTTCGGTGAAGGAGCCTTGGCGTACTGCCGGTCGTCCCGGTTACGCTGCTGATGCAGCGTAACGCCAGGGCATCAGTTCGTCCAGCCGAGTGATCTTGTGATCCGCGATGCGGGCGAGAACCCATGTGAGCCAGGCTTGTGGATCGACTTTATTAAGCTTTGCCGTTTCGATCAGGGTGTAGGCGATGGCCATGGCTTTGCCACCGCCCTCGGAACCGGCGAACATCCAATTTTTGCGACCTATGGCGACAGGTTTTATGGCGCGTTCGGCGATGTTGTTGTCCGCTTCCAGAAAGCCATGGTTCAAATAACCGCGTGCCTTTGGCAAACGACCAAGGGCATAACGGATCGCTTGGGCCAGAGGCGACTTGCCAGATATATTTGGCAACTGCGCGTGTAACCAGGTCTCAAGTTCATCGAAGATCGGTTTTGCCTTTTCCTGACGGATGGCAACGCGCTCTTCAGACGGTTTGCCACGCGCCTCTTTCTCGACGGCATAGAGTTCCGCGGTCCGGCGGAGGGCTTCTTCGGCAATCGATGAGCCTTGCGCGGCAAAGATGTCTACAAACTTGCGTCTGACGTGCGCCAAACAAGCCATCTCCTGGGCCTTGTCCTCACCGAATACCCCGTTGAAGCCGGAATACCCGTCCGCATGGACCCAGCCTTTGTAGCCGGAGAGATGTGAGACGGGATGTTCGCCCTTGCGATCAATCGTGAACTGATACCACGCGCAGGGCGGTGATGATCCAGACCATGGTCGTTCATCGCGAACACAGGTCCAGACACGGGCGGTCCTGGTCTTCTTGTTGCCGGGGGCCTGCATTTTAACAGGCGTATCATCAGCGAAGGTGGCCGCGCCTCGGCGGACCATTCGGCCAATGGTGTCAGCCAGAGGTTCCAGAAGCGCGGTGGAGCCGCCAACCCAATTGGTCAGAGTTGATCGATCAAGATCGACGCCTTCACGGGCGTATATTTGCGACTGACGGTAGAGCGGCAGGTGGTCCGCGTATTTGCTGACCAACACGTGCGCCAGCAGCCCCGGTCCCGGGCGGCCACGTTCGATCGGGCGCGATGGCAGCGGCGATTGGACAATGGCCTCGCAACAGGAACAGGCCATACGCGGACGCACGATCCGGTTCACGACAAAACGCCCCGGTTTGTATTCCAACTCCTCGGTCACGTCCTCACCGAGCCTCTTCAACGCCCCACCGCAACGTCGGCAGTCCTCGCCCGGCGACAAGACCTCTTCGTGCCGGTCCAGATGATCGGGCAAGGGCTTGCGGCTGTGCCGGCGGGCCGGTTTGTCCGTTTCAGGCGTTGGAGCAGGCGCCGCCTGTTCTCCAGCGGCTTCGGCAATCGCCTCATCTTCCCGGAAGACCGGATTGAGCTGGTAGAGGCTTTCTGATTTCGATCCAAACCGGTGCCGGTCATGCCCCGCCAGTTGGTGTTGGAGTTGTTCCACCTTCAGGGTCAGCGCCTTGACTTCATCGGCCGGAAGCCGGTTCACTGCCCGCAGTTCCGCAGGATCATCCGGGGATATGTCGAGGTCCTTCAGCATCGCCGATCCTATACCGGATCAGCATTCCGGGGTGAACCCCGAAAGCGCGCAAAGCCTCGTATTTATTGACCTGTCCTACGCTCAACGGTCTCCAGGTTTTACGGGGCATCCGCCAGTCAATCCCCTCCAACAGCATTGAGAGCTGCGCGGGTGTGACGCTGATCTTGCCGTCCTTTGCAGCGGGCCAGACAAACCGCCCTTTCTCCAACCGCTTCGAAAACAGGCACGCGCCCTGGCAATCCCACCAGATGATCTTCAACAGATCGCCGCGCCGACCCCGGAACACGAACAGGTGGCCGGAATACGGGTCTTCGGCCAAAACCTTCCCGGCCTGGGCCGCCAGCGTATTGAACCCTCGCCGCATGTCCGTGACACCCGCCGACAGCCACACCCGCGTGTTGCTCGGCACCGGGATCGAGACATCAGCCCCTTCAGCAGCCGCGCCAGCACATCAGGATCGAACCCACCCCCGGCGCTGATCCGGTGACCGCCAGCCAACTCAATCTCGATACGGCCACCGAAGGCGACGGGACCGGATGGCTGCGCCGGGACCGGATGTGAAGCAGCCGGAGAAATCTCAACCGGCAGAAACACAGATCCAGCTACGACCTCGGTGAAATCTGGCGCAAAACGCGGGTCCTTCAGCCATTTGAAGATCAGATTGGCGTTCATCGCGTAGCGCCGCGCAACCTGAGCCACGGAAACACCCGGCGCGGCAGTCTGCAGGCAGATCGAACGCTTCTCGTCGTCCCACCAAATTCGCTTCTTGCGACTGCCAGCCATAGAGTGCCTCATGGTGTCCACTATCGATGGTGGACACTATCGGCTCCTCCGCCCCCGCGTTAGGTCGGCTTCAACGGACGCTCACGTTCGATCTGAATGTTCTGGTGAAGGAAACATGTTCCGACGCGGCGGCCTCTGTCCCGGCCGCCGGTCTGGAGTTCGAACTGCAAATCGCCCCGCGACCGCTGCCGGTGCGCGCCGACCCGGTATTCGTGTCCGAAGCGATCAAGAACCTGATCGACAATGCCCGCAAACACGGTGGCGCCGGGTTGACACGGGTCGAGGTGCGGACCTGCGCCGACGCCGACGCCGACCGGGCAACGCTTGCCGGCCGGGACGATGGCGCGGGGCTGTCGCCCGACGAAACCGAAAACGTGTTCAGCCGGTTCTCGCAGCTTGAACCATCCGATGGCTGCGGCCTTGGCCTTGCGATTGCGTCATCCGTTGCCGAACGGCCCGGCGGAACGCTTCGCATTGATGCCGTATCCTCTGGCGCAAGCCTCACCCTGGCCTTGCCGCTGGCGCAGGACGGCAATCGGCCGCCATCGCACTGAACGAACGCCGGTTTTCACACCTGTCCGGGCAGCCACAGAACGATGGCCGGAAACGCCACCAGCAGCGCGATGGTGATGGCGTCGGCGATGAAAAATGGCGTGACGCCCTTGAACACGTCCTGAACGCTCAGGTCATCGCGCACACCGGCCACCACGAAGCAATTCAATCCGATCGGCGGGGTGATCAGGCAGAACTCGGCCATCTTCACCACCAGGATGCCGAACCAGATCGCGCACATCGGGCCGGACATGCCGAAGGTGCTGTCTGCGGCGCTTACCAATTCGCCACCGTTCAGCGCCATGACAGCCGGGTAGACGACGGGCAGGGTAAGAAGGAGCATCCCGATTGCGTCCATGAACATGCCCAGCACCGCATAGGCCAGCAGAATGCAGACGAGGATCAGCATGGGCGACAGGGTGAGCGAGGTGATCCAGTCGGCGAATGCGCCCGGCAGGTTGGCGAAGCCAAGGAACCGGACATAGATGAGCACCCCCCAGATGATGGTGAAGATCATGACCGACAGCCGGGCGGTTTCCAGCAGGGCGTCCTTCAGTTCGCTCCAGCGCATACCGCGATAAAGCGCGATCAGGAAAATCACGAAAGCGCCGATTGCGCCGCCTTCGGTGGGGGTGCCCCAGGCGCCGCCGCCGAAGGGGTTGTAGACGAAGAAAATTATGGTCACGACGACGAAAACGATGGGCAGCGCGGGCGGCAGCGACACCAGGCGTTCGCGCCAGGTAAAGCCGCTGACCGGCGGGCCGAAGCCCTTGATGGCAAGCGCCATGCCGATGATCAGGAGTGCGTAGATCACCGCCGAGAAGGCCCCCGGAATGAAGCCCGCCAGCAGCAGCCTGCCAACGTCCTGTTCGACGATGATTGCGTAGATCACCAGAATCGCCGAGGGCGGGATAAGCGAGGCGAGCGTGCCCCCGGCGGCCACGACACCGGCGGCAAAGCGCTTGTCATAGCCGATTTTCAGCATCTCGGGGATGGCGATGCGCGCAAATACGGCTGCGGTGGCGACCGACGCGCCCGAGACGGCGGCGAATCCTGCGGTCGCGAACACCGTTGACACCGCCAGCCCGCCCGGCGCCCAGGCAAGCCAGCGCTTGGCCGCTTCGAACAGCGCCCTGGTCAGCCCAGCGTAATAGGCCAGATAACCGATCAGGATGAAAGTAGGGATCAGGCTGAGGGCCTGGGACGAAATCTTTGAATGCGGCACCTGCCCTGCGGTCTTGACCGATACGGTCAGCGCCCAGCCGAAAGCCTCGGGGTCATAGCCTTTCTTCGCCCAGAAAATCCAGATCAGCCCGACCAGACCCGCCAGACCGGCGGCAAAGGCCACGCGCATCCCGAGGATGACGAGAACCAGCATCCCGCCGGAAACAGCCAGCCCGATGTCAATGGGTTCCATCCCGGCCTTCCCTAAGTGTCATGGCCCGAGACAGGCCCGGCTTCCATGGTCGCCTGGGTGGCGGCATCGGCGACAAGCGGCACCGCGACGGGCCGGGCGTCGTTGCGCAGAAAAGCCCCGCCGTAGGCCCAGAGTTGCAGCGCAAGGCGCAGGCAGATCACGCCGAAGGCCACCGGAACGAGCAGTTTCGCCGGCCAGACCGGCAGGGCGATGTCCATCGAGCTGTCGCGGCTCCACAAGGGTGCGGAGAAATCGAAACTGCGCTGGAAATGCGCCCAGCTTCCCCAGATCAGCAGGATCATCAGAAGCCCGATCGCCAGCGTCGTGACAATCTCGGCCAGGTAAAGCGCCCGCCCCCTGAGCGCGCTGACCAGCATGTCCATGCGGATATGGCCACCGTTGCGCTGCGCGTAGGCAATTCCCATGAAGGCGACAAGGGGCATGGCCTGTTCGATCCAGTCCACATAGCCCGGCAGCGGCTGGTTGAAAAAATTGCGCCCGCCGACAGAGATGACCGCCAGGATCATCAGCCCGAAAACCGCAAGCCCGCTGACAAGGGCAAGCGCGGTTTCCATGCGATAAAGGCGCTGGTCGATCCTGCTGAGCATACTGTCATCGGACAGCACAGGCGATGAGCCAGCCATGACGGGCCTCCGATGCGTGGTCTTTGCAGGGTCTTTGCAGGCTGTCTGCAAACTGCAAGGGGTTGCCCGGTGCCGACAGATGTGGCGGCGGCGCCGAGGCGGCGGTCACGGCCTAGTTGGCGGCGGCAATCATGCCGGTCACGAGGTCGTAGAGCTCTTTCGCGGGCAGGCCGCGGGCCGTGTTCTCTTCGATCCATGCGGCAGCGGCGGGTGCGGCGGCGGCCTCCTTGAACGCGGCGATCTCTTCATCCGGGAATGTCACTCGTTTGATACCACGCTCGTCCAGCGCCGGACCCCATGCGGTCATCGTGTTGTTGGCGTAGAAATCGACATAGTGGTCAAGCGCCTCGTTCACCGAACCCAGCAGGGCCTCGCGTTCCGCATCCGGCAGGGCTTCCAGCGCGTCGATATTCACCACCACCGGGCAGTTCACGGTTCCGGGGTTCAGGTTCGTGGTCCACCAGGTGCCGTTTTCGATGGTGCCGAAGGACATGTGGGCATGGGGCGCAAAGCTGACTGCCCTGACCACGCCGCTGTCCATCGCCTGGCGCACCTCGGTTGCCGACATCGAGGTCGGCACCGCGCCCACGGTTTCCATGGCTTTTCCGATGCCGCCGGTGGCCCGCACTGAAAGACCCCTGAAATCGTCCAGCGACGCGGGGGCGTCACCCACGCCGACCAGATTGTATTGCGGCAGCGGCGAAGGCATCAGAAGCGTCGCGTTCCAGCGCGCGAGGTCCGCCACCACGGCCGGGTGCCGATACACCGCCATGGACAGTTCGGCCTCCTGTCTCAGCGAGCTTACGCCAAGGAACGGCAGTTCCAGAACCGTGATCGACGGGTTCTTGTCGCGGTGATAACCGGCGCAGAACTGGGCCATCTCGAAGGCGCCGATCGAGATGCCATCAAGGTTTTCGCGGTTATTCGAAAGCCCGCCATAGCTGATGTTCAGGGTAAACGCGCCGCCGGTCTTTTCGCTGACCAGTTCGGCCAGTTTCTCGACATGCTCGGTGAAGGCGCGGCGTTTGCCCCACAGCGAGACGTTCCATTCAGTGGCCACGGCCTCGGTGGCAAGGCCAAGGGAAAGGACGGCAACGGCTGCCCGGCCCGGATATTTGCGCATGGTGTCTCCTCCCGGATGCACGCGGTTCGGTTGTGTGCAAGCATCTGTACACCGTGGCCGCCCGGATATGAAGAAAAATGCGCGCCGTTTCCGAATTCGCCTGCGGAAATCCGCAAGGGGACCGGGGCTCAGAACAGGGCGTCCTTGTCGAGGCTCTGTTGCAAACTATCAGGCGCCCGGAAGTTTGGCCAGGAATTGCCTTTTGACTTCATGTCGCCAGACGGTTTTCGAGCATGGACATCGCCTCGGATAACCCGCAACGGTCCAAGCCAAATGCCCGCTCGATCATCCGGACTTCGCCGTTTGTTTCATCCCGGACGATCACATAGGCCGCTCGTCGTACCGCCCTGTTCATGGCAAGCTCGGTCCTGGGCGAGGTTCGGGACGGAGGCAGGACATGCTGATTTCGTTGCACAGGCAGGCAACTGCGACGCCGAAGATCAGAGCCGGGATCCAGGCGAGCAAAGAGCCCGCATGGATCGTGGCGGAGCGCTGCGGCATCTGCGAACAGACCGTCTGGAAGTGGCGCAAGCGCGACAGCCTTCAGGATCGCAGCCACACTGCGCATCGGTTGCAGACCACGCTGACGTTGGCGCAAGAGGCTGTGGCGGTTTCGCTGCGCAGGACGCTGCCTGCGCCACTCGACGATCTGCTCGCCGTGGTGCGTGAGTTTCCGAACCCGCATGTCTCCCGCTCGGGGCTGGACCGGTGTCTGCGCCGCCATGGTGTCGGAGACCTGCGGGCCGCCCCCTCCGCGATGCCGCGATCCATGTCCTCCAGCGACAGCGACGGCCCGTCGTCCCCCTGTGTCAGGGAAGTTGTCCTCTGCTCTACTTTTCCTCTATTTTTCATATGGGCGTGACAGGACGCTGACGTGGGATATTCACCGGAACGCAAGGCTGCGGTGCTGAAGCGGATGCTGCCTCCGAACAACCTGCCTGTGCGGCGCTTGTCGCAGGAGGAGGAAATATCGGAGGCGACACAGCACAAGTGGCGGGCTCAGGCGCGTGGCAAGGGTTGACTCTTGCCGAATGCCGATGCCGGCCCCGAGGGCTGGGCATCATGGCGGTCCCGCAGCCGCCCGCGCGTCAGCAACGACAACCCGTTCTCCGAGGTTCTCTTGCGCACCTGCAAGTATCGCCCGGACTGGCCGACCAGGGGCTTTGCGACGAAAGCCGGGGGGCAAGCCCGGGTAAAAAGCTTCGCCAATCGGTACAACTGCGAGCACCTCCACAGCGCGATCAGCTTCGTCACGCCTAATATGCGCCACAGCGGGCTGGAACGTGATGCCCTCGCAAACCGCGCCATTCTCCATGCAAATGCACGCGCGCAACCACAACGATGGTCAGGAAAGGCGCGCAACCGGAAGCCCGCCGGACCCGTCTGGCTGAACCCGGAACGCGAAACCGGCGCGCCGGAAATCAGAGATGCCGCATGAAAGCGGCGGACAACTCATTTGACAAACACCGGACACGGGTAACAATGTGTGTCCGGGTTTTGGCCTGAAGGCTTGCGAAACATGCATCATTTCACGCCGTCATGGCGAGAATTGATCGGACCAGGGCCTCGTTTCCCCCGTGGAAACTCGTGATCATCGCCGCCATGACCGGCCTGGCGCCGATACCACATGACAGCGGGGCGATGCGAGGCAGGAGAGCTGTCGCCGGCGGCAGGCGGTCTCTACGCCATGTGCTGTTCCAGGCTGCGCTGGCCGCCGCCTGTCACAATCCGGTTCTCAAGCCTGTCGCAAAACGTCTCAAGGAGCGAGGGAAGCCGCACAAACCTGTCATAATCGCAATCGCACGCAGGCTGGTCACAATCGCGAACGCGATCATCAAAACCGGCATCCCCTGGCGCCATCAGCTCACAGAATAGACACAGTTGTTAATTTCACTACCGGAATATCTCGCCCGTATCTGTGTTCAAATACAGTCGATTTGCGATGGGCGCACCGCCGCAATAGGTGAAATAGACAGGCTCGTTGCGATGGTTGGAAGACTTCACCCAACCGCCCATGTCGCGGAAATCGCGTTCGGTTGCAGCGGCGTTGCGCAATTAGAGCGGTTCATCATTTGTTTGAATCTCGGGATTCCGTTTTTCGTTGAATTGTGATTCAAACTGCGTGCCGGGACTGGAGGCCGGCATGCATGGTAAAACCCTATTCGAATGATCTTCGGGAGCGTGCAGTAGCAGCTGTTGTTTCCGGCGAGACGGCACGTGTTGTGGCTGCCCGTTTCTCGGTGGCTGTTTCTTCGGTGATCAAGTGGCGCCAGCGATATCGCGAGACTGGCAGCGTGGCGCCTGGCAAGATGGGTGGCCACCGCAGGATTATCCTTGAACCCCACCGTGATTTTATCCTGGAGCAGATCAACCGCACGCCGCACCTGACGCTGCATGGTCTGAAAGACATGCTGGCGAAGCGGGGCGTCAAGGTGTTGCTGCGCGACAAACAAGGTGAGAATCCAGCGTCAATCAGGATGAGAACGCGTGTGCGGGGGCTCGCAGGGAGGGCGTAGCCCGACTGGGGAGGCCCCGCACACGCGTTTTGCCCTTTTGGGGCGGGCCTGACGGTTGTGGCCGGCTCGGATAAGGAATGATTTTCTGTGCAAGGGGATCGTTCATGCCGGGCTGTCATGTCACTGACCAACAAATGAGGCTCTTCATGACGCTCAGATCGACCCATTCCGTTGCCGTTGCCGCTGCCAAGGCGGGGATCAGCCAGGCAACGGGCTATCGGCTGCAAGCTGACCCAATTTTACCATCACAGAAGAAGGCCCCTCGCGGCCGGCGGCGTCCGGACCCGCTGGCGGACATTTTTGATGCGGAGGTCGTGCCGCTTCTGCGGTCCTCACCGGGGATCCGACCTGTGGCGGTTTACGAGGAGCTTCTGCGTCGGCATTCTGATCTGGGTACGGGCATCCGACGGACTCCGGAGCGACGGATACGCGCCTGGAATGCGGAACACGGCCCTGAACAGGACGTCATTTTCCGGCAGACCCACACACCCGGGCAAAATGGGCCTGTCGGATTTCACCGCCATGGGCAAGTTGGGTGTGACCATTGCCGGTGAGGCACTGGGCCATCGACTGTATCACTTCCGGCTTGCCTATAGCGGGTTTCAGCACGCCCACGTCGTGCTGGGCGGCGAAAGCTATGTGGCGCTGGCTGAGGGATTGCAGAACGCCCTCTGGACGCTCGGCGGCGTGCCACACAATCATGGAACTGACAGCCTGTCGGCGGCCTTCAAGAACCTGGATAAGTCATCCCGGGCCGATCTAACCGACCGCTTCGACGCCCTGTGCAACCATTATGGAATGACGCCGACGCGCAACAACAAGGGCGTCGCACACGAGAACGGTTCCATCGAGAGCCCCAATGGGCATCTGAAGCGCACCATTGAGGACGCGCTGGTCATGCGTGGGTCGCGCGACTTCGAAAGCTTGCAAGATTATCGTCGCTTCATCGACGAGATCGTGGGCCGGATCAACGCCCGCAATGCCAAGCGTATCGATGCGGAACGTGCGAGCCTCAGACCTTTGCCGACGCGGCGGACCACGGATTACGAGGAGATCACGTTGCGCGTCACTTCCTCCGGGGGGCTTCACCTTGCGCAAGGTGTTCTACACCGTGCCATCCCGGTTGATCGGGCATCAGCTGCGGGTTCGGCTCTACGATGATCGGTTGGAGCTGTTCCTGGGAAGCTCTGCCCTGCTAACGCTGACACGCGGACGAGCCTCGAGCACCGGGAGCCATGGGCACGTGGTCAATTACCACCACGTCATCCACTCCTTGCGCAAAAAGCCCATGGCGCTGATGGGGCTGGTCTATCGGGATCAGCTATTCCCGCGCCGGGCGTTCCGTAACATGTTCGCATTCCTGCTGGAGCAGACCAGTGAGAAGGCGGCGTGTCGCATGGTTGTCGATCTTCTGGCGCTGGCACACGAGCGGGGCTGCGAGGCTGAATTGGCAGCGCAGCTTGAGGAGGACCTTCGCCAGAAGCGCCCGCCTGACATGGCGGCCCTACGCGCAGTGTTTAGCCCATCACAAGACGCACTCCCCCAAGTCGCGGTGCAACTGGCCGACCTGTCATCTTACGACCAGTTGGTCGGCGGTACGCCATCCGCTCAGGAGGTGACAGCATGACATCGCCCCAGACCGATACCGCCCGCCTAACCTTGGCTCTGACCGAATTGCGCTTGCCAGCCATCAAGGCGCTATGGCCGCGCTTTGCGGAACAAGCCGACAAGGAAGGCTGGCCCGCCGCTCGGATGCTCAGCACCCTGGTGGAGCATGAACTGGCTGAACGAGATCGCCGTCGTATCGAGCGACATCTCGCACAGGCACGCCTGTTGCCCGGAAAAACGATCGACACCTTCGACTTCACAGCCGTCCCCATGCTGTCCAAGGCCCATGTCAGTGCGATCACCGCTGGCGACAGCTGGATCGGAAAGGGCGGCAACATCCTGCTGTTTGGGCCGCCAGGTGTGGGCAAATCACATCTCGGCTCAGCCATCGGGCTCGCCCTTGTCGAGCAAGGCTACCGCGTCCTATTCAGCCGCACCACCGATCTGGTCCAGAAACTCCAACAGGCCCGCCGCGATCTCGTCCTCGAAAGTGCCATTGCAAAGCTCGACAAATTCCATCTGCTGATCCTCGATGACATCACCTACGTCACCAAGGATCAGGCTGAAACCAGTGTGCTCTTCGAACTCATCAGCGCGAGATATGAACGCCGCTCAATGTTGATCACGGCCAACCAGCCCTTCGGGGAGTGGAATGCGATTTTTCCAGACCCGGCCATGACATTGGCCGCCGTCGACAGGCTCGTGCACCACGCAACCATCTTCGAGATGAATGTCGAAAGCTACCGGCGAAGAGCAGCACAAAAGGCAAAGGGGCCGGGAAGGCCTGCACAAAAAGCCACACCGGAAAACACCAAAGCTGATTGACGCTCCGCGACAATCAAAAAACAAACCCCTTGATCGCGGCACAAAAGCCCGGCATCGTCCCAAACGTCGCGACCAAGGATTCTCATCCTGATTGACGCGCACTTCTCATCTTGATTGTCGCGCTACAGTCACAAAGCTCATCGAAGTGCGCAGGGGATTGACAGCTCTCCAGCTTGTGCATCTGGATTTGAAAAGCATGGAGTCAGAACAGCTCTATGAAATCCTTCAAGCCGTTCCGCAAAGCGATGAAGCAGAACGGGGGGCTTCTTCGATGAATAGGCACTCCATTGAGGAAGTATTAAAACTCCTCAATTCACGCGGGACTATTGGGCGTGACAGAATGGCAAGCCTTGAGTTTCTTTATCTGGAAGTATTCAGGTTCGACCGGGGGCGCATTCCCAATCTGGAAGCTGAAGTGAACGCTAATCCGTCTCTCCTCTGCGAAGCCATCAGAATGGCATACAAAGGCAAAAATGACCCCCGAGACGTTGAACCCACCGAGGAGCAAAAGCGGGCAGCCAGAAACGCGCACGATCGAGAGCACCTTCGCCACCGTCCGCCACCGCACCGGCAAAACCAAAGGCTGCCTGAGCCGCAGGACCGGGTTGGCCATGGCATTCAAGCTGATGATGTCAGCGCAAGGAAAATGGCGAAAGCTCGACGGCGCCAACCGCATGCCAGAGATCATTGAAGGGGTTGAGTTCACAGACGGGATCAAGCAAATTCACCACGCCGCATGATCACACCATCACCAACTTTCGGGCATAGCTCACTGCTCGATAGTCGAGGCTCGTATTGCAGGTGCCGAGAACAGTCTGATTTTCGCCAGATCAGGACACCATATCTGGCCCCCAATTACGCTCCACATCTGAATACGTTGTTCGCGGGTCACGACGAAGGTGCCGCCGCTTGGGGCCGGATCGCTTCGCTCATCCAGCGGATGCGGACCACAGGAGATCCACCTGTTGTCCACGCTCTTACCGAGCACCCAAAATCAAGTCACCCCAGTTATCGGGGGGGCCTTTTAGAAGAAGCTTCAGGATCCCCTGCCGACACAATTCTCGCGCTTTCATAAATGTTGACATGTTATCGTCAGCAGACACTTCCCCGCCATGCACTACACTGGATGCTTTGTCATACGCATCCCGCAATACCTTGCGGATATCTTGCCGTTCTTCAAATGTCGTCCCCAAATGCCAAGCTCCAAATAGAGAAAGTCGGAAACGCATCTCCGCGCTTTTCTCGTCTAGGAAATTCTTCAGGTACAGCGTCTCAAGAGCGATGCGGAGGTCTATGTAGCGATCCGTTATCCCGGAAGGCAGTCGTACCGGTCGCATGGACCGCTTCCAACGATCAACTGCTATGCGCAGTTTTCTGTCACCGTCCAGCAGTGCATCGATCACGCGCAACAACTTGGTTTCGTCCAGACTAGCTATCGAGTTGTCGCATCGTTCAATGCTCACTATTCCCTTTGCGTCCAGTCTCTTCGATTTCCACCACAAATGATCCAACGTGTCGTAGTCTAAAGTTACCCAGTCGCGCAGGGAGAAAGGTGCCGCCTCCGCATATTCGGTCCACAGGAAAGTCTTCGAGACATGTGAATTCGCCTGCAACGATAGAGCATCGCACACAATGTCGAAGAGCTATGCCCGAAAGTTGGTGATGGTGTGATCAGGCGGCGTTTTGAATTTGCTTGATCCCGTCTGTGAACTCAACCCCTTCAATGATCTCTGGCATGCGGTTGGCGCCGTCGAGCTTTCGCCATTTTCCTTGCGCTGACATCATCAGCTTGAATGCCATGGCCAACCCGGTCTTGCGGCTCAGGCAGCCTTTGGTTTTGCCGGTGCGGTGGCGGACGGTGGCGAAGGTGCTCTCGATCGGGTTCGTGGTTCGGATGTGCTTCCAGTGCTCAGCAGGGAAGCCGTAGAAGGAGAGCAGCACAGCCCGGTCTTTGGTCAGTTTCCCAACCGCCTTGTCATATTTCGCGCCGTAGGTTTCCACGAAGAAATCGAAGGCGGCCCCGGCTTCGGTCTTCGTTTCCGCCTGCCAGATATCATGCAGGTGGCCCTTGGCTTTGGCCTGCACCGATTTGGGCATGGCATTGAGAACGTTTCCGGTCTTGTGAACCCAACACCGTTGTTCCCGGGTGCTGCCGAAGACTTCGCGCAGCGCCGCCCAGAACCCCAAGGCGCCGTCGCCAATGGCCAGATCGGGGGCGTGGGACAGCCCGCGACGCTTGAGATCGAGCAGCAACTCGCGCCAACTCTGCGTGCTTTCACGGTAGCCGTCGGTGAGCCCCAGAACCTCCTTGCGGCCCCACTCATCCGCGCCGATCAGCACCAGAACGCATTGTTTCTGCTCTTCCATACGCGGTTGGAAATAGACACCATCGGCCCAGACATAGACGAAACGCCGGGCGCTGAGATCGCGGCGCTGCCAGCGTTCATACTCCGCCCCCCAGTCCGCTTTCAATCGCGAGATGGTGCTCGATGAAAGCCCTGCCGCGTTCGGCCCCAACAGCGCCCCAAGAGCCTCCTGGAAGTCGCCCGTGGAAATGCCCTTAAGATAGAGCCACGGCAGCAGTTCCTCAATCGATCTGGTCTTGCGCAGCCAGGGCGGCAAGATCGACGAGGCGAAACGGATCTTTTCGTCCACATTGCCCCGGTCCCGCATCCGCGGCACCTTCACTGGTACCGGGCCGATGCCGGTCATGACCTCGCGCTCGGGCAGATGACCATGGCGCACCAGCCGCGCACGGCCGTCGTCCGTCACCTCGCGGGCATGGGCGGCGAGGAGCGTGGCCAATTCCGCTTCCACCGCCTGTTTGAGCAGTTGGCGCGCGCCGGTTTGCAGGATGTCGGTCAGCGGGTCAGACGAAAATCCCGATGGATCGGGCAACGGCGTGATGGTAGACTTCGTCATGTGGCATATCCTTTTCTCTGCTGAGAATTGCGGCGCGTGAACAACGCCATGATATGCCGCCAATCAGCGCCATCACCAACTTTCGGCTATAACTCAATGTCGAAATCGATGCCTTTGCCCATACTGGTTATGACCGTACCTTTATTAGCATCCGTTTTTGGCCGGAACAGGACAGGAGATGCCGACATTTTCAATGATAGAAGGGTTCTCCCAAGGTAGTCTTGGGGCAATCGACCGTTCCGGGCAGGCAAGCGAGGCAAAGCAGCCGTCGTCAAGGGCAAGGCGACTATTTCAATATCGTTTTGTGGCACATATCGGGCGTTCAGAACCAATCCATTGACAAGTGTGAACATCTTGATCTGTATGGGTGTTCCGCGTTTCCAGTCGCCTAGTAACTCCGCAACCTTATCAGTTCCCATGATCGCTGCGGCTTGGAGGAGAGACTCGGAGAAGTTCTCCGGCGGTGATTCAAATTCGAGGTTTGAGTCCCCGGCTTCGCCGCCATTACCTCTAATCAACCTATAGTGATCAGTGGGAAATGCATGTCCAAGACGGTCCGATTCTGGATCAATGAATTCCTCCAAAGCATTTCGTACCTCTTCGATCAATGGAAGCATGGCGCTGTCCGGCACATGACAATCAGCCCGCTTACTCCCTACACGATGTCGTTCGGATTTGTAGATGGAGGCGAATTGCTCGGCAGAGAGATTGGGACGTGACTGTCTTTTTCTCGCCCCGCTGCCGCTAATATCGTCGTATTCGAAGTCGAAACGTACCTCATTTACCGCTACTGCGAGTCGCTTCTTCAGAATATTCATATCCTCCCCCCATTGCGGGGTGTCGGTGCTGCGTACTCCCCGGACCTGCCTTTCTGAAGCGAATCCTGCAAAACCCGGGCTGCAATGAGAGCAGTTTACCGCCGTGCAAGAACCGGAATGCCGCTGTAGCACCGTCGGGACTGAACACCGTAGTAACCTTCCTGGCCATATCCTGGATATTCCAGACGAACCCTCTCAAAACCCAATAGACCAACCTCGAAAGAAAAGAACAGGGGCAGGCGAAGGCCAACAAACGCTTTTTGCTGAAACAGTTTGATGGCGTCATTGTAGATGCTCTTCATCCGCTTCAGCAGGTGCTTATCCTTGACCGAAGTATCAAAGCCAGCATCGCGCAGTAGCCCCGAAGCCATACTGTCTATGCGATAGATCTCTGCCTCAAGGACTGGGGCCATATCCCACGGCATGTCAGACCATAGCGCGTCGATATCGGCCTGACTGAAGTTGCGGGAGTAGCTGTCGAGCGCCACCGCGACCAGCCCGGGAAACCGCCGCGCAGCTTCCTCGAAGCGCTCACGGTTAACCCGCAACTGACGCTGACGCTCGGCCGCACGGTTTTTTACATCGTCAACAGCGTGATGAACCGCCGCTACGCCTCGACTCGCAAGAGCGCTAAAAAAGCTCGTCGCGTCATTCGCAAAACCCGCCATTTCAGCCTCCTTTCCAAGTCCTCAATGGTTCTAGCCTGTCATACGTATACGGGTTGACAACTGATTTTTCAAGATCGAGTCTTTCGATCATGCGATCAGCCTACCTTTGTCGCTTGAATCAATCTGGCCTCGCCCTCGGATGCGACCCCCGGCAATTGCTCCCGACCCCTGCGCCATCCGTTGCGCCCCCATGTATCCAAGACCGCCGCCCAAAACCGTCTTGTCCGCAATGGTCCCGGCCTGGTTGTAGCGGCTCGCCTGTGCGCCAATGACCTGCATGGCAAACTCCCCGAACTCGGAAATGATCTGCGATCC
>CBDCFF010000028.1:0-70000 GCA_965216225.1 Paracoccaceae bacterium
GCACTGGAAGCACATCCGAACCACGAACCCGATCGAGAGCACCTTCGCCACCGTCCGCCACCGCACCGGCAAAACCAAAGGCTGCCTGAGCCGCAGGACCGGGTTGGCCATGGCATTCAAGCTGATGATGTCAGCGCAAGGAAAATGGCGAAAGCTCGACGGCGCCAACCGCATGCCAGAGATCATTGAAGGGGTTGAGTTCACAGACGGGATCAAGCAAATTCACCACGCCGCCTGATCACACCATCACCAACTTTCGGGCATAGCTCTCATTCAACTCAAATGAACGTCAACAGACCCTAGGGTCAGGACCCATTGACTTTGTTTTGAACGTGTGAATCAGTGTTCTGCAAAACGGAGTAGTGACATGAGCGATCCTTTCTGGCTGACGGAGGCACAAACAGCGCGCCTTGAGCCTTCTTTCCCAAGCCCCATGGCAAGCCCAGGGTCGATGACCGTCGTGTGCTGAGTGGTATTATCTTCATTATTCGCAACGGTTTACGCTGGCGCGATGCGCCTGCCGAATACGGCCCTCACAAAACGCTCTACAATCGGTTTGTGCGCTGGTCCCGCAAAGGTATTTTCGAACGAATTTTCGAAGAATTGGCCAACCCCTCTGGCCCGGACGCCAACACCCTCATGATTGACGCAACCCATCTCAAGGCACATCGCACGGCGTCCAGTCTCAAAAAGGGGGCCTCCGATCAGCGGGTGGGCCGCGCCTGATCGGGCGTACAAAGGGAGGGCTGAATACGAAACTGCATGTCGTTGGAGACGGTGCGGGTCGCCCTGTCAGGCTGCATCTGACGGCGGGTCAGCGTAGCGACTTCAAGGGCGCGGATGTTTTGCTGCCCAACCTGCCTGCGGCCAGGGTTCTGATCGCGGATCGGGGCTACGACAGCGTAAAGGTTCGAAAAATCGTTGAAGATCAGAAGATTGAGGCTTGCATCCCTTCAAAGAAAAACCGCAAAAAAACCATCCCCCACTGCGCCGAAACGTACAAGAGGCGGCACAAGGTCGAAAACCTGTTCGCAAAACTCAAGGATTGGAGGCGCATCGCGATGCGCTATGACCGATGCGCACATGTATTCAAATCCGCCATATACATCGCTGCAACCGTCATATTCTGGCTATGAGTCCTGACCCTAGTCACCCGGAATTGTAATTTGTATCATTGACTGAGCGGGAATTGAGGAGGATGTTGCGATGGTGGGACGTTTGGCGGATGCAGTGGTTCTGAGTGAAGATGAGCGCCGTTTTCTCGAGGGTCAGGTTCGGCGTCACAAAGCGGCACGTTCGCTGTCGGACCGATGCCGGATGATCCTGCTGTGCGCCGATGGATTGGCGAGCAAGGAAGTGGCGGCCCGGCTTGGGGTGCATGAACACACAGTCGGCAAATGGCGCAGACGTTTTGTGCGATGCCGGATTGAAGGTCTCACCGACGAATACCGCTCCGGTCGCCCGCGCACCGTGTCGGACGATCAGGTGACTGCGGTGATTGAGCGCACGCTGAACACGACCCCGAGGGATGCGCCCCATTGGTCGCTCCGAAGCATGGCAGCCGCGACGGGACTGTCGCACACCACCCTCCGGCGGATTTGGAACGGGTTCGGCCTGCAACCGCACCGAAGCGAGACATTCAAGCTCTCAACCGACCCGCTGTTCGTGGACAAGGTGCACGATATCGTCGGGCTGTACCTGTCACCCGCCGAACAGGGCTATCGTGTTGTGTGTTGACGAGAAATCGCACATCCAGGCGCTGGATCGCGAACAGCCTGTGCTGCCAATGGCGCCCGGCGTGGCCGAGCGGCGCACCCACACCTGCATCCGACACGGCACGACGTCGCTTTTTGCAGCACTGGATATCGCCACCGGCGCCGTGATCGGCAAATGCTGCAAGCGGCGCCGCGCCACCGGGTTCCTCGACGTCCTCAAACAGATCGACCGGCAGATGCCGGACGGGCCGGAGGTGCATATCGTCATGGACAATTACGCCACCCACAAAACCCCGAAGATCAAGGCCTGGCTGGCACGCCGCCCGCATTGGCATGTCCACTTCACACCGCCCCCGGCTGGTTGGATCAATCAGGTGGAGCGTTGGTTTGCTGAACTGACGCGCAAGCAACTGCAGCGCGGCGTCCATCGTTCAACGGCGGAACCGGAAGCCGATATCGCTGCATTTATCGAGGCCCATAACGAAAACCCCAAACCCTGCAAATGGGTCAAACCCGCCGACCATATCCTCGCCTCTGTCAAGCGGTTCTGCCAACGCGCCCAACAAAACTCATGTGCCGAACTTTAGATGCAGGTGACTAGGTAGAATTCCATCCCTTCGTGCCAATCCTCATCGCTGATCTCAAGGATCGGGCCCTTTGGCCCGTGGCCCGCGGAATTCACCAGCACGTCGACCCGGCCCCAGCGGTCCACCAGGGATTGCAGATCCTCTGGCGAACGATTGGACCCGGTCACGCCGCAGCCGCCCAGTTGTCTGGCCAGATTCTCGCCCTTGCCGGAGGATGACAGGATGCCGGTGTCAAAGCCGTCCGCCGCCAGACGCCGCGCCGCATCCGCCCCCATGCCGCTGCCGCCTGCCGTGATCAGGGCCACTTTCCGATCTGCCATTGCCGCTCTCTCCTGCGTTGAGTCGGGAACCAGCAGAGTACGCCGGGGCCGGCCATTCAATGCCGGAGCGCCCGGACGCCGGATGATTCCGGCGCCTCTGCCCGGTTGGGGAGACTCTATCCGTGATGCAGAATAAGGACAAGGCGCAGGGCTACTGGCATCGGCGTTCGCGATCCCCGCGCCCGTTTGCGGCCCCGTCGTCGTCTCACGCCCGGTTTTTCCCCCGGTGTAGAGGCGGTACAGCTTCTTGTGATACATGATCATTCCCTTGCGCTCCAACAGCACGCCGATCCGGCGATAGCCAAACCGACGACGCACGGCGGCAATTGCCTGCATCTCTTCGCGGACTTTGGGTTTATCCAGCGGACGATCACGCCGGACAGTTTTGGGATCGACACCAACAAGCCTGCACACCCGGCGATGCGAGACATCGTGATCCCGCATCGCCTCAAGCGCTGCATTCCGTCGCCGAGCTGGTGTCGTCAGTTCTTTCCCGGCAGATCTTTCAGCACAACATTGTCGAGCATGGTATCCGCCAGAAGGCGCTTCAGTTTTGCGTTCTCATCTTCCAGCGATTCAAGACGGTGGGTGTCAGAGACTTCATACCGCCGTATTTCGATTTGAACTTGTAGAATGACGCGGGGCTCAGGCCGTGCCTGCGACACACCTCTGCCGTCGGCATCCCGGCCTCCTGCTCCTTGATCATCCCGATGATTTGCGTCTCTGTAAAACGGTTCTTTCGCATCTGGTTGCTCCTTCAAAAGGTTGAGCAAACTCTACATCAAACTGAGGGACGTTTCGGGGCGCAGGTCACAGTTGCAACACAACCATGGAGAAGCGCAACTGGACAGACGGAAGGATACGGCGGTTGAGGCGATCCTGGAACAGTTGATTGCACACGGGCCCGGTGACATTGCCCCGGTGTTCGCTCGGGCCTTCGAGCCGGCGATGCAGAGAGTATCCGTTTTTGTCAACAGGTTTTCGGGGCCCATTTCCGGTCGGATTTGACGAGTGTGTTGGCGAGTTCGATCAGTTTTCGCATCAGCGCGACAAGCGCGACCTTGGCTGGTTTCCCGGCGGTGCGCAGAGCGTCGTATTTCTTCTTCAGATCCGGATTGAAGCGCGCCGCAACGAGCGCCGGCATGTACAATGCCTGCCGCAGCGGCTTTCGACCGCCCTTGATGAATGACTGGCCAACCCGGGTTCCGGATGATCGTGTGAACGGAGCAAGGCCAGCCAGGCTTGCCACCTGTTTGCGTTCGAGTTGGCCGATCCCGGGCATGAAGGCGAGGATGGCCGAGGCCGTCACCTTGCCTGTGCCGGGAATGGAGCGGACGATTTCCAGCTTGCGGGTTTCTTCCCGGTCCTCAGCGATCAGCGCTGCGATCTCGGCATCCAGTTCGGCGACGTGCCTTTCGACATGCTCGATCAACTCCCGCGTCCGACGCTGCAAAAGCGGCACGTCGAGTTGGGAGATGCGACCGGGAAGACGGACGCGTTCGGCCATCATTCTGGAGCGTGCCGAGTGCATGTCTCTGAGAAGGCGCCGGCTTTTTGACCTCAGCGGTAGCGCTTTGAGATCGAAAGCCTTTCCCATTGCTGCCAGGGAACGGGCATCCGCCCGGTCGGTCTTGGCGCGTGTGCCGCGGGCTTCTGCGAACCGGCGCGCCGGGAGCGGATTTACCTTGACCAGCGGGAAATCCGCTTTGAGCGCAAGCTCGAATGCTCGGTGGTAGATACCGGTCGCCTCGTAGACGATCCGGGCGATCTTGCGCCCGCCCAGCCATTTCCGGAAGCTCCGAAACCCGGTCTTGCCATTCGTGAACTGCGCCGCCCGTCCTGTCTTGAGATCGAACGCGTCGAAGTGGGCTTTGGAAATGTCCACGCCAATGTCATGATCCGTCATCTTCGCCATATCCTGTGCTTGTCATGCGGGGCCAGGGCCCCGTGTATCCGTTCAGGCCTGTGGTGAAGACGGCGGTCGATCATACTCTCTTTCGGTCTCTGCCGACCAGGCGCAACGCGATCCGACCGCCGCCGCTGCCCGGTATATGTGAGGTGCCGGGCAGCGGCTCCCTTATCGCAAAGAAGCCACATAATGTCATAAGACAAGCGTTTGATCTGTTTTCAGACGATGGCGGCAGGCGTTTCTGTAGCGCAGGTTGCACGTCGGTATGCGATGAACGCCACTCTGATATTCAAATGGCTGAAGGATGAACGGTATGCGCCGGATGCAGATACCGTGCCCGAAGAATCCGAACCGGTATTTTTGCCGGTAGAGGTTGAAGTCGCGACCAGCCCTGTTCCTGCTTTGGCGACCGCCCCGGCGGGGCGGATCGAGATTGAGCTTTCCAGCGGCCACCGGATTACGGCCGGGGGCGGTTTTGATGCAGATATGTTGGCGCGGTTGTTGAAAGGATTGTCGTCATGATCCCGGTGCCGGGCAACACGCGGGTCTGGCCGGCTGCGGGTGTAACCGATATGCGGCGGGGATTTGACACGCTGGCAGCGCAGGCTGAGAAGACGCTGGAGCAGGGTCCGTTTTCCGGTCATCTGTTTGTGTTTCGGGGGCGATGTGGGGATTTGCTCAAAATCATCCGGTGGGGTTCACAGGGCGCGTGTCTGTTCAGCAAGCGTTTGGAGCGAGGCCGGTTTGTCTGGCCAGCAGCAAAAGAGGGCAGGATCAACCTGACCCCGGCGCAACTGGCGATGCTGCTGGAAGGCATTGATTGGCGTATTCCACAGCCCACTTGGCGGCCTCTGAAGACGGGATAGCCGGTGCAGATATCAAGCAATATGGACGTTTGTGGCTTCCCGTTTGGGGCGCAATCCTGTATGGAATGGCGATGTTGAATACCCTTGACAACTTGCCGGAAGACCCCGCTGAACTGCGGCGAGTGAGTGAACTTCCGGCCGCTGAAGTGAAGGCGTTGACGCTAAAGGTTGAACAGCTTCAACACCAGTTGCACGGGGCCAACCGGCGCCGCTTCGGGTCCACATCCGAGAGCATGGACCAGTTGCAATTGTTGGTCGGGAATGAAGAGATTGCCAAGGCGGCGACAGAGGTTGTGGAAACCGCGCCTGCTGACCCTGTCGAGCCAAAGGAAAAGCCCGGGCGCAAACCTTTGCCCGACCATCCGGATCGTATCGGGCAGGTCTTGTCTGTTGGCGGGGATTGCCCCGAATGCGGGGGTGATCTTTCAAAACCGGGCGAGGATGCTACCGGGGAACCGGAATACATCCCGGGCCGCTTTGTCGTGAACAGAATTATTCGACCCCGCATGGCATGGCGTCGTTGCGAGACCATATCCCAAGCCCCTCTGCCGTCACGACCGATGGAACGGGGCAGACCCGGCCCCGGCTTGCCGGCGCATGTTCCGGTGAGCAGGTTTGCGGATCATCTGCCGCTTTACCGCCAGTCGCAAATTCATGCCCGTGAGGGTGTGGATCCGGATCACTCGACCATGGCGGATCGGGTGGGCAAATCTGCCGCGCTGCCGGAACCATTGGCCGAGGCCATTGCAAAGCGGGTCAAAGCCGGCTCATCCCTGTTTGCAGATGATACCCCACTGAAGATGATACCCCACTGAAGATGTTAGCCCCGGGAAACAAAAAGACCAGGACAGCCCGCATCCGGGCCTGTATCAGAGACGAACGACCATGGTCCGGCCAATCACCTGTAGCGCGACAATCAAGATGAGAAGTGCGCGTCAATCAGGATGAGAATCCTTGGTCGCGACGTTTGGGACGATGCCGGGCTTTTGTGCCGCGATCAAGGGGTTTGTTTTTTGATTGTCGCGGAGCGTCAATCAGCTTTGGTGTTTTCCGGTGTGGCTTTTTGTGCAGGCCTTCCCGGCCCCTTTGCCTTTTGTGCTGCTCTTCGCCGGTAGCTTTCGACATTCATCTCGAAGATGGTTGCGTGGTGCACGAGCCTGTCGACGGCGGCCAATGTCATGGCCGGGTCTGGAAAAATCGCATTCCACTCCCCGAAGGGCTGGTTGGCCGTGATCAACATTGAGCGGCGTTCATATCTCGCGCTGATGAGTTCGAAGAGCACACTGGTTTCAGCCTGATCCTTGGTGACGTAGGTGATGTCATCGAGGATCAGCAGATGGAATTTGTCGAGCTTTGCAATGGCACTTTCGAGGACGAGATCGCGGCGGGCCTGTTGGAGTTTCTGGACCAGATCGGTGGTGCGGCTGAATAGGACGCGGTAGCCTTGCTCGACAAGGGCGAGCCCGATGGCTGAGCCGAGATGTGATTTGCCCACACCTGGCGGCCCAAACAGCAGGATGTTGCCGCCCTTTCCGATCCAGCTGTCGCCAGCGGTGATCGCACTGACATGGGCCTTGGACAGCATGGGGACGGCTGTGAAGTCGAAGGTGTCGATCGTTTTTCCGGGCAACAGGCGTGCCTGTGCGAGATGTCGCTCGATACGACGGCGATCTCGTTCAGCCAGTTCATGCTCCACCAGGGTGCTGAGCATCCGAGCGGCGGGCCAGCCTTCCTTGTCGGCTTGTTCCGCAAAGCGCGGCCATAGCGCCTTGATGGCTGGCAAGCGCAATTCGGTCAGAGCCAAGGTTAGGCGGGCGGTATCGGTCTGGGGCGATGTCATGCTGTCACCTCCTGAGCGGATGGCGTACCGCCGACCAACTGGTCGTAAGATGACAGGTCGGCCAGTTGCACCGCGACTTGGGGGAGTGCGTCTTGTGATGGGCTAAACACTGCGCGTAGGGCCGCCATGTCAGGCGGGCGCTTCTGGCGAAGGTCCTCCTCAAGCTGCGCTGCCAATTCAGCCTCGCAGCCCCGCTCGTGTGCCAGCGCCAGAAGATCGACAACCATGCGACACGCCGCCTTCTCACTGGTCTGCTCCAGCAGGAATGCGAACATGTTACGGAACGCCCGGCGCGGGAATAGCTGATCCCGATAGACCAGCCCCATCAGCGCCATGGGCTTTTTGCGCAAGGAGTGGATGACGTGGTGGTAATTGACCACGTGCCCATGGCTCCCGGTGCTCGAGGCTCGTCCGCGTGTCAGCGTTAGCAGGGCAGAGCTTCCCAGGAACAGCTCCAACCGATCATCGTAGAGCCGAACCCGCAGCTGATGCCCGATCAACCGGGATGGCACGGTGTAGAACACCTTGCGCAAGGTGAAGCCCCCGGAGGAAGTGACGCGCAACGTGATCTCCTCGTAATCCGTGGTCCGCCGCGTCGGCAAAGGTCTGAGGCTCGCACGTTCCGCATCGATACGCTTGGCATTGCGGGCGTTGATCCGGCCCACGATCTCGTCGATGAAGCGACGATAATCTTGCAAGCTTTCGAAGTCGCGCGACCCACGCATGACCAGCGCGTCCTCAATGGTGCGCTTCAGATGCCCATTGGGGCTCTCGATGGAACCGTTCTCGTGTGCGACGCCCTTGTTGTTGCGCGTCGGCGTCATTCCATAATGGTTGCACAGGGCGTCGAAGCGGTCGGTTAGATCGGCCCGGGATGACTTATCCAGGTTCTTGAAGGCCGCCGACAGGCTGTCAGTTCCATGATTGTGTGGCACGCCGCCGAGCGTCCAGAGGGCGTTCTGCAATCCCTCAGCCAGCGCCACATAGCTTTCGCCGCCCAGCACGACGTGGGCGTGCTGAAACCCGCTATAGGCAAGCCGGAAGTGATACAGTCGATGGCCCAGTGCCTCACCGGCAATGGTCACACCCAACTTGCCCATGGCGGTGAAATCCGACAGGCCCATTTTGCCCGGTGTGTGGGTCTGCCGGAAAATGACGTCCTGTTCAGGGCCGTGTTCCGCATTCCAGGCGCGTATCCGTCGCTCCAGAGTCCGTCGGATGCCCGTACCCAGATCAGAATGCCGACGCAGAAGCTCCTCGTAAACCGCCACAGGTCGGATCCCCGGTGAGGACCGCAGAAGCGGCACGACCTCCGCATCAAAAATGTCCGCCAGCGGGTCCGGACGCCGCCGGCCGCGAGGGGCCTTCTTCTGTGATGGTAAAATTGGGTCAGCTTGCAGCCGATAGCCCGTTGCCTGGCTGATCCCCGCCTTGGCAGCGGCAACGGCAACGGAATGGGTCGATCTGAGCGTCATGAAGAGCCTCATTTGTTGGTCAGTGACATGACAGCCCGGCATGAACGATCCCCTTGCACAGAAAATCATTCCTTATCCGAGCCGGCCACAACCGTCAGGCCCGCCCCAAAAGGGCAAAACGCGTGTGCGGGGCCTCCCCAGTCGGGCTACGCCCTCCCTGCGAGCCCCCGCACACGCGTTCTCATCCTGATTGACGCTGGATTCTCACCTTGTTTGTCGCGCAGCAATCACCGCCCTCTCGTTTGGTCTCAGTTCACAGTGGATCGAAAGGGTGAGCATCCGGTCAAACATCTGTCTGGATATCAGGGCCGGGTGCATGCGGAGGGCCATGCCGGTTTCAATGATGTGTTCGGCAAGGATAAAGCCTCGGAAGTGGCCTGCATGGCCCATATCAGACGCAAATTTGTCGATGTGTTTACCGCGCAGGGTTCCGCCATCGCCGGGGAGACCATCAAACGGGTCGCACAATTGTATGGCGTGGAGAAAGAGGTTCGGGGCCAATCACCAGAAGCCCGCGCTGCCCTGCGGCAGGCCAGGGCCAAACCCGTCTTCGATGATTTGGAGGAGTGGCTTCAGGCTCGGCTTCCCAAAATATCCGGCAAATCGCCTTTGGCAAAGGCCATTCGATATGCCCTGAACCGCATGCCCAAAACACGACCCTGCCTCGACAACGGCTTTCCGGAACTGGACAACAACACCGTCGAACGCGCCATGAAGCCCGTCGCCATCGGTCGCAAAAACCGGATGTTCGCCGGTTCACAACGCGGCGGCAATTCCATGGCTATCGCCTGCTCTCTGATCGAGACAGCAAAGATGAACCGCGGCGATCCCGAGGCGCGGCTCACTTGGGTGCTCACACACGTCGCCGATCACAAAATCAACAGGCTGGACGAGCTGATGACGTGAAATTATGGGCCGGAAACGTAAGTGGCGGACGCTTACCCATATCCACCTCTGGACACCGTCCTCCATAATCCTTATATCTTTACTCGGTATATCTTTACTCGGGTAATTCATGAGGACACGATGCCTGACACGGCAAAAGCCCCGCTGGAGGGCCTCCCCCTTATCAGACCGTCCAGCACGGATCATCCGATCTATGATCAGGTGGTCGAGGCCTGCCGCACCGTCTATGATCCCGAAATTCCGGTGAATGTTTACGATCTCGGTCTGATCTACACGATCGACATCGGTGAGGAGAGCGACGTTCGCATCATCATGACCCTGACCGCGCCGGGCTGTCCGGTTGCGGGCGAGATGCCGGGCTGGATTGCCGAGGCCATCGAACCTCTGGGGGGGGTGCGGACAGTGGATGTGGAACTGACGTGGGAGCCGCCCTGGGGCATGGACATGATGTCGGATGAGGCGCGGCTGGAACTTGGCTTCATGTAGACGGCAGGCAATACCGCTTTCCCTGTACGATTATCCCCTTTGCATCGGGGGGTATGGCTTTATCTTTCCGCCAGCATCTGTTCGGGACATGATTTCCCGCCGCAAGGTTCACGCGACCCCGCCATGTGGGGCCGCCCGCTTGATCCGACAACCTTGATCCGGCATGGGGCAGTTCCCTGAGCCTTTGGCGAAAAGGCGGGGCTTTGCCGGGTCGATGAACTGGCGCGGCGGTCAGGGTGCGGAATGCAGCGCCGGTTCACCATGTCCCGCAATCCAGAACCGCCCGAATCAGCGCCGCATCCCCGGTCATCGTCGCAGGAATCGCCCGACACTCCGTTGCCCGTTCCATGGCAATGGCCGCTTTGGGAAATATCCGGGGCGCACTGGCGGGAAATTCGAAATTCAGGCGCACCGCTTCGGCCCGTGCGCCTTGATGAAAGACCCGGAATCGACTGCCGTCCACCTCTACCTCATGCGCCTGCGCCCACAACATGGCCGGGCCGGGCCCGTTGCAGGCGGCGCACAGGACAAGGGCAAGTGCGGCGGCAAGTGTGGCGGCAAGTGGCGGCGGCAAACGGGGCATCAGCGTTCCCAACATGTGCGCAGGATGGCCGGTCACGGTTAACAGAACCTTATCGCACATCCATGGTGTGCGGAATTTGTGCAGGACCTGTGCGCAGGGTCGCTTGCAGCCGCCCGCGCTTCCGGCGAACATGGGTCAGACTTGCGCAACAGGATGTTCCAATGGCTGATCCCACTCTTCTCGTCATGTCCGGCTCGCTCCGTCGTGGCGCATTCAATCGCAGACTGATGTATGAGGCGGCGCGCCTGTTCGGTGCCGAGCCGGTAATCGCCGACCTCGACCTGCCGCTTTATGATGGCGATGTGGAAGGGGCCGAAGGCGTTCCGGCGGCGGTTCGGACTCTCGCCGATCAGATCGCGGTGGCCGATGCGGTGGTGATCTCGACGCCGGAATATAACCAGTCTCTCTCCGGCGTTCTGAAAAACGCGCTGGATTGGGTCAGCCGCACCAGGGGCGCGCCCTGGTCGGACAAGCCTGTGGCGATCATGTCGGCGGCGGCGGGCCGGGCGGGCGGCGCGCGGGCGCAATATGCGCTGCGGCTTGCCATGACGCCATTTCTGCCGCGCCTTCTGACCGGGCCGGAGATCATGATCGCAGACGCGATGAATGCGTTCGATACGGGCGGGCGGCTGACGGATGAACGCTATCTGGCGTCGCTGCAAACCCTGATGGACAAGCTGAGAGCCGAGGCGTGCGCCAGGCGGGACCGGCAATCCTGATCAGGTCGCCATCTGGACCGCGAAGGCGGGCGAAGGGGACGCTCCCATCCCCGGAACCCTGCGCTCCTGTCGGGCCGCCGGGTCGTCGGGCCGCCGGGTCGTCAGAACCTGATGATCGGGGGATGTCGGGGGCTGGGGGCAAGGGGGCCGGGGGCAAGGGGCTTTTCCTTTCCGGGGGGCGCTCCTATGATGCCATGATGCACGAGGCCGCAGGAAGAACGAAAACCCTGTCCTGCCGGATGGACCCGGCCCGCGCCTCGGCGCTGTGCGCAGCGTTGGGATTGCCGTTTCGGGTGGGCGACGGCGATGCGCTGCCGCCCTTCTTTCACCAGATATATTTCTGGAATCCCCAACCCCCGTCGGCGCTGGGCCGCGACGGCCACACACGGATCGGGGATTTCGTGCCCGACCTGGGCCTGCCGCGCCGGATGTGGGCGGGGGGCAGGCTGGCATTTCACATGCCGCTTCGCGCCGGGATTGCTGCGGAAAAACGCTCGGTGATCGAAGAGGTCGCGCGGAAAACGGGCCGTACCGGCGTGCTGGCGCTGGCAAGCATACGCCATGAGATCCGGCAGAATGGGCAACTTTGCCTGACAGAACATCAGGATCTCGTCTATCGTGCCGATCATGACCCCGCAGCGCCGCAGCCCGCGCCCCCGGCCGCGCGAAGGGATGAGGAGAGCTGCGATATGGCCGCCTTCGGCACGACGCTTCTCTTCCACTATTCGGCGCTGACCCTGAACGGCCACCGCATTCATTATGACGAAGATTATTCATGCAACACAGAAGGTTACGGCGGGCTTGTGGTGCATGGGCCGTTGCTGGCGCAGCTTCTGATACTGAAGGCGGAGCGGGAATTGGGACCGCTTGCCGGGTTTTCCTTCCGCGCCACCGCCCCGCTCATGTATCGGGAAGAGGCCGCGTTGTGCCGGAGCGGCAATGACCTTTGGGTACGTGCGCCGGACGGGCGACAGATCATGCGCGCGCGTGGCGCGGCAGGTGACCGTTCGGTGAAGGAGCCTTGGCGTACTGCCGGTCGTCCCGGTTACGCTGCTGATGCAGCGTAACGCCAGGGCATCAGCTCGTCCAGCCGAGTGATCTTGTGATCCGCGATGGAGAGTGTCCGATCCTCTGTGTATCTGTGATCTGTACCATGCTTTGGTGACCGTTCGGTGAAGGAGCCTTGGCGTACTGCCGGTCGTCCCGGTTACGCTGCTGATGCAGCGTAACGCCAGGGCATCAGCTCGTCCAGCCGAGTGATCTTGTGATCCGCGATGCGGGCGAGAACCCATGTGAGCCAGGCTTGTGGATCGACTTTATTAAGCTTTGCCGTTTCGATCAGGGTGTAGGCGATGGCCATGGCTTTGCCACCGCCCTCGGAACCGGCGAACATCCAATTTTTGCGACCTATGGCGACAGGTTTTATGGCGCGTTCGGCGATGTTGTTGTCCGCTTCCAGAAAGCCATGGTTCAAATAACCGCGTGCCTTTGGCAAACGACCAAGGGCATAACGGATCGCTTGGGCCAGAGGCGACTTGCCAGATATATTTGGCAACTGCGCGTGTAACCAGGTCTCAAGTTCATCGAAGATCGGTTTTGCCTTTTCCTGACGGATGGCAACGCGCTCTTCAGACGGTTTGCCACGCGCCTCTTTCTCGACGGCATAGAGTTCCGCGGTCCGGCGGAGGGCTTCTTCGGCAATCGATGAGCCTTGCGCGGCAAAGATGTCTACAAACTTGCGTCTGACGTGCGCCAAACAAGCCATCTCCTGGGCCTTGTCCTCACCGAATACCCCGTTGAAGCCGGAATACCCGTCCGCATGGACCCAGCCTTTGTAGCCGGAGAGATGTGAGACGGGATGTTCGCCCTTGCGATCAATCGTGAACTGATACCACGCGCAGGGCGGTGATGATCCAGACCATGGTCGTTCATCGCGAACACAGGTCCGGACACGGGCGGTCCTGGTCTTCTTGTTGCCGGGGGCCTGCATTTTAACAGGCGTATCATCAGCGAAGATGGCCGCGCCTCGGCGGACCATTCGGCCAATGGTGTCAGCCAGAGGTTCCAGAAGCGCGGTGGAGCCGCCAACCCAATTGGTCAGAGTTGATCGATTAAGATCGACGCCTTCACGGGCGTATATTTGCGACTGACGGTAGAGCGGCAGGTGGTCCGCGTATTTGCTGACCAACACGTGCGCCAGCAGCCCCGGTCCCGGGCGGCCACGTTCGATCGGGCGCGATGGCAGCGGCGATTGGACAATGGCCTCGCAACAGGAACAGGCCATACGCGGACGCACGATCCGGTTCACGACAAAACGCCCCGGTTTGTATTCCAACTCCTCGGTCACGTCCTCACCGAGCCTCTTCAACGCCCCACCGCAACGTCGGCAGTCCTCGCCCGGCGACAAGACCTCTTCGTGCCGGTCCAGATGATCGGGCAAGGGCTTGCGGCTGTGCCGGCGGGCCGGTTTGTCCGTTTCAGGCGTTGGAGCAGGCGCCGCCTGTTCTCCAGCGGCTTCGGCAATCGCCTCATCTTCCCGGAAGACCAGATTGAGCTGGTAGAGGCTTTCTGATTTCGATCCAAACCGGTGCCGGTCATGCCCCGCCAGTTGGTGTTGGAGTTGTTCCACCTTCAGGGTCAGCGCCTTGACTTCATCGGCCGGAAGCCGGTTCACTGCCCGCAGTTCCGCAGGATCATCCGGGGCTATGTCGAGGTCCTTCAGCATCGCCGATCCTATACCGGATCAGCATTCCGGGGTGAACCCCGAAAGCGCGCAAAGCCTCGTATTCATTGACCTGTCCTACGCTCAACGGTCTCCAGGTTTTACGGGGCATCCGCCAGTCAATCCCCTCCAACAGCATTGAGAGCTGCGCGGGTGTGACGCTGATCTTGCCGTCCTTTGCAGCGGGCCAGACAAACCGCCCTTTCTCCAACCGCTTCGAAAACAGGCACGCGCCCTGGCAATCCCACCAGATGATCTTCAACAGATCGCCGCGCCGACCCCGGAACACGAACAGGTGGCCGGAATACGGGTCTTCGGCCAAAACCTTCTCGGCCTGGGCCGCCAGCGTATTGAACCCTCGCCGCATGTCCGTGACACCCGCCGACAGCCACACCCGCGTGTTGCTCGGCACCGGGATCAAGACATCAGCCCCTTCAGCAGCCGCGCCAGCACATCAGGATCGAACCCACCCTCGGCGCTGATCCGGTGACCGCCAGCCAACTCAATCTCGATACCGCCACCGAAGGCGACGGGACCGGATGGCTGCGCCGGGACCGGATGTGAAGCAGCCGGAGAAATCTCAACCGGCAGAAACACGGATGCAGCTACGACCTCGGTGAAATCCGGCGCAAAACGCGGGTCCTTCAGCCATTTGAAGATCAGATTGGCGTTCATCGCGTAGCGCCGCGCAACCTGAGCCACGGAAACACCCGGCGCGGCAGTCTGCAGGCAGATCGAACGCTTCTCGTCGTCCCACCAAATTCGCTTCTTGCGACTGCCAGCCATAGAGTGCCTCATGGTGTCCACTATCGATGGTGGACACTATCGGCTCCTCCGCCCCCGCGTTAGGTCGGCTTCAACGGACGCTCACCGCGGCAGTGGGGCATCGGTAACATTTACCGGCTTTCGGGCCGGGTCGCGCCCGATCATGCCGGGTCGCGCCGGGCCTGGTTTCTCAGGGGCGGGCGCGGTGCCCGACCCCGCCATTCGCCGACAGTTGCAAATTCGCCGACACCCGGAATGCCTCGGGTATCCGGTCATGCCCATCCAGCACCAGATCGGCCATCAACGCGGCAATCGCCGGGGCCATGCCAAAGCCGGTCTTGAACCCGCCATTGGCGATGAACTGGCCCTGCCGTCCCGGATACCGCCCCAATACCGGCGCCCGGCTTATGGCCCGTGGCCGCACCCCGGCCCAGCGTTCCAGCACTGGCGCGCCGCGCAGGGCCGGGCAGGCGGTTCGGGCGGCCCCGATCACCTGATCCAGTGCGGTATCGGTGGCGTTCGGATCGTCAAATTCCCGCTCGCTGGTCGATCCCACCGCCACCGTGCCATCCTCATGGGCCACGATATGCACCCCGCCGGCAAAAAGCTGCGGCATCCCCCGCGCCTCGTATCCCAGCAAGGCGGCCTGACCCTTCTGCCCATTACCCACAGTCCTGCCGACCTGCTGCGACAACTCCTGCAATCCCTGATAACCGGTCGCCCGGATCACCGCCCCCGCATCCGGGGCCTGCTCGGCAATTTCTCCGCCGCACGCCGCAATCGCGGTTGCCAGGCTCCGACATGCCCGGCGCGGATGCAGCCGCGCGCTGAGCGTATCGTGGATCAGCCGACAGGTGGGGGAGAGGGGCACCCAGGCCCCTGCCCAGGCCCTTGCCTCTGCCGCCGGGATCACCCGCCACACCGCCTTGCCCCGCCACACCTCCGATGCCTGATCCGCCCGCGCAAGGGCCAGTTCCAGCGCCCGATCATCCGCGATGGGCTGCAACCGGCCCACCCGGCCATAGCCTGACGACAGGCCGGATGCCGCATCCACCCCGGCCCAGAACGCCTCTGCCGCGATCAGGCTGTCGAACTGGACCTGCTTCTTGTCATTCCAGTTTCCGGGTGTATGGGGTGACAGGGTGCCGAGCAGCCCGCCGCTTGCCCCCGCGCCGATGCCGCCGGGGTCGATCACGCATACCGATGCGCCTCGCCCCAGGCATTCCCAGGCGATGGACAGGCCGAAAATTCCCGCCCCCCTGATCGTAACATCCGCCATTGCCAATCTGCCGATCCCTGTTAATGCTCGGCCCGTTGACCCGGCTTCTAAGGCATTCGATGGGCAAGGACCAGCAGGCAGGGATCGAATGGCGTGACGGGCGGGTGCCGGTGTCGCGGCGCTTTGGCGATCCCTATTTCTCGGTCACTGACGGGCTGGCCGAGGCGCGCCACGTGTTTCTGGGCGGCAATGACCTGCCCCGGCGGTTCAGGCCCGGCTTTTGCATCGCCGAACTGGGTTTCGGCACCGGGCTCAACATGCTGGCCGCGCTGCTGGCATGGCGCGGGGCGGGGGTTGGGGGGCGGCTTCGTTTCACATCCTTCGAAGCCTGCCCGATGAGCGCCGCCGACATGGCCAGGGCGCTTTCGGCCTTTCCCGGCATGACCGAAATCGCCGCGCCGTTTCTTGATCAATGGGCAAGCGGCGCGCGCCATGTCGTCATCGGGGAACTGGAGGCCGAAATCATCCATGGCGATGCCCGCGACACCCTTCCCGTCTGGACGGGCAAGGCCGATGCGTGGTTTCTGGACGGCTTCGCCCCTGCCAGGAATCCCGAACTGTGGGGCGAAAAGCTGATGCAGGCGGTGGCCGGTCATACCAATCCCGGCGGCACCTGCGCGACATATACGGCGGCGGGTTTCGTGCGCCGGGCGCTGGCGGGGGCGGGCTTTGCCGTCTCGCGCCGGGCCGGTTTCGGGGGCAAGCGGCATATGAGCGCGGGCAGTCTGGGGCACGGCGCATGACCCGGTCCGACACGCAGCTTGGCATCTGGCTGATGATCCTGACGACGCTGCTTTTCGCCATGCAGGACGCGCTGTCGCGGCATCTGGCCGACACCTATAACGTGCTGCTGGTGGTGATGATCCGCTACTGGTTCTTCGCCGCTTTCGTGCTTTTCCTGTCGGCGCGCAAACCCGGTGGCATCCGTGCCGCCGCAGCCACACGGCAACCGGTCCTGCAAATGGTGCGGGGCCTGTTGCTGGCTGCGGAAATCTGCGTCATGGTCCTGGCCCTCACCTATCTCGGCCTGATCGAGAGTCACGCGATCTTTATCTGCTACCCGCTTCTGATCGCCGCCCTGTCCGGCCCGCTGCTGGGCGAGCATGTGGGCTGGCGGCGCTGGCTGGCGATCACGGTGGGCTTTGTCGGCATCCTGATCATTCTGCAACCCGGACTGACGGTCTTTTCGTCCCATGCGCTGATCCCGCTCGCCTCTGCCTTCATGTTCGCACTCTACGGGCTTCTGACCCGCAAGGCGGCGCGTCTGGACAGCGCGGCGGTCAGCTTTTTCTGGACCGGGATCATGGGGGCCATGGGCATGACGGTGGCCGGCATATGGTATTGGGAACCGATGAGCCTGACGGATTATGGCTGGATGATGCTTCTGTGTTTCTCCGGCGCGGGCGGGCACTGGCTGCTGATCAAATGTTATGAGGTGGCCGAAGCCGGCGCCGTGCAGCCCTTTGCCTATCTCCACCTGGTTTTCGGCGCTGCGATCGGGATGCTCGTCTTTGGCGAGGCGCTGCACTGGAACGTGGTTCTGGGGGCGGCGCTGATCATCGGCGCGGGCCTGTTCGCGCTTTGGCGGGAACGGCAAAGGGTGCGTTAGCCGATCCGCCGGTCGCCGATCCGCCGGTCCTCGGGGGGCCGGCGCCGGTGGAACGCGACGGGGCGCGCCTGCTTACAACCCGCGCGGCGGCGCCCCCCGCAATTCCCGTGACAGCCGGACCGGACCGGTCTGCCGGGTCAGTCGGGCGCGGTAGACGGGCAGGGATTCCATCACCCGCATCACATAGTTCCGGGTCTCGTGGAAGGGAATGTGTTCGATCCAGTCCACCGGGTCCACGCCCGGCTGGCGCGGGTCGCCATGGCGGTCGATCCATTGCCGCACCCTGCCTGGCCCGGCGTTGTAGGCGGCGGCGATCAGCACATGGCTGCGCCCGAATTCCCCGGTCAGCCGGTCCAGATAGGCCGCGCCCAGCCGGGCATTGTAACGCCAGTCGGTCAACAGCGCCTCCGGCCTGTAATCCTCGCCGATCTCCCGCGCGACGCTGCGGGCGGTTGCGGGCATCAGTTGCATCAGTCCCCGCGCCCCGGCGGGGCTGGTCACACCGGCGTCGAATTCGCTCTCCCGCCGGGCGATGGCCAGCGCAAGTTCCGGCTTTGCAAGCAGGTTCTCCTTCGCCAGCGGGTGTTCGGGGAAATAGATGCCGGTCAGCACATGGCCCTGCCGCACCGCCTGCTTTGCGATGCGCACCGCCAGATGCGGCTCATCCAGCGACAGCGCCATATCGCCCAGTTGCCCAAGCCCTGTCCGGTCGAGCCGTTCGGACAGGTGAACCAGAAACCATTCCGCCAGGTTCAGTTCTCCGGCCTCGTGAAACAACAGCGCTGCCCTGACCACCGGCGACTGTACGAACCCGGCCTGTCGCCAGTCGGGAAAATCCTCGGTCGCGGCCAGCGACGGATCAAGGTCCAGCCCGGCCCTTTCCGCCGCGAGCAGCCCATAGAAACCGGTCTGATATTCGGCGGCAAAGGAAAATGCGGCCAGCGCCCCCTCGGTGTTTCCCGCCGCCTCTTGCGCGAGCCCTTCCCAATACCCGGCCCGGCCAAGGCTGATGGGCATGAAGACCGCCGCCCGGAAGCGGCGGAAATGCCGCAGCGCCGCCGCCGGGTCGTTCAGTTTGCGCAAGGCGATATAGCCCGCCAGCCATTCCAGATCGGCATAGGCCGCGCCCTTCGACAAATGATGCGCAGAGGCCAGTTCATAAGCCGTCCGCGCCCTGCCGTCGCCCATCAGTTGGCGCGCAAGGCGAAGGCGCTGACCGGCCCAGCGGCTAGGTTGACCCAGAGCCCCGGCGCTCCGGCTGCGTTCCGCCAGCAAATCCACGGCCGGGTCCATGAAACCGCGCCGCACACGCCACAGGAAACGCTCATGGGCCAGCCCTGGATCATCGGCCAGCGCACCGGGTATCTTTCCGATCAGCGCATCCACCCCCGAGCGGTCGCGCCTCAGCGCAATTCGCGCCCTGGCAAGCGCCTGCCAGTCATCCCCGAGATGATTCAGGAAATCCCCGGCCTCTCCGGTCCTGCCGCGCCACAGCAGCATATCCAGCCGTTCGGCGTTATGGGGTCTCAGCAGCGCCCCGTGCCCGGACAGAAGTAAATCCCGCTCTTCGCTGTCGGTCATCACGATGCCGCGCCACGCGCGCAGCACAACCTCATCGGCGGCGGCGGGCCTGCCTGTCTGCCGCAGGGCGCGGGCCAGATGACGGGCGCCATTTCCGGATTGCGGCGCCATGTCGCCGAAGAAGGACAGGATCCGGTCGGCGGGCGTATGGGGCGACAGCGTTGCCTCGCCGCGCAATCGCACCCTGTCGAGCCCCGGCCAATCGCCATTGCGGGTCAGGAAATCCAGATAGGCGTCAAATTCGCCCATACCGGCGCGCAACTGCCGCCAGGCCACGATGTCGCGCGCCACCTGCCCGGCGGGTCGGGCCGTGACATAGGCCGCATCCCATTCATCGGCCCGCACATGTTCCATGACGCGAATCAGCGGCGCCTGTTGCGCCAGGGCGGAAGACATTGCGAGAAGACAGGCAAAAAAGGCGGTGGACACCGTGCGCACGTTAACGGCCTTTCACATTCTGCCCCCCCGGAATGCGATCCTAGCCGAACCGGTCGCGCCTGCAATGCAAAATTCTGGCAAAGGCGGGCGAAGCAGGCTAGGTTCCGCCGGGATTCAACCCTGTTTCAACCTTGGGGGGCACGGGCTGTCCCCGTTCAGGACAAAGGATGCGCATCATGCTCAGAGGGTCTCTTCCCGCACTGGTCACGCCGTTCAGGGACGGCCGGCTGGACCTCGATGCGCTGAAAAGGCTGGTCGGGTGGCATATTGCCGAAGGTTCCCACGGCATCGTGCCGGTGGGCACCACCGGCGAAAGTCCGACGTTGAGCCATGAAGAGCATGAAATCGTCGTGGCAGAGGCGGTCAGGGCCGCCGGGGGCCGGATTCCGGTGGTCGCCGGGGCCGGTTCGAACAACACCGTCGAGAGCATACGCCTGCTGCAACATGCACAGCGTGTGGGCGCCGATGCCGGTCTGGTGGTGACGCCCTATTACAACAAGCCGACCCAACGCGGGTTGATCGCGCATTTCACCGCGCTCCACGACGCCTGCAATCTGCTGATCGTCATCTACAATATCCCCGGCCGGTCCGCCGTGGACATGTCACCGTCAACCATGGGTGAACTGGCGAGATTGCCGCGAATCGTCGGGGTGAAGGACGCCACCGGCGATATTGCGCGCGTCTCGCAGCAGCGCGCCGCCTGCGGGGCGGATTTCATCCAGTTGTCGGGCGAGGACGCCACCGCGCTGGGCTTCAACGCCCATGGCGGGCAGGGCTGCATTTCGGTCACTGCAAACGTGGCGCCCCGGCTCTGCGCCGCGTTTCAGGCGGCGACCCTCGCCGGCGATTTCGCCCGCGCGCTGGATTATCAGGACCGGCTGATGCCGCTTCACGAAGCGATCTTTCTGGAACCGGGTCTGGTCGGTGCAAAATACGCGGTGTCGAAACTGGGCCTGTGTTCGGAGGAGGTGCGCTCGCCGTTGACCGGTTTGCTGGACAGCACCAGGGCGCAGATCGACGCCGCCATGCGCCATGCCGGGCTGATCGGCTGATCGGCGCGGGGGCGCGGGGCGGTGCAACTTGTGGGGTCCGGGGCGTCCGGGGCGCGAGGGCCGCAATCCCGCGAACACTGGCGTCATGGCGGGGTTTCGGGTGCCGGGAAGGCGGTTTGCGAATGACCGGAGCGCCGGGTGCCGGGCGGCGGCGCACGCGGATGCCTGCGCCGCGTCCGGCCTTGCGGGGCTGCCTTGGGCGACATTCGGCGGCGACGTTGAATGATGTTGGCCTGCGACACCGGTGATATTCGGCAACTGCCCCGGACCTGGGCCGGGCGCGGCTGTTTCTCCGGCATGTGGAGGCTTACCCGGCGGCGTGGCGGGCGTATGCCGTCCTGTCCGCCCTGCTGGCCTGGGCCGACCCCGACGCGGAGCCCTGCTCAACTGGTCGCGGCTGGCGGGGGCGCGGTCGGGCGAATGCTCGACTTCCGGGATGTTGCGGGCCTGCCGCCCCCTCGGATGGGGCGGGGACTTGGCTCTTGTTTGATTGTGGATTGCGGGGAGCGAAGTTGAGAGGATTCCCGAGATAGAGAGAAATACAATGTATTCCAGCAATTTACGACTTCCCTGGCCGCGAAAAAGTCGAGCCATGATGCACGAGTGTGTCGGAGATCATGGATACGGGGACCGATGCCATGTCGATGATATTGCGTGGGTTTCCTCAAACCGATGCGCCCACTGGCCTGCGCGAAGTTGTCCCAGGCACCGCAGTCACCGGCAGGTGTTCCGTCGTTCTCAACCAGATTCTGATCGTTGCGATCCTGATCATCGCCGGGAAGTTGGCGGCGCGTTTCCCGTAGCTGTTCCATCCCGTATGATCATATTTCCCCTCGTCGATCTGCCCTTTTCATGGCAAGGTCGGTTCTGTGGGACATTCGGGACGGGGTGCGACCATGGTGATCCAACTTCACAAGCAGGCTACAACGACGCCGAAGGTTCGGTCGGCCCTCCAGGCCAGTGATGCGTCTGCTTCCATCTTGGCGGAGCGATACGGGACGACCGAGCAGACTGTCTACAAATGGCGGCGCCGCGATGGCGTCGAGGATCGCAGCCACACGCCACACCGGCTGCAAACCACGCTGACACCGGCGCAAGAGGCGGTTGCGGTGACCTTGCGCAGGACGCTGCTGGTATCACTCGACGACCTGCTGGCGGTGGTGCGAGAGTTCCTGAATCCGAATGCCTCGCGCTCTGGCCTGGACCGCTGCCTTCGTCGTCATGGTGTGGGAAACCTACGCGATCTGAAGGCCAAAGCACCGAAGCCGAAGCACAGCGCCTTCAAGGCCTGCGAGCCAGGATACATACACATCGACCTGAAATACCTACCGCAAATGGCCGATGAAACCTCGCGCCGCTATCTTTTCGTGGCCATCGACCGGGCGACGCGTTGGGTCTTCATTCGTGTCTTCAAAGCCAGGACTGCCGCCAACGCCCGCCGCTTCCTGCGCGATCTGGAACGGGCCTGCCCGATTTGCATCCGCACTGTGTTGACCGATAACGGCAAGGAGTTCACCGACCGGCTGTTTGGTCTACGCAAACGCGCTGCAACCGGCGCGCATGCGTTCGATGCGCTTTGCGCAGACCTTGATATCGACCACCGCTTGACCCCGCCGAAGTCGCCCCAAACCAACGGCATGGTCGAGAGGTTCAACGGCCGTATCGAGGAGGTGCTCCAAAGCCATCACTTCCGTTCCGGCGAAGACCTGGAGACAACGCTGCACCGCTATGTCTGGCTCTACAACCAGCAGTTTCCTCAGTCGGCATTGAGCACCAGAACGCCCTTGCAGGCCATGAAGGACTGGCACAAACTCAAGCCGGAACTGTTCAAAAAACAGCCATACTACCTTCCGGGATGTGACACCTATCCGTATCTGCTGAGAAAGCTGTCGATCACGCGCCCGAACCACGTTTGGTGCAGCGATATAACCTGCATCCCTGTGCGGCGCGGGTTCCTCTATCTGGTCGCGATCATGGACCGGGCCACGCGCAAGGTGCTGTCCCGGCGGTTGTCAAACACGCTGGATGCCAGCTTCTGTGTCGAGGCTTTGAACGAGGCTCTGGCCAAGTGCGGCAAGCCCGGGATCATGAATACCGATCAAGGTTCCCGGTTTACGGGAACAGGCTGGATCACCATGCTGACCGAAGCCAGGATCAAAATCTCAATGGATGGTCGTGGACGGTATCTCGACAACATCTTCATCGAACGCCTGTGGCGATCCCTCAAGCACGAGGCCGTCTACCTGCATGAATTGCAGGATGGTTTCCAGGCCAAGCGCGTCATCGACGGCTGGATCGGATTTTACAACGCTGAGCGGCCCCACACCGCGCTTGATAAACGGACGCCCAACGACGCATACTTTGGCGCGATACAGATGAACCAAGCGGCATGAAACCTAACCCGGAGGCATCTTGGCTGAGCCCCAAACCTGTCCAGAAAAGCAGGACAACTTCAGCCGATCAGACAAAGCTGATCTTCAGAACCTCATAACTGCGCTCTCCGCCCGGCGTTCTGACATCGACGCTGTCGCCTTCCCGCTTGCCGATCAGGGCGCGGGCCAGCGGCGACCTGACATTCAGAAGGCCGTTTTCAATGTCGGCCTCGGACTCTCCGACGATCTGATAGGTCTTTTCCTCGTCCGTGTCCTCATCGACCAGTGTCACGGTCGCGCCGAACTTGATGGCGCCAGACAGTTTCGAGGGGTCGATGACCTCGGCCAGCGACAACGCGCCCTCCAGTTCCTTGATCCGGCCCTCAACGAAGCTCTGCTTTTCGCGCGCGGAATGATACTCGGCATTTTCCGACAGGTCTCCGTGCTCCCGCGCTTCGGCAATCGCCCTGATGATGGCGGGCCGCTCGACGGTTTTCAGTGTTTTCAGTTCCTGATCCAGCGCGGTGTGGCCCGCGCGTGTCATCGGTATCTTGTCCATGAACGCTCCGACTGGGAAATGGGTTAGAGGGCTGAGCGTTCATAATCCTGCCGGACGGGGCGAAGTCAATAGGCGGCGCCGGGATCAGGCGGGAATTGACCTTTGCCCCATGAGTCGGATAACGAGCGGAGGATACGAACGCCAGCGGCGGGGCAAGGGAAAGACAATGACCGGAACTGAACGCGAAGTCATGGAATACGATGTGGTCATCGTGGGTGCGGGGCCTGCGGGCCTGTCCGCCGCGATCCGGCTGAAGCAACTGGATGCCGGCCTGAATGTCATCGTGCTGGAAAAGGGTTCCGAAGTGGGCGCGCACATTCTGTCGGGCGCGGTTCTCGACCCTTCCGGTCTTGACGCCCTGATCCCGGACTGGAAGGAAAGGGGTGCCCCGGTCGCCGTGCCGGTGAAAGAGGACAATTTCTATGTGCTGGGCGCGGCGGGCAGGTTTCGCATCCCGAACTTTCCGATGCCGCCCCTGATGAACAATCATGGCAATTACATCGTGTCGATGGCCGATCTCTGCCGCTGGATGGCAGGGCAGGCAGAACAGATGGGCGTCGAAATCTTCCCCGGCATGGCCTGTTCGGAACTGGTTCATGGCGGCAATGGCGAAGTGAAGGGCGTCGTCGCCGGAGAGTTCGGCAGGAACGCCGATGGCGCCCCCGGCCCGGCCCATGAGCCGGGGATGGAACTGCATGGAAAATATGTTTTCCTTGCTGAAGGCGTGCGCGGCAGCCTGTCGAAGCAGGTGATCGCGAAATACGATCTGGCCGTCGATTCCGATGTGCAGAAATACGGGCTGGGCATGAAGGAGATCTGGGAGATCGACCCGGCCAGACATCGCGAAGGCACGGTGATTCACACCATGGGCTGGCCGCTGGGGGGCAATGCGGGCGGTGGCTCCTTCATCTATCATATGGACGGCAATCAGGTCTGTGTGGGTTTCGTGGTGCATCTGAACTACAGCAATCCGCACCTGTTCCCCTACATGGAATTTCAGCGCTTCAAGCATCACCCGATGGTTGCGGAGCTTCTGAAAGGCGGCCGGCGCGTGGCCTATGGCGCCCGGGCGATTACCGAAGGCGGCTGGCAGTCGATCCCGAAAATGGTCGCCCCCGGCGTGGCGCTTCTGGGGTGTTCCGCAGGGCTGGTGAACGTGCCGCGGATCAAGGGCAACCACAACGCCATGCTGTCCGGCAAGGCCGCCGCAGAGGCCGCCCATGGCGCCATTCGGGCAGGGCGCGCCGGTGATGAACTGACCGCGTATGAGGCCGGGGTCCGCAACGGCGCGGTCGGCAGGGATCTGAAACCTGTGCGCAACGTCAAACCGCTCTGGTCGAGATTCGGCATGATTGCCTCGCTGGTTCTGGGCGGCTTCGACATGTGGGTCGCGAATCTGACGGGCTGGAATCCGCTGGGCACGCTGAAGCACGGCAAGACCGATGCGGCGGCGACCGGGGAAGCCTCGGAACACCTGCCCATCGACTATCCGAAACCCGATGGCGCGCTCAGCTTTGACCGGCTGACGAATGTCAGCTTCTCGATGACCAGTCACGGGGAAAACCAGCCTGCGCACCTGCGGCTGACCTATCCCTCCGTGCCGATCTCCGTCAATCTGCCGAAATATTCCGAACCCGCGCAGCGCTACTGCCCGGCGGGTGTCTACGAGGTGATCGAGGAAGACGGCAAGGAGCCGCGTTTCCAGATCAATTTCCAGAACTGCGTCCACTGCAAGGCCTGCGATATAAAGGATCCGAGCCAGAACATAACTTGGTGTACGCCGCAGGGCGGTGACGGGCCGAATTACCCCAATATGTGATCGGGAAAGGCGCATCGCTGCGTGTCTGCCGCCCGTCTGCGCGCCCCGGATCGTGCTATTGCACGCGGTGAACCATGCGTTTAGTCTTTGCCGGATATTGCCTTGCGTGAAGGAATCCCCGATGTTCCGTAAAACCACAGCCGCCGCGGTTTCTGCATTTCTGCTGGGGCTGCCGCAGCCTGCGGGCGCCGAGGGGCTGGCAGGGTCTTACCTGATGGCGCGGCAGGCGAGCATGTTTTTCGATTACCGGGCGGCGGCACGTTATTACGATCAGGTGTTGGCGCGCGATCCGTCCGATCCGGGGCTGCTGGAGAACACGCTCGTCTCTTATGTCGGCCTGGGCGATTTTGCGCGCGCGCGCGCGATTGCCAGCGAAATGCGCGCCGGCGGCCTGCAAAGCCGGATCGCCGACATGATCGTGATTTCCGAACATTTCGGCAACGGTGAATTCGACGCGGTTATCGCGGACTATCAGGACGGTCTGTCGGCTGGCGAGCTTGTCGATGGTCTGGCGACAGCCTGGGCGCATGTGGGTGCAGGGCGCATGTCCGATGCCGTCGCGGCGTTCGATCAGGTTATCAATACTCCGGGGACGGAAGGTCTGGGCCTGATCAACAAGGCGTTCGCGCTGGCCATGGCCGGTGATTTCGAAGGGGCGGACCTTATCCTGTCGGGCGCGGCCGGCGGGCCTCCTCCGGCGACGCGGCCGGGCATCATCGCCCATGCAGAGATTCTGAGCCAGCTTGAGCGGAACGCCGCCGCCATCGAACTGTTCGAGCAAACCTATGGCGACTTGCAGGATCCGGCGGTCGAACCCCGGCTGAAGATGCTGAAAGAAGGCCGGAAGCTGCCTTTTTCGATGGTCACGGATGCCCGGAGCGGGCTTGCGGAACTGTTTTTCAATGTCGCCGGACTGTTGCAGGACGAGGGTGCGCCCTCTCATGCGCTGATTTATGCCAGGGTGGCGGAAAGCCTGGTTGCCGATGACGTTGACATCCTGCTGCTTTGCGCGCTCCTGCTGGAGGAACTGCAACGCTATCAGCTTGCCACGGATGTCTATGACAGGGTTCCCGAGGATGATCCGGCGTTCCACATTGCCGAGATGGGGCGGGCGGGCGCACTCGCCGCTTCGGGCAAGCCGGATGTGGCGATCGAGGTTCTGCGCCGCCTGTCCGAAACCCATGCGGAACTTTCGATCATCCACAGCGCCTTGGGCGACATGCTGCGCAGGCACAATCATTTCGCCGAAGCGACACGCGCCTATGACAAGGCCATTGCGCTTTACAGGGAACCGGTGCCGCCCCATTGGGTGGCGTATTACGCACGCGGCATCACCCATGAGCGGGGCGGCAACTGGAATCTGGCCGAGGCCGATTTCCGCCGGGCGCTCGAATTGAGCCCGTCGCAGCCATTTGTACTGAATTATCTGGGATATTCGCTGGTTGAACGGCGCGAAAAGCTGGATGAAGCCCTGTCGATGATCGAGGATGCCGTCGCCGCGCAACCCGATAACGGGTTCATGGCGGATTCGCTGGGCTGGGTGCTTTACCGGCTGGGCCGTTACGAGGATGCCGTCAGACACATGGTTCGCGCCGCAGGGCTGGAACCGGTGGACCCGGTGATCAGCGATCATCTGGGGGATGCCCTGTGGGCCGTGGGGCGGCATCGCGAGGCAGAGTTTCAATGGAAACGGGCGCTGTCCCTTGTCTCTCTCGTCACCGAAGACGAGACCGAGGCGGAACCGGACCGCATTCGCCACAAGCTGGAGGTCGGGCTGGACAGGGTGCTGGAAGAGGAAGGCGCCGAGCCCCTGAAGGTGGCCGATGGCGATTGAGGTCCTTGCCCCGGCCAAGATCAATCTGACACTCCATGTAACGGGCTGGCGCACAGACGGGTATCATCTGCTCGATTCGCTGGTCGTGTTTGCCGATGTGGGAGACACGGTAAGGGCAAGGCCGGCGGCGCAACTGGGCCTGGTCGTGGATGGACCAATGGCGGCAGATGTGCCTTCGGATACGTCCAACCTCGTGCTGAAAGCGGCCCGGTGGCTTGATTCCGGCAAGGGTGCGGCGCTGAATCTGACCAAGCGTCTGCCATCGTCATCCGGTATCGGCGGCGGCTCGTCAGACGCGGCGGCCGCGCTCCGGGCGCTGTCGGTTCTCTGGCGGGTTGCCTGCCCCGTTCCGGCGCGGACGCTGTCGCTGGGCGCGGACGTTCCCGTCTGCATGGTCCCGAAGGCCAGGCGCATGAGCGGTATCGGAGAGCGGCTTTCCGCGCCGGTGGCCTTGCCCGGGGCGGACATATTGCTCGTCAATCCCGGAGTGGCGGTGTCAACGCCTGCGGTCTTCGGGCGGCTGGAGCAGCGTGACAATCCGCCGATGCCGGGCATCCTGCCGGAATGGCGGGACATCCGGGAACTGGCAAACTGGTTGCAGGGACAGCGCAATGACCTGCAACGGGCCGCCTGTGCGCTTCAGCCGGCCATCAGGGATGTTCTTGCTGCGCTGGAACGAACCGGCTGCCTTCTGGCGCGCATGACCGGATCGGGCGCGACCTGTTTCGCCCTGTTCCCGCCGGATGGGCGCTCTGCCAGGGCCGGACGCGCGCAACTGTGTGCAGGGCATCCGGATTGGTGGGCGGTCAGCGGACGGTTGCTGCGATAAGGCCGCTTGCGTATCCTCATCCGCCGTGACGGTTGTCAGGGTCAGGCCCGCAGGCGCACGCCGCGCGGTTCAAGCGATCCTGCCGCCACGTAATCGGCGATGTCGCGCAGCATGGTCTTCACCGGGTGATCGGGCAGCGCGTCCAGCGCGGATTTCGCCCTGGCGGACCAGAGCAGCGCCTCTGCCCGGGTTTCTTCCATGGCATCGTGTTTTTTCAGCAGCCCCAGCGCATGTTCCAGATCGCCCTCGTGCTGATCGCCCTTTTCGATCACCCGCGCCCAGAATGCGCGCTCCTTGAAATCCGCCCTGGCGACGGCCTTGATGACCGGCAGGGTCAGCTTGCGCTCTCGAAAGTCGTCGCCGATATTCTTGCCCATGGTCCCGGCGCCCCGGTAATCCAGCAGGTCATCGACGATCTGGAAACTGACGCCCAGAGCGTCGCCATAGGTGAAAAGCGCCTTGACCTGGGTATCCGGCGCCCCGGCAATCACGCCGCCAGCCTCGGTCGCGGCAGAGAAAAGCGCGGCGGTCTTGCCCCGGATCACCTGCATGTAAACCGATTCGTCGGTGCGCAAATCCTGCGCCGCGCTCAGTTGCAGCACTTCGCCCTCGGCAATGGTGGCGGACGCATTGGCAAGGATGTCCAGCACCTTCAGTGATCCGGTCTCCACCATCAACTGAAAGGATCGGGCAAACAGGTAATCGCCGACCAGCACGCTCGACTTGTTGTCCCAGAGCAGATTCGCCGTTGGCCGCCCCCGACGGCGGGCGCTCTCATCCACCACGTCATCGTGCAGAAGCGTTGCGGTATGGATAAGCTCCACGGTTGCGGCCAGATGGATGTGATGGCGGCCCTGATAGCCGAACAGCCTTGCCGCCGCCAGTGTCAGCATCGGGCGCAGACGCTTGCCGCCCGCCTCGACCAGATGGGCTGTCACCTCCGGTATCCTTGGCGCGTGCCGCGACGCCATGCGTTCGCGTATCAGCGTGTTTACCGCGCCCATCTCATCGGCCAGACAGGCGCTCAGGGCGTCATGCGGTTTGATGGCGGTGTCGTCCAGACTCATCACGGTGTCGCGCCTGTTCAACGGCATGGCTCGACAAAGGTCGGCCCATGCCGTTATGTCCCCGGTATGAAAGAGCTCCTGCGGACGAACGACCCAACGCTGATCGCCTTTGCCTCGGCCCTGCTCCGGGGCGAAGGTATAGAGTGCTTTCCCATGGACGTAAACATGAGCGTCCTGGAAGGGTCGATAGGCATATTGCCGCGCCGCCTGATGGTAAGGCGGCAGGATCTGTTTGGCGCCCGCGCCATCCTGCGCGACAACGGGATCGAGGCGGAGGGCCTGTGAGCTTTGCCGAACGCGATCTGACGCAGGACGGGTTTCTGGACGGGCGTCTGTCCATTGCGCAACCGGCGCAGGGGTATCGCGCCGGTGTCGATCCGGTCCTGCTGGCGGCGTCCGTTCCCGCGCGGCCGGGGCAGTCGGTGCTGGAACTGGGCTGCGGCGCGGGCGTGGCTGGCCTGTGCCTTGGCATCCGCATCGCCGGGCTGGCCCTGACGGGTGTGGAAATACAGGCGGATTACGCGGAACTGGCGCGGCGCAACGCCGACGCCAACAGCCTTTCGCTGAAGGCGCATACCTGCGATCTGCGGCATCTGCCGCCGGAGTTGGGGGCGCGCGGCTTTGATCACGTCATCGCCAACCCCCCGTATTTCCGGCGGCGAACCGGCACCGCCGCGAAACAGCCCGGACGCGATCTGGCGCTTGCCGGGGATACGGCGCTGTCGGACTGGATCGCCGTCGCCGCAAGACGCCTGGCCCCGAAGGGCTGTCTGAGCGTCATTCAGGACATCCGGCGAATGCCGGAAGTGTTGAGCGCAACACAGGCTTGTGCCTTGGGAAGTGCCGAAGCCCTGCCCATTGCCGCCCGCGCAGGCCGGGCGCCGCATCTGGTTCTCATCCGCGCCCGAAAAGGCGGCAGGGGGCAGTTCGTCCTGCACTTTCCGCTGATCATGCATACGGGCGACCGGCACGAACGCGATTCGGACAGTTACACTGACGAAATCCGGCAGGTGCTGCGCAATGGACAGGCGCTGAACTTTCCCGCTGCAAGGGCGCGCGGCTGATCGGCGATCCATTGCGGATTCACCAGGCTGTCGCATCTTGACGTGACAGCCGGGCGAATCTGTGTTGCACTGTTCGCGTGGCTTGCAGAAAAAGGAGGACAGGCATGAGCGTGAATGCGCATGTGAAAGAGCTCAGGAAGAAACACCTGCATCTGTCGCAGCAGGTTGAAGAAGCGCAAAAACATCCCGGAATCGACGACCTGGAAATCGCAACGCTCAAAAAGCAGAAGCTCAGGATCAAGGAAGAAATCTCGCGGCTGACCAACGCCTGAGGTCAATTTGCGCTGGCCCGTGCGGCCAGCGCCGCGCCGCCCGCAATCAGCAGGGCGGAGAAGATGAGCAACGGTGTTGCGGGCGCGATGCCAAACAGAATCAGGATCAGGGTGGACAGCAGCGGGGCCGCATAGGATGCGACACCCAGAAGCTGTATGTTGCCCTGTTTCACACCCACATCCCAGACATAGAAGGCAAGCCCGGCAGGACCGGCCCCCAATGCAATCATCGCGCCCCAGCCAATGGCCGTTTCGGGCCAGAGCGTCTGCTCGAACGTCAGGTGCGCGACGAAGGACAGGACCGCCGTGCAGGCGCAGAACACCGTCACGCTGTTCGTCGGCACCCGGTCCAGCCTGCGGGAAAGCACCGAGTAGCCGGACCAGATCAGTGCGCACAGCGCGGCAGAGCCGTATCCGGGCAGGGCCTCGGCGCTGAAACTTCCGTCGCCGCCGCTGCCGTCGCCACGCAATATGATCAGCGCAGCCCCCGCAAAGCCGATCACCCCGCCGGTCACATGACCCGCGCGCAGGCGCTCACCGGGCAGCAGACCGGAAAACAGCACGATCAGCAAAGGCCAGAGATAGGCGATCAATCCCGCCTCGGCCGCCGGTGCATGTCTCAGCGCGGTGAAATAGAACGGGTGATAGCCGAACAGTCCCGCCGTCCCGAATGCGTGAACCTTCCATGAAATGCGGCGCAGTTGCCCCAACCCGCCGCCACGCGACGCCCGGACGACACCGACGCAGGTCGCTGATGGTGAAACAGACCGCATTCAGTTGCAGTGGCGGCACCGGCGCGCTGCCGACCGTAAAGAGCGCCAGCAGCGACCACAAAAGAACGGCGGAAAAGCCGATGAGGGTTGCCCCGGTCCGGGACATGGAGCGCTCCGCACGGAATTGATCGCGGGGCGGGGGCGGCTTTGCCATGATGCTCAGGCGGCGTCAGACAAAGAACTGCGCCCCGTTTGCCGAGATCGTGGAGCCATTGATGAACTGGGATTCGTCCGATGCCAGAAACGCGACGCAGCGCGCGATTTCAGCGGGTTCGCCCAGACGGCCCGCGGGGATCTGGCCGATGATCGATTCGCGCACCTTTTCCGGCACCGCCATCACCATTTCGGTCGCGATGTAACCGGGGCAGACCGCATTGGCGGTGATGCCGACGCGCGCGCCCTCGTGCGCCAGGGATTTCACGATTCCCAGATCGCCCGCCTTGGTCGCGGCATAGTTCACCTGCGCGAACTGACCTTTCTGACCGTTGATCGAAGAGATCACGATCACCCGGCCAAACCTGCGTTCACGCATTCCCGGCCATACCGGATGCACGGTATTGAACACGCCGGTCAGGTTGGTGTCAATCACCTGTCGCCACTGTTCCGGAGTCATCCTGTGAAACGGCGCATCGCGGGTGATTCCGGCATTGGCGACCACGATGTCAATCGGGCCGAGGTCCGCCTCGACCTGTGCAACGCCGGTCCTGCTCTGCTCATAATCGGCGACATTCCATCTGTAGGTTCCGATGCCGGTTTCTTCCGTGAACCCGGCGGCGGCCGCATCATTGCCCGCATAGCCGGCGGCCACGGAATATCCGGCGTCTTTCAGGGCTTTGGAAATCGCCGCGCCGATGCCGCGCGATCCTCCGGTGACGAGTGCAACTCTGGCCATGGTCGCTCCGATTCCTCTTGCAATCCTGTTGCGAATTCCAAAAATGCCACGCAATTATCTTGCGCGTCAGACCTGTCCCGGACCTGTCCTAGTCACGCTCGACGCAGAGCGCAACACCCATGCCGCCACCGATGCACAATGTCGCAAGGCCCTTTCCGGCGTCACGGCGCCGCATCTCGTGAAGAAGCGTGTTCAGCACCCGGCAACCGGATGCGCCGATCGGATGGCCGATGGCGATTGCACCGCCGTTCACGTTCACGATGTCGGGGTTCCATCCCATATCCTTGTTGACCGCGCAGGCCTGTGCCGCAAAGGCTTCGTTGGCTTCCACGAGGTCAAGATCATCGACGGTCCACCCGGCTTTTTCCAGCGCCTTGCGCGAGGCATGGATCGGGCCGACGCCCATGATCGAAGGATCGAGACCGGCGGTTGCATAGGACGCGATCCGGGCCAGCGGCAGAATGCCGCGCTTTGCGGCGTTTTCGGCCGACATCAGCAGAACCGCCGCCGCGCCGTCATTGATGCCAGAGGCGTTGGCGGCGGTGACCGTGCCGCCATCGCGCACGAAGGCCGGGCGCAGTTTCTGCATGGCCTCCAGCGTCGCGCCGTGGCGGATGTATTCGTCATTGTCCACAACGATGTCGCCCTTGCGGGTTTTCACGGTAAAGGGCACGATCTCGTCCGCGAATTTCCCGGCTTTCTGTGCGGCCTCGGCCTTGTTCTGGCTGGCCACGGCGAATCTGTCCTGCGCCTCGCGGCTGATCTGCCATTTCCCGGCGACATTTTCCGCCGTCCGGCCCATGTGATAGCCGTTGAACGCATCCCACAGCCCGTCCCTGATCATCGAGTCGATATATTTCACATCGCCCATCTTGCAGCCTGCCCGCAGATGCGCCACATGCGGGGACAGGCTCATGTTCTCCTGCCCGCCGGCGGCAACGATCTCTGCATCGCCCAGCATGATGTGCTGCGCACCCAATGCGACGGAACGCAGGCCCGAGCCGCATACCTGATTGATGCCCCAGGCTGCCGATTCCTGTGGCAGACCTGCGTTGATATGGGCCTGGCGCGCCGGGTTCTGACCCTGGCCCGCCGTCAGCACCTGCCCCAGGATGGTTTCGGAAACCTCGCCCTTCCCGACGCCTGCCCGTTCGACGACAGCCTTCAGCACGGCGGCGCCCAGATCATGGGCCGGGGTATTTGCAAAAGCGCCGCCAAAGTTGCCGACAGCGGTGCGGGCGGCGGCGGCGATTACGACATTGGTCATGCAGCAGATCCTCTTCTCAGGCAGACGAGGATCAGCTGGCACCCCGAGCGGTGGCGACTCGGGCCGATCCCGGTGAAAGATGACCATTGATAGGAAGAAAGCCGCAGTGCAGCAATACCCCGGTTGTCACATCGTCGCATCATCGCATCGGGGGGGGGCGGGTGGAATTTCAGGCCGGGACGGTTTCCCCTGCGGATGTGCCATAGTGCATCGCCGGTGCGCCGAAGAAATATCCTTGCAGACAATCGACGCCCATTTTCACCAGGGTTTCCGCATCCTGTCGCCGCTCGACAGCTTCGGCCACCGTGAACATGTCGAAATGCTGCGCGATGGACAGCAGCGCGCGTGCCAGTACCTGATTGTCGGGATTGTCGCTGATGCCCTGAATGAACTGACCGTCAATCTTGATGATGTCGAACAGGAAGTCCCGAAGATAGCGAAACGCCGTGTAGCCCGCACCGAAATCATCCAGCGCAAAGGCGATGCCGCGCTGCCGAAGATCGGCCATGAAGCTGATGACGACCTCCGGCATGATCATTGCCGAACTTTCGGTGATCTCAAGGATCAGCCGCTCGGCGACACTGGGCGCGCTTTCGGTTCCGGCATTCAGTATCTGTATCCACCGGCGATAGCCGATGGACCGCGCCGACATGTTGATCGACAGGCGTAAACCGGGGTCCGACGCCAGCGCCGACAGGCCCGTTTCAAGCGACAGGCAGTCCAGGATGCGGCCGATCTCGGTATCTTCGACCGATGTGATGAAGTCCGCAGCCGGGATCGTGCGCCCGGAAGGATCGCGCACCCGCAGCAACCCTTCGTGAAATGCGATCTGGCCGGTGTTCCTTGCCGAGACGACCGGCTGATAGGCCAGAAAGACATTGCGCCGTTGCAATGCAGTGCGCACCATGCTGATCGTTTCGTGATCGCGCGCGCTGACGGCGGCATTGAGGGGGCTGGCAAGCCCGTCCGCGATTTCGACATCCATGGCGGATAAATCAGGCTGCATCACTTTTCCCCGACTCGAACATGGGGCATGATGCAGCCGGTACCCTAACAGATGGTAAACGCGGCAGGAAGGGATGACGGAATGACGCATCGTTGCGGCTGGGCCGGGCAGGAACAGATCTATATCGACTATCATGACCACGAATGGGGGGCGCCGGAACATGACAGCCGCGCGCTTTGGGAAAAGCTCGTTCTCGATGGCTTTCAGGCGGGGCTGAGCTGGATCACGATCCTGAAGAAGCGCGAAAATTTCCGCGCCGCCTTTCAGGGCTTCGATCCGGACCTCATCGCCGAATGGGGTGAAGGGGATGTCCGGCGCCTGTTGGCCGATCCCGGTATCGTCTGCCATCGCGGCAAGATCGAGGCCACAATCGGCAATGCCCGCGCATGGCGGCGAATCGAGGCCGAAACGGGTTTTGACCGGTTCCTGTGGCGTTACACCGACGGAATACCGGTGCAGAACCGATGGCAAACCCTGGCCGAAGTTCCGGCGCAGACCCCGCTGTCAAGGCAAATCTCGAAGGATCTGAAAAAGGCCGGTTTCCGGTTCTGCGGCCCCACCATCGTCTATGCCTTCATGCAGGCGACGGGCATGGTCAACGACCATGTTACGGACTGTCCCTGTCATGCGAAAGTCGCGGCAATGGCGCGCCCGCCGCAGTAAACCCTTGGCCTGACCCTTGCCGCAACGCTGCCCTTCCGGGTCAGAACACGATGTTCAGCATCACCATCGACACGATCAGGAAAAGCACGGTCATGATCCCGCCGGAGCGGACAAAATCCATGACCCGATAACCCGCCGGCCCCATGATCAGCGCGTTCACCTGATGGGTCGGGATAATGAAGGAATTCGAGGTGGAGATCGCGACCGTCAAGGCAAAGACCGCCGGCTCGCCCCCGGCGGCCACGGCAATCGACACCGCCAGCGGCACCAGCAGCACCGTCGCCCCGACATTGGACATCATCAGCGAAAATGCGGTGGCGAGGATCGCGATTCCGGTCTGCAACGCCCAGATCGGCCAGCCATCGAGGGCGCGCAGGATTTGCTGCGCGATCCATTCGGCGGCGCCGGTGTTCTGCACCGCCTGACCCAGCGGGATCAGGCAGGCCAGCAGGAACACCGTGTTCCAGCCCACCGCGCGATAGGCTTCGTCAATGCTCAGCACACGCGACAGAAGCATACCGACCGCGCCGGTCAACAGGCAGAGCGACAGGCGCACATCGGTGAACAGGATCATCATCAGCGAGATCAGGAAGAACAGCATTGCCCAGCCGACTTTCTGCGGGCGCAGTTCCTCTTGCGGGAAGTCTGCCGTCACGACGACGAAATCGCGGTCCTGCTTGAGCCGGGTCAGGTTGTCCCACCGGGTATGGGCCACCAGCATGTCGCCGGCCTGAAACGGCACCAGGCCGATTGCCGTGGGCTTGTGACGGCCATATTCCACATGGCTCATGGTTTCCTCGCCCCGGTGGATGGCCAGCAGGCTCAGACCATGGGTCTTGCGCAACAGCAGATCCCGCGGCGACTTTCCGATCAGTCTGGAATCGGGCGGGATGACAACCTCTGCAATCCCGGCATTGGTGGGGGCAAATTCCTCGGCGAAGACATCCAGTTCGGGCCGCATCATCAGGCCGTATTTATCGGCGAAGGCCCGCACGACCACATCCTTGCCGATGATCGCCAGACGGCACGGCGCGGCAATCTCTGCGGTCAGTATCTGCACCATCGACACCTTGCCGCGATAAAAGGTCGAGATGATGTAGAGGTTGTTCTCCAGATTTATATCCGCCAGAAGCTTCCCGACCAGCGGGCTGTCGCCGGGCACGTCCACTTCGAACACGCTGGCCTTCAGCCCATAGACCCGTTGCAGGTATTCGGAGGTTCCCTGCCCGGCGGAACCATCGACCTTTTCAGAGCCGCCGGGCAGCACCCAGCGACCAAGCACCAGAAAATAGACAATCCCGGTCAGGATGAGCGCCGCCCCGACGGGCGTGACCGAGAAGAGCGAAAACGGCTCCATCCGCGCATTTGCGGGCAGGCCGGGATTTGCGGTCAGGATCAGGTCGTTCAAAAGGATCAGGGGCGAAGAGCCCACCATCGTCATGGTGCCGCCGAGAATGGCGCAGAACCCCATCGGCATCAGCAGACGCGACATCGGAATGCCGGAGCGCGCCGAAATCCGGCTGACCACCGGCAGAAACAGCGCCGCTGCGCCCACATTTTGCAGGAAGCTGGAAATCGTGCCCACCGTGCCCGATATGATGGGAATGATCCGCGCCTCGGTCGTGCCGCCCCGTTTCAGGATTGCCGCTGCGACCTTGTTCATGATCCCGGTCTTGTCGAGCCCGGCGCCGACGATCATCACCGCGATGATCGAGATGACCGCGTTCGACGCAAAGCCGTCGAACAGGCGGTTCACATCCGCAAGGTTTTCAAGCCCCGGCACATAGCTGAAAAGGCCGACGATCACCAGAACCAGGATGGCCGCCAGATCAATGCGGATGATTTCCGAGACAAACAGAAAGACCGTAAAGGCCAGGATGCCGACAACAACGGCCATTTCTGTGGTAAACGCGAGTCCCTGCATTTTTCGCCCCCCTCCGTTTTTCATATACTGCTATGAAAGCGGGGGCAGGTCAAATGTTGCGTCAGCCGGCTGCGTCAGTCGTCGGCGAGCATACCAAAGATTTTCCTTGCGCTCTCGCTGTCCCATTCGGCATCGCCGATCAGGCGGGCGATTTCCCGGCCGTCCGGGTTCAGCACCACGCTCAGGGGCAGGCCGAGCAGGCCGTATTCGGCCGCCAGCGCGCCTTGCGGGTCCAGAAGGATCGGCAGGTTGGCGATCCCCTCTTCCCTGAAAAAGCGGGTTATCGCGGGCAGCGGATTGCGGTAGGTCGCGATGGTCACAACCTCGAACCGATCACTTTGCAGTTCTGCCTGCAACCGGTCGAGCGATCCCATTTCCTTGCGGCAGGGGGCGCACCAGGTTGCCCAGAAATTCACCAGAACATGCTTGCCGCGATATTCCGTCAGGCTCCGCCTCGTTCCATCGGGGTCGGTATGGGGTATGTCCGCGCGCGCCTTCGGCCCTGGATGCAGGATCAGCTTGCGCATTGATCCCTCGCGCATTTCACGGATTTCGGCCAGTCGCTGCGGACCGGGCTGCGGGCTTGCCGCGTGCCCGTCCGTCTGCGCCGGAAGGCTCTGCACTGCGGCAACAAGGATCACCGCCGCAATTGCGCCGGGACCGAGTGCCGTATAAACCAGCGCGGAAAGAAAACGTTTCATATTCCCTCCGAAGGGTTGACCAATGACCGGGACCACCTCCAACGCCATGTGGGGCGGGCGCTTTGCCGCCGGGCCGGATGCGATCATGGAAGCAATCAATGCCTCGATCGGGTTTGACAGGCGCATGGCCGCGCAGGACATCGAAGGCTCGCGCGCCCATGCCGCGATGCTGGCCGCAACGGGTATCGTCGATGATAGCGATGTCGAGGCGATCCGGGAAGGTCTGCTCACGGTATTGTCAGAGATGGAGCGCGGGGAATTTCAGTTCTCGACGGCGCTGGAAGACATCCACATGAATGTCGAGGCGCGCCTGAAAGAGCTGATCGGCGAGCCTGCCGGGCGGCTGCACACGGGGCGGTCGCGCAACGATCAGGTGGCCACCAGTTTCCGGCTCTGGGTCCGCGATCAGGTCGATGCGGTGATCGCCGGGATCATCGCCCTGCAAAAGGCGTTTCTTGCCCAGGCAGAGGCCGGCGCCGATTGGGTCATGCCCGGCTTCACCCATTTGCAGACCGCCCAGCCCGTGACCTGGGGTCATCACATGATGGCCTATGTGGAAATGCTGGCCCGCGATGTCGGCCGCTTCCGCGATGCCCGCGACCGGATGAATGAAAGCCCGCTGGGGGCCGCCGCGCTTGCCGGCACCTCCTTTCCCATCGACCGGCACATGACGGCGGCGGCGCTGGGCTTTGACCGGCCCTGCGCCAACTCTCTCGATGCCGTGGCCGACCGGGATTTCGCGCTGGAATTTCTTTCCGCGGCCTCGATCTGCGCCATGCACCTCAGCCGTTTTGCCGAAGAACTGGTGATCTGGTCCTCGGCCCAGTTCCGTTTTGTGGCGCTCAGCGACCGGTTCGCCACCGGCTCTTCCATCATGCCGCAAAAGAGGAACCCCGATGCCGCCGAACTGGTCCGGGCCAAGATCGGGCGGATTCTGGGGGCGGCGGTCAGCCTGTTCACGGTGATGAAAGGTCTGCCGCTGGCCTATTCCAAGGACATGCAGGAAGACAAGGAACAGGTCTTTGACGCTGCCGACAGCCTGATGCTGGCCCTCGCCGCGATGGAGGGCATGGTCAGCGACATGACCGCCGACCGCGATGTGCTGGAAACCGCCGCCGCCGCCGGGTTTTCCACCGCGACCGACCTTGCCGACTGGCTGGTCCGGGTGCCGGGGATACCCTTCCGGGACGCCCACCGCATGACTGGATCGCTGGTGGCGCTGGCCGAGTCCAGGGGCTGCGGCCTGCGGGATCTGGGCCTTGCGGACATGCAATCGGTTCATGCCGGGATCACCGAAGGCGTCTTCGACATCCTCGGCGTCCGGAACTCCGTCGCCAGCCGCCGGAGCTATGGCGGCACCGCCCCCGATCTGGTCCGCGCCCAGATCGCCCGATGGAAGGAGAAACTGGCATGATCCGCCTGCTTGCCCTTGCCGCATTCCTTGCCGTTGCCGCATGTGGCGCCGATGGCCCGCCGGAACGACCGGCACCGACGGATGCCGCCCTGATCCGATGATCGTCGCCTGCGCCTGCCGGCCCGCAACCGCAATGCCGTGCCCATGCGAAAGGCATGGACCCGGCATTGCCGCATCAGGGCATTCGTCCGGCGCGCCAGGAACAGAGCGGTCCCGGACAAGCTGCCGTGAAAGTCTTAAAGCAGACCTTCGCGCTGGGCCTTCTTGCGGGCGAGCTTGCGCGCGCGGCGGATCGCTTCGGCCTTTTGCCGGGCCTTCTTCTCGGACGGTTTTTCATACGCCTGACGAAGTTTCATTTCACGAAAGACACCTTCGCGTTGCAGCTTCTTCTTCAGGGCTCGGAGCGCCTGATCGACATTGTTGTCGCGAACGTTGACCTGCATGTGGTTGTCACCACCTTCCTAGGTTAGAGTTGCATGAAATTGCAGGAAGCCGGGCTATAGCAAAGCGCCGTATCTTTGTCTAGAACCGTCGGCAAGGGAGAGACAAATGCGCAAAACGGATGCGACGAGACAGAAATTGCTGGAAGCCGCCATTCCCCATGTGGCGTTCGGCGGCTGGCGCAGGGCCACCCTGGCCGCCGCCTGCGCCGATACGGGCATCAGCGAAACGCTGGCATATACGCTGTGCCCGCGCGGGGCGACCGACCTTGCCGCCGATTATCACCGGCAGGGGGATGCGGCGATGATTTCCGCCCTCGCGGATACCGACCTGTCGGGGATGAGATTCCGGGATCGGGTCGCCCATGCGGTACGTCTGAGGCTGGAGCAGGCGGACAAGGAGGTGGCGCGCAGGGGATATGTCCTGTTTTCAATGCCCTGGCACGCGACAGAGGGCGCGCAGTTGATCTGGGGCACGGCGGACGCGATCTGGCGCGCGCTCGGGGATACGTCCGAAGACGCCAACTGGTACACCAAACGGGCGACGCTTTCGGCGGTTTACGGCGCAACGGTCCTTTTCTGGCTGGGCGACAGCAGCGAGGACCACGCCGACAGCCGGACGTTCCTGGACCGGCGCATCGACAATGTGATGCAATTCGAAAAGATCAAGGCCGGCGCGCGCAAAATACCGGGCGTCGGGACGATCGCGGATCGGATCGGGGCCAGAATCCGCCGCCCGAAGGCGGGCGCGATGGGGGATGTTCCGGGCACATGGCGCGAATCCGGCGAATCGGTTGAAACCGGCGAAGCGGTCGAATCGGACGAATCGGGGAACGGGCGGAAATGACATCACCCAAAGACATGTGGGCCAAAGACATGCGGGCGGTCGAAATCTCGCAGGCGGGCGGGCCGGAGGTGTTGCACGAAACCACACGACCGGTGCCGCAACCGCGGCGGGGGGAAATACTCATCCGGCTTGCCTGGGCAGGGGTGAACCGACCGGACGCGCTGCAACGGGCCGGGCTCTATGCGCCGCCGCCGACGGCAAGCGATCTGCCGGGTCTGGAAGGTGCGGGCGAGGTCGTGGCGCTGGGGGCGGGGGTGTCCGAATGGTCCCGGGGCGATCAGGTCTGCGCGCTGTTGCCCGGAGGCGGATATGCGGATTACGCAGTGACCCCCGCCGCCCACGCGCTGCCGGTGCCTGCGGGGATGGAGCCGAAACAGGCGGCCTGTCTGCCAGAGACATTCTTTACCGTGTGGTCAAACGTCTTCATGCGCGGCGGGCTGACGGCTGGCGAGCGCTTTCTGGTGCATGGCGGATCGTCGGGGATCGGGACAACGGCGATTCAACTGGCCGCCGCCATGGGTGCGCGGGTGTTCACGACAGCGGGTGCCGCAGACAAATGTGCGGCCTGCCTCGATCTGGGGGCAGAGCGCGCGATCAACTACCGCGAAGAGGATTTCGTGCCGGTCCTGAAGGCCGAAGGCGGGGCGAATCTGATCCTCGACATGGTTGGCGGGGACTATCTGCCGCGCAATGTGAAGGCGCTGGCGGATGAGGGGCGGCTGGTGCAGATCGCTTTTCTGTCCGGCTCGAAGGTGGAACTGAACCTTGCGCCGGTCATGACGCGGCGTCTGACGATCACCGGCTCTACCCTGCGCCCGCAAGGCGATCCGGCCAAGGCGCGGATCGCTGCGGAACTGCGTCGGCATGTCTGGCCGCTTTTGTCCTGTGGTCGGATCGCGCCGGTGATGGATTCGGAATTCGCGCTTGCGGATGCGGCCGGTGCCCATGCCCGCATGGAAAGATCGGAGCATATCGGGAAGATCGTTCTGAAGGTCGCCTGATCTTTCCGAAGCGTCGCCCGGCGGCGGCTGGCTGGCTGGCGGCGGCCGTGGAACCGCCGGGAACATCCCTGCGGCGGGAAGAAGTAAATCGCCCCGGCAGGTTCAGCGGGGCTGATCCGCCTTCTGTCCCCAGTTGGCATCCTGCATTTCCCGCAGGCGGCTGGCCGTGCGGTCAAATTCGAAACTGCCCTCGCCTTCCATGTAGAGCATTTCGGGCTGCGCCGCGGCAGAGGCGATCAGGCGCACGCGCGCTTCGTAAAGCGCGTCGATCAGGGTGACAAGGCGTTTCGCCTCGTTGAAGTTGGACCGGCCCAGGCGGGGAATGTCGTCCAGAACCAGCACCCGGATGGCCCCGGCGATTGCAAGATAGTCCGCAGGCCCCAGCATACGTCCGCAAAGATCAAAGAAACCGGCCCGCGCAACGCCATTGCGAAAGGCGGGCAGTTCAACCTCGCGCCCCTGTACCGTCAGGACCAGAGGCGCAACCGGTCCGTCAATGAGGCTGTCCCAGATACGGTTCATCTCTGTCCACGTTTCATTGGTGACAGGGGTGAAGTAAACCCGCGCCCCTTCCAGCCGCCCCTGCCGATGGTCGGTCGGGCCGGCCAGTTCATGCACCGCCAGATTCTGCTTCAGAATGTCGATGAAGGGCAGGAACAGTTGCCGGTTGAGTCCATCCCTGTACAGGTCGTCCGGCACCCGGTTCGAGGTGGTGACGACAACCACACCGGCCCTGAAAAGTGCTTCGAACAGACGCCCGACAATCATCGCGTCGGTAATATCGGTGATCTGCATCTCGTCGAAAGCCAGCAATCGCACATGCTGCGCCACATCCGCGGCGACCGGGGCGATGGCGTCCTCGACCCCGCTTTGCCGGGCCTTGTGCATCGCGCCATGGATTTCCTGCATGAAGGCATGGAAATGCACGCGGCGCTTTGCCCCGATGTTCAGATGTTCCACGAACAGATCCATCAGCATGGACTTGCCGCGCCCGACGCCCCCCCAGAGATAGAGGCCCCTGAGCGTTGTTTTCGCGGGGCTCTGGAAGAAACCGCCCAGAATGCCGCGTTTCCTTGCCCCGGCGGTTTCCAGATGACGGCGCATGTCTTCGAGAACCGGCAGCACGGCGACCTGTGACGGGTCGCGGCTCAGCTCGCCCGCCTGCGCCATCCGTTCGTGGATTTCAAAAAGTGTCGCGCCCATATCCGCCCCTGTCCGACCGATACATGACGGCCATGTATGGCCGCCTCCGCCCCATGGTCATTCCTCCCTCAGCGGGCGGGTCAGCAATGCCGAAATCGCCGCCGGCACGGTGGTTTCCCGATCAAGCACGGAGGCGATCACATTGGTGATCGGCAATTCCACGCCCCGTTTTTCTGCAAGGCCGGAGACAGCCCTGGCCGTTGCCGCGCCTTCGACGGTCAGCCCGGGGTCAAATGTCCGCCCGCCGCCCAGCGCCAGCCCGAACCGGTAGTTGCGTGACTGCTCCGAGGTGCAGGTCAGCGCCAGATCGCCAAAGCCCGAAAGCCCCGACAGCGTTTCCGGACGCGCACCCAGTTCCGTTGCAAGACGCTTCATTTCCGCATAGCCGCGCGTCATGATCGCGGCGCGCGCGCTTTCCCCCAGCCCCGCGCCGATGGCGATCCCGCAGGCAATGGCGACGACATTTTTCAGCGCCCCTCCCAGTTCGGCCCCCGCCACGTCGGTAGTGCGGTAAAGCCGCAGGCCGGGGGTGGAAAGCTGTTTCTGCAATTTCCGGCCAATCGCGTCATCCGCGCAGGCCAGGGTCAGCGCCGTGGGCAGCGACCGGGCGATGTCGGCGGCGAAGGACGGCCCCGTCAATATCGCCGCGCCCGCGCCCGGCGCCTCGGTCGCGATCACGCTGGCCGGACCGGTCAGGGATGTCAGGTCGATTCCCTTGCAGCAGGCGACAAGCCGCTTGCCGTCGAACCGGCCCCGGTTTTCGCGCAACAGGTGCGCAAGGCTTTGCATCGGCACCGCCAGAAGGATGGTCCCGGCCCGCGTGGCCTGAACAATGTCCGAGGTGGGGCAAATGGCCTCGGGCAGCGGCGCGCCGGGCAGGCGGGCGGCATTTTGCCGCTGTTCCGACATTGCGCGAACCGCATGTTCGTCACGCGCCCAAAGGGTGATCCGGGTGCCTCTGCCAGCCAGTGAAATGGCCAGGGCGGTGCCGAACGCCCCTGCGCCGATGATGGAAACGCTCATGCCTTGGCCCCCTTTTTGCCTGATCCCAGCAAGGCGGGGGCGGATGTGTCAAGCGGCCAGCGCGGGCGGGCGGCCAGCGTCAGGTCATCGCGCGCGCCGTTGCGAAACCGCTCCATCCCGGCCCAGGAGATCATCGCGGCATTGTCGGTACACAGAGGCAGGGGTGGCGCCAGAAAGCGTATGCCCTGCTTTTCGCAAACCGTCTTCAGCCCGGCCCGGACGGCTGAATTTGCGGCCACGCCGCCGGTGACGGCAAAGGCGGGCTCTGGCGGTTGTTCGGCCAGATACGCCGCCATTGCCCGCCGTGATTTTTCCGCCAGAACATCGGCGACAGCGGTCTGAAACCCGGCGCAAAGATCGTCCCTGTCCCCTGTCTTCAGCCCGCCATGCCGGGCCATCAGCGCATCCCGCGCCCTCAGCAGCGCGGTTTTCAGACCGGAAAAGGACATGTCGCAGCCCGGTCGGTCCAGCAGTGGGCGCGGCAGGCGGAACCGGGCGGGATCACCGGCTTTTGCATGTTCTTCGACGTTCGGCCCGCCCGGTTGGCCAAGGCCCAGCAGTTTTGCGATCTTGTCGAATGCCTCCCCCGGCGCGTCGTCAATCGTGCCGCCCAGCCGGCTGAATTTTTCCGCTCCGCGCACGATCAGAAACTGGCAATGGCCGCCGGAAACCAGCAGCACCAGATAGGGAAAGGCCAGTTGATCGGTCAGGCGCGGGGTCAGCGCATGTCCGGCCAGATGATTGACGCCGATCAGGGGCAGGCGCGCCCCGGCGGCAAGCCCCTTGGCGCACATCACCCCTGACAGCACCCCGCCAATCAGCCCTGGCCCCGCCGTCACCGCGATCGCGTCCAGATTGCGCAGGCCAAGCCCGGCATCCCCCAGCGCGCGCTCCACGCACAGGTCCAGACGCTCGGCATGGGCGCGGGCGGCGATTTCCGGCACGACGCCGCCGAAATCCGCGTGCAGGTCGCCCTGGCCCATGACGATGCCCGACAGGATCTGCGCCGCCCCGCCGGGCCGATGGCGCACCACGGCGGCGGCGGTGTCGTCACAGCTGCTTTCCAGTCCCAATATCGTCAGTCGTTCCGCCATCGCCCTTCCGGTTGCCGGACCTGCCCTTCGCAGGTATCACTGAGCCCGCGCGCTTACAATCCCGAGGCCCCATGCAATCCGCTCCGACGCTGCTTCTGACCCGGCCGCTGGCGCAGTCCCGGCGCTTTGCCGATCAATGCCGGGGCGCGATTTCCGCAGCGTTCGACATCGCGATCTCGCCGGTAATGCGGATCGACCATTTGCAGGCCCCGGATATGACCGGCCTTGCCGGGGTGATCTTCACCTCGGAAAATGCGGTGAATGCGGTGAATGCGGTGAATGCGGTGGCGGCGCGGGCGCGGGCGATCCCGGCCTATTGCGTGGGCGCGCACACCGCCACCGCTGCGGCGCGGGCGGGGTTTGTCGCCCGTGCCGCAGGCGGCGGTGCGGAATGCCTTTTTGCCATGATCCGTCAGGCCCGGCCCCAGGGTCCGCTGCTGCATCTCAGGGGCGCGCATCGGACCGGCGATCTGGCTGCGGATTTGCGCGCCGCCGGGATTGATGCGCAATCCCGCATCGTTTACCGGCAGGAGGAAGAGCGTCTGTGCGCCCCGGCTCTGGCGTTGCTGCGGGGCAATGCGCCGGTGATCCTGCCGCTGTTTTCCACCCGCAGCGCCCGGCTGGTGATGGATCAGGCCGGGGTGTTGGGCGGCGCTGTCTCGGTCGTCGCCATCAGCCCGAAAGTGGCGGCGGAAGTTGCGGACAAGGCCCCGCGTCTGGTCATGGCCGGGACGCCGGACGCCCACGGCATGATTGCCGGGATTGCGCGGCTGATCGACGCTTGAGGCCGGGTGATTGCCGGTCTAGGCTGGTCAAACCGTCGGCGAATGCACATCATGGGAAGGTTGAAATTGTCGTCAGGTTCAATTTGCGGGGGTGGGGCGCGTGGTCAGATCAGAAAAACCGGCGAATGACGGTTCCCCGGAGGCCAGGGAGCAGGAGGCCCGACCCGGCGACGCCGCCGTCGCGGCAGATGAAACGCCCGCCGGGGCAGGGGATGATTCCCGCAGTGCCGATGCCGCGAACGATGTGGACAATGCGGATAATGATGTCACGGCATCCGAAGGCGAACCGGCGCAAGAGGCAGGGGACGATGCCGATACACAGGGCGCCGCGCAGGATGTGGCGCAGGGTGTCCTTGGCGAAGATGACGCCGCGACCGCCCCGATTGCCGAAACCGGGCCGCTGGTCGAGGAGCGCCCGGAACCCCGTTCCGGCAGTATCTTTCCGCTGTTGCTTGGCGGGGTCGTGGCGGCAGTCACAGGATATGGCGCGGCCCAGATCATGCCGCGCGGATGGCCCCTGTTCGCCCCCCCCGATGCCGCCGCCGAACTGGCCGCCAAACTGAGAGAGCGGCTGGACAGCCAGAATGATCAGATCGCCGGCCTGCGCGAACGGATAACGCAGCCCGGCACCGGTTCGGACCCCGCCGCCGACCAGATCGAAGCCCGAATCGAAGCCCGGTTCGAGGCGCTGAGCGAACAGCTCAACGGGCTTCGGGATCGGCTGGGCGAGGTGGAGCTGCGCCCCTTGGCCGGGGGTGTCGCCGAAGAGACGGTGAATGCGCTTCGGGATCGGATCGCCGCACTGGAGTCCCGCATCGACGACATGGCGACCGCAGGCGCAGAGCAGCTTGGGACCGCGAAACAGACCTTGCTGCGCGCCGCCATCACCCGGCTGGAAACCGCCATCGACAGCGGCGAGAGCTTCGCGGACACGTTGCGGGAGATCGCGGAAGGGGGCGATGTGGATATTCCCGCCGGACTGAACGCCCATGCCGCGGGCGGTGTCCCGACAGAGGCTGAATTGCGCGACGGTTTTCCCGAAGCCGCGCGTGCCGCCATTGCTGCGGAAATCCGGGCGTTGGTCGCTGATGGCGGTATCTCCCGCCTGTCCGGCTTTTTCCGCCGGCAGTTGGGTATGCGTTCGCTCAGGCCGCGCGAGGGAGCCGATGCGGACGCCATTCTGTCGCGTGCGGAAGCAGCCCTGAACAGCGGCGATCCGGCCACCGGTCTGGCAGAGCTTCAATCCCTGTCGGATGCCGCAGCCGCGCAGATGCAGGGATGGGTCGAAATGGCGCAGGAACGGCAGGATGCGCTGACCGGCGCGACAGAACTGAACGCTGCCCTGGGTGGCAACTGAGGATTTCCCCAATGCTTTGGTCGTTGATCAGGATCTTGATTTTCATCGGGCTGATTGCCGCCCTGGCCTTTGCCGCCGGTATGGTCATGGAAACCGATACCGGGCTTACACTCACCGCTGCCGGGCTGGAATTCACGCTGGGGCCGCTGCAATCCCTGATCGCGGCGGCGGCGCTTCTGGTTCTGGTCTGGTTGCTGCTCAGGATCGCGGGCCTGATGGCCGCCATGCTGCGCTTTTTCAACGGCGATGAAACGGCGCTCTCGCGCTATTTCGACCGTAACCGGGAACGCAAGGGCTATCAGGCGCTGGCCGACGGGATGCTGGCGCTGGCCTCGGGCGAGGGACGCCTGGCCCTGATCAGGGCGAATCGTGCGGAACGCTATCTGAGGCGTCCCGAACTGACCCGTCTGCTCAGCGCGCAGGCGGCGGAACTCGCCGGTGACAGGCCGGGGGCCGAAAAAATCTACCGGGCGCTTCTGGGCGATGAACGCACACGCTTTGTCGGGGTGCGCGGCCTGATGAAACAGAAACTCTCTGAAGGCGAGACCGATACCGCGAAGAAACTGGCCGAAAGGGCCTTTGCCCTGAAACCCGCCCATGGCGAGACACAGGATACGCTCCTGCGGCTTCAGGCCGGTCGGCAGGACTGGTCAGGCGCGCGCGCGACCTTGCAGGCCAAGCTCCGCCATGGCAACCTGCCCCGCGATGTGCACAAGCGGCGCGATGCGGTTCTGGCCCTGTCCGAGGCGCGGGAACAGATCGAAACGGGCCGGGCCGGCATGGCCAGGGATGCGGCGATCGAAGCCAACCGCCTGTCGCCCGACCTGGCGCCCGCCGCCGTTCTGGCCGCGCGTTTTCATATCGACGAAAGCAAAAACCGTTATGCGGCGGGGGTGATCCGCAAGGCATGGAATGCCGCCCCGCACCCGGAACTGGCCGCGGCCTTTGCCGGTATCGTGCCGGATGAAAGCCCGGCGGTTCGTCTGAAACGCTTTGCGCCCCTGTTCAAGGCGCATCCCGATCACCCGGAAACCCGGATGCTGGAGGCAGAGCTGCTGATCGTGGCAGAGGATTTCCCCGCCGCCCGCAAGGCGCTGGGCGATCTATGCGAGACCGCGCCGACGACCCGAAACCTGACGCTGATGGCGGCGATCGAACGGGGCGAGGGCGCCGACGATGCCGTGGTGCGCGGCTGGCTGGCCAGGGCGATCACCGCCCCGCGCGGCCCGCAATGGGTCTGCGGCAACTGCCAGTCCATTCACGGCGAATGGCGACCGGTCTGCAACAATTGCAAGAGCTTCGACACCCTGTCCTGGACCACCCCGCCAGCCGCCGAAACCTCTATCGCCGGTGGCGCGGAAATGCTGCCGCTTCTGGTCGGCACGCCAGAACCGGACGGGGTCGTGGTCATCGACGGGGTGGAAAAGGGCGGCCCCGGGGCCGCCGGGCCGCCACGCCCGGACGGGATCGCCGAAGACGCCGAAATCCTGTCTGCGGAAGACGAGGCCCGGCAGGTCCACTGATCCGGCGGCGGCAGGGAACCGTTCGCAGCCACCGGCGGGGGGGGCTCCGGGCCAGATTCCGGGCAGGGTGAAGAGCGGCGCGCGGCGCGCGGGGGCAGGTCCGGGCGGGATGGTCGCCTGCCCCCTGGTTCAGGCGCTCCGGCCCGCCAGAATGGCCTCCAGCGGATCGTGTTCCGCGACGAAGTGATCCGGCTGCGCCTCTTGCAGTTTCGGCACGTAATCCGTTTGCCCGTCCCCCAGCCGGCTTGGCAGAAACCGCAGCGCCGCCCTGGGATCCATTGGCGAGGGCAGTTCGCCGGGCAGCTTGATCCGCTGGCGGGTGCGCTCAATATCCGGGTCGGGGATCGGCACCGCCGAGATCAGCGACCGCGTATAGGGATGCAGCGGCTCCGAACAGATCGTCTCGCCGTCCGCCAGTTCGACGATCCGGCCCAGATACAGCACCATGATCCGGTTCGACACCACCCGCACCACCGACAGATCATGGCTGATGAAGATCATCGCAAGGCCGAACTCTGCCTGCAACTCGCGCAGCAGCGCGATGATCTGCGCCTGAATGGAGACATCCAGCGCCGAAACCGCCTCATCGCAGATAATCAGCCTGGGCCTGTTGATCATCGCCCGCGCGATGCCCACCCGCTGGTTCTGCCCGCCCGACAGTTCATGGGGATAGCGGTTGATCATGTTGGCATTGAGGCCGACGCGCTCCATCATCCCGGCGACCATTTCCTTGTGCTCCCGCCCGGTCAGGTCGGCGCGGTAGGTTTTCAGCGGCTCGGCGATGGAGGCAGAAACGGTCATCCGCGGATCGAGGCTTGCCAGCGGATCCTGAAAGACGATCTGCAAATCCTTGCGATACCTGTTCATCTCCGACCGCCTGAGGCCGACGATCGGATTGCCCAGCCAACTGACATTGCCCATGCTGGGTTCGATCAGTTGCAGAATCGCGCGGGCCAGGGTGGATTTTCCACAGCCGGATTCTCCGACAACGCCCAGCGTCTCGCCCCTGCGGATGTCGAAACTGACCCCATCCACGGCCTTCAGCGGCGCCTTGCGGCCAAGCAACCCGCCCGAAACCCGGATCGGGAAATGCACCTTCACATCCTCGACCCGCAAAAGCGGCTCCTCGGTTGCGGCAATCGCTTTCGGCGCGTCACCGGCGTCAATCCTCGGCATCGCCTCCAGCAGCGTGCGGGTATAATCATGCCGGGGCGCGCGGAAGATTTCGCGGGTGTCCCCGGCCTCGACAAATTCGCCCAGCCGCATCACCTGAACGCGGTCGCACATCCGGGCCACCACGCCCATGTCGTGGGTGATCAGCGCAATCGCCGTGCCCTCATCCCTTTGCAGCCGCGCCATCAGGTCAAGGATGTCGGCCTGCACCGTCACATCCAGCGCGGTGGTCGGCTCGTCCGCGATCAGCAGCTTCGGATTGCACAGCATCGCCATGGCGATCATCACCCGCTGGCGCATCCCGCCCGACAGTTCATGGGGGAACTGGTTCAGCCGCTGTTTCGCCTCGGGAATCCGCACCCGGTCCAGCCATTCCAGACATTTCCCGCGGGCCGCCGCGCCGTGCAGCCCCTGATGCACGCCCAGAACCTCGCGCATCTGTTCGCCGACCCGCAGATGCGGGGTCAGTGCGGTCAGCGGATCCTGAAAGATCATGCCCACATCGTCGCCCCGGATGCGGTTCAGCCTGTTAACCGGCAGGTTCAGAATCTCCTGCCCGTCCAGCGTGACCGACCCGGTCGCGCGCCCGTTGGGCGGCAACAGGCCCATCGCGGCCATGAAGGTCTGGCTTTTGCCGGAGCCGCTTTCGCCGACGATCCCCAGGCATTCGCCGGGCCGGATGTCAAAGCCGACATTCCTGACCGCCGGGACGATTCCGTCCGGGGTTTCGAAACTGACGCTCAGGTCTTTGACGGATAACAGGTTCATGTCAGCGGTCCTTCGGATCGAGCGCATCGCGCAGCCCATCGCCGATGAAGAACATCGTGATGATGATGGTGATGTAGAATGTCAGCGGAAAGGCCAGTTGCCAGAGCGTGCCATAGGCCATGGTTCCCGCCCCTTCGGCAATCAGGCGGCCAAGCGAGGTATAGGGTTCCGAAATCCCCAGCCCCAGGAAGGACACGAAACTTTCGGTCAGGATCATTTCCGGCACCAGCAGGGAGGCATAGACGATCACCACCCCCAGAAGGTTCGGCAGGATATGCCGGTGCATGATGGTAAACTCGCTGACCCCGGCGGCGCGGGCGGCCTCGATGAATTCGCGGTTCTTCAGCGTCAGCGTCTGACCCCGCACGATCCGCGCCATGCTCAGCCAGCCGACGGCGCCCAGGGCAATGAAGAGCATGAAGAACGACCGCCCCGCCACCACCAGCAGCAGGATGATGACCAGGGTTGCCGGAATCGCCAGCAGAATATCGACGATCCGCATCATCACGCTGTCCGTGCGCCCGCCGATGAAGCCTGCCGCGATGCCATAGCAGGTGCCCACGATCAGCGCCGTCGCCGCGCCGATCAGCCCGACCAGCAACGAGGTCGTCGTCGCCTGAATGACCCGGCTGTAGAGGTCGCGCCCCAGATCATCGACGCCGAAATAGTGGCCTGTTTCGGTGGACGGCATCCCCGTGCCGCGCACGTCGCCGATCACCACCCAGTCGATTTCCTCGTTGCTCCACTGCGCGAACATCGGGCCGAAGATGGTGAAGGCCGCGATCAGGCCCATCACCACCACGCTGACCATCGCCGCCCTGTTGCGCAGGAACCTGAGCCGCGCATCCTGCCACAGGGAGCGTCCCTGAATCGCCGTGTGATCGGTGATGTCCCCGGCGAGGCGGGCGGCTTTTCGCGATTTTCCAAACATGTGTCGCCCCCTAGTACCGGATTTTCGGATCGAACCAGGCATAGGCCAGATCCGTCAGCAGATTCACGATGACGGTCAGCGCGCCATAAAGGATCGTGACCCCCAGCAGCACCGCGTAATCGCGCGACAGCGCAGAGCCGACATAGGCCTGCCCCAGCCCGCCGGTGGAAAAATAGATGTCCACGAACACCGATCCGGTCAGCACATAGACGAAAACCGGGCCGAGGTAGGAGACCACCGGCAGCAGCGTCGGCTTCAGCGCATGACGCCAGATCACGGCGTGCGTCGGCAGACCCTTGGCCCGCGCGGTGCGGATGAAATTGGAATTCAGGACTTCCAGCATCGAACTTCGCGTGAGCCGCGCGATGGAGCCCATGTAGGAGGTCGAAAGCGCGATCACCGGCATGATCAGATACTGCCACTGCCCGCCATTCCAGCCGCCGCCCGGCAGCAGGCCCAGCCACAGCGTGAAGGTCAGGATCAGGATCGGTCCCATGATGAAGTTCGGCAGCGCCTGCGCCGCGATCCCCAGCCCGACGGCAAAATAATCGACCCAGCCGTTATGCCGGATGGCGGCGGCGATCCCCAGCGAAACCCCCACCAGCGTTGCCGCCAGAAACGACAGGAACCCGTAGGTCATCGAGATCGGAAAGCCCTGCGCGATGATGTCGTTCACATCCCGGTCCTTGAACTTGAAGGACGGGCCGAAATCGAAACGCGCGACGATGTTGAAAAGATAATCCCACAACTGTTTCCACAGCGGCTGATCAAGGCCATAGCGCGCCTCGATATTGGCCAGCACCTGCGGCGGCAGTGGCCGTTCGGAGGTGAAAGGCCCGCCCGGCGCGACACGCATCAGAAAGAAACAGGCGACGATCAGCAGCAGGATCGTCGGAATGGCGATGAAAAGCCGCCGGATGACATAGGCGATCATGTGATGTCCCCTTCCCGCATGGCGTCGCTGCCCCCGGGCTCATCCGGGGGCAACGCACTGTCAGAAGATCACGCGATCATTCAGCGATCTTGTAGAGGTTTTTGGAATACCAGTTCTGCTCGACATTGTTGACGGGCCAGTTCCCCACATCGCTGTCCATCATGTAGACTTCGGCATAGTGATAGATCGGAATGATCGGGGTTTGCTGTGCGATGATCCGTTCGACCTCGGTATAAAGCGGGGTCGTGTCAGCGGCGGTCTTCGCTTCGGTCAGCAATTCATCGACGCGGGCGTTGACGAACTTGCCGTCATTGTACCCGGAGTCGGATTGCAACAGGTCGAGGAAGGTCGATGCCTCGTTGTAATCGCCGCACCATGCCCCGCGGGCGAGGTCGAAATCCTGATTGCCGCGGGTTTCCAGGAACACCTTCCATTCCATGTTGGCGAGTTCCGCGTTCACGCCCAGCTTCTGCTTCCACATCTGGCTTAGCGCCACGGCGATTTTCTTGTGCGCCTCCGACGTGTTGTAGATCATGGAGAAGCTCAGCGGGTTGCCGGGGCCATGGCCTGCCTCCGCCATCAGTTCCATGGCCAGCGAATCGCGCTCTGCCTGGGACATGGAGGTCATCTCGACTGCCGGAACCTCGAACCCTGCGGTTGCTTCGGGCGCGAACGTATAGGCTTCCGGCTGACCGCCGGCAAGGATGCTCCCGGTGATGATCCTGCGATCCACGGCCAGCGACAGGGCCTGACGCACGCGCGGATCCCTGAACGCCTCGGGCCCGCTGTCGGACAGGTTGAACGTGTAGTAGTAGCTGCACAGGCGCGGGAAACTGATCGCCTCTTCCGGGTGCTCTTTCTTCAGGCGCGGAAACTGGCCTGCGGGCACTTCGGTGCGGTCCAGTTCACCGGCCATGTATCGGGTCAGGGCCACGTTTTCGTCATTGATGACCAGCGCCACGACCTTTTCGATGATGGTGTTGTCATTGTCCCAGTACATCGGGTTGCGCTCGCGCACCGAGCGTTCCTGCAACAGGTGCTCGGTCAGCACATAGGCGCCGTTCGACACCATGTTTTCCGGCCTGGTCCATTCATCGCCATGCGCCTCGATCACCTTTTGCGGGGCCGGGAAGGTGGTGGAATGGGTGGTCATCTGCGCGAAATAGGGCAGGGGGGCTGTCAGGCGCACCTCCAGCGTGCGGTCGTCGATCGCGGTCACGCCAAGTTCCTCCACCGGCTTTTCGCCCGCGATGATCGCCGCGGCGTTCTCGATCGACATCAGTTCCATGAACCAGGCATAGGGCGAGGACAGTTCCGGATCGACCGCGCGCCGCCAGCCGTGGACGAAATCGCCCGCAACCACCGGATCGCCGTTCGACCATCTGGCGTTGTCGCGCAGCGTGAAGGTGTAGACATCCCTAGCGTCGTTCGTCGTATAGCCGGCGGCGACGCCGGGCTCCAGATTGCCGTCTTCATCCTGGTTCATCAGCCCCTCGAACAGGTCGCGCACGACCTCGGCACCGGTCACATCCTCGACCACCTGCGGATCGACGGAACTGTGTTCGTCAAGAACCCGGTAGATGAATGTCTGGTCATCGGCCAGCGGCTCTCCCGTTACCGGATGGAAACCGGCGGCCATTGCGGTCCCGGTGATGATCGTGCCGGACAGCAGCCCGGCAACCGTCAGTCGAATGGATTTCTTCATCTTGGTTCTCCCTTTTGTTGTGGCGAGGGGGCGGTCAATCCTGCCCCCTGCCGTTACACGCGAAAGCATGGCGCAGATGACGCCGTTCGGCAAGTTCCGCTGCATCGCGAATTTCCCGAATCTGCGGTTGCGCCGGTCAGGTGCGTCATGTCAGCCCTGCCCCTTCCGATACCAGCGCAACAGGGCCGACAGGGCGATGGCGACCCACAGCACCTCGATCATGATCGCCCCGGCATTGGGGCGGTGGCAAAGCGACAGCAGAATGAACCCCGCGCCCGCAAGGTTCAGCAGGTTGTATCCCGGCGCCTGGGCGTCCAGCCCGCCGCGCGACACCGAGAAATAGGCCCCGGCAATCATCACGGCGCCGATTACCCCGATCCAGTCCACCACTGTCATTCCGGCAAACATGCGTCGCCTCCCCTAGCCGCTCACCGGGTCCGGCCTGCCGTCATCGGCAAAAAAACACGCCGCCGGATTGGGTGCGCCGTGCAACTCCGGCCGCTCTGCCCGGCAACGGTCCTGCGCCTTCCAGCACCGTGGCGCAAAGGCGCAACCCGACGGCACGTTCAGCGGCGATGGCAACTCGCCTTCCAGCCTGATCCGCTTTTTCCGCGCCGACGGGTCGGCGACCGGCGTGGCCGACAGCAGCGCCCGCGTATAGGGATGGCGCGGCGCCTTGAAAATGTCGTCCCTCTTGCCGTATTCGACCGGACGGCCCAGATACATCACGATCACCTCATCGGCCATGTGTCTGACCACCGACAGGTCGTGACTGATGAACAGATAGGCCAGCCCCAGCTTCTGTTGCAGATCGACCAGCAGGTTCAGTATCTGGCTCTGGATCGACAGGTCGAGCGCCGAGACCGGCTCATCCAGCACCAGCACCCTGGGTTCCGGCATCAGGGCGCGGGCCACCGCGATCCGCTGGCGCTGCCCGCCTGAAAACATGTGCGGGTAGCGGTCGAAATGCTCTTCGCGCAGACCCACCAGCGACAGCATTCCGCGCGCCTTTCCGGTGCGCTCGGCCGCAGGCATGTCCGGGCGGTTGATGACCAGAGGCTCCTCCAGGATGGTGCCGATCCGCTGGCGCGGATTCAACGAACCATACGGGTCCTGAAACACGATCTGGACGGATGACCGCAGGCGCGCCCAGTTTTCCGGCGCCGCGTCCTGGCCGTCGATCTCCAGATCGCCGCCGGTCGGTGGTTCGATCAGGGTGATCAGGCGGGCGAGCGTCGATTTCCCGCAACCGGATTCGCCCACCACGGCCAGCGTCCTGCCGGGATAGAGCCGGAATGTCGCCCCGGACAGCGCCCTGACGGTTTGCGAGGTGGAAAACAGCCCGCCGCCGACTTCGTAATGGCGTGACAGGGCGCGGGCGGTGACGACAGGCCGGTTGTTCATGCGCCCGCCTCCGCCTTGGCGCCCAGAGGATAATGGCAGCGCGCCCGGCCCATCGCCTCCGGCTGCACCGGGGCCGGGGTCTGCCTGCAGGTGTCCGTCGCCTGCGCGCAGCGGGGCGAAAACAGGCATCCGGCAGGGCGGTCGAACTGCCCCGGCACCACGCCGGGAATCGTCGGCAGATGCCTGTCGGTGGCGCGCTCGGGCAATGCGGCCAGCAGGGCGGAGGTATAGGGATGATGCGGTCGGGCAAACAGCGCCTTCACCGGCTGCTCCTCCACCTTCTGGCCCGCATATTGCACGCTGACGCGCCGGGCGGTTTCCGCGACCACGCCCATGTCATGGGTGATCAGGATCAGCGCCATGCCGGTTTCGCGTTGCAATCCGGTCAGAAGTTCCAGAATCTGCGCCTGAATGGTCACGTCCAGCGCCGTCGTCGGTTCATCGGCGATCAGCAGGCGCGGCTTGCAGGCAATCGCCATGGCAATCATCACCCGCTGGTTCATGCCGCCGGACAACTGATGCGGAAACATTTTCAGCCGCTCCCCCGGCGAGGGGATGCCGACCTGTTCCAGCAACTCGACCGCCCGGTCGTGGCAGGCTCTCCGGTTCAGCCCCAGATGCCTGCGCAGGGCTTCCTTGATCTGAAAGCTGATCGTGAAGCACGGGTTCAGCGATGACATCGGCTCCTGAAATATCATCGCCATGTCCTTGCCGATCAGTTGCCGCCGCGCCTTGCCCGGGATGTTGTGCAGGTCGTGTCCATCGAAATTCATCGCATCGGCGGTGATTCTGGCTGTCCAGGGCAACAATCCCATCACCGCCAGCATGGAAACCGACTTGCCCGAGCCGCTCTCTCCGACGATGGCCAGGATGTCGCCGCTGTCCACGGTGATGTCCACGCCGTCCACCGCGCGGAACCGGCCGGAAGAGGCCGAAAACTCGACCGAGAGGTTCCTTATGTCCAGCAGCGCCATGTCAGCTTCTTTTCAGTTTGGGATCGAGCGCATCGCGCAGACCGTCGCCCATCAGGTTGATGGCCAGCACCGTGACCAGAATGGCAAGGCCGGGGAAGGTGACGACCCACCAGGCCCGCAGAATGAATTCGCGCGCCTCGGCCAGCATCGTGCCCCATTCCGGCGTCGGCGGCTGCGCGCCCATGCCCAGAAAGCCCAGCGCGGCGGCGTCCAGAATCGCGGTCGAGAATGACAGCGCCGCCTGCACGATGATCGGGGCAAGACAGTTCGGCAGCACGGTTATGAACATCAGCCGCCAGCGCCCGGCGCCGGCGACGCGGGCCGAGGTGACGTAATCCTTGTTCCGCTCTCCCAGAACCGAGGCGCGGGTCAGGCGCACGTAATGCGGCTGCAACACGATGGCGATGGCGATCATCGCATTGGTCAGCGACGGGCCGAGAATCGCCACCAGAACCAGCGCCAGCAGGAGCGACGGGAAGGCAAGAACGATGTCCATCACCCGCATGATGATCGTATCCACCCATTTCGGCGCGAACCCGGCCAGAAGCCCGATCAGGATGCCGCCGAACGCCGCAACCGAAACCACCATCATGCCAACGAAAAAGGAATAGCGCGCCCCGTACAGCAGGCGCGACAGCATGTCCCGGCCCAGCGGATCGGTGCCCAGCAGAAACCTCGTGCTGCCGCCATCCTGCCAGAACGGCGGCGCAAGGGTATGGTCGCGGAACTGTTCCGTCGGATCGTGGGGCGCAAGGATATTGGCGAGCGTGGCCACGATCAGGAAAGCGGCAAAGACCCGCAACCCGATCACCGCGCCCCGGTTCTCGCGGAAATAATACCAGAATTCACGCAGACGGCCGGGGCGCGCCGGGCCGGCCTGCGGGGTGGAATCCATCGTCGTTTCGGCCATCAGCGTTTCCAGATTCTCGGGTTGATCAGCCCGTAGAGCATATCGACGCCCAGATTGACGATCATCACCATGACGGCGATCAGCAGAAGCCCGCCCTGCACGACCGGATAATCGCGCCGGAAGATACTGTCCACCATCCACTTGCCGATCCCCGGCCAACTGAAAATCGTCTCGGTCAGAATGGCCCCGGCCAGCAGCGTCCCGACCGACAGGCCGATCACCGTGACCACCGGGATCAGGGCGTTGCGCAGCGCATGGAGCCCGTTCACCCGCATGGGCGCCAGCCCCTTGGCGCGGGCGGTGCGGATGTAATCCTCGCCCAGCACTTCCAGCATCGCGGATCGGGTCTGCCGCGCGATCACCGCCAGCGGGATCGTGCCCAGAACGACGGTCGGCAGGATCAGGTGCCGCACGGCAGACCCGAACGCGCCCTTCTCGCCCGACAGCAGACTGTCGATCAGCATGAAGCCGGTCACATCGTCGAAGAAATACAGCAGGTCGATCCGGCCCGAAACCGGCGTCCAGCCCAGATTCCCGGAAAACACGATGATCAGCAGCAGCGCCCACCAGAAGATCGGCATCGAATAGCCCACCAGCGCCGACGACATCAGCAACCGGTCAAAAAACCTGCCGCGATTGACCGCCGCGATCACCCCTGCGGGCAGTCCCAGCGCCACGGCAAGGATCATCGCGCAGAACGACAGTTCCAGTGTCGCCGGGAAGAGCGCGAAAAACTCGTCCCAGACCGGGCGCTTGGTCACGAAACTCTGTCCCAGATCGCCCTGCACCACGCCGGTCAGATAGTCCCAGTACTGTTGCAGGATCGGCCTGTCGAAGCCGAACTCGGCCACCAGCGTGTCATAGCGTTCCTTGCTCATCCCGCGTTCGCCCGCCATCACGATGATCGGATCCCCCGGCAGCACCCGGATGAAGGAAAAGGAAATCAGCGTCACACCGATGAAGGTGGGCAGAAAGGCGCCAAGGCGCGTCAGAAGATAGCGCAGCATCAGCCTGCCCCCACGATCGTCAGTTTTTTCGGGAAGGAGGTCAGCGACCGGCACCCGGTGTCGGTGATCAGCATGTCGTCCTCGATCCGCACCCCGAAACTGCCGATCTCGTAAAGCCCCGGCTCATTGGTGAAAACCATGCCGGGCTGCATCGTCTCGGGATTGCCGCGCATGATGTAAGGCGCTTCATGCACTTCGCGTCCCAGCCCGTGGCCGGTTCTGGTGCGGATGCGCTTGGCGAAGGGCGATGCCTCCAGCACACTGGTCACTGCATCGTCGATGTCGTGCGCGGTGATGCCGGGTCCGGCGATGCGATGCCCCGCCGCATTCGCCGCCAACACGGTTTCATACACTGCGCGTCCCTCATCGGTCGCGTGGTCCACGAAAACGGTGCGGGTGATGTCGGCGGCGAAGCCGTGCTTGCGCGCGCCAAGGTCGAACAGCAGCGCGTCGCCCGGCCTCACCCTGTAATCCGGCCGGGCACGGCCATGGGGGCGGGCCGATTCGTCGCCTGCGGTGACGATGGGCGGAAACGCCAGCGCCTCCGCCCCTGCGGCGAACAGCGCCTGAATCAGGCGGCTTTCGATCTCTGCCTCTGTCTGTCCGGCGCGAACGGCGCCCAGCACATGGCCAAGCGCGCGTTCGGAAATGTCTATGGCCGCCTGCAATGCGGCGACCTCCGCCGCGCTCTTGATCGCGCGCAGGCCGGAAATGTGCTTTTCCGCATCAACGATGTCGATCCGTGGCCCGGCCCGGCGCAGCGCATGATGCACGAAAACCCGCATCACCTGGCCCTCGACCGCCAGAGATCCCAGCGGCATGTGTTGCATCATCGCGTCAAAGGCGGCCTGATGGCCATCCTGATCGCGCCAGCCGAAGACGACGCCTTCGAACCCGACCTGTTCCCATGACCCGAGTTCCAGATCGGGCACGATGGCGGCGGGGTCGCCGGCCGCGGGAATGATGACGACAAAGGGGCGTTCGTGGCTCATGAAGGCCCGGCCCATGGTGCGGGTGAAATTCGGCCCCGGCACAAGGGCCCCGGCGTCAACGCCCAGGTCACGGGCAATCTGCCGGACATCTGCGTAGCGGTCGGACATGCAGGGAAAGCTCCGGACGGACGAATATCCGGGGCCGGAACCGGCCCCGGATATTTTCGAATCATTCGGCTATATCGACGCCGTAGAAGATATGACCGCCCAGCGGGTGAACGATGTAGCCTTCGACTTTGTTGCGCATCGGCATGTAGACGACCGAATGCGCGATCGTGGCCCATGGCGCCTGCTCCTTGAACACGACCTGCGCCTGCTCATAAAGGCGGGTGCGCTCGGATACATCGGTGATGACCTTCGCCTGCCGGATCAGGTCTTCGAACGGCTGGTGGCACCATTGTGCGCGGTTCGAGGCCTCGCGACCATCGCAGCCCAGCAGCACGGCCAGGAAGTTGTCCGGGTCGCCATTGTCACCGGTCCAGCCCAGCAGCACCGCGCCATCGCGGTCCAGTTCACGCGAACGCGACAGGTATTCGCCCCATTCGTAGGACACGATTTCCACATCCACGCCGATCCTGTCGAAATCCTCCTGAATGAGTTCCGCCATCCGGCGGGCGTTGGGATTATAGGGCCGCTGCACCGGCATTGCCCAGATTTTCATCGAGAGGTCCGAGACGCCTTCCGCCTCCAGCATCGCCCTGGCGGCGTCGGGATCATACGGATCGTCCTGGACGGAGTCGTTATAGCTCCACATCGTGGGGGGGATCGGGTTCTTGGCGATCTGGCCGGAACCCTGGAAAACCACGTCGATGATGGCCTGCTTGTCGATGGCCATGTTCAGCGCCTTGCGGACATTGGCGTTGTCGAACGGCGGCACGGTCGTGTTATAGGCCAGATAGCCCACATTCAGGCCCTCCTGCTCCAGCATGTTGATGTCGGCATCGGCCTTCATCGCGTCGATGTCCGCCGGGTTCGGATAGGGCATGATGTGGCATTCGCCCGCCTGGAGCTTCTGATAGCGCACCGAATTGTCCGTCGTGATCGCAAAGATCAGGTTGTCGAGCGGCGAGGCGCCGCGCCAGTAATCCGGGTTCGCCGCGTAACGGATCACCGCGTCTTTCTGATAGGCGACAAAGCTGAACGGGCCGGTGCCGACCGGCGCCTGGTTCAGCGCCTCGGGCGTGCCCGCCGCCATCATCGCATCGGCATATTCCGCCGAAAGGATTGATGCGAAATCCATCGCGAGGTTCGCGACGAACGGCGCTTCGGGCCGGTTCAGGGTGAATCTGACCGTCATGTCATCGAGCTTTTCGACCGACTTGACCAGATCCGGCATCCCCATGCCCTGAAAATATTCCCAAGTGCCGCCGGACACGTCATTATAGGGGTGATCGTCCAGACGCTGACGCTCAAAGCTGAAAATCACGTCATCGGCGTTGAAATCGCGCGACGGGGTGAAAGTGTCGTTTGAGTGGAACGTCACGCCGGGGCGCAGTCTGAACGTGTATTCCAGCCCGTCGTCAGAGGCTTCCCAGCCTTCGGCAAGGCCCGGAACGACTTCGGTCGTGCCGATCCTGAACTCCACCAGGCGGTTATAGATCGGGTGCGCCGAGGCATCGAACGTGGTGCCCGAGGTGTAAAGCGCCGGGTCGAACCCTTCGGGCGAGCCTTCCGAGCAGTAGACGAGCGTCTTGGCGGACGCCGCCCCCGCCGTCAGGACGAGCAATGTGGCCCCTGTCGCCACAAGTTTCGAGATTTTCAGTTGCATTTGCGTTTTCTCCCTTTGGTCAATTCGATGTCAGATCTGCCGATCCTGCACAGTATCCGCATCCGGGCCGGATTCAATCAGTTTCAGCGTCCGGCTCAGCCCGCCCTGCATGTGCCGGTCGAGATGCGCGAGCATCGCCTTCAGATCATCTCCGGCGGCTAGGCACACGTAATCGTCATGGGGGTTCACGAAGGACGGGTCGGAATCGTTGGCGCGGATATGCAGCGAGAAATAAAGCTGTATGTTGGGCCGCATCCGCTGCCAGGTTTCCATCAGCAGCCGATGCCCGCTCAACTCATAGCACCAGTTGTGCAACGCCAGTTCCTGCCTGATCTCCTTCAGCGGATCGGTCCCCCTCGCCGGGTTCCGGCGCAGCGCTTCGTTGCGCGCCCTCAGATCGGCCAGCGCCGCGTCCGAACGGTTGTTCCAGCACTCGCGGAACGCGAATTTCTCCAGTTCCAGACGCATCGAATACAATTCCGTCAGATCGCGTCTGGTAAAGCTGCGCAGGCGGATGCCGCGATAGGGCCGGCTGATCAGCAGCCCGCATTCGACAAGCTCCCGCATCGCTTCGCGCAAGGGTGCGCGGCTGACGCCAAGACGCTGCGCGAGATCCTGCTCCACCAGTTTCTGCCCCGCCGGAACGGACCCGCTGAGGATCAGGTTCCGCAGGTTGCGCACGATCATCTCTCGCCGGGTCGCATCGCCGACGGGTTGCACGTCCATGATCATGAAAACCCTCGCGCGGGGATTCCGGGGCCGGAACGCGCCCGATGGCCGCCGGACATGCCGCGACATTTCAGCGAGTGGCAGACCGTGATGCAACTGTTGGCAGGCCGCGACATTCATTCCCCCGATCATCGCAGAATTGTCGACAAAATACAAAAATGCAAGCCCGGTATTCAACTTTCTAAAATACGCGGACAATATGTTGAAAAACAACGGGAACATCAAAAGCGCCACAAGCCTGACGCAGACAGAAGGTGCCCAAGGGGCAAAATGAATCGCGTCTGGTACGCCGAGTCCCCGCCGATGGCCGCCGCCCCCCTGCTGTCTGCGGCAATCGTGCGCTGCGACGCAACGTCATTGCGCTGCGACCGGATTTTGGGCCTCGTTCGCCACGCGATGCCGCTGTATTTGCCGCGCGATGCCGCTATAAATGTATCGGACGGATTGATTCACGTCGATTCACTGCCGCGAAGCCCGTCCCCGCCGGGGCGCGCGTATTCGGAAAGGAAAGCATGTGACACAGGACGCTTATATCTATGATGCGATACGCTCTCCCCGTGGCAGGGGACGCAAGGATGGCAGCCTGCATGAGGTGACATCCCTTCGCCTGTCCGCGCATGTGCTGAACGAACTGAAACGCCGCAACGATCTTGACACGACCCTGGTCGAGGACGTGATCTGGGGCAATGTCACCCAGACAGGAGAGCAGGGGGGCTGTCTTGCCCGCGCGGCGGTTCTGGCCTCGGACTACGGCCAGCAGACGCCGGGCGTCGCAATCAACCGTTTCTGCGCTTCGGGGCTGGAGGCGGTGAACATCGCCGCCGCCCAGGTCCGGGCCGGGCAGGGCGACGCCTATGTCGCCGGCGGGGTCGAGATGATGAGCCGCGTGCCGATGGGCTCTGACGGGGCGGCGCTGGCCGTCGATCCGACGCTGGCCATGGGCAGCTATTTCGTGCCGCAGGGCATTTCGGCAGACCTCATCGCCACCGAATACGGGTTTACGCGCGACGACTGCGATTCCTATGCCGTCGAATCGCAAAGGCGCGCCGCCGGGGCGTGGGACGACAACCGCTTTGCCGGATCGGTCGTGCCGGTCACCGACATCAACGGTCTGACCATTCTGGACCGCGACGAATACATGCGTCCCGGCACCGACATGCAGTCGCTGGGGGCGCTGAAACCCGCCTTCAGGGATCAGGGAGAGGTCATGCCCGGCTTCGATGCGGTGGCGCAGCTCCGCTATCCGCATCTGGAAAGGATCGAACACGTTCATCATGCGGGCAACTCCTCGGGCATTGTCGATGGGGCGGCTGCGGTTCTGATCGGCTCAAGGCGATTCGGCGAACACAGCGGCCTGACCCCCCGCGCCCGGATCAGGGCGATGGAGAAGACCGGCGACGACCCGACCATCAACCTGACCGGCCCGGTTCCCGTGACCGAAAAGATACTCGCCCGCAGCGGCATGACGATCGGCGACATTGATCTTTTCGAGGTCAACGAAGCCTTCGCCGCCGTCGTCCTGCGTTTCATGCAGGCGTTCGATGTGGATCACGACAGGATCAACGTCAATGGCGGCGCGATCGCCATGGGCCACCCGCTGGGCGCAACCGGCGCCATGATCCTGGGCACGTTGCTGGATGAGATGGAACGTACCGACAGGGAAACCGGCCTTGTCACGCTGTGCGTTGCTGCGGGCATGGGCGCGGCCACGATCATGGAGAGGGTGTGATGGGCGTCATCAATCCCGACAGGGCGCCGGTCAGAACCGGCAGCATCTATCCCGAACCCCATGCCCTGGAAATGGCCGGGCGGTCTTCGCTGCGCCTCGGCGATGCGGGCGGCCTCAGCCAGTTCGGGGCCAATCTGGTGATCCTGCAACCGGGGGCGAAATCCTCGTTGCGGCACTGGCATCATCACGAGGATGAATTCGTGATGGTGACGCAGGGTGAATGCACGCTGGTGCAGGACGAGGGCGAAACCGTGATGCGCCCCGGCGACTGCGCCGCCTTCCCGGCGGGCGATCCGAACGGGCACCATTTCATCAACCGCTCGCAGGCCGAGGTCCGCTTTCTGGTCGTCGGCAGCCGTCTGCGGTTCGAGAAGGCAACCTATTCCGATGTCGATCTGGAAGTGGAACTGAAGGATGGCAGGGCCAGCTTCACCCGCAAGGACGGCAGCCCCTGTACGGGAGACGGGAAATGACGGACTTCACCTGTTCCACAGACGCGGACGGCGTGGCCACCATCACCTGGGACACGGTCGGCAAATCCATGAACGTGATGGACGAACAGGGGTTTGCCGATCTGGGCGCCCATATCGACACCGCACTGGCGGATGCGGCGATAAAGGGCGTCATCATCACCTCGGGCAAGGAGGGTTCCTTTGCCGGCGGCATGGACCTGAACCTGATCGCCAGGATGCGCGACAGCGCGGGCGACAACCCGGCGCAGGGCCTGTTCGACGGCGTGATGAACATGCACGCCATCCTGCGCAGGATCGAACGCGCGGGCATGGACGACAGGAACCGGGGCGGCAAGCCCATTGTTGCTGCGCTCCCCGGCACGGCGCTTGGCATCGGCCTTGAAATCCCGCTTGCCTGCCACCGGATCATCGCCGCCGACAATCCCGGCGCCAGGATCGGCCTGCCGGAGATCATGGTGGGCATCTTCCCCGGCGGCGGCGGCGCCACGCGGCTGGTGCGCAGGATGGGCGTGATGGCGGCGGCCCCGCTGTTGCTGGAAGGCAAGCTGAACGACCCGCAAAAGGCAAGGATGGCCGGTGTGGTCGATGAGGTCGTGCTGCCGGGGGAACTCCTCTCCACCGCCAGGAACTGGATTCTGTCGGCGCCCGAAATCGTCAAGCCCTGGGATGAAAAGGGCTACAGGCTGCCGGGCGGCGCGCCCTATCACCCGGCGGGTTTCATGACCTTCGTTGGCGCTTCCGCGATGGTCAACGGCAGGACCAGGGGCGCCTATCCGGCGGCGAAGGCGCTGCTGTCGGCGATCTACGAAGGCGCGCTGGTGCCCTTCGACACGGCGCTGAGGATCGAGGCGCGCTGGTTCACCAGCATCCTGATGAACCCGTCATCGTCGGCGATGATCCGCACCCTGTTCATCAACAGGAAGGCGCTGGAAAAGGGCGCAAACCGCCCCGACGCGCCGGACCGGAAGATCAGGAAAGTCGGCGTCATGGGCGCGGGCATGATGGGCGCGGGCATCGCGCTGGTCTCGGCCATGGCGGGCATGGAGGTCGTCCTGATCGACGCCACGCAAGAGGCCGCCGAGCGCGGCAAATCCCGTACCGAAGCCCATATGGACAAGGGCATTGCCCGGAAGAAGGCGACGGCAGGGGAAAAGGCCGACGTTCTGTCCCGCATCGAGGCCACCACCGATCATGCCGCCCTTCGGGGCTGCGACCTGATCATCGAGGCGGTGTTCGAGGATCCGCAGGTCAAGGCCGAAGTCACCCGGAAAGTCGAGGCGGTGGTCGGGGAGGACTGCATCCTCGCCACCAACACCTCCACCCTGCCGATCACCGATCTGGCGGCGGCGTCCGGCCGGCCCGGACAATTCGTCGGCATCCATTTCTTCAGCCCGGTTGAAAAGATGATGCTGGTCGAGATCATCAGGGGCAAGGCGACCGGCGATCATGCGGTGGCCAGGGCGCTGGACTATGTGCGCCAGATCCGCAAGACACCGATTGTCGTGAATGACGAACGGTTCTTCTACGCCAACCGCTGCATCATTCCATATGTCAACGAAGGGATGCGGATGGTGAAAGAGGGCGTTGCCCCGGCATTGATCGAGAACGCCGCCAGGATGCTGGGGATGCCGCTGGGGCCGCTGCAACTGACCGATGAGACCTCGATCGACCTTGGCGTGCAGATTGCCAGGGCCACCAAGGCCGCGATGGGCGATGCGTATCCCAATGACGATGTTGATGCGGTCCTGTTCCGGCTGGCCGATGCCGGGCGTCTGGGCCGCAAGGCGGGGGCCGGGTTCTACGCCTATGATGAAAAGGGCAGGCGCACCGGGCTGTGGGACGGGCTCAACCGGACATTCCCGCCTGCGGCGAAGCAGCCGGAACTGCACGATGTGCAGAACCGGATGATCATGGCGCAGGTGCTGGAGGCGGTCCGGGCGCTGGAAGCGGGCGTTCTGGAAGACATCCGCGAAGGCGATGTCGGCGCGATTCTCGGCTGGGGTTTCATGCCGTGGTCCGGCGGACCCTTCGGCTATCTGGACATCATCGGCGCGGCCAGGGCCGTGGACATCTGCGAAGACCTGAGTGCGCGTTTCGGCGAACGGTTCCTTGCGCCTGCCCTGCTGCGCGGGATGGCGAAAGGCGGCGGCAGCTTCCATGGCGCGGCGGCGAAAGACGGCCGGGCAAACGCCTGATGGATCAAAGCGCGCTGTTCGGGTGAATGGTGAATGATGAACGATGTCTGCGGGGGCGCGCGTTCGGACGCTTTTCGGACGCTTTCATGATGCCAATGCGATGCAGATGGTAAATTTCGCCCCCGGAAACCCTTGAAGCCGCGCCTCTGTTTTCCCATTTTTGCCGGGAAGGTCCGAAAGCGGGCATGCTGCCTGGCGGGTGCCCCGAAGCGGACGCTTGAAAAGGAGAAATGACCGATGAACATGGAAAGGTTCACGGAACGGTCGCGCGGTTTCATGCAGGCGGCCCAGACCATTGCAGCGCGTGAGGATCATCAGCGGCTTGGCCCCGAACACCTTCTCAAGGCGCTGCTGGATGATGATCGGGGGCTGGCCTCCAACCTCATCAGACGCGCCGGCGGCTCCCCCCGGCAGGTGCTTGGGGCTGTGGATGCGGCGCTGGCCGGAATCCCCAGGGTTTCCGGCGATACGGGGCAGGTGTATCTGGACAACCAGACCGTGAAAGTCCTTGATGAAGCAGGGAAGATCGCGACCAGGGCTGGCGACGGCTTTGTGCCGGTGGAACGGATTCTGAGTGCTCTGGCAGTGGTGAAATCCAGGGCGCGCGAGGCGCTGGAGGCGGGCGCCGTTTCCGCCCGGAACCTGAATGCCGCAATCAACGATATTCGCAAGGGCCGCACCGCTGACACGGCCTCTGCCGAAGAAGGCTATGAGGCGCTGAAGAAATACGCCAGCGACCTGACCGAGGCCGCCCGCGAAGGCAGGATAGACCCGATCATCGGTCGGGAAGAGGAAATTCGCCGGGCCATGCAGGTGCTTTCCCGCCGGACCAAGAACAACCCGGTTCTGATCGGTGATCCCGGCGTCGGCAAAACCGCGATTGCAGAGGGGCTGGCCCTGCGCATCGTCAACGGAGATGTGCCCGAAAGCCTCAGGAACAAACGGCTCATGGCCTTGGACATGGGGGCGCTGATTGCCGGTGCGAAGTATCGCGGCGAGTTCGAGGAGCGCCTGAAAGCGGTCCTGAATGAAATCACGGCGGCAGCCGGTGAAGTCATCCTGTTCATTGACGAAATGCACATGCTGGTCGGCGCCGGGAAGGCCGATGGCGCCATTGACGCGGCGAACCTGATAAAGCCTGCGCTTGCCAGGGGAGAGTTGCACTGCATCGGCGCCACCACGCTTGACGAATATCGCAAACATGTGGAAAAGGACGCCGCCCTGGCCCGCCGGTTCCAGCCCTTGCTGGTGGAGGAACCGACGGTCGAGGATACCGTGTCGATCCTTCGCGGCATAAAGGAGAAATATGAACTGCACCACGGTGTGCGGATCGCCGACTCTGCGCTTGTGGCGGCGGCGACGCTCTCTCATCGCTACATTACCAACCGGTTCCTGCCCGACAAGGCGATCGACCTGATGGACGAGGCCGCCAGCCGTCTGCGGATGGAGGTGGACTCCAGGCCCGAGGAACTCGATGCGCTGGACCGTGAGATCCTGCAAAAGCAGATCGAGGCGGAAGCCCTGAAGAAAGAGGACGATGCGGCCTCCGGTGATCGGCTGGAGAAGCTGGAGAGAGAACTGTCCGACATGCAGCAGAAATCGGCCGAACTGACCGCGCAATGGCAGGCCGAACGGGACAGGCTGGCCTCTGCCCGCGACCTGAAGGAGCAGTTGGACCGCGCCCGCGCAGAACTGGACATCGCCAAGCGCGAGGGCAATCTGGCCCGCGCCGGGGAACTGTCCTACGGCGTCATTCCGGGGCTGGAAAAGCAGCTTGCGCAAGCCGAGCAGGGCGATGGCGGGCGGATGGTCGAAGAAGCCGTGCGCCCCGAACAGATCGCCGGTGTGGTCGAGCGCTGGACGGGTATTCCGACATCGAAGATGCTGGCAGGCGAGCGCGAGAAACTTCTGCGCATGGAAGCAGAGCTTGCCGGGCGCGTGGTTGGTCAGCAAAGCGCGGTCAGGGCGGTGTCGAACGCCGTGCGCCGGGCGCGCGCCGGGCTGAATGACGAAAATCGCCCTCTGGGCTCATTCCTCTTCCTCGGGCCTACGGGGGTCGGGAAAACCGAACTGACCAGGGCCGTGGCCGAGTATCTGTTCGACGATGATTCTGCGATGGTCCGCATCGACATGTCGGAATACATGGAAAAGCACGCCGTTTCCCGCCTGATCGGCGCGCCTCCGGGCTATGTCGGCTATGATGAAGGCGGCGTGCTGACGGAAGCCGTGCGGCGACGGCCTTTTCAGGTCGTGCTGTTCGATGAGGCAGAGAAGGCGCATCCGGATGTCTTCAACCTGTTGTTGCAGGTGCTGGATGACGGGATGCTGACCGATGGTCAGGGCCATCATGTGGATTTCAGGCAGACGCTGATCGTGCTGACCTCCAATCTGGGGTCGCAGGCGCTGAGTCGGTTGCCCGAAGGCGCGGACAGCGCCTGCGCCGGAGATGACGTGATGGATGCGGTTCGCGCCCATTTCCGCCCGGAATTTCTGAACCGGCTGGATGAGACGATCATCTTCGACCGGCTGACCCGTGGCGATATGGATCGCATCGTCGATATTCAACTGGGCTGTCTGATCAAGCGTCTGGCAAGCCGCAACATCGTGCCGGAACTGGACGAAGGCGCGCGGAAATGGCTGGCCGACGAAGGCTATGACCCGGTCTTTGGCGCCCGGCCCCTGAAACGTGTCATTCAGCGCAGCTTGCAGGATTCGCTGGCCGAGATGCTGTTGGCGGGCGAGGTGAAGGACGGCGATACGATCCCGGTTCGCGCCGGTCGTGACGGCCTGATCGTTGGTGATCGCGTCGCCACCGGCAAGCGCAGGCCGCCAAAGGATGCGGTGCTGCATTAGCGCCGCGACGGAATGCCGGATCCCGCCTGTTTTCAGGCGGGTTTCGCAACCCCGGCAAATCCGGCGGCGGCTTTTTCGCCTGTCACAATTCCAACAGTTTCGTGAATTAAGTTGGTTTGGCTTTGGGCGGCGCAGTCTCTAGGTCACTGTGGCAGGGACTCGAGATAGAGGGATGCGGAGGGGATGATGCGTTTCAAACCTGATCTGAAGTGGTCCGATGTGACCCCCAGGGCCGATTTTATGAACCGGCGACAGTTGCTCGCGGGCGCCGGTGCGCTGGCTGCGGGCGGCATTGCCGGGCCTGCCGTGGCCATGGGGCCATGGCAGCCGGCAGACGCCGAGGGGCTTGAACCGAACAGTTTCGAAGATATCTCCACATACAACAATTTCTACGAGTTCGGCACCGGCAAGGGCGATGCGGCCCGCCATGCCGGGGCGCTGACCACCGATCCCTGGACGGTCCGGATCGACGGGCTGGTCGATCTGCCGGGCGACTATGACCTGGATGACCTGCTGATGTCCGTCACCATGGAAGAGCGCATCTATCGGTTGCGCTGTGTCGAGGCGTGGTCGATGGTGGTGCCGTGGGTCGGCTTTGAACTCAGGCAGATTCTCGATCGCGTCGGGGTGCAGCCGTCGGCGCGGTATGTGGCGTTTGAAACGCTGGTGCGGCCAGAGGAAATGAACGGTCAGCGCTGGAATACGCTCGACTGGCCCTATCGCGAAGGGCTGCGGCTGGATGAGGCGATGAATCCGCTGACCATCATCGCGACCGGCCTTTATGATGAGCCGATCCCGAACCAGAACGGTGCGCCGCTGCGGCTGGTGGTGCCGTGGAAATACGGCTTCAAGTCGATCAAGTCGATCGTGCGCA
>CBDCFF010000028.1:75000-153941 GCA_965216225.1 Paracoccaceae bacterium
TTTAGGTAGAGCGTCGTGTCTTACCCCGGGGGGTAGAGCACTGGATGGGTAACGGGGCCCCACAGGCTTACTGATCCTAACCAAACTCCGAATACCCGGGAGTACAATCACGGCAGACACACTGCGGATGCTAAGGTCCGTGGTGGAGAGGGAAACAACCCTGACCTACAGCTAAGGCCCCCAATTCGTGGCTAAGTGGGAAAGCAGGTGGGACGACCAAAACAACCAGGAGGTTGGCTTAGAAGCAGCCATCCTTTAAAGATAGCGTAACAGCTCACTGGTCTAAACAAGTTGTCCTGCGGCGAAGATGTAACGGGGCTCAAGCCACGAGCCGAAGCTTAGGATGCCGCAAGGCATGGTAGCAGAGCGTAGTGTGACACGGTTTCATTCCTCCTTGCGGGTTCGCCCGCGCCGGAGGGGGAAATCTTCTGTGAAGCCGGGGCGTGAGCCATCCGGTGGAGAGATCACTAGCGAGAATGATGACATGAGTAGCGACAAAGAGTGTGAGAAACACTCTCGCCGAAAGTCCAAGGGTTCCTGCTTAAAGCTAATCTGAGCAGGGTGAGCCGACCCCTAAGGCGAGGCCGAAAGGCGTAGTCGATGGGAATCCGGTTAATATTCCGGAGCCAGGAAGACGTGACGGATCTCGGGTGTAGTTCATCCTTATCGGATTGGATGGGCTGCTGAGAGGTTCCTGGAAATAGCCTTCCATTGGATCGTACCCTAAACCGACACAGGTGGACTGGTAGAGCATACCAAGGCGCTTGAGAGAACGATGTTGAAGGAACTCGGCAAAATACCTCCGTAAGTTCGCGAGAAGGAGGCCCGGTTCTGACGCAAGTCTTGGCCGGGGGCACAAACCAGGGGGTGGCGACTGTTTACTAAAAACACAGGGCTCTGCGAAGTCGCAAGGCGACGTATAGGGTCTGACGCCTGCCCGGTGCCTGAAGGTTAAAAGGAGGGGTGAGAGCTCTGAATTGAAGCCCAGGTAAACGGCGGCCGTAACTATAACGGTCCTAAGGTAGCGAAATTCCTTGTCGGGTAAGTTCCGACCTGCACGAATGGCGTAACGACTTCCCCGCTGTCTCCAACATCGACTCAGCGAAATTGAATTGCCTGTCAAGATGCAGGCTTCCCGCGGTTAGACGGAAAGACCCCGTGCACCTTTACTACAGCTTCACACTGGCATCAGGCATGTGATGTGCAGGATAGGTGGTAGGCTTTGAAGCGGGAACGCAAGTTCCTGTGGAGCCATCCTTGAGATACCACCCTTTGTCTGCTTGATGTCTAACCGCGGTCCGTTATCCGGATCCGGGACCCTGTGTGGCGGGTAGTTTGACTGGGGCGGTCGCCTCCTAAAGAGTAACGGAGGCGCGCGAAGGTTGGCTCAGAGCGGTCGGAAATCGCTCGTTGAGTGCAATGGCAGAAGCCAGCCTGACTGCGAGACTGACAAGTCGAGCAGAGTCGAAAGACGGCCATAGTGATCCGGTGGTCCCGAGTGGAAGGGCCATCGCTCAACGGATAAAAGGTACGCCGGGGATAACAGGCTGATACTGCCCAAGAGTCCATATCGACGGCAGTGTTTGGCACCTCGATGTCGGCTCATCTCATCCTGGGGCTGGAGCAGGTCCCAAGGGTACGGCTGTTCGCCGTTTAAAGAGGTACGTGAGCTGGGTTTAGAACGTCGTGAGACAGTTCGGTCCCTATCTGCCGTGGGTGTAGGATACTTGAGAGGAGTTGCCCCTAGTACGAGAGGACCGGGGTGAACGATCCACTGGTGGACCTGTTGTCGTGCCAACGGCAGTGCAGGGTAGCTATGATCGGACAGGATAACCGCTGAAAGCATCTAAGCGGGAAGCCCCCCTCGAAACAAGGTATCCCTTGAGGACCGTGGTAGACCACCACGTCGATAGGCCGGAGATGTAAGCATGGCAACATGTTCAGTTGACCGGTACTAATTGTCCGACAGGCTTGATTCGATCCGGTAGAAGGCAGGTTGTTCCCCTGAACGGGGCGCAAATTGCTGGAACCGTGATCAGAAGCATACACCTTGCTGACTTGGCATTGCGCCCCGCCCCCGCCGGGCGGTGGCGTATTGATATAAGGTTTTTTCCCGGTTTGGTGGTCATAGCACAAGCGAAACACCCGATCCCTTTCCGAACTCGGCCGTTAAGCGCTGTTGCGCCGATGGTACTGCGTCTTAAGGCGTGGGAGAGTAGGTCACCGCCAAGCCCGGAAAAAACCTTTCGGTATCTCTCGTTACGAAATTCCCTGCCCGATGTGAATGCGAATTGCCCCCGGCGCGATGTTCAGTACGAGCGTCGCGCCGGGGTCGTCACGGGCATCATTTCCGCGTGATCCGGCCATCGAGATAAGGTGCGTAGGGGCCTTTCGCCGCCAGGTATTCCGCCGTCACATCCGCGAGATCGGGACCGAAATCGTAGACGTTCGCCGAATCGACGAACATCCTGTAGCCGTCGCCGCCGCCCCGGACATAGTTGTTGGAGACCAGATAATAGGTCGCCGCCGGGTCGATCGGCACCCAGGTGTCGCCATCGGCCACCAGAACCGCGACGATCCGGCTCTCGTTCGGGGCGACCGAGGCATCCCAGGCGAACCGGAGCCCGGCCACCTGCGGGAAACGGCCCGCGACCTCTTCCACCTGACTCACCCCGTTTTCAAGCGCGTCGATCACGGTCTGGCCGGAGACCTGGAATGTGGACAGCGTGTTCTGGAAGGGCAGCACGGTCAGCACCTCGCCCATCGTCACCTCACCCGCGTCGATAGAGGCGCGCAGGCCGCCGGAATTGGCGATTGCAATGGTCACGCCCTGATCCTTCACCCGCTCAAGCATGGCGTCGGCGACAAGATTGCCCATCGGGCACTCCTGCACCCGGCAAATGGACCGGTTGCCCTCGATGGCTTCGGCGCTCTCTGCCACAACCCTGTTGCGGATCTCCTCCAGCGGCCGGCCAAGTTCGGCGATTCTGGCCCTGATCCCTTCATCCTCCGTCACCGAGGCATCCATGATCAGCGGCTCGCCCACGGCTTCGGTCAGATTGCCGTCATCGTCAAAGGTGACGTTCAGTTCGCCCAGAAACCTGCCATAGGCATAAGCCTGAACGATCGCCGTGTTGCCGACCATTGTCGGGTACGGACCCGCTGCGCGTTCGCTGGTGTTCGACAGGAGGGTGTTGGAATGGCCGCCCACAATGACATCCACACCGGTGGTTTCCGCCGCAATCCGCTGATCCACCACATAACCCGAATGGCTGAGCACGATGATCCTGTTCACCCCTTCGGCGGCCAGCCTGTCAACCTCGGCCTGCACCGCAGCCACGGGATCGGTGAAGATCACGTTCTTGCCGGGGCTGGCCAGTTCATCGGTGTCATGCGGTGTCAGGCCGATCAGGCCCAGCCTTTCACCGCCGCGTTCGATCACCACCGATTTCCGAATGACATCGGACAAAAGCGGCTCCCCGGAATAATCGGCGTTCGACATCAGAACCGGAAAATCGACCGCATCGACAAAGCCGCGCAGCACCTCGGGGCCGTCGTCGAATTCATGGTTGCCCACGGTCATCGCGTCATAGCCCATCCTGTTCATCATCTCGGCCGCAACCGCGCCCTTGTAATAGGTATAGTAGAGCGTCCCCTGGAACTGATCGCCGCCATCGACGAGGATGGAGTTGCCGGACCGCGCCCGCGCATCGGCAATCGCGCTGACCAGCCGGGCGGCGCCGCCAAAGCATTTTCCCTCGGCATTGTCCTCTGCCGGGCAGCCCGAATCATATTTCGACACCGGCTCGAACCGGGCGTGGAAATCGTTGGTGTGCAAAATCGTCAGGGAATAGTCGGCGCAGGCGGCGCCGGCAGACAGCGCGATTGCCGCTGCCGAAGTGTGGAATACATGTCTCATGTCGGACCTCTTTGTTGGATGGTGGCAGATTGCCCCCATACGCGACCGGAGTCAAAACCCTCTTCACTGCCTGACGCGATATTTGCGGCTCCCGCTTGACCAGCCGTCAGGCTTTGGGCATGTGGGGCACATGCTGATCTACAAGATATTCCGCGCCGGCGAATGGGCCGTGCTGGAGCGTGACGGCGCGACTTTCGGATCGCCGGTCGATCTGGCCGATGGTTTCGTCCATTTCTCGACCGCCGAACAGGCGGCGGAAACCGCGGCAAGACATTTCGCGGGCGAAAGCGGGCTTGTTCTGCTGGCCTGCGATGCCGGCGCCATGGGCGATGACCTGAAATGGGAGGTCGCGCGCGGCGGGGGCCTGTTTCCGCATCTTCATCGCGAACTGCGCCGGTCGGATGCGGTCTGGTCGCGGCCTCTGCCTGCGGGGCCGGAAGGCCATGTTTTCCCGAAGGAAATGGTATGAATCTGCGGGAAAGGCTGGCGCTGGCCGCGCTGCGCCGGATTGAACCGGAAACCGCGCACGGGCTGTCGATCCGGGCGTTGAAGGCCGGGCTCGCGCCGCTGCCGGGTCCGGTCACGTCGTCGCGCCTGGCAACCGGGATCGCCGGTTTGCGGCTGCCCAATCCCGTCGGTCTGGCGGCAGGCTATGACAAGAATGCCGAGGTTGTCGCGCCGCTTCTGCGGGCGGGCTTCGGGTTCATCGAAGTGGGCGCGGCAACGCCGAACCCGCAGCCGGGCAACCCCGGCCCGCGCCTTTTCCGTCTGCCAGAGGATCGCGCCGCCATCAACCGTTTCGGCTTCAACAGTGAAGGTATGGAAGCGGTCCGGGCGCGGCTGGCGGCTCGGCCGGTGGAGGGGGTGGTCGGCCTCAATCTGGGCGCGAACCGGGACAGCGCTGGGCGTGCCGCCGATTTTGCCGGGGTTCTTGCCCATTGCGGACCGCATATCGACTTTGCCACGGTCAACGTGTCGTCCCCCAACACCGGGAAACTGCGCGACCTGCAAGGGGCGGGGGCGCTTTCCGCCCTGCTCGAAGGGGTGATGGAGGCCCGCGCCGCGCTGGCGCAACCGATCCCGGTTTTCCTGAAAATCGCGCCGGATCTGACGGATGCCGAACTTGACGAGATTGCCGGGGTCGCCCTGTCATCGGGCATTCACGCAATCATCGCCACGAATACCACGTTGTCCCGCGACGGTCTGAAAAGCCGTCATCGTGATCAGGCGGGCGGGCTGTCGGGCGCGCCCCTGTTCGACAGATCGACCCGCGTGCTTGCCCGGCTCAGTCAACTGAGCGGCGGCAAATTGCCCCTGATCGGCGTCGGCGGGATCGGGTCCGCCGAAGACGCCTATGGGAAAATCCGCGCCGGGGCGTCGGCGGTGCAGCTTTACACGGCGATGGTCTATCAGGGGCTGTCGCTGGTTCCGCGCATTGCGCGGGGGCTGGACGGCCTGCTTGCCCGCGACGGGTTCGCCAATGTGGCGGACGCTGTGGGCACCGGACGGCAGGACTGGCCATGATCATCGTCCGGCACGAGACCCGCCCGGGGCGGACCGGGACATTCCCCGAGTCCCCCCTCTCAGCCCCGGCCCACCTGGGCCTCAAGCCCCGGATAGGCCCATCCCAATGTAAGGCCGCGGGTGATGTTCAGGATCATCAACGCGCCCCACAGGTCGTGATTGCCGAAGGCCGGCAGCAGCACCGCGACAGCCACGGCGTAAACCACGACGGAGAACATCATCATGCGCCGCATCTCGCGCGTCCAGGTCGCGCCGAAATAGATACCGTCGAACATCCAGGATGCGACGCCGATCACCGCCGCCGCCGCCCAGCAAAGATAGATGCGCGCCTCGGCCCGGACCTCTGGCGACGTGCTCATCAGGTTGATCAGCAATGGCCCCGCGACAAGGAAGAACAGACCCAGCAGGACCGCACCGCCAACCGCCCATTGCGCGGTTATCACCGCAGCGCGCCGCAGCCGGGCGTGCGCACCGGCCCCGACGGCGGCGCCGACAAGCGCCTCTGCGGCAAAGGCGAACCCATCAAGCGCGAAGGCGGTGATCTCAAGAAACTGTATCAGCACCAGCGTTGTTGCACGGATGCGGTCGCGTTTGATATTGAGGCGTTTCGTTCTCAATAGGCTGCTGTAGATGCCACATAAGTTCAACGCCACTCGTCGTAACAAGGTCCCCAGGCAAGGGCATCGGGTTACGAATTGGGCTGAGTACAACGAGGGCCTGCGACGGCGCGGGGATCTGACGGTGTGGGTCAGTGAAGAGGCGCCTGGTTTGTGGTCGTCACCGCGCCGCACAACCCGCGGCGGGCAGCCTCTCTACTCGGATCTGGCGATTGAGCTCTGTCTGACCCTGGGCATGGTTTTCAACCAACCGCTGCGCCAGACACAAGGGTTCATGTGCAGTATCGCGGGTTTGCTTGGGGTTGAGATCGCAGTGCCGGATTTCTCCACCTTATCGCGCAGGGGCAACGGACTGAGCTTGCCTGCCAAACCAAAGCCCGACAGTGACAAACCGGCCCATCTGGTCGTCGACAGCACAGGCCTGAAGATTTTCGGGGAAGGTGAATGGCTTGAGGAGAAGCATAAGTGTCACATCCCATGTGATTGCATGGCTGCTTCCTGAAGAGCTCGGGCTTTTCTCGATGCCAGTCCTTGAGCGCATCAATTGGCGTGCGGCCTTTCAGAACGGATTGCGGCAACTGGCCGTTGTAGAGGCGGACGTACCGCAAGATCGTCCGCTCCAGATACTCGCCGCTGCGGAAACGGTGGCTCTGGAGCACGTCCCCGATCCGACCGTTGAAACGCTCGACCATGCCGTTGGTCTGCGGCCGCATCGGTGGGGCCAGGCGATGCTCGATCCCGAACCCGGCGCAGAGGCGGCCGAACTCATGATTGCCGGTCGCGGCGCGGCGGCGAAGGCCGAAGAGCCTGTCGGTGAACTCCTTGCCATTGTCCGTCAGCACGCGGGTGATCCGCATCGGGGCGGCGCGCTCCAGGTCGCGCAGGAACCGGCGGGCGTTGGCCGCAGTCTTCACTGGGTAGATGCGCACGAAGACCCGGCGGGTGGCGCGGGCGATCGCGACGAACAGATACCGGGGCCGGTCCTCATCGGCCATCTGCGGCAGGTATTTCACGTCGATGTGGATGGAGCCGGGCTCGTATGCCTTGAAAGGCTTGTGCGCGGGCTTCGCCACCTTCGGCTTCAGGTCACGGAGGGCGCCGACCCCATGCCGACGCAGGCATCGGTCCAGCCCGGAGCGCGAGACGGTCGGGTTGAGAAACTCGCGGACCACGGCGAGCAGGTCGTCGAGCGGCAGCAGCAGCGTCTTCCTCAGCGAGACGGCCACGGCCTCCTGTGCTGGCGTGAGTGTGGTCTGCAACCTGTGCGCCGTGTGGCTCCGATCATGGACGGTGTCTCCAGACGGTCTGCTCCGAGATGCCGTAGCGCTCGGCCACGATCCACGCGGGCTCTTTGCTCGCTTGGATCGCGGCCCTGATCTTCGGCGTCGTCGTCGCCTGCTTGTGCAAAGAAATCAGCATGTCTTGCCTCCGTCCCGAATCTCACGCAGGACCGATCTTGCCATGAACAGGCCAGAACAGCGAGGGTCTATCTGATCGTCCGGGATGGAACTCATAGCCAAGATGCGCAGTTAATTCGGCGCCCAACATCCGTTCCATCAACTTGATCTTGAGCTCCTTCATCAGCCCGGCATCGCCGAGCAAATCCTCAGGCCGCTCGCAGCCCTCAGAAGTTCCCTGGAAATCGTCATCGTCATTGCTCCTCTCACAAAGCATGGAACAGATCAGGGATACACAGATGATCGGACACTCTCCGACCGCCGACTCGACCGCCGACTTGGCCGCCGATGAACTGGACGCATTCGAGGAAAAACGGGCCGGAAAACATGCCTCCATCGCCCCGGCCTGGCGCCGGGCGTGGCAAGAGGTGATACCGTTCCCTGCCTTCGAACCGGCGATCCGCAGGATCATCTGCACAACGAATGCCATGGAAAGCCTGAACCGTGTGATCCGCAAATCCATCAGGACGCGCGGCTCGTTCCTGACCGGGGAGGCGGCGACCAGGCTGATCTGTCCGGCAATCCGGAACTTCGAAAAAGGAGGCAGAAACGTCCGCGAATGGTTTGCTGCCTGCAACCAGTTCGCTATCATGTTCGACGAGCGCTTCAATGCGTGACCGTATTTGAAACCCCCACGGACCGGGACAGATACACAGAATTCAGGACACTCCCGATCATCGGGCCAGATATCGTCGCCGGGCTTGCCCATCCTGACAGCCATCTTCTCGTCAACCGTGTTGCGTACCCTGGCGCGGCGACCAGCGTGCTGGCGACGGTCCGACCGGACATCGCGATGTAACCGGCCTCGCGCAGCGCGCGTCGAACCGGCTGAAAAGCCCCTCGATCACGCCTGCCCTGGTCAGACGCTCGCGGAACACCCGAATGGTCTTCGCGTCCGGAACCCGGTCATGCAACCCGAGCCCGGGGAAACGCATGAACGACAGCCGGTCCGGGATCAGGAACTCTGCGCGGTCATCACCGGGATTGTCTTGCGCCTGGACAATCAGGATCCTGAACATCAGCACGACGTCACAGGGCGGGCGCCTTTCGAGCCGTCCGAGTACGCCAGAGCCTTCACAATATCCGCACGGAAAATCTCGAAATCAGACGCCCCGGCACAGGCTTCCAACTGATCGCCATGATCGCTCGACCGCTTCCGGCGGTCATCCATGTCAGAAAATCCCGGCTGTCCGACCATCTGCCGCTCTTGTCACGAGGCGCCGGGAGTGAACCGGATTCAGACCGGATTGGCGAGGTAAATCGAGGCCCTCACCTGTTGACAACCTCGGCGACTCTCCATATACCGCGCGCATCCGGGCCTGCTTCGGGGTTTCCCCTTGCGCCTGATTCAGAGTTGTAGTGGTCATGATCCGGGCACCTTTGCCGCCCCGATCCTCTGAATGCTCCACCGCGTCGTTCACCTCGGTACGGGAACGAATGCGGCCTTTCGCCTTGCGGACGCGCGAGGTGTGCCGAATCCAGCCGCACGGAGCGCCGTGCATGAAACACATGTGTTGCAACAACGGGAACGAACCGGAATGCCAACGATCCAGCAGCTGATCCGCAAGCCGCGGCAGCCCAAAGTAAGATCTCAGAAGTCCCAGCACCTGCAGGCCTGCCCGCAGAAGCGCGGGGTATGCACGCGCGTCTACACAACGACGCCGAAGAAACCGAACTCCGCCATGCGGAAGGTCGCCAAGGTCCGCCTGACCAATGGCTTCGAGGTCATCAGCTACATTCCCGGTGAATCCCACAACCTTCAGGAACACTCCGTGGTTCTGATCCGTGGCGGCCGTGTGAAGGACCTTCCGGGTGTGCGATACCACATCCTGCGCGGCGTTCTGGATACCCAGGGCGTCAAAGACCGCAAGCAACGCCGTTCGAAATACGGCGCCAAGCGTCCGAAGTAAGGAGCCCGAGCATGTCACGCCGTCACGCCGCCGAAAAACGCGAAGTTCTGCCCGACGCCAAGTTCGGCGACCGCATCGTCACCAAATTCATGAACAACCTGATGATCGACGGCAAGAAGTCGATCGCCGAGAGCATCGTCTACAACGCATTCGATCGTGTCGAGAACAGGCTGAAGCGCGCCCCGGTCGAAGTGTTCCACGAGGCGCTCGACAACGTCAAGCCGTCGGTGGAGGTCCGTTCCCGCCGGGTTGGCGGCGCGACTTATCAGGTGCCGGTCGAGGTGCGCCCCGAACGCCGCGAGGCTCTGGCCATCCGCTGGCTGATCTCTGCCGCCCGCAAGCGCAACGAGAACACCATGGAAGAGCGTTTCGCCAGCGAACTGATGGATGCGGTGAACAACCGCGGCGCTGCCGTCAAGAAGCGTGAAGACACCCACAAGATGGCCGACGCGAACAAGGCGTTCAGCCATTATCGCTGGTAATCCGAAGGAAACCGTAGAATGGCACGCGAATATCCGCTGGAGCTGTACCGCAACTTCGGCATCATGGCGCATATCGACGCAGGCAAGACCACCTGCTCGGAGCGTATCCTGTATTACACCGGCAAATCCCACATCATCGGTGAGGTCCACGATGGTGCCGCCACCATGGACTGGATGGAGCAGGAGCAGGAGCGCGGCATCACCATCACCTCGGCTGCGACAACCACCTTCTGGGAGCGCACCGAGGACGGCAAGACCGCCGACATGCCGAAGCACCGCCTGAACATCATCGACACCCCCGGTCACGTTGACTTCACCATCGAAGTCGAACGTTCGCTGGCGGTTCTCGACGGCGCCGTCTGCGTTCTCGACGCCAACGCCGGTGTCGAACCGCAGACCGAAACCGTGTGGCGGCAGGCCGACCGTTACAAGGTTCCGCGCATCGTCTTCGTCAACAAGATGGACAAGACCGGCGCCGACTTCTTCAACTGCGTCAACATGATCGAGGATCGCACCGGCGCCCGTGCGGTTCCGGTCTCCCTGCCGATCGGCGCCGAGTCGGAGCTGGAAGGTCTGATCGACCTGATCACCATGAAAGAATGGCTGTGGAAGGGCGAGGATCTGGGCGCAACCTGGGAGCAGGTCGAGATTCGCGACGATCTGAAGGATCTGGCCGAAGAATGGCGCAACAGGATGATCGAGGCGGCCGTCGAAATGGACGACGACGCGATGATGATGTACCTGGAAGGCGAAGAGCCAGACACCCGGACCCTGCGCGGCCTGATCCGCAAGGGCACGCTGAAACTGGCCTTCGTTCCGGTTCTGGGCGGTTCCGCCTTCAAGAACAAGGGTGTGCAGCCGCTTCTGAACGCCGTGATCGACTATCTGCCCAGCCCGCTGGACGTTGTCGATTACGTGGGCTTTGCCCCCGGCGACGAAAACGAAGAGCGCAACATCGCGCGGCGCGCCGACGACGCGATGCCGTTCTCGGGCCTGGCGTTCAAGATCATGAACGACCCGTTTGTCGGCTCCCTGACCTTCACCCGAATCTATTCGGGCGAAATGAAAAAGGGCGACAGCATCCTGAATTCCACCAAGGGCAAGCGAGAGCGCATCGGCCGGATGATGATGATGCACTCCAACAACCGCAAGGAAATCGAGGCGGCGTTTGCGGGCGACATCATCGCGCTGGCGGGTCTGAAGGACACCACCACCGGCGACACGCTGTGCGACGCGAAACAGCCGGTGGTTCTGGAAACCATGACCTTCCCGGACCCGGTGATCGAGATCGCGATCGAGCCGAAGACCAAGAACGATCAGGAGAAGATGTCCCAGGGTCTGGCCCGTCTGGCCGCCGAAGACCCGTCGTTCCGCGTCGAAACCGACCTCGAATCCGGCCAGACCATCATGAGGGGCATGGGCGAACTTCACCTCGACATTCTGGTGGATCGTCTGAAGCGCGAATTCAGGGTCGAGGCCAATATCGGTGCGCCGCAGGTGGCCTACCGAGAGACCATCGGCCACGAGATCGAGCACAGCTATACCCACAAGAAACAATCGGGCGGCTCGGGTCAGTTCGCCGAGGTGAAGATGATCATCTCGCCGACCGCGCCGGGCGAAGGCTATTCGTTCGAAAGCCGCATTGTTGGCGGTTCGGTTCCGAAGGAATACGTTCCGGGTGTTGAAAAGGGCATCCGGTCGGTCATGGATTCCGGCCCGCTTGCCGGGTTCCCGGTGATTGACTTCAAGGTCGCCCTGATCGACGGCAAGTACCACGATGTGGATTCATCGGTTCTGGCCTTTGAAATCGCGGGCCGCATGTGTATGCGCGAGGGCCTGCGAAAGGCCGGCGCGAAACTGCTGGAGCCGATCATGAAGGTCGAGGCCATCACACCCGAAGCATATACCGGCGGCATCATCGGCGATCTGACCTCCCGCCGTGGTCAGGTAACAGGGCAGGAGCCGCGCGGCAACGCCATTGCGATCCACTCCTTCGTGCCGCTGGCGAACATGTTCGGCTACATCAACACGCTGCGCTCCATGTCTTCGGGGCGGGCGCAGTTCACGATGCAGTTCGACCATTACGATCCGGTTCCGCAGAACATCTCGGACGAAATTCAGGCGAAATACGCCTAGACGAAAATCGGGGAAGCGATGAACGCTCCCCCCCCCAGAATAACAGGAGGCCATCATGGCAAAGGAAAAATTCGAACGTCTGAAGCCGCATGTCAACATCGGCACGATCGGTCACGTTGACCATGGCAAGACGACGCTGACGGCGGCGATCACCAAGCAGTTTGGCGAATTCAGGGCCTATGACGAGATCGACGCCGCGCCGGAGGAAAAGGCGCGCGGCATCACCATCTCGACCGCGCATGTGGAATACGAGACCGAGGCCCGCCATTACGCCCATGTCGATTGCCCCGGCCATGCCGACTATGTGAAGAACATGATCACCGGCGCGGCGCAGATGGACGGCGCAATCCTGGTTGTCAGCGCCGCCGATGGCCCGATGCCGCAGACCCGCGAGCACATTCTTCTGGCCCGTCAGGTCGGTGTCCCGGCCCTGGTCGTGTTTCTGAACAAGGTCGATCAGGTCGATGACGAGGAGTTGCTGGAACTTGTCGAGATGGAAGTTCGCGAACTGCTGAGCGAATACGAATTTCCCGGCGATGACATTCCGATCGTGGCCGGCTCGGCGCTGGCCGCTCTGGAAGGCCGCGATGCGGAAATCGGCGACGAGAAGGTCGCCGAACTGCTGGCCGCTGTTGACGACTACATCCCGCAGCCCGAGCGGGCGATTGATCAGCCGTTCCTGATGCCGATCGAGGATGTGTTCTCGATCTCCGGTCGCGGGACCGTCGTGACCGGGCGTGTGGAACGCGGCGTGATCAATGTCGGCAACGAGATCGAGATTGTCGGCATCCGCGATACCAGAAAGACCACCTGTACCGGTGTCGAGATGTTCCGCAAGCTCCTTGATCGTGGCGAGGCCGGCGACAATATCGGGGCGCTGTTGCGCGGCGTGGATCGTGACGGTGTTGAGCGCGGCCAGGTTCTGTGCAAGCCGGGCTCCGTGACCCCGCACACCAAATTCGAGGCCGAAGTCTATATTCTGACCAAGGAAGAAGGCGGCCGCCACACCCCGTTCTTTGCGAATTACCGTCCGCAGTTCTACTTCCGCACCACCGACGTGACCGGCACGGTCGAACTGCCCGCCGGAACCGAAATGGTGATGCCGGGCGACAACCTGAAGTTCAATGTCGAACTGATCGCCCCGATCGCCATGGAAGAAAAACTCCGCTTCGCAATCCGCGAAGGCGGCAGAACCGTCGGGTCGGGCGTCGTATCGAAAATCCACGAATGAACGCGGGTTCCGGGTTCGCAGCAGGCCGGGGATAATCCCTGGCCTGCCTCTCAATCGCGAAAGGCAAAACGAAATGGCAATCCAGAGCCAAAACATCCGTATCCGGCTGAAGGCGTTCGATTATCGTGTGCTGGACAGCAGCACGCAGGAAATCGTCTCGACCGCCAAGCGGACCGGTGCGCAGGTGCGCGGCCCCATCCCGCTGCCGAACAAGATCGAGAAATTCACCGTTCTGCGCAGTCCGCATGTAAACAAGAAATCCCGTGATCAGTTCGAGATACGGACGCACAAGCGCCTGCTGGACATCGTCGATCCGACCCCGCAGACCGTGGACGCGCTGATGAAGCTCGATCTGGCTGCCGGTGTCGATGTCGAAATCAAGGTTTGAGGAGGGTATCGAAGATGCGCTCTGGCATTATCGCAAGGAAAGTCGGCATGACCCGGCTTTTCATGACCGACGGCAGGCAGATTCCCGTGACCGTTCTTCAACTCGACAGCTTGCAGGTTGTCGGTCAACGCACCGCTGACAGGGACGGTTACACCGCCGTTCAGCTGGGTGCCGGGTCCGCCAAGGCAAAACGCATGTCCAGGGCGATGCGCGGCCATTTCACGGTTGCCGGCGTGGCCCCGAAACGCAAGGTGTCCGAGTTCCGCGTGTCCGAAGCCAACCTGATCGGCATGGGCGAGAAAATCACCGCCGATCACTATGTGGAAGGTCAGTTTGTCGATGTCTCCGGCACCTCGATCGGCAAGGGTTTTGCCGGCGCCATGAAACGCCACAATTTCAGTGGCCTGCGCGCCTCGCACGGGGTTTCGATCAGCCACCGCTCGCACGGGTCCACCGGTCAGTGTCAGGATCCCGGCCGCGTGTTCAAGGGCAAGAAGATGGCCGGGCACATGGGCGCCGCCCGGATCACCACGCAGAACCTGCAAGTGGTCAGGACCGATGCAGACCGTGGCCTGATCATGGTCAGGGGCGCTGTTCCCGGCTCCAGGGGTGGCTGGGTCACTGTCAGGGACGCCGTGAAAAAGTCGATCCCGGAAAACGCCGTTTTTCCGGCGGCGCTGAAATCCGCCGCCGCGCCTGCCGCCCCGGCTGCCGCCGGGGAAGTACCTGAAGGGGGTGCTGAAGAATGAAAATTGACGTGATCAGACTGGACGGCGGCAAAGCCGGTTCCGTGGACCTGGGCGAAGATGTCTTCGGCCTGGAGCCGCGCGCCGACATCCTGCACCGCGTGGTCCGCTGGCAGCGCAACAAGGCGCAGGCCGGCACCCACAAGGTCAAGACCCGCTCGGAAACCAGCTATTCCTCGAAGAAGATCTATCGCCAGAAAGGCACCGGCGGCGCCCGTCACGGCGACCGCAACGCGCCGATCTTCCGCAAGGGCGGTGTCTACAAGGGGCCGACCCCGCGCAGCCACGCCCATGACCTGCCGAAGAAATTCCGCGCCTTGGGTCTGAAACACGCGCTGTCCGCCAAGGCGAAAGCCGGCGAACTGGTGGTGATCGAAGCCGCCGAAGCCGAAGGCAGGACCGCCGCCCTGGCCAGACAGGTCAGGGAACTGGGCTGGAAGCGCGCCCTGGTCATCGACGGCGCCGAGGTCAACGAAGGCTTTGCCCTGGCGGCGCGCAACATCGACGGCCTCGACATCCTGCCGTCGATCGGGGCAAACGTCCATGACATCCTGAAGCGTGATACGCTGGTGCTTACCAGGGCAGGTGTCGAAGCACTGGAGGCTCGTCTGAAATGAGCGCGAAAGAAACACATTACGACATCATCCGCAGGCCGGTGATCACCGAGAAATCGACCATGGCGTCGGAAAACGGCGCTGTCGTCTTTGAGGTGGACATCGCCGCCAACAAGCCGCAGATCAGGGAAGCCGTCGAAAGCCTCTTTGGCGTAAAGGTGAAAGCGGTCAACACGACCATCGCCAAAGGCAAGGCAAAGCGGTTCCGTGGCCGGCCGGGACGGCGGAAAGACATCAAGAAGGCTTATGTGACCCTGGAGGAGGGAAACACTATCGACGTGACCACCGGTCTCTGATAGGAAGTCGCGAATCCTCTCGGCCCCGGATTTTCTCCGGGGCCGAGGGCTTTTGAACCGGAGACCTTCGGGGCTCTGCAACCCGGTCGCCTGCAAGGGGGCTGCAACACAGGCGGGCCGCACCCGCCGACAAGCAAACGGAAGACAGAAAGCATGGCACTCAAGTCGTACAAGCCGACGACGCCGGGCCAGCGCGGGCTGGTGCTGATCGACCGTTCGGAGCTTTGGAAAGGACGCCCGGTCAAATCTCTCTCGGAGGGTCTGACCAGGAAGGGCGGCCGGAACAACACCGGACGGATCACCCAGCGCCGCCGTGGTGGCGGGGCGAAGCGTCTGTACCGCATCGTGGATTTCAAGCGCCGCAAATTTGACATGGCGGCAACCGTGGAGCGGATCGAATACGATCCGAACCGAAGCGCCTTCATCGCGCTGATCAAATACGAGGATGGCGAGTACGCCTATATCCTTGCCCCGCAGCGTCTGGGCGTCGGCGATCAGATCGTGGCGGGCGAAAAGGCCGACATCAAGCCGGGCAACGCGATGCCCTTCACCGGCCTGCCGATCGGCACCATCGTTCACAACATCGAACTGAAACCGGGCAAGGGCGGCCAGATCGCCCGCGCCGCCGGTACATACGCGCAGTTTGTTGGCCGTGACGGCGGTTATGCCCAGATTCGCCTGTCCTCGGGCGAACTGCGCATGGTCCGTCAGGAATGCATGGCCACCGTCGGCGCCGTGTCGAACCCCGACAACTCCAACCAGAATCTCGGCAAGGCCGGGCGCAACCGCCATCTGGGCAAGCGCCCGTCCGTCCGTGGTGTCGTCATGAACCCGGTCGATCACCCCCATGGCGGCGGTGAGGGCCGGACCTCCGGCGGTCGTCACCCGGTTACGCCGTGGGGCAAACCGACCAAGGGCGCCCGTACCCGCAACAGGAACAAGGCGTCGCAAAAGCTGATCATCCGCGCGCGGTATGCCAGGAAGAAGGGGCGTTAGGATATGGCACGTTCTGTATGGAAAGGCCCTTTCGTCGATTCCCATGTCCTCAAGAAAGCCGAGGCCGCGCGGGAATCAGGGCGCAATGACGTGATCAGGATATGGTCGCGCCGTTCCACCATTCTGCCCCAGTTCGTGGGCCTGACCTTTGGCGTCTACAACGGCAAGAGACATATCCCGGTCAACGTGACCGAGGACATGATCGGCCAGAAATTCGGTGAATATTCTCCGACGCGCATCTACCACGGACATGCCGCGGACAAGAAAGCGAAGCGGAGGTAGGGGCCATGGGTAAAGAGAAGAACGCACGCCGCGTGGCTGAAAACGAAGCAATGGCCAAAACCCGGATGCTTCGCACCTCGCCGCAAAAGCTGAACCTGGTTGCCGCGATGATCCGCGGGAAGAAAGTCGAAAAGGCCCTGTCCGACCTGACCTTCTCCAAACGCCGGATCGCCGGGGACGTGAAGAAATGCCTTCAGTCCGCCATCGCGAACGCCGAAAACAACCACGACCTGGACCTCGATGAACTGATCGTTGCAGAGGCTCATGTGGGCAAGAACCTGGTCCTGAAACGCGGTCGCCCGCGCGCCCGTGGCCGGTTTGGCGCGCTCAGGAAACCATTTTCCGAGCTTACCATCAAGGTGCGTCAGGTAGAGGAGCAAGCCTAATGGGTCAGAAAGTCAATCCGATCGGGATGCGCCTTCAGGTGAACCGCACCTGGGACAGCCGCTGGTACGCCGACACCAGGAATTACGGCGATCTTCTGCTGGAAGACCTCAGGATCCGCGACTTCATTCAGGATGAATGCAAGCAGGCGGGCATCAGCCGCGTGATCATCGAACGCCCGCACAAGAAGTGCCGCGTTACCATCCACACCGCCCGTCCGGGGGTCATCATTGGCAAGAAAGGCGCGGACATCGAAAGCCTGCGCAGGAAAATCGCCAACATGACCGATTCCGAACTGCACCTCAACATCGTCGAGGTTCGCAAGCCGGAACTGGACGCGCGACTGGTCGCCGAAAACATTGCCCAGCAACTGGAGCGCCGGGTCTCTTTCCGCCGCGCCATGAAACGGTCGGTGCAGAACGCCATGCGCATGGGCGCCGAAGGCATCCGTGTGAATGTCGCCGGGCGTCTGGGCGGCACCGAGATTGCGCGCACCGAATGGTATCGCGAAGGCCGCGTGCCGCTGCACACCCTGCGCGCCAACATTGATTACGCAACCGCCGAGAGCCTGACCGCCTATGGCATCATCGGGGTCAAGGTCTGGATATTCAAGGGCGAGATCATGGAACATGATCCGGGCGCGCGGGATCGCAAGGCACAGGAACTCCAGGATGGCCCCCCGCCCCGCGGCGGTGGCGGCGGTCGCCGCTGAGGAGGAAAGACAATGCTTCAGCCAAAGCGTACAAAATTCCGCAAGCTGCACAAGGGCCGCATCCGGGGCGAAGCGAAGGGCGGTTCCGACCTGAACTTCGGCTCTTACGGTCTGAAGGCAGCCCAGCCGGAGCGCGTCAGCGCCCGTCAGATCGAGGCCGCCCGCCGCGCCATGACCCGCCACATGAAACGGCAGGGCCGCGTCTGGATACGGATCTTCCCGGATACCCCCGTGACCTCGAAACCCACCGAAGTGCGGATGGGCAAGGGCAAGGGTTCCGTCGATTTCTGGGCCGCCAAGGTGAAACCGGGCCGCATCATGTTCGAGATCGACGGTGTTTCGGATACCGTCGCCCGCGAGGCCCTGCGCCTTGCCGCGATGAAACTGCCGATCAAGACCCGTATTGTCGAGCGCGAAGACTGGTAGAAAATTGCCCGTCCGGACGCACAAGGCCCCTGCCGGGAAATCGGCGGGGGGGGTCGTCTTGCGCGCCGGGCGTCCACAGGCGCATGGCCCCTCGCATTTCCCTGAAACTTTCCCTTGCCCTTCCATCCCCTCTCCCTTATAGGAACGCATCTTGCGGGTTTCGGCGCTGCCGGGATTCGCGCGACCGTCATTTGTCCACCAGGTTCAGGGCGACCCTGCAAAACAGTCAGGGGCCTTCTGGTGTTCCGAAAGGGAAATCGGCGATGAACGCCAGTGAACTGAGAGAGAAAACCCCGGACCAGTTGCGCGAACAACTGGGAAGCCTCAAGAAAGAAGCGTTCAACCTGCGCTTTCAACAGGCCACCGGGCAGTTGGAGAACACCGCCCGCATCCGCATTGTCCGCCGTGACACCGCCCGTGTGAAAACGGTGCTGAACCAGAAAGCTGCCAACGCAGCCGCCGAATAAGAAGAGCCTTACGATATGCCCAAACGTATTCTGCAAGGCACCGTGACCAGCGATGCCAACGCCCGGACCGTCACCGTCTCTGTCGAGCGCCGCTTCAAGCACCCGGTTCTGCTGAAGACCATCCGCAAGTCCAAGCAATACCGGGCTCACGATGAGAACGGCACATTCAGGAAAGGCGACGCCGTTCGCATTCGGGAATGTGTGCCGAAGTCGAAGACCAAACGCTGGGAGGTGATTGCCTGACCGGCATTCGCATTCCTGTTCAATCGAAACCCTGGGGCCAATGCCGGACACGCGGTCCCACAGGTCGGGAGAAACCACATGATCCAGATGCAGACCAATCTGGATGTCGCTGACAACTCCGGCGCTCGCCGGGTGCAGTGCATCAAGGTTCTGGGCGGTTCCAAGCGTAAATACGCCTCTGTCGGCGATGTCATTGTCGTCTCGGTAAAGGAAGCCATCCCGCGCGGTCGCGTGAAGAAAGGGGATGTCCGCAAGGCCGTCGTCGTGCGCACCGCCAAGGAAGTCCGTCGCGATGACGGCACCGCAATCCGCTTTGATCGCAACGCCGCGGTGATCCTGAGCAACACAGGGGAACCGGTCGGCACCCGTATCTTCGGGCCGGTCGTTCGTGAACTGCGCGCCAGGAACTTCATGAAGATCATCTCGCTCGCCCCGGAGGTGCTGTAAGATGGCCGCAAAACTGAAAAAAGGCGACAAGATCGTCGTTCTGGCCGGCAAGGACAAGGGCAGGGAGGGTGAAATCACCTCTGTCGATCCGAAAGCCGGCAAGGCTGTCGTTGACGGCGTCAACATCGCCATCCGCCACACCCGTCAGTCCCAGAACTCGCAGGGTGGCCGTGTTCCGAAGGCAATGCCGATCAACCTGTCGAATCTGGCCTTGCTCGACACGAACGGCAAGGCAACCCGTGTCGGCTTTCGCGTGGAAGACGGCAGGAAGGTCCGTTTCGCCAAAACCACCGGGAAGGCTGTCTGATGCTTGACACTGCGACCTACACTCCGCGCCTGAAAGCCCTCTACAAGGACAGCATCCGTGCCGCCCTGAAAGAGGAATTCGGCTATGGCAACGACATGCAGATCCCGCGTCTGGACAAGATCGCCCTGAACATGGGCGTCGGCGAAGCCGTCAGGGACACCAAAAAGGTCAAGACCGCCCAGGAGGCGCTGAGCCTGATTGCCGGCCAGCACGCTGTCATCACCCGCGCCAGGAAATCCATCGCCGCGTTCCGTGTGCGTGAGGACATGCCGCTGGGCGCCAGGGTGATCTTGCGCGGCAACCGGATGTACGAATTTCTGGATCGTCTGATCACCGTGGCCCTGCCCCGTGTCCGCGACTTTCGCGGCCTGAAGACGACCGCATTCGACGGCCGCGGCAACTACGCCATGGGCCTGAGAGAGCACATCGTCTTTCCCGAGGTCGATTTTGACAGGGTTGATGACATGCTGGGCATGGACATCGTGATCGCCACCAACGCGAATACCGACGCGGAAGCAAAGGCATTGTTGAAGCATTTCAACATGCCGTTCAGAGCCTGAGCCGCGGGAAGGAATTGAAACATGGCCAAGAAAGCAATGCTCGAACGCGAAGTCAAACGCGCCGCGCTGGTGGAAAAATACGCCGCCAGACGCGCCGCGCTGAAAAAGATTGCAAACGACGGAAGCCGCCCGATGGAAGAGCGTTTCAGGGCGCGCCTGAAACTCGCGAAACTGCCGCGCAACAGTTCTGCCACGCGCATCCACAACCGCTGCCAGTTGACTGGCCGTCCACACGGTTACTACCGCAAGCTCAAGGTGTCGCGGATCGCGCTGCGCGAGCTTGGCTCTGGCGGCCAGGCCCCGGGCCTGGTGAAATCAAGCTGGTAGGGGGAGACTGAATCATGAACGATCCTCTCGGCGATATGCTGACCCGCATCCGCAACGCACAGATGCGCGGCAAGTCAACCGTTTCCACCCCGGCGTCGAAACTGCGCGCTTGGGTTCTGGATGTTCTGGCCGACGAAGGCTATATCCGCGGTTACGAGAAAACCACCGATGCCAATGGCCATCCGGCCATTGAGATCAGCCTGAAATATTATGGCGGCGCCCCGGTCATCCGCGAACTGAAGCGGATATCGAAGCCAGGTCGTCGCGTCTATTCGGCGTCGAGGGAGATTCCGCAGGTTCGTCAGGGCCTGGGCGTTTCCATTGTCTCGACTCCGAAAGGCGTCATGTCGGACGCATCAGCACGCGCCGCCAATATCGGCGGCGAAGTGCTCTGCCAGGTGTTCTGAGGAGGACAGCATGTCTCGGATTGGCAAAAAACCGGTCGGGCTGCCATCGGGTGTCACCGCATCCGTGTCCGGCCAGACCATCGAAGTGAAGGGCCCGAAAGGCGTCCGCAGCTTTACCGCGACCGACGATGTCGCCATCACGGTCGGGCAGAACGCCGTAAAGGTCGCGCCGCGCGGCAATTCCAAGCGTTCCCGACAGCAATGGGGCATGTCGCGGACCATGGTCGCCAACCTGGTGGCCGGTGTCACCGAAGGCTTCAGGAAAGAGCTTGAAATCCGGGGCGTCGGTTATCGCGCCCAGATGCAGGGCAACGTCCTGAAGCTGAATCTCGGCCTCAGCCACGATGTCGAATATACCGCCCCCGAAGGCGTGAGCGTGAGCGCACCGAAACCGACCGAAATCGTCGTTGAAGGCATCGACGAACAGAAAGTCGGCCAGGTTGCCGCGAATATCCGCGAATGGCGCAGGCCGGAGCCCTACAAGGGCAAGGGCATCCGCTACAAGGGTGAATATATCTTCATCAAGGAAGGCAAGAAGAAGTAGGGACGCTAGAAAATGGCAGACAGCAAACGGGAACTGTTTCTGAAGCGCCGCCTGCGCGTTCGGAACAAACTGCGGAAGTCGAACGCCGGTCGCGTTCGCCTGTCCGTTCACCGCTCGAACAAGAACATCAGCGCCCAGTTGATCGACGATGTTCAGGGCAAGACGCTCGCCTCGGCGTCGTCGCTGGAAAAGGAACTGGGCGTGGTTGGCAGGAACAATGTCGAAACGGCGGCCAGGGTCGGTGCGGCGATTGCCGAGCGCGCCAGGAAGGCAGGGGTCGAGGTTTGCTATCTTGACCGTGGCGGCTTTCTTTTCCACGGCAAGGTGAAGGCTCTGGCCGACGCCGCCCGTGAAGGCGGCCTGAAGTTCTGAGGAGACGAGAGAATGGCAGAAAGACAGAACCGCCGGGACCGTCGCGAGCGCGAGGAAACCCCGGAATTCGCCGATCGTCTCGTGGCGATCAACCGGGTGTCGAAAACCGTGAAGGGGGGCAAGCGTTTCGGCTTTGCAGCCCTGGTGGTTGTCGGCGACCAGAAAGGCCGCGTCGGCTTTGGCAAGGGCAAGGCCAAGGAAGTGCCGGAGGCGATCCGCAAGGCGACAGAGCAGGCCAGGCGCCAGATGGTTCGTGTGCCGCTGCGCGAAGGCCGCACCCTGCACCACGACATCGAGGGCCGCCACGGCGCCGGCAAGGTGGTCATGCGCACCGCCCCGCAGGGGACCGGCATCATCGCTGGCGGTCCGATGCGCGCCGTGTTCGAGATGCTGGGCGTACAGGACGTTGTTGCGAAGTCCCTAGGCTCGCAAAACCCCTATAACATGATCCGCGCAACCCTGAACGGGCTTTCGAAAGAGGCCAGCCCGCGCATGGTTGCCCAGCGTCGCGGCAGGAAAGTGGCCGACATCCTGAAAAAGGATGCCGCCCCGGCCATGGACGCCCCGGCAGAAGCCGCCGAAGCGTAGGGAGAGGGACAAATGGCCAGAAAAACCATCATCGTCAGGCAAACCGGCTCTCCTATCCGCCGCCCGGCCAAACAGCGCGCGACGCTGATCGGCCTTGGCCTGAACAGGATGCACCGGGTCCGCGAACTGGAAGACACGCCATCGGTGCGCGGCATGATCGAGAAGATTCCGCATCTGGTCGAAATCGTCGAGGAACGCGGGTAATCGGCCCATGGGGCGGGGTTCCCCCCGCCATGCGACAGCACGGAACGCCCCGGTGAAAGCCGGGGCATTCTGCGTTGAAGCACATGGGGATTCATGCAACATATGGCGGAAGGCGCGGGCAGGCAGGACACCACATGAAACATGTTACCCCGGCTTCTTGTCACCAGATCAGCCGGATCAAGTGCGGTCTGCAAATATGAATTCGCGCGATCTGCCTGAAATCATATTGCATCTCGGCGCACACCGGACTGGCACGACCCGGCTTCAAACCATTCTGGATGCAAATCAGGATATTCTGGCCGAAAACGGAATTGCGGCCTTGACGCCGCCGCGCCCGGGCAAAAGGGGCTGCACAACAATCCGCGATGTGCTCAAACCCTTGCCGCCGAAACGCAGAATTCCGATCAGGCACTCCTTGAGAATGCGGAAGGCGCGGGCCACGTTTTCGAATTTGATTGCAAACGATTTTCCTGATCGGGCGCCGCGCAGGATCATCGTGTCGGAAGAAAATTTGCTTTCGCTCCCTTTTCTGAAAACCGGTTTTGAACTTTATCCATCGGTGTATCCACGCCTTGTCGCATTCCAGAAAATCCTCGGCTGTGTTCCCTCCGAGGTACACCTGACGATTCGGGCATACGATACGTTTCTTGTTTCATTGTATGCTTTACACGCGCTCCACATGTCTCGCAGGATGCCGTCTTTCGATGACTTTCGGCAGAATTATCTTGCTGTTCACTGGGGGTGGCCAAACGTAATCGCAAGTGTGACCCGTGCATTTCCTGCAACGCCACTGAAATTGACGCAATACGAACGTGATCCGGTAGAGAGCCGGGTGCGGAATCTCGTCGGCCCGGAGCTTTTTGCTGGATTTCGGCTGGACGGCGACGAGCGACCAAACATTGCCCCAACGGTTGAGGCAATGGCTGCCGCCACCCGTTCGAACGGTCAGACATCGCGTGATGATCTGGTCACAAGGTACGCGGATGGAACCCGGTTTGATCCACTTGACGAGGAAGAACGATCAATTCTTGCACGGCGTTATGAAACAGACCTGGCGTCGCTGGAGATATCGCATCCAAGCCGATTGCCGACCATTTCGCCGGGCGACCGGTGGCAGTGATCCGGCCGTGATCACCGCAGTTGCCCCCCTGCCCGCAAGGTCTTCGCGGCTCCGGTCGATGTCAAAGGCCCTGTCGCCAGGCAGTGCGCCAAAGGCAAGCCCGCCAGCCAGCGGCGCAACCCCGAGGCTGGCCCGGCAGCAACATGAAGCGCGCCGGTATCGTCAGGTTTCTGGAGCCAGGTTGAGCTTTCTGTCTGTTGCTGAGTTCAGGCTGCGGTGAGTTGACATGTGATGTCATCCCGGAGCGCCTTGGGCGTCTGATCCGGCATGGCGGTACGAGATGGCGGAAGCGGAAAGGGTATGGCGACGGGGGCGGAAGATGGTTTGCACCTGGTCGTGGGCGGCACGAAATCGCTGTGCCGGCTCCGGTGATTTGAAGCGTCCGAAGGTCTTCCCGCGCCGTCGCGTGGGTATCCACGGCCCGCCACAGCCGATGTTTCGTTCCCCGAATTGCGATGACACCTTCGTCCGGGTGCCATTATCGGACGGTTCCGGTCGATCCCGGCGAATGGACTTTGCAGAGAGCGGGCCAAACTCAGCGACCCGGGCGCGGGTTGTCTTGTGGCTCACGACGATGCCACGTTCAGCCGGCAGATATTCAGCGTCACGCAGGCTCGTGGCGAACCGAAAGCAAGCCCGGATGGCGCAAGAGATCACCTCAGGCGGAAAGCGGGGGCCTTGAAGGCGCCAGACTGTGGGAGTGTCATGAACTCTGTGTATCTGCCCTGTCTCATGCGGTTTTCAGATATGGTCACGCATTGAAGCGCTCCTCGCACATGATATCGAACTGGTTGCGGGCAGCAAACCATTCGCGGACGTTTCTGCCTCCTTTTTCGAAGTTCCGGATTGCCGGACAGATCAGCCTGGTCGCCGCCTCCCCGGTCGGGAACGAGCCGCGCGTCCTGATGGATTTGCGGATCACACGGTTCAGGCTTTCCATGGCATTCGTTGTGCAGATGATCCTGCGGATCGCCGGGTCGAAGGCAGGGAACGGTATCACCTCTTGCCACGCCCGGTGCCAGGCCGGGGCGATGGAGGCATGTTTTCCGGCCCGTTTTTCCTCGAATGCGTCCAGTTCATCGGCGGCCAAGTCGGCGGCCGGGTCGGCGGTCGCCGCACCGTAAATCCGGCGCAGACCGGTGGCCACATATTTGCGGTCCCTCCAGGCACGGAAGTTCGGAGAATGGCGCTCCAGATGCACGATGCAGGTCTGAACCGTGGCCTCGGGGAAAGCGGCCGTGATCGCCTCGGGAAAGCCTCTGGAGAGTGTCCACAACGGCGATCAGAATGTCCTGGACACCCCGGTTCTTCAACTCATTCATGACCGATAGCCAGAACCTGGCGCCCTCATTCCCGGCAATCCACAGGCCCGGAACCTCGCGCACGCCGTCGCGGGAAACGCCGGGCGCCACATGGACGGCCCTGTTCCTGACCATGCGGCTGTCGGCGTCCCTGATCTTCACGCGCAGGGCGTCGAAGATCACGATGGGGCACATCCGGTCCAGTGCCCGGGATTGCCACTCGCGCACCTCATCCGGAACGGCATCGGTGACCCGGCTGATCAGGTCAGCAGAAACCTGGGGGCCGTATGCCTCTTCAGGATGGGCGCGGATATCGCGCACGCAAAGACCGGCGGCATGGAGCCCGATGATCCTGTCATCAATGCCGTCGATCCTTGTCTGACCCTTCCTGACAAGTTCGGGCTCGAAACTGCCATCCCGATCACGCGGCACGGCAAGCGGCATCTCGCCATCCTGGCCCTTCAGGCGCTTGCCGGCGGCGCCGGTGCGTCGATTGGGCTGGCCCGGAGGTGCATCCTTGCCTTCCTCATAGCCCGGATGAGATGTCAACTCAGCCCCGGGCATCCGCTCCATCAGCTTGATCTTCAGCTGAGAGTGTCCGATCTTCCATGTATCCGTGATCTGTTCCATGCTTTGAGAGAGGAGCCATGACGATGACGATATCCAGGGAACTTCTGGACGAACTTCTGGAAGGCTGCGAGCGGCCTGAAGACCTGCCTGGCGATACCGGGCTGCTGAAAGAGCTCAAGATCAAACTGATGGAGCGGATGCTTGGGGCCGAACTGACCGCGCATCCGGGCTATGAAGAAGGCAAGGATGCACCTCCGGGTCAGTCCAATCGGCGCAACGGCACAGCCGGCAAGCGCCTGAAGGGCCAGATCGGCGAGGCGCCGATTTCCGTGCCGCGTGATCGGGATGGCAGTTTTGAACCGGAACTGGTGAAGAAGGGCCAGACCCGGATCGACGGGATGGATGACAGGATCATCGGCCTCTATGCCGCCGGACGAGAGTGTCCGCGACATCCGCGCCCATCTTGAGGATATCTACGGTCTGCTGGTCTCGCCGGATTTGATCAGCCGCGTCACCGACGCCGTGCACGACGAGGTGCGCGACTGGCAAAGCCGGGCGCTGGAGCGGATGTATCCGATCGTGATCTTCGACGCGCTGCGGGTGAAGATCCGCGACGCCGACAGCCGCATGGTGAAGAACAAGGCCGTCTACATCGCCCTGGGGGTCAGCCGGGACGGCGTGCGCGAGGTCCTGGGCCTGTGGATCGCTGATAACGAGGGGGCCAAATTCTGGTTGTCGGTGATAAACGAGCTGAAGAACCGAGGTGTCCAGGACATTCTGATCGCCGTCGTTGACGGGCTCAGGATATCTGTCCTGGTCAAGGTTTGATTTTGGACCACTGGCGGTTTTCGCGGATCAAGGTATTTGCGAGGATGATGAGCTTGCGCATGATTGCCACAAGAGCGACCCTGGCTTTCCTGCCCTTTTGACGCAAAGCCTTGTAGACGCAGGTGAGTCGGGAATTGCAGCGCGCTGCGACGAGGGCGGGCATGTAGAGCGCCTGGCGAAGCCCGGCTCGTCCGCCTCCGATTTTCGCTCTGGCTGTCCATTTGCCGGACGTGCGCATGAAGGGAGCCAGGCCCGCAAGCGCGGCGGCCTGCCCGGGCGTCAAGGTTCCGATCTCCGGCATTTCGATGAGCATTGCGCGACGGCAGGGGATCGACCGCAGGATCTCGAACTGTCCGGCAAGCTTTGCATCCTCGCGGATACGCTTCTTCAACTCGGCATCGAGCCGGGCAAGTTGCTTTGCAATCTGGCGCATCCTGGTTTTCAGTTGCGCCTTGACGAGTGTGTTGCGCGCACCGCAGAGCCGGTTCCGGCAGGCAGTCTGGTCCTTGATGAGAGCGCTCCGGGCGACATGCACCTCCCGCAGATCGTTCATGGGTTCATCGCGCAACGGTGAAGCCTTCAGGTCAAGCATCGCCCCCATGCGGGCCAGCAGTTCCGCATCGATCCGGTCAGTTTTGGCGGACTGGCCGACCGCTTCGGCGAAGCGGCGGGCGCGTTTGGGGTTCACCTTGACCATGGCGTGAGCCGTCTTTGAAAGGCGGGCCTCCAGATCGCGATGATAGCGTCCTGTAGGCTCGTAGACGACGCGGCAGCACTGCGGGCCGATCCAGTTCTTCAGCGTCTTCAGTCCTGTCCGGTCGTTGGTGAAGCGTTTCGCCTTGCCATCGCTCAGGCGATGGGTGTCGAGATGATCTTTCGAGATGTCGATGCCGATGGTATCATTCATGACCTTTTCGTCTCCCGTTCTTGTCATACGAGGCAGGGGTGTTCCCTCCTCCACTATCTGTTCGGGTTCATCAAAAGGGCGGGGGTGATCCATCTTGAGAACGGTCCTCAAAGACCAGGGCATCATCGATCCATCCCCCGCCACCCCTCGGGCCGCTGCAGCGGCCCGAGGGGTGGCATCCGTATCGCACGGATACGAATGCCTGGGAAATCCAATAGACAAGGGCATTTCCACGGGCGACTTTCAGGAGGCTCCTGGGGCGCTGTTGGGGCCGAACGCGGCAGGGCTTTCATCGAGCACCATCTCGCGATTGAAAGCGGACTGGGGGGCGGAGTATGAACGCTGGCAGCGCCGCGATCTCAGTGCCCGGCGTTTCGTCTATGTCCGGGCCGATGGTGTCTATTTCCAACCGCGTATGGAAGAGCAGAAACAATGCGTTCTGGTGCTGATCGGCGCGGATGAGTGGGGCCGCAAGGAGGTTCTGGGGCTCACCGACGGCTACCGTGAAAGCACGCAGAGTTGGCGCGAGTTGCTGCTCGATCTCAAGCGTCGCGGGCTGTCCCACGCCCCCGATCTGGCCATTGGCGACGGCGCCTTGGGGTTCTGGGCGGCGCTGCGCGAAGTCTTCGGCAGCACCCGGGAACAACGGTGTTGGGTTCACAAGACCGGAAACGTTCTCAATGCCATGCCCAAATCGGTGCAGGCCAAAGCCAAGGGCCACCTGCATGATATCTGGCAGGCGGAAACGAAGACCGAAGCCGGGGCCGCCTTCGATTTCTTCGTGGAAACCTGTGGCGCGAAATATGACAAGGCGGTTGGGAAACTGACCAAAGACCGGGCTGTGCTGCTCTCCTTCTACGGCTTCCCTGCTGAGCACTGGAAGCACATCCGAACCACGAACCCGATCGAGAGCACCTTCGCCACCGTCCGCCACCGCACCGGCAAAACCAAAGGCTGCCTGAGCCGCAAGACCGGGTTGGCCATGGCATTCAAGCTGATGATGTCAGCGCAGGCCAAGTGGCGAAAGCTCGACGGCGCCAACCGCATGCCAGAGATCATTGAAGGGGTTGAGTTCACAGACGGGATCAAGCAAATTCAAAACGCCGCCTGATCACACCATCACCAACTTTCGGGCATAGCTCGCCTAGTCCCCCGGAATTGTACTTTGTCTCATTGACTGAGCGGGAATTGAGAAGGATGTTGCGATGGTGGGACGTTTGGCGGATGCAGTGGTTCTGAGCGAAGATGAGCGCCGTTTTCTCGAGGGTCAGGTTCGGCGTCACAAAGCGGCACGTTCGCTGTCGGACCGATGCCGGATGATCCTGCTGTGCGCCGATGGATTGGCGAGCAAGGAAGTGGCGGCCCGGCTTGGGGTGCATGAACACACAGTCGGCAAATGGCGCAGACGTTTTGTGCGCTGCCGGATTGAAGGTCTCACCGACGAATACCGCTCCGGTCGCCCGCGCACCGTGTCGGACGATCAGGTGACTGCGGTGATTGAGCGCACGCTGAACACGACCCCGAGGGATGCGACCCATTGGTCGCTCCGAAGCATGGCAGCCGCGACGGGACTGTCGCACACCACCATCCGGCGGATTTGGAACGGGTTCGGCCTGCAACCGCACCGAAGCGAGACATTCAAGCTCTCAACCGACCCGCTGTTCGTGGACAAGGTGCACGATATCGTCGGGCTGTACCTGTCACCGCCGAACAGGGCTGTCGTGTTGTGTGTTGACGAGAAATCGCAAATCCAGGCGCTGGATCGCGAACAGCCTGTGCTGCCAATGGCGCCCGGCGTGGCCGAGCGGCGCACCCACACCTGCATCCGACACGCCACGACGTCGCTTTTTGCAGCACTGGATATCGCCACCGGCGCCGTGATCGGCAAATGCTGCAAGCGGCACCGCGCCACCGGGTTCCTCGACTTCCTCAAACAGATCGACCGGCAGATGCCGGACGGGCCGGAGGTGCATATCGTCATGGACAATTACGCCACCCACAAAACCCCGAAGATCAAGGCCTGGCTGGCACGCCGCCCGCATTGGCATGTCCACTTCACACCGCCCCCGGCTGGTTGGATCAATCAGGTGGAGCGTTGGTTTGCTGAACTGACGCGCAAGCAACTGCAGCGCGGCGTCCATCGTTCAACGGCGGAACCGGAAGCCGATATCGCTGCATTTATCGAGGCCCATAACGAAAACCCCAAACCCTGCAAATGGGTCAAACCCGCCGACCATATCCTCGCCTCCGTCAAGCGGTTCTGCCAACGCGCCCAACAAAACTCATGTGCCGAACTTTGGAGGCAGGTGACCAGGGCCTGTTGAGATTCATCGTGAGTTGATGATAGCCGCGGCCAGATAGATCATGGAGGAGAAGCTCTGATCTGTTTTACAGGCCCGCAACGCAATACGCTTGAATTCCTTGAGTTTCTGGAAGTAATTTTCGATCAGGTGTCGCCATTTGTAGCAGTGTTTGTCAAATTCCGGCGGAAACTTCCGGTTCGATCTGGGCGGAATGGCTGGCACAATCCCCGACTTGTCCAGATTTTCGCGCAACCAGTCGGCATCAAACGCCCGGTCCGCGAGGAGCATCTCGCACGAAACACCCTCGATCAACTCGGATGTTTCGCTCAAATCGTGGGCTTGCCCAGGCATCAGGCGGAAGGAGACAAGATTGCCAAGCGCATCTGTCAGAGCCAGGATTTTGGTGGTAATTCCAGAAAAAGAGTACTGTGAGAGCGCCCTGTAGCCTGGCTTTGAGCCCCCCTTTTGCGCCCTGCCCGTGGCGGTGGACCTTCACGATTGTGCCGTCAATCATGACATACTCCATGTCAGGGTCATTTGAGACAGCGTCAAATATCCGTTTGAAAACATCGGCTCTTACCCAATGGCGGAAACGTTTGTAAACGGTGTTCCAATTGCCAAATCCGGATGGAAGATCACGCCAGGGCGCCCCGGTTCGAGCAATCCACAATACGGCTTGCCAGAAAAAGACGGCTGTCACCGCCAGTGCGACCGGGATCGCGTTTCTTGCCAAAACAATGCGGTTCCATCAAAGCCCATTGCGCGTCATTGATAACAAAACGCTCGCTCAACATTTCATTCTCCCTTTGGGAAAGAATGAATGTGAGCGTCCGTTGAAGCCGACCTAACGCGGGGGCGGAGGAGCCGATAGTGTCCACCATCGATAGTGGACACCATGAGGCACTCTATGGCTGGCAGGCGCAAGAAGCGAATTTGGTGGGACGACGAGAAGCGTTCGATCTGCCTGCAGACTGCCGCGCCGGGTGTTTCTGTGGCTCAGGTTGCGCGGCGCTACGCGATGAACGCCAATCTGATCTTCAAATGGCTGAAGGACCCGCGTTTTGCGCCAGATTTCACCGAGGTCGTAGCTGGATCTGTGTTTCTGCCGGTTGAGATTTCTCCGGCTGCTTCACATCCGGTCCCGGCGCAGCCATCCGGTCCCGTCGCCTTCGGTGGCCGTATCGAGATTGAGTTGGCTGGCGGTCACCGGATCAGCGCCGGGGGTGGGTTCGATCCTGATGTGCCGGCGCGGCTGCTGAAGGGGCTGATGTCTTGATCCCGGTGCCGAGCAACACGCGGGTGTGGCTGTCGGCGGGTGTCACGGACATGCGGCGAGGGTTCAATACGCTGGCGGCCCAGGCCGGGAAGGTTTTGGCCGAAGACCCGTATTCCGGCCACCTGTTCGTGTTCCGGGGTCGGCGCGGCGATCTGTTGAAGATCATCTGGTGGGATTGCCAGGGCGCGTGCCTGTTTTCGAAGCGGTTGGAGAAAGGGCGGTTTGTCTGGCCCGCTGCAAAGGACGGCAGGATCAGCGTCACACCCGCGCAGCTCTCAATGCTGTTGGAGGGGATTGACTGGCGGATGCCCCGTAAAACCTGGAGACCGTTGAGCGTAGGATAGGTCAATGAATACGAGGCTTTGCGCGCTTTCGGGGTTCACCCCGGAATGCTGATCTGGTATAGGATCGGCGATGCTGAAGGACCTCGACATAGCCCCGGATGATCCTGCGGAACTGCGGGCAGTGAACCGGCTTCTGGCCGATGAAGTCAAGGCGCTGACCCTGAAGGTGAAACAACTCCAACACCAACTGGCGGGGCATGACCGGCACCGGTTTGGATCGAAATCAGAAAGCCTCGACCAGCTCAATCTGGTCTTCCGGGAAGATGAGGCGATTGCCGAAGCCGCTGGAGAACAGGCGGCGCCTGCTCCAACGCCTGAAACGGACAAACCGGCCCGCCGGCACAGCCGCAAGCCCTTGCCCGATCATCCGGACCGGCACGAAGAGGTCTTGTCGCCGGGCGAGGACTGCCGACGTTGCGGTGGGGCGTTGAAGAGGCTCGGTGAGGACGTGACCGAGGAGTTGGAATACAAACCGGGGCGTTTTGTCGTGAACCGGATCGTGCGTCCGCGTATGGCCTGTTCCTGTTGCGAGGCCATTGTCCAATCGCCGCTGCCATCGCGCCCGATCGAACGTGGCCGCCCGGGACCGGGGCTGCTGGCGCACGTGTTGGTCAGCAAATACGCGGACCACCTGCCGCTCTACCGTCAGTCGCAAATATACGCCCGTGAAGGCGTCGATCTTAATCGATCAACTCTGACCAATTGGGTTGGCGGCTCCACCGCGCTTCTGGAACCTCTGGCTGACACCATTGGCCGAATGGTCCGCCGAGGCGCGGCCACCTTCGCTGATGATACGCCTGTTAAAATGCAGGCCCCCGGCAACAAGAAGACCAGGACCGCCCGTGTCTGGACCTATGTTCGCGATGAACGACCATGGTCTGGATCATCACCGCCCTGCGCGTGGTATCAGTTCACGATTGATCGCAAGGGCGAACATCCCGTCTCACATCTCTCCGGCTACAAAGGCTGGGTCCATGCGGACGGGTATTCCGGCTTCAACGGGGTATTCGGTGAGGACAAGGCCCAGGAGATGGCTTGTTTGGCGCACGTCAGACGCAAGTTTGTAGACATCTTTGCCGCGCAAGGCTCATCGATTGCCGAAGAAGCCCTCCGCCGGACCGCGGAACTCTATGCCGTCGAGAAAGAGGCGCGTGGCAAACCGTCTGAAGAGCGCGTTGCCATCCGTCAGGAAAAGGCAAAACCGATCTTCGATGAACTTGAGACCTGGTTACACGCGCAGTTGCCAAATATATCTGGCAAGTCGCCTCTGGCCCAAGCGATCCGTTATGCCCTTGGTCGTTTGCCAAAGGCACGCGGTTATTTGAACCATGGCTTTCTGGAAGCGGACAACAACATCGCCGAACGCGCCATAAAACCTGTCGCCATAGGTCGCAAAAATTGGATGTTCGCCGGTTCCGAGGGCGGTGGCAAAGCCATGGCCATCGCCTACACCCTGATCGAAACGGCAAAGCTTGATAAAGTCGATCCACAAGCCTGGCTCACATGGGTTCTCGCCCGCATCGCGGATCACAAGATCACTCGGCTGGACGAGCTGATGCCCTGGCGTTACGCTGCATCAGCAGCGTAACCGGGACGACCGGCAGTACGCCAAGGCTCCTTCACCGAACGGTCACGAATGAATCAGATGTCAGCGCAAATGAAAACCCTGAATCTCAACAGGCCCTAGAGTCCTTCACATTTTGACTGAAGCATAGCCTGTGTTTTCGAGGTAGTTTTGGCATTCCTGTTGTGTGATTGATCCGACGAGGCGTCCAACGTATCGCCAGGCCTCTTCACTGGTTCGTTTCCGAGCCATCCGCATCCAGTGTTTGATCTTGGCGAATGTCTGCTCGATCGGGTTCAGGTCTGGCGAGTATGGTGGCAGGAACCACACCCGCGCGCCTGCCGCCTTGATGGCATCGCGCACGGCTTTCGATTTATGGCAGCCGAGGTTGTCCATGATGACGATATCGCCGGGCTTCAGTGCAGGGACAAGCAGTTGATCGATATAGGCACGGAAGGACTGCCCGTTGATCGGGCCGTCAAAGACACAGGGCGCCGTCAATTGATCGCAGCGCAAGGCAGCAATGAACGTCATGGTGTTCCAGTGGCCATGGGGCGCAAAGCCGTGCAGGCGTTTGCCTTTTGGTCCCCAGCCGCGCAGCGGAGCCATGTTGGTCTTGATTGTAGCGCGACAATCAAGATGAGAAGTGCGCGTCAATCAGGATGAGAATCCTTGGTCGCGACGTTTGGGACGATGCCGGGCTTTTGTGCCGCGATCAAGGGGTTTGTTTTTTGATTGTCGCGGAGCGTCAATCAGCTTTGGTGTTTTCCGGTGTGGCTTTTTGTGCAGGCCTTCCCGGCCCCTTTGCCTTTTGTGCTGCTCTTCGCCGGTAGCTTTCGACATTCATCTCGAAGATGGTTGCGTGGTGCACGAGCCTGTCGACGGCGGCCAATGTCATGGCCGGGTCTGGAAAAATCGCATTCCACTCCCCGAAGGGCTGGTTGGCCGTGATCAACATTGAGCGGCGTTCATATCTCGCGCTGATGAGTTCGAAGAGCACACTGGTTTCAGCCTGATCCTTGGTGACGTAGGTGATGTCATCGAGGATCAGCAGATGGAATTTGTCGAGCTTTGCAATGGCACTTTCGAGGACGAGATCGCGGCGGGCCTGTTGGAGTTTCTGGACCAGATCGGTGGTGCGGCTGAATAGGACGCGGTAGCCTTGCTCGACAAGGGCGAGCCCGATGGCTGAGCCGAGATGTGATTTGCCCACACCTGGCGGCCCAAACAGCAGGATGTTGCCGCCCTTTCCGATCCAGCTGTCGCCAGCGGTGATCGCACTGACATGGGCCTTGGACAGCATGGGGACGGCTGTGAAGTCGAAGGTGTCGATCGTTTTTCCGGGCAACAGGCGTGCCTGTGCGAGATGTCGCTCGATACGACGGCGATCTCGTTCAGCCAGTTCATGCTCCACCAGGGTGCTGAGCATCCGAGCGGCGGGCCAGCCTTCCTTGTCGGCTTGTTCCGCAAAGCGCGGCCATAGCGCCTTGATGGCTGGCAAGCGCAATTCGGTCAGAGCCAAGGTTAGGCGGGCGGTATCGGTCTGGGGCGATGTCATGCTGTCACCTCCTGAGCGGATGGCGTACCGCCGACCAACTGGTCGTAAGATGACAGGTCGGCCAGTTGCACCGCGACTTGGGGGAGTGCGTCTTGTGATGGGCTAAACACTGCGCGTAGGGCCGCCATGTCAGGCGGGCGCTTCTGGCGAAGGTCCTCCTCAAGCTGCGCTGCCAATTCAGCCTCGCAGCCCCGCTCGTGTGCCAGCGCCAGAAGATCGACAACCATGCGACACGCCGCCTTCTCACTGGTCTGCTCCAGCAGGAATGCGAACATGTTACGGAACGCCCGGCGCGGGAATAGCTGATCCCGATAGACCAGCCCCATCAGCGCCATGGGCTTTTTGCGCAAGGAGTGGATGACGTGGTGGTAATTGACCACGTGCCCATGGCTCCCGGTGCTCGAGGCTCGTCCGCGTGTCAGCGTTAGCAGGGCAGAGCTTCCCAGGAACAGCTCCAACCGATCATCGTAGAGCCGAACCCGCAGCTGATGCCCGATCAACCGGGATGGCACGGTGTAGAACACCTTGCGCAAGGTGAAGCCCCCGGAGGAAGTGACGCGCAACGTGATCTCCTCGTAATCCGTGGTCCGCCGCGTCGGCAAAGGTCTGAGGCTCGCACGTTCCGCATCGATACGCTTGGCATTGCGGGCGTTGATCCGGCCCACGATCTCGTCGATGAAGCGACGATAATCTTGCAAGCTTTCGAAGTCGCGCGACCCACGCATGACCAGCGCGTCCTCAATGGTGCGCTTCAGATGCCCATTGGGGCTCTCGATGGAACCGTTCTCGTGTGCGACGCCCTTGTTGTTGCGCGTCGGCGTCATTCCATAATGGTTGCACAGGGCGTCGAAGCGGTCGGTTAGATCGGCCCGGGATGACTTATCCAGGTTCTTGAAGGCCGCCGACAGGCTGTCAGTTCCATGATTGTGTGGCACGCCGCCGAGCGTCCAGAGGGCGTTCTGCAATCCCTCAGCCAGCGCCACATAGCTTTCGCCGCCCAGCACGACGTGGGCGTGCTGAAACCCGCTATAGGCAAGCCGGAAGTGATACAGTCGATGGCCCAGTGCCTCACCGGCAATGGTCACACCCAACTTGCCCATGGCGGTGAAATCCGACAGGCCCATTTTGCCCGGTGTGTGGGTCTGCCGGAAAATGACGTCCTGTTCAGGGCCGTGTTCCGCATTCCAGGCGCGTATCCGTCGCTCCAGAGTCCGTCGGATGCCCGTACCCAGATCAGAATGCCGACGCAGAAGCTCCTCGTAAACCGCCACAGGTCGGATCCCCGGTGAGGACCGCAGAAGCGGCACGACCTCCGCATCAAAAATGTCCGCCAGCGGGTCCGGACGCCGCCGGCCGCGAGGGGCCTTCTTCTGTGATGGTAAAATTGGGTCAGCTTGCAGCCGATAGCCCGTTGCCTGGCTGATCCCCGCCTTGGCAGCGGCAACGGCAACGGAATGGGTCGATCTGAGCGTCATGAAGAGCCTCATTTGTTGGTCAGTGACATGACAGCCCGGCATGAACGATCCCCTTGCACAGAAAATCATTCCTTATCCGAGCCGGCCACAACCGTCAGGCCCGCCCCAAAAGGGCAAAACGCGTGTGCGGGGCCTCCCCAGTCGGGCTACGCCCTCCCTGCGAGCCCCCGCACACGCGTTCTCATCCTGATTGACGCTGGATTCTCACCTTGTTTGTCGCGCAGCATCTTGATCCAGGTTTCATCAATGAAGACCAGCTTGCGCGGATCGAGTTGACGCATGACCCCCTTCCAGCGCTTTCGCCGGCGGGCCACATCGGCTCGGGCCCGCTCAAGGGCGAGCAGTGTTTTTTTTGAAGCTCAGCCCCTCGCGGCGCATGAAGTGCCAGACCGCATTGTGGGACACCTTGACGCCCCGCTTCGCCAGCATGTCTTTCAGACCATGCAGCGTCAGGTGCGGCGTGCGGTTGATCTGCTCCAGGATAAAATCACGGTGGGGTTCAAGGATAATCCTGCGGTGGCCACCCATCTTGCCAGGCGCCACGCTGCCAGTCTCGCGATATCGCTGGCGCCACTTGATCACCGAAGAAACAGCCACCGAGAAACGGGCAGCCACAACACGTGCCGTCTCGCCGGAAACAACAGCTGCTACTGCACGCTCCCGAAGATCATTCGAATAGGGTTTTACCATGCATGCCGGCCTCCAGTCCCGGCACGCAGTTTGAATCACAATTCAACGAAAAACGGAATCCCGAGATTCAAACAAATGATGAACCGCTCTAGTCACCTGCATCTAAAGTTCGGCACATGAGTTTTGTTGGGCGCGTTGGCAGAACCGCTTGACGGAGGCGAGGATATGGTCGGCGGGTTTGACCCATTTGCAGGGTTTGGGGTTTTCGTTATGGGCCTCGATAAATGCAGCGATATCGGCTTCCAGTTCCGCCGTTGAACGATGGACGCCGCGCTGCAGTTGCTTGCGCGTCAGTTCAGCAAACCAACGCTCCACCTGATTGATCCAACTGGCCGAGGTCGGTGTGAAGTGGACATGCCAATGCGGGCGGCGTGCCAGCCAGGCCTTGATCTTCGGGGTTTTGTGGGTGGCGTAATTGTCCATGACGATATGCACCTCCGGCCCGTCCGGCATCTGCCGGTCGATCTGTTTGAGGAAGTCGAGGAACTCGGTGGCGCGGTGCCGCTTGTAGCATTTGCCGATCACGGCGCCGGTGGCGATATCCAGTGCTGCAAAAAGCGACGTCGTGCCGTGTCGGATGTAGGTGTGGGTGCGCCGCTCGGCCACGCCGGGCGCCATTGGCAGCACAGGCTGTTCGCGATCCAGCGCCTGGATTTGCGATTTCTCGTCAACACACAACACGATAGCCCTGTTCGGCGGTGACAGGTACAGCCCGACGATATCGTGCACCTTGTCCACGAACAGCGGGTCGGTTGAGAGCTTGAATGTCTCGCTTCGGTGCGGTTGCAGGCCGAACGCGTTCCAAATCCGCCGGATGGTGGTGTGCGACAGTCCCGTCGCCGCAGCCATGCTTCGGAGCGACCAATGGGTCGCATCCCTCGGGGTCGTGTTCAGCGTGCGCTCAATCACCGCAGTCACCTGATCGTCCGACACGGTGCGCGGGCGACCGGAACGGTATTCGTCGGTGAGACCTTCAATCCGGCATCGCACAAAACGTCTGCGCCATTTGCCGACTGTGTGTTCATGCACCCCAAGCCGGGCCGCCACTTCCTTGCTCGCCAATCCATCGGCGCACAGCAGGATCATCCGGCATCGGTCCGACAGCGAACGTGCCGCTTTGGGACGCCGAACCTGACCCTCGAGAAAACGGCGCTCATCTTCGCTCAAAACCACTGCATCCGCCAAACGTCCCACCATCGCAACATCCTCCTCAATTCCCGCTCAGTCAATGATACAAAGTACAATTCCGGGGGACTAGGTCGTTTGAACACTCGGAACAGATTGTATGGTGTTCGCTGTAAGATTATGGTTTCCTGCTAATAATATGCTCTGAAAGGCCATAACCATGACCGCAGAAGTCAATCAATCCGAAGATGACCAATTAGTAGGTGATCAAGTAGTTGAGGATGAGGAGGAGGAGCTCGACGATGAGGATGTCGTATACCAAATCAACACCTTTGGTGCCGACTATACCGTCGATGGACTTGTAAAGAGATTTGATCGCGGTGATATCTACAGGCCGGAGTTTCAGAGAAACTTTGTCTGGACTTGGCCTCAGGCTTCAAAATTCATCGAGTCAATTCTGCTCGGTTTACCAATTCCGAGTGTTTTTCTTTATCGGGAGGAAAGCACTCAGAAGCACCTAATCGTGGACGGTCTACAACGCTTAACTACGCTTCATGCTTTCCACAAAGGCAGGTTTCAACACAATGATCGAGTTTTTCGATTAAAGGACGTAAAAAGGCGTTTCGACGGCCGAACAATCGATGAACTTGAAGAAGAAGACCATCGCCGTTTCGAAGACGCTGTCATTCACGCGATGATTATTCAACAAATGGCTCCAGATGACGATAACAGCTCCGTCTTTCATATATTTGATAGGCTGAACTCAAACGGCACTCCCCTCCAGCCGCAAGAAATGCGCGCCGCGATTTATCATGGGCCATTTCAAGCCCTGCTTGGAAAACTCAATGAAGACAAACTGTGGCGTGAGATTTTCGGACCTGTTCACAAACGTGCAAAGGACCAAGAACTCATTCTACGGTTTTTGGCTTTGACAAACAGACGTGATACTTATGAAAAGCCCATGAAAAATTTCTTGAACAATTTCATGGGGGTAAATCGACACTTAAATGGCGAAGTCGCCAACGAACTCAGTCAACAGTTTTTGGGAACAATTGATAGGGCTTATGGCGCATTGGGCGGGCGGGCATTTAGACCACAGCGTGCTATGAACGTGGCAGTTTATGACGCGATAATGATCGCAATTGTGTCCTGTCCTGATGCCGAGCCCGAACATATCAAGCTCGCATACGACAACTTGATTGCAGACGACAGGTTCATGCGTATGAGCAGCGATGCAACTTCAAACGAAGCCAATGTGCATGGTCGAATCGATATGGCGATAGCAGAAATAAATGCCGCTACTTAGGATTACCCAACACGCCGATCGCATAGACGCCTTGCTGACGACAATGGACGCGACCGTTCAAGACGTGGACGCTCGGATTCAGAATGTTTTTGCAAACCATGTTGTTTTGGCAGGTGCAGGCTACGTGGAGGGCGCCGTGTTAGCTACTCTGTCAGAATATGGTCGGGTGCATGGGAATCCAAGAATTTCAAGGTTTGTCGAGAAATCTGTCGCCAGAAACAATTCGCTAAATTGTGAGAAGATTGCGAAAATTCTGCATCAATTCGATAAAGATTGGTGGCCGACTATTGAACAAAATACTGGGGCTGAGAACACAGCCGCGGTTGATAGTCTCAAAACGCTCCGTGACCAAATTGCACACGGGAGACCAAATGGAACTGGCTACATGACCGTCAAAGATTACTACACAAATTCTAAGCGGTTTGTTTTAGATTTTGCTGCGGTAATTATACCGTGATCCAACGCCCTCAGAACGTAAGCGTCCGGCGAACCCGTTCTTAACGCTCTTTGTGAATGCTGCGAGTCTATGCGTTGATTTCGGTCGATAAGCGTCCGCCTAAATAAGCGGACACGTATGATGGCAGGGAACGGTCGCCGAGGGCGGTATACAGACAAGTTTAAGCGGCAGGTTTTGGCTGAGACTTTTGAACCGGGCGCATCTGTTGCTGCAGTGGCGCGCAAACATGATCTCAATGCGAACATGTTGTTTGGCTGGCGCCCGGACCCGCGCTTTGTACCAGCCGCGCGCGACCTTGCGTCCTTTTTGCCTGTTGAGGTGCAAGCAACAGACGTGGCCCTTGCACCATCGAGCCGTATCGTCCTCGATGTAGCACTTGCCTCGGGAGTGTCCTGAATTCTGTGTATCTGTCCCGGACCATGGGGGTTTCAAATACAGTCACGCATTGAAGCGCTCGTCGAACATAATAGCGAACTGGTTGCGGGCTGCAAACCATTCCCGAACATTCCTGCCGCCTTTCTCGAAGTTGCGGATGGCCAGATAGATCAGCTTTGTTGCGGCCTGATCGGTCGGGAACGATCCGCGGGTCTTGATTGATTTGCGGATCACCCGGTTCAGGCTCTCGATGGCGTTGGTGGTGTAGATGATCTTTCGGATCGCCGGATCGAAGGCGAAGAACGGGATTACTTCCTGCCATGCCCGTCGCCAGGCCGGGGCGATGGAGGCGTATTTACCGGCCCATTTCTCCTCGAACGCGTCCAGTTCATCGGCGGCCTGATCGGCGGTGGCAGCGCTGTAAATCCGGCGCAGATCGGCGGCCACTGCCTTGCGGTCTTTCCACGAGCAGAAGTTCAGGGAGTGGCGCACCAGGTGGACAATGCAGGTTTGCACCGTGGTCTGCGCAAAGGCGGCGGTGATCGCCTCCGGGAAGCCTTTGAGCCCGTCAACGACGGCGATCAGAATGTCCTGGACACCCCGGTTCTTCAGCTCGTTCATCACCGACAACCAGAATTTGGCCCCCTCGTTATCAGCAATCCACAGGCCCAGAACCTCGCGCACGCCGTCCCGGCTGACCCCCAGAGCGATGTAGATGGCCTTGTTCTTCACCATGCGGCTGTCGGCGTCGCGGATCTTCACCCGCAGCGCGTCGAAGATCACGATCGGATACATCCGCTCCAGCGCCCGGCTTTGCCAGTCGCGCACCTCGTCGAGCACGGCGTCGGTGACGCGGCTGATCAAATCCGGCGAGACCAGAAGACCGTAGATATCCTCAAGATGGGCGCGGATGTCGCGGACGGTCAGTCCGGCGGCATAGAGGCCGATGATCCTGTCATCCATCCCGTCGATCCGGGTCTGGCCCTTCTTCACCAGTTCCGGTTCAAAACTGCCATCCCGATCACGGGGCACGGAAATCGGCGCCTCGCCGATCTGGCCCTTCAGGCGCTTGCCAGCTGTGCCGTTGCGCCGATTGGACTGACCCGGAGGTGCATCCTTGCCTTCTTCATAGCCCGGATGCGCGGTCAGTTCGGCCCCAAGCATCCGCTCCATCAGTTTGATCTTGAGCTCTTTCAGCAGCCCGGTATCGCCAAGCAGGTCTTCAGGCCGCTCGCAGCCTTCCAGAAGTTCGTCCGGAAGTTCCCTGGATATCGTCATCGTCATGGCTCCTCTCTCAAAGCATGGAACAGATCACAGATACACAGAGGAGCGGACACTCTCCTTGCCTCGGGCCATCGTTTGCACTTCAACAGTGGTGTTGGGCATTCAGTATTGGTCGCACTCCTACGCGATCTTTCTGCATGATCCCGGTCCCGAGCAACACGCGGATTTGGCTGGCCGCTGGCGTGACGGACATGCGGCGCGGCTTCAACACCTTGGCGGCACAGACCGAGAAGGTCTTGGCTGAGAACCCTTGTTCGGGCCATCTATTTGTGTTTCGTGGCCGCCGTGGTGATCTGCTCAAGATTATCTGGTGGGACAGCCAGGGCGGATGCCTGTTTAGCAAACGGTTGGAGAAAGTGTTCAGCGACAACCATCAACGACAACCAGCACGAAGGAGAGAACTGAGAAAAAACACCGACGAATACCCAACCCTGGCGGCCTCAAAACCGGCCAAGGTGGTTGTCGGAACCGGACAAGATGGTTGACGCGCTACAGCCTGAATGAGTTATCGGAGCGGCACGAAAGCGCGACAGGTCCACGGACACTCTCGCGCCGGCGGTTCAAACGTTACCCTGTCGGTTTCTTCCCCATCGACATTGCCGAAGTTCAGACCACCGGGGGCAAGCTCTATCTCTTCGTCGGCATCGACCGCACCAGCAAGTTCGCCGTCGCCCAACTCGTGGACAAGGCCGACAGGCGCACCGCGTGGGAGTTCCTGCAGCACATGCTCGAAGCCGTGCCCTGCCAGGTCCACACCATTCTCACTGACAATGGCATCCGGTTCGCCGAGCGGCCCCGGAACCGCAACACGATCCATTCCCGGCCAATGCGCTTCGACGTGATTTGCGAGGCCATGCTGCGCGACAAACAAGGTGAGAATCCAGCGTCAATCAGGATGAGAACGCGTGTGCGGGGGCTCGCAGGGAGGGCGTAGCCCGACTGGGGAGGCCCCGCACACGCGTTTTGCCCTTTTGGGGCGGGCCTGACGGTTGTGGCCGGCTCGGATAAGGAATGATTTTCTGTGCAAGGGGATCGTTCATGCCGGGCTGTCATGTCACTGACCAACAAATGAGGCTCTTCATGACGCTCAGATCGACCCATTCCGTTGCCGTTGCCGCTGCCAAGGCGGGGATCAGCCAGGCAACGGGCTATCGGCTGCAAGCTGACCCAATTTTACCATCACAGAAGAAGGCCCCTCGCGGCCGGCGGCGTCCGGACCCGCTGGCGGACATTTTTGATGCGGAGGTCGTGCCGCTTCTGCGGTCCTCACCGGGGATCCGACCTGTGGCGGTTTACGAGGAGCTTCTGCGTCGGCATTCTGATCTGGGTACGGGCATCCGACGGACTCTGGAGCGACGGATACGCGCCTGGAATGCGGAACACGGCCCTGAACAGGACGTCATTTTCCGGCAGACCCACACACCGGGCAAAATGGGCCTGTCGGATTTCACCGCCATGGGCAAGTTGGGTGTGACCATTGCCGGTGAGGCACTGGGCCATCGACTGTATCACTTCCGGCTTGCCTATAGCGGGTTTCAGCACGCCCACGTCGTGCTGGGCGGCGAAAGCTATGTGGCGCTGGCTGAGGGATTGCAGAACGCCCTCTGGACGCTCGGCGGCGTGCCACACAATCATGGAACTGACAGCCTGTCGGCGGCCTTCAAGAACCTGGATAAGTCATCCCGGGCCGATCTAACCGACCGCTTCGACGCCCTGTGCAACCATTATGGAATGACGCCGACGCGCAACAACAAGGGCGTCGCACACGAGAACGGTTCCATCGAGAGCCCCAATGGGCATCTGAAGCGCACCATTGAGGACGCGCTGGTCATGCGTGGGTCGCGCGACTTCGAAAGCTTGCAAGATTATCGTCGCTTCATCGACGAGATCGTGGGCCGGATCAACGCCCGCAATGCCAAGCGTATCGATGCGGAACGTGCGAGCCTCAGACCTTTGCCGACGCGGCGGACCACGGATTACGAGGAGATCACGTTGCGCGTCACTTCCTCCGGGGGCTTCACCTTGCGCAAGGTGTTCTACACCGTGCCATCCCGGTTGATCGGGCATCAGCTGCGGGTTCGGCTCTACGATGATCGGTTGGAGCTGTTCCTGGGAAGCTCTGCCCTGCTAACGCTGACACGCGGACGAGCCTCGAGCACCGGGAGCCATGGGCACGTGGTCAATTACCACCACGTCATCCACTCCTTGCGCAAAAAGCCCATGGCGCTGATGGGGCTGGTCTATCGGGATCAGCTATTCCCGCGCCGGGCGTTCCGTAACATGTTCGCATTCCTGCTGGAGCAGACCAGTGAGAAGGCGGCGTGTCGCATGGTTGTCGATCTTCTGGCGCTGGCACACGAGCGGGGCTGCGAGGCTGAATTGGCAGCGCAGCTTGAGGAGGACCTTCGCCAGAAGCGCCCGCCTGACATGGCGGCCCTACGCGCAGTGTTTAGCCCATCACAAGACGCACTCCCCCAAGTCGCGGTGCAACTGGCCGACCTGTCATCTTACGACCAGTTGGTCGGCGGTACGCCATCCGCTCAGGAGGTGACAGCATGACATCGCCCCAGACCGATACCGCCCGCCTAACCTTGGCTCTGACCGAATTGCGCTTGCCAGCCATCAAGGCGCTATGGCCGCGCTTTGCGGAACAAGCCGACAAGGAAGGCTGGCCCGCCGCTCGGATGCTCAGCACCCTGGTGGAGCATGAACTGGCTGAACGAGATCGCCGTCGTATCGAGCGACATCTCGCACAGGCACGCCTGTTGCCCGGAAAAACGATCGACACCTTCGACTTCACAGCCGTCCCCATGCTGTCCAAGGCCCATGTCAGTGCGATCACCGCTGGCGACAGCTGGATCGGAAAGGGCGGCAACATCCTGCTGTTTGGGCCGCCAGGTGTGGGCAAATCACATCTCGGCTCAGCCATCGGGCTCGCCCTTGTCGAGCAAGGCTACCGCGTCCTATTCAGCCGCACCACCGATCTGGTCCAGAAACTCCAACAGGCCCGCCGCGATCTCGTCCTCGAAAGTGCCATTGCAAAGCTCGACAAATTCCATCTGCTGATCCTCGATGACATCACCTACGTCACCAAGGATCAGGCTGAAACCAGTGTGCTCTTCGAACTCATCAGCGCGAGATATGAACGCCGCTCAATGTTGATCACGGCCAACCAGCCCTTCGGGGAGTGGAATGCGATTTTTCCAGACCCGGCCATGACATTGGCCGCCGTCGACAGGCTCGTGCACCACGCAACCATCTTCGAGATGAATGTCGAAAGCTACCGGCGAAGAGCAGCACAAAAGGCAAAGGGGCCGGGAAGGCCTGCACAAAAAGCCACACCGGAAAATACCAAAGCTGATTGACGCTCCGCGACAATCAAAAATCAAACCCCTTGATCGCGGCACAAAAGCCCGGCATCGTCCCAAACGTCGCGACCAAGGATTCTCATCCTGATTGACGCGCACTTCTCATCTTGATTGTCGCGCTACAAGGCCAACGGGATCGGGCGCCGCCTGACCAGGCCCAACCATCCATGGAGCCGCGAGGACAAGAAAACAGTCCGGGGGACTGTTTTCCCGAGTGGCGGGCAAGTGGAACGGATGAACCGCACCATCAAGGACGCGACCGTCAAACGCTTCCATTATGACAACCATGATCAACTTCGAACGCATCTGGCTGACTTCATGAACGCCTGTAACTTCGCCCGAAGGCTCAAGACCCTCAGCGGCCTCACGCCCTGTGAATACATCTGCAAGGTCTGGACAACAGAGCCGGATCGTTTCATACTGAACCCGATCCACCAGATGCCGGGACTGAACACCTCATGTGTCTCGTCCCTGCTATAGATTCCCCGTCACCGCTCCCGGCCGGGAGCGGTGACGGGGTGGGATACAGCGCTGAACACCTTGTGGCATGACCACGTTCACCAGCAGGCTGATCCTGCCTCTCTTCACCGTCTCGAACAGTTGACGGCGGCCCGTTTTGCGGGACCGCGAAGCATAAGGAAGAGAGAGTGACATGATAGCTGAGATAACCATTCCCGGGACAGATGTATCGCGCGACTGGCTGGATGGGTTCTGCCTTCCTGGCGAGAAGCGGTTCCGGCATCCAGACACGGCGGACGGCCATATTGCGCTGATCGCGATGATCCGGCGGTTCTCCGGTTCGCTCAAAGTCGGATTTGAGGCCACGGGTGGTCAGGAATGGAGGCTCTGGACAGAACTTGTCGGCGCAGGCATCGTGGCCGTGCAATTGCTGCCAGCACAGATCAAGGCCACAGATCAGGGCCTTCGCGCTTTGCCGGGGCACACGCGCGAAGACTGATCGGATAGATGCGGAACTCATCGCCCGGTTCATGGCATTCCGACCGCAAGCCGGGCGAGAACTGCCAGACGAAAATCTGCGTATTCCCGGAACCCTGACGACCCGGAGAGGTCAACTCGTCGATATGCGCAAGCGGCTCAAGGCCCGGATCGGAGCTCGAAGGAAGCAGGGCATTCCTGCCGGTGTCGAGACCATGGATGACGACCTGAAAGACCTGCTTGATAGAGTTATAGCCGAAAGTTGGTTATGGCGCTGATTGGCGGCATATCATGGCGTTGTTCACGCGCCGCAATTCTCAGCAGAGAAAAGGATATGCCACATGACGAAGTCTACCATCACGCCGTTGCCCGGTCCATCGGGATTTTCGTCTGACCCGCTGACCGACATCCTGCAAACCGGCGCGCGCCAACTGCTCAAACAGGCGGTGGAAGCGGAATTGGCCACGCTCCTCGCCGCCCATGCCCGCGAGGTGACGGACGATGGCCGTGCGCGGCTGGTGCGCCATGGTCATCTGCCCGAGCGCGAGGTTATGACCGGCATCGGCCCGATAGCAGTGAAGGCGCCGCGGGTGCGGGACCGGGGCAATATGGACGAAAAGATCCGTTTCGCCTCGTCGATCCTGCCGCCCTGGCTGCGCAAGACCAGATCGATTGAGGAACTGCTGCCGTGGCTCTATCTCAAGATATCTGTCTTGGTCAAGGTTTGATTTTGGACCACTGGCGGTTTTCGCGGATCAAGGTATTTGCGAGGATGATGAGCTTGCGCATGATTGCCACAAGGGCGACCTTGGCTTTCTTGCCCTTTTGACGCAAAGCCTTGTAGACGCAGGTGAGTTGGGAATTGCAGCGCGCTGCGACGAGGGCGGGCATGTAGAGCGCCTGGCGAAGCCCGGCTCGTCCGCCTCCGATTTTCGCTCTGGCTGTCCATTTGCCGGACTTGCGCACGAAGGGAGCCAGGCCCGCAAGCGCGGCGGCCTGCCTGCCTGGCGAAGAAACGGACGTTCCGGGATATGGCCAGGCCCGCAAGCGCGGCGGCCTGCCCGGGCGTCAAGGTTCCGATCTCCGGCATTTCGATGAGTATTGCGACGGCAGGGGATCGACCGCAGGATCTCGAACTGTCTGGCAAGCTTTGCATCCTCGCAGATACGCTTCTTCAACTCGGCATCGAGTTGGGCAAGTTGCTTTGCAATCTGGCGCATCCTGGTTTTCAGTTGCGCCTTGACGAGTGTGTTGCGCGCACCGCAGAGCCGGTTCCGGCAGGCAGTCTGGTCCTTGATGAGAGCGCTCCGGGCGACATGCACCTCCCGCAGATCATTCATGGGTTCATCGCGCAACGGTGAAGCCTTCAGGTCAAGCATCGCCCCCATGCGGGCCAGCAGTTCCGCATCGATCCGGTCAGTTTTGGCGGACTGGCCGACCGCTTCGGCGAAGCGGCGGGCGCGTTTGGGGTTCACCTTGACCATGGCGTGAGCCGTCTTTGAAAGGCGGGCCTCCAGATCGCGATGATAGCGTCCTGTAGGCTCGTAGACGACGCGGCAGCACTGCGGGCCGATCCAGTTCTTCAGCGTCTTCAGTCCTGTCCGGTCGTTGGTGAAGCGTTTCGCCTTGCCATCGCTCAGGCGATGGGTGTCGAGATGATCTTTCGAGATGTCGATGCCGATGGTATCATTCATGACCTTTTCGTCTCCCGTTCTTGTCATACGAGGCAGGGGTGTTCCCTCCTCCACTATCTGTTCGGGTTCATCAAAAGGGCGGGGGTGATCCATCTTGAGAACGGTCCTCAAAGACCAGGGCATCATCGATCCATCCCCCGCCACCCCTCGGGCCGCTGCAGCGGCCCGAGGGGTGGCATCCGTATCGCACGGATACGAATGCCTGGGAAATCCAATAGACAAGGGCATTTCCACGGGCGACTTTCAGGAGGCTCTTGGGGCGCTGTTGGGGCCGAACGCGGCAGGGCTTTCATCGAGCACCATCTCGCGATTGAAAGCGGACTGGGGGGCGGAGTATGAACGCTGGCAGCGCCGCGATCTCAGTGCCCGGCGTTTCGTCTATGTCTGGGCCGATGGTGTCTATTTCCAACCGCGTATGGAAGAGCAGAAACAATGCGTTCTGGTGCTGATCGGCGCGGATGAGTGGGGCCGCAAGGAGGTTCCGGGCCTCACCGACGGCTACCGTGAAAGCACGCAGAGTTGGCGCGAGTTGCTGCTCGATCTCAAGCGTCGCGGGCTGTCCCACGCCCCCGATCTGGCCATTGGCGACGGTGCCTTGGGGTTCTGGGCGGCGCTGCGCGAAGTCTTCGGCAGCACCCGGGAACAACGGTGTTGGGTTCACAAGACCGGAAACGTTCTCAACGCCATGCCCAAATCGGTGCAGGCCAAAGCCAAGGGCCACCTGCATGATATCTGGCAGGCGGAAACGAAGACCGAAGCCGGGGCCGCCTTCGATTTCTTCGTGGAAACCTACGGCGCGAAATATGACAAGGCGGTTGGGAAACTGACCAAAGACCGGGCTGTGCTGCTCTCCTTCTACGGCTTCCCTGCTGAGCACTGGAAGCACATCCGAACCACGAACCCGATCGAGAGCACCTTCGCCACCGTCCGCCACCGCACCGGCAAAACCAAAGGCTGCCTGAGCCGCAGGACCGGGTTGGCCATGGCATTCAAGCTGATGATGTCAGCGCAAGGAAAATGGCGAAAGCTCGACGGCGCCAACCGCATGCCAGAGATCATTGAAGGGGTTGAGTTCACAGACGGGATCAAGCAAATTCACCACGCCGCCTGATCACACCATCACCAACTTTCGGGCATAGCTCATTGGTACAATTCGTCTTCCCGTACCCATCTGCTGATCGACAACCGCCGCCGCGCCGCCGCCGCATTTTATTCGAAGATGCTGACGGTCGCTGATTCGCTATTCGGATCGTAATGACACCAGTATGTGACCCTGATCCAGTTCTCGAATCCATTCTGGAACTTCACTTCATTGCCCGTATATGAAATGGTCCCGGCTGTTCTGTCATTCCAGAGCCATCGCTTCATTTTTGACCCGAACCATCCGTCCGTCCATTCATGGTCGTATCTGGCAAGGCTCTCTATCAACGGCTGACATGTGATCGTCGCTTGCAGGATGTGCCTGTCACCCCAGCACTGGAGGTTCTGCCGACACGCCTTTTCTTCGCCAGCCTCTTCCTCTTCATCTGCTGGAGCGCCCCACTCCGAGAGGTCTTCGGGAATTTGGCCCATGAGAAGGTCCGTCCATATCTCTCCGGTGCATTTATCACCGCCCCATCCGCACCCATCCGGAGCATAGTCAATTCCGTTGCGGGCCAGAGAAAAATCGTTCCCATAGTCATCCCATACCCTGACGGATACGGCATCCGGCCAGTCCTTTCTGTGCCGATCGACCGCAGCTTTCATCATTGCCAGCAATTGTTCCCGCTCCGATCCGGCCCCGGGTATCTCTATCTCAAGTATAACCCGGGAACGGACATTCCCGAATGAACCATCCTTCTCTTCGATAACCGTGTAATTTTCCGCACAGGAAGGCGTTGCAGAAATCACGACCCAAAAGGTTGCCAGAATGAATTGTCTCATCCCAATCTCCTTCATCAATGGTGGCATCGGCTGGCGCATCCCGTTCAGGCGCGACGCCGGGGGCGCCGATCTTCTGTTCGTTTTTCACGGGAGAAAGCCTATGGGTGGTTTTCCAGGGCGTCAATGGATTGTCGGCACGATCCTGCGGCAACCGCCCGGCAAGAGTTCCAGCACCTCCCCGTCTTCGATCACAATGACGCTCAGCGCCCTGCCATGCCCCGCGCCGGTGTCGATATTCACCCGGTTGCAATAGTGGGTGACGCGATCCACCGGGGTGTGGCCGTGGACGATCAGCGCGCCGTGATCGCGCGGGTCATCGATGAAAGGCCCGCGTATCCAGCAGAGATCGTCTTCGGTCTGCCTGTCGAGCGGAACCCCCGGCCGGATACCGGCATGGGCAAAGAAAAGGCCCGGCGCCCGATGGTTGCAGGGCAGCCCGGCCAGAAAGGCGCGGTGATGCGCGGGCACCCGCGACAGGGCCGCGCGATGCAGCGTTTCGGGGTCGTTTCGCCCCCCCGATACCGGCCCCGTATGACGCCAGCGTATCCAGCCCGCCCATCACCGGGTCGAGCCAGTCCCGTTCCGCCCGCAATCGCCGGTCGCGATGATGACGGTCATTCAGGTAGCCCTCGAACATCCGGTCGTGATTGCCTTTCAGAACCACCCATGGCGCCCCGCCGGTCCGCCCTGCGATCAGGAAATCCAGCACACCCGCCGAATCCGGCCCGCGATCGACCAGATCACCCACATGAATGACCGGTGCGTCAGCGTCGCCGGTGCGCTTCCGGTCTTCTTCGATCCGCCGGTGAACCTCTGCCAGCCTGTCGAGATGGCCATGGATGTCGCCGATGGCGTAGAAGCGTAAGGGCATGGACAGTCACCGAAGCCGAACGTGAAAGTCGCCGCCGGGGCGCGGGGGCCAATCGTACCATGTCGGGGGCGCTCAGGCCATCTCGAACGCCAGTGGCCGGACCGAATGGAAAAGGCCGGTATCGAACAGCTTTTTCAGAACCGCCGGGGCGACCGGCTGATCGACATAGAGCAGCGCAATGGCCTCGCCCCCCGCTTCCTTGCGCCCCAGGGTGAAGTTGGCGATATTGACGCCGTTGTCGCCCATGGTCCGGCCAAGCGCGCCGATGATGCCGGGCACGTCCTCGTTGGTGGTGTAGAGCATGTGCCTGCCGATCTCGGCGTCGATATTGATGCCCTTGATCTGAATGAACCGCGGCTTGCCGTCGGAAAAGACGGTGCCGGCGATGGAGCGTTCCATCGAGGCCGTCACCACCGACAGCTTGACATAGGCGTCGAACACGCCGGTCTTGGCCTGCGTGGTGCGGGAGATTCTGATGCCTCTTTCCGCGGCGGCGATGGGGGCGGAAACCATGTTCACATCCGGGTTGGTGGCCTTCATCATCCCGGCGATGACGCCGCAGTCCAGCGCGTCGAGATTCATCCCGGCCACATGGCCGTCATAAAGGATGTTGATCGCCTGAACGGGCTCATCGGTCATCTGGCCGACGAAGGAGCCCAGATGCCGGACGAGTGTCAGCCACGGCCCCATGGTGACGGCTTCCTCCGCCGTGACCGAAGGCATGTTGAGCGCGTTCTGAACGGCCCCGGTCAACAGATAGTCGGACATCTGCTCTGCCAGTTGCAGGGCGACATTTTCCTGCGCCTCGGTCGTGGCGGCGCCCAGATGCGGGGTGACGACGACATTGGGCAGGTTGAAAAGCGGGTTGTCGGTGGCGGGTTCTTCCGAGAAGACATCGAAGGCCGCCCCGGCCACATGGCCGGATATCAGCGCCCCGGCCAGCGCCGCCTCATCGACCAGACCGCCGCGGGCGCAGTTGATGATGCGCACACCGGGTCTGGTTCTGGCGATGGCGTCGGCTGACAGGATATTCCGGGTTTTGTCGGTCAGGGGCACATGCAGGGTGATGAAATCGGCGCGCGAAAGCAGCTCTTCCAGTTCGACCTTGGCAACGCCCAGCGCCCTGGTGCGTTCCTCGCCGAGGAACGGGTCATAGGCGATGACCTTCATGCGCAGGCCGATGGCGCGGTCAGCCACGACCGAGCCAATATTGCCGCAGCCGATCAGGCCAAGGGTCTTGTTGGTCAGTTCGACCCCCATGAAGCGCAACTTTTCCCATTTTCCCGCATGGGTGGAGGCGTTGGCCTCCGGGATTTGCCGGGCCACCGCCATCATCATGGAGACCGCGTGCTCGGCGGTGGTGATGGCGTTGCCGAAGGGCGTGTTCATGACGATCACGCCTTTCCCGGAGGCGGCGGGGATGTCGATATTGTCCACACCGATACCCGCCCGGCCGACGACTTTCAGATTGTCGGCGGCGGCCAGCAATCCGGCCGTGACCCTGGTGGCAGAGCGGATGGCGAGGCCGTCATACCGGCCGATCACCTTCAGCAGGCGATTCCTGTCCCTGCCGATGGCGGGGTCGTAATCGACCTCGATGCCGCGCTCGCGGAAGATCTGCACGGCGGTTTCGGAAAGTTTGTCGGAGACGATTACCTTCGGGGCCATTCCGGCGCTCCTTTTCTGGTCTTCTGACCGGGGGTCATCGCGCCCTCCCGGACGCACTTCGCGAAGGGTGCCGGAAGGTCCGACAAGCAGGTGTTCAGGTGTTCAGTTCGGTGTGAAACGCCCAGTCGATCCAGGGCATCAGGGCTTCGACATCGGATGCCTCGACCGTGCCGCCGCACCAGATGCGCAGGCCGGGGGGGGCGGCGCGATAGGCGCCAATATCATAGGCCACGCCTTCCAGTTCCAGCCGTTTGGCGACCGCCCCGGCAAATGCGCCGCCATCCCTGATCCGGTCATCGGTGAATTTCAGACAGACAGAGGTGTTGGAGCGGGTTTCCGGCGCTTCGGCGAGGAAATCAATCCAGCTTTTCCGTTCGACGAATTTCGCAACCGCCGCCGCATTGGCGTTGGCGCGGGCGATCAGGGCGGGCAGACCGCCCACCGACCGGGCCCAGTCAAGGGCAAAAAGGTAATCCTCTACCGCCAGCATTGACGGGGTGTTGATGGTGGCGCCCTTGAAGATGCCGTCGATCAGCTTGCCGTCCCTGGTCAGGCGGAAGATTTTCGGCAGCGGCCACGGGGGGGTGTGGTTTTCCAGCCGTTCGACCGCGCGGGGCGACAGGATCAGCACTCCATGCGCGGCCTCGCCGCCCAGCACTTTCTGCCAACTGAAGGTGGCGACATCCAGCTTGTCCCAGGGCAGTTCCATCGCGAAGGCGGCAGAGGTCGCGTCGCATATCGTCAGGCCCTTGCGATTCGCCGGGATGAAATCGCCGTTCGGCACCCGCACCCCGGATGTGGTGCCGTTCCAGGTAAAGACGACATCATGGTCGAAATTCACCGCATGAAGATCGGGAAGGCGGCCATACCCGGCCTCATGCACGATGGCGCCGAGTTTCAGTTGCCCGTCCACATCCGCGACCCAGCCCTTGCCGAAACTTTCCCAGGCCAGCATCTCGACCGGGCGTTCGCCCAGAACCGACCAGAGCGCCATTTCGACGGCCCCGGTGTCAGAGGCGGGCACGATGCCGACCCTGAAATCCGCGGGAATGCCCAGCACCTCCCGCGTGCCTTCGATGGCGGCTTCCAGTTTGCCCCTGCCGATGCCTGCGCGGTGCGACCGGCCAAGCGGCGCGTCGGCGAGAGCGTCGAGAGTCCAGGTGGGGGGTTTGGCGCAGGGGCCCGAGGAAAAACGCGAACTGACCGGCCGCGCCGCCGGTTTTGCAATATTGGTCATGATACCCTTTCAGATATGTGCCCCTCGTTGGGGAGGGGTGTCCCGGTTGCGGAGTTACGGGGCAAATTCGGCTGGCGCAACCCGGAAAAAGGCGCTAGTTCGCCGCCTGGGAACAAAAAGCGGCATCTCTGTTCATCATCGGAAACACGCCATGTTCGTCACGACATTGCTTTGCGACCCCGCGCAGCCGGGTCTGGAGCCGCCCCTGGTCGAGGCGGTGCGAAACGCCTGGGGCGGGGCGGCGGCGGTGTGGCTTTCGCCGGATGAGGCGGCGGAATTCATGATCCCGGAACTGCCAGGGAATCGCTGGCAGGTCTGGGGCGACATGCAGAAACTGGGCGTCGATCTGGTGGTGCAGCGGGCAGCGGGACGGCGCAGGAAAATGCTGCTGGCGGATATGGATTCGACCATGATCCGGCAGGAATGTATCATTGAACTGGCGGCGGCGGCGGGCGTTGGCGCGCATGTGGCGGACATCACCGCACGGGCGATGAACGGAGTACTGGATTTCAAGGACGCCCTGCGTGAGCGGGTGGCCCTGCTGAAGGGGCTGGATGCGGGGATCATCGGCAGGGTTTACAAGGAGCGGATCACCTTCATGCCCGGCGGGCGGGCTCTGGTTGCGACGATGAAGGCGAACGGCGGCCATGCCGCCCTTGTGTCCGGGGGCTTCACCGCGTTCGCATCGCCGGTGGCAGAGGCGCTGGGCTTTGATGAAAGCCGGGCGAACGTGCTGCATGTGGAGGCCGGCAGGCTGACCGGCACGGTGGCCGAGCCGATCCTCGGGCGTGACGCCAAGGCGGCGGCGTTGCAAGAGATTTCCGCGCGTCTGGGCCTCGATCCGTCAGAGGCGATGGCCGTCGGCGACGGCGCGAACGATCTGGGGATGCTGGGGTTGGCAGGCTCCGGCGTTGCGCTCCATGCCAGGCCGGTTGTGGCGGCGCAATGCGATACCCGCATCAATCACGGGGATCTGACCGCACTCCTGTATCTTCAGGGTTATGCCCGCGAAGAGTTCGCTTCGTGATCCGGCCCCGGAAAGCCGGACTTTTCCGGCAGTTTCAATTACCGCTTCAGGCCAGCAGACCCGCCGCCGGTCTGATCGCCCCGGCACAAAGGCCGCTGCGGCTCGGGATCGGGGCGTTCATGCGGCGCCGGGCGGCGGGGTGTCCGGCGTCAAGCACCCCAAGCCGGACCAGAAGCGCGGTGATCGCGCATTCCGATCCGCGAGTCGCCCCATCGGACACCTTCAGCGCGATGCCGAGCTTCTGGTCCGGCAGGATCGCGGCAAAGACGCCCTCTGCGCCGGTCTTGATCGCGGCGCGGCCATCCATGGCCTGCATCAGTTCCGTACAGGCGCGCCTTTCGCCGGCAACCAGTCGGGGATGCGCGATCATGGCGCGGGTCAGCCGCACCGACGCCGCCTGCCGTTTGCCACCGCCTTCGCGCGCGGCGGCGAATGCGGCCATGGCGCGGGCCAGACCATGCACGGTGGTCGCGAAATTGGGGGCAGAGCAGCCGTCGATCCCATGGCCGGGGCTGTCCAGCCCCGTGACCTCTTCGAATGCGGCGCGGATAGATTTCTGCAACGGATGATCCGGGTCGATATAGTCCGGCCCCGCGCCCAGATGCCGGGCAAGGGTCAGAAAGCCCGCATGTTTGCCCGAGCAGTTATTGTGCAACTGGCAGGGTTGCCGATCCGCCCGGATCAGCGCCTCGTGCGCGGCGCGGTCGCCCGGCATCTGCGGGCCGCAGCGCAGATCGCCTTCTCCGAGCCCGATAGCCGCCAGCCATGCAGCGACGCGACCGGTATGAATCGCCGCCCCGTCATGCGAGGCGCAGGCCAGCGCCAGATGTTCCGGGGTCAGCCCGGCCCTGTCCGCCGCTCCGCTTTCGACCAGCGGCAGAGCCTGGAGCATCTTGCACGAAGAGCGCGGATAGATCACCTGATCGGGGTTGCCCCAGGCGGCGGCGATGCTGCCGGTATGGTCACAGATGACCGCATGGCCGTGATGGACGGATTCAACAATATCTCCGCGCCAGATCTCGGCAAGCAGGGCTGGTGATGTCATCCTGTCCTCCGGCAACTCCGATCCCTGCGATTTTCCGTCAACAGGGCTTTCACCCGCCTGCATTATTACGTTATTGTGCAGCCATCGAGTTGAAATTCGCTTCCGGTCGGAAAAACATGCGCCCAAGGCCGGGACAGCGGAGGCGGAGGCACGAATGGCTGGAGGCTGTGACATCATGACATTATATCTTGCAAGGGGCATCGTGTCCGTGGCGGTCGCCATGGCGGTGGCGACAGCGGCAGCGACGGCGGCAGGCGCGCAGCAGACATCGGAAAACCGGGTCGGCGCCCATACGGACTGGAGCGTGTTTGTCGATTCCGACCCGACCCAGTGCTGGATCGTCGCGGTGCCGGAGAAATCCGAGAACACCCGCGATGGCCGGGTGGTGTCCGTGAACCGGGGCGAGATCATGATGTTCGTGACCCATGAGCCGGGCCGTGGCGCGATGCCGGTCGTTTCGCTGACCGGGGGCTACCCCTACGCCGGTGGTTCCGCCGTGTCGGTCGAGATCGCCGACAGCACGTTCCGGTTCTTCACCATGGCCGAAGACGATCCGGCGACCCCCTGGCAGGAGGATAAACATGCCTGGCCCGAGCCGTCCGAGGATGAGAATATCCTGGCGGCAATGAAGCGCGGCGTGGCCGCCGTCGTCACCGGACGGTCGTCGCGCGGGACGACGACGAAGGACACGTTCTCGCTTTATGGTTTCACCGCCGCGCTGACGGATGCCGGGCAGCGCTGCGGCGGCTAGGTGTCACATCCCGGAAGGTAGTATGGCTGTTTTTTGAACAGTTCCGGCTTGAGTTTGTGCCAGTCCTTCATGGCCTGCAAGGGCGTTCTGGTGCTCAATGCCGACTGAGGAAACTGCTGGTTGTAGAGCCAGACATAGCGGTGCAGCGTTGTCTCCAGGTCTTCGCCGGAACGGAAGTGATGGCTTTGGAGCACCTCCTCGATGCGGCCGTTGAACCTCTCGACCATGCCGTTGGTTTGGGGCGACTTCGGCGGGGTCAAGCGGTGGTCGATATCGAGGTCTGCGCAAAGCGCATCGAACGCATGCGCGCCGGTTGCAGCGCGCTTGCGTAGACCAAACAGCCGGTCGGTGAACTCCTTGCCGTTATCGGTCAACACAGTGCGGATGCAAATCGGGCAGGCCCGTTCCAGATCGCGCAGGAAGCGGCGGGCGTTGGCGGCAGTCCTGGCTTTGAAGACACGAATGAAGACCCAACGCGTCGCCCGGTCGATGGCCACGAAAAGATAGCGGCGCGAGGTTTCATCGGCCATTTGCGGTAGGTATTTCAGGTCGATGTGTATGTATCCTGGCTCGTAGGCCTTGAAGGCGCTGTGCTTCGGCTTCGGTGCTTTGGCCTTCAGATCGCGTAGGTTTCCCACACCATGACGACGAAGGCAGCGGTCCAGGCCAGAGCGCGAGGCATTCGGATTCAGGAACTCTCGCACCACCGCCAGCAGGTCGTCGAGTGATACCAGCAGCGTCCTGCGCAAGGTCACCGCAACCGCCTCTTGCGCCGGTGTCAGCGTGGTTTGCAGCCGGTGTGGCGTGTGGCTGCGATCCTCGACGCCATCGCGGCGCCGCCATTTGTAGACAGTCTGCTCGGTCGTCCCGTATCGCTCCGCCAAGATGGAAGCAGACGCATCACTGGCCTGGAGGGCCGACCGAACCTTCGGCGTCGTTGTAGCCTGCTTGTGAAGTTGGATCACCATGGTCGCACCCCGTCCCGAATGTCCCACAGAACCGACCTTGCCATGAAAAGGGCAGTTCGACGAGGGGAAATATGATCATACGGGATGGAACAGCTAGGTGACTGCGACATGGCCGGTTTGAAGCGCGGGTGGTTCTCATCCGCGCGTTTCTGGTGTAGAACCCCCGTCTGGAGTTTCCCGGACAATGCCGATGACCGCCACCGCCCCGATCACGCAGGATGTTCTGACCATCCCCCGCACGCTGCCGGAAGGCGGCAGGACGAACCTTGTCGGGCTTACCCGCGACGGGATGCGCCGGGCGTTGCTGGCCGCAGGCACGCCCGAAAGGCAGGCCGGGATGCGGGTCGGGCAGGTCTGGCAGTGGATCTACCACAAGGGTGTGCGCGACTTTGGCGCGATGACCAGTCTGGCAAAGGATTACCGCGCGCTTCTGGCCGATCATTTCGTGATCGGGGTGCCAGAGGTCGTGACCCGGCAGACAAGCGCGGACGGCACGCGCAAATACCTGCTGCGCATTGCTGGCGGGCATGAGGTCGAGACCGTCCATATCCCCGAAAAGGGTCGCGGGACGCTGTGCGTTTCCTCACAGGTCGGCTGCACGCTGAGCTGTTCCTTCTGCCATACCGGCACGCAGAAACTGGTGCGCAACCTGACGGCGGCGGAAATCGTCGGCCAGATCATGGTCGCGCGCGACGATCTGGGCGAATGGCCGGAACCGGGGCGGCGCCCGAATGACGAAACACGGCTGCTCAGCAATGTCGTGCTGATGGGCATGGGCGAGCCGCTCTATAATTTCGGGAATGTGCGCGATGCGATGAAGATCGCCATGGATGGCGAGGGGATCAGCCTGTCGCGCCGCCGGATCACGCTCTCGACATCCGGGGTGGTGCCGGAAATCGCGCGGACGGCCCGGGAGATCGGCTGCCTGCTTGCGGTGTCTTTCCACGCCACCACCGATGAGGTGCGCGACACGCTGGTGCCGATCAACAGGCGCTGGAACATTGCCGCACTTCTGGACGCGCTGCGCGAATACCCGCGCCTGTCGAATTCGGAGCGCATCACGTTCGAATACGTGATGCTGGATGGCGTGAACGACAGCGATGAGGATGCGTATCGCCTGCTGAAACTTGTCAGGGGCATCCCGGCCAAGGTGAACCTGATCCCGTTCAACGAATGGCCCGGCGCGCCGTATGGGCGGTCGCCCGACGAACGCATCCGGCGATTCGCCGACATCATCTGCAAGGCCGGTTACGCCAGCCCGATCCGCACTCCGCGCGGCGAAGACATCATGGCGGCCTGCGGACAGTTGAAGAGCGAGACCGAACGCGCCCGGAAATCAAGGGCGCAGATCGCGAAAGAGGCCGGTCTGTAGCGGCCTGTCGGCCATGCGCCCGCAACCCCGGGGGTGGATCGTCCCCGCAGGGAAGCAGGGAGGGGGCGCAGCGCCCCCAACCCCGCACCGCACACCGGAAGGAGTGCCGCCGCAGGCGCTCCGCCCGGCAACCTGCGGACATGGAAAAGGGGCCGGCAATGCGGCCCCTTCCCCGATCCGGTTGCCGGATGGCTTACATCATGCCGCCCATGCCGCCCATGCCGCCCATGTCGGGCATTGCCGGGGCTGCGCCTTTCGGCTCCGGCTTGTCGGCCACCATGGCTTCGGTGGTGATCAGCAGCGACGCAACCGAGGCCGCATCTTCCAGAGCGGTCCGAACCACCTTGGCCGGGTCGATCACACCGAAGGCGAACATGTCGCCATATTCTTCGGTCTGCGCGTTGAAGCCAAAGGCGGGATCGCTGGATTCGCGAACCTTGCCGGCGACGACAGCACCGTCAACACCGGCATTCTCGGCGATCTGGCGCAGCGGCGCTTCCAGAGCGCGGCGCACGATGACGATACCCGCACCCTGATCCGAATTCGCGCCCTTGACACTGATCAGGGTCTTCGCACTCTGAATCAGGGCAACACCGCCACCCACGACGATGCCTTCCTGAACCGCGGCGCGGGTCGCATTCAGCGCGTCATCGACGCGGTCCTTGCGCTCTTTCACTTCGATCTCGGTCATGCCGCCAACCCGGATGACCGCCACGCCGCCAGCCAGTTTGGCAACACGTTCCTGCAACTTTTCACGGTCGTAGTCCGAAGTGGTATCCTCGATCTGCTGACGGATCTGGGTCACGCGGGCCTGAATCTCGGCCTTGTCGCCATTGCCGTCGATGACGGTGGTCTCATCCTTGGTGATCGACACTTTCCTGGCCGAACCCATCATGTCCATGGTGACGTTTTCGAGTTTCATGCCCAGGTCTTCGGAAATGACCTGACCGCCGGTCAGAATGGCGAGATCCTGCAACATGGCCTTGCGGCGGTCGCCGAAGCCCGGCGCCTTCACGGCAGCGATTTTCAGGCCGCCGCGCAGTTTGTTGACAACCAGGGTCGCCAGCGCTTCGCCTTCCACGTCTTCCGCAACGATCAGCAGCGGCTTTTGCGACTGAATGACGGCTTCCAGCAGCGGAACCATCGGTTGCAGCGACGACAGTTTCTTTTCGTGCAGGAGGATCATCACATCCTCCAGTTCGGTGATCATCTTGTCAGAGTTGGTGACAAAGTAGGGCGACAGATAACCGCGGTCGAACTGCATGCCTTCGACGACTTCGGTTTCAGTCACCAGACCTTTGTTTTCCTCGACGGTGATGACGCCGTCATTGCCGACCTTCTGCATCGCATCGGCGATCTGCTCGCCGATGTCAGCCTCGCCATTGGCGGAAATGGTGCCGACCTGGGCAACTTCGTCACTGTCCTTGACTTCGCGCGACGCGGCCTTGATCGAGGCGACCACATGGGCGGTGGCCAGGTCGATGCCGCGCTTCAGGTCCATCGGGTTCAGACCGGCGGCAACCTGTTTCAGGCCCTCGCGAACGATCGCCTGGGCCAGAACCGTGGCGGTGGTGGTGCCGTCGCCGGCTTCGTCATTGGTGCGACTGGCGACTTCCTTCACCATCTGCGCGCCCATGTTTTCGAACTTGTTCTCAAGTTCGATTTCCTTGGCCACCGTCACACCGTCCTTGGTGATTCGCGGTGCGCCAAAGGATTTGTCCAGCACCACATTGCGGCCTTTCGGGCCCAAGGTGACTTTCATGGCGTCTGCCAGCGTGTTCACGCCGTTCAACATGCGGTTGCGGGCGTCAGTGCCGAATTTGACATCCTTAACAGCCATTGTGCTTGCTCCTAGATTTCTGTTTCGGTTCGATGAAAGACCGGATCAGGCAATGACGCCCAGGATGTCGCTTTCCTTCATCATCATCAGTTCTTCGCCCTCGACGGTGACTTCTGTGCCGGACCATTTGCCGAACAGAACCTTGTCGCCCGTTTTCACGGCCATTTCGATCAGCTCGCCGGAATCCTTCCGGGCGCCATCGCCGCACGCGACGACTTCACCTTCCTGGGGCTTTTCCTTGGCGTTGTCTGGAATGATCAGACCGCCTGCGGTCTTTTCGTCGCCTTCAACACGGCGGACCAGCACACGATCATGCAGCGGTTTCAATGCCATCTCTGAACGCTCCTTCGTTCGAGGTTTCCAATATCGTTGGCACTCATCAGTGCGGAGTGCCAACGGCGCTGATGTAAGGATGCGGCGGGCATGTGTCAACAGCGCACCGGCGAAATATTTCGCCGGTTCCGTCCTGTCGGGGGGGGCGGATTGCAGAACCGGCCCGGCACATTCATGCGTTTTCTTCTTCGGCGCCTGCCCGGACTTGAAAAATCCCCCCCTCGCGGTTAATTGATTGTTTACCTTTGTTAACGGACTGACCGCAGAAACGGTTCGTCTGGAACCGGAGAGCGACCTTTGGGTGAAATCGTACTTGCGGCCATTTACTGCACCCTGATCGCGCTGGGGGGGCAACCCGAGGCGACCCACCACTATTCGGCAGGCGGCAATCCGCACAAAATCCGCGTGGATTGCGAAACCCCGTCAGAGGTGATCGAAGTGGGGCTGGACAAGCGCAGTTCCCTCGACAGCATTCAGCAGGCCCTTTTCGCCGCGCATCTGACAGGCAAGCGGCCTGTGGTCCTTATCATCAACAGCGACGGGTGCACCAGGGAATACGAAACCCGCATACGCGCGGCGGCGCGTATGGCCGGTGTCCGGTATATTTCCATCCACCGCGACTCTCTGATTCGCTGGCGAATGACGCACTGGTTGCGCAACCGCCGCACCACGGACCCGATCCGGGCATTGATACCGGAAACCGTCCACACGCCGCCGCGCACAGGTGACACCGTCATAGACATCATGCTCGTCCATGGCGTCAAAAACTGTCCACACGCCGCCGCGCACAGGTGACACCCCCCGCGCCACACCCTGTAAAACGCCCGAAATGCGCATCAAGGATGGACTGAACTGATGACCACACTGGTTTTCGGCCACAAGGCCCCCGACACCGATTCCACCGGCTCCGCCATCGTCTGGGCCTGGTACCTGAACGAGATCAGGGGCGAGACGGCAGCGCCGAAACTGCTGGGCGAACCCAATACCGAGGCCGCCTTCATGCTGGAGCACTGGAACCTCGACAAGCCCGGCATCATCGCCGATGTCGCCGCCGGAGAGCGCTGCGTTGTCGTTGACACCAACAACGTCGCCGAACTGCCCCCCTCGATCAACGAGGCCGACGTGCAGGAGGTCATCGACCACCACATGCTGCAAGGCGGGCTGAAGACCAGAACGCCGATCAGCATCACCATCCGCCCGCTGGCCTGCACCGCGACGATCATGGTCGATCTGATGGGCGCCGACGCCGCCCGGATGCCCGAAGCGATCAGGGGCGCGGCCCTGTCCTGCATCCTGTCCGACACGCTGGAATTCCGTTCGCCCACCACCACCGGCCATGACCGCGCCGTGGCCGTGAAACTGGCCGCCGATCTGGGCATCGACATTCCGGCCTACGCCGCCGGGATGTTCGCGGCGAAATCCGATGTCTCGGCGTTCTCCGACGCCGAATTGCTGCGCATGGATTCCAAGCCATACGAGGTCGGCGGCACCCGGTTCCGGGTAAGCGTCCTTGAAACCACCTCTCCGGCGACGGTGCTGGAACGCAAGGCCGGGCTGATGGAAAACATGGCCACCGTCGCCCAGGAGGATGAGGTGGATCAGGTTCTGCTTTTCGTGGTCGATATTCTGAACGGGGAATCGACGCTGCTGATCCCGAACGATGTGGTGAAATCGGTCGCCGAGAAATCCTTCGCCACCGTCTGTTCCCTGGACACGGTGGTCCTGCCCGGCATTGTCAGCCGGAAAAAGCAGATCATTCCAAATCTGACGGTCTGAATTTTGCCCGGCGCAAAGCCTGTGCGCAGAAACCGTGCGAAATGTCCCCGGCGGCAATGGCCGGCGGCGTTACCGGAGGCCGTTGCCGCCCGCACAATCCGTCACCCCCGTCCGTCACGCCCGGATTCAGGCAGAGGCTTGCGCCTTCAGTATCTCTTTCTTGATCTTCAGCGCGTTGCCGGACAACTCGCTGTCCCTGGCTTTGGCCAGGAACCCGTCCAGACCACCGCGGTGATCGACGCTGCGCAGCGCGGCGGCAGAGATGCGCAGCCTGAATGCACGGCCCAGCGTTTCGGATTGCAGGGACACGTTATTCAGGTTCGGCAGAAACCGACGCCTGGTCTTGTTGTTCGCGTGGCTGACATTGTTGCCAGCCATCGGGCCTGTTCCGGTCAGTTCGCAGCGGCGCGACATGGGTTCTGTTCCTTCGTCCCGGTCGGACCCGGCAGCGGCCCGACAATACGGATGAGCGCCACACCGGCAGCGCCCGCAAATCCTCAGGGGCGGGACTTACGTACAATCCCGGTCGCCGTCAAGCGATTCATCGGGCCTTGCCGTATCTGTTAAGCAGTTCCGCCGCCGCAACCGACGGGGTCCGGCGACCCGCCGCCACATCCGCGCCCAGGCTCTGCATCAGCATGTGCAGCGTTTCATCCTGATGCAAACGGTCGCGCAGGCCCTGACGCACCTCTTCCTCGAACCAGTAGCGCGCCTGCCGCGCCCGGCGCGCCGCCCAGTGCCCCTGTTCGCGCCGCCAGCCGGACAGCGCCTGCATCTCTGCCCAGGCGGCCTGTATGCCGTCCTCTTGCAGGGCTGAAATTGCCGTCGTCCCGGGAAAGCCCTCCGGATCGTCAGGGCGTCTGCGCATCAGGCGCAGGGCGCCTGCATAATCGGCGCAGGTCCGGGTGGCGGCGGCTTTCAGATCCCCGTCGGCCTTGTTGACCAGAATCAGGTCGGCGATTTCCATGATGCCACGCTTGAGGCCCTGCAACTCATCCCCGCCCGCCGGGGCCATCAAAAGCACAAAGATGTCGCAGAGTTCCGCGACCACGGTTTCGGACTGGCCGACGCCCACAGTTTCGATCAGCACCACGTCATGGCCTGCCGCCTCGCAAAGCGTCACCGCCTCGCGCGTGCGGCGGGCGACGCCGCCCGGATGGGTCCGGCTGGGGGAAGGGCGGATGAAGGCGGCAGGTTCGCGCGACAGGCGCTCCATGCGGGTCTTGTCGCCGAGGATGGAACCGCCGGAGCGGGCGGAACTGGGATCGACCGCCAGAACGGCGACGCGCAGCCCCAGTTTGATCAGCATCATGCCGAAGACTTCGATGAAGGTGGATTTTCCAACCCCCGGCGTTCCCGACAGGCCGATGCGCAAGGCTTGCCGGTCGGCATCCGCGACGGATTGCAAAAGCGCCAACGCCGCGCCCCGGTGATCGCCGCGCGCACTTTCGACAAGCGTGATCGCACGGGCCAGCGCCCGCCTTTCACCCGCCAGTATCCGTTCTGCCAGTTCCCTTGCCATTCCGCGCGGTGCAGTTGTTCCGGTCCCCGCCCTTATGCCCGCGCATTGCCGGTTTGAAAAGCGGGGATGTCCCCCCTTGCCTGCCGGGGTTGATCACCGCCCCGAAGCGGGAGCGCGGGCGGGCAGACCGTGGGCTATCGCATCCGGGGGAGCGGAACCGGTGGCGCGGCTGATGGGCGGCGCGCCGGTCATCACATCGGAGGGTCGGGCCTTTCCGACAGAGACCCGCCAGCTCGACAGGCCCGGCAATCAAATGCGCGTTCCGACACTCTCAGGGCAATACTCCAATCAGCACCAGCGGAACTGCCGGCACCCCCCGCCCCTGTCTTATGACATTCAGCAGATCACGTTCAAAATATGGAACTCCGCTGGACATCTCTTTTTCAAGTTCCTTCATCGGCAGGATTTCTATCCCCACGTCGATGATGTCAGACACATAAAAGCTCAGGTGCTTGACAAACAGATCATGCGCGACGAACGCATATTTCCCGAATTGAACCTCAACTGCAACCCGGGATTTTACGAAATCGGTCTGGTTGTAGGACATGATCGGGTCATGACCGGCTTCTTGAATCGCCGCTTTCTGCTCGCATTCCGGCAATCCGTAAATTCCTCGGAGAAGCTTTTCATCATTTGTGATCCAGAATGTGTTCCTGCGTTCTTTCCAACCCAGGGCCGATAAACCAGCCTTGAAAGCTTTATTCATGGCGATTGGGGAATACAGGCGTTTCTCCTTCATGCGTTTCTCTTTCGAGATTTTGGTTCGGCATGATTCTGCGTCAATGGACGCAATCACGCTCTGGACTTCCAGCCACAATTCGGGCCGGTGTACGAGAAGGTATTCCTCTCCGTTGAGGTGGGAGTATTCACCGCCGACCTGCATCAGTGACCGCCACGCGGAAGCGTGGGGTCATAAATCGCCTTCCCCATTGGACGCATCGGCAATGTTCCGGCGCTCAAGTCGTCAATTCGCTTTTTGGCAATATCGACGTACTCCCGAACGACATCACATCCATAGGCGAGTCTGTGGTGCTTCAGTGCCGCTACAAGCGCCGAACCAACACCCATGTACGGATCAAAAACCGCATCGCCTTCTTCCGTCATGGATAACACCAGGCGCTCAACCAACTCCACCGGGAACTGGCACGGATGAATTGTCTTCTCGGGATGGTTGTTCTTGACGTTTGGAAACATCCAGACATCGCTCGGGTTCTTGCCGAGCGGGTTGCCAGAGGGCTTGCCGGCGTTCGGGCCTTTGAAATGTTTCTTGGCAGGATACTTGGCGGGAACCCGTATCGCGTCCAGATTCCAGGTGTAGTCACCTGTTTTCGTCCACCAGCTGATCGTTTCGTATCGGCCTGAGAGGCGCTTTTTGCAATGCAGACCGTGGCCGAAATGCCAGACAATTCGGTTGCGCAGTTTCAACCCGTGATTCCGGAAAATCGGATACAGGAGCGTATCGAGAGGCATGATTTCGCCATTCTCTACATAGTTCCCCACCTGCCAGCAAATGGAACCGCGTTCATCCAGAAGCCGAACGCATTCACAAATCACCCGCTCTTGGGTGGCCAGATAAATCTCGATCGCCGAGCGGCTTTCATATGATTTTCCGAGATTGTATGGCGGCGACGTGACAATCAGGTTGAACAGTTCATCCGGTAATTTCTGCATGAACTCGATGTTGTCTTCGCAGGCAACGATGGCTTTTTCTTGAATCGAGTTTCCAATGCAGTGTGATTTTCCGGGGGCTTTCCGTGACATGGTTTATCCTTTGTGATTCCCCTGATTATTCCGCGGCAACACCGGAATTGTATTTTCAGGTGTCCCACGTCAGCCGCGCCCGTCCGGTTCGCAAACCGCCAAGGCGGACCGGCCATGACCGTTGTAAATTTCCGGCCATTCAGAAAACTGCAAAGATCTTTTTGCGCCTGACTGCCCATTATCCGGTCTCCCCGATCACAGTATCCACCATGCCGGATCATGTGCCAAGCGTTACTGCTGCTCCGGCGCCAGAATCTCGCGCTTGCCCACATGGTTGGCGGGGCTGACGAGGCCCTGTTCCTCCATCTGCTCCACCAGCCGCGCGGCCTTGTTGTAGCCCACCGCCAGCTTGCGCTGAATGTAGGAGGTGGAGCATTTCCGATCCTTGATGACGATGGCGACGGCCTGATCGTAAAGCGCGTCCTCGCCATCCGTGTTGCCGCCGAGGCCCAGAACCAGATCAATGTCGCTTTCCCTGTCCTCATCGGGGCCGTCCACTACGTCGCCCACATATTCGGGGGGACCGTAGGTCTTGAGGTAATTCACGATCTCCTCGACCTCCACATCGGAACAGAACGGGCCGTGAACGCGGGCGATCCTGGAGCCGCCCGCCATGTAGAGCATGTCGCCCATGCCGAGGAGCTGCTCGGCGCCCATCTCTCCCAGAATCGTCCGGCTATCAATTTTCGATGTCACCTGAAAGGAAATCCGGGTCGGAAAGTTGGCCTTGATCGTGCCGGTGATGACATCGACCGACGGGCGCTGGGTGGCCATGATCAGATGGATGCCCGAGGCCCGCGCCATCTGGGCAAGGCGCTGGATGCAGGCTTCGATCTCTTTGCCGGCGACCATCATCAGGTCGGCCATCTCATCGACGATGACGACGATGAAGGGCATGATTTCGGGGGCGAACCCCTCGGTCTCGAAGATCGGGTTGCCGGTTTCCTCGTCAAAACCGGTCTGGACGGTGCGGCTGAACATCTCGCCCTCCGACAGGGCGTCACGGACCCGGCCATTGTAGCCATCAATGTTGCGCACGCCCATTCTGGACATCTTGCGATAGCGCTCCTCCATCTCGCCCACGACCCATTTCAGGGCGACGACGGCCTTTTTCGGGTCGGTCACGACCGGCGACAGCAGATGCGGGATGCCGTCATAGACGCTGAGTTCCAGCATCTTCGGGTCGATCATGATCATCCGGCATTCTTTCGGGGACAGCTTGTAGAGCAGGCTCAGGATCATGGTGTTGATCGCCACGGATTTACCGGAGCCGGTCGTCCCCGCGATCAGCAGGTGGGGCATCCTGGCCAGGTTCGCGACAACCGGTTCGCCGCCGATGTCCTTGCCAAGCGCCAGCGGCAGGCGGTGGTTGCCATCGCCAAAGGCGCGACCTGCGAGGATTTCGCGCAGGACGACCATTTCGCGCTTTTCGTTCGGAAGTTCGATGCCGATCACCGAGCGGCCCGGCACGGTGGAAACCCGCGCGGACAGCGCCGACATCGACCGCGCAATGTCATCGGCCAGACCGATGACGCGGCTGGCCTTCAGCCCCGGCGCCGGTTCGAGTTCGTACATGGTGACGACGGGGCCGGGGCGGACCGACACGATTTCGCCCTTCACGCCGTAATCGTCCAGCACGTTTTCCAGCATACGCGCGTTTGCCTCCAGCGCCTCATCCGACAGGTGGTGCCGTTTGATGCGGCCGGGATCGGTCAGCAGGCTGAGCGGCGGGCATTCGTATTCGTTGGCCTTGTCCTCGAACGGCAGCGCCGGTTGCGCCTCGGCCCGGGCCTGGCGCGAGGGCCGGATCGCCTTGCGGGGGCTGTGCTGCACGACGCCGCAGTCCGGTTCCGGCGGCGTGTGTGCAGGGCCGGACCAGACCCGGGGTTCCGGCGTCGGCAGGGGCTCTCTGATCGTCGGGTCGGGCGGTGTTGCGGTCGGGGCCTCGACGGGGGGCATCGTGTCCGCGACAAGCGGCTCCGGGCCGGAGCGCCGGGTCAGGCGGGGTTCCCGACGAGCGGTATCGCCGATGACCGGCGGCTGACGCCCGCGGGACTTGATCACATCGCTGATCCTGGCGCGGATGCGGGCGTCGCCGTCCATGTCATCGTCATGGCCGGTCGGCTCCGGCTCTACCGGTTCCCGCTGGCGGCGGCGGAAGATCGCGCCGAGAATGCCGGGGCCTGGCGTCTGCTCCGCCGTTTCTTCGTCCATCGTCCCTTCCGCCAGCGGCGCAGCGGTGCGGGAAACCGCAGGCTCTGCCCGCAAGACGCGCGCCTGGACGGCTTCAAACCCGTCGGGTCGGGACTGTCCGGCCCCTTCTTCTGCGGCCTTTTTCCGGGTCCGGCGCGACCCGTTCATCATGCGGGCCAGCACCATGGCCCCCACCGCCCCGCGCACGATCAGCCGCATCAGCCCGGCGTAGCCGAGGATCAGACCCATCAGCAGAAAGCGGCCGGTGGAGGAGAGTTCCCGCCGGTTGAAGCCGGTGGCAAACAGGAGCATCGCGATCATTGCGACGCCGGACAGGGCGGACAGCGCCTTCAGCCAGACCGCGAGCCCGCCCCATTCCTGCAACACGGACAGCAGCGCGGCGGAAAGCGCATCGCCGAACAGTCCGCCCAGCCCGAAGTCCCTGTGCGGCCACGACGCGGGCGGGGCCAGGGTCGAGGCATGGGCGGAAATCAGCGCCACGGCGATGGGTGCGAAGATCAGACGGCCCAGGGCGCGCTCTTCGCCGTGATGGGTCATGAACCGGACGCCCCAGATAATCGGGATTGCGGCAATGCCCCAGACGCCCCAGCCGGCGACCATGAGAAGCGGCGCGGCCAGCGACGCCCCCGGATGGCCCAGCCAGTTGCCGACCGGTGCGTCGGTGGCGGAAAACCAGCTTGGATCGTCGGGCGAATAGCTGCCCATCATCAGGGCAAAGCCGATCCCGGCGATTGCCAGCACAAGGCCCAGAAGCTCTTTCCCGCGCCGCGCAAGAATTGTCCGTGTCGCGCTGTCCAGAAGCGGATCGCGCTGCCTGACCTGATACGATGCCATCCTTACCTGTCCTTGCCTCTGCATGTCGTTCGCGGGGTCAGTTGCGGTTACACACCCGCAACAGACCCCGGAACGGTCAGGACGAACGCCGCCCGACATTCATCCAGTTATCGGCAATCATTGGGAAAATGCGATGACGCTTTTACCGGATGGGGGGCAGGAAAACGCCCCGCCCCGGCGGAAAGATCAAAGCCTTCGCGTTCGAAGACCGCTTTGTACCACGCCGCACTGCACCACCCATGACTGCCTCGGATCCAGGGCCGTTCCGCCCCGCTTTTCCCCAAGGATACAGGCCCCTGACATGTGCTGTCCAGCAAATCGCGCAAAATTTTTCAGCGGGCCGGTCGCCTGTTGCTTTTAAGCCAGCGCCCGATGGGCGGCGTGGCCAAGGCGAAGCAGGCGCTCTTCGCTGCCGGGCGCCGATTGCAGGGTAATCCCGGCGGATTTCACCGATGTCGGCAGGGTCAGCGCCGTCAGCCCCATCAGGTTTCCGATCCGCGTGTTGCGCAGGGCCAGCAGGTTTTGGGCGACATAATGGTCGTGATCCGCCTCCAGCCGGGATTTTTCGGGCGGCAGATTCGGGCAGGTGGGCAGAATGACCGCATCGTGTCCGGCGGTTCTTTCCAGATAGGCGGCGCGGACCTTGTGCAGCCGGTCCCAGGCCTGAATGTAGTCGGTCCCCGAAAATTTCGCACCGAGGCGAAAACGCTTCAGTATCTCGTGGTGCATCAGATGCGGGGCCGCTTCGATCACATCTTTCCATTCCGCATAGGCACTGGTGGTATAAAGAACGCCGGACAGGCTCATCGCGTCACGAAGTTCCGGCACACCGGCATGAACGATCTCCGCCCCGGCATCGCCAAGGCGCTGAACCGCCTCTTCGAACCCTTTGGCAGAGCCGTCGCAAAGGTCATCGAGCGCGATCGTGTCAAGCACCATCAGGCGGACGCCCGCAAGTGTCGCGCCGGTCAGGTCGGCGCCGCGTCGGCCTTCCAGAAGGCCGAGCAGCAGGGCTGCGTCTTCGACGCTTCGGCAAAGCGCGCCCACCGTGTCGAAGGTGCCGGCAAGGGGCACCGTACCGGCGACCGAAAGCCGCCCGTGAGTGGCCTTGAGCCCGACCAGATCGTTCCAGGCCGACGGGATGCGCACCGATCCGCCAGTGTCGGAGCCGATGGCCGCCGGGGCGAGCCCGAAGGCAACCGAGGCCGCCGCGCCAGAGGAGGAGCCGCCCGAGACGGCGGCGGGATCATTCACGCAGGGCGGGGTTTCCGTCACCGGATTCAGGCCGAGGCCGGAAAAGGCCAGTTCGGACATATGGGTCTTGCCCAGGCAGACGGACCCGCCCAGCGTCGCGGCTTGCAGCACCTCCGCATCGGTTTTCGGCACCCGTCCCTTCAGCAGGGCGGAACCGGCCTCTGTCCGGGTTCCGGCAGTGTCGAAGAGGTCTTTCCAGGACAGCGGCACACCGTCCAGCGGGGTCAGGCGCAAATCCGCCCCGGCGCGGTCGGCGGCGGCGCGGGCCTCGGCCAATGCGCGATCCGGTGTGGTCCGGGCGTAAATCCGGGACGCCATCGGATGATCGGCGATCCGGTCCAGAAAATGTTCCGCCAGTTCGACCGGGTCTATCCGCCCGGCTTCGATCCCGCGTCCAAGGTCCGCCGCACTCATCCCGTGCCAGTTCGCGCCCATGCCGGTCTCCGGCCCTTTTCGATGTCATGCTAGCGGGGTCGTGGCGGATGGACAATCCCGCCCGGGTAGGATTATCTGTACCCATGGCGCTGGACTCCGATATTCTGATCGCGGGCGGCGGGCTGAATGGCCCGGCGCTTGCACTCGCGCTTGCCGATGGCGGGTTTTCGGTGACGGTGATCGACGCGCAGCCCGCAGGGGAGCGCAGCCGGGCCGGGTTTGACGGGCGCGGCTATGCGCTGGCGCTGGCCTCGCAGCGGCTGTTGTCGGCGATTGGCGTCTGGCCGGACGTTGCCGCGCATTCCCGGCCGATCCTTGACATCAGGATCACCGATGGACGGGTAGAGAGCGGCCCCGGCCCTTGGATGCTGCATTTCGATCATGCCGAAATCGAAGAGGGGCCAATGGGCTATATGCTGGAGGATCGTTTCCTGTACGGCGCTTTTCTGGCGGCCATGCTTGCCCATCCGGCCATCCGGCATGTTACCGGGCGGCAGGTGGTGGATCAGGACGTATCGGGGGGCGCCGTTTCGGCCCGGCTGGATGATGGGCGGACGCTGGCGGGATCGGTTCTGATCGGGTGTGACGGCCGCCGGAGCGGTACGGCGACCAGGGCGGGCATCGGGCGCACCGGCTGGGGCTATGGCCAGACCGCGCTGGTTTGCGCCATCGGCCACGAACGCCCGCATAACGGCGTGGCGCATCAGTATTTCCTGCCGCCCGGTCCGCTGGCGATCCTGCCGCTGCCCGGCAACCGGGTGTCGGTGGTCTGGACCGAATCCGATGCCGCCGCTGCGCAGATTCAGGCGCTGGACGATGATGGGTATCTGGCAGTGCTGCGCCCCCGGTTCGGGGATTTCCTGGGTGAGATTTCTTTGGCAGGAGAGCGATTTACCTATCCGGTCGGGTTGACGCTTGCCAACCGTTTCATCGCCGCCCGTCTGGCGTTGGTCGGCGACGCGGCGCATGGTGTGCATCCGATTGCCGGGCAGGGCCTCAATCTCGGCCTGCGTGACGTGGGGGCGCTGGCCGAGGTGCTGATCACCGCGCGGCGGCGGGGCGAAGATGTGGGCGCGCCGGATGTGCTTGCACGTTATCAGCAATGGCGGCGCTGGGATACGGTGACGCTGGCCGCGGCCACCGATGGGCTCAACCGGCTGTTCTCCAATGACAACGGCTTGCTTCGCCTGGCGCGGGATATTGGACTGGGCGTCGTCAATGCCATGCCACGCCTTCGCAGGTCGCTGATCCGCGAGGCGGCGGGCCTGACCGGGGATGTTCCGGCGCTGCTGCAAGGCCGCCAGATATGAAACCGCAGGCGCGGCGCGGCGCGGAATGCGGCCCCGGACGCAATCGGGGCCGCATGTGGGCCATGGATCGGAAGCCGTGCCCGAACCGTCAGCGGCGGCGCCCTGTCACCTGATAGCCTTCGCGGCGCAGGCAGCGCTTGCCGTAGAAAATGCGCCGGCCACTACGGGCGGCAGGGGCGGCGCCGGCGGCACGGCCCTCGCGCAGGCAATTTCGCGGCAGTTCCAGACGCCCGGCATGACGGTTGATGCAGTTCCGGCCATAGCCGACCTGCGCGCCGCGCCGGGTGTTGAAAACCCGCTCGCAGCGCTGCGGCAGCGCCCTTGCATGATGCCGCTGATGGCGGCGATCATGATACTGGTGACGATCCGGCCTGCGATGGTTCGTCTGCGCCTGTTCATCGTCGTCATCAATCGCGGCGGCGATCCCGGCAATGATTGCCAGCCCGATCAGCGCGCCGAAAACATCTTCGGCATCGGCGCGGGCGGGTATGGCCGAAGCGCCGGTAATTGCCAGGGCGATGGCAAGCACGGTGGCGATGAAACCTTTGGGCATTGTTCTTTCCTTTCTGCTTGCGGCGACCGGGGCAAACACCCGGCAGCGTGGTAAAGTGGTAATCCGTGGTGGGGAAAGAATGCCGACAAGGCGCCGGGCTAAACAATATCGGCCCCGTGTTATCCGGTAACACCGGTCCGAATGCCTTATTGTTATTGAATATCCCGATCCGCACGCCCATGCTGCGGGCATGATGAAAACAGCGATCCTCATATTCGCGCTCTTGTGCGCAAGCCCTGCCTGGGCCACCTGCTATGCCGACTACAAGGCCAAGCGGGATTCACCCCTGCGCCTGCATTACGGCGTCATCGAATTGCCGGACGATGCGTGCAGCGGCAAGGCGGCCCCCCGGCATATTGCGCAGCGGCTGGCGCAGGACGGCTGGAATTTGCTGGAGGTGATGTCAATCCTTGACGAATCCGGGCTGGATTCCAGACGCGAACGCGCCGGGGAATTTTTCCTGAAATACTGAGACCGCATCGCGGGATGCCAAGCGTCCGGCGGAAACCGCGATCAAGGGACACTTGACCACCCTGCGGGCCGCAAGGTCAAATGAACGGCAACAGATACGGCAACAGATACGGGGGCAATGGGTTGGAAAAATCACCGGATCGGCCACAGGGGCGCTTTCACGGCAACCGGATCGTGATTGCCGGGCTCGCCGCAATCGTTGTGGTCCTGCTTGTCGCGGCGGTCTTTCTGTTTGCCAACCTGCCGGACGCCAATGCCTTCAACGCCAGGGTCGAACGGATCTTCGTCGAAAACGATCTGACCCGGCAGGCCGAAATCAGGCTTCTGGAAATTCTCGCCCAATCGGGCACCGCCTTTTCCGATACGCTGACCTCGTACCGGGTCGTGATCTTCGTGCTTCTGGTCTTCGCTGCCGCCATGCTGATTGCGGCGCTGGTCTTTCTGGTCACGATCATCGGCCTCAATCGCCGCATGTGGGAAATCGAGCGCACGGGCATTCAGGTCAATTCGCTGCTGATCAGCCGCGAGGAGAAGGCGGTCTATCTCAACAACATGGCCTTCAGGCTGACCGGCGCGGCGATGGAAACCATCTCGGTGCTGGCCGAGGCGCGGATGGATGACGACATGCTGACCGGGGCCGAGATCGAGGCGATGATTTCAGGCCGCAACACCGCCGATTGCGACGAGGCCGCCGGCGCCACCCGCATCAAACGCCTGCGCGACACGCTGGGCAACCAGATGGTCAGCGAGCTTCTGGTCAAGAACATCGCCAAGCGGGGCTACATGCTGGCGATAGACAAATCCGTGATCCGGATGGAGTGAGCGGCCCGGCGGCGGCGGGCCGGGCGCGCGCCTCTTGCCCCCGAATCAGACACCGGATGCCATCCATGGGGACAATGAGGGCAACGGGGGCAATGGGGGCATTACCCGTCCGACACGCCCGCCTCGGCAAAGGTCGCCATACCGGAATGGCACGCGACCGCCCCCTTCAGCACGCCGATCGCCAGCGCCGCGCCGGACCCTTCGCCCAGCCGCATCCCCAGATTCAGGAGCGGCTGTTTGCCAATCGCCGCCAACAGCCGCCCATGCGCCCCTTCCGCCGACAAGTGCCCGGCCACCGCATGATCCAGCATCCCGTCTGCGAGAGCGTTCAGCACCGCCGCCGCCGAAGACGCGATGAACCCGTCGATGATCAGCGGAATGCCCTCCACCCGCGCCCGCGCCATCGCCCCGCACATCGCGGCAATCTCGCGCCCGCCCAGACAGCGCAGCACTTCCAGCGCGTCGCCACCGCCATGGCGCGCCACGCCCTCGACCACAACCCGCGCCTTCACCGCAAGGCCCGCGTCATCCACGCCGGTGCCCCGGCCAACCCAATCGACCGCCTCGCCGCCAAACAGCGCCATGCAAATCGCCGCGGCAGAGGTCGTGTTGCCGATCCCCATCTCGCCCACGACCAGCAGGTCCGTGTCAGACCCGACCGCCTGCCAGCCGGTATTCAGCGCCTCCGGCAATTCTGCCTCGCTCATGGCGGGTTCCTGCGTGAAATCCGCCGTGGGCCGGTCCAGCGACAGGGCGTACACGTCAAGCCGCGCCCCGAACATGTCGGACAACTGGTTGATCGCCGCGCCGCCGTGGCGAAAGTTCAGCACCATCTGTTCGGTCACTTCAGCGGGAAAGGCCGAAACCCCCTGCGCCGCGATGCCATGATTGCCGGCGAAAATCACCACCTGCGGGGCCTTGATCAGCGGCCGGTCGGCACCGCGCCACGACGCATACCAGATCGCCAGATCCTCCAGCCTGCCCAGAGAGCGCGGCGGCTTCGTCAACCGGCTGTTGCGCGCCTCGGCCCGGACGCGGGCGTCGGCATCCGCCCCCGGCGCATCCGCCAACCGGTCGCGAAGTTCGTTCAGGGAAGAAAGACGGGTGATCATCGGCGCCTCATTGATAAACGTCGCCGAACTGTTTAACGCTTGCGGCGCGAAAGGAAAGCTGCGGAACGCTCTTTTGCGGCAGAAACCCGACATCATGCCGACCTCATGCCAACCTCATGCCGACGTGGTACCGACGTGATACGCCAGGCACTTGCCGATATTGTCAGCGCAATCGGGCTTCTCAGTCGCCTGCCGGCGCCGGGGCGGCGTTTTCACGATGTGCGGACCGGGCCGGAATCGGCCTGGGCCTATCCGGTGGCCGGGGCGATCATCGGCGCGGTTGCCGCCGTGACCGGCGCGCTGGCCGGGGGATTGCCCACCACCGTGCAGGCCGCACTGATCCTCGCCACGCTTGTCATCCTTACCGGGGCCATCCACGAAGACGGCCTTGCCGACAGCGCCGACGGGCTCTGGGGCGGGTGGGAACCCGAACGCCGGCTGGAGATCATGAAGGACAGCCGGATCGGCGCCTTTGGCGTTCTGGCGCTGATCCTGTCGCTGCTGATCCGCTGGGCGGCGCTTGTCGCGGTGCTGGAGGCGGGCTTTGGCCTGTGGGCGGTGGTGGGCGTTGCCGCCATGTCCCGCATCCCCATGGTCGCCCTGATGGCATGGCTGCCCCCGGCGCGGGCGGGGGGGCTTGCCGCCGGTGTCGGCGCCCCGCCTGCGCATACGGTCTGGAAGGCTGTGGCGGCGGGCCTTGTCCCCGGCCTTGCCACCCTTGGGTTCAGCGCCTTCTGGCTGATCCCCTGGATCGGGATCGTGACAGTGGTATTCGCCCGGATCGCGCGGCGCAGGATCGGCGGTCAGACCGGCGACATCCTCGGGGCCACGCAGCAACTGGCCGAGATGGCGGCCCTGACCGGCCTGTGCGCCATCGCGCCTTGACGAACGGGAACGGGGGGCGTCCCGTCCGGCAGGCCCATCAGCGCGATCAGGCCGCGCGAGAGGTCAGCAGATCGCCCACTTCGCGCTGCGCGTTGGCCTCGTTGGTGCCGGACACTGCGGCGATTTCGCGGGTCAGCCGTTCCAGCGCCGCTTCGTAAAGCTGCCGCTCGGAATAGCTCTGCTCGCGCTGCTCATCATTGCGGTACAGGTCGCGCACCACCTCGGCAATCGAAATCAGGTCGCCGGAATGGATTTTCTGCTCATATTCCTGGGCCCGGCGCGACCACATGGCGCGCTTGACCCTGGCTTTGCCCTTCAGCGTATCCATCGCCCTGGAAACCACATCCGGCGAGGACAGCGACCGCATGCCGATCTTCGTCGCCTTGCTGGTGGGCACGCGCAGCGTCATCTTGTCCTTCTCGAAAGAGATCACGAACAGTTCCATCTGGATGCCGGCAATTTCCTGTTCCTCGATCGACACGATCCGGCCAACCCCGTGCGCGGGGTACACCACATGGTCATCCGGCCGAAACTCTGCTTTCTTCGCTTTGCTCATGGTCTCACATCTTCCTGGCTGAACCCGACGGGTTGGCGACAAATCCCCTGCGGAAAAACGTGTCTTTCCCCATGGTGGAATTTGCCGTCAAACAGCCACGCCAATGAACATGTCGCCGGTTGGCGGGTGTCAGGCTCTCTTTGTTCCCTGGCGGGCGTCGGGTCTCTTCGTTCTGTTGCAACAGCAACATAACACAAAAACCGCGCGAAAAAAAGTGCTGCGCCGCAGCAAACCGGCCCGCTCCCCGGCTTTTGGCGCTCGATTCGCCCTGAAACGCGATCTTCTGCGTGTGTTGAGCGAACCAGCGCACCGTCAGGCGCGAATCACCCGCCTTCGCCCGGCACCTTGGAAAAATACTTCTCCAGCTTGCCGTCTTCGCCGTCACGTTCTTCGGCTTCGGGCAGCGGATCCTTCCTGGTCACGATCACCGGCCAGAGGTCCGCATATCTGCGGTTGAACTCCACCCATTTTTCCGTATCCGGCTCGGTATCCGGGCGGATCGCATCAACGGGGCATTCCGGCTCGCACACGCCGCAGTCAATACATTCCTCCGGGTGAATCACCAGCATGTTTTCGCCTTCATAGAAGCAGTCCACAGGGCAGACTTCCACGCAATCGGTGTATTTGCAGGCGATGCAGGCGTCATTCACGATATAGGTCATGCGGCGTACCCGGTTTTCGGCTCTGACCGCCTAGCTAGTCCAGCGCGGCGGGTCATTCAAGCTCCGTCCCGCGCGAAAAGGGCATTTTCCGGCGGTCCCTCCCCGAGGGGCGGCCTTTTCCCTCATAGGCCGGGGCTTTCGGAACATCCTCCCGCGGCGGCGACAGATCCTGATAAAGCCCCTGCGCTTCGGACGCGGATCCCCGCCGGGTCGAAAGCGCCCTGATCCGCACCACCCGAATGCGCAGCGCCTGCGGAAAGGTCAGCACATCGCCGGGCGCAATCGCATGTGCGGGCTTGCCGACCCGGTGCGCATTCACCCGCAGATGTCCGCCGGACACAAGCCTGCCAGCCAGGGCGCGTGTCCTGAAGAACCGCGTATGCCACAACCACTTGTCAACGCGCATGGATGCGGGAGTGTCCGTCACTCCGCCCTGTCCTTCAGCCCCATCAGCGCGGCGGCGAAGGGGTTGTCCGGGTCGATCCGGTCCTTCTTCTGCGGCTCGGGCCCGGGGGGGCGCGCAGCCTGCTGCCACGACGGGCGCCCGCCCCCGGTTTTGGCGCGCGACTTGCCCTGAGGCGCGGCGCCGGATTTGTCGTGCCCCTGCCGGTTCCGCTGTCGCCGGGCCCAGGTAAAGGTGTAGAAGATTTCGGCCTCCGGCCCGGTTTCCGCATCGGTCCCGGCGTCTTCCGGCGAAGCCCCGGACGGCGCTGATTCAGCCTCTGCCCCGGCAGGCGCTTCCCCGGCGGGGCTTGCCGCTGCGGCTTCCGCTGCCAGTGCTTCCGCGCCCCCGGCAGCGTCGGGCGGGGTTTCGGCGTCCTGCACCACGGGCGCGGGCGCGGGCTTCGCCTTCTCGCGCTCACCGCGCTCTGCCGCATAGCCCAGCCCCTGCATCAGGTCGGCGAACTGCTCCAGCGTCATGCCGGTGATCGACAGCATGTCCGGCGTCGCCTCGAACCCGCCCCGGACATCCTGCTCCCGCAGCAAATCCGCCAGACGTTCCAGCATGTCCACACGAATCGCGCGTTCGCCCGCCTGCCGGAAGCCCGACATCAGGTGATAACCGGCGGGCGCGCCCCTGACCGTCGGGACCGTCACCAGACCCGGCGGCGGGGTCTCGGGGAATTCATCATGGCCTTCGCGCAGCGACCACAACAGCAGCCGCAGCCGCGTCGGCGCAGGTTTCAGCAGCAGCGGCATGAAAATCGTGAACTGCCCGAACCGCACCCCGTGCCTGCGCAGCGCCCCGCGCGCGTCCTGATCCAGTTCCTTCACCTCGGCCGCCACCTGATCGCGCGGGATCAGGCCCAGCGCCTCGATCATGCGAAAACCGAACCCCCGGGCGAGACCTGCCAGATCCTCATCCTTGCGGATATTCAGCAACGGCTCGAACAGCACGGCAATTCTGCGGTCAATGAAATGCTGCAAACGGCGCGTCACCTTCTGCGCCACATCCTCGCCCGCCTCTTCATCGACGAAAGCCGCAACGCGCGGCTTCAGCGGGTCGTCCCCCGCAACCAGTCTGCCCACGGCCAGATTGCCCCACATGAGGCCACCCTGATCGGTAAAGTCGATCCCGGTATCCGGCGCGTTGTAAAACCGGTCGGCGCGCAGATGAAACTCCGGGGCCAGCGCCTGACAGGCGGCGGCGCGCAGGGTTTTCGCCTGATCCGGCGATACGCTCGTGTCCCGGCTGAACCGGAACCCCTCGATCCGTCCGACGAACTCGCCTTCGACGGACACTACGCCCTTGTCATTCACTTCGACCACCAGCCGCTCCTTCTGTTTCAACCGGCGCATCAGCACGGAACTGCGCCGGTCAACAAATCTTTGGGTCAGCGCCCGATGAAGCGCATCCGACAGGCGGTCTTCTACCGCGCGCGTTGCGCCACGCCAATGATTTTCGTCATCAATCCAGCCCTTTCGCTGCGCCACATAGGTCCAGGTGCGGATACAGGCGAGGCGTTTCGACAATGCGTCGATGTCGCCGGCGGCGCTATCAAGGCGTTTCACCTGCCGCGCGAACCAGTCCTGCGGCACCCGCCCCCGGTCATGCAGATATGCGAATATCTGCTGCAAAAGCCCGGCATGTTCCGCCTGACCGATCCCCAGGTAATCCGGCACCCGGCAGACATCCCACAACAGCCGCACATCCGCCGCCACCCGCAGCCGGTCGCGCGGTGCTGTCACATTAAATCTCCACTGGTTGCGTGGACGCAGAGTTTTGGTTAGGGCCTGTTGACATTCACTTGAGTGCGAATCGCACGGCGGCAATGTAGATCATCGCGGCATCGCTTGTGTCGGTCTTGTCATACCGCGCACGGTACACGACGCACTTGAGTTGAGGGGGGAAAAGGGTTTGAATTGAAGATTCTCGAGCACAAGGAACTTCGTGATGTTCGCATTCCTCCTCAGCCCTCTGGTCGCCACGCTACGCCCGCATTTTGATCTGAGCAAGACACGACTGGAAACGCTTGCGGTTTTGCTCGCTGGTCTGGCAAACTGTCGGACGGTGAACCTGAGCCATCTGGCGAGCCAGTTCTCGGGGACGGCGTTACACGCGTCCAACTATCGCCGTCTGCAGCGGTTCTTCCAGCATGTCCGCCTTGATGGCGATGTGGTCGCAGTACTGATCGTGCACCTGCTCAACCTTGCGCGTCCAAAGCTTCTGG
>CBDCFF010000029.1:0-204819 GCA_965216225.1 Paracoccaceae bacterium
TGGAAGCGGAATTGGCCACACTCCTCGCCGCCCATGCCCGCGAGGTGACGGACGACGGCCGTGCGCGGCTGGTGCGCCATGGTCATCTGCCCGAGCGCGAGGTCATGACCGGCATCGGCCCGGTACCAGTGAAGGTGCCGCGGATGCGGGACCGGGGCAATGTGGACGAAAAGATCCGTTTCGCCTCGTCGATCTTGCCGCCCTGGCTGCGCAAGACCAGATCGATTGAGGAACTGCTGCCGTGGCTCTATCTCAAGGGCATTTCCACGGGCGACTTTCAGGAGGCTCTTGGGGCGCTGTTGGGGCCGAACGCGGCAGGGCTTTCATCGAGCACCATCTCGCGATTGAAAGCGGACTGGGGGGCGGAGTATGAACGCTGGCAGCGCCGCGATCTCAGCGCCCGGCGTTTCGTCTATGTCTGGGCCGATGGTGTCTATTTCCAACCGCGTATGGAAGAGCAGAAACAATGCGTTCTGGTGCTGATCGGCGCGGATGAGTGGGGCCGCAAGGAGGTTCTGGGGCTCACCGACGGCTACCGTGAAAGCACGCAGAGTTGGCGCGAGTTGCTGCTCGATCTCAAGCGTCGCGGGCTGTCCCACGCCCCCGATCTGGCCATTGGCGACGGCGCCTTGGGGTTCTGGGCGGCGCTGCGCGAAGTCTTCGGCAGCACCCGGGAACAACGGTGCTGGGTTCACAAGACCGGAAACGTTCTCAATGCCATGCCCAAATCGGTGCAGGCCAAAGCCAAGGGCCACCTGCATGATATCTGGCAGGCGGAAACGAAGACCGAAGCCGGGGCCGCCTTCGATTTCTTCGTGGAAACCTACGGCGCGAAATATGACAAGGCGGTTGGGAAACTGACCAAAGACCGGGCTGTGCTGCTCTCCTTCTACGGCTTCCCTGCTGAGCACTGGAAGCACATCCGAACCACGAACCCGATCGAGAGCACCTTCGCCACCGTCCGCCACCGCACCGGCAAAACCAAAGGCTGCCTGAGCCGCAAGACCGGGTTGGCCATGGCATTCAAGCTGATAATGTCAGCGCAAGGAAAATGGCGAAAGCTCGACGGCGCCAACCGCATGCCAGAGATCATTGAAGGGGTTGAGTTCACAGACGGGATCAAGCAAATTCACCACGCCGCCTGATCACACCATCACCAACTTTCGGGCATAGCTCTGCAACCCGTGATGTGGGGCCGTTCGAGGCCGCAGGCGTCGAGGTTGTCAATCCATGGACCGCCGCCGATGAAAATGCCGGGATCAAGCAACCTGTTGTCCGGAAATTCAGCTGAGAGCGGAACTGAACCGTGACAAGACCATTCCGTCGTCCTCCCACCGCGCTTCAAGTCGCAGACGACAGACCGGTGGCTTCCCGGCGCGCTCAAGCTGCATGTGACGGAAGGATGGGGCGATCGTTTCCGGCGTAGCAGTTCCGTCGGCGAGTTCGGGCAGTCCGATAAGTACATTGATAAAAAGCTCCTTGGCTTCGCGATCAGCGGGATCTTCGTCCGCGCCAACGTGAAAATCCGACCGCTGGACGGTGCGCTGCGTGCGTGAGACGCCGAACAGTTTTGCAAGGGCGTGAAGGAGTGCGGTCTTTCCGGCCGCGTTTGGGCCGACGACAGCAGTGATTTCAGCAGCAACGGGAACCGTGATCGGAGCAGGCCCGAAGCAGCGAAAACCAGAAAGAGTGATGGATTCAAGACACACTGGAGACTTTCAGATTTAGGCCGAAGCCGGGAGTGGACCGGTGCCTTCGCTGAGAATGGCCAGGTACCGGCGATAGCTGAAGACGCGACCACGTTTCCGCCCCGTGACCTCTTCGACGACGCCGAGGCGTTCCAGATCAGCAAGGGCTGCATTCACGGTCGGAGCGGATAGCCCCGTTTGTTCAATGAGTTGGTTGGCGGTCAGGTACGGGTTCTGTTGAAAAAGGTCGTGTATTCGTAATGCGGAACCTGCGCGATTGCTCTCAGCGGTTATGCGTTCGCGGTCTTCCCTGAACAGTTCAACGATCCGCGTGGCGGCTTCAAATGCCTGATTGGCCGTATCCGCTACCCCAGTCAGAAAAAATTCCAGCCAGGCTTCCCATGCTCCTTGTTCGCGAACCTCTTGAAGTAACCGATAATAGTCAGCGCGATGGGTTTTCAGAAAAAGGCTAAGGTAGAGCAATGGTTTGCGAAGGACACCATTGACGCACAGATACAGCGTAACCATCAGTCGACCGATGCGACCATTGCCGTCCAGAAATGGATGGATGGTTTCAAACTGGACATGCAAAAGGCCAGCCTTGATCAACGCTGGCAAACGCGACTCTTCTTCATGCATGAAATGCTCAAGCGTATCGAGGCACGCATTAAGCTCGGTCGGCGGCGGCGGCACGAAGAGAGCATTGCCGGGGCGCGTACCGCCAATCCAGTTCTGTGAACGTCTGAATTCCCCGGGGCTCTTGGTTTCGCCACGACCGCTCTGCAGGAGGCGGGCATGCACTTCACGGATGAGGCGGAGTGAGAGCGGTAACTCTTCCAACCGCTCCAAGCCGTACATCATCGCATCGACGTAGTTTGATACTTCACGAATGTCGTCGATCGGCTGACCGGCTTGCGCTTCCGTTTCGAAGCGGAGAAGGTCTGAGAGTGTAGACTGCGTACCCTCGATCTGTGATGAAAGGACTGCTTCTTTTCTAACATACATGTACAAGAAGAGTTCTTGGCGAGGGAGCAGCATGGTGATCCCGTCAAGACGCCCCAATGCCCGTTCCGCGAGACCGAGACGGTCCATAAGAGCAAGGACGTCGATCGGCGGGGTAGGCGGCAGCGGCGGCGGAACGAATGCTTGGACGACCTCACCTGCAACAGGCGTCTCAACGTAGTGGCCGAGGCGTGGATTGGTTTCAGAATCTGTCATCGCGGCATTATGCCGATAGGCGCTTATTTAAGCAACAGGCTCTTGGCTTAAATAGCGAATAATCTAAGGTAAGCGTAATTAAATAAGGAGGCGCGTTGGAAATAGGCCGCCAGTGTCAGGCAATCGCCACGACGATTAATGGGGTCGGTTCCGGTAGGGGGCGAAATGACACTCCAAGCATTTCACCCTCGATTCTCGGCGCCTTCATGGGGAGTTGTTCGTGAATTCAGCGTTGAACGCCGCGAGAATGCGCGTCATCCGTACCGGTGCATCCACTCTGTTGCAACGAAATGGCCTGGGTGAACATAGGTAATGGGGCTCCGCTGATGGCGAGAGATGTCAAGCCGGACTGTCTTGGTCGCAAAACAAACGGAGCGGAAAATGGGGCTCTGTTGCAAACTTTTGGTTGATCGGTCATGGGTCATTCAGCAAGATCGGCGGGAAGAGATCATGAGCGATTTCAAGGGACGGCATTTTCGCGGCGAGATCGTACTTTGGGCAGTGCGATGGTATTGCCGATACGCGATCAGCTACCGTGACCTCGAACAGATGATGGCGGAGCGTGGCGTTCGGGTGGACCGCGCCACAATCTGTCGCCGGGTGCAGCACCATGCGCCCGAAATCGAAAAGCGAATGCGCTGGCAATGGCGCAGACCAGGGTCGAACAGTTGGCGCGCAGACGAGACCTGTGTCAAGGTTCGTGGTAAATGGGCCTGTCTCTGTCGGGCGGTCGATAAATTCGGTGACACGATTGAATTTTACCTGTCGCCAACCCGGAATACCGGGGCCGCCAGGAGATTTCCCGGCAAGGCTTTGAAAGGGTTGAAGAGTTGGGAGCAACCCCGCATCATCAACACCGACAAGGCACTAGGCTCAGGACCCATTGACTTTGTTTTGAACGTGTGAATCAGTGTTCTGCAAAACGGAGTAGTGACATGAGCGATCCTTTCTGGCTGACGGAGGCACAAACAGCGCGCCTTGAGCCCTTCTTTCCCAAGTCCCATGGCAAGCCCCGGGTCGATGACCGTCGTGTGCTGAGTGGTATTATTTTCATTATTCGCAACGGTCTACGCTGGCGCGATGCGCCTGTCGAATACGGCCCTCACAAAACGCTCTACAATCGGTTTGTGCGCTGGTCCCGCAAAGGTATTTTCGAACGAATTTTCGAAGAATTGGCCAACCCCTCTGGCCCGGACGCCGACACCCTCATGATTGACGCAACCCATCTCAAAGCACATCGCACGGCGTCCAGCCTCAAAAAGGGGGCTCCGATCAGCGGGTGGGCCGCGCCTGATCGGGCGTACAAAGGGAGGACTGAATACGAAATTGCATGTCGTTGGAGACTGTGCGGGTCGCCCTGTCAGGCTGCATCTGACGGCGGGTCAGCGTAGCGACTTCAAGGGCGCGGATGTTTTGCTGCCCAACCTGCCTGCGGCCAAGGTTCTGATCGCGGATCGGGGCTACGACAGCGCAAAGGTTCGAAAAATCATTGAAGATCAGAAGATTGAGGTTTGCATCCCTTCAAAGAAAAACCGCAAAAAAACCATCCCCCACTGCGCCGAAACGTACAAGAGGCGGCACAAGGTCGAAAACCTGTTCGCAAAACTCAAGGATTGGAGGCGCATCGCGATGCGCTATGACCGATGCGCACATGTATTCAAATCCGCCATATACATCGCTGCAACCGTCATATTCTGGCTATGAGTCCTGAGCCTGGTCACCTGCATCTAAAGTTCGGCACATGAGTTTTGTTGGGCGCGTTGGCAGAACCGCTTGACGGAGGCGAGGATATGGTCGGCGGGTTTGACCCATTTGCAGGGTTTGGGGTTTTCGTTATGGGCCTCGATAAATGCAGCGATATCGGCTTCCAGTTCCGCCGTTGAACGATGGACGCCGCGCAGCTGTTGCTTGCGCGTCAGTTCAGCAAACCAACGCTCCACCTGATTGATCCAACTGGCCGAGGTCGGTGTGAAGTGGACATGCCAATGCGGGCGGCGTGCCAGCCAGGCCTTGATCTTCGGGGTTTTGTGGGTGGCGTAATTGTCCATGACGATATGCACCTCCGGCCCGTCCGGCATCTGCCGGTCGATCTGTTTGAGGAAGTCGAGGAACTCGGTGGCGCGGTGCCGCTTGTAGCATTTGCCGATCACGGCGCCGGTGGCGATATCCAGTGCTGCAAAAAGCGACGTCGTGCCGTGTCGGATGTAGGTGTGGGTGCGCCGCTCGGCCACGCCGGGCGCCATTGGCAGCACAGGCTGTTCGCGATCCAGCGCCTGGATTTGCGATTTCTCGTCAACACACAACACGATAGCCCTGTTCGGCGGCGACAGGTACAGCCCGACGATATCGTGCACCTTGTCCACGAACAGCGGGTCGGTTGAGAGCTTGAATGTCTCGCTTCGGTGCGGTTGCAGGCCGAACGCGTTCCAAATCCGCCGGATGGTGGTGTGCGACAGTCCCGTCGCCGCAGCCATGCTTCGGAGCGACCAATGGGTCGCATCCCTCGGGGTCGTGTTCAGCGTGCGCTCAATCACCGCAGTCACCTGATCGTCCGACACGGTGCGCGGGCGACCGGAGCGGTATTCGTCGGTGAGACCTTCAATCCGGCATCGCACAAAACGTCTGCGCCATTTGCCGACTGTGTGTTCATGCACCCCAAGCCGGGCCGCCACTTCCTTGCTCGCCAATCCATCGGCGCACAGCAGGATCATCCGGCATCGGTCCGACAGCGAACGTGCCGCTTTGTGACGCCGAACCTGACCCTCGAGAAAACGGCGCTCATCTTCGCTCAAAACCACTGCATCCGCCAAACGTCCCACCATCGCAACATCCTCCTCAATTCCCGCTCAGTCAATGATACAAATTACAATTCCGGGTGACTAGGCTCAGGACCCATTGACTTTGTTTTGAACGTGTGAATCAGTGTTCTGCAAAACGGAGTAGTGACATGAGCGATCCTTTCTGGCTGACGGAGGCACAAACAGCGCGCCTTGAGCCCTTCTTTCCCAAGTCCCATGGCAAGCCCCGGGTCGATGACCGTCGTGTGCTGAGTGGTATTATCTTCATTATTCGCAACGGTTTACGCTGGCGCGATGCGCCTGCCGAATACGGCCCTCACAAAACGCTCTACAATCGGTTTGTGCGCTGGTCCCGCAAAGGTATTTTCGAGCGAATTTTCGAAGAATTGGCCAACCCCTCTGGCCCGGACGCCGACACCCTCATGATTGACGCAACCCATCTCAAAGCACATCGCACGGCGTCCAGTCTCAAAAAGGGGGGTCCGAGCCGCGCCTGATCGGGCGTACAAAGGGAGGACTGAATACGAAATTGCATGTCGTTGGAGACGGTGCGGGTCGCCCTGTCAGGCTGCATCTGACGGCGGGTCAGCGTAGCGACTTCAAGGGCGCGGATGTTTTGCTGCCCAACCTGCCTGCGGCCAAGGTTCTGATCGCGGATCGGGGCTACGACAGCGCAAAGGTTCGAAAAATCATTGAAGATCAGAAGATTGAGGTTTGCATCCCTTCAAAGAAAAACCGCAAAAAAACCATCCCCCACTGCGCCGAAACGTACAAGAGGCGGCACAAGGTCGAAAACCTGTTCGCAAAACTCAAGGATTGGAGGCGCATCGCGATGCGCTATGACCGATGCGCACATGTATTCAAATCCGCCATATACATCGCTGCAACCGTCATATTCTGGCTATGAGTCCTGACCCTAAAAGTTTGCAACAGAGCCGTATTTGGATATCATATGGGGCACAACAGAACCGGTTGCATAAAAAGGAACTCAGAGATGCACATTGATTTCCATTATTATGGCACATACGCGTTGGCACGGGCGGGCGGGCTAAATCAGGGAGCAGCGCGCGTTGTCGCAACGGCCGCACAGTTTGTCGACGACAACACTGCACGGAGTCATGTGGATTTCCGCGATGGTGCACGTATAGATCAGGAACCCACGGCACATCACTTGGTCGACATTGCGAATTGTGACGCAATGGATCAAAGGCGCGTTTGGGTTCCCTTCCATTTTCTCCCGGGAAATCAGGGAGCTTCATATACGGAGCGTTTGAAATGCCGCAAGGATAGCGACATTGCCCAAGAAATGCGCGACCACCACCTGAGTATAGCAGATCGCTCCTTCGGCCTTCACCTGCTTGGCATCACGGCTCACGTCTACGCAGATACATTTTCGCATTACGGTTTCTCGGGCGTGAGTTCGCGGGGCAACAAGGTTGACAACGGTAGTTTTAGATTCGGCGATAACGTTGAAGGAATTGAGGAGGTAAAGCCGCTAAACGATGCCACACGCAATCACGTCGACGGCCATGCCGGACGATTCTTCGCAAGATTTAGGGAGCAAAGCGGGCTTATTGCCAATATTAAATCTTACTTAGGCGAACAAGCATATGGCGCACTTGGGCACGGCGCGGTCGCAAAGTTTCCAGATTATCCGTATCTGGTCTGGAGTTTCGATTACGAAAGGGAAGATGCACAGATAGAAGGAATAACAGCTATTAGAGACAATCCATCGACCTATCTGGAAGCATGTCGTGCGCTGTACGATATGTTCAGGACGTTCGTCCAATTGCCGCATGGCGAACAATTCAATTCTAACGACCATCGTGAATTCGGAGATATAGAAGAACAATTGACCACAATTCTTTCTGTTCAATCAGACAAGCTATCTCGATGTGAAGAATGGAAGACAGCCGCTCCTGGACATGTGTTTGGCAACCGTGATGAAGCAATTCTCGACTACGATGGCCATCGCTGGAACGAACAATGGGTTAACTTGAATGGTCAAGAAGAATGCCGTACAGCGACATATCTGGACGTGTGGCGTTTCTATCAGGCCGCCTCTCTGCATCGCATATATATCTTGCGGGATCTTCTACCCAAGCATGAACTGATCGTGGATTAAGGATTCAAAGCCATTGTAATTTGGCAAAGATTGATTATCGACCTCGTTCGCGAGGGTGCCGCCGATGGCTCTGTTGCAAACTTTTGGTTGATCGGTCATGGGTCATGGGTCTCTCAGCAAGATCGGCGGGAAGAGATCATGAGTGATTTCAAGGGACGGCATTTTCGCGGCGAAATCGTACTTTGGGCTGTGCGATGGCATTGCCGATACGCGATCAGCTACCGTGACCTCGAACAGATGATGGCGGAGCGTGGCGTTCGGGTGGATCACGCCACAATCTGTCGCCGGGTTCAGCACCATGCGCCCAAAATCGAAAAGCGAATGCGCTGGCAATGGCGCAGGCCAGGGTCGAACAGTTGGCACGTAGACGAGACCTGTGTCAAGGTTCGTGGCAAATGGGCCTGTCCCTGTCGGGCGGTCGATAACTTCGGTGACACGATCGAATTCTGCCTCTCGCCGACCCGGAATACCAGGGCCGCCAGGAGATTTCCCGGCAAGGCTTTGAAAGGGCTGAAGAGTTGGGAGCAACCCCGCATCATCAACACCGACAAAGCACCAACCTATGCGGCTGCGCCGGGCGCGCTGCACGATGAAGGCAAATGCCCCGAAGAACTGGAACACCGCCAGGTGAAGTATCTCAACAACATCGTCGAAGCCGACTACGGCAAGCTGAAGCAGCTGATCAAACCGGTGCGCGGTTTCAAGACGTTGAAATCGGCCTACGCCACCATCAAGGGTTTCGAAGTCATGCGAGCGCTACGCAAGGGCCAGAGATCAGCCTTCAATCTCACGAACGACATAAACGGCGAAGTCCGGATGATCAAGCGGGCATTTGGCCTGGACCCTTGCGGGGGTGTTGTGAGATAACCTGCGGCAAGTTTCTGTTGGCAGGATTTGCAAGTAGGGGTAGATTCCGTTAGGGAGCATGATCGTATCACAAGGCTCTGCGGGCTTTGTTTTTCCAGCTGTATTCGCCGGTAAGCAAGATATGCGCCGATCCGAGCGGTGATATGTGCGCCAGGAGTTCCGGGGAACAATCCAGTCCGGCTCGTTTTCGCTGTGCGCCTGCCAATCCCAGGTGCTTCGTGTTCCAGTAGATGATGATGGCGGCGAGGAGGTTCAGTCCGGCCATGCGATAATGCTGCGCTTCGGCAGTGCGGTCGCGGATTTCGCCCTGCCGACCGATGCGCAGAGCGTTTTTCAAGGCGTGATGCGCTTCGCCTTTGTTGAGGCCGACCTGGGCGCGGCGCTGCATATCGGCATCGAGCAACCACTCGATGATGAAGATTGTTCGTTCGATCCGCCCGATTTCCCGCAAGGCCACAGCCAGTTCGTGCTGACGCGGACAGGCAGCGAATTTCTTCAGAAGCTGGCTGGGGGGCATGATACCTGCCGCCATGGTGGCCACCGCGCGCAGGACATCCGGCCAGTTCTGGACGATCAGGTCTTCCCTGATCTTACCACCGATCAAACCACGCAGTTCTTTCGGGGCGGCAGCCGGGTCGAAGAGATGGAGGCGTTTTGATGGTAAATCGCGGATGCGCGGGATGAAGCGGTAGGAAAGCAGGGATGTCACGGCAAAAACAAGATCGGTGACGCCGCCGGTGTCGGCGTATTGCTCTTTGATTTTGCGGCCCGTGTCATTCATCAGCAAGCCGTCCAGAATATATGGCGCCTCGTTTACCGTGGCTGGAATGTTCCGGGTCGCGAAGGGGCTGAACTGGTCGGACACATGCGTGTAGGCCTTCAGCCCTGGTTCGGAGCCGTATTTCGCATTGATGAGATTCATCGCCTCACCTTGTCGCGCAGCCGGGAAAAACCGGCCATCGCCTGAGGCCGTGGCGCCTCCTCCCCGGAACTCTGCCATTGGCAATTGAGATTGGGCAGAAATCACCATGGAAAGCGCCCGATTGATCGCGTCACTTTCAATGTACCAACTGGACAGGCGGGATAGTTGGAAGAAACTATGTGTGTTGGTTGCCTCGGCCATCTTGCTCAGGCCAGGATTCAGTCCCTCGGCCAGCAACACATTCAGTATTCCGATGCGATCCTTGCAGGGTGAGCCGGTGCGCAAATGCGTAAAGGCGTCTATGAAGCCCGTTTCGTTATCAACTTCTTGTAGGAGATCGGTAATTCGGATGGCGGGCAGCCGATGATAGAGATCAAGTACCAATTCGTCGGCTTCCTTTGGCGCCGCTGAGCCAGGGCGGCCAATCTTGAGCACACCATTTTCAATAGAGCCGCCGGGGATCGCCCCGGTTCTGGCAGCTTTGGCCAAGCGCTCAAGCCCATCTGCCAGCCGCGCTTTGCGATCCGCAATCCAGGCTTCCGGCTCGAAAGGCGCCGTTGATCCGGGTGTTGCTTTCGCCGCTTCAATCAGTACCAAGGCCTGCTTCAAATCAGCATATCGCCGGGAATGAGCCAGCCAGATATCGCCTGACCGAAATGCGTCACGCAGATGGAACAACACCGCTATTTCCCACAACCGGTGCTTGTCCTCGTTACAGGCGTTGAGATGGCGATGCCATTTTGATCCGCGTCGTAGAAAGCCGATAGGCTGAAGATCGCTATTCTGATTACTCTCGATGATGGTTGCTGCCGCAATCAACGGTTCAGCAACCGGAGTTGCGTGTATCTCAAGCGCGCGCAGCATACGCGGCACATATCGCCGGAACCGATGAAAGCCCTGTATAACATGGCTCAGAGGGTCAGCGGCCATTGTATCGGTCAGTTCGGTGGCAGTGGCCACAAGGCCTTCGAGCTGATGCCACCCACAAGCTGTTTCTGTCGCTACGTCAAGTGATGCGCCATCCCCCCTGGCTTCCGGAAGGGCAGCACCCGGAGATTTGAAGAGCTATGCCCGAAAGTTGGTGATGGTGTGATCAGGCGGCGTGGTGAATTTGCTTGATCCCGTCTGTGAACTCAACCCCTTCAATGATCTCTGGCATGCGGTTGGCGCCGTCGAGCTTTCGCCACTTGGCCTGCGCTGACATCATCAGCTTGAATGCCATGGCCAACCCGGTCTTGCGGCTCAGGCAGCCTTTGGTTTTGCCGGTGCGGTGGCGGACGGTGGCGAAGGTGCTCTCGATCGGGTTCGTGGTTCGGATGTGCTTCCAGTGCTCAGCAGGGAAGCCGTAGAAGGAGAGCAGCACAGCCCGGTCTTTGGTCAGTTTCCCAACCGCCTTGTCATATTTCGCGCCACAGGTTTCCACGAAGAAATCGAAGGCGGCCCCGGCTTCGGTCTTCGTTTCCGCCTGCCAGATATCATGCAGGTGGCCCTTGGCTTTGGCCTGCACCGATTTGGGCATGGCATTGAGAACGTTTCCGGTCTTGTGAACCCAGCACCGTTGTTCCCGGGTGCTGCCGAAGACTTCGCGCAGCGCCGCCCAGAACCCCAAGGCACCGTCGCCAATGGCCAGATCGGGGGCGTGGGACAGCCCGCGACGCTTGAGATCGAGCAGCAACTCGCGCCAACTCTGCGTGCTTTCACGGTAGCCGTCGGTGAGGCCCAGAACCTCCTTGCGGCCCTACTCATCCGCGCCGATCAGCACCAGAACGCATTGTTTCTGCTCTTCCATACGCGGTTGGAAATAGACACCATCGGCCCAGACATGGACGAAACGCCGGGCACTGAGATCGCGGCGCTGCCAGCGTTCATACTCCGCCCCCCAGTCCGCTTTCAATCGCGAGATGGTGCTCGATGAAAGCCCTGCCGCGTTCGGCCCCAACAGCGCCCCAAGAGCCTCCTGGAAGTCGCCCGTGGAAATGCCCTTGTCTATTGGATTTCCCAGGCATTCGTATCCGTGCGATACGGATGCCACCCCTCGGGCCGCTGCAGCGGCCCGAGGGGTGGCGGGGGATGGATCGATGATGCCCTGGTCTTTGAGGACCGTTCTCAAGATGGATCACCCCCGCCCTTTCGAAAGACCCGAACAGATAGTGGAGGAGGGAACACCCCTGCCTCGTATGACAAGAACGGGAGACGAAAAGGTCATGAATGATACCATCGGCATCGACATCTCGAAAGATCATCTCGACACCCATCGCCTGAGCGATGGCAAGGCGAAACGCTTCACCAACGACCGGACAGGACTGAAGACGCTGAAGAACTGGATCGGCCCGCAGTGCTGCCGCGTCGTCTACGAGCCTGCAGGACGCTATCATCGCGATCTGGAGGCCCGCCTTTCAAAGACGGCTCACGCCATGGTCAAGGTGAACCCCAAACGCGCCCGCCGCTTCGCCGAAGCGGTCGGCCAGTCCGCCAAAACTGACCGGATCGATGCGGAACTGCTGGCCCGCATGGGGGCGATGCTTGACCTGAAGGCTTCACCGTTGCGCGATGAACCCATGAACGATCTGCGGGAGGTGCATGTCGCCCGGAGCGCTCTCATCAAGGACCAGACTGCCTGCCGGAACCGGCTCTGCGGTGCGCGCAACACACTCGTCAAGGCGCAACTGAAAACCAGGATGCGCCAGATTGCAAAGCAACTTGCCCAACTCGATGCCGAGTTGAAGAAGCGTATCTGCGAGGATGCAAAGCTTGCCAGACAGTTCGAGATCCTGCGGTCGATCCCCTGCCGTCGCAATACTCATCGAAATGCCGGAGATCGGAACCTTGACGCCCAAGCAGGCCGCCGCGCTTGCGGGCCTGGCTCCCTTCGTGCGCAAGTCCGGCAAATGGACAGCCAGAGCGAAAATCGGAGGCGGACGAGCCGGGCTTCGCCAGGCGCTCTACATGCCCGCCCTCGTCGCAGCGCGCTGCAATTCCCAACTCACCTGCGTCTACAAGGCTTTGCGTCAAAAGGGCAAGAAAGCCAAGGTCGCCCTTGTGGCAATCATGCGCAAGCTCATCATCCTCGCAAATACCTTGATCCGCGAAAACCGCCAGTGGTCCAAAATCAAACCTTGACCAAGACAGATATCTTGAGATAGAGCCACGGCAGCAGTTCCTTGATCGATCTGGTCTTGCGCAGCCAGGGCGGCAAGATCGACGAGGCGAAACGGATCTTTTCGTCCACATTGCCCCGGTCCCGCACCCGCGGCGCCTTCACTGCTATCGGGCCGATGCCGGTCATAACCTCGCGCTCGGGCAGATGACCATGGCGCACCAGCCGCGCACGGCCGTCGTCCGTCACCTCGCGGGCATGGGCGGCGAGGAGCGTGGCCAATTCCGCTTCCACCGCCTGTTTGAGCAGTTGGCGCGCGCCGGTTTGCAGGATGTCGGTCAGCGGGTCAGACGAAAATCCCGATGGACCGGGCAACGGCGTGATGGTAGACTTCGTCATGTGGCATATCCTTTTCTCTGCTGAGAATTGCGGCGTGTGAACAACGCCATGATATGCCGCCAATCAGCGCCATCACCAACTTTCGGCTATAACTCAGATTTGAACGAGCGCAGCGTGTCATGAAGTGCCGACTTTGCATCCGCTACCCGAGCATCACGGATTTTCCTGGCATCGCGCCAGGTCTTCCCAACAATCCGATCATGGGTTTCGACGACCGCATCGGCAATGGCCGCCTGCCATTCCACCGCACAGACGGCAAGAATAGCGAGCCGCCGGTCGCTGCCGATGTCGCGCAGCCCGTCGGCAAAATACCGTTCACCCTGGTGACGCAGCCGCGTGATCCGGTGTGGGGGTATGTCGTTCAGGATGTCGGGCGAAAGCCCCGGCTCCTGCAAATACTCCAGGCGATCCAGAAGGCGACAGGCACTCGCTGAATTTTTGCCCACCTCGTATTGGCGAAGCCAAACAAACCGGCTGACAGTGCCATCGACCAATTCTGCCGGCAGATTATCCAGCCGCTCTCTCATCTCATTGCCGAGCCGATCCACGATCCGGCTTTCTATCCGACGCTCGGCAGTAACAAGAGCATCAGCACAAAGCCGTTCGATTACAGACACACCCGGCAAGATCGTTTGGGTGCGGCGGCATTCCTCGACAAACTGCCGCGCCAAATCCTTGTTGGAGCGGGCCGTCTCAGCCTCGCATTCGAGCCACGCCCTCAAATCGCGGGCACCCCGACCAGAGAACATCTTGTATCCATAGATGTCGCGCAGATCGGCAAGATGTCTGCGCCGGGTGGCATCGGTTTCAGCGTAGCAGGAGAGGTCATCAGGATTTTCGCCTGGCTGAGCGGCGATAAACCGGCTGACCTCCAACGGGATGGTTTCGCCCGGATTGAGTAACCGCCCAGGGTACCGAAAGGCACAGAGCTGAAGCGTAAACCCTAATCGATTGCGGGCATGCCGACGGGTGCGGATATGATCGATGTCATCGTCAGCCAAAATATAGTGATGCAAGATTGTAGCTTGGTCAGTGGGTAGATCGAAAAGAGCCGAACGCTGACGTTCGGTCAAAATAGATCGTCCTGGCATGTTGAACTGTCCTTGTTATTCAGTAGTCTGTTCGGGACAAAGTCCGCACCAGCAAAATCAACAACTTGCAAGGTAAAATTCCGAGAGGGTTCAATTGGGACAGCGCGCCGCCATCCATGCCAGGGTTTCTACGTCTGACCAATCCTGCGAACGGCAGGTGTCGGAGCTGATCGAATTCGCCGAGCGTGGCGGCTACGAGATTGTGGAGATTTTCAAAGAAACCGCCTCTGGCGCCAAGGCGAACCGGGCTGAGCGCGGCAAGATCATAGACCTGGCACAAGCTCGAAAGGTCGACGCTGTTCTTGTATCCGAGCTCAGCCGGTGGGGGCGTTCGACTCAAGATCTTCTGGACACGCTGAACAGGCTGGCCGGTTGGAAAGTCTCAGTCGTTGCCATGAGCGGCATGACCTTCGAACTGAACACGCCGCACGGGCGTATGATGGCAACCATGCTTGCCGGGATCGCCCAGTTCGAACGCGACCTTCTCGGTGAGCGCGTCAAATCTGGGCTCGCTGCGGCCAGAGCTCGCGGAAAGAAGCTTGGCCGTCAACCCGGTCAACGCCCGAAATCGGACAAACTCGCACCGAAGGTCATTCAGGCCGTTGCCGAAGGTCGCTCTTACCGGTGGATCGCCCGCGACCTCGGTATCAGCAAAAATACCGTGCTCGACATCATGAAACGTTATCGAGAGGCCGCCCACGGTGTTTGTCAAAGATGTTGTCCACCGATTTTATGCGGCGTCTCTGATTTCAGGGACGCTGGTTTCGCGTTCCGGGTTGAGCCAGACGGGTCCGGCGGGTTGCCAGTTTCGGGTTTTGCCTGACCAGCGCTGGGGGTTTTGCGCACGCGCAATTGCATAGAGACTGGCGCGGTTTGCGAGCGTTGCGCGATCGAAGCCAGCGTGGCGGGCTTCTGGTGTGACGAAGCGGATGGCGCTGTGCAGGTGCTCGCTGTTATACCAACTGGCGAAGGATTTCACCCAAGCCTGGGCGTCAGCTTTGGTGGCAAACCCCTTGGTCGGCCATTGCGGGCGGTATTTGCAAGTTCGGAACAGAGCCTCCGAGAAGGGATTGTCGTTGCTGACGCGCGGACGGCTGTAGGATGCGGTGATGCCAAGTTTCTCCATTGTCACCTTCATGGTCGCACCCTTCATCGGGCTGCCGTTGTCGGCATGCAAAACCAGTGGGTGTGCGATGCATCCTTCGGCCATAACCGCCTGCCGGATAAGCATCGCTGCCAGATCGGCGCTCTCGCGTTCATGAACTTCCCATCCAGCGATCTTGCGGCTGAAGATGTCCACAATCAGGTATAGGTAGAAGAACATGCCCGCGACGGGTCCGGGCATCCACGTGATATCCCAGGTCCAGACTTCACAGGGCGCGCTGGCCTTGTAGCTGGTGGGTGGTTTGCGCCGGACCGGCGGCTTGGTGCGGCCCCGGTGCTGCTGCTGTCCATCTGCGCGCAAGATGCGGTAAAAGCTGGACTCGGATGCCAGATACCGCCCCTGATCGGCCAGCTTCGGCACGATCTGGCTTGGCGGAAGGCTGGCAAATTCCGTTGAATTACAGACTTCCAGCACGGCCGCGCGTTCCTCTGCGCTCAGCTTGTTGGCCGGATCCGGGCGTAGCACAAGAGGGCGCTGATCGGGCTGAACCTCGCCGTGTTTTGTCCAGCGCCGCAAGGTGCGATCACTGATTTCAAGCTCGGCACAGGCTTTGGAGCGCCGCGCGCCTGCAGTGATGGCCTCATTGATCAGAGCAACGGCAGTTTGGCGATGTGGGGTGCTGATCATGCGTCCTCTCCGTCCCCCCAGATCGCTGCCGCCTTTTTTCGCAGAACGAGCAGCGCTGCCGTTTCGGCCAATGCGCGGTCTTTGCGGGCTAATTCCCGCTCCAGGTCTTTGACCCGCTTTTTTTCTTCCTTGGTCGCCCGCCCGAGACGTGCCGTGCTGGCACGGTCCCAGTCATTCGCCTGCTCGCAAGCGGATCGCCACGCCGCAATCTGCGCTGGAAAAAGCCCACGCTTGCGGCAGTATTCGCCAAGATCGGCTTCGTTCAAGGCCGCCGCTTCCATAACCGCCGCGAACTTGTCTCGCGAAGACCAACCCTCGGGACCTGCGTCAGCGTCAGGCAGAAGCTGCCCCTTGCCCCGCGCTTGCGCGCGCCATTTGTGCAGCGTCGCCTCGGAAATCCCTTCCTCCTGCGACAAATGGCGAATGGCCATGTTGTTCGGCGGTAGCATCCGCCTCAGCACAGCCGCCTTGCGTTCCAGTGAATATCCCAAATCATCGTCCTATCCCGCCCACCTGAGAAATAGAGGAAAAGTAGAGCAGCGGACAACATCCCTGACACAGGGGGCCCAAGACCAGCAGCCCTATCTGCGCATTCAGGATCGAGCCTGCTTTGCACCCACGAGAAAACAGTCGACAATCTCTTTCAATTCCAGTTTTTCACCACTGGAACCGAACAAGTGGTGATAAAGCACCGATCCTGCCAGAATTCGCGCGGCAAGCAGCATCGAGTGGTTGCTCGATGCCGATATGCAGCGCCGCGCCCAGGTCGGCCTCAACAAAGGCGAAGCGCATCACGCCTTGAAAAACGCTCTGCGCATCGGTCGGCAGGGCGAAATCCGCGACCGCACTGCCGAAGCGCAGCATTATCGCATGGCCGGACTGAACCTCCTCGCCGCCATCATCATCTACTGGAACACGAAGCACCCGGGATTGGCAGGCGCACAGCGAAAACGAGCCGGACTGGATTGTTCCCCGGAACTCCTGGCGCACATATCACCGCTCGGATCGGCGCATATCTTGCTTACGGGCGAATACAGGCGGAAAAACAAAGCCCGCAGAGCCTTGTGATACGATCATGCACCCTAACGGAATCTACCCCTACATCGCCTTGGGCGTCAGCCGGGACGGCGTGCGCGAGGTCCTGGGCCTGTGGATCGCTGATAACGAGGGGGCCAAATTCTGGTTGTCGGTGATGAACGAACTGAAGAACCGAGGTGTCCAAGACATCCTGATCGCCGTCGTCGACGGGTTCAAGGGCTTCCCGGAGGCGATCACCGCCGCCTTCCCGGACACCGCGGTCCAGACCTGCATCGTGCATCTGGTGCGTCACTCCCTGAACTTCTGCGCCTGGAAGGGCCGCAAGGGAGTGGCCACCGATCTGCGCCGCATTTACAGCACGCCAACCGCTGATCAGGTCGCCGCCGAACTGGACGCGTTCGAGGAAAAATGGGCCGGGAAGTATGCCTCGATCGCCCCGGCATGGCGGCGGGCATGGCAGGAGGTGATCCCGTTCTTCACCTTCGATCCGGCGATCCGGCGATCCGCAGGATCATCCACACCACGAACGCGATCGAGAGCCTGAACCGCGTGATCCGCAAATCCATCAGGACGCGCGGCTTGTTCCCGACCGAAGAAGCGGCCACGAAGCTGATCTGTCCAACAATACGGAACTTCGACAAAGGCGGCAGGAATATCCGGGAATGGTTTGCTGCCCGCAACCGGGAGCTATCATATTCGAGGAGCGCTTCAATGCGTGACCGTATCTGAAACCCCCATCGGCCAGTCCAGATACACAGAATTCAGGACACTCCCCGCCCGGACAGGCCTCAAAATTGGCAGAGCAACTTATGCGGTTACACCCACAATGCAGTTCGCCACCACTACATGTTATCGGAGCACATCAGTTAGCGGCTTTCCGCATGAGATCAACCGTACATATTCAGCATGATTGTGAAACCGGATTTGGTTGCATTGCTTTTTCAGCTTTGTTCTTTCGGCTTTATGTGCGTTATTGGATACGACAACGGGCCTGAACTTGATGATTGTATTTTGGGGAACGAGATACTCACCAGCACCAGCACCAGCACCAGCCTTAAGCTGTTCTACAACGCTATGGGCATCAAAGTTGCTGCGTTTCAGTTCCAGCGGCACGATCCAGTTTGGATTGTTGTTTTTTCCGTCAGAAACAAACAAATAATCGCAGCGCCTCTGATGCTTCCCAAGCGGGGAGCCAGGTTTGTCGAAGTCGATAATCAATTTGCTTATCGGCGCGTTTTTCATTGATACCTTGCAGCCACTCTTTCGCATATTCATTACAAGGCATCTCTGATCGATTTTACTGCGAACCTTCTTCACCAAACCCGTCATTCGGCATCTCCGATCTGGCTTGAAACATCAGCCCATTCGTTGTGAAGCGCCATTGCGACTTCCTCGAAGTCGGATGGGTAAAACCCCGAATCTCCAAAGCCGATTTCCTTCACGACCGATCCCTTGGGGCGGTTTTTCGGCTGAAACAGCCAGACACCGACCTGATCCGGGCGCAGCGAAATCTCGCTATCTGATGCACTGTTCTCGCCGGTCTCGGAAAGTCTGGACCGTTGCACGATATTGGCGAGTTCCTCAAGCAACCACTCGCTGTGGGTCGTTACGATCACCCTGATTCCCGAATTGACAAGTGCTGCGATCTGGCGTGTGAATACGACCTGCATCCCCGGGTGCAAATGCGATTCCGGTTCCTCAATGATCAGCAGGTTGCCGTCCCTGACCATATGGCGCAGATAGAGTACCACCGGCGCTAGTTCCGATACCATTGACGAGGCGTTCATCAATGGCAGATCATCTTTCCATCCTTTCGGTTTGTATGTAAAGCGCGGATAGCCTCCCTTCGATCTGTCGATGTTGACCGATCCGCGGAGAATGTCCTCTTCGAGTGTTTTTCCAAGGACGTCTCGGGATTTGTGCGGCGGATACGGCTGACCATCAAGTTCAATCAACTGTTCAAGAAAATCCGCCAGAACACCAGAAAGCATGGGCGAACGCACGGCCGGGCGCAGACCGGCCATCGCCGCGTTTTCGATCAGGGCGCTGACGACCACGTTGTGCGCATGCATCACGCCGGTCCGGTCGGCGGGGAGATAAAAAGCCGGACGCTGCAAAGGCCCCAGGATGGAAGGAAGAGTCAGGTCGCCCAAGGCCTTCATCGACTGAACCCCCAAAAAATCTTTCATTTCATGATTTAGGTTCTCAGAAATTTTCGCACGTTGGTAAAGATGCCTGAATTCACGACTCAGTTCACGATCATACCCATACCGGTCATTGATCGTGATCGGCAGGTTTTCAGGAATTTCGACTCCGAATTCGGTTTCGTGCGATTTTATTGTGATCTTGCTTTCGATGGGTGCTGAGCCTTCAGAAAAATATTTCCGTAGGCCAATCTGTGCGCTGTTGCTGGTTCCTTTGCGGATCAATGCTTCCAAGTCGCCAAGGCCAAAACATCGACCGATCTCATAACCAAGATCGTGGGCACGTGCCTCAAAATAGTCCCGCATACTATCCGTCAACATATGAGGCAGAAAGACTTTTCTTCCCATCGGCGGCTCTTCGTTTTCCGCAAATTCTTTCTTCATAAATTCAACGAGCGCATCGATGGTCCCCCGTGGTAATTTCGAACGCCACCGCATCTGGTATTTTCGTGAAAAGTGCCGATGGCCAGATGCACTGAAATGCCGATGCAGCGCATAAATCAGGATTGCCAGATAGGACTTGCCGGTGTTGCTTGGTCCGATAAACACCATCAGCGGACGCATATCCACTTTGGCTTTGATGATCGGGCCAAAGTCGGTCACGTCAAATTCAAGCATATCCTGATTGGAGAAGTCGTTCATGGCTTTACCCCGGTTACTTCATGTGTGATTGTAACTGACATTCCCCAAGTAGAACGCCTTCCGTTCGACTTTAATGCTTTTTTGCGTCCAGATCAAGTCTGGCACTAACCCAACAAAGGGACTCTGTTGCAAACTTTTGGTTGATAGGTCATGGGTTATTCAGCAAGATGGCCTAAACGGACCGAAGCTGCATATATGGACATCTTGAAGAAGGCAAAGGGAACATATCACAGGTTTTTTGACGTTGAATGAGGCGAGATTTTCCCGGAATACTCACGGACTCTGATCGGCTTCGTCATGTTCTCCGGCCTTGCCTTTCGCCTTGTACACGGTTCCGCGCGAGATCACCAGCTCGCGGGCAATCCTGATCGGTGACTGATTGCTTCCATGTGGATCTTCGGAGGTCTGCCACAATAGGCGTCCCGCCGTTTGGCCGCGACAATTCCTTCGGCCTGGCGCTCACGGCGGAGGTTGGTCTCGAACTCGGCAAAGACACCGAGCATGTCGAAGAACGCCTTGCCGGCAGCACTCGAAGTGTCTACGGGCTGTTCGGTAGCGGCGAGATGGGCACTTTTCTCCTTAAGCTTCGCGACAATGACCTGAAGATCCCGCAGAGAACGTGCCAGGCGGTCGATGCGCGTGACCAGCAGTGTCTCGTCCGGATGGATGAAGTCGAGGATGGTTCCGAGTTCGGGGCGGCCTTCGAGGCCAGCGCCGCTGCCGGTTTCGGTCCTGATCATGGTGCATCCCGCGACCTCGAGAGCCGCGATCCGGGCATCGGGGTTCTGGTCCACGGTCGAAACCCTGGCATAGCTGACGCAGGCGATAGAACTGTTCATTTTGGGTACACCCATGATGACGATCCAGGTGAACACCCGATCACCGCCTTTTGGTGTTCATTCAGGGTCGTTTCCGGCATAATGCACAATACACCCCGGAGGCATACTCAAAATGACGCTCGAAGTGTCAAAGGCTCCGCACATTCCGGACCTTGTCCTTCACCCTATGCAAAGTCCGATCATATTCTGTTCTTCTAACTGATCAGATATGCAGCTTCGGGCCGTCTGGGCCTACATCGTCTGCGCTCGTCACCGGTTCCCGCATGAGGGCGTCAGCGGTACAATCCAGAGGAAAGCGGCTCGACGGGTCTGACCAAACGGGTGTCGTTCAGGCTGAAATCTGGGCTTAATCCGCTTCATCCTCGTCGCCATCGTCGCTGGTCAGCTCGCGGACAGTGGCGTTTGTAACACGCCAGCGCTGCCTGACCCGTTCAAGATCGCCGTTCAGGATCACCGGATTTCGAGCTTCATGAGCACGGATCGCCACGGAGTAGTTGTTCTGATCGAGCACAGAGCCAACCGACTTAATCTTTCCGTCCATGTCTACTTTGAATGTCACGTGGCCGTCGGCTTCGTGCTTGTCCCGTGTCAACTTGTGAACGCTGCCGAAAAGCGTAGCGTCCGGTTTGGGTTCTTTGGCGAGGAACGTGCGTGCGGCCTCCTTGAAAGCGCCTGCATCGCTTTCCGAAAACCGAATGCTTCTTCGATTTTCAGGCGTTGGCCTAGGGCCTGTTGAGATTCATCGTGAGTTGATGATAGCCGCGGCCAGATAGATCATGGAGGAGAAGCTCTGATCTGTTTTGCAGGCCCGCAACGCAATACGCTTGAATTCCTTGAGTTTCTGGAAGTAATTTTCGATCAGGTGTCGCCATTTATAGCAGTGTTTGTCAAATTCCGGCGGAAACTTCCGGTTCGATCTGGGCGGAATGACTGGCACAATCCCCGACTTGTCCAGATTTTCGCGCAACCAGTCGGCATCAAACGCCCGATCCGCGAGGAGCATCTCGCACGAAACACCCTCAATCAACTCGGATGTTTCGCTCAAATCGTGGGCTTGCCCAGGCATCAGGCGGAAGGAGACAAGATTGCCAAGTGCATCTGTCAGAGCCAGGATTTTGGTGGTAATTCCACCGCGAGAGCGCCCTATAGCCTGGCTTTGAGCCCCCCTTTTGCACCCTGCCCGTGGCGGTGGACCTTCACGATTGTGCCGTCAATCATGACATACTCCATGTCAGGGTCATTTGAGACAGCGTCAAATATCCGTTTGAAAACATCGGCTTCCCTAGTCGGAAAAGAGAATCACAAAATCAGCAGAAGGGAAACGCCTGAATCATGAGTCAATATACAGACGAATTGGTATTAATACAAGTTTAGTGCAACTTTTCCAAGGACCATAATCGATGAAAAAACCAACACCGATGCCACGATGTTCCGCAGAGTTCTGACGGGTAGATGGGATGATATGCGCGCGCCAAACCAAGCTCCGGCAACGACAAAAACGGAAATCAGCAGTCCCAGTTGAACGTCAAAATTTTCTGCCTGAATATTTCTTGCTGTTGCGAACAAAGCGACCGGAATTTGAACAATCTGACCTTGCGCGATTGCGGCAAGCATCGGCACGTTCAGCCACAAAAGCACCGGGAGCAGCAAAACAGGTCCTCCCGCCCCACTTACGGCAGATCCGACGCCCACTCCGAACCCGATCAGACAAAGAGACCATGATGGGAGCGAGACGTTTTCGTCTAACTCTTTTTGCTTCATCAGAAGGGCGTAAAGACCTGAGACCAATAGTATGATGCCAACGATCAATTCTACCAAAATTTCCGGCAGGCTGGTTAACAAGATTGAGCCCAAATATCCGCCAAGCATGGCGCCGAGGCCAATCCAGAGGGCAAACTTCCAGTTCACCAACCCGCGGTTTGTATAGATATACGCCCCCATCAACCCACTAAACAGAAAGCTGAAGACGGTGGCGGACACCACAACCTGAATTCCGAACCCAGTGATCAACGTTAGCGCCGGAACGATGATAATTCCGCCGATACTGACCGAACCGATCAAAGCCCCCGCGGCGAAAACGACAACCGCAATCAGGACGATGAGGATAACCGTCACATCTGGCTCCCGTGCAGCGACTAGAAGTTGGTTGGTTTTTTCGCGGAGTCCGAGTGCTCTTCCAATTTTCTGCCGGTCAGGAACTCTGTGAGCGCCGCCAGCACCGTTTCATTTTCCTCTTTCGTTCCTATGGTCATTCGGATGCCATTAGGTATGCCCCAGTGGGTAAGGGGACGTAGAAAAATGTTCTGGCTCAGGAGAAACTTTTGAGCTTCCGCAGCGGACCTGCCCGGATCTTCGGGAAACAACAGCATGATATAGTTTGCCGCACTTTCCGGCACTTCCAGTCCCAGCCGTGAGAATGCTCCGGTCAATGTCTTCCGCCAAAGGGTATTGTTTTGTACCGCGCGGTCCGCGAATTCGACATCAAAAAGAGCGGCAACAGCAGCGGCTTCCGATGGAGCTGACACGTTGAAAGGCGCTTTATAACGATGCAGAATGTCGGCTACCGCAGGAGCGACATAGGCCCAGCCAAGGCGCAGTGCTGCAAGGCCGAAGAACTTTGAAAAAGTCCGCGTAACGACCAAATTGTCAAATTCGTCTACAAGCTTTAATCCATCCGGAAAATCCGATTGGGTGGCGAACTGGCTATAGGCTTCGTCGTGCACCAGAATGGCGTCCGCTGGCAGCTTGCTTTGAATGCGCCGGACGTTGCTTTCATTCAGATAGGTGCCGGTAGGATTGTCCGGATTGGACAAACAAAGCATTCGGGTATCGCTGGTGATCGCATTTACCATTGCGTCAGCGTCGGCCGTGTAGTTGGATTCAGGCACGAGGACAGGCGTGGCCCCGTTCAGATGGGTGATAACATCGTATATGCTAAACGTATGTTGCGAATAGATTACCTGATCACCCGGACGCAAATAGGCTTGGCCGAGATCATAAATCATCTCTCCTGAACCCGCACCCACGATGATCCTGTCCCGATCAAGGCCATAATGGTTCGCGATGGTCTCTCGGAGAGATTTGGCGCTAATGTTCGGATAGCGGTGAAGGTCGGCATAATTGGCGTATGCCGCCAAAGCTTGTCGCGATGCGCCAAATGCAGCTTCATTGGAATCAAGTCTTATTACATTTTTTATGGCGTCATAGTCAGGTGTCGGCACGCCATAATGAGAAGGAACCGCTGATACATCATAAGCGGATTTGGGGCCGCTGGTTTTCGCGGTTGGATGGCTGATTGTGTTTTCGTCACTCATTTCGTCTTCACCTCATTTCATGCCACTTCAGAACCGGCTGGGCAGTCCTTCACATGAGGATCCTGCAGGGCTGGTTTTGCTGGTTAACAGGTATTCTTCGGCCGGCGATCCCACGGGCTTTTACTGCATCGGCGAAAAGGGCACGGGAACAAGTATTTTATTCTCCTGTAGGGCCATCTCTTCTCCTTCCCCCGGTGGGTGTTTGGGCGGCCAAAGCCCTTCCGCGATGACGTCTTCTCGAATTTTCTGACGCTCGTCCAAGGTCTTGTATGGCCATATATGAAGCAGTTTGTTGATTGTACCGGTTTCGCCCTGCATCACGACCGATATTGGGGAATGTTTTGTTCGTATGTGAAGAGCTTCATCCCACCGTCGTATTGACTGAGGAATGAGGTCCGGCCGGACAAGGTAGGTCCGGAATTCATAAAAAGGGCCGTGCTCGCCCGGCTCAAGAAGCGGAGAAATATCCCACGGACGGAACACCTCCGACGTTTGTTTTATGATACTGGAGGCAATTTCGGGAGGCCACAGGTCATCAGCCTTCGCCGCCGCGAGATTTCTTGCCCTGTCATTGGCGCCTTCGTATTGCCAGATTTGAACAATCTGGTTGAGCGGCCCAATCTCTGTTTGCCAAAATCCGACCAGATGGGAGAGGTTTTTGTGTTTTTCGAAACGATCAGCAAACCAGGCCACCACCCTAGAAAGGTGGCCTGTTTTCAGATCATAGGTCCTTACTTCGTAAATCATACTGTCTATTCCCTCCTGTCTTGTCTGCTCGCGGAAGATTTTTCGGCATCGTGTAATCAGAGACCGCAGAACACCGAAACGGATGACGATAAACTGCCCGGGTTTATGCGTGTTCATTTTGTTTTGAGAACTCGCTTCGCCGCCAGACATTTAGCTCAACTGTCAACTATGGAAGGTGGTCGGACGTTCCTCCTGTGGTGCAGAGCGATAATCAGAACGCCTGCTGCAACGCCCGTGCCATAAATCAGCGGACCCGCGAACAAAACCGCGACCGCCGCTGCCAGTCTCAGCACCACCTCCCATCCCGGCATGCGCCCACGGTCAAATCGCGCCAGCGCACTTGCAATCAGGTAAAGGGCGAAGGCCAATCGAACCAGCAGCCATGCCAGCGGAAGGATATGTATCTGCCCGTCATAGCCCGGCAGATACGTCTTGGACTGCCCGATACTTGCAGGGTCGATAATTGCTGGTTCGATAAGCAACAGCTCGGGATACATCGCGAAGACAAAGGGAATTGCGAACATCACAATCCCTGAACGTACAGCCGAAAATCCCGTAGCCATCGGATCCGCTCGCGTCAGCGATGCTGCTGCGAATGCCGCAATGGCGACTGGCGGTGTGATCGCCGATGCCACGGCGAAATAGAAAATGAACATGTTGGCCGCAAAGACGGAGATTCCAAGGCCGGTCAGTACAGGCCCCAGAAGAAGCGCGACATTGATGTAGGCAGGAACCGCCGGCATCCCCATGCCCAGCAGCACAGCGAGCAGCATGGTTACGAAAAGCGCAGCAAATTGAGCGATACCGCTATTGGCCCCGCCATAATCCATCGTTCTCAACCATCCCAGAATATCGAGCGCGATAAACGATGAAAGGCCTGTAAAACTCAGGCAAAAGTCGATGATAGAAACGGCCAGAAACATCAAATACAGTGTCGAGATCAGAACGCCCGCATCGGCCAGTGCGTGCAGCAGCATCTGCGGCTTGGCCCTCATGTTCTTGTCCAAAAACAGCAGCATCATCAGCAGGATAACGGCCCACCAACCAGCGCTTCCTGCATTGCCGACAGAGTTTTGCAGCAACTGCAATATCCAAGGCAGCCCGGCGGGCTCGCAACCGGAATCGGTAAATATTCGTTCGACGCCAAATATGGAACCCAGAAAGCCGCAACCCACAGATTCTTTTGACGCCAGCAACATAAATAGGATCAATATAATTGGGCCAAAGATCATGGCCAGATTCAGAAAATCCTGGCGGGTCAGCGTCATTTCCCCGGTCAGCGTGCCCATGGCTTGGATGCCCTGTTTTCTTGACTGAAAAACCGCAGACAAAAACAATGCTCCGAAATAGGCGATTGCCGGTATCAACGCAGCGATAACGACTTGGCTATAGGGAACCGCCGTGAGTGCGGCCAGGACAAAGGCGGCAACGCCCATAACCGGTGGCATCACGGAGCCCCCGTTCGAGGCTGCAGCCTCGACACCACCTGCAAAGACCCTGGAAAATCCGGAGCGTAGCATCATCGGTATCGTGAGTCGGCCCGTTGACAGGACGTTGACCACCGGGCCGCCGGATATGGTGCCAAACAAGGCGGATGAGACAATGGCCGCGTGGGCCGGACCGCCACGCAATTTCCGGGTCAACCGCAACGATAGCTTGATCAGAGATTGACCGCCCGCCGATGTACCGAACAAAGCACCAAGGATTATATAGGGGAAAACGGTATTGAGCATGATATCCATGAACCGACCCAAAATGCCGGCAGCATTGTTGGTCAGCACATCATGCATTCGCGAGCGCCCATCCAGGAGCGTCCTCGGTTCGCCCCCCAGTTTTGTGATCAGGTACTTGTTGATGTCGTCCGGGCCATGAAAATACCAGATGATGACGGTTATCATGGTGTATGCGGCCACGACAATCGCGACCAAAACCAACGGCAGGCCCCAAACCTTGATATTATAAGCAAGGAATATGGCGACGGAGAGCCCTATGATCAGAAAGATCCAGATCCCGGTTGTATTCAGGCATTTGGGATCATCAATGGAATCCGGGATAGGCAGACCAAAGTCTTCGGCGAACGCCTGTTCTTCCTTTAGGCTTTTCGCGATAAGTTCGGCCCGCTCACCAGTAAATACATCTATCATGCAAACTGCTTCTATCTCGATCAGGTAAGTAATCGACACTGCAACCGCGGCTGCGACCAGTGCCACGTCCAATAACAGACCAAACCCGCGTCGCAATTTACCCTTGCTACCCCATTCTCGATAAATTGATTGAGTGAGCGCCACAATCAGCATCATTAATACGAACATTATCGGGTAGAAATATTCGAAAGGAAATTTTCGGATTTGCGCAGTGGGAGAGCCGGTGACTCTGTTTACCCAATCATCCAGCCCTGGAATGCCCGGGATATTGTTCATCATGCCTGCGACAACAAGAATGAATCCAAGGAGCAGCGCCAGTTTGCTTCCGAAATCGCTGAAGCGCCGTTGCGTTTCCACCGCTTTTGTGACCTCCACCAGCCTTTCCTCCTCAATCGCCATTTACTTGGCCTATTTTTGTGAACTGCATGTCACCGGGTGGCGGGTTTTGAGGCCACCCGGGTTCACAAGTTAAGCTGAGTTTTTGGCCAGTTATGGCTTTGCGCAGTCGGGAATCTCGAAGCCAGCCTCTTCCCATGCCGCCACGGCGCCTTCATGGTACTTGATGGGGTTTGCACCACATAGACCCGACTCGACTTCGGACACGATCCCGAACCCGGCGTGACTCATATGGGGAGCACGCTTCCTGAGTTCATCAAGCGACTTGATGTGCAATTCGGTCAGTTTTTTCGCGAGATCAAAACTCATGCTGACGTTGACCGCTTCGCCGCCCACCATCGACATGCTTCGGAATGTGTCATCTTCGGAACCAAGTGTGACACCTTCGGAAAATTCAACCACTGAACGGGGTTTGGTATACGGGGCATTCCCCGGGGCCCTCAGGTAGCGCTGAAAGGCTTCACCCTCGTACACATCCTTTGGCACCGACCAGATCGTCATGTCGCCAGAGGCAAGCCCGGGTGTGATCCGTGAATCGGGAAAGGTGACCGGCATAATAAAGGCATCGGCCGATCCATCGGTAATTGTTTTGACCATTTGGCCCCAATTGACCTGCAGTCCTTTGTAGTCCGTGCCGTCTTTGTATCCGGTCGTCAGCTGGATAATGCTGCGGGAATTATTGAGCACAGCGCCGCGGGGTGGGCCATTCAGAACAGTGCGATCCTTCACGTCGTCCCACCCATCAAGACGGGTGCTGTCATAGGAGAACAAAGTGATGGCACCCCAGACACCAGGATATAGCAACCTGACATTCGATATCAGCTCTGCTCCCTTTTCAGCGCCCAGAGCGGAGTACGGGCCGCGCCCTTTTTCCATCATGAACCCGAGAAGGAATGGGACTGAACCCACATCCGTTTTGCCTTCGGCAATATTCTGGAGCGTATTGGTGAGTGTTTGTCCGGCAGCAATCTGAATGTTTGCAACATTCTCCCGCGCGGCCAATTCGCCCAGATGGGTTAGCGAAATATGAGGTGTCCCGCCCGGGGTAACAGTTTCACCGGTTAGGTTCACCTGAGCGTTGGCGGCACTGGCGCCAATTCCCAATGCAACCATCAATGTTGAATATGCAAGTAGCTTTCGCATGGTTTCTCTCCCTTTAAATTTGATCTCAAAAAACAAACGGCTTTTTGAGTCATGTTTGCGCCCGCGGGTTCGTTTTTTGGAAGCCGCAGGGCACTGCTTCACAAGCAGTCGTATTCAGATGCGACCGGATTCCCGGCGCCCCCGAGCGAACTGAGCTTGTTCTGGGTCCATCTCCTCCATCGACCCAGAACAAGTTTTGTCAAAACCGAAACGCTCGACCGATTATTCCTCAGCTTTCCGAGCGTCAGCGACAGCGCTGCGCTGGTTAAAACGGTCAAGCATGGCCGAGATGTTCGGATGTTGGCCCAAATCGTAGTCAGTCCGTTTGGTCCAGTTCAGAACCGTCGCGCAATAGATGTCAGCGACGGTATAGGTATCGCCCATCAACCACTGCTTGCCCTCTAGTGCGGTCTCCAAGAAACCAAGCCGAACAGCCAGACGAGCGCGTGCCACGGGCCGCATTTCTTCCGGGATGTTGGGCATAAAGAGCTGAGGCAACGTCTTGTGCAGTTCAGCGCCCACGAAGCTCAACCACCCCTGAAGCTCATAGCGTTCGTCGGCGCCGGCTGCTGGTGCGAGGTTTGCTTCCGGGTGCTGATCTGCGATGAATTGCAGGATCGCAGCCACCTCAAACAATTTCATCCCGTCGTCTCGTACCAACGCCGGGACATACCCACGGGGATTGATCTCCAGATAATCGCTCCCGTCCTCAAGTTTTTTCTTTTGAAGGTCGACAGCCGCAAGATCGAAAGAGGCCCCCACCTCTCGTAATGCGACATGCGGCGCAAAAGAACACGCTCCTGCCTTGTAGTAGAGTTTCATTTTTTTCTCCTTTTTTTGCAAACCGGCGCCTACGGGCACGGGTTGTTACACATAAGTCTCGCCGCCCCTGTGATTTTCCAGGTGTTCGGCTCGTTTGGCGTTGAATTCCGGCAATGCCTTCGTAGCCTCCTTCGTTGGTGTCTTTGATCCATTCGCGCATATGGGCGATACCAGCGTGGGACTCCGGCTTCAGCGGAGTATCCGGAAAGACATCGTCAAGATACTCGCAGATCAATGACGATTCCCGGATAATCTCGCCATCATGCACAAGCGTCGGAACCTGCGCTTTGGGATTGAGTTCCAGATATTTAGGGTCGAATTGCTCTCTCCGAAACAAGTGCACGTGACGGGGAACCCGGTCCGTTATACCCTTTTCCTCCAACACCATGATCGGACGCTCAGAGCAGATCGAATTTTCGAAATAATAGAGTTCTAGCATCTGGAACCCACACATTTCAGAAAGACGTGGCGTTCAGCGGAAATTTCGCACCCGGTACAGTTTCCGCCAGCAAAGTTGGTAATTTCCGTGAAGACGCCGTCGCTCATTTCAGTCAGAACCCTTTCTTTCCCGGCACCCAACCGGACGCCTGTCCCGTGTCTCGCTGTTTCAGGCCGCGCGCACGACCGCAGCGATCGAATGAGGTGCGGAGAAGTATCTGGTGCAATCAATGAACTCATGGCTGTTACCTGTTGATCTGATGAGTGTCGGCACACCCGAAGCGCCGACTTTGGCCTGCCACTGCATGGCCAGACCCTGCAACTCGCGCACGCGCTCACCCGTTTCATCCGCATTCAGCCGGTCAAGAATCTCCCGGGGCTGGAAATCGAACCCGACGCTCCTGAGCGCATCAACGACGGGCACCGGTTCGGACGCGGAAATTCCATCCTCGTAACGGGCTTTCTGAAGGGCGCGGGCCAAGGCCATCTCGACCCTGGCGCCCCGGTCATGGACAAGGGCCGCTGCGCGCGCGGTCAATCCGGATTCCAGTATTTCAGTTTTGGAATCCAGAATATTGTCAAAATAGGATTGACTGAATCGCTGACCGGAAAGCTGACTGATCTGGCGATCAAACTGCCGCGCCCTCTCGCCGAAACCATCTGCCATCACGCGCGCGTTCTGCCCTTGAAACAGGTACCTGTGCAGACATTCAAACTCAGCATCATTACCGATCAGCGCGTCAATGACCGGCGCTGCGCCATAGCACCAGCCACAGTAGGTATCATAAATGAACGTGAATTTTGACACCCTGGAACTCCTCTTTCGCTACAATCCGCCAAACGCCGACCTCTCAAACTGCGCCACGCTTCGCGTCGTCACTCTGAAAAGAATCGGCCATGGCGCGTCATGCCGGTTGTCTGGCATTATACGTTGCAATATTCGATAAAAAACCGCATATTTTAAAATAGTTTATTTCAAAAATCGAGCAAATCATGGATAGAATAACGGCCGCAGACGTTTTTGTTACAATCGTAGAGCATGGCAGTCTCTCTGCCGCGGCCGAGCGGCTGAACATGTCCCGTCCTAAAATCACCAGGTACCTGGCTGCGATGGAAACGTGGACAGGTTCACGCCTGCTTCACCGCTCTACACGACGCCTCAGCCTTACGCCCACAGGTGAAACGGTATTGTCTCAATGCCGCGATCTTCTGAGGGCTGCGGGGGAAGTGGAGAATGTGATCGAAACGGATGGGGAGGTTATCCGAGGTACGCTACGGGTCGCGTGCCCGCCTATTTTTGGTAAAAGGGTACTAATTCCCATCTTTCATGAATTCCTTCTGCATAATCCGCTCGTGAATTTGGACATCAACTCCGGGCACCGTTCGGTTGATCTGATCTCTGAACGTGTCGATCTCGCTATTCGTATAACAAATGAACTGTATCCAAACTTGATTGCCCGACGGCTGGGCGAATGCCAATCCGTTGTTTGTGCTGCCCCTGAATATTTGAATCGAGCAGGAACGCCCAAAAATCTTGATGACCTCAGCCAGCATAACTGCCTAGTCTATTCTTATTTCGATAAGGATCTTTGGTTTTTCAATCGAGATGACGCACCCTGTTCAATGGCCGTATCGGGAAATCTGAGGAGCAATGAATCCAGTATGCTGCTGAAGGCCACCCTGACTGGCGTGGGGATATCGATGCTCCCTGAATTTGCCGTCAGAGATCATATCAACAGTGGAGCGCTCATGCCGCTGCTACCAGACTTTGAGCCGCAAGTTCTCAGGATATTCGGTCTGTTTAACTCTCGGCAACATATGCCCCGGGCGCTTCGTTTATTGATCGACCTGCTGGTCAAACGTCTTAAGAGTTACCGTTAGGGTCAGGACCCATTGACTTTGTTTTGAACCTGTGAATCAGTGTTCTGCAAAACGGAGTAGTGACATGAGCGATCCTTTCCGGCTGACGGAGGCACAAACAGCGCGCCTTGAGCCCTTCTTTCCCAACTCCCATGGCAAGCCCAGGGTCGATGACCGTCGTGTGCCGAGTGGTATTATCTTCATTATTCGCAACGGTTTACGCTGGCGCGATGCGCCTGCCGAATACGGCCCTCACAAAACGCTCTGTAATCGGTTTGTGCGCTGGTCCCGCAAAGGTATTTTCGAGCAAATTTTCGAAGAATTGGCCAGCCCCCATGGCCCGGACGCCGACACCCTCATGATTGACGCAACCCATCTCAAAGCACATCGCACGGCGTCCGGTCTCAAAATGGGGGCTCCGATCAGGCGCGGCCCACCCGCTGATCGGAGCCCCCTTTTTGAGACTGGACGCCGTGCGATGTGCTTTGAGATGGGTTGCGTCAATCATGAGGGTGTCGGCGTCCGGGCCAGAGGGGTTGGCCAATTCTTCGAAAATTCGTTCGAAAATACCTTTGCGGGACCAGCGCACAAACCGATTATAGAGCGTTTTGTGAGGGCCGTATTCGACAGGCGCATCGCGCCAGCGTTAACCGTTGCGAATAATGAAAATAATACCACTCAGCACACGACGGTCATCGACCCGGGGCTTGCCATGGGGCTTGGGAAAGAAGGGCCCAAGGCGCGCTGTTTGTGCCTCCGTCAGCCAGAAAGGATCGCTCATGTCACTACTCCGTTTTGCAGAACACTGATTCACACGTTCAAAACAAAGTCAATGGGTCCTGAGCCTAAGTGTTCCATCCCGGACGATCAGATAGACCCTCGCCGCTCTGGCCTGTTCATGGCAAGATCAATCCTGCGTGAGATTCGGGACGGAGGCAAGACATGCTGATTTCTTTGCACAAGCAGGCGACGACGACGCCGAAGATCAGGGCCGCAATCCAGGCGAGCAAAGAGCCCGCGTGGATCGTGGCCGAGCGCTATGGCATCTCGGAGCAGACCGTCTGAAAGTGGCGCAAGCGCGATACCGTCCACGACCGGAGCCACACGGCGCACAGGTTGCAGACCACGCTGACACCGGCGCAGGAGGCCGTGGCGGTCTCGCTGAGACAGAGTCTGCTGCTGCCGCTCGACGACCTGCTCGCCGTGGTCCGCGAGTTTCTCAACCCGAACGTCTCGCGCTCCGGGCTGGACCGATGCCTGCGCCGTCATGGGCTCGGCTCCCTCCGTGACCTGAAGCCGAAGGTGGCGAAGCCCGCGCACAAGCCTTTCAAGGCATACGAGCCCGGCTACATCCACATCGACGTGAAATACCTGCCGCAGATGGCCGATGAGGAGAAGCGCCGGTATCTGTTCGTCGCGATCGCCCGCGCCACCCGCTGGGTCTTCGTGCGCATCTACCCAGTGAAGACTGCGGCCAACGCCCGCCGGTTCCTGCGCGATCTGGAGCGCGCCGCCCCGATGCGGATCACCCGCGTGCTGACGGACAATGGCAAGGAGTTCACCGACAGGCTCTTCGGCCTTCGCCGCCGCGCCGCGACCGGCAATCACGAGTTCGACCGCCTCTGCGCCGGGTTCGGGATCGAGCATCGCCTGGCCCCACCGATGCGGCCGCAGACCAACGGCATGGTCGAGCGGTTCAACGGTCGGATCGAGGACGTGCTCCAGAGCCACCGTTTCCGCAGCGGCGAGGACCTGGAGCGGACGATCTTGCGCTACGTCCGCCTCTACAACGGCCAGTTGCCGCAATCCGTTCTGAAAGGCCGCACGCCAATCGATGCGCTCAAGGAGCTGGCATCGAGAAAAGCCCGAGCTCTTCAGGAAGCAGCCATATAATCATCCGGGATTGAACAGCTACATCTACGTTGCGACGAACTTGGTTCACGGCCCCACCCGGAGCAGAAGGATCGGACAATTGATGCTGTTTTTGCAGATGAACAGACGGAATTGCGACCTCTGGGTCGCCCTTTCGATGGCTATGTCGAGAAAGCGGTCCGTGTGCGATCTACCTGTTTGGTTCAATATGACAGCAACCGCTACAGCGTTCCGGCGCGCTTTGCGGGGCAACGTGTCTCACTACGTGCTTATGCTGGTCGTATCAAAGTGGTTGCCGGTCAGGATGTGATCGCCGAACACAAACGGCGCTTCACCCGCAATGTCAGTTATTTTGAGCCTTGGCACTACGTCCCGTTGCTGGAGCGCAAACCCGGAGCCTTGCGTGATGGTGCGCCCTTTGTGGATTGGCAATTGCCGGTTTCCATGCACCAGATCAAAGATCATTACATGCGGGGCAAAGGTGGGGACCGGGATTTTGTCGATCTTCTGCTGCCGGCTCAGGACCACGGGATCGAGGTTGTGGAGACAGCCTGTGATTTGGCCGTCGCGCAAAACACCCTGCGCCTGCCTGCCGTCATCAACCTGATCAATCAATTAGTGGAGCCGATCATCGTTCCGCTGGCGCAAAGCTGTGCCTGCCCAAGGCTGACGATGCGGCCAGAAGCCAACTGTAAACGCTATGAGACCCTGTATACGCCGCAGGAGGTGACAGTATGAATGCTCTCATCGACCAACTGACTGCCCCGAGATTGCATGGAATGGCAGCTTGCGCACATGATTTGCTGTCCGAGCGCAAGCCGCCGAGCCTGACCACTGCGATAAAACAACTGATCGACGCTGAGACTGTAGAACGACAGGTCCGCTCAATCCAATATCAAATGCGGATTGCAAAGTTCCCGCATCATAAGGATTTTGCCACCTTCGATTACACCGCGGCTGCAGTCACCCGGTCCCGGATCGTTCCCTTCTGCTCGGGACAGTTCACCGAAGACGCACACAACCTCATTTTGGTGGCTGGAACCGGTACAGGCAAAACCCATATCGCCATTGCTCCGGGAACCACATTGATCAATCAGGGCAAAAAGGCCCTGCTGCGCGACAAACAAGGTGAGAATCCAGCGTCAATCAGGATGAGAACGCGTGTGCGGGGGCTCGCAGGGAGGGCGTAGCCCGACTGGGGAGGCCCCGCACACGCGTTTTGCCCTTTTGGGGCGGGCCTGACGGTTGTGGCCGGCTCGGATAAGGAATGATTTTCTGTGCAAGGGGATCGTTCATGCCGGGCTGTCATGTCACTGACCAACAAATGAGGCTCTTCATGACGCTCAGATCGACCCATTCCGTTGCCGTTGCCGCTGCCAAGGCGGGGATCAGCCAGGCAACGGGCTATCGGCTGCAAGCTGACCCAATTTTACCATCACAGAAGAAGGCCCCTCGCGGCCGGCGGCGTCCGGACCCGCTGGCGGACATTTTTGATGCGGAGGTCGTGCCGCTTCTGCGGTCCTCACCGGGGATCCGACCTGTGGCGGTTTACGAGGAGCTTCTGCGTCGGCATTCTGATCTGGGTACGGGCATCCGACGGACTCTGGAGCGACGGATACGCGCCTGGAATGCGGAACACGGCCCTGAACAGGACGTCATTTTCCGGCAGACCCACACACCGGGCAAAATGGGCCTGTCGGATTTCACCGCCATGGGCAAGTTGGGTGTGACCATTGCCGGTGAGGCACTGGGCCATCGACTGTATCACTTCCGGCTTGCCTATAGCGGGTTTCAGCACGCCCACGTCGTGCTGGGCGGCGAAAGCTATGTGGCGCTGGCTGAGGGATTGCAGAACGCCCTCTGGACGCTCGGCGGCGTGCCACACAATCATAGAACTGACAGCCTGTCGGCGGCCTTCAAGAACCTGGATAAGTCATCCCGGGCCGATCTAACCGACCGCTTCGACGCCCTGTGCAACCATTATGGAATGACGCCGACGCGCAACAACAAGGGCGTCGCACACGAGAACGGTTCCATCGAGAGCCCCAATGGGCATCTGAAGCGCACCATTGAGGACGCGCTGGTCATGCGTGGGTCGCGCGACTTCGAAAGCTTGCAAGATTATCGTCGCTTCATCGACGAGATCGTGGGCCGGATCAACGCCCGCAATGCCAAGCGTATCGATGCGGAACGTGCGAGCCTCAGACCTTTGCCGACGCGGCGGACCACGGATTACGAGGAGATCACGTTGCGCGTCACTTCCTCCGGGGGCTTCACCTTGCGCAAGGTGTTCTACACCGTGCCATCCCGGTTGATCGGGCATCAGCTGCGGGTTCGGCTCTACGATGATCGGTTGGAGCTGTTCCTGGGAAGCTCTGCCCTGCTAACGCTGACACGCGGACGAGCCTCGAGCACCGGGAGCCATGGGCACGTGGTCAATTACCACCACGTCATCCACTCCTTGCGCAAAAAGCCCATGGCGCTGATGGGGCTGGTCTATCGGGATCAGCTATTCCCGCGCCGGGCGTTCCGTAACATGTTCGCATTCCTGCTGGAGCAGACCAGTGAGAAGGCGGCGTGTCGCATGGTTGTCGATCTTCTGGCGCTGGCACACGAGCGGGGCTGCGAGGCTGAATTGGCAGCGCAGCTTGAGGAGGACCTTCGCCAGAAGCGCCCGCCTGACATGGCGGCCCTACGCGCAGTGTTTAGCCCATCACAAGACGCACTCCCCCAAGTCGCGGTGCAACTGGCCGACCTGTCATCTTACGACCAGTTGGTCGGCGGTACGCCATCCGCTCAGGAGGTGACAGCATGACATCGCCCCAGACCGATACCGCCCGCCTAACCTTGGCTCTGACCGAATTGCGCTTGCCAGCCATCAAGGCGCTATGGCCGCGCTTTGCGGAACAAGCCGACAAGGAAGGCTGGCCCGCCGCTCGGATGCTCAGCACCCTGGTGGAGCATGAACTGGCTGAACGAGATCGCCGTCGTATCGAGCGACATCTCGCACAGGCACGCCTGTTGCCCGGAAAAACGATCGACACCTTCGACTTCACAGCCGTCCCCATGCTGTCCAAGGCCCATGTCAGTGCGATCACCGCTGGCGACAGCTGGATCGGAAAGGGCGGCAACATCCTGCTGTTTGGGCCGCCAGGTGTGGGCAAATCACATCTCGGCTCAGCCATCGGGCTCGCCCTTGTCGAGCAAGGCTACCGCGTCCTATTCAGCCGCACCACCGATCTGGTCCAGAAACTCCAACAGGCCCGCCGCGATCTCGTCCTCGAAAGTGCCATTGCAAAGCTCGACAAATTCCATCTGCTGATCCTCGATGACATCACCTACGTCACCAAGGATCAGGCTGAAACCAGTGTGCTCTTCGAACTCATCAGCGCGAGATATGAACGCCGCTCAATGTTGATCACGGCCAACCAGCCCTTCGGGGAGTGGAATGCGATTTTTCCAGACCCGGCCATGACATTGGCCGCCGTCGACAGGCTCGTGCACCACGCAACCATCTTCGAGATGAATGTCGAAAGCTACCGGCGAAGAGCAGCACAAAAGGCAAAGGGGCCGGGAAGGCCTGCACAAAAAGCCACACCGGAAAACACCAAAGCTGATTGACGCTCCGCGACAATCAAAAAACAAACCCCTTGATCGCGGCACAAAAGCCCGGCATCGTCCCAAACGTCGCGACCAAGGATTCTCATCCTGATTGACGCGCACTTCTCATCTTGATTGTCGCGCTACAAGGCCCGCTTCTTCAATGCAGTTGATTTGATCAACGCTTTGATCAGGGAGCAGGCCGAGGGCAATGCCGGGAAGATCATCCGGCAACTGACACCACTGGAGTGTGTCATCATCGACGAATTGGGATACATTCCGTTCCCAAAGTCCGGGGGCGCGTTGCTGTTCCATCTGATCAGCAAGCTCTACGAGAAGACCAGCGTCATCATCACCACTAATCTGGAGTTCGGTGAATGGGGCTCGGTCTTCGGCGACGCCAAGATGACAACCGCGCTTCTGGACCGTGTCACGCATCAGTGCTCCATCATCAAAACCGGAAACACGTCCTATCGGTTCGCTCAGAGCAAAAAGACCCGAAAACAATAAACTCCAGCGAAAGCAAAGCCGGCAGACGAGATCGCTATTTGAGGGCATCTCGCCTGCCGGCTTTGCCTCATACCAGGTGGGTCACTTTTAAACGCTGATACCGGGTCAGTTTTGAACCCTCATTGACACGCCAAAGCCAACGAAAGCCGGTATCCTCAAAAGATCAGGCTGCGGGTCATCACGGACCCGTAGCCGAGTGGTATGACTTTCGGGCGTCATACGGGGGCGATCAGTGACCGCCCGGCTCGCCGAACAGGGCTTCCAGTGACGGGGCATCGAGGATGGCGTCCAGCCAGGTGTCGAGCTGCTCCAGGGAGGCCGCCGTGATCCTGTCCCGGACGGGGCGGGGCAGGGGGCCGAACCGGCGCTCCAGCAGCCGTATCAGAGACTTCGCCTCACCTTCGGCCAGCCCCTCGGCCTTGCCTCTGGCCAGCTCCTCGGCCAGCCCCTCGGCCTGCGCCTGTTTCGTCCATGTTTCCGCAACCGTTCCCATCAGGGCCTCCCATCGCTCGGGTTTCGCCGCTCGCAGCGCCTCTTCAAGCGCCGCAGGCTGCATCTCGTGTACCGCCACTATATACCGGATCACCGTGATTTCAAACCGGTCCCCGTCGGGCAGCGCCGCGAGAAGCCGTCGCAACTCTTCCACCGGCGCACCGCCCGAAAAGGCGAATTTCAGCGCCGCCAGCCCGGCCCGCAGTACGGCGTCCTCCGACAGACGCTCCGTCTCCATCCGCCCCAGGTCGTGCAGAACGTATTCCATCGCCCGCACGAACGGGCGCAATTCGTCGCTATCGTCGATGGCCTCGAAGATCGAACGCGGCGCCGTCCACGGTTCCCTGCCGTGATAGAAGACGATCGGAATGATCGGCGGCAGGGCGCGCAGCCGGTCGGCCCGGTTCTGCGCGTAACGCTCCCGGATGCGGACCTGATAGCTCAGCAACTGGAGCGGCGTGCGGGGATCGGCGGCCGACTTGTGCTCCAGAAGCGTGTAGACGAAGGCGGGCTGGCCGGTCTTCAGGCGCACCTGGAACAGCCGGTCGCTCTGGATGGTGCGCATGTCCTCGTCCACATATGTGCCGTCGAGCAACTGCGGCGGCTCATCGGAGAGCAGCGCCCGGATGTCGTCCGGGAGATATTCGCGGATCAGTGTGGCGCAGCGCCCCGGATCCTCGAGCAGGGCCCGGAACAGGGCGTCGTGCCGGTTCGCCAGTCGCCTCCCGCCCTTGCGCGTGTCCAGAGTCATGCCGCTGTCCCTTCCATTCCCGGCTCCTTACAGGGCCTGGCCGGTCGCGGCAACGGGGGGCGTCGCGCCGCCCGCCCGGTGCGGATTCCGGACGTTGTCTCTTCGAGAGCGGGAGTTTTCTTCCTGTCGGGGTGTCATTGATCGAGAACGAAAGGAGCACACGATGACAAGCAGGACAAGAACCCCGACCGGCGCCGGGACCGAACCGGCGGCGCAGGGCGAAGTCCCGAAGATCGACTGGACGGCGCTGCGGGCGAAATGGGAAGCGGAGCGCGCCGCAGCGCGTGAGGCGCGCAAGGTGGAGCGCGCAGAACTGCTGGCGCTCCGTGACCGTTCGGTGAAGGAGCCCTGGCGTACTACCGGTCGTCCCGGTTACGCTGCTGATGCAGCGTAACGCCAGGGCATCAACTCGTCCAGCCGAGTGATCTTGTGATCCGCGATGCGGGCGAGGACCCATGTGAGCCAGGCTTGTGGATCGACTTTATCAAGCTTTGCCGTTTCGATCAGGGTGTAGGCGATGGCCATGGCTTTGCCACCGCCCTCGGAACCGGCGAACATCCAATTTTTGCGACCTATGGCGACAGGTTTTATGGCGCGTTCGGCGATGTTGTTGTCCGCTTCCAGAAAGCCATGGTTCAAATAACCGCGTGCCTTTGGCAAACGACCAAGGGCATAACGGATCGCTTGGGCCAGAGGCGACTTGCCAGATATATTTGGCAACTGCGCGTGTAACCAGGTCTCAAGTTCATCGAAGATCGGTTTTGCCTTTTCCTGACGGATGGCAACGCGCTCTTCAGACGGTTTGCCACGCGCCTCTTTCTCGACGGCATAGAGTTCCGCGGTCCGGCGGAGGGCTTCTTCGGCAATCGATGAGCCTTGCGCGGCAAAGATGTCTACAAACTTGCGTCTGACGTGCGCCAAACAAGCCATCTCCTGGGCCTTGTCCTCACCGAATACCCCGTTGAAGCCGGAATACCCGTCCGCATGGACCCAGCCTTTGTAGCCGGAGAGATGTGAGACGGGATGTTCGCCCTTGCGATCAATCGTGAACTGATACCACGCGCAGGGCGGTGATGATCCAGACCATGGTCGTTCATCGCGAACACAGGTCCGGACACGGGCGGTCCTGGTCTTCTTGTTGCCGGGGGCCTGCATTTTAACAGGCGTATCATCAGCGAAGATGGCCGCGCCTCGGCGGACCATTCGGCCAATGGTGTCAGCCAGAGGTTCCAGAAGCGCGGTGGAGCCGCCAACCCAATTGGTCAGAGTTGATCGATCAAGATCAACGCCTTCACGGGCGTATATTTGCGACTGACGGTAGAGCGGCAGGTGGTCCGCGTATTTGCTGACCAACACGTGCGCCAGCAGCCCCGGTCCCGGGCGGCCACGTTCGATCGGGCGCGATGGCAGCGGCGATTGGACAATGGCCTCGCAACAGGAACAGGCCATACGCGGACGCACGATCCGGTTCACGACAAAACGCCCCGGTTTGTATTCCAACTCCTCGGTCACGTCCTCACCGAGCCTCTTCGAGCTATGCCCGAAAGTTGGTGATGGTGTGATCATGCGGCGTTTTGAATTTGCTTGATCCCGTCTGTGAACTCAACCCCTTCAATGATCTCTGGCATGCGGTTGGCGCCGTCGAGCTTTCGCCATTTTCCTTGCGCTGACATCATCAGCTTGAATGCCATGGCCAACCCGGTCTTGCGGCTCAGGCAGCCTTTGGTTTTGCCGGTGCGGTGGCGGACGGTGGCGAAGGTGCTCTCGATCGGGTTCGTGGTTCGGATGTGCTTCCAGTGCTCAGCAGGGAAGCCGTAGAAGGAGAGCAGCACAGCCCGGTCTTTGGTCAGTTTCCCAACCGCCTTGTCATATTTCGCGCCACAGGTTTCCACGAAGAAATCGAAGGCGGCCCCGGCTTCGGTCTTCGTTTCCGCCTGCCAGATATCATGCAGGTGGCCCTTGGCTTTGGCCTGCACCGATTTGGGCATGGCGTTGAGAACGTTTCCGGTCTTGTGAACCCAACACCGTTGTTCCCGGGTGCTGCCGAAGACTTCGCGCAGCGCCGCCCAGAACCCCAAGGCACCGTCGCCAATGGCCAGATCGGGGGCGTGGGACAGCCCGCGACGCTTGAGATCGAGCAGCAACTCGCGCCAACTCTGCGTGCTTTCACGGTAGCCGTCGGTGAGCCCCAGAACCTCCTTGCGGCCCCACTCATCCGCGCCGATCAGCACCAGAACGCATTGTTTCTGCTCTTCCATACGCGGTTGGAAATAGACACCATCGGCCCAGACATAGACGAAACGCCGGGCGCTGAGATCGCGGCGCTGCCAGCGTTCATACTCCGCCCCCCAGTCCGCTTTCAATCGCGAGATGGTGCTCGATGAAAGCCCTGCCGCGTTCGGCCCCAACAGCGCCCCAAGAGCCTCCTGAAAGTCGCCCGTGGAAATGCCCTTGTCTCTCGCGGAAAGCCCGTGGACCATCGCATGTTGCGGCCACGGGATATGGCGATGCCGGTTTTCCGGCGCCTGAGCCTTCTTGTGCGGTTCTTCGGAAACCCGGAAAACATGCCGGACCATCCCGACATGAAGGATCGGGCCGGTCTGCTGCGCTTCTCGGGCTGCGATTTGACCTGGAGACAGCTGCGACGGCATTCATCCCGACAGTCCGCAACCCAGTCGGTTTCCGGGCTTGTCGGAGCAGTCGGTCTCGATTTTTCGAATGCCCCGGAATGGGGGCCGGTGCTCTCCTGGGCGCCGATCATTCATATCGGGAAAGGAACTTCCATGGGGCTGGGAAGGGTGGATGCTGCATGACGAAGAACCGCGCCGGCCTTCCTGCCGTCCATGACGTGACGATCCATGACGTGACGATCGGTGCCCTTCTGCACGATATAGGCAAGCTGATGCAACGCGGGTCCGATCAACCATTGACCGGAAAACAGTTGGACAGGGCGTCAGATATCCTGCCGGTCTACAAAGGCAGGCACAGCCATTGGCATGCACTCTGGACCGATGCTTTCTTCGACTGGACTGAAGGGCAAGAACTGCTCTGGCCGAAAGGCGTCGATCGGCACTGGGTGCGGGATCTGGCTGTTTATCACCATCGCCCGCTTCAGGCCCACCCGGATGCACCGGGTCGGATCCCGACCGAACTGGTGACGGTCGCAGACCGGCTGGCATCGGGTTTCGAGCGCAAGGCCCGGGACGAGGAGGAGGAATTGAGTGAAGAGGGGCGAAACGCTTTCAGGCGCAGACCCCTGAAAGCCATCATGCCCTCCCTGAGGATTAACGGACTGACAGAGGGGCTGGCTGGACATCATCTGCCCGGAATCCTGGATGCGGACGGATTGATGCCCCAACCAGAGCTTGAAAGCCGGGAGATTGGTGACAGGACAATCTGCAACCATGCCAGGGTCTGGAGGAAATTCCAGAATGGATGGAAAAAACTCGTCGGAATTTCAAACCTGGCTCCAGACCAGTTCGAAGAGGGGATCGTCAGCCTCATGGAAAGGTGGCTCTGGGCTGTCCCGTCATCCACCATTGATGAGCCCGATGTCTCGCTGTTCGACCATTCCCGCGTCGTGGCCGCTTTCGCCGCCGCCCTGTTCCATCATCACACAGCCCATGGGGACCTCACATCGTCCGAGGCTCTGAATGACAGGATGCGCCCGAAATTCCGCTTTCTCGTCGGGGATCTGTCAGGGCTGCAATCCACACTCTTCCGGTTCTCGCGGGAACGGATACGCGGGCTGAATCGCATTCTCAGGGGCCGTTCGCTCCGGTTTGAGTTGATCGCCGATGCCGGAACACGGCAGGCGCTCCAGGCATTTGACATGCCCTGGTCCGCTGCCCTTCAGACTGCAGGCGGACGTTTCCTCCTCCTGCTTCCCGACCTGGGGGAAGATGAGATGAAATCCCGGACAGACAGGTTGCGGGACAGTTTCGATAAATGGCTGGCACGGAATTACACCGGCGATCTGGGGCTGGGGCTGGCACTGTCCGAACCATTCGCTGCCCATGATCTGGTCAAGGCCACCGATGAAGATGACAGCGCCGCTTCGGTGAAACGCGCCGGAAAAGTTCGCGATGATCTCGCGGTGACGGTGGAGACGGCCAAGCTCCAACAGTTACGGCATCCGGCGGAGCAGGCGGTTCTGTCTCTCGATTACCCGCATGGCGTCTGCGGTGCCTGCGGCATACGCCCGGCCAAACGGCCCGAAACCGAAGCCCCGGAAAATGATCCCGTCGCAGGGTATTGCCAAACATGCCAGGCTGAGGAAAAACTGGGAAGGCACTATCCGAAAGCGCGTATGGTTATCATCGAAAAGGACAGTGACGGAGACGAGATATTCAATCTTGAATACAGGTTACACAAAGATGAACATCCGGGCGGGAAAGGCTGGCGGCTCCGCGAGGCAGAGAACGGCCCTGCCGCGTACCGCCCCGGATACTGCTACGTTCCCCGATTTTCCGAAGCGGAGGTCGCAAAGTACCAGAAGCTTGAAGATCATTCCGGTATCAAGGCTGACGACATCAAGACGTTCGAGGCGCTGGCAGGGGAATCCTCCCGGGAAAGTGACGGATCACGTCAGGGCCGGGAAATGCTGGCGGTGCTCAAGGCGGACGTGGACCGGTTGGGAAAACTGTTTGCCACGGGGATCGGCGAACGCTGGAGTCTTGCCCGCGCCGCAACCCTGTCGCGCATGATCGACGGGTATTTCTCGATCCGCCTGCCCCATGTCCTGCACCGGGAATTTCCGAACATCTACACGGTCTATGCTGGCGGTGATGACCTTCTTCTGCTGGGGCCATGGCCGGACATCTTCGCTTTCGCCGCCAGGCTTGGGGATGATTTTTCCCGGTTCAGCCTTGAAAACCCTTCCGTCACGCTTTCAGCAGGAATCGCGCTTTTCAATGTGAAAGCCCCGGTCTCAACGGCGGCGCGTGAGGCCGAGGCGCGCCTGTCGGAGGTCAAGGACAAAGGGCGCAACGGGATTTCGGTGATCGAAAAGAATCCGATGCCCTGGGATACCTATCGCCGGGCTCTCGGACATGCGGGCAAGTTGGACGGGTTTCTTCAGGATGAAACGCTTTCGACAGCGGCCCTTTACAGGTTTCTGACTCTTTCGGATTCTGCGGCGAGGGTTGCGGAAGACAACGCCCGGACAGAAGACTATGCCTGGAAGGCAAGGCTGGGCTATACGCTCGCGCGTAACCTGCCGGATCATTCCGGCAGCGAACGTCGGAAAGCGGCATTTGACCTCGTCATCCGGCTGTTCGGGCTTGATCGCGGGCTGGAAGGGGTTCGGACAGGCGCCGTTGGCGCACGGCTTGCGCTCTCACATGCGATTTACAGGAACCGATGACACAGGCGGGGCATTCGATGACAAACCGAAACCGAAACCGGGAACCGGCCTCCGGGCAAACGCAACGACCCGAAAGCTATACAGTACAGTCGGAAAAGGGTCCGGAACTCCGCCCGGAACTGGTTGATGCGGAAGCCCGGAACGAAGCGACGCTCTGGTGCTACAAAGGGGTGAACAAAACCCAATTGCGCCGGTTTTACGGGGAAGCCATGTCAGAGCGCCGCAGGATGCAGAGCGACAATCAGGCAAAGGTGACGATGGCGCTCCTGAAGGCCAAGGCGCACTATGCGGGGGCGAGGGATCGTAAGAACAAGGTTCTTGCCGATTTCTTCGGTCATCATGCGGGGCTTGTCTCGACGAAAGGGGATTTCATGTGCTTCATGCAGCATTTCGAGGCCGCCGTCGCCTATCACAGGTTCTTTGAAGAGAAAGGGACGAACTCCGATGACCGATGAAAGAGTATCCCTGACCTGTCTTGGGCAAGTCATTCTGACCGCGCGTCTTGAAGTTCTGACCGGCCTCCATATTGGCGCCGGCAAGGATGTGATCTCGATCGGCGGGATCGACAGTCCCGTGGTCAAGACGCCGGACGGCAAGCCATATGTGCCGGGATCGAGCCTCAAGGGAAAACTCCGCTTCCTTCTGGAATGGGCCTTTGGCAAGATTGATGGTAAGCGTCTGGTCTGGCTGCCCTGCCTGAGGCCGCAGATGTCAGATAGTGTCCATGATCGTTAATGGACATTATCGAGGTCAGATGTGGGCAGGAAGAAGCGCCGGAACTGGAGCAATAACGAGAAGCGGATGATCTGTGCGCAAACGCGGGTTCCGGGGATTTCGGTTAGTCAGGTTGCGCGGCGGTATGATGTGAATGCCAATCTCGTGTTTACGTGGCTGAGGGATGGGCGGTTTTCGCCTGATGGCGATACACAGAAGCAGGTTTTCTTTCTGCCGGTCGAGATAATTTCGGATGTGCGGCATGAAGCCGCGCCGCCGGTTGTGGCATGCGGCAGGATTGGGTTTGATCTTGTTTGCGGGCACCGGCTTTGTGTCAGCGGGACTTACGATCCCGATGCCCTTGCCGGCCTGATCCGTGGCTTGTCCGGATGATCCCGGTACCGTCGAACACGAAGGTGTGGCTGGCTGCCGGGGTAACGGATATGCGCCGGGGGTTTGCGACGCTGGCGGCTCAGGCGGAACAGACGCTGAAGCAGAACCCTTATTGCGGCCACATGTTCGTTTTCCGTGGACGGCGTGGCGATCTGATCAAGATCATTTGGTGGGACGGTCAGGGGGCCTGTCTGTTCTCCAGGCGATTGGAGAAGGGCCGGTTTGTCTGGCCTTCTGCAAAAGACGGCAAAGTCGCATTGACACCGGCCCAGTTGGCGATGCTTCTGGAGGGCATTGACTGGCGTATTCCGCAGCGCACATGGCGGCCATTGAAGGCGGGATAATCTGGCCGGATCAGTGATTTGGGGATTCCCTAAAGCCCGTTGATTTGCCAGGTTTTGGCCATGATCGATGTGGCCCGAGCCTTACCGGAAGACCCCGATGAGTTGCGTGCTTTCACGCAGCTTCTGCTGGCCGAGGTGAAGTCTCAGGCGATGTTGATCGAGAAGCTCAGGCACCAGTTATCCGGGCATCGCACACATAGGTTTGGCAGCAAATCCGAGAGCATCGAGCAGCTGCAACTGGCCCTGGAGAGCAGTGAGATTGCAACGGCAGCGATGACAGCCAGGTTACGCCTGCCTGAAGAGGAGCCGCCCAAAGACAAACCCAAGCGCCGCCCGATCCCGGATCATATACCGCGCCAGCACATCGAACTGGCCACCGGAGATGATGCCTGTGCGGATTGTGGTGGCAAGCTGCGCCGCCTGGGCGAGGATGTGACCGAGGAACTGGAATATGTTCCGGGGCGCTTCATCGTGAACCGCATCACCCGGCCCCGCTTTGCCTGTTCGGGCTGCGACAGCTTCACCCAGGCACAGCTGCCATCGCGCCCGATTGAGCGCGGGCGTCCTGGACCAGGACTGTTGGCCCATGTTCTGGTCAGCAAATATGCCGATCATCTGCCGCTCTACCGGCAAAGCCAGATATTCGAGCGCGACGGGCTTGACCTTGACCGCTCAACGCTGGCCGATTGGGTGGGCAAATCCACGGCCCTACTGGAGCCACTGGCCGTTGCCATCGGACGACATGTGCAAGCAGGCCAGGCATTGTTTGCCGATGATACGCCGATCAAAATGCTAACGCCCGGGGCAGGCAAAACCCAGACCGCCCGCCTATGGACTTACATACGCGATGAGCGCCCCTGGGACAGCGAGGCGCCGCCTGCTGCCTGGTATCAGTTCTCGCCGGACCGCAGGGGTCAGCATCCCAAGGATCACTTGAAGAGATACCAGGGCTGGATGCATGCGGACGGCTATTCCGGATTCAACGACCTCTACCGTTCTGGCGACATCCGCGAGGTCGCCTGCATGGCCCACATCCGGCGCAAGTTCGTCGATGTGCATAAAGCCCAGGGCTCGGCCATCGCCGAAGAGGCGATCAAGCGGATAGCAGGGCTCTACGCTATCGAGAAAGAGGCCCGTGGATCGCCGCCGGATCAGCGTACCGCCATACGGCAGGCCGAGGCCAGACCCGTCTTCGATGACCTGGGCAATTGGCTGGGTGCCCAACTGCCCGCTATCTCTGGCAAATCGCCACTTGCAGGGGCCATCCGTTATGCGCTGACCCGGTTGCCACGGCTCCGGCCATACCTTGAACATGGCCATCTCGAGATCGACAATAATGCGGCCGAGCGGGCCATCAGAGGTATTGCTTTGGGGCGCAAGAACTACCTCTTCGTTGGATCACCGGCAGGCGGCAAAGCCGCTGCCATCGCCTATACGCTGATTGAAACCGCCAAACTGAACAACGTTGATCCGCAGGGCTGGCTGGCCGACACTCTGGCCCGCATCCCGGATTGCAAGATCACCAAGGTCGACGACCTGCTGCCATGGAACATGGGCAGCCACCATCACATGAAAGACGCTGCATGAGCATCATCGAGATCAAAGTCACCCTGCAAGACATCGAGCCCGCTGTCACCCGCACCCTGCAGGTGCCTGCCGATATCCGGCTGGACCGGCTGCACCTGACACTGCAGGTGGCCATGGGCTGGACCAACTCGCATCTCTACATGTTCGGAGCAGCCCGCGCCACATGGGGTATCGCGGACCCCGATTTTGGCGGCGAGGACCGGCCCGCCAACAAAACCACTCTGGGCCAAGTCATCGAGGACACCGGCAAAAAGACGATCAACTACATCTACGATTTTGGCGACAACCGGGAACACAGGATCAAGATCGGCAGGATCACCGATCCCGTCCCTGGCGAACTCTATCCCAGACTAATCGAGGTCATCGGTAAATGCCCGCCCGAAGACGTCGGGGGCTTCCCTGGCTACTACGGGTTCCTCGATGCCATGGCCGATCCAAAGCATCCAGAGCACGATCATCTCAAAGACTGGTATGGCGGCACCTTCGATCCCAATCAGCCCGAAACCGACAAACTCAAACTCGAAGTCCTCAGTCTCGCAAAACGCTGGAAGCCCGGAAAACCAAGGAAATAAGGCTGTCAGACCGGACGCTTACGTTCAACGGGGTCTTCTGGCAGGTTATCAAGGGCGTTCAACATGGCTATTCCATACAGAATTGCGCCCTGAATGTGAATCCATAAACGCCTATACTACTTGATATTTACGCCTGATTACCCTGCTTTCAAAGGCCGCCATGTCCGCTGTGGAATGCGCCAGTCAATGCCCTCCAGCAGCATCGCCAGTTGCGACGACGTCAGGCAGACCTTGCCGTCTTTAGCAGCAGGCCAAACAAACCGGCCCCGTTCAAGACGCTTGGAAAACAGGCAGGCTCCCTGGCTGTCCCACCAGATAATTTTGAGCAAATCACCACGCCGCCCCCGAAACACAAATAGATGGCCGGAAAACGGATCCTCTGCCAAAACCTGCTCGGCCTGTGCCGCCAGAGTATTGAAACCCCGCCGCATGTCTGTCACGCCCGCCGCCAGCCAGACCCGTGTGTTGCTTGGCACGGGGATCACGAAGAAAGCCCTTTCAACAAACGTGCCAACATATCCGCATCAAAACCGCCATCGGCTATAATCCGGTGACCGTTGGATAGCTCGATCTCAATTCGGCCTGACAGAGTGCTGGTCACGGCTGGATCAACGCTGGCTGACGCTTCAATCTCGACTGGCAAAAATACAGGGCCGTCAGCTTTCGGCACAACATCCACGGCGGGAGCATACCGATCATCCTTCAGCCATTTGAATATCAGATTGGCATTCATCGCATACCGACGTGCAACCTGCGCAACCGAAACACCAGCCGCCGTCGTCTGAAAACAGATTGAACGCTTCTCATCATCCGGCCAACGCCGCTTCTTCTGCTTCACAGCCATAGAGTGCCCCTAAGTGTCCTCTATCAATGGTGGACACTAACCCATCAAAATCTGCGCCGTTAGGCGGGGCACACCGGACGCTTACGGCGCTCCTGCGGGCGCAGGGAGTGACGCGGATCAAGGCGCGCTACGATGGCTACGGCGACAGCGGCAATGTCGAGGAGATCGCGGTGACGCCGGAGGCTGCGGATGTGAGCGCGGTCGAAACCCGGCTGACGGATTTCGTGTGGGGCGTTGCGTATGACCTGCATCCGGGCTTCGAGAACAACGACGGCGGGGAGGGGACGCTGAGATGGGACGTGACGGCGGACCGGATCGACGTGGATCATGCGAACATGATCATGGAGCGCGACGACTACCAGCATGAGGATGTGTGAGATGGCGCATCCGGATCATCACGCGGAAAGTTCGGCGCGCAAGTTCGGCGGCCTGCCATCGGACTACCATGCCCTCCATGACTGGTTCGATGCCTCGAAAGAGCATCTGGCGCTGCCTTCGCACCGGGCGCTGCGGCATCACAGCCAGGGCATCTTCGAGGCCGAGCGGGTGTTCGGCCGGGTGATCGTGAACAGCGCCGGGCGTCAGGCGCCGGTGCGGTTCCTCGGCGAGCAGCATGTGCGCGAGGACTGCCGCCGGATCCCGTCGCTCGCCGACTGGCTGGAAAACATTCCCGTCGAGCCGTGGATGGTGAACGGGGTGATCCTGGCGGATGTTGAGCCGGTGGGCGCTGATCCGCAGGCGGACTGGCGGGGGGCGGTGGCGTCGGGCCGGACGATCCTCGGGTTCCGGGACTGGCTGGCGCAGCACGCCTGCCGCCTGACCGGGGCGATGGCCCGCGAGGCTCGCGAGGGCCACCGGTCGCGCTGATCGTGCGCTGTCGTGCGAACGGCCCCGTCCGGGTTGTCCGGGCGGGGCGCGCCGTCGCCTGCCTGACCACGTTCCCTTCGGACCTGCCCCGCCCCCCGGAGGAAAAGGGGGCTTTCTGTCGGTCGATCCCGTTGGGGGATCGGAGTGACCGACGAAAGGATCAGGACATGAAACTGCTGACGAAAGCGCAACGGGAACGGCTGCTGGCCAACGGGCGGGCGATGGCGGAGGAGGATACATCCATGGAGGTCCGGCCAGTGGTGAAGCTGTTCACGCCGGATGCGAACGCCACCTGGCTGCTGGCCTGGCTGGAGCCGGAGGATACGGATATCGCCTGGGGTCTGTGCGACCTCGGCCTGGGGTTCCCGGAGATCGGCGCAGTGCGGGTGAGCGAGATAGCCGACGTTCGCGGCGGGCTCGGCCTGCCGGTTGAGCGCGATCTTTGTTTCGCGGCGGACCGGACACTGTCGGAATACGCCAGTGTGGCGCAGCAACGCGGGGCCATCGTCGCCTGACCGCGCGGCCCGCGCCTCGCCAACCGTATCGCCAGGCCTTGCCGTCTCTGCCGAAAGGGGGAGGCGGCTTCCTGTCGGTGTGATCCCATGGTGGGATCGAATGTCATGAAAGGATCGAAGATGACAAATCTGTCGTTTTACACCGCTGCGGAGCTTCCGCTGAAGTCGCTGGAGGTGCATCCCCGGAACGTGCGTGCGGGGAATGAGGAAGGCTACGGCGCGGCTGCGGTGGCGCGTCTGGCCGCCAATATCCTCGAAGTGGGTCTGTTGCAGCCGTTGCTGGTGCAGGGGGTCGGGAAGAACCGGTATGGCGTCCTTGCGGGCGGTCGTCGTCTGGCGGCGCTGAAGTCGCTGGCGGCGGAGCGGAGCGCGAAGGGGTTCAGCGGGGGCACGAAGGCGCCCTGCCGGCTGGTCCCTGAAGACGCGCCGGTGACTGCGGCGCTGAGCCTGAGCGAGAACGAGATGCAGCTTCCGATGGACGCGATCGACCGCTACGAGGCGTTCGTGGCGCTTCGGCAGAGCGACGGGCTGGGCATCGGCGACATCGCGCGGCTGTTCGGGCAGTCGGAGCGCTCGGTGCGCGAGACGCTGCGGATCGGGCAGGTTGCCGAGGGCATCCGGGCGGCGCACCGGGCCGGAGACCTGTCGCTGGAGACGCTGAAGAGCTTCGCCCGTCATCCCGATCCTGCGGTTCAGCAGGAGGTGTTCACGGCGCTGTCGGCGGACGGTCGCCGGGTGGAAGCCTGGCAGGTGCGCCGGGCGCTCGATGAGCGCGGCGTGCGCCAGGGCGATGCGCTCGGGGCGTTCGTGCTGGATGCGTACCGTGCGGCTGGCGGTGCGGTTGCGGCGGACCTGATCGAGGAGGACAGCGTGCTGTCCGATCCGGGCCTGGTGCAGACGGTTCTGGCGCGGAAGCTGGACGATCTTGCCGGGGAAGAGCGGACGCGGCTCGGCTTTGCCTGGGCGGAGTACCGGGTCGATCCCGACTGGAATGCGTTCGAAGCCCATGGGCGCGTCCATCCGCAGCCGGTGGAGCCGGATGCACGGACGCAGGCGAAGGTGGATGCCCTGGGCGCGCGGCTCGATGAGCTGACCGGGGCCCATGAGGCTGCGGAGGACGAGACGGAACAGGAGCGTCTGTCGGACGAGTACGAGGCGGTCTCGGCGGAGATCGAGGCGCTGACCACGGCTTATGTGGAGAGCGACAGGGCGCGTGCGGGCGTCATCGTGGTCTGGCAGCATGGCGGGGTCCGCTGTCTGTGCGGGCTGGTGCGGCCCGGGGACATGCCGTCGAAGAGCCCTGCCGGCCTTCCGGAGCCGGACGGCGACGACACGGCGGCGGGTCCGAAGATGTCGGGCAAGCTGCTGGCCGATCTGGCGAAGGAACGCACCCGCGCGGTGGGTCTGGCGCTGGCGCGTGATGCGCAGACGGCGCGGCTCCATGGCGACTGGCTGATCGTGCAGAACGTCCTGCCCGGTGTGGCCTTCGGCGCCTGCCGCTCCAGCCTGCGGTTCACTGCCGCCACCTTTGCGCCGGCGCTCATGCACGAGTGCGGGACGCCGGAGGAGATCGCCACGCGGTTCGGCGCGGTGGAACGCGATCTGGCCGCACATGAGGCCGATCTGCCGCTCGAGTGGGTGAAAGCGGGTTACGCGGGCTTTGCCGCGCTCGATGAGGCCGTGCGCGCCCGGCTTGTGGCCTGGGCGGTTTCGCGGACGCTGGAGCCGGTGATGGCGGAGGGTCTGCGCGGCGACGAGGCCCGGGCGTCGGTCGAGGCGTCGGTACTGCCGGACCTGCGGGCGGTGTGGACGCCGGATGCGCGGCTGTTCGGCCGCCTGACGAAGCCGGACCTGCTGCGCATTCTGCGCGACGATCTCGGGCTGGGGCAGAAGGCCGACGCCCTCGCGAAGGCGAAGAAGTCGGAGATCGTGGAGAAGGTGTCGGTTGTCTTCGCCGCGCCCGCCGCCACGCTGACGGAGGCGCAGCGCCAGGCCATCGCGCGCTGGCGCCCGCCGGGGATGCAGACGGTTCTGCCGGAGCCGGTGGAAGAGGCCGGGGAGGCCGGGACCCCGGACGCCGCGGCGCTGGCCGCCTGATCGCATCTGTCGCCAGGCCACAGCGGGCCGCCGTCCCGGATCGGGGCGGCGGCCTTTCGTCATGGCGGGCGTCGGCCTCGGGGCAACGTTCGGCGGGAGAGGCAGAGGGGGCTTCGGGTCCGGGGCGGTTTCAGGCGTAACGGAAAGGAGGTCCGGCATGACCGGGAAGTTTGATGTCCATGCCCATGTGACGGCAGCGATCGTGGCGGAACTGGAGAAGGGCGTTGCGCCCTGGCGGCGACCGTGGAGTTCGGGCGGTTCCGGCCTGCGGATGCCGCTCCGGGTGACGGGCGAACCCTATCGGGGGATCAACGTGGTGATGCTGTGGCGGGCGGCGCTGGAGCGCGGCCACGCGGCGCAGACATGGATGACATACCGGCAGGCCGCCCGGCTCGGCGGTCAGGTGCGCCGGGGCGAGCGCGGCACGCTGGTCATCAAGGTGGGCACGGTGGAGCGCGCGAGCGCCGTCGCCGGGGAAGACCCCGGGCGGATCAGTTTCGTGCGCTCGTACAGGGTGTTCAACGTGGCGCAGATCGACGGGCTTGATGCGGCCTGGTACGCGGCGCCGGAGCCGCCCCGGTCCTTCGGCGCCGGGTCCGATCCGGCGGTCATGGGGTGGTTCGGTCGCACCGGTCTGAGGCTTCGCAGCACGCCGGAGCCGCGGGCGTATTACAGCCCGGCGCAGGACGTGATCCACATGCCGCCTGCGGAGACGTTCGAGGATGCGGCCGCCTGGACCGGGGTGCTGCTGCACGAAGCCTGCCATGCGACCGGGCACGAGGGCCGGCTCGCCCGCGAGTATGGCGCGAAGTTCGGCGATGCGGCCTATGCGCGCGAGGAGCTGGTGGCCGAGATCGGTGCGGCGATGGTGGAAGCGCAGCTCGGGATCGCCACGCGCCTCGAGCAGAGTGCTGCGTATCTGCAAGCCTGGATCGATGTGCTGCGCTCGGACAGCCGGGCGATCATGCGGGCGTCCTCGGCGGCGCAGGCTGCGGCGGACTGGCTGATGGATCGCGGCGGGGCGCTGAGCGGCGCGGCCGCCGAAGCGGCTGCGGCCTGAGCGGCCCGGTGGCGGGGCAGGGGGCGGCGCATCCCCCGTCATGCCCTGTGGCCGGCGTCCGGCGGGAGGGAGAGGCGGCTTCTGGTCGGTGCGATCCCGAATTCGGACCCATGGGATCGGGTCATTAACATGCACAGGAGACACGGATATGTATGACGGGAACACGACAGGGATGGATGGTGACATGGCACGGAGAGCCGAACCGCAGCACTGCCCGCAGGGCTTCGCGGAGCAGATCTGGGATATGAAATACCGCCTGAAGGATGCGGAGGGCGGGCCGGTGGACCGGACGGTTGGGGATACCTGGCGGCGGATCGCGCGGGCGCTGGCGGCGGCGGAGGACGATCCGGCCCGGTGGGAAGGCCGGTTCCACGGGGCGCTGGAGGACTACCGGTTTCTGCCCGCCGGGCGCATCACTGCGGGTGCGGGCACGGGTCGCGCCGTCACGCTTTTCAACTGTTTCGTCATGGGCGCGATCCCGGACAGCATGACGGGGATCTTCGAAATGCTGAGGGAGGCGGCGCTGACCATGCAGCAGGGCGGCGGCATCGGCTACGATTTCTCGACCCTGCGCCCGATGGGCGCGCCTGTCGAGGGGGTGGCGGCGGATGCCTCCGGGCCGCTGTCGTTCATGGACGTGTGGGATGCGATGTGCCGCACGATCATGTCGGCGGGCAGCCGCCGGGGGGCGATGATGGCGACCATGCGCTGCGATCACCCGGACATCGGGGCGTTCATCACGGCGAAGCGGGATCCGTCCCGGCTGCGGATGTTCAACCTGTCGGTGCTGGTCACGGACGCCTTCATGGCGGCGGTGAAGGCGGGCGCGTCGTGGGAGTTGCGCTTTGGCGGGCGCGTCCATGGCACGGTCGCGGCGCGCGATCTGTGGAACCGGATCATGCAGTCCACCCATGACCATGCGGAGCCGGGGGTGATCTTCATCGACCGGGTGAACGCGATGAACAACCTCGGCTATTGCGAGACGATTGCGGCGACCAACCCGTGCGGCGAGCAGCCGCTGCCGCCTTACGGCGCGTGCCTGCTGGGGTCTGTCAACCTCGCCCGGCTGGTGGCCCGCCCGTTCGATGACGACGCGGCGCTGGACGGGGACGCCCTGCGGGAACTGGTGGCGACGGCGGTGCGGATGCTGGACAACGTGATCGACATCAGCCGCTTTCCGCTGGCGGCGCAGGCGGATGAGGCGCGCGCCAAGCGGCGCATCGGGCTGGGGGTCACCGGTCTGGCCGACGCGCTGATCATGCTGGGGCTGCGCTATGGCTCGGAAGAGGCGGCGGCGCGCACCGGGGCCTGGATGCGCCTGATCGCCCGTGCGGCGTATCTGGCCTCCGTCGATCTGGCGAAGGAGAAGGGGGCCTTCCCGCTCTTCGATGCGGATGCGTTCCTGGCCTCCGGCTACATGGCGGGGATGGATGGCGACGTGCGCGCGGCGGTCGCGGAGCACGGCATCCGCAACGCGCTGCTGACCTCGATCGCGCCCACCGGGACGATCAGCCTTTACGCGGGCAACGTGTCTTCGGGCATCGAGCCGGTCTTCGCCCCTGCCTACAGGCGCAAGGTGTTGCAGCCCGATGGATCGCGGCGCGAGGAAGAGGTGGTTGATTACGCCGTCGCGCTGTGGCGGCAGAAGTTCGGCGAGCGGGAATTGCCTGCGCATTTCGTCAGCGCCGGGGATCTGACGCCCGGCGATCATGTGCGGATGCAGGCGGCGGCGCAGCGCTGGATCGACAGTTCGATCTCCAAGACCATCAACTGCCCGGCGGAGATCGGGTTTGATGCGTTCCGGGATGTCTACATGGCGGCGTGGGACAGCGGCTGCAAGGGCTGCACGACCTACCGCCCGAATGCTGTTACCGGCTCGGTCCTGTCGGTGTCCGGGGAGGCGGCGGATGCCGGCACGGGCGATGGCGTCACGGGTCTGACCGATCCCCTCGCCCGACCGGCAGAGGTGGAGGGGCGGACCTGCAAGATCAGATGGCCCGGCAGCGATCACGCCATCTACATCACCGTCAACGATCTGGTGGTGGACGGGCGGCGGCGTCCTTTCGAGGTCTTCATCAATTCGAAGAACATGGAGCACTTCGCCTGGACGGTCGGGCTGACGCGGATGATCTCGGCGGTGTTCCGTCGCGGCGGCGACGTGAGTTTCGTGGTCGAGGAACTGAAGGCGGTGTTCGACCCGCGCGGCGGGGCGTGGATGGAGGGCCGCTACATCCCGTCGATCCTCGCGGCTATAGGGGGTGTGCTGGAGCGCCACATGATCGCCATCGGTTTCATCGTGGAGCCGGAGGCGGCTGTGGAAGCTGCGCAGGCGGCAATGACTGTCGGCGCATCGCCGCCTCTCGCGTTCTGCCCGGCCTGCAATCAGCCTGCGCTGATCCGCTCGGAAGGCTGCGAGAAATGTCAGTCCTGCGATTACAGCCGCTGCTAGAGCGGTTCATCATTTGTTTGAATCTCGGGATTCCGTTTTTCGTTGAATTGTGATTCAAACTGCGTGCCGGGACTGGAGGCCGGCATGCATGGTAAAACCCTATTCGAATGATCTTCGGGAGCGTGCAGTAGCAGCTGTTGTTTCCGGCGAGACGGCACGTGTTGTGGCTGCCCGTTTCTCGGTGGCTGTTTCTTCGGTGATCAAGTGGCGCCAGCGATATCGCGAGACTGGCAGCGTGGCGCCTGGCAAGATGGGTGGCCACCGCAGGATTATCCTTGAACCCCACCGTGATTTTATCCTGGAGCAGATCAACCGCACGCCGCACCTGACGCTGCATGGTCTGAAAGACATGCTGGCGAAGCGGGGCGTCAAGGTGTCCCACAATGCGGTCTGGCACTTCATGCGCCGCGAGGGGCTGAGCTTCAAAAAAAAACACTGCTCGCCCTTGAGCGGGCCCGAGCCGATGTGGCCCGCCGGCGAAAGCGCTGGAAGGGGGTCATGCGTCAACTCGATCCGCGCAAGCTGGTCTTCATTGATGAAACCTGGATCAAGACCAACATGGCTCCGCTGCGCGGCTGGGGACCAAAAGGCAAACGCCTGCACGGCTTTGCGCCCCATGGCCACTGGAACACCATGACGTTCATTGCTGCCTTGCGCTGCGATCAATTGACGGCGCCCTGTGTCTTTGACGGCCCGATCAACGGGCAGTCCTTCCGTGCCTATATCGATCAACTGCTTGTCCCTGCACTGAAGCCCGGCGATATCGTCATCATGGACAACCTCGGCTGCCATAAATCGAAAGCCGTGCGCGATGCCATCAAGGCGGCAGGCGCGCGGGTGTGGTTCCTGCCACCATACTCGCCAGACCTGAACCCGATCGAGCAGACATTCGCCAAGATCAAACACTGGATGCGGATGGCTCGGAAACGAACCAGTGAAGAGGCCTGGCGATACGTTGGACGCCTCGTCGGATCAATCACACAACAGGAATGCCAAAACTACCTCGAAAACACAGGCTATGCTTCAGTCAAAATGTGAAGGACTCTAGCGGCCCGGGTCGCCGGTCACGGCAGGGGCGTTTTGATAATGGCCGGCACAGGAGCGTGAGGATGGACGGCGATACGGAAATGATGATGTGGAAGACCGAGCGGTGGATCGGCGAGCACGGGCATTGCGCGCTTGCGCTCGCCGAAAAGGCGGGCGTGGTCGAGATGTACCTGAAGCTCGGGGAGCGCAAGCTGATCGGGGTAAGCATTGCCGAAGCGGCGTTTCTGCTGGACGCGCTTCCCGGAGCGCTGGCTGCGGCGGATCGGCGGATGGAAGAGCGGGCGGCGTTTGATCCCTTTGCCGATATTTGCGGCCCGGTTTCGGTCCCGCCGCCGGTGTCTGTCCCGGCCACGTCGGGAGCGCCCGGAGCGGTTGCGCGTCCAGCCCCCCGGCCGCGGCGTCAGGGCGCGCCGTGGACGCCGACAGAGGAAGCCCGGCTTCTGGCGCTTCATGCAGACGAAATGCCGCGTGACGCGATCGCGAACGAACTGGGCCGCAGTGTGCGCGCCATCGACAGGCGCCTGGAACGCCTCGGCGCCGCAGCCCCCGGAGAGCGCTTCCCGCCAGGCGGCCGGGTATGTGAATCCCGCCGCCTGACCTGCCGGGGGCGCGAATGCTCCAGCGACGGCAGGCTGTGGCGGGAGGCGGGTTCCGGTTCGGTCACGGTCGCGCAAGCGCGCCCCGGGCATGGCCCCCGCAGGGGCCATTCGGGCTGTCTGTCCCGATGTCGCCATCACCGTCAGGCACGGATCGAACCCCGGTGCTTGCGGGCCGGGGCGCGACAAGCCCCGGCCGTGTCCGGCCCTTCCGGCGGCGCCGGACTGCGCTTCGGGCTCCCGTCCGCCGGGGCGTCCGGGCAGCCGCTCCGCTCCATCCGTCTCCGGCGGGCGGTCCGGCCCCGTCCGTGGCTTGTCGCGCCGCCCCTGCGCTGGAGGCACACACACACGATTGGCAGCATAACTTCCAGTTGGGCACCCGAATCATTCCGCGTCAAGGATCGCAAAAATTTGCGGCGCCCCCGGCGCCTGTGTCCCCGGTGTCCCCGGTGTCCCCGTATTCACCCTCGGCGCCGTTTCCGGCGTCGCACCCGGCAAATTCCTGCGCCCGGCAAGCCGGCGGCTTCGCCGTCCCTGACCCGAAAGGATTCGAATGCCGACGGGGGGAAGCTGCCGCAATGGTGCGTGTGGCGACAACCACGGAGACCCCCCATGGCTTACGATGTTTATGAGACAATCGCCCTTTACGGGCTGTCCGAGACCGCCGACGATCTGCCGATCCCGGATGACGACACCCTGCGCGACCGGATCGTGCGCGAGACCTTCGAGACGCTGATCGGCGGGCTGGCCCGGAGCGGACTGCATCACGAGGCCGAGCCGCTGGCGCACGGGCTGGCGACGCTGCTTCACCGCCGCCAGGTGACGACGGAACAGGGGTTCGACCGGATGCGCGACAAGCTGGCCGGGCTGCTCCGGGCCGCCGACGGTTCGGAAGTGATCGAGATGCAGATCGAAGAGACGCAGCGTCAGGCCGAGCACCTGTCGGAACGCGGCGCCGCGCTCCTGCTGATGGCCGAGACGGCTGCGCAGTGCTACGAGCAGGAAACCGGGCAGGCGTATCTTCCGCCGAGCGGTGGCCGGACGAGCCGGCTGGCGCATCTGACGGGTGCGGTGTTCGAGGCGCAGGGCTGGCTGGACGCGCACGAGCGCGCGCAGGCGGAGCGGTTCCGCATCGAGGGCATTCCTGTCGCGGTGGCGGGGGATCGGGACTGGCAGGATCACGAGCGGGTCTGGGAGATACTGGACCGGACGCGGGCGCGGTTCCGGGAGGGACGCGGCGAAGAGATGATCCTGTGTCACAAGGGCGACCGCAAGGGCGTGGATGCGATAGCCGCAGCCTGGGCGCGGCGGCGCGAGGTTGCGCAGGTTCTGTTCCGTCCGAACTGGTCGGCGTTCGGCAAGGCCGCCGGGTTCCGGGCCATCGACCAGATGTTCGAAATGCCGAAGCCGCTGGCGGGCGTGGTGATCTTCGGAACGACGGGGATTGCGCTCAATCTGGCGGACAAGGCCGAGGCGCGCGGTATCCGTGCTCTGCGGGTGCGCAAGCAATGATGAAAATGCGGCTCCTTCGCGGGGGCCGCATCGCCGCCTGACCTGAAGGACGTGCCGGGCGCACGGGCGCACTGGCGCGGGAGCGCGAATGCGCCATCGACAAGTGCCTGGAACTGCCCGGCGCCCGCAGGGCGGCCCATGGCCACCCCTGTCGTCACCCCCCTTTCCGGCGCCCGCCGCTGTCGTCCCTGGCGCCGGGCCGGAAGGCGACCGTCTCCGCGACGCCGACGGGGTGCGGCATCCGGCGCTGTGCCGCCGACCCGCGCCCCGCCCCGCTTGTGGTTCCCGAACAGAGGCCCCCCTGTGGCGTGCGCCAACGGGGAACGCCGCCGTTGCGGTCCCGGACGATCCCGCAGGGGATGGGGCGCGTGTGGCCGGGCCGTGTTCTCCTCTGTGCCGTCGTTTTCGGATCGTCTGCCTGTCCGATCCGGTCCCGCGGGCCGGGGCCATGCCCCTTCCAGCAGAATTTTCCCCTGGGCTGCAAGCAGCCCATTCCTCGCGAGGCAAAATTCGGCTGGACCCGCGTGCCCGGATCGGACCGTTGCCGCTCTGTCGAAAACGCCATCACAGAGGAGAATTGCAATGGCACACTTCACAATCACCATCCCCGTCGAGATCAAGGACCGCAACGGCGGCGATCCCCGCACCGCCTATCGCCGGGTGGGCGCGCTGTTCGAGAACCACAAGCGGGACACCGGCGAGGTCTACTACACGATCCGGCTGGACTTCCCCGTGGGCGCCACGGAGATGATCGCCTTCCAGCCGAAGCCCGAAGACGACGGCGAAGAGGCCGGGTAAGGAAGGAGGTGACGACAGGGGCGGCCATGAGCCGCCCCGACCGTTCCGGCGAACGGTGCGGGGGCGCGAATGCGCCCGGCCGCTCCTCGGAGCGGCGTTTGCGACGGCAGGCGACGACGGCAGGCGACGGCGGAACCCGCCTCCCTGGCGACACGAGCTTGCGGCCGCTCACTGCGTTCGCGACACGATGCCCGGGGGGACGCCAGCGGCACCACGGACCCCCATCCGGGCCTTGCGGCCTGGGGATTGCAGGCAATCCCCTTACGCTCCCGGTGGTCGCCCTGCTGGCCGGCAAGCCGGCGGCGACTACGGGCAGTCTCGGCGTCGGGGCTGACTGTAGCAGCCCCTGCGAAGAGTGGCGCGTTGCGCCACAAGTTTACCAGGCGCGCAAGCGCGCCCCGGGCATGGCCCCCGCAGGGGCCATTCGGGCTGTCTGTCCCGATGTCGCCATCACCGTCAGGCACGGATCGAACCCCGGTGCTTGCGGGCCGGGGCGGACGCGGCCCCGGCCGTGTCCGGCCCTTCCGGCGGCGCCGGACTGCGCTTCGGGCTCCCGTCCGCCGGGGCGTCCGGGCAGCCGCTCCGCTCCATCCGTCTCCGGCGGGCGGTCCGGCCCCGTCCGTGGCTTGTCGCGCCGCCCCTGCGCTGGAGGCACACACACACGATTGGCAGCATAACTTCCAGTTGGGCACCCGAATCATTCCGCGTCAAGGATCGCAAAAATTTGCGGCGCCCCCGGCGCCCGTGTCCACGGTGTCCCCGTATTCACCCTGAGCACCGTTTCCGGCGTCGCGCCCGGCAAATTCCTGCGCCCGGCAAGCCGGCGGCTTCGCCGTCCCTGACCCGAAAAGATTCGGATGCCGACACAGGGGGAAGCTGCCGCAATGGTGCGTGTGGCGGGAACGAGAGAGAGGACATGACATGACCGGCATCACCTTCGAACGGGAGAGCCCCGAGGAATCGCGCATCTATTGCGATTGGAAATACGTCGGCGATGTCTATCGCCAGGAAGACATCCGGAACCCGGGGTCACATCATTACATCGTGCGTCTGGAGAGTGACGGGCTCAAGCCTCACCGCATTCGCGACCGGTCGCACATTCGCAAGGAGATCGAGCGCCTCGTCAGGGAGCTTCCATGAAGAGGATGAGAACAGGGGCGGTCCCGCGCCGCCCCGCCCGTTCGGAAGAACGGCACTGGAACAGGGGCGCGAATGCGCCTATGATGAGAGAAAGGACACGAGATGGCACACGCACTCAGGATAGATACGCTGCAACTGGCGGAAGACCTCGAAGCGGCAAAGGGCGATCCGAGGAAAACGGCCCGCGTCATCGGCGGCGCCATCGGGAGCATTGATATTTCCGATCTGGCGACCAGGGCGGACATTACCGGGGTGAAGACGGACATTGCCGGGGTGAAGACAGTCCTCAAGGGCGACATCAAGACGCTTGAGACCAGGATGGAAGCGCTGGCGACCAAAGAAGACATGGCCAAGGTCAGGACGGAACTCAAGGGCGAGGTCGCCGAGGTCAGGACGGACATTGCCGAGGTCAGGACGGAGATTGCCGAGGTCAGGACGGAGATTGCCGAGGTCAGGACGGAGATTGCGCAATCGACCAATCGTGCGATCTACACGCTTGGTGGTCTTGTGACGGTTCTGTTCGTTCTGGACCGGATCATTCCGCTGTTCGGGATCGCCAACTAGGCGGGTTCCGGCCAGAGGCAACATCAACGCCGTCCTTCGGGGCGGCGTTTTTTTGTGTGGTGTTCAGAGCCGTCCAGGCCCGGTGCAATGCCGGTTGTGTTCTTCGAGGAGCGTCGCGACATCGAGGCGCTTCCGCTTTGCTGTTGCGATGAGGCGAAGCATGGCGCGCAGTTCCTGTGTGTCCATGGTGTTGAGCCAGTGGAGATCGTTGCTGCTGATGCGTGCGCTCAGCCTCTGCATCATCGGCAGGTGTCCTTCGCTGATCGCACGCGATGGTTTCGATTGCGGGCGGGCGGCTGACATGGGTGTGGCTCCTGTTCTCTGTTGCCGGCCTGATCCTGCCATGTTCCGGCTGTTTCGCCAATCCTGAAATTCCTCTGCAAGCGGTTGTTTCATGCAACCCGGCCAATTCTGCCGATTTCTCCGATCCTGCCATGTTCGGGGCCGTTCCCCTGCCTCCCGCCGGGGTGTTTTCGGGCATCCGAAGCGGCCTTTCCGGCGTTCGCGGTTCCGGTCCTTGCGTTTTCTGCTTTCTGCGATTTCGGGTTTGCGCCCCGGATCGGCCCCCCGGTCTTCGATCCGCAGGGTTTTTTCCGGCCTGTCGCCGCGCCCCTTGCCGGGGTCTTCGGCTCTGCCCCGGTTGTGCCCCGGTTGTGCTCCTGTTGTGCGGTCAACGCCCTGATTTCCCTGCATTCCGGGGCCGCAGGCCCCACGGGTCCGGCGGCCTTGTCCGCGCCCCCGGCCCCCCGCAACGGCACGTTTCAGGAACTGGTGAAGACGGCTGCGAAGCACCGACCGGATGCAGAAGGCATCCATCCGCAGATTTGAGCAGAATGCGAAAATCATGTAGGGCACGATTATACAAAAAACCATTATCATGGTTTTTCGTTGCCTGTACCCTGACGGCAAATGGCGATTCCACATCACAGCGTTTCGGTTATCTCGAACAGTTTCGGCGCCAGCGCCGTGGCTGCTGCGGCGTATCGGCATGGAACGCAGATGTCGATTTTCGGGTCGGAGCGGAGCCGTGATTACAGCGCCAAGCAGAGCGAGCTTGCGTGGTCGGAGATTGCGCTTCCCGAAGGCGCGTCGGACAGGATGCGTTGGGCCTTCGGCGATGCGGCGTTCCTGACGGCGCTTGCGGCGGTTCGTGCGGAGGCGCCGGCGTCGGGCCTGGAACTGTCTGATGAAGAAGCTGCGCGTGCGGCCTGGGCGCGGGTTTCGGAAGCGCTGTGGCGCAATGTCGAGTCAACGGAACAGCGTCTGAACAAGTTTCCGTGGAAGGCGCAGTTTGCGCGCACGGTTATCATCGGGCTGCCTGCGGAGTTGTCGCGTGCCGCGCAGGTCGCGCTGATGCAGGGCTATGTGAAGGCTGCGTACACGGATCGCGGGATGGTTGCGGACTGGGTTCTTCATGACAAGGGTGACGGCAATCCGCATGTGCATGTGATGCTGACGCTTCGGGCTCTGGAGCCTGATGGCTGGGGTCGGAAGGAGCGTTCGTGGAACGCGAAGTCGCTGCTTGGTGAGTGGCGTCCGGAGTGGGCGCGGCACGCCAATCTTGCGCTTGAGCGGGCGGGTTTTGCGGCGCGGATAGATCACCGGTCCTACCGGGAGCAGGGGCTTGAGCTTGAGCCGGAGAGCCATGATCCGCATGTTGCGGCCCATGCGGAGCGGACGGGCGAGATTGCGCGTGAGGCGGCGCGTGTACAACAGGTTCGGCGTCGCAACCAGGAATTTCTTCGAGCGCATCCTGATCAGATTCTCGTGATCTTGCAGGCGCGTCAGGCGGTGTTCACGGAAGCTGACATTCGCCAGGCGCTGCATGATCGTCTGTCGGATGCGGTTGATGCGGCGGCGATCACGGCGCTTGGCGACAGTGTGATGGGTTCGCCGGAGCTTCTGCCTGTTGTGGCGCGGGGCGCGCAGGGTGAGCAGTTCCACATGACCAGCGGCCGGGCGCGTCAGGCGCAGCAGCTTGTTCTCGACGCCCGGCTTCTTTCGGAGAGCCTGCTTGAGGCGGGCGCGGGGGCGGATGTGCGCGGTGATGCGTTCGAGAGCGGGAGCGGTCCGATCCTGATCACTGTCCACGAGGAAGGGGCCGGGGCCGATGGGGCCGGGACCGATGCGGCTGCTGCGCGGTCAGGCGCCCGGCGTCGCGTTTCCGCAGCTGCGGTCGGCGCGGTCGGCGCGTCCGGTCGTGCGTCTTCGGCGCCGCGCGGACCTTCGGCCAAAGCGGTGCGGGAGGCGCTGAGAGGTCATGCGGAGGCTCTGTTCCGTGCGGCGTTCGGGGAGCCTTTGAGGCCGGGTGCATCGGAATGGCGTGCGAAGGAGAACGAGGCGCTTGCGATGCAGATGCGGGGTCCGCGCCGTGGTTTGTGGATGGATCACACGGCGGGCACGGGGGGCGATCTTCTCGATCTGATTGCGGTGACGTTGTGCGGGCTGGGCTCTGCGCGGTCCGACTTTCCGCGGGTGCTGGAAGAGGCGTCGCGGTTCGCGGGTCTTGCCATGGATGGCGTCGCGCCGGACATGGCGTCGGTGGCAATGCGGCAGGCATTGCGGGAGAAAGCGGCTGATGCCGAAGAGCGTCGGGAAGTGTCGCGCAAGGCGGCGCTGGTTCAGGGCTTTGAGGCTCTTGCGGGTCCTGTGGCGGACAGTCCTGCGGCTTCGTATCTCGCATCGCGGGGGATCACGGAGCTTCCGGCTGCGGGTCTGGCCTGGCTTCCGGCGGTTGCGGGTCATCGGGTTCACGGCCCGGAGCACGGGGCGCTTGTGGTGTGGGCTGTGGACGATGCGGGGACGATCACCGGCGGTCAGCGCATACTTGTGGGGCCTGATGGATCGGGTGCGGATGTTGATGTTCGCAAGCCGGCCTTCGGGATGATCGGCGGCCATCCGGCGCGGTTTCCGGGCCGCAGTCCGCGTTCGGGCCTCTGGTGATTGCGGAAGGTCCTGAAAGCGCGCTGTCGATCCGGCAGGCGACGGGGTACGAGACGTGGGCGGTGTTCGGTGTTTCGGGGTGGAAGAGCGCGCCGGTTCCTTCGGGCCGTGAGGTGATATTCGCGCCGGACCGGGATGCGCCCGACAGCCCTGCGGGTCGTGCGTTCCGTGCGGCAGTTGCGCATCATGTGGCCGCCGGATGCGCCATCCGGATTGCGGTTGCGCCGGAGCCTGTGGGGAGCAAGCGTGATCTGAACGACACGCTCATGCGGGCGGGGGCCGCAGCGGTGCGGGCAGCGATCGCGTCGGCGCGGGGTGTGGGCCGGCTCGTATCGCCGGCTCTCAATCCCGGTCAGCGCCGTGCTGCGGAAGCGATGCTGTCGTCGGCGCGTCTGACGCTTGTGAAGGGCCATGCGGGGACGGGCAAGACACATACGCTGGGCGAGGTCGCGCGGGTCTGGCGTTCGCGCGGGATCGGGGTTCTGGGGGGCGCGCCCTCTGGCAAGGCGACGCAGGAGCTTGCCGGGATCGCCGGGCTTGATGCGGCGACGCTGTCGGCGTGGGAGGCGCGTTGGAGCCGTGGCGACCGTCCGCCTGCGGGGGAGTTCGTGTTCATCATGGACGAGGCGGGAATGGTGGGTCTTGCCCAGTGGTCGCGGCTCCAGTCGCAGATAGCGGCGATGGGTGGCAAGCTGATTGCGATTGGCGATCCGGAGCAATTGCAGCCGGTCTCGGACCTGTCGGGGTGGGCGGTTGCGGAGGCGCGGTTGGGAGAGGTTGTGGTCATGGACCGGATTGTCCGGCAGCGGGACGCGGGTGATCGGCGTGCGACGGAGGCGCTGGCGCGGGGCGGCGCGGGGATTGCGGCGGGTATCCGTCATTATGCGCAGAAGGGCGCGGTGCGTCTTGAGGCGGATGTTCTGGCCGATCCGCTCACGGCGGTTGCGCAGGCGTATTTCGCCGGCGGTGCGGTGCGGGATCGCAGCCGGATCGCGCTGGCGTGTACGCGCAGGGATGTTCATGCGCTCAACCATGCGATCCGGTCCGAGGCTCTGGCGCGGTGCGTGGTGGCGCGGGGTGGTGCGCGGCGCTACGGGATCGAGCGCATTATCCGGGAAGAAGAGCATTCGCGGCGCGAGACGGTGCAACTGGACATCGGTTCGGGCGACCGGATCGTTCTGACGCGGGCGCACCGGGAGCTGGGCCTGGCGCGCTCGGCGTTCGGCACGGTGACGGCTGCCGGGGAGGCCCGGATCGGGGTTCTGATGGACGGCGCGGCGGCGTCGGTGGAGATCGACCCTGGCGGCTTTCCGTATTTCGATTACGGCTATGCGACGACGATCCACAAGAGCCAGGGGATGACGGTGGACGATGCGTTCGTGCTGCCGCACCGGCTGCTGGATCGGCACGGGGTCTATGTGGCGCTGTCGCGGCATCGGGACAGTGTGACGGTGTTCGGTCGGGCCGGGCATCTGGAAAGCGTGCGGTCCCTGTGCAACATGGCGCTGCGGACGGACGGACGGCTCGCCGCGCCGCCGGATGGGCGGGCGAATGGCGCCCTGACGCCCTGTCCGGCGGCGGACACGGTTCGCGCGCGTGTGGACTGGACCGGTCCGGTGTCGCCTGTGCCGGCGCGCAGCTTCGCGGGGGACCGTCATCTCATGGCGGTTGCGGGGCGTGTTGGCGGGTTGCTTGCGGCGGACCATACGGACAGCGATGGGGCTCTGAAGGGGGATGTGGCCGATCCTCGTGACGACGCGCCTGATCCCTGTCGGGCGGTCGAGGCTCTGGTGGCGCGTCAGTCGGTGTTTTGTGCCGACGAGATCGCCGGTCTGCTGTCGATGCCGGTCTCCGATCCCGAGACGTTCCTGCGGCTGTTCCGGGAAGCGATGTCGCATCCCGATCTTGTTGCGCTGCCGACGGGCGGGTCGGCGCCCGCGTCGGAGCCGTGGGTCTATACGACGGGCCGCCAGTTGCGGGCGGAGCTTGCGGCGGTGGACCGGGGGATGCGCCTTGCGGCGCGCGCGCCGGGAGCGCCTGGAGCGCCTGGAGCGGACAGCAGCGCCTCCGGCCCCTCCGGCCCGGCGGTTGCGCCGGATATGGCGTCGGAACTGACGCGGGAGCAGCGCGCGGCGCTGGATCACGCGCTGGCGCCGGGGGGCGTGCGGATCGTGCGTGGCGGGACAGGCAGCGGCAAGACGCGGGTGGCTGCGGCAGCGGCAGCGGCGCTTGCCCGTGCCGGGCGGGCCGTGGTTGTGGTCAGCCCCACGGAGGCGGGGCGTGCGGCGCTTGCCTCGGAAAGCGCGTCGGCGGTGACGCTGGGGGCGTTTCTTGCGAACCCGGTTGAGGCGGCCCGGCCCGGCGCGCCGGAGCGGGTGGTGATTCTGGACGATGCGCATTCGCTGGGGATCGGGCGTGCGGATGTGTTTCTTGCGCGGATCGAGGCGACCGGGTCGCGGCTTGTGGCCTTCGTCAATCCCGGGCGTCGTCCGACGGATGCGGGACCGGTGTTCCGGGCGCTTGGCGACCGTCTGGGCGCTGCGGCGCTGACGGGCGTGCATGGCCAGGACGGGGCGCTTGCGGATATGGCGCGGGGCCTGCGCGCGGGCGTGCGGGATGCCGTCTCGGCGCTCGAAGCGCTCAAGGCATCGGGGCTGGTGCGTGCGGAAGGCGGCATGGAAGCGGCGCTTGCCCGGCTGGCGCGGGATTACGTGGCGGACCGAAGCGGGGACCGGATTGCGCTCGCCTGGTCGCGTGCGCAGGTCGAGGCGGTGACGGCGGCGATCCGGGCGCGGCTCGATGCCACCGATCGCAGGCGCGCCGCGTTCGCGCCGGCGCTTTACGGCCCGCTTGCCGGGCTCCAACCCGGGGACCGCATCCGGTTTGTCGCGGGCGGGGCTTACGGATCGATGGCAACAGGCGGTGCGGCGGCAAGCCGGACGGCAGCGGGCCTGCCGCGTTCGCCGGTCCGTCGGGGTGAGATGGCGGCGGTGCTCGGGCGGGGCGGGGATGGATGTCTGGAGTTGCGGGTGCGCGGCCCGGACGGTGTGCGGGAGATCGCGGTTGCGCCGGAAGGCCCGCTGCCGAACTGGCGCTTCGCATTTGCCGGAACCATCGCCGGAGAGGCCGGGCTGCGGCACGAGAGTGTTCATCTGCTTGTCGCTCCGGGCATGGACCGGGAGGTTCTGACGGCCGGGGCGCTGGCGGCGCGCTCGGCGCTGCGTCTCGTGTTGCCGGTGGCGTCGGAGCGGTGTTCGAAGGCGCTCGGGATCATCGTGGGACGGGAGCGGCGTGCGCGGAGCGGTCTCGACCATGGTTTTGATGCGTCGCGTGCTGCGGAGGCGGCGTCGCGGGCGGCCGCCGCGCCGGCGTTCGCCGATCCGGGTCTGGCGGCGGCCTTCGGGGATGGCGGGCCCGGGATGCCCGGTACGGACCTGACGGCAGTGCCGCGCATCGGCCGTCGCGACGCGGCGGTGCGGGCTGCGAATGCGGCGTTCCTGCGGGATCATCCGGACCAGATCCTCGCGGTGGTGCAGACCGACAGGCCGGTGTTCACGCAAGCGGATATCCGGCATGGGCTGCGTGCGCGTCTCGGCGGGGCGTTGTCGGAAGGCGATCTGCGCGGGATGGGCGACCGTGTCATGGCCTCGGACGAACTGGTGATGCTCGGGGAGCGTGCGCCGGACGGAGCGCCGCAATATGTGACGGTTGCGCGTGCCGGGCTGATGCGGCGCTGTGCGCAGGATGCGCAGGCGCTGGCGGCGGGGACGTTCGCCCCGGCGGCGCAGGCTGTGGTCCGTGCGGCGGATGTCCATGTTCTGAACGCGACGCAGGGTCTGGCGGCGGAAGCGATGCTGGGGGCGGCACGGCTGACGCTGGTGACGGGCCATGCGGGGACCGGCAAGACGCATACGCTCAGGGAGGTGACGCGGGTGTGGCGTGACCGCGGCGTGACGGTGCTGGCCGGTGCGCCTTCGGGCCGGGCGACTGCGGAACTGAGTGCGCTCGACGGCGCCGGGATCGCCACGCTGGCGGCGTGGGAGGCGCGTTGGGCGCGGGGGGAACTGCCGCCTGCGGGGCGGTTCGTGTTCATCATGGACGAGGCCGGGATGGTGGGGGCCGGACAATGGTCGCGGCTCCAGGCGCAGGTTGCGGCGATGGGGGGCAAGCTGATCGCGGTTGGCGATCCGGAGCAGTTGCAGCCGGTCTCGGACCTGTCGGGGTGGGCGCTGGCGGAGCAGGCCGCAGGGATGAGCCACATGATCGACACGGTGATCCGGCAGCGGAACATGATGGACGGGCAGGCGACGGAGGCGCTGGCGCGGGGCGGCGCGGGGATTGCCGCGGCGATCGGGTATTATGCGCAGAAGGGCGCGGTGCGCCTTGAGCCGGAGGTTCTGGCGGATCCGTTCACGGCGCTGGCGCAGGCGTATTGCGCGGACCGGGATCCCGGCCGCAGCCGGATTGCGCTGGCGTACACCAACCACGATGTTCACGCGCTCAACAGCGCGATCCGTTCGCAGGCTCTGGCGTGCGGCATGGTGGAGCGTGACGGGGTGCAGCGCTACGGCGAGATCGAGCGGATCGTGCGGTCGGGCGGTGTGGTGAAGCGGGTCCGGGTTCCGCTCGCCCTCGGCGTCGGTGACCGGATCATGCTGACGCGGCCGCACCCGGCGTCGGGTCTGGCGCGGTCGAGCTTCGGGACGGTGACGGCGGTGCACAGGCGTCGGATCGAAGTCCGTTTTGACGGGGGAGAGGGCCGCCCGGGCGGCGCCCGGCCTGTCACGATCGATATGGAGAGCTTCCGGGATATTGATTACGGCTATGCGACGACGATCCACAAGAGCCAGGGGATGACGGTGGATGATGCGTTCGTGCTGCCGCACCGGCTGATGCACCGTCATGGGGTCTATGTGGCGCTGTCGCGTCACCGTGAGAATGTGACGGTGTTCGGTCGTGCCGGTCATCTCGGCGGCGCCGCCGATCTTGTGGAACTGGCGCAGGCGCCGGGGCATCTCTCGGTCGATCTTCCGGACGGTCCTGCGGGTTGGTCGCCGGGCATGGCGCCTGGCGCGGACACTGTCGTGCCGGGGGCGCGCGAGGACTGGCGGTCGCGTGGGTCCACGGCCCGGCCGGTCGGGTTTTCGGGGGATGCGGACCTGATGGCGACGGCGGAGCGTGTCGTGGGTCTTCTGGCTGCGGAATACAGCCCTGGCGCTGCGATCCTGCGGGACGACCCGCGCGGCCATGCGCTTGATCCGCGCCGCGTGATTGACGATCTGATGGCGCGTTGTTCGGTGATCCGGGCCGGGGACGTGGCGGGGCGTCTGGCGCAGGTGGTGGCCGAACCGGAGACCTTCCTGCGGCTGTTCCGGGGGGCGATGTCGCATCCGGATCTGGTGGCGCTGTCGGAGGCGGGGGTTGGCGGTGACGGTCGGGTCTACAGCACGGGAGCGCAAATCCGGGCGGAACTCGAGGCGGTGGACTGCGGGGCGCGTCTGGGGCTGTCGGGAGCGCCTGCGGGGGCGCCGACCGTGACGCTGTCGGGTCTGGCGCGGCGTGACCGGCGGCTCGAGGAGGCTCTGGAGCAATCTCTGGACGCATCGCAGCAGCGGGGCGCTCGATCACGCGCTGGCCCCCGGTCGCTTGCGTCTGATCCGCGGGGATGCGGGCAGCGGCAAGACCCGGGTCGCGGCGCAGGCGTCGTCGTTGCATGAGCGCGCGGGGTGGCAGGTCATCACGCTCGCTCCGACCGGGGCGGGCCTGGACGCGCTTGCGGCGGAGGGGGCGGCGGGGATGCTGACGCTTCGGGGTTTCACGGCGGCGCTGGAGGCGGGGCGGATGCAGCTTGATCCGGCGACGGTTGTGGTGCTGGACGACGCCGGGCGGCTCGGGGGCCGGGAGGCGACCGATCTGCTGGCCCGGATAGATGCGAGCGGGGCGAAGCTGGTGGCGTTGACGGGCGGGGATACACAGGTTCCGCTCGAGGCCGGTCCGGTGTTCGGAGCGCTGGAGATGCGTCTGGGCGCGGCGCGTCTGGGGGCGGATCATGCGCGGGCGCCGGGGCGCGCGGCGCTGCTGCGCGACATTGTGGCGGGCGGGCAGCGGGGGGAACAGGCCGTGGCCGTTCTTGTTGATGAAGGTGTGGTCGTTGCGGGCGGTGACGCGCGGCGTGCGGCGGACGTTGTGGCGTCGGGCTGGATGGCGGACGGCGGCGCCGACAGGATCGCGCTGACCTGGTCGCGTGCGGAGGCCGATGCGGTGACGGCGGCGATCCGGTCGCGGCTGGATGCGGCGCGCCCCGGGCGGGCGGCGTTCGGTCCGGGCGTGGCGGTTCCCGAGTGGCGGTTCGCGTTTGCCTCGACGATCCACGGGGCGATGGGGCGGTCGCATGACAGCGTGCATCTTCTGGCGTCGCCGGGGATGACCCGTCAGGTTCTGGCCGCCGGGATCGGTCTGCACCGGGAGGCGCTGCGGATCGTGGCGCCGTCATCGGACGCGCGGACGGGCGAGGTTCTGGAGCGCATCGTGCGCCGTGATGCGGGCGCGCGGAGCGTGCTGGATTACGGTTTCGGGATTGCGCTCGGTGCGCGGGAGGCGATGCGGGGGGGCTCGGTGGAGCTTGCGGCGGAAGAGGAGACGGGCATCGAGGCGGCGATCGGGCGTCTGGCGGCGCTGGCGGGGATCGAGCGGGCCGGGGGGCGGTCGCCGTTACCGCGCGGCGTGGAGGGCGAGGTTCTGGCCGAGGTGATCGGAGCGGCGATCCTGCACGATGGCCACGCCCCCGAAGGTGGCGACCGGCTGGCGGTGGAGCGTCATGTGCGCGCCCTGTCCGATCCGGCGGCCTGGCGGGCGCTTCTGCGGCAGGCGCCGAAGGGCCTGACACGGGAGGCCGATGCACTGGCGCGCGGCGAGGCCGGGGTGGATGGCGAGGGACGGCTTCTGACGGCGGCGCGCATTCTGGCGCGCGGCGCGCTGACGGCGCGGGCGCTTGGCGAGGAGCGGGTGGCGGCGCTGTTCGAGCGGGGGCTTCGGCTCTATGGCAAGCGGGCGGAGCGGGCCCGGCGGACGGGGCGCATGGACGAACTGGCGCCGGCGCGGATCGCGCAGGCTCCGGTGCCGGACTGGCCGGACCCGGCGGCGCGGCCGCAACCGGCGTGGAAGCGTCCGGCGGCGCGGTCGCGGTCCCTTCCACCGCGGCGGCGGCGGCGACTGGGTGTCGTGGATGTGCTGCGTCGGTTCGACCGTTCGGAAGAGGCGCTGATCCGGGATGTGCTGGCGACCATGACCGGGCTTGGCGCTCATAGGGCGGTGCGCCGCGCCGACGCCTGCCGGCAGGCGCGGGCGGAAATCCTGACCCCGCCCGCCGGGGAGGCGCGTCCGGCGCAGGCGCAGGCGCCGGTGGTCAAAGCTGTCGTCGGTTCGCCGGAACGGGCGCCTTCGCCGGATCATGACGCCATGGCAGGCGATCTGGCGGTGCGGATCAAGGAGGCAATCGGGGCGGGCGATCCGGTCCACGGCCTTGATCTTCGGCCCCGGCTCGGGAGCTTGCTGGAACGGGCGGACCGGGGGCCATGGGGCCGGCAGGGCGGGACAGCAGGGCAACTGGCGGCGCGGGTGACGGCTCTCGGGGGTCTGGCGGGCGAGGATCTGATTGTCGCGCGGGCGCTCGACCGGGTGCTGTCGGGAGCGCCTGCGCCGGAGGCCGTGCAGGGGGAACTGCCATTGGAGATGCCCGCGCCAGTACCCGCGCCCGTGCCAGTGCCAGTGCTCTCGACAGGCGCGCCGGATGCGCACAGGGCGCCTGCGCGCGCCGGGCCGGTGGATTTCGGTGGCATGGGGCTGCAACTGGCGCAGGCGATCAGCGCCCGGGTGGACATGACCGATGCGGTCCACGATGGCGCCGATCTGCCGGGGTACATCGCAAGGGTGCTGGCAATGACGGAGGCGGAACTGCCGGAGGCCGCGCCGCGCACGCTCAAGGCCCTGGCGAAGGCGTATGTGGAGCGCCCGCCCCATGCCGGGTTGGCGAAGATCGTGAAGGACGCGGTCGCGACGGCATTGGCCGAAGGCCCGCCGATGCCGGTGGACAGGCTGCGCCGGGAGCGCGCCGCGTTCATCGACCGGGTGACGGGCGGCCGGGTGAAGGAGCGGACGGATGCGGAGCTTGCGGGTTTCATGAGCGGCTTCACCCATGTGGAGATATTCGCGCTGGCCTCGCCGGAGGCGGAATGGCCGCCCTCGCTGCCTGCGGTTGCGCCGGAGGCCCGCGCGACGGTGGCGGTGGAATTCGATGTGCTGGCGGCAAACCGCAAGGAGAAGATTGCAATGGAACGGAAGAGCGAAGGGAAAGACACGGCGCCCACGCAGGCGCGGGCCGATCTGCCGAAGTGAGAGCGATAGCCTTCTACCAGCCACGGCGCCCACGCAGGCGCGGGCCGATCTCGTCAAGGGGCTGGTGCTCGGACGGATCACCGACGATACGCTTGAGAAGGTCCGGAAGAACTTTACCCTGGACGAGATCGCGGCCTTGCAGGATCCGGCACTGACACTGCCGGACACGCTGCCCGCGCTGACGCCGGTCATGCGGGCGCGGACCGCGGAGACGCTGAAGCGCGCGGCTGGCGGCGAGGGCCGCACTTCCGGGGATCAGGGCGGCGGCGGTCGCGCCGGGGCATTGCGGGTCGTGCCGGAATACGCAGGCCCGGCGCTTGAGCTGGCCTGCGCCGTCACCGAGCGCGTCGAGGCGACCAACCCGGTGCATCGCCTGCCGCTCCAGGCCGCGATCTCGCACCTGCTGGGCCGCGCCGACGCCGCCCGCGATCTTCCCGGCCAGGAGGTCGAACGCCTTGCCCTGGAAATCGCCCGTGATCGCAAGGCGCTGGAGGCGAAGATCACACTGGCGAAGGAAATCGTCGCCAGGGCGCCGCCGCCGACCATGCAGTGGGTCAAGCCGGAACGGTTCATGGAGGAAGTCTTCCTTCACAACCTGAGTGGCCGGGGCAGGTACAGGAACCACCCGATGCAGTTCAACCGTGTGCCGATGCAGAAACAATACACGGCGCAGGTCGATGGGCGGGTCGCCGGGGCGCTCAAAGGTGGCGTCGAGGCGACGCGGCTGGAACGGCTGGCGGCGCGGGCGACGCTTCTGCCCGGCCAGCCGGATGGATATGTCCATGTTGCGGCGGCTCTGGTCAGCGCGCTTCGCCTGGGACACCCCCGCGATGCCGCCGGGATCGCCAGGGAACGGCAGACCATTCCCGCCGAACTGGCGGCGTTGCGACAGCCGGACATCGAAACCGCTGTGCCACTTCTGGAGCGGCTGTACCGGAACTTCACGCTGGCGGAGATCGCGGTGCTGGCGCGGCCGGAGCGGGCGCTTCCGGGCGCCATGCGGGAGATCGACGGCAGGTTGCGGAGCGACATCGCCGCCGGCATCAGAACCATGATGAGCAAACCCGTGACCCGAAAGTTCGGCTTTTATGCCTGGGGGGACGGCGCGCGGCATCTCGAGGCGCGCCTGCATCCCGGACGGAGCATGGGCCGGGGCGAGGGCATGAGCCTGTCATGACCGGACAGGCCGATACGACATCGCGTTCCCGCCCGGCAAGGCGCGATCCCGGCGCACGCATTGCGGCCATCGGGGCGGAACTGGCGCGCATTCGCGCCCGCGAGGAAAGGCGCCTGATCCAGGCTGCGGACAGGGCGGGGTTCTTCGACCTGCGCTTCACGCACGCCCGGACCGTGGCGATGTTGCGCCGCGCCGTCGAGGAGGCCCCCGACCCGAAGCGCTCCGCCCTGGCGCGGCTGCGGCGGGATCTCGGGCGCATCCGCACCCGTGTGGGCGCGGGCGGCGCGTACCAACGATGCCCCGCAGGAAGGCGCTGCTCGGCGGCTTTCTCGTCGCCCGGTGCCGCCACAAGCCGGAACTGCACGCCGGGATCGCCCCGGACATCCGCAGGTTCCTCGAAAGCCACGCCATCGCGGAGGTGGCGGCGCGCAACGTCGAACTGCTCGAAGGCTTCCTCGCCGATCCCCATGCCACGGACCCGAAGGACATCCCGATTGGCGAGGCCCGGCTGCGGCGCAGTCACAGGCTGATCCTGCTCGGCGCGCATGTCATGGCCCGCCACGACGGCGACGCCACCATCCGCCGCCTGCTGGCCGAAGAACTCCCCGGCTTCGTCAACGCGAGAGCCCACCCGAAGCGCCGGCGCGACCTGCTCGCGGCGTTTCTGACCTGAAACCGGGAACAGGCCGGAGACCACGTCTTTGCCATGCTCGCGGGCATGACCTGCTGCTCTTTTCACGAAACCGGGCGAGAAACGGCTCCGGTTTCAGGTGCGCGCATGTGCGCACGGCGCCTTGATGATTATTTTACCAAACATCCCGCAATGCAACCCACAGTTGCGAGCGGGAGATGTGCCTCATGGATTTCTGCGCGGTGTACACGCCTTTTCACACTGTGGAAGCAGCCGAAATTCTGGGAGAAACTCCGGATCGACTGTATGACGCCGAACGGGCCGGTCTGCTGAAGAGAAGCTGTTACCCTGCCGACAGATATTCGGCCAGGGTGGCGCATCACAGCTTTGCGGACATCGTCGAATACAGGACGCTGCGGGATTGCAGCGGCATCTGCCCGCAGTCGGAACGCCTCGGGCAAATGGTCGAGGACGGCCTGGAAACGATCTGCGCCGACCTGGACTACAGCGAATATTCGGAACAGACCCTGATGGATCATCTGTCCATGCACGTTCTGGAGGCCCTTTCCCCGTCATGCGGGGTTCGCAACGGCGCCTGCGCTCCCGATCCCGCCCCGGCACTGGAAATCTGCCTGGCGGCGATCATCGTATCGAACCGGGCGTCCCTGTATCGCAAGGCGCTGACGCTGTTGCAGGAAGACCATGTTGCGGAGTGCGTATCCCGGGACAACCAGCCGGCACATGCCCTGCCTGCCCGGGATGTGCGGGGATCTGACGATCCTGCCCGGGTCGAAACGACGCCGGGTCAATCGCCCCTGCGAAGCCTGCCGCTGCACGATGGCCCACCCCGGGGACGGTCGCCGGCAACCGCCGGCGCGGGTCTGCACGGACTTTGGCGCGCGGCCCTTCTTTGACGAACTGACCGCGATGATGGTATTCGTGGCGAAAGGTGGACAGGGAATTCCGAAATGAACTGGCTCTACTCCATTGTTACAGGTGTACTTGTAGGTGTGATTGTGGCCTGGTTGAAGGGGTTTCTCAATTGGCTTCTTTGGGCGCCCGCACGGGTACGGCTTTTCCTTAAAAACACACGGCTTGCCCCTGAAAACAAATGGCGAGACCAGTCACAACGCCCCGAAGACGGGTTCCGGATCGTTCTGTGCTGGCTGGAAGACGATAGCAGTGGGGACGACACGAAAATCGTCGCACAAGCCTTTCAAAATGTTCATGGCATCAAGCTGGTCCGTTCTGCCCGGATCGTGACGGCTTCCGGCGCTGGCGACGACTGGCATCCAGCCATGGAGAACAGCGCGCGCGCGGTGCTTGAAGACTGGAACGCCGATCTGGCAATCGTCGGTCTGGTGAAGCGTTCCAGAGAGGCATTGAGTCTGTGGTTCGTGCCACGCCTGGGCGAAAACACACTCGACCGCGGGGACCGGCCGTACAAGTTGGAAAACGTGACGCTTGGCGATGACTTTCACGATGACCTTCGCGCTCAGGTTACTGCCATGGCGTTGACGGCTGTGGCGTCGCCCGCAGATACCGAAGCACGTGGTCGGGTGCTGGAGAAAGGATTACGGGATGTTACAGAGAAGCTCGCCAGATTGCTTGATGGTTCCACAATCGTTGAGGGTGAACGCCGTGCTGCCCTGCATGTAGCGCTCGGCAATGCCCTTCAGACGCTTGGTGAGCGGGAGAACGACCCGGCGCGGCTCGAGCAGGCCGTGGCAGCCTACCACGCGGCCCTTGAGGAGTACTCCCGTGATCGCGCGCCGCACCAATGGGCCTTGACGCAGAACAATCTCGGCAATGCTCTTGCGATCCTTGGTGAGCGGGAGAGTGGCACGGAGTGGCTGGAGGAGGCGGTTGCGGCCTACCGCGCGGCCCTGGAGGAGTACATCCGTGATCGTGCGCCGCTCCAATGGGCGGCAACGCAGAACAATCTCGGCAATGCCCTTCGGACACTTGGTGAGCGGGAGAGTGACACGGCGCGGCTCGAGGAGGCGGTTGTGGCCTACCGCGCGGCCCTCAAGGAACGCACCCGTGATGGCGCGCCGCTTGATTGGGCCATGACGCAGAACAATCTCGGCAGTGCCCTTCAGACGCTTGGTAAGCGGGAGAGCGACACGGGGCGGCTGGAGGAGGCAGTGGCAGCCTACCGCGCGGCTCTGGAGGAGTACACCCGTGATCGCGTGCCGCTCGGTTGGGCGGGAACGCAGAACAATCTCGGCAATGCCCTTCGGGCGCTTGGTGAGCAGGACCGCGACACGGAGCGACTTGAGCAGGCAGTGGCGGCCTACCGCGCGGCCCTTGAGGAACGCACCCGTGATGGCGTGCCGCTGGATTGGGCCATGACGCAGAACAATCTCGGCAGTGCCCTTCTGAGGCTTGGTGAACGGGAGAATGACACGCCGCAACTTGAGCAGGCGGTCGCGGCCTACCTCTTGGCCCTCGGGGAACTCACTCGCGATCGCGTGCCGCTCCAATGGGCCGCAACGCAGAACAATCTCGGCAATGCCCTTCTGAGGCTTGGTGAGCGGGAGAGCGACACGGAGCGGCTTGAGCAGGCAGTGGCGGCCTACCACGCGGCGCTCGGGGAATACACCCGCGATCGCGTGCCGCTCGATTGGGCCTCGACGCAGAACAATCTCGGTAATACCCTTGCGAGGCTTGGTGAGCGGGAGAGCGACACGGAGCGGCTTGAGCAGGCGGTTGCGGCCTACCTCTCGGCTCTTGAGGAACGCACCCGTGATCACGTGCCGCTGGATTGGGCGACAACGCAGAACAATCTCGGCAATGCTCTTGCGAGGCTTGGAGAGCGGGAGAGCGGCACGGGGCGGCTTGAGGAGGCAGTGGCGGCCTACCGCGCGGCCCTGGAGGAGTACACCCGTGATCGTGCGCCGCTGGATTGGGCGGGAACACAGAGCAATCTCGGCAGTGCCCTTTGGGCCCTTGGTGAGCGGGAGAGTGGCACGGAACGGCTCAAGCAGGCAGTGGTGGCCTACCGCGCGGCCCTCGGGGAACGCACTCGTGATCGCGTGCCGCTCCAATGGGCCGCAACGCAGAACAGCCTCGACCGGGTTCTCCAAAGGCTGTCCGAAAAAGAAAACGAGCCTTGAACGATCACGGATCCGGATCAGGTGTTTCGTCCCGGCGTGTGATGGTCTGCTGATCCGTGACCATCAGAAGGACGCATTATGCGGCACTCCATAAAACGGGCGATTTTAAGACGATGCTGAAGGGCGAGATGAAGGCCGGAAATAACGGTGTTGATCTGTCCAGAAACCCTTCCAGAAACATGCATGTCCATTTACGATATTCATAACCGTTTTCTGGAGTGCGCGAAATGCAGGATGAACCCGCTGGCAGAAAGATCGTTGGCTATGCCCGCGTGTCGAAGGCCGATCAGTCGCTGAGCCAGCAGGTTGCCCGGCTCCGGGCGCTCGGGTGTGATGAAATCCATACGGATCAGATGAGCGGAAAGACCGCGCGCCGGGACGGCCTGCAATCTGCCCTGAGATCAGCATCACGCCGGGCACGATCTGACACCCTTTGTGCGGGACGCCTGCCTGGCTCCATTTTCCGGCCATCGTCATAGACTCCTTCCGTCGCACTGATGCCCTTCGATAGCGAGTGCTTTACCTACTCACACTTCGATGATACAAAACCTCATAACTCAGGTTTGGAGTTTGGTGGTTTCATATCAATGCCGAAATCCGGTACACAGCGTGATCTGGCCAAAGACGTCCTTCGCGAACGGGGGATCGTTCGCCTGTCCGAGTTCAAAGCGTCCGGGATCACAGCCGCGACGATCAGCCGGATGCTGGATGATGGCGAGGTCGTCCGCCTTGCAAGAGGCCTGTACCAACTGCCGGACGCACCGCTCGACGCGAACCATAGCCTTGCTGAAGCTGCCAAACGTGTTCCAAAGGGGGTCGTCTGTCTGGTCTCAGCACTCGCGTTTCACGGACTGACCGATCAACTGCCACGTGCTGTCTGGGTGGCGATCGGCACGAACGATTGGTCTCCGAAGCCTGGTGGCACGCAAATCCGCATTGTTCGTTTTACCGATGGCTTGCTTTCCGAAGACATCGAGACCCATGTGATTGAAGAAGTTCCCGTGAAAGTGTTCGGGGTGGCCAAGACAGTCGCCGACTGCTTTCGACATCGCAGCAAGATCGGGCAGTCGGTCGCCCTGGAAGGCCTCCAGGAGACCCTGCGGCAGCGCAAGGCGACTCCAGCAGAGATTGCCCGGCAAGCGGACCGCTGCGGGGTCTCCACAGTGATCCGACCCTATCTCGAGGCGCTGACCGCCAATGGCTGATGAAATCAGGAATATCGGTGCCTCGGTGCGTGCCCGCCTGCTGAACCTCTCCAGGGCAAACGGCCAAAGCCTTGATCTCGTGCTCACGCGATTTGCGCTTGAGCGGCTCCTTTTTCGGCTCAGCCGCTCGCGTTACGCCGAGCGGTTCGTATTGAAGGGCGCGATGCTGCTGATGAGCTGGTTCGAGGATCCACACCGTGGCACACGCGACCTCGACCTGTTGGGCTTTGGAGACCCAGGCCCCGAAGCGATGCTCGAGACATTCCGGGAAATCCTGGCACAGGACGCCGACGACGGCGTGGTGTTCGACGCCGATGCGTTGCGAGTCGATCACATTCGTGAGAAGCTCGAATACGGAGGCCTCAGACTGCGCTCGATGGCATTGATCGCAGGAGCCCGGATCAACCTCACCATCGACATTGGCTTCGGCGATGCGCTGGAACCCGGTGCCGAGGTCATGGACTATCCGGTCATGCTCGATCTTCCGGCTCCGAGGCTGCGCGCTTATGCGCGGGAGACGGTCATTGCCGAGAAGTTCTAGGCCATGGTCGTGCTCGGACGCGCCAACAGCCGCATGAAGGACTTCTACGACATCTGGATCCTCAGCCGATCGTTCACATTCGATGATGACAGGCTCGCCCGCGCGATTGCCGCCACTTTCGCCAGGCGCGGGACAGAAATTCCAACGGAGTTGCCAGATGCGTTGTCACCCGCCTTTGCTGCTGACGAGCAGAAGCAACAGCAATGGCGTGTTTTCGTTGAGGGCGTTGCCCTCAATCCAGGCGATCTTGCTGATGTGGTTGCGGAACTCGCAGCGTTTTTGATGCCCCAGGCCGCGCGCGCCAAGAAAGGGAGCGGCGCAGATGGTGCTTTATAAAAAGTGGTGCAAGACCAATCGCGACGAAGCGAAACGTAAACGTTATCTGACATTGGAAGAACGGCCCGACGGTCGCGCTGAGATCGAAGGCGTTCTCGCCGAAACCATGCGGTCGCACTACGACCGTCTCGATCGCATCGCTGACGACGTTGAACGACTTGGCTATAAGAAGGCAGCGAATATCCTCCAAGCCGCTCTGCCGCAAACCAGGAAGGGACGGTCAGGCGATCTGGGAGAGATTCTGGCGACAGAATTCGTCGAAGATGAAGTCGAACTTCGCGTATCATGTCACTCTCTCTTCCTTATGCTTCGCGGTCCCGCAAAACGGGCCGCCGTCAACTGTTCGAGACGGTGAAGAGAGGCAGGATCAGCCTGCTGGTGAACGTGGTCATGCCACAAGGTGTTTAGCGCTGTATCCCACCCCGTCACCGCTCCCGGCCGGGAGCGCCGCCGGGGAATCCATGGCAGGGACGAGACACCTAGAGCGGTTCATCATTTGTTTGAATCTCGGGATTCCGTTTTTCGTTGAATTGTGATTCAAACTGCGTGCCGGGACTGGAGGCCGGCATGCATGGTAAAACCCTATTCGAATGATCTTCGGGAGCGTGCAGTAGCAGCTGTTGTTTCCGGCGAGACGGCACGTGTTGTGGCTGCCCGTTTCTCGGTGGCTGTTTCTTCGGTGATCAAGTGGCGCCAGCGATATCGCGAGACTGGCAGCGTGGCGCCTGGCAAGATGGGTGGCCACCGCAGGATTATCCTTGAACCCCACCGTGATTTTATCCTGGAGCAGATCAACCGCACGCCGCACCTGACGCTGCATGGTCTGAAAGACATGCTGGCGAAGCGGGGCGTCAAGGTGTCCCACAATGCGGTCTGGCACTTCATGCGCCGCGAGGGGCCGAGCTTCAAAAAAAACACTGCTCGCCCTTGAGCGGGCCCGAGCCGATGTGGCCCGCCGGCGAAAGCGCTGGAAGGGGGTCATGCGTCAACTCGATCCGCGCAAGCTGGTCTTCATTGATGAAACCTGGATCAAGACCAACATGGCTCCGCTGCGCGGCTGGGGACCAAAAGGCAAACGCCTGCACGGCTTTGCGCCCCATGGCCACTGGAACACCATGACGTTCATTGCTGCCTTGCGCTGCGATCAATTGACGGCGCCCTGTGTCTTTGACGGCCCGATCAACGGGCAGTCCTTCCGTGCCTATATCGATCAACTGCTTGTCCCTGCACTGAAGCCCGGCGATATCGTCATCATGGACAACCTCGGCTGCCATAAATCGAAAGCCGTGCGCGATGCCATCAAGGCGGCAGGCGCGCGGGTGTGGTTCCTGCCACCATACTCGCCAGACCTGAACCCGATCGAGCAGACATTCGCCAAGATCAAACACTGGATGCGGATGGCTCGGAAACGAACCAGTGAAGAGGCCTGGCGATACGTTGGACGCCTCGTCGGATCAATCACACAACAGGAATGCCAAAACTACCTCGAAAACACAGGCTATGCTTCAGTCAAAATGTGAAGGACTCTAGTCACCTGCATCTAAAGTTCGGCACATGAGTTTTGTTGGGCGCGTTGGCAGAACCGCTTGACGGAGGCGAGGATATGGTCGGCGGGTTTGACCCATTTGCAGGGTTTGGGGTTTTCGTTATGGGCCTCGATAAATGCAGCGATATCGGCTTCCGGTTCCGCCGTTGAACGATGGACGCCGCGCTGCAGTTGCTTGCGCGTCAGTTCAGCAAACCAACGCTCCACCTGATTGATCCAACTGGCCGAGGTCGGTGTGAAGTGGACATGCCAATGCGGGCGGCGTGCCAGCCAGGCCTTGATCTTCGGGGTTTTGTGGGTGGCGTAATTGTCCATGACGATATGCACCTCCGGCCCGTCCGGCATCTGCCGGTCGATCTGTTTGAGGAAGTCGAGGAACCCGGTGGCGCGGCGCCGCTTGTAGCATTTGCCGATCACGGCGCCGGTGGCGATATCCAGTGCTGCAAAAAGCGACGTCGTGCCGTGTCGGATGCAGGTGTGGGTGCGCCGCTCGGCCACGCCGGGCGCCATTGGCAGCACAGGCTGTTCGCGATCCAGCGCCTGGATTTGCGATTTCTCGTCAACACACAACACGACAGCCCTGTTCGGCGGTGACAGGTACAGCCCGACGATATCGTGCACCTTGTCCACGAACAGCGGGTCGGTTGAGAGCTTGAATGTCTCGCTTCGGTGCGGTTGCAGGCCGAACCCGTTCCAAATCCGCCGGAGGGTGGTGTGCGACAGTCCCGTCGCGGCTGCCATGCTTCAGAGCGACCAATGGATCGCATCCCTCGGGGTCGTGTTCAGCGTGCGCTCAATCACCGCAGTCACCTGATCGTCCGACACGGTGCGCGGGCGACCGGAGCGGTATTCGTCGGTGAGACCTTCAATCCGGCATCGCACAAAACGTCTGCGCCATTTGCCGACTGTGTGTTCATGCACCCCAAGCCGGGCCGCCACTTCCTTGCTCGCCAATCCATCGGCGCACAGCAGGATCATCCGGCATCGGTCCGACAGCGAACGTGCCGCTTTGGGACGCCGAACCTGACCCTCGAGAAAACGGCGCTCATCTTCGCTCAGAACCACTGCATCCGCCAAACGTCCCACCATCGCAACATCCTTCTCAATTCCCGCTCAGTCAATGATACAAAGTACAATTCCGGGGGACCAGGGTCAGGCCTCATAGCCAGAATATGACGGTTGCAGCGATGTATATGGCGGATTTGAATATATGTGCGCATCGGTCATAGCGCATCGCGATGCGCCTCCAATCCTTGAGTTTTGCGAACAGGTTTTCAACTGCTGCGCGACAAACAAGGTGAGAATCCAGCGTCAATCAGGATGAGAACGCGTGTGCGGGGGCTCGCAGGGAGGGCGTAGCCCGACTGGGGAGGCCCCGCACACGCGTTTTGCCCTTTTGGGGCGGGCCTGACGGTTGTGGCCGGCTCGGATAAGGAATGATTTTCTGTGCAAGGGGATCGTTCATGCCGGGCTGTCATGTCACTGACCAACAAATGAGGCTCTTCATGACGCTCAGATCGACCCATTCCGTTGCCGTTGCCGCTGCCAAGGCGGGGATCAGCCAGGCAACGGGCTATCGGCTGCAAGCTGACCCAATTTTACCATCACGGAAGAAGGCCCCTCGCGGCCGGCGGCGTCCGGACCCGCTGGCGGACATTTTTGATGCGGAGGTCGTGCCGCTTCTGCGGTCCTCACCGGGGATCCGACCTGTGGCGGTTTACGAGGAGCTTCTGCGTCGGCATTCTGATCTGGGTACGGGCATCCGACGGACTCTGGAGCGACGGATACGCGCCTGGAATGCGGAACACGGCCCTGAACAGGACGTCATTTTCCGGCAGACCCACACACCGGGCAAAATGGGCCTGTCGGATTTCACCGCCATGGGCAAGTTGGGTGTGACCATTGCCGGTGAGGCACTGGGCCATCGACTGTATCACTTCCGGCTTGCCTATAGCGGGTTTCAGCACGCCCACGTCGTGCTGGGCGGCGAAAGCTATGTGGCGCTGGCTGAGGGATTGCAGAACGCCCTCTGGACGCTCGGCGGCGTGCCACACAATCATGGAACTGACAGCCTGTCGGCGGCCTTCAAGAACCTGGATAAGTCATCCCGGGCCGATCTAACCGACCGCTTCGACGCCCTGTGCAACCATTATGGAATGACGCCGACGCGCAACAACAAGGGCGTCGCACACGAGAACGGTTCCATCGAGAGCCCCAATGGGCATCTGAAGCGCACCATTGAGGACGCGCTGGTCATGCGTGGGTCGCGCGACTTCGAAAGCTTGCAAGATTATCGTCGCTTCATCGACGAGATCGTGGGCCGGATCAACGCCCGCAATGCCAAGCGTATCGATGCGGAACGTGCGAGCCTCAGACCTTTGCCGACGCGGCGGACCACGGATTACGAGGAGATCACGTTGCGCGTCACTTCCTCCGGGGGCTTCACCTTGCGCAAGGTGTTCTACACCGTGCCATCCCGGTTGATCGGGCATCAGCTGCGGGTTCGGCTCTACGATGATCGGTTGGAGCTGTTCCTGGGAAGCTCTGCCCTGCTAACGCTGACACGCGGACGAGCCTCGAGCACCGGGAGCCATGGGCACGTGGTCAATTACCACCACGTCATCCACTCCTTGCGCAAAAAGCCCATGGCGCTGATGGGGCTGGTCTATCGGGATCAGCTATTCCCGCGCCGGGCGTTCCGTAACATGTTCGCATTCCTGCTGGAGCAGACCAGTGAGAAGGCGGCGTGTCGCATGGTTGTCGATCTTCTGGCGCTGGCACACGAGCGGGGCTGCGAGGCTGAATTGGCAGCGCAGCTTGAGGAGGACCTTCGCCAGAAGCGCCCGCCTGACATGGCGGCCCTACGCGCAGTGTTTAGCCCATCACAAGACGCACTCCCCCAAGTCGCGGTGCAACTGGCCGACCTGTCATCTTACGACCAGTTGGTCGGCGGTACGCCATCCGCTCAGGAGGTGACAGCATGACATCGCCCCAGACCGATACCGCCCGCCTAACCTTGGCTCTGACCGAATTGCGCTTGCCAGCCATCAAGGCGCTATGGCCGCGCTTTGCGGAACAAGCCGACAAGGAAGGCTGGCCCGCCGCTCGGATGCTCAGCACCCTGGTGGAGCATGAACTGGCTGAACGAGATCGCCGTCGTATCGAGCGACATCTCGCACAGGCACGCCTGTTGCCCGGAAAAACGATCGACACCTTCGACTTCACAGCCGTCCCCATGCTGTCCAAGGCCCATGTCAGTGCGATCACCGCTGGCGACAGCTGGATCGGAAAGGGCGGCAACATCCTGCTGTTTGGGCCGCCAGGTGTGGGCAAATCACATCTCGGCTCAGCCATCGGGCTCGCCCTTGTCGAGCAAGGCTACCGCGTCCTATTCAGCCGCACCACCGATCTGGTCCAGAAACTCCAACAGGCCCGCCGCGATCTCGTCCTCGAAAGTGCCATTGCAAAGCTCGACAAATTCCATCTGCTGATCCTCGATGACATCACCTACGTCACCAAGGATCAGGCTGAAACCAGTGTGCTCTTCGAACTCATCAGCGCGAGATATGAACGCCGCTCAATGTTGATCACGGCCAACCAGCCCTTCGGGGAGTGGAATGCGATTTTTCCAGACCCGGCCATGACATTGGCCGCCGTCGACAGGCTCGTGCACCACGCAACCATCTTCGAGATGAATGTCGAAAGCTACCGGCGAAGAGCAGCACAAAAGGCAAAGGGGCCGGGAAGGCCTGCACAAAAAGCCACACCGGAAAACACCAAAGCTGATTGACGCTCCGCGACAATCAAAAAACAAACCCCTTGATCGCGGCACAAAAGCCCGGCATCGTCCCAAACGTCGCGACCAAGGATTCTCATCCTGATTGACGCGCACTTCTCATCTTGATTGTCGCGCTACATTTCAACCGTGACCGTTCGGTGAAGGAGCCTTGGCGTACTGCCGGTCGTCCCGGTTACGCTGCTGATGCAGCGTAACGCCAGGGCATCAACTGGTCCAGCCGAGTGATCTTGTGATCCGCGATGCGGGCGAGAACCCATGTGAGCCAGGCTTGTGGATCGACTTTATCAAGCTTTGCCGTTTCGATCAGGGTGTAGGCGATGGCCATGGCTTTGCCACCGCCCTCGGAACCGGCGAACATCCAATTTTTGCGACCTGTGGCGACAGGTTTTATGGCGCGCTCGGCGATGTTGTTGTCCGCTTCCAGAAAGCCATGGTTCAAATAACCGCGTGCCTTTGGCAAACGACCAAGGGCATAACGGATCGCTTGGGCCAGAGGCGACTTGCCAGATATATTTGGCACCTGCGCGTGTAACCAGGTCTCAAGTTCATCGAAGATCGGTTTTGCCTTTTCCTGACGGATGGCAACGCGCTCTTCAGACGGTTTGCCACGCGCCTCTTTCTCGACGGCATAGAGTTCCGCGATCCGGCGGAGGGCTTCTTCGGCAATCGATGAGCCTTGCGCGGCAAAGATGTCTACAAGCTTGCGTCTGACGTGCGCCAAACAAGCCATCTCCTGGGCCTTGTCCTCACCGAATACCCCGTTGAAGCCGGAATACCCGTCCGCATGGACCCAGCCTTTGTAGCCGGAGAGATGTGAGACGGGATGTTCGCCCTTGCGATCAATCGTGAACTGATACCACGCGCAGGGCGGTGATGATCCAGACCATGGTCGTTCATCGCGAACATAGGTCCGGACACGGGCGGTCCTGGTCTTCTTGTTGCCGGGGGCCTGCATTTTAACAGGCGTATCGTCAGCGAAGATGGCCGCGCCTCGGCGGACCATTCGGCCAATGGTGTCAGCCAGAGGTTCCAGAAGCGCGGTGGAGCCGCCAACCCAATTGGTCAGAGTTGATCGATCAAGATCAACGCCTTCACGGGCGTATATTTGCGACTGACGGTAGAGCGGCAGGTGGTCCGCGTATTTGCTGACCAACACGTGCGCCAGCAGCCCCGGTCCCGGGCGGCCACGTTCGATCGGGCGCGATGGCAGCGGCGATTGGACAATGGCCTCGCAACAGGAACAGGCCATACGCGGACGCACGATCCGGTTCACGACAAAACGCCCCGGTTTGTATTCCAACTCCTCGGTCACGTCCTCACCGAGCCTCTTCAACGCCCCACCGCAACGTCGGCAGTCCTCGCCCGGCGACAAGACCTCTTCGTGCCGGTCCGGATGATCGGGCAAGGGCTTGCGGCTGTGCCGGCGGGCCGGTTTGTCCGTTTCAGGCGTTGGAGCAGGCGCCGCCTGTTCTCCAGCGGCTTCGGCAATCGCCTCATCTTCCTGGAAGACCGGATTGAGCTGGTAGAGGCTTTCTGATTTCGATCCAAACCGGTGCCGGTCATGCCCCGCCAGTTGGTGTTGGAGTTGTTCCACCTTCAGGGTCAGCGCCTTGACTTCATCGGCCGGAAGCCGGTTCACTGCCCGCAGTTCCGCAGGATCATCCGGGGCTATGTCGAGGTCCTTCAGCATCGCCGATCCTATACCGGATCAGCATTCCGGGGTGAACCCCGAAAGCGCGCAAAGCCTCGTATTTATTGACCTGTCCTACGCTCAACGGTCTCCAGGTTTTACGGGGCATCCGCCAGTCAATCCCCTCCAACAGCATTGAGAGCTGCGCGGGTGTGACGCTGATCCTGCCGTCCTTTGCAGCGGGCCAGACAAACCGCCCTTTCTCCAACCGCTTCGAAAACAGGCACGCACCCTGGCAATCCCACCAGATGATCTTCAACAGATCGCCGCGCCGACCCCGGAACACGAACAGGTGGCCGGAATACGGGTCTTCGGCCAAAACCTTCCCGGCCTGGGCCGCCAGCGTATTGAACCCTCGCCGCATGTCCGTGACACCCGCCGACAGCCACACCCGCGTGTTGCCCGGCACCGGGATCAAGACATCAGCCCCTTCAGCAGCCGCGCCAGCACATCAGGATCGAACCCACCCTCGGCGCTGATCCGGTGACCGCCAGCCAACTCAATCTCGATACCGCCACCGAAGGCGACGGGACCGGATGGCTGCGCCGGTTCCGGATGTGAAGCAGCCGGAGAAATCTCAACCGGCAGAAACACAGATCCAGCTACGACCTCGATGAAATCTGGCGCAAAACGCGGGTCCTTCAGCCATTTGAAGATCAGATTGGCGTTCATCGCGTAGCGCCGCGCAACCTGAGCCACAGAAACACCCGGCGCGGCAGTCTGCAGGCAGATCGAACGCTTCTCGTCGTCCCACCAAATTCGCTTCTTGCGCCTGCCAGCCATAGAGTGCCTCATGGTGTCCACTATCGATGGTGGACACTATCGGCTCCTCCGCCCCCGCGTTAGGTCCGGTTCAACGGACGCTTACCACATATATTCAAATCCGCCATATACATCGCTGCAACCGTCATATTCTGGCTATGTGGCCTGACCCTGGTCACCTGCCTCCAAAGTTCGGCACATGAGTTTTGTTGGGCGCGTTGGCAGAACCGCTTGACAGAGGCGAGGATATGGTCGGCGGGTTTGACCCATTTGCAGGGTTTGGGGTTTTCGTTATGGGCCTCGATAAATGCAGCGATATCGGCTTCCGGTTCCGCCGTTGAACGATGGACGCCGCGCTGCAGTTGCTTGCGCGTCAGTTCAGCAAACCAACGCTCCACCTGATTGATCCAACCAGCCGGGGGCGGTGTGAAGTGGACATGCCAATGCGGGCGGCGTGCCAGCCAGGCCTTGATCTTCGGGGTTTTGTGGGTGGCGTAATTGTCCATGACGATATGCACCTCCGGCCCGTCCGGCATCTGCCGGTCGATCTGTTTGAAGAAGTCGAGGAACTCGGTGGCGCGGCGCCGCTTGTAGCATTTGCCGATCACGGCGCCGGTGGCGATATCCAGTGCTGCAAAAAGCGACGTCGTGCCGTGTCGGATGTAGGTGTGGGTGCGCCGCTCGGCCACGCCGGGCGCCATTGGCAGCACAGGCTGTTCGCGATCCAGCGCCTGGATTTGCGATTTCTCGTCAACACACAACACGACAGCCCTGTTCGGCGGTGACAGGTACAGCCCGACGATATCGTGCACCTTGTCCACGAACAGCGGGTCGGTTGAGAGCTTGAATGTCTCGCTTCGGTGCGGTTGCAGGCCGAACCCGTTCCAAATCCGCCGGAGGGTGGTGTGCGACAGTCCCGTCGCGGCTGCCATGCTTCGGAGCGACCAATGGGTCGCATCCCTCGGGGTCGTGTTCAGCGTGCGCTCAATCACCGCAGTCACCTGATCGTCCGACACGGTGCGCGGGCGACCGGAGCGGTATTCGTCGGTGAGACCTTCAATCCGGCATCGCACAAAACGTCTGCGCCATTTGCCGACTGTGTGTTCATGCACCCCAAGCCGGGCCGCCACTTCCTTGCTCGCCAATCCATCGGCGCACAGCAGGATCATCCGGCATCGGTCCGACAGCGAACGTGCCGCTTTGTGACGCCGAACCTGACCCTCGAGAAAACGGCGCTCATCTTCGCTCAGAACCACTGCATCCGCCAAACGTCCCACCATCGCAACATCCTTCTCAATACCCGCTCAGTCAATGATACAAAGTACAATTCCGGGGGACTAGATTCATTTTGACGACCAAAGACAGGAGAGTGGCGCGGCAATCATCTTGTCCGCGAATGGAACGATCTGATCATGGTCATAAAGGACGATGCCTTGGATAAATTTATCACCGCATGCATCTGCTAGCTTCCGCATTCCGGAAAAATCGTCGGACGACACTGTTGCCGACGATTTCACCTCAACGCCAACGATCTCACCACGCTGGTTTTCAATAACGACATCAACTTCGTTTTTGTCCTTGTCCCGAAAATGAGAAAATGAGCATCTGTGTTCGCTCCATGTGGCGATCTTTTGAAGTTCGCTGAAGACGAATGTCTCAAGGACCGCTCCAAAAGATGTTTTATCCTTACAAACTATGTCCGGCGAGATACCTCGCAGTGTGGCAAGCAGTCCCGCATCCAGGAAATGCAGTTTGGGCGATTTCGTGAGGCGCTTAAGCTTGTTGGTGAACCACGGCTGAAGGGTGTGGACGATGAAGAGGCTCTCAAAGGCGCGCACATATTTCTGAGTGGTTACGTGGTTGAGATTGATTGCGCCTCCAATGCCCGAATAATTGACAAGCTGTCCGGAATGCTCCGCCAACATATTCAGCAGCTTTGGCATTATGGCGAGTTGTTCGATCTGGGCGATGTCACGGACATCGCGCTGAACGATAGCGTCCACATAACCATGGTACCAGTCCTGCTTGCGGCCCCATCTTTCACGGGCGAGCGCTTCGGGGTATCCGCCTGCCAGAACAATTTCTATGAGATCATCACCAAGTATCGTGTTCTCGACCGTCGGCGGAACACCGTCGAATGCGTTGTCCAAGAATGTCGATTTGGTGCCCTGTATCTCTGATCGAGAGAGAGGCAAAAGCTTTATGACCTCCATCCTGCCGGCAAGTGAATCCGCGACCTTGGGGACGGTCATGAGGTTGGCGGAGCCAGTCAAGAGGAACCGACCGGGCGTTTTATCCCGGTCGACTTCGGTCTTGATGGATAACAACAGGTCGGGAGCGCGCTGAATTTCGTCTATGACAGCTCGATCAAGTCCGCGCAGGAAGCCTACCGGATCTCCGTTTGCTGCCGCGAGAACGGTCGCATCATCAAGGGTGAAGAAGGGTATTTCATCCGCAGCGAAGTCAGTTGCAAGGGTTGTTTTGCCCGACTGTCTGGGTCCGGAGATCAATACGACGCGGGTATCAGCAAGCGCTTCCTGTATCCTGTATTTGGCGAAACGCTCGTACATTCGCGGCTCTTCTTTCATCCGACGGATTGAAAATACAACACCGACTGATTGAAAGTCAATGCCCGTCCAATTGAAATTAAAGAACCGACCGATTGAAATCGCACGCAAGTCAGTTAAGGTTTGATGATGACAGAAAGTAGACTGCCCTGATGGTCATGCAAAAGGGGTCTATTACGGGAGAGGGCTCTGTTGCAAATTATCATGCGACCGGCAGTTTGGCTAAGAATTGCCTTTTGGTTTCATGTTGCCAGACGGTTTTCGAGCATGGACATCGCCTCGGATAGCCCACAGGGGCCCAGGCCAGATGCCCGCTCGATCATCCGGACTTCGCCGTTCATGTCGTTCGTGAGATTGAAAGCCGATCCCTGGCCCTTGCGCAACGCTCGCATGACTTCGAACCCCCTGATAGTGGCATATGTAAAGTGTTCCGAATTTGTTCTTGATCCTGGCGCCGCATAGGCGCCAGAATGCAATATGAGCGCAGTTCCGGACAAAACCGATGATCGCACCCGACAGAGCCTCAGGCTTGATCCCGCCTTGTGCGCGATGATTGACCGCGCCCGCTTGCAACGGCCCGGAAACGTGTCTCGAAATACATGGATAACAGAAGCGATTCTCGAAAGACTGGATCGCAAGCACGAGCAGGAACCGCCCGGAGCGGCCAGGGGCGCCGTCGATGTTTGATTTCTATGAATTCTTCGCAGGTGGTGGCATGGCCAGGGCAGGGCTTGGCAACAAGTGGAAATGCCTCTTCGCTAATTGTCACATCCCGTGTGATTGTACGGCTTCTTTCTGAAGAGTTCGGGCTTTTCTTGATGCCAGTCCTTGAGCGCATCGATTGGCGTGCGGCCTTTCAGAACGGATTGCGGCAGCTGGCCGTTGTAGAGGCGGACGTAGCGGAGAAGCGTCTGTTCGAGGTCCTCGCCGCTGCGGAAACGGTGGCTCTGGAGCACGTCCTCGATCCGACCGTTGAAACGCTCGACCATGCCGTTGGTCTGCGGCCGCATCGGTGGGGCCAGGCGATGCTCGATCCCGAACCCGGCGCAGAGGCGGTCGAACTCATGATTGCCGGTCGCGGCGCGGCGGCGAAGGCCGAAGAGCCTGTCGGTGAACTCCTTGCCATTGTCCGTCAGCACGCGGGTGATCCGCATCGGGGCGGCGCGCTCCAGATCGCGCAGGAACCGGCGGGCGTTGGCCGCAGTCTTCGCCGGATGGATGCGCACGAAGACCCGGCGGGTGGCGCGGTCGATCGCGACGAACAGATACCGGCGCTTCTCCTCATCGGCCATCTGCGGCAGGTATTTCACGTCGATGTGGATGTAGCCGGGCTCGTATGCCTTGCAAGGCTTGTGCGCGGGCTTCGCCACCTTCGGCTTCAGGTCACGGAGGGAGCCGACCCCATGACGGCGCAGGCATCGGCGCAGGCATCGGTCCAGCCCGGAGCGCGAGACGTTCGGGTTGAGAAACTCGCGGACCACGGCGAGCAGGTCGTCGAGCGGCAGCAGCAGACTCTGTCTCAGCGAGACCGCCACGGCCTCCTGCGCCGGTGTCAGCGTGGTCTGCAACCTGTGCGCCGTGTGGCTCCGGTCGTGGACGGTATCGCGCTTGCGCCACTTCCAAACGGTCTGCTCCGAGATGCCATAGCGCTCGGCCACGATCCACGCGGGCTCTTTGCTCGCCTGGATTGCGGCCCGGATCTTCGGCGTCGTCGTCGCCTGCTTGTGCAAAGAAATCAGCATGTCTTGCCTCCGTCCCGAATCTCACGCAAGATCGATCTTGCCATGAACAGGCCAGAGCGGCGAGGGTCTATCTGATCGTCCGGGATGGAACAGTGTATCTGTCCCGGACCATGGGGGTTTCAAATACAGTCACGCATTGAAGCGCTCGTCGAACATAATAGCGAACTGGTTGCGGGCTGCAAACCATTCCCGAACATTCCTGCCGCCTTTCTCGAAGTTGCGGATGGCCAGATGGATCAGCTTTGTTGCGGCCTGATCGGTCGGGAACGATCCGCGGGTCTTGATTGATTTGCGGATCACCCGGTTCAGGCTCTCGATGGCGTTGGTGGTGTAGATGATCTTTCGGATCGCCGGATCGAAGGCGAAGAACGGGATTACTTCCTGCCATGCCCGTCGCCAGGCCGGGGCGATGGAGGCGTATTTACCGGCCCATTTCTCCTCGAATGCGTCCAGTTCATCGGCGGCCTGATCGGCGGTGGCGGCGCTGTAAATCCGGCGCAGGTCAGTGGCCACTCCCTTGCGGTCTTTCCATAACTTCTGCGAGCAGAAGTTCAGGGAGTGGCGCACCAGGTGGACAATGCAGGTTTGCACCGTGGTCTGCGCAAAGGCGGCGGTGATCGCCTCCGGGAAGCCTTTGAGCCCGTCAACGACGGCGATCAGAATGTCCTGGACACCCCGGTTCTTCAGCTCGTTCATCACCGACAACCAGAATTTGGCCCCCTCGTTATCAGCGATCCACAGGCCCGGGACCTCGCGCACGCCGTCCCGGCTGACCCCCAGGGCGATGTAGATGGCCTTGTTCTTCACCATGCGGCTGTCGGCGTCGCGGATCTTCACCCGCAGCGCGTCGAAGATCACGATCGGATACATCCGCTCCAGCGCCCGGCTTTGCCAGTCGCGCACCTCGTCGTGCACGGCGTCGGTGACGCGGCTGATCAAATCCGGCGAGACCAGAAGACCGTAGATATCCTCAAGATGGGCGCGGATGTCGCGGACGGTCAGTCCGGCGGCATAGAGGCCGATGATCCTGTCATCCATCCCGTCGATCCGGGTCTGGCCCTTCTTCACCAGTTCCGGCTCAAAACTGCCATCCCGATCACGGGGCACGGAAATCGGCGCCTCGCCGATCTGGCCCTTCAGGCGCTTGCCTGCTGTGCCGTTGCGCCGATTGGACTGACCCGGAGGTGCATCCTTGCCTTCTTCATAGCCCGGATGCGCGGTCAGTTCGGCCCCAAGCATCCGCTCCATCAGTTTGATCCTGAGCTCTTTCAGCAGCCCGGTATCGCCAAGCAGGTCTTCAGGCCGCTCGCAGCCTTCCAGAAGTTCGTCCGGAAGTTCCCTGGATATCGTCATCGTCATGGCTCCTCTCTCAAAGCATGGTACAGATCACAGATACACAGAGGATCGGACACTCTCCCAGAGCTTGATGTTTAAGCCTCAAACTACTAATGGCGCATAGTCAAATATATAACTCCCCAAGAAAAGCCCGAACTCTTCAGAAAGAAGCCGTACAATCACACGGGATGTGACACTGGCCCCATGTCGCCTCTGCCTTGAGTTATAGCCGAAAGTTGGTGATGGCGCTGATTGGCGGCATATCATGGCGTTGTTCACACGCCGCAATTCTCAGCAGAGAAAAGGATATGCCACATGACGAAGTCTACCATCACGCCGTTGCCCGATCCATCGGGATTTTCGTCTGACCCGCTGACCGACATCCTGCAAACCGGCGCGCGCCAACTGCTCAAACAGGCGGTGGAAGCGGAATTGGCCACGCTCCTCGCCGCCCATGCCCGCGAGGTGACGGACGATGGCCGTGCGCGGCTGGTGCGCCATGGTCATCTGCCCGAGCGCGAGGTTATGACCGGCATCGGCCCGGTACCAGTGAAGGTGCCGCGGGTGCGGGACCGGGGCAATGTGGACGAAAAGATCCGTTTCGCCTCGTCGATCTTGCCGCCCTGGCTGCGCAAGACCAGATCGATTGAGGAACTGCTGCCGTGGCTCTACCTCAAGATATCTGTCTTGGTCAAGGTTTGATTTTGGACCACTGGCGGTTTTCGCGGATCAAGGTATTTGCGAGGATGATGAGCTTGCGCATGATTGCCACAAGGGCGACCTTGGCTTTCTTGCCCTTTTGACGCAAAGCCTTGTAGACGCAGGTGAGTTGGGAATTGCAGCGCGCTGCGACGAGGGCGGGCATGTAGAGCGCCTGGCGAAGCCCGGCTCGTCCGCCTCCGATTTTCGCTCTGGCTGTCCATTTGCCGGACGTGCGCACGAAGGGAGCCAGGCCCGCAAGCGCGGCGGCCTGCCCGGGCGTCAAGGTTCCGATCTCCGGCATTTCGATGAGTATTGCGACGGCAGGGGATCGACCGCAGGATCTCGAACTGTCTGGCAAGCTTTGCATCCTCGCAGATACGCTTCTTCAACTCGGCATCGAGTTGGGCAAGTTGCTTTGCAATCTGGCGCATCCTGGTTTTCAGTTGCGCCTTGACGAGTGTGTTGCGCGCACCGCAGAGCCGGTTCCGGCAGGCAGTCCGGTCCTTGATGAGAGCGCTCCGGGCGACATGCACCTCCCGCAGATCGTTCATGGGTTCATCGCGCAACGGTGAAGCCTTCAGGTCAAGCATCGCCCCCATGCGGGCCAGCAGTTCCGCATCGATCCGGTCAGTTTTGGCGGACTGGCCGACCGCTTCGGCGAAGCGGCGGGCGCGTTTGGGGTTCACCTTGACCATGGCGTGAGCCGTCTTTGAAAGGCGGGCCTCCAGATCGCGATGATAGCGTCCTGCAGGCTCGTAGACGACGCGGCAGCACTGCGGGCCGATCCAGTTCTTCAGCGTCTTCAGTCCTGTCCGGTCGTTGGTGAAGCGTTTCGCCTTGCCATCGCTCAGGCGATGGGTGTCGAGATGATCTTTCGAGATGTCGATGCCGATGGTATCATTCATGACCTTTTCGTCTCCCGTTCTTGTCATACGAGGCAGGGGTGTTCCCTCCTCCACTATCTGTTCGGGTTCATCAAAAGGGCGGGGGTGATCCATCTTGAGAACGGTCCTCAAAGACCAGGGCATCATCGATCCATCCCCCGCCACCCCTCGGGCCGCTGCAGCGGCCCGAGGGGTGGCATCCGTATCGCACGGATACGAATGCCTGGGAAATCCAATAGACAAGGGCATTTCCACGGGCGACTTTCAGGAGGCTCTTGGGGCGCTGTTGGGGCCGAACGCGGCAGGGCTTTCATCGAGCACCATCTCGCGATTGAAAGCGGACTGGGGGGCGGAGTATGAACGCTGGCAGCGCCGCGATCTCAGTGCCCGGCGTTTCGTCTATGTCCGGGCCGATGGTGTCTATTTCCAACCGCGTATGGAAGAGCAGAAACAATGCGTTCTGGTGCTGATCGGCGCGGATGAGTGGGGCCGCAAGGAGGTTCTGGGGCTCACCGACGGCTACCGTGAAAGCACGCAGAGTTGGCGCGAGTTGCTGCTCGATCTCAAGCGTCGCGGGCTGTCCCACGCCCCCGATCTGGCCATTGGCGACGGTGCCTTGGGGTTCTGGGCGGCGCTGCGCGAAGTCTTCGGCAGCACCCGGGAACAACGGTGTTGGGTTCACAAGACCGGAAACGTTCTCAACGCCATGCCCAAATCGGTGCAGGCCAAAGCCAAGGGCCACCTGCATGATATCTGGCAGGCGGAAACGAAGACCGAAGCCGGGGCCGCCTTCGATTTCTTCGTGGAAACCTACGGCGCGAAATATGACAAGGCGGTTGGGAAACTGACCAAAGACCGGGCTGTGCTGCTCTCCTTCTACGGCTTCCCTGCTGAGCACTGGAAGCACATCCGAACCACGAACCCGATCGAGAGCACCTTCGCCACCGTCCGCCACCGCACCGGCAAAACCAAAGGCTGCCTGAGCCGCAGGACCGGGTTGGCCATGGCATTCAAGCTGATGATGTCAGCGCAAGGAAAATGGCGAAAGCTCGACGGCGCCAACCGCATGCCAGAGATCATTGAAGGGGTTGAGTTCACAGACGGGATCAAGCAAATTCAAAACGCCGCATGATCACACCATCAACAACTTTCGGGCATAGCTCACTTCGAACGCATCCGGCTGACTTCATGAACGCCTGTAACTTCGCCCGAAGGCTCAAGACCCTCAGCGGCCTCACGCCCTGTGAATACATCTGCAAGGTCTGGACAACGGAGCCGGATCGTTTCATCCTGAACCCGATCCACCAGATGCCGGGACGAAACACCTTATGTGTCTCGTCCCTGCCATGGATTCCCCGTCACCGCTCCTGGCCAGGAGCGGTGACGGGGTGGGATACAGCGCTGAACACCTTGTGGCATGACCACGTTCTCCAGCAGGTTGATCCTGCCTCTCTTCACCGTCTCGAACAGTTGACGGCGGCCCGTTTTGCGGGACCGCGAAGCACAGGGAAGAGAGAGTGACATGATGGCTGAGATAACCATTCCCGGGATGGATGTATCGCGCGACTGGCTGGATGGGTTCTGCCTTCCTGGCGAGAAGCGGTTCCGGCATCCGGACACAGCGGACGGCGATATTGCGCTGATCGCGATGATCCGGCGGTTCTCCGGTTCGCTCAAAGTCGGATTTGAGGCCACGGGTGGTCAGGAATGGAGGCTCTGGACAGAACTTGTCGGCGCAGGCATCGTGGCCGTGCAATTGCTGCCAGCACAGATCAGGGCCACAGATCAGGGCCTTCGCGCTTTGCCGGGGCACGCGCGCGAAGACTGATCGGATAGATGCGGAACTCATCGCCCGGTTCATGGCATTCCGACCGCAAGCCGGGCGGGAACTGCCAGACGAAAATCTGCGTATTCTCAGAACCTTGACGACCCGGAGAGGTCAACTCGTCGATATGCGCAAGCGGCTCAAGGCCCGGATCGGAGCTCGAAGGAAGCAGGGCATTCCTGCCGGTGTCGAGACCATGGATGACGACCTGAAAGACCTGCTCGACACCCGGGTCGATGACATTGAACGGCGGATCGAAAACGTTATCGCGCGAGTGAAACCTCTTGCCCTGAGGGCGGGGCTTTTACGATCAATCCCGGGGATTGGCCCGGTCTGTGCGGCAATGTTGATCGCCGAATTGCCGGAACCCGGCCGGATGACATCAGGCGAAGCCGCTGCCATGACCGGCCTGGCTCCGATACCACATGACAGCGGGGCGATGCGAGGCAGGAGAGCTATCGCCGGCGGCTGGCAGTCTCTGCGGCATGTGCTGTTCCCGGCTGCGCTGTCACAATCCGGTTCTCAAGCCTGTCGCAAAACGTCTCAAGGAGCGGGGGAAGCCGCACAAACTTGTCATAATTGCAATCGCACGCAGGCTGGTCACAATCGCAAACGCGATCATCAAAACCGGCATCCCCTGGCGCCAGCAGCTCACAGAATAAACACAGTTGCTATGACATTTCTCTTGGAGGGGATCATGGTTGGGATTGAACTGCGGACTGACTATAGTGCCGACGAATTGCGGGTTTGGCACGCAAATCGCATGACGCCAGGCAGGCGCGGCGACTGATGGCGCTTGCCGGTGTTGCTGATGGGATGACACGGACGGCAGCTGCTGCTGTTGGCTTGATGGATCGCCAGACGCTCAGAGACCGGGTGCATCGGTTCAATGACGAAGGTCTGGAGTGTTTGATCGACAGGAAAACCACAGGCCCCAAGCCCAGGTTGACCTCGGAGCAACTGGCCACGCTCAAGGCAATTCAGCAGGACCTGATCCGGCGACTGACGGCGTGGTGCGGTGGCGCTGTGCTGATCTGGCCGCGCTCATCAAGGCCCGCCTTGATGCGGAATATCATGAGAACCCGGTAGGAAAGCTGCTGCATTCTCTTGGCTTTTCACACGTCAGCGCCCGGCCCCGGCATCCCGGGCAGGACCCCCGAACGATTGAGGCATTCAAAAAAACTTCCCGCACAAGCTGGCGGAAAGCCTGAAAGGCGTCTCCCCGGACAAGCCTGTTGAAATCCGGTTTCAGGATGAAGCACGCGTGGGTCAGAAGAACGGCCAGGTCCATCAGTGGGCCGCGAAGGGCACACGCCGTCGGCCGGTGGAACTGCCATGACTGCAAATCCAGCTTCAATGTTCTCTCTGGCACGATCTTTCAAAAGACAAAAATCCCGCTTCAAAAATGGTTCCTCGGAATTGGAGTTATAGCCGAAAGTTGGTGATGGCGCTGATTGGCGGCATATCATGGCGTTGTTCACGCGGCGCAATTCTCAGCAGAGAAAAGGATATGCCACATGACGAAGTCTACCATCACGCCGTTGCCCGATCCATCGGGATTTTCGTCTGACCCGCTGACCGACATCCTGCAAACCGGCGCGCGCCAACTGCTCAAACAGGCGGTGGAAGCGGAATTGGCCACGCTCCTCGCCGCCCATGCCCGCGAGGTGACGGACGACGGCCGTGCGCGGCTGGTGCGCCATGGTCATCTGCCCGAGCGCGAGGTCATGACCGGCATCGGCCCGGTACCAGTGAAGGTGCCGCGGATGCGGGACCGGGGCAATGTGGACGAAAAGATCCGTTTCGCCTCGTCGATCTTGCCGCCCTGGCTGCGCAAGACCAGATCGATTGAGGAACTGCTGCCGTGGCTCTATCTTAAGGGCATTTCCACGGGCGACTTCCAGGAGGCTCTTGGGGCGCTGTTGGGGCCGAACGCGGCAGGGCTTTCATCGAGCACCATCTCGCGATTGAAAGCGGACTGGGGGGCGGAGTATGAACGCTGGCAGCGCCGCGATCTCAGTGCCCGGCGTTTCGTCTATGTCTGGGCCGATGGTGTCTATTTCCAACCGCGTATGGAAGAGCAGAAACAATGCGTTCTGGTGCTGATCGGCGCGGATGAGTGGGGCCGCAAGGAGGTTCTGGGGCTCACCGACGGCTACCGTGAAAGCACGCAGAGTTGGCGCGAGTTGCTGCTCGATCTCAAGCGTCGCGGGCTGTCCCACGCCCCCGATCTGGCCATTGGCGACGGCGCCTTGGGGTTCTGGGCGGCGCTGCGCGAAGTCTTCGGCAGCACCCGGGAACAACGGTGCTGGGTTCACAAGACCGGAAACGTTCTCAATGCCATGCCCAAATCGGTGCAGGCCAAAGCCAAGGGCCACCTGCATGATATCTGGCAGGCGGAAACGAAGACCGAAGCCGGGGCCGCCTTCGATTTCTTCGTGGAAACCTGTGGCGCGAAATATGACAAGGCGGTTGGGAAACTGACCAAAGACCGGGCTGTGCTGCTCTCCTTCTACGGCTTCCCTGCTGAGCACTGGAAGCACATCCGAACCACGAACCCGATCGAGAGCACCTTCGCCACCGTCCGCCACCGCACCGGCAAAACCAAAGGCTGCCTGAGCCGCAAGACCGGGTTGGCCATGGCATTCAAGCTGATGATGTCAGCGCAGGCCAAGTGGCGAAAGCTCGACGGCGCCAACCGCATGCCAGAGATCATTGAAGGGGTTGAGTTCACAGACGGGATCAAGCAAATTCAAAACGCCGCCTGATCACACCATCACCAACTTTCGGGCATAGCTCTCGGAATTGGCCTCATGGTCAATGCCAAAAAGAGCCTGTCAAGCTGCCAGTTGGCCCGCGACCTCGACATGACGCAACAATCGGCACTGTACATGCAGCACCGCATCCGCGCCGAAATGGCGAACAAGGAACAGGACATTGTTCTGCAAGGCATCGTGGAAGCGGATGAAACCTATGTCGGCGGCAAGCCGCGCAAAGGCAATCGTCGTGACGACAACAGGCCGAACAAACGCGGACGCGGCACGAAGAAAACACCGGTTATCGGCGTATTGGAAGGGACTTATATCCAAGACTTGACAACTGACATTGCAGATTAAAAATGGGGCCACGATGTCTGAAGCAACACATAGAACAATGAGGTTCCGTTTAATCCCCGGCACGAGGGCGCGGGCGGAACAACTGTCTGCCGTGGCGGGAGCCTGCCGGTTCGTCTGGAACGACCTTCTTGACCAACAGCAACAGCTTTATGAAGGAGTTGTCAACTCATGTATATAAGTCCCTATTGGAACGCGGCGGAAAAGTTGTTGCTCGGGTTGCCAATGACTTGTCGGGCCAAAGCATTCTTCGCTTCATTCAAAAGTCCGTTGATCCGTATGGATCACTCCTGATAACCGATGAACTGAAGGCCTACAATCCGGTTAAAGCAACCTACGCACATGCCGTAGTCAATCATTCCGAATGCTACGCTGAGAGTTATAGCCGAAAGTTGGTGATGGCGCTGATTGGCGGCATATCATGGCGTTGTTCACACGCCGCAATTCTCAGCAGAGAAAAGGATATGCCACATGACGAAGTCTACCATCACGCCGTTGCCCGGTCCATCGGGATTTTCGTCTGACCCGCTGACCGACATCCTGCAAACCGGCGCCGGGCAACACGCGGGTGTGGCTGTCGGCGGGTGTCACGGACATGCGGCGAGGGTTCAATGACGCTGGCGGCCCGGGCCGAGAAGGTTTTGGCCGAAGACCCGTATTCCGCTCCACCTGTTCGTGTTCCGGGGGCGGCGCGGCGATCTGTTGAAGATCATCTGGTGGGATTGCCAGGGAGCCTGCCTGTTTTCCAAGCGTCTTGTCGCACGGGGCCGGTTTGTTTGGCCTGCTGCTAAAGACGGCAAGGTCTGGCCTGACGTCGGCGCAACTGGCGATGCCTGCTGGAAGGGCATTGACAAGGCGCATTCCACAGCGGACATGGCGGCCTTTGAAAGCAGGGTAATCAGGCGTAAATATCAAGTAGTATAGGCGTTTATGGTCTTCACATTCAGAGCGCAATTCTGACTGATAGAATAGCCATGTTGAACGCCCTTGATAACCTGCCAGAAGACCCCGTTGAACGTAAGCGTCCGGTCTGACAGCCTTATTTCCTTGGTTTTCCGGGCTTCCAGCGTTTTGCGAGACTGAGGACTTCGAGTTTGAGTTTGTCGGTTTCGGGCTGATTGGGATCGAAGGTGCCGCCATACCAGTCTTTGAGAGTAAGCGTCTGGTCTGGCTGCCCTGCCTGAGGCCGCAGATGTCAGATAGTGTCCATGATCGTTAATGGACATTATCGAGGTCAGATGTGGGCAGGAAGAAGCGCCGGAACTGGAGCAATAACGAGAAGCGGATGATCTGTGCGCAAACGCGGGTTCCGGGGATTTCGGTTAGTCAGGTTGCGCGGCGGTATGATGTGAATGCCAATCTCGTGTTTACGTGGCTGAGGGATGGGCGGTTTTCGCCTGATGGCGATACACAGAAGCAGGTTTTCTTTCTGCCGGTCGAGATAATTTCGGATGTGCGGCATGAAGCCGCGCCGCCGGTTGTGGCATGCGGCAGGATTGGGTTTGATCTTGTTTGCGGGCACCGGCTTTGTGTCAGCGGGACTTACGATCCCGATGCCCTTGCCGGCCTGATCCGTGGCTTGTCCGGATGATCCCGGTACCGTCGAACACGAAGGTGTGGCTGGCTGCCGGGGTAACGGATATGCGCCGGGGGTTTGCGACGCTGGCGGCTCAGGCGGAACAGACGCTGAAGCAGAACCCTTATTGCGGCCACATGTTCGTTTTCCGTGGACGGCGTGGCGATCTGATCAAGATCATTTGGTGGGACGGTCAGGGGGCCTGTCTGTTCTCCAGGCGATTGGAGAAGGGCCGGTTTGTCTGGCCTTCTGCAAAAGACGGCAAAGTCGCATTGACACCGGCCCAGTTGGCGATGCTTCTGGAGGGCATTGACTGGCGTATTCCGCAGCGCACATGGCGGCCATTGAAGGCGGGATAATCTGGCCGGATCAGTGATTTGGGGATTCCCTAAAGCCCGTTGATTTGCCAGGTTTTGGCCATGATCGATGTGGCCCGAGCCTTACCGGAAGACCCCGATGAGTTGCGTGCTTTCACGCAGCTTCTGCTGGCCGAGGTGAAGTCTCAGGCGATGTTGATCGAGAAGCTCAGGCACCAGTTATCCGGGCATCGCACACATAGGTTTGGCAGCAAATCCGAGAGCATCGAGCAGCTGCAACTGGCCCTGGAGAGCAGTGAGATTGCAACGGCAGCGATGACAGCCAAGTTACGCCTGCCTGAAGAGGAGCCGCCCAAAGACAAACCCAAGCGCCGCCCGATCCCGGATCATATACCGCGCCAGCACATCGAACTGGCCACCGGAGATGATGCCTGTGCGGATTGTGGTGGCAAGCTGCGCCGCCTGGGCGAGGATGTGACCGAGGAACTGGAATATGTTCCGGGGCGCTTCATCGTGAACCGCATCACCCGGCCCCGCTTTGCCTGTTCGGGCTGCGACAGCTTCACCCAGGCACAGCTGCCATCGCGCCCGATTGAGCGCGGGCGTCCTTGCTGCGCGACAAACAAGGTGAGAATCCAGCGTCAATCAGGATGAGAACGCGTGTGCGGGGGCTCGCAGGGAGGGCGTAGCCCGACTGGGGAGGCCCCGCACACGCGTTTTGCCCTTTTGGGGCGGGCCTGACGGTTGTGGCCGGCTCGGATAAGGAATGATTTTCTGTGCAAGGGGATCGTTCATGCCGGGCTGTCATGTCACTGACCAACAAATGAGGCTCTTCATGACGCTCAGATCGACCCATTCCGTTGCCGTTGCCGCTGCCAAGGCGGGGATCAGCCAGGCAACGGGCTATCGGCTGCAAGCTGACCCAATTTTACCATCACAGAAGAAGGCCCCTCGCGGCCGGCGGCGTCCGGACCCGCTGGCGGACATTTTTGATGCGGAGGTCGTGCCGCTTCTGCGGTCCTCACCGGGGATCCGACCTGTGGCGGTTTACGAGGAGCTTCTGCGTCGGCATTCTGATCTGGGTACGGGCATCCGACGGACTCTGGAGCGACGGATACGCGCCTGGAATGCGGAACACGGCCCTGAACAGGACGTCATTTTCCGGCAGACCCACACACCGGGCAAAATGGGCCTGTCGGATTTCACCGCCATGGGCAAGTTGGGTGTGACCATTGCCGGTGAGGCACTGGGCCATCGACTGTATCACTTCCGGCTTGCCTATAGCGGGTTTCAGCACGCCCACGTCGTGCTGGGCGGCGAAAGCTATGTGGCGCTGGCTGAGGGATTGCAGAACGCCCTCTGGACGCTCGGCGGCGTGCCACACAATCATGGAACTGACAGCCTGTCGGCGGCCTTCAAGAACCTGGATAAGTCATCCCGGGCCGATCTAACCGACCGCTTCGACGCCCTGTGCAACCATTATGGAATGACGCCGACGCGCAACAACAAGGGCGTCGCACACGAGAACGGTTCCATCGAGAGCCCCAATGGGCATCTGAAGCGCACCATTGAGGACGCGCTGGTCATGCGTGGGTCGCGCGACTTCGAAAGCTTGCAAGATTATCGTCGCTTCATCGACGAGATCGTGGGCCGGATCAACGCCCGCAATGCCAAGCGTATCGATGCGGAACGTGCGAGCCTCAGACCTTTGCCGACGCGGCGGACCACGGATTACGAGGAGATCACGTTGCGCGTCACTTCCTCCGGGGGCTTCACCTTGCGCAAGGTGTTCTACACCGTGCCATCCCGGTTGATCGGGCATCAGCTGCGGGTTCGGCTCTACGATGATCGGTTGGAGCTGTTCCTGGGAAGCTCTGCCCTGCTAACGCTGACACGCGGACGAGCCTCGAGCACCGGGAGCCATGGGCACGTGGTCAATTACCACCACGTCATCCACTCCTTGCGCAAAAAGCCCATGGCGCTGATGGGGCTGGTCTATCGGGATCAGCTATTCCCGCGCCGGGCGTTCCGTAACATGTTCGCATTCCTGCTGGAGCAGACCAGTGAGAAGGCGGCGTGTCGCATGGTTGTCGATCTTCTGGCGCTGGCACACGAGCGGGGCTGCGAGGCTGAATTGGCAGCGCAGCTTGAGGAGGACCTTCGCCAGAAGCGCCCGCCTGACATGGCGGCCCTACGCGCAGTGTTTAGCCCATCACAAGACGCACTCCCCCAAGTCGCGGTGCAACTGGCCGACCTGTCATCTTACGACCAGTTGGTCGGCGGTACGCCATCCGCTCAGGAGGTGACAGCATGACATCGCCCCAGACCGATACCGCCCGCCTAACCTTGGCTCTGACCGAATTGCGCTTGCCAGCCATCAAGGCGCTATGGCCGCGCTTTGCGGAACAAGCCGACAAGGAAGGCTGGCCCGCCGCTCGGATGCTCAGCACCCTGGTGGAGCATGAACTGGCTGAACGAGATCGCCGTCGTATCGAGCGACATCTCGCACAGGCACGCCTGTTGCCCGGAAAAACGATCGACACCTTCGACTTCACAGCCGTCCCCATGCTGTCCAAGGCCCATGTCAGTGCGATCACCGCTGGCGACAGCTGGATCGGAAAGGGCGGCAACATCCTGCTGTTTGGGCCGCCAGGTGTGGGCAAATCACATCTCGGCTCAGCCATCGGGCTCGCCCTTGTCGAGCAAGGCTACCGCGTCCTATTCAGCCGCACCACCGATCTGGTCCAGAAACTCCAACAGGCCCGCCGCGATCTCGTCCTCGAAAGTGCCATTGCAAAGCTCGACAAATTCCATCTGCTGATCCTCGATGACATCACCTACGTCACCAAGGATCAGGCTGAAACCAGTGTGCTCTTCGAACTCATCAGCGCGAGATATGAACGCCGCTCAATGTTGATCACGGCCAACCAGCCCTTCGGGGAGTGGAATGCGATTTTTCCAGACCCGGCCATGACATTGGCCGCCGTCGACAGGCTCGTGCACCACGCAACCATCTTCGAGATGAATGTCGAAAGCTACCGGCGAAGAGCAGCACAAAAGGCAAAGGGGCCGGGAAGGCCTGCACAAAAAGCCACACCGGAAAACACCAAAGCTGATTGACGCTCCGCGACAATCAAAAAACAAACCCCTTGATCGCGGCACAAAAGCCCGGCATCGTCCCAAACGTCGCGACCAAGGATTCTCATCCTGATTGACGCGCACTTCTCATCTTGATTGTCGCGCTACACGTCCTGGACCAGGACTGTTGGCCCATGTTCTGGTCAGCAAATATGCCGATCATCTGCCGCTCTACCGGCAAAGCCAGATATTCGAGCGCGACGGGCTTGACCTTGACCGCTCAACGCTGGCCGATTGGGTGGGCAAATCCACGGCCCTACTGGAGCCACTGGCCGTTGCCATCGGACGACATGTGCAAGCAGGCCAGGCATTGTTTGCCGATGATACGCCGATCAAAATGCTAACGCCCGGGGCAGGCAAAACCCAGACCGCCCGCCTATGGACTTACATACGCGATGAGCGCCCCTGGGACAGCGAGGCGCCGCCTGCTGCCTGGTATCAGTTCTCGCCGGACCGCAGGGGTCAGCATCCCAAGGATCACTTGAAGAGATACCAGGGCTGGATGCATGCGGACGGCTATTCCGGATTCAACGACCTCTACCGTTCTGGCGACATCCGCGAGGTCGCCTGCATGGCCCACATCCGGCGCAAGTTCGTCGATGTGCATAAAGCCCAGGGCTCGGCCATCGCCGAAGAGGCGATCAAGCGGATAGCAGGGCTCTACGCTATCGAGAAAGAGGCCCGTGGATCGCCGCCGGATCAGCGTACCGCCATACGGCAGGCCGAGGCCAGACCCGTCTTCGATGACCTGGGCAATTGGCTGGGTGCCCAACTGCCCGCTATCTCTGGCAAATCGCCACTTGCAGGGGCCATCCGTTATGCGCTGACCCGGTTGCCACGGCTCCGGCCATACCTTGAACATGGCCATCTCGAGATCGACAATAATGCGGCCGAGCGGGCCATCAGAGGTATTGCTTTGGGGCGCAAGAACTACCTCTTCGTTGGATCACCGGCAGGCGGCAAAGCCGCTGCCATCGCCTATACGCTGATTGAAACCGCCAAACTGAACAACGTTGATCCGCAGGGCTGGCTGGCCGACACTCTGGCCCGCATCCCGGATTGCAAGATCACCAAGGTCGACGACCTGCTGCCATGGAACATGGGCAGCCACCATCACATGAAAGACGCTGCATGAGCATCATCGAGATCAAAGTCACCCTGCAAGACATCGAGCCCGCTGTCACCCGCACCCTGCAGGTGCCTGCCGATATCCGGCTGGACCGGCTGCACCTGACACTGCAGGTGGCCATGGGCTGGACCAACTCGCATCTCTACATGTTCGAAGCAGCCCGCGCCACATGGGGTATCGCGGACCCCGATTTTGGCGGCGAGGACCGGCCCGCCAACAAAACCACTCTGGGCCAAGTCATCGAGGACACCGGCAAAAAGACGATCAACTACATCTACGATTTTGGCGACAACTGGGAACACAGGATCAAGATCGGCAGGATCACCGATCCCGTCCCTGGCGAACTCTATCCCAGACTAATCGAGGTCATCGGTAAATGCCCGCCCGAAGACGTCGGGGGCTTCCTTGGCTACTACGGGTTCCTCGATGCCATGGCCGATCCAAAGCATCCAGAGCACGATCATCTCAAAGACTGGTATGGCGGCACCTTCGATCCCAATCAGCCCGAAACCGACAAACTCAAACTCGAAGTCCTCAGTCTCGCAAAACGCTGGAAGCCCGGAAAACCAAGGAAATAAGGCTGTCAGACCGGACGCTTACCTACAGCAGGCAGTGGATGCCGCTTTACCTGGCCGAGTCCAGCTGGAAGTACAACAACCGGAAGAACCCGAACGTCTTCAATGACTTTTTGCGGGGCTGTTTCTCATGAACCGGCTCTATTACGGCGATTGCCTCACGATCCTGCAGGATATGAGGTTAGCCAGCGTGGACCTGATCTATCTTGACCCGCCTTTCAACTCGAACCGCTAATACAACGCGATCTACAAGGACGAAACCGGTGTCATATCCCAGACCAAGTCGAGGCATTTTGTGACCTCTGGACACTCGATCCGGAAACGGAACGCGCAATCCGAATCATGCCGATCCTGCTTCGAGAGGCTGGAATTGATGACGACATAGCGACATTCTGGAAACATTGGACAAATGCCCTGCGCCGGACGAATCCAAAATTACTGGCGTACTTGGCATATATGGTCCAGCGTCTCATCCCGATGCGGAACATCCTCAAGCCGACCGGTTCAATATATCTCCACTGCGATCCGACCGCTTCCCACTATATCAAGGTGATGATGGATGCGGTTTTTGGGCACCGTAATTTTCGCAGTGAAATTATTTGGCGGAGGGTTAGGGCCTGTTGACATTCACTTGAGTGCGAATCGCACGGCGGCAATGTAGATCATCGCGGCGTAGCTTGTGTCGGTCTTGTCATACCGAGCACGGTACACGACGCACTTGAGTTGAGGGGGGAAAAGGGTTTGAATTGAAGATTCTCGAGCACAAGGAACTTCGTGATGTTCGCATTTCTCCTCAGCCCTCTGGTCGCCACGCTACGCCCGCATTTTGATCTGAGCAAGACACGACTGGAAACGCTTGCGGTTTTGCTCGCTGGTCTGGCAAACTGTCGGACGGTGAACCTGAGCCATCTGGCGAGCCAGTTCTCGGGGACGGCGTTACACGCGTCCAACTATCGCCGTGTGCAGCGGTTCTTCCAGCATGTCCGCCTTGATGGCGATGTGGTCGCAGTACTGATCGTGCACCTGCTCAACCTTGCGCGTCCAAAGCTTCTGGCCCTGGATCGGACCAACTGGAAACTCGGCGCGAAAGACGTGAACATTCTGGTTCCGGCCATTGTGACGCGACGGTTTCGGGTGCCGCTGATGTGGGTCTCGCTCGACCATCCGGGCAACTCTTCACCGGCGCAGCGCATCGGGCTGATGCGGCGTTATTTGCGCCTGTTCGGGGCTTGCTCCATCGACGCCTTGCTCGCCGACCGGGAGTTCATCGGTACAGAGTGGTTGGAATGTCTAAATGAAAACAACATCCCGTTCGTTGTTCGGTTGCGTGAGAACATGCATCTGTGCACCGAAGATGGACGCCTGCATCAGTTCCGCACGCTCCTGCGGAAGTCTCGTCAAGGTGCCTGGACAGGCTGGCTCAGCACCATGGCGAGGGAACCGGACAACCGGCTGCGGTTCGCGGCAAAGCGTATCAAGGGGGGCGAAGCGCTCATCGTCGCCACGAACATCGACGCCACCCGACGGGCGCTCAATCTCTATCGCAAGCGATCGGGCATCGAGTGCCTCTTCGCCGACGCCAAGACCCGCGGCTTCAACAGTGAGGACACTCACATCACCAATCCTGCCAAACTCGCAACCCTCCTCGCCGTCATTGCCCTCACCGTGACATGGGCTTATCGCTGGGCGACCCGGGTCATGGGCCGAACGGCGATCCGCCGCAAAAGCCACAACCGACGTACAAAATCATGGTTCCGAACCGGGCTCGACGCTCTACGCAGATGGATCATCCACAACCCGGAAAACGCGCTATTGGCATGGCGACAAACATGCCCGAAGAGACCAATCAAACAACTTGCTCTTCGATGTGTCGTGTACCGTGCATACCGCGTGGCGATGCGCCGGAACTGCTTGAGATCACAAAAGAAATTCTCAACAAGATGACGCCACTCATACATTGTCTTGTCGTAGGTGATGCACTGCTTCCGGTTCGTTTTCGGCGGGATCACAGCCGTTGTCCCCCGGGCCACAAGGTCCGCGCGGATCCAGTCGGCATCAAAGGCCTTGTCGCCAAGCAATGCATCGAAGGCAAGCCCGCTGGTCAATGGCAGAACTCCGACACTGTCATGACGCTGGCCCGGCAGCAACATGATACGTGCCAGGTTGCCCAGCGCATCGGTGAGCACCAGGTTCTTCGTCGTCAAACCGCCGCAAGACCGGCCGATACCTTGATTTTGTGTCCCCCCCTTGCGCCGGCGCCGTGCTGGGGGACCCGGACAACCGTGCCATCGACGATGGCGTACTCGAAGTCGGGATCGTCAGACAAGTGTTTGAACAGACTCTCGAAAACACCCTTCGCCGTCCACCGGCGGAAACGCCGGAACACCGAGGTCCAGTTTCCGAACCGTGCGCTCAAGTCGCGCCAAGGCGCACCCGTGCGGGCAAGCCACAGCACCGCTTCCAGGAACAGACGATTGTCCTTCCCCGATCGCCCGGGGTCGCCGGGCTTGCCCGGCAGCAGTGGTGCGATCCGTCCCCACTGTCCATCATTCAATACCGCTCGATCCATGGCCAATCTCCGTTGTTTCCTGGCCTTGAAGCAGAACTCAAACAATAAGAAAACTCCTTTCGTGAATATGAATGTCCACAGGCCTTAATTCAACCGGGCGCGGGAAAAGGCGTCTTGCTAATAATGCTGACTACATTTTGTCCTATACCAACGGTCAAATGTTTGTTTGGAACCAACAATACAAGTCCCATGATCTTGAATACATTGCAAAGTGTCACATCCCCTATGGTTACTTCCTGCGCAGATGCTCGTCGAGGCGGGGAAAAATCTCGACGAAATTGCACGGCATGTGCCGATAGTCGAGTTGCGCGGCCAAAATGCCGTCCCAGGCGTCCATGCAGGCACCGGGGCTGCCCGGCAGGGCAAACAGGTATGTCCCCTGCGCCACGCCGCCGGTGGCGCGCGACTGCACCGCAGAGACGCCGATTTTCCCATATGAAAGCATCGTGAAGACCGTACCGAAGGCGTCAATCTCTTTCTCATAGACATCGCGGTGCGCCTCGACAGTCACATCGCGGCCGGTAAGCCCGGTGCCGCCGGTCGAGATCACAACGTCAATCCCGGAATCCGCACACCAGGCGCGCAGTTGAGCCGCGATCCGTCCGCGCTCATCGGGCAAAATCCTGCGGTCGGCCAGGATATGCCCGGCGGCCTCGATGCGGTCGGCCAGAATCCGACCGGACCGGTCATCCGCCATGCGGCGCGTGTCGGATACGCTCAGCACCGCGATGCGGACGGGAATGAATTTCTTTTCACTGCTCATCGCATTCTCCGGCCCGTCCGCCCGCGGGCGGACGAATGGTGCAGGTCGGAAAACGCCGCAACCCTCATGCCCGTTCCCGCAGCCTTGCCTGCAACATCAGCAGGTCATGCCAGGCCTCGCGCTTGGCGCGGGGATTGCGCAGAAGATAGGCCGGATGGAACATCGGCAGGGTCGGGCGGCCCAGGGCCTCTGTCCAGTTGCCGCGCATCCGGGTGATGCCGCGCCGCCCCAGAATCGCGTGGCAGGAAATATTGCCCATCAGCACCAGCACGTCCGGGGCGCTCAGTTCCACATGCCGCTCGACAAAGGGGCGCAGCATGGCGATTTCCTCGGGTCGCGGGTCGCGGTTTTGCGGTGGCCGCCAGGGCAGGATATTGGTGATGTAGATCGCGGCTGCCGCCTCCGGCGCATCGCGCGCCATGCCGATCGCCGCAAACATCCGGTCCAGAAGCTGCCCGGCCCGGCCAACGAAGGGGCGGCCCTGAATATCCTCGTCGCGTCCCGGCGCCTCGCCAATGATCATGACGCGGGCTTCCGGCTGGCCATCGGCAAAAACCAGATTGCGCGCGCCGCGTTTCAGTTCGCAGTGTTCATAGGCGGCCAGCGTGTCGGCAAGAGCCGCCAGATGAGGCGCGGACGCGGCCTGCCGCCGCGCCTGTTCCACCGGGTCGAACCCGTCATCGGCTTCGACAGTCGCAGACACGGGCGCAGGTGCAATCGCGGGCGCAGGCGCAATCGCAGGCGCGGGTTTCGGCTCTGCCGCCAGCGCATGGCGGTTCACGGGCATGTCCAGAATCGCCTCGTCCGCGCCCAGCGCGACCTGCCATTCCAGCATGGCCCTGAGGTGGTGAAAATCCCGAGTCTCCGGCATGGGCACAGGCTATGCCCTTTGCCGGGCAGCGTAAATCAAATTCCGGGCGCCATATGGACGCATTGCCCCGGTCCGCGCCCCCCCTTGCCCCTGCCCGGTCCGGCCCCTATAAGCGGGAAAATCGGGGTGGAGCGACAATGACTTTCCGGCAGCGGCACCTTCTGGGGATCGAGGGGCTCGCCCCCGATGAAATTACCACCCTGCTTGATCTTGCCGACAGCTATGTCGATCTGAACCGCCGCCAGGTGAAACATTCCGATGCGCTGGCCGGGCTGACGCAGATCAACATGTTCTTTGAGAATTCGACGCGCACGCAGTCGAGCTTTGAACTGGCGGGCAAGCGGCTGGGCGCGGATGTGATGAACATGGCGATGCAGGCCAGTTCGATCAGAAAAGGCGAGACGCTGATCGACACGGCGCTGACCCTGAACGCGATGCACCCCGACCTGCTGGTGGTGCGCCATCCGCATCCCGGCGCGGTAGCCCTGCTGGCGCAGAAGGTGAACTGCGCGGTGCTGAACGCGGGCGACGGGCGGCACGAACACCCCACGCAGGCGCTTCTGGATGCGCTAACGATCCGGCGGCGCAAGGGGCGGCTGCATCGCCTCTCGGTCGCCATATGCGGGGATATTGCGCATTCCCGCGTGGCGCGGTCGAATCTGATCCTGTTGGGCAGGATGGGAAACCGGGTGCGGCTGATCGGGCCGCCGACCCTGATGCCTCCGGGCATTTCAGAACTCGGCGTCGAGGTCTTCGACGACATGCGCAAGGGGCTGAAGGGCGTCGATGTGGTGATGATGCTGCGCCTACAACGGGAACGCATGGAGGGCGGCTTCGTCCCGTCGGAGCGGGAATATTACCACCGCTACGGGCTGGACGCCGAAAAGCTGTCCAACGCCGGACCCGACGCCATCGTCATGCATCCGGGACCGATGAACCGGGGGGTGGAGATCGACGGCACGCTTGCCGATGACATCAACCGGTCGGTCATTCAGGAACAGGTGGAGATGGGCGTCGCGGTGCGCATGGCGGCGATGGACCTGCTGGCGCGGAACCTGGCGCAGCATCGTATTGCCGCCGCCACAACCGCACTATCGGAACATCCGCCGGGCCAGCCTTGCCCGTCAACGGGAACAGACGGAATTACGGGCAGGACAGAATGACCACCCTCCTCGCCAACGCCCGCCTGATCGACCCGGAGGCGCTTGAGGAGCGTCCCGGCTGGCTCCTCGTCGATAACGGCGTGATCGCCGCCACGGGCAGCGGCAAGGAACCGCAACAGGCCGATCAGCGGCTGGATTGCGGGGGGAAATGCCTCGCGCCGGGGATCGTCGATATTGGCGTGAAGATCGGCGAGCCGGGCGAACGGCACAAGGAAAGTTTCCGCTCGGCCGGGCGCGCCGCCGCCGCCGGGGGCGTCACCACAATGGTGACGCGGCCCGACACCGTGCCTGCGCTCGACACGCCCGAGGCGGTGGAGTTCGTGCTGCGCCGCGCCAATCAGGCCGCCCCGGTCACTGTTCGCCCGATGGCGGCGCTGACCAGAAGGCGGGAAGGGCGGGAAATGACCGAGATCGGATTTCTCATGGACGCGGGCGCCGTGGGTTTCACCGATTGTGACCGGGTGGTCGCCGACACCAGTATCTTTTCCCGTGCGCTCAGCTATGCGCGCTCTCTCGGGGCGCTGGTCATGGCGCATCCGCAGGAACCGATCCTGAGCAGGGGCGCGGCGGCGACATCGGGCAAATTCGCCTCGCTCAGGGGCCTGCCCACTGTATCGCCCATGGCCGAACGCATCGGGCTTGACCGTGACCTGGCGCTGATCGAGATGACAGGCGCGCGCTATCACGCCGACTGCATCTCTGTCGCCCGCAACCTGCCCGCGCTGGAACGGGCCAGGTGGAACGGGCTGGATGTGACGGCGGGCGTGTCGATCCACCACCTGACGCTGAATGCGCTGGATGTGGGCGATTACCGGACCTTCTTCAAACTGAAACCGCCCCTGCGCGACGAAGAGGATCGCAAGGCGATGGTCGGGGCGGTGGCCTCCGGCCTGATCGACATCATCTCCTCCTTCCACACCCCGCAGGACGAGGAATCCAAACGCCTGCCGTTTGAAGAGGCGGCCCCTGGCGCGGTCGCGATGGAAACGCTGCTGCCCGCCGCGATGCGGCTCTGCCATTCCGGCGATCTGACCCTGCCGCAGCTTTTCCGCGCCATGTCCCTGAACCCGGCGCGGCGGCTTGGCCTGCCCGGCGGCAGCCTGTCGAAAGGCACGCCGGCCGATCTGGTGCTGTTCGACCCCGACGCGCCCTTTGTGCTGGACCGGTTCGCGCTGCGCTCGAAATCCCGGAACACCCCTTTTGACGGGCAGCGGATGCAGGGCAGGGTGCTGCGGACATTCGTGGCCGGACAACAGGTTTTTGAACGCTGAGCGGCCCTTTTCACCGGCGGCCCGGATCGGTATCATCCGAACGGGAAATGAAGCCGGAAGCGCCCGGACAGCGAATCGGGCGCGACGGCTGTTCCGGTATCGGGGCAAAACCCATCGGTTGCGTCCCAGGGCACGAACCGTCGGAGCGATGCCATGCCCCCGCTGACAAGCGACCCCCTGATGCTGATGCTGACGGCGCTGACGGCCTATCTGCTTGGCTCCGTCCCGTTCGGGCTGGTCATTGCGCGGCTGATGGGGCTGGGCAACCTGCGCAAGATCGGCTCCGGCAATATCGGGGCGACCAATGTCCTGCGCACCGGCAACAGACCCGCGGCCTTTCTGACGCTGGTTCTTGACGCGGGAAAAGGCGCGGCGGCGGTTCTGGTCGCGCGCTGCCTGCTGGCCGGGGACGCCGCCCTGCTGGCCGGCCTGGCGGCGGTTCTGGGGCACCTTTTCCCGGTCTGGTTGGGGTTCAGGGGCGGCAAGGGCGTGGCAACCTGTCTGGGGATTCTGCTGGCGCTTTCAGTCCCTGTCGGGCTTTGCACCTGCCTGACCTGGCTGGCGGTGGCGGCGACCCTGCGCATTTCGTCGCTTGCCGCCCTTGTGGCGGTGGCCAGTGCGCCCGTCTGGATGGTCTGGACCGGGTATGCGCAGGGTATCCTGACGGGTCTGGTGCTGATCGTGCTGATTTACGCGAAACACCTGCCCAATATCCGCCGTCTGGCGGCAGGATCGGAACCCCGCATCGGCGGGAAGGGCTGAACGGCGCGGCTCAGGCCCCGTCGGTATCCATCTCGCGCCGCAATTCCCGCAGGACTGGCAAGGCGGCGCGCACGCGCTCTGCCCCTATGTTGCGCACCGCCTGACCGATGATCGGAGAGATCGACTGCAACGCGGCATCGCGCGCGGCGCGTCCCGATGGGCTGATCGTCACCATCTTGCGCCGCGCGTCATCCCAATCCGGGCGGATATGGACATGCCCCGCCCATTCCAGTTTCGACAGGGTGTTGGTCATCGCACCCCTGGTCACATGAAACGCCCGCGCCAACTGGGCGGGCGATTTTTCCTCGTTCACATGGGCCAGATGGTTCAGGACCGAAAAATGCGAAAGCTCCATCCCCCTGGGCAGGGCTTTGGTCAACTGGTTGCGGGCAAGCTGATCCGCCATCAGCACCTCGGAAAACAGCGCGATGGCAAGGGTTTCGGTGGTGTCGGACATCAAGGGCCTGCATAGGGTCGGTCGTGGGCAAGCGACGGGATCTTTCGACGGCACCTGTCAACATCCGACAGTTCGAGATCAACGATCATGACGCCGGGTTCCGCCCCCGCGTCGGCCAGAACCTCCCCCCAGGGAGAGACAGCCAGCGAATGCCCGTAGGTCCGGCGGGGCCTGCCAACCCCGATCGGATGATCCCCGCATTGCGCGGGCGCCAGAACGAAACACCCGGTCTCGATGGCGCGGGCGCGCAGCAGCACATGCCAGTGCGCCGCCCCGGAGACCGGCGAAAATGCCGCCGGGACGGTCAGAATGCGCGCCCCGGCCTTCGCCAGCGCGCAATGCAAACCGGGAAACCGCAGGTCATAGCAGACCGTCATGCCCACCGGGGCGAACTCCGTCCGCGCCACGACGGCGCGGCCGCCCGGCCGGTAAGCAGCGGATTCGCGGAAGGTTTCGACCGCATCCATATCCACATCGAACATGTGAATCTTGTCATAGCGGGCGACGATGCCGCCATCCGGCGCGATCATGAACGACCGGTTGGCAAAACGCCCGTCCGGGTCGCGGGTCAGCAGGCCGAGAGAACCGATCAGAAGCCACACCCCCAGTTCCGCTGCGGTTTCGCGCAGGGCGGCAAGTGTCCGGTCATCTTCCTCATGCTGCAACACCGCCTGCTGGTGACTGCGGCTTTGCGAGACGCAGTTGGTGACTTCGGGAGTCAGGACAAACCGCGCCCCCCGGTCTGCGGCCTGCCGCATATCGGCCCGCACCTGCGGAATATTGGCCGCCGGCCTGTCGCCGGAGTTCAGTTGCAGCAACGCGGCGCGCATCGGCCTAGCCTGCGAGCCGTCGGTCAGGTTTTCCGCGCCGGTCAAGATCATGCAGAGCGTCGCATCCCCCCACATGCCCGACGTTGATGAAAATCTGCGGCGCCGTATGCCGACCCCTGGCGAGACGCATCATCTCCTGCCGCCTGTCGGGGTTGCGGGAAATGTCGATTTCCTGAAATGCGGCACCTTTTTTGCAGCAAAAGCCGCACAGTGGCGATGTGTAGATCGTGACAGACGGCATGGGCCCACCTTTTGCGATTCGCACGGGTTCGCACGGTCCCCCCGCATTTAGGCGTCCTTTGCCACCCGCGCCAGTACCAGAACCGTGATTTCCGCTGCGCCAGATGCAAGGCAGGCGTCGGATGCGGCGGCGAGCGTCGCGCCGGAAGTCATGACATCATCGACCAGCAGAACCGGTTTGCCCGCAACCCGCGCTTGCCGACGCGGATTTACCCGCATGGTTCCCGACACTGTTGCAAAGCGTTCCTCGCGACCTGCGCCGTCAAGGGCCGGGGTGCGGCGCAGGCGCTGCAACAGGTCGGGGCAGCAGCAAAGCCCGCCCATCCGCGCGATCCGTTGCGCAAGCAGCGCCGCCTGATTGTAGCGGCGACGAAAGAGCCGCGTCCAGTGAAGCGGGACCGGCACAACCAGCATATCCTGCCGGATGACATTGCGCCCGGCCTGCAACATCCAGTTTGCGGCGGGGCGGGCAAGGTCCGTCCGGTCACCGTGTTTCAGGGCCAGAACCAGACTGCGCGCCTTGCCCCGGTACAGCATCGCGGCCCGTCCCCGCTGCCAGGGGCGGGCGATGCGCAGGCAGTCATCGCAGAATTCGGCATTTCCCGTCGCCTGACCGGGCAGCGGCACGCCGCATTTGTCGCAGGCCAGCCCGCTGACGAACGGCGTGGCGCGCCAACATGCCCCGCACAGGGAAAAGTCGGTCTCGACCATGGCCCCGCAACCGACGCATTGCGGCGGAAAAAGACTTTGCAAGACGCTTTGCATCCTGCCTGTTCCTCTCTAGACATGTCGGACCTTGCGGAGATCAGCAATGACGACACCGCCTGAACTGACCGATCGCGCAGCACTTGAACGCAATCGCAGGCGCGCCAGGGCGACGGGGCCCGCGCTTTTCCTGCATGACGACGTGGCCGACGAGATTCAGGAAAGGCTGATCGAGGTTAACAGAAGGTTTACGAAACCGGCCATTGTCACCGGTTTCCCGGAAATCTGGCGCCACCGCCTGCCCGGTGCGGTTATCGTGCCGGATGATGCGGTGCTGGCGCTGAACCCCGGCGCGCACGATCTGGTGATCCACATGCTGGCGCTGCACTGGGCGAACGACCCGGTCGGGCAACTTGTGCAGTGCCGCCGCGCGCTGACGCCGGACGGGCTGTTTCTTGGAACGCTCCTTGGCGGGCGGACATTGCACGAGCTTCGCGCGGCCCTGGCAGAGGCCGAAACCGCCCTTGCGGGTGGTCTGTCGCCGCGGGTGGCCCCGATGGGGGAGATTCGCGATCTGGGCGCGCTTTTGCTGCGCGCGGGCTTCGCCCTGCCGGTGGCGGATGCCGGTATTCGCACCGTCTGCCACGGCGACCTGTTCCGCCTGATGCGCGATCTGCGCTGCATGGGCGAAGGCAACGCCCTGGCCGGCCGCCCTCGCAAGGGGGCGTCGCGCGCCCTTTTTGCGCTGGCCGCCGTAAAGTACCGGAATGCCTATGCGCGCGCCGACGGGCGGCTGCCCGCAACTTTCGAGGTGGTGACGCTGACCGGCTGGAGGCCGGATGAAAGCCAGCCGAAACCGCTTCGCCCCGGTTCGGCGGTCGCGCGTCTTGCCGATGCGCTCAACGTGCCGGAAATCCCGCTTGGGAAGGGTGCGGTCCGCGACGGATCCTGATACGCAATGCCCCAGCCGCCGGATTAGGGAAGGACGCCGGAACATGACTTCGCCACTGCCAGCAGATCATCCGCAGCTTGCCGCCGACAGGATCGGCGTTCTGATCGCCAATCTGGGCACACCGGATGGTCATGATTACTGGTCGATGCGCCGTTACCTGAACGAATTTCTGTCCGACAGGCGGGTGATCGACTATCCGGCCTGGAAATGGCAGCCGATCCTGCAAACCGTCATTCTGACCAGACGCCCGTTTTCCTCGGGCGCGGCCTACAGGTCGATCTGGAACGAGGACAGGGACGAAAGCCCCTTGAGGACCATCACCAGGGAACAGACCGAAAAGCTGCGCGCCGCGCTGACCGAGCGTCACGGCGATGGGGTGATCGTGGAGTTCTGCATGCGTTACGGCAACCCTTCGACGCAATCCGGGGTCGATGCGATGATTGCGGCGGGGTGTCGGAAGATCCTCTTCTTCCCGCTCTATCCCCAATACGCGGGCGCAACCACGGCGACGGCGAATGACGCCTTCTTCAAGGCCCTTGGCAAAGCCCCGTGGCAGCCAGCCGCGCGCACCGTGCCTGCCTATTTCGACGATCCGGATTATGTTGACGCGCTGGCCGGGTCCGTGGAACGCGCCTGTGCGCGGATGCAGACCCGCCCGGACCGCCTTGTCGCCTCTTACCATGGTATGCCGCAACGGTATCTTTCGCAGGGCGATCCCTATCATTGCCAATGCCGGAAAACCTCTCGTCTGCTCGGGGAACGGCTGGGCTGGCGCGATGGTGACATCGTTACCGCGTTCCAGTCGCGATTCGGCCCCGAAGACTGGCTGAAACCCTATACGGTGGAGGAGGTCGCGCGGCTGGCAGCGGCAGGCAGGAAGAACATCGCGATCATTGCCCCCGCGTTTTCAGCCGATTGCCTCGAAACGCTGGAAGAGATCAACAAGGAGATTCGCGACAGTTTCCTTGGCGCGGGCGGTGAAACCTTCACCCGTATCCCCTGCCTCAACAGCGAGGATGCGCATATCCGCGCCCTGGCCGGGATTGTTTCCGGAAATCTTTCCGGCTGGACATGATCTGGACATGATCCCGGTCGGGAAAAGGGCTGCGGCCCCCCCGGCAAACCCGTGCCGGATTAGCGCGGCGGCCGTCAGATCAGCAACACCTGCGTCCCGACCCTGGAGAGCGAAAACAGCTCTGCAACATGTTCGTTGTAAAGCCCGATACAGCCATTTGACGACCGGCGCCCGATCTTGCGCGTGTCATGCGTGCCGTGGATGCGATAATACGGCCAGGACAGGTGGAGCGCGTGCGTTCCCAGTGGATTATCCGGCCCCGGCGGCACATATTCCGGCCATTCCGGGTTGCGTTCGCGCATTGCCGGGGTGGGACGCCAGGACGGGCCCTCCACCTTGCGGATGACCATGGTGCGGCCGAGGCGGGTCAGATCCTCGGACATCGGCACCGAGGTTGGATAGAGATTGTAGGTCTGTCCGTCCTCGCTCCAGTAATGGGCGGCGCGGGAAGTGGTATCAACCAGAATCACCCCGTTTTTCAGAGTGTCGAAATAGGGCTGCCAGGTCAGCGAGCGAAAGCTGGAAATGTTGCGCCGGGTGGTCCGGGAAACGCCCTGCCCTGATTCACCGGTGTCGTCGTAGGCTTGCGCCCAGACAGGAAACGCGGTCAGGCCAAGCGCGGTTGCGCCGCCGGTTTTCAGGAAACCCCGCCGTTTCAATCGGGTTGTCGGATCATCGCTCATTCCATACTCCTCGCCGCGGCGGTCACGCAAATTCCGACGCATGTTATTGCGGGAATGCCGCAGTCGCAAATCAAATCGGCCTGAGCGTGCGGGTTTGCGCCGAAGTGGATTTGAACTCCGCCCCCGAACCCGCTAGAGCGGGGCGAGCGAACAAGGGGGTATCTCATGTCGCGGACATTCGGACTGTTTTTCGCCCTCGTCCTGACGATTGCCGCCTGTGCGCAGGCGCCCGAGGTCGCGGTCCGGCTTGGCCCGGATGGCAGGCCCCTGCCCGGTATCTACCGGATCGGCGATGCCGCCGGGGTGCAGTTCCGGATGCTGGATTCCGTCAATGCCCTGCGGCGGGCGGCCGGGGTGCGGCCGGTGGCGCTCGATGCCAGGCTAACCGCCGCCGCCGCGACCCATTCCCGCGACATGTCCGTTCAGAACCGGGCCTGGCATTTCGGGTCCGATGGCTCCTCGCCGCTTGATCGCGTCGCGCGCGTCGGATATTCCGGCGCCCTGCTTGGCGAAAACATTTCGGAAACCTACGAGACCGAACTGGAAACGCTGGCAGCCTGGATGGTGGACAGGCCGGATACGCGCGACGTGATCCTGCACCCGCGCGCCGCGCTGATGGGCTTTTCCTGGCACCAGAATCCGAATGGCAAGCTCTGGTGGACCCTGATCACGGGAACACCCGAAATCGCCGCAGCCGCCACCACCGCCACCGGTCTTCAGGGATAGATCGAGATCGGCGTGCCGTTCTTCACCATGGCGTATATCTCCTCGATCCCGTCATTGGTGACGGCGATGCAGCCATGGGTCCAGTCCGGTCCGCGAAGGCGACGGGACAGATTTGGCTCGCCGTGAATGAAAATGTCGCCGCCGGGGTTCTTGCCGCCCGCCCGCGCCACATCCTGCGCATTCGGATATGAAATACCGACGGACAGATGAAAATCGCTGTTCGGATTGCGCCGGTCGATGATGTATTCGCCTTCCGGCGTGCGGCCGTCGCCCTCTGTCCGCTTGTGGCCTTCCGGGGCGAATCCCAGATCAATCTCATAGGTTTTCAGCGCCTTGCGCCCGTGCAGCAGATACATCGCGCGGGCGCGCTTGTAGACCAGGATGCGCGTCACCTCCGGCCCGTCATAGGTTCCGAACCTGCTGGAACAGGCCGCCAGCGCGCCGCTTGCCAGCAGCCCGGTCAGAAAGGTCTTGCGGTTCATCCCTGCCCGGTCCCCCTGCCCGGTCCCCCTGCCCGGTCCCCCTGTCTGGCCCCCTGTCTGGCCCCCTGTCTGGTTTGGCCAGTGTTCTCCCGAACATAGCCGATCCGGGCGCCCGTCGGCAATGGCAACCGCAAGGGGGGGCGGAAACGTGTTCAGTCCGGCGTCTGCGACACGACACCGCTGATGAGGTTCACACGATAAAGCCGGTCGCCAGGCGACCCCCGCCAGTTGGGCTGATCGTCGATACAGGCGCAAAGGGCGGCGTGTGCCTTGCGCGCGGCGGCGACCGCTTCCGCAACAGGGATGGCGGCGAACCCGATGCGGTCGCCCGGGCGCGCCTGCGCCACCCGATCCACATCGGCAGAGATGACCGTCGCGATCTTTGGATAGCCCCCCACTGTCTGGTGATCGGCCATCAGAATCAGCGGATCGCCATTGCCCGGCACCTGAACAGAGCCGCGCACCAGTGCCTCGGACGGGATCGACAGGGCGTTTTGCGGGACAAGCGGCGGCCCCTTCAGACGCATTCCCATCCGGTCATACTCCTGCGTCAACCGGAATGAGCCTTCAGTCAGGGCCACCAGCGTTTCGGCAGAAAAGTGATGATCCTGCGGCCCTGTCACGATCCTGACCCGACCGCCGAATCCGGCAAATCCGGCAAATCCGGGCACCGGAAACGCGGCGTGCAGATCGCGGCGCGTTTCGGCATTCGCGATTTCCAGAACATCGCCGGATTCAAGCGCCCGCCCGCACAGGCCGGAGGTCAGGTGCATCGCATGGCTGCCAAGCCATCGGGGGCTGACAATGCCTCCGGTGAAACCCAGATAGCACCAACTGCCCGCCGGGCCGGGCCTGATCGTCAGGGTCTGGCCCTCGTTCAGGGAAAAGACCGACCAGGCGGATTGCCGCACACCATCAATGCGGATGTCGAATTCCCCGCCGATCACCCCGGCGGTCACGCTTCCCGACATGCAGGTCAGGACAAGCCCCCCGACGGATACTTCGAGCGCGCGAAAATCCCGCGCCCCGCCCAGTGCGTGACGCAGGATGCCGAAGGCCACCCGATCCATCGGCCCGGATTCGGTGACGCCGAACCGCAGAAAGCCGGGGCGCCCGCGATCCTGAACCGAAACGAACGGCCCCGCAAAATCGACGCGGAAGGCGGCGTTCACGGGACTCTCGCCGCATATGCGCGGTCATGGTCGTCGCGGCTGATCCGGGCAAAGCGCACCCGGTCGCCCACGGCAAGGGGGAAGGCGTCCGCCGCCTCGGGCCGCAGGAAACGGAACGGGGACCGCCCCAGCCGCCACCAGCCATTGGGCAGCGTCATCGTGGTCACGAGGCTCTGCGGCCCGGCAATGCAGACAGTCCCTTCCGGCACACCGCGCACGGGGGTTTCCTTGCGGGACAGTCGAAGTTCCTCCGGCACGCCGCCCAGATAGGCGTACCCCGGTGCGAAACCATACATGTAGATCATGTAATCGCCTGACAGATGGGCATTGATCACCGCCTCGACACTCAGCCCCGTATGCTGCGACACCCTTTCCAGATCGGGGCCGAGACCGGCATCATAGCACACCGGCACCTCCCGAACGGCGGGAACCCCGCCGGTGGCCCGATCCGGCGTCAATGCTCGCAACGCCGCCGACAGGGCGCCATAATCGGTAACGAGCGGGTCATAACCCACGAGGAGCGCCGTATAGGATGGCACGAGCTCGGTCACACCCGGAAGCGCCGCCGCCTCTGCCACCGCCTGCATGGCCAACACATCGGCGTGAACCCCCGCATCAATCCGGTCGCCGAAACGCAGCATCACGCCGCAATCCCCGACAGGTTGGGCGACGGGTTGGGCAACGGGTGTCATGCGAAGGCCCTGATCCCGTAACCGGCCTGCCGCAGGCGCGCGCGCAGGGCGCCCGCCATCGCCACCGCCGTCGGCCCGTCGCCATGCACGCAGATCGAGCCCGCCCGCAGCCGCACCGGATCACCGCCCACCGTCGGCATCCGACCCGTTTCAAGGAATGCGATCAGACGGTCCGCGGCCTCATCCGCGTCATGGATCATCGCGCCCGGCATCCCGCGCGGCGCCAGTTGCCCCTCGGGGGTATAGCCCCGATCAGCAAAGACCTCGGAACAGGCAGGCAAACCGGCGCGGTCGGCCTCCCGCTCCAGCGCAGTGCCGGAAATGGCGAGGAGCACGGCCCGCTCGCCCAGAACGGCGCGTGTCGCGCGCACGATGGCGGCCGCGACCTCGGGCTCTGCCGCGCCCCAATTGCCCAGCGCGCCGTGCGCCTTGACGTAACGCACCTCTGCCCCGGCCAGCGCCGCGATACCGCAAAGCGCCCCGGTCTGGGCGGCAACCAGGCGTTCGATCTCGGGCGCGCTCAGGGGCAGGCGGCGGCGGCCGAAACCCTGCCGATCCTCGAAACCCGGATGGGCGCCGATCGCGACAGCCGCCTTCTTCGCGGTCACGAGGCTGTCAAACATGGTGGTGGTGTCGCCCGCATGTCCGCCGCAGGCGATATTCGCGCTGGAAACGATCTGCATCATTTCCCCGTCGCTGCCCATTTTCCAGGGGCCGAAACCCTCCCCCAGATCGGCGTTCAGGTCGATGCTGCGCATTGTTCACCCCCCGGACCGACGCGACGGAACAGTTGCACCGGCGGCAGGCGGCGTCAAGCGGCAGCAAACGGCAGCAAGGCGGTTGACCTTGCCCTGGCACTGGGGAATGGTCCGGCTGATCGCATATCGGAGGCCCCGCATGTCCGACCCGCCCATTCGCATCGCCATAAACGGTTTCGGTCGCATTGGCCGCTCTGTCCTGCGCCTTGTCGCGTCCGGCGGGGCGGCGGCGGGGATCGAGGTTGCGCTGATCAACGATGTCGCGCCGATCAACATGCTGGGCTATCTCTTTCGCTATGACAGCGTGTTCGGCCCCTATCCCGGCAGCGTCGCGACAGACGGGGGCGATCTGCTGGTCGATGGCCTGCGGATCGCCGTTTCCCGGCGCAGCAACATATCCGGCCTCGATCTGTCGGGCATTGATGTGGTGCTGGAATGCACCGGTCAGGCCGACACACGAGAGGTTGCAGAGCGCGGGCTGACCGCCGGAGCGCGGAAGGTGCTGATCTCCGGCCCGTCGCCTGCCGCTGACAGGACCGTGGTGCTGGGCGCAAACGAAAGGGAACTGGCGACACAAAGGATCGTTTCGAACGCTTCATGCACCACCAACGCGCTGGCGCCGCTGCTGAAGGTGCTCGATGACGCCTTTGGCGTCGAAAGCGGCCACATGACCACCGTGCATTGTTACACCGGAAGCCAGCCCACGGTGGACGCGCCACGCGCGACAGCCGCGCGCAGCCGCGCCGCCGCCATGTCGATGGTGCCCACCACGACCTCTGCCGCCAGGCTGATCGGCGAAGTGCTGCCCCATCTTGACGGCCGGATCGAGGCGCGGGCAATCCGCGTGCCCACAGCCAGCGTTTCGTGCATTGATCTGGCGGTCGCGCCGGGGCAACGGGCGACGGTGGAGCAGGTGAACGATGTCCTGGCGCAGGCGGTCGGCCCGATCATCGGCAGCGTCGCCGACCGCGTTGTATCGACGGACATGCGGATGCGGCCCGAAAGCATCGTGATGGCGCCTCATGAAACCTCGGTATCGCGGGGCGGGATCGTGCGCGTCTTTGGCTGGTACGACAATGAATGGGGATTTTCCGGCCGGATGCTCGACATGGCCCGGCTGATGCGCGCGCGATGACCTCATGCCTGCGCGGGCGCAAGGCCGATACGGGTGCTTTCGTCATTGACGGGAATGTGAAACAATCGCCGCCAACAAGGACGACAGGAATGAAAGCAGCAGACCCGACCTTGAGCGTGCGAACACCCCCGGCCCCGCCCGCGGAACGGTTTTCCGACCCGACCGCCGCCGTGGATCGCCTGTGCGCGCTGTATGAAACCGCCACACGTTTCCTGTGCGATGCATTCTCGGCTAGGGCCGCCGGCCCGCAACCGTCGGAACGCTATCGCGCCTGCTATCCGGAAATTCGCATCAAGACCCTCAGTCACGCGAAGGTGGACAGCAGGCTGGCCTATGGTCATGTCGCGCATCCGGGGGAATATTCCGCAACCGTCACCCGGCCCGACCTGTTCCGGAACTATCTGGAACAACAGATCGGCCTGCTGATCGGAAATCATGATGTGCCAGTCACCATTGGCGTTTCCGACACGCCGATTCCGGTGCATTTCGCCGTGGCGAACGATGCCGGCGTTTCGGCGCCGCAGGACGGGTATCTGAAATTCCCGTTACGGGATGTCTTCGACGTGCCCGATCTTGCCACCACCAATGACCATATCGTCAACGGCATGGGCGCGACACATGCGGACGGCTCTCTCCCGCTGGCGCTCTTCACCGCGCAGCGCGTCGATTACTCGCTCGCCCGGCTGGCGCACTATACGGCGACGGATCCCGCGCATTTCCAGAACCATGTCCTGTTCACCAACTACCAGTTCTACGTTGCCGAGTTCGAAGCCTATGCCCGCCGCGCGCTGGCCGATCCGAAAAGCGGCTACAAGAGCTTCGTCGCTGCCGGGAATGTCGGGATCGCGAACGCCGATGCGCCATTGGCGACGCCCGCCAAACTGCCGCAGATGCCCGCGTACCACCTGAAGCGCGCCGATGGAAATGGCATTACGCTTGTCAATATCGGCGTCGGCCCGTCGAACGCCAAGACCGCGACCGACCATATCGCGGTTCTGCGCCCCCATGCCTGGCTGATGGTCGGGCATTGCGCGGGGCTCAGAAATTCGCAAAGCCTCGGCGATTTCGTCCTCGCCCACGCCTATCTGCGCGAGGACAACGTGCTGGATGACGACCTGCCGGTCTGGGTGCCGGTCCCGCCGCTGGCGGAGATCCAGATCGCGCTGGAGAATGCGGTCGCCAGGGTCACCGAACTCGACGGTTATGAATTGAAGCGCATCATGCGGACCGGAACCGTTGCAAGCGTGGACAACCGCAACTGGGAACTGCGCGACCAGACCGGCCCGGTGCAGCGGCTGTCGCAATCCCGCGCAATCGCCCTGGACATGGAAAGCGCCACGATCGCCGCGAATGGCTTTCGCTTTCGGGTGCCGTATGGCACGCTGCTTTGCGTCTCTGACAAGCCTCTGCACGGAGAGTTGAAGCTGCCGGGAATGGCGTCGGAATTTTATACGAATCAGGTTGCGCGCCACCTTCTGATCGGCATTCAGGCCATGGAAACCCTGCGCGACATGCCGCTGGAACGCATCCATTCGCGGAAGCTGCGCAGCTTTGAAGAGACCGCATTCCTGTGAACACGGGGCAAAATCGGAAAATCAGGCCCAAATTTCGCGTTTTTGGCGCTACTAATTGTTGTGTCTTTCTACCATATCCAGTTAAATGCTTCCGATAACACCCAATAAACGGGCAAACCTGAGGAGACATACAAATGGCGAAACCAATGACCAAGACCCAGCTTGTCGCTGCCCTGGCCGAAGAAATGGGGTCCGACAGGAAATCCGCTGTCGGCGGGCTGGACGCCGTGGTGAACATCATCACCCGCGAAGTGTCCGGCGGCGGCGCCGTGGTCCTGCCGGGCATCGGCAAAATCTACTGCCGAGAGCGCCCGGAGCGCATGGTCCGCAACCCGGCTACGGGTGAACAGATCAAGAAAGACGCCGACAAGGTCGTGAAGATGACCATCGCCAAGGCGCTGAGGGACAGTGTGAACAGCTGATCCCGTATCATCGCGCGAATTCGGAAAGGGCCACCTTCGGGTGAACCTTTTCCGGTTGCGGCGGCACAGGGCGGCACATGGACATTCGCGCAATCGGCATGGGGCCGGCTTTCGCCTTCATGTGGTCCTCGGCCTTTGCGTCGGCGCGGATGATCGTGATGGATGCGCCACCGATGCTGGCGCTGTCGCTCCGGTTTCTGATCTCGGGCGGACTGGCGGTGTTTGATGAGCGTCTTGCGCCTCTGGGGCTGGCTGGCCTGATTGCCGGTCTCGCCGGGGTCGCCCGGATCATGGGCAGCCGTCTTGCCGGTGGGGATATGGACCTGACGGGCGTCGGGATGTGCGGTATCGGCGTTCTGGCCCTGGCCTTCGCGGGAACGGCCATGCGCCCCGACACGACACGATCCGCCGGAATACCTGATGCCGATCAACCAATGCTGCCCCGGTTTTCGCCTATCTGCCCGCGATGCAGCAGCAGATGGTCAAGGATCACGCACGCCATCATCGCCTCGCCCACCGGCACGGCGCGAATGCCCACACAAGGGTCGTGGCGGCCTTTGGTGATGACTTCGGCGGGCGTGCCGTCCTTTTTGATCGACCGGCGCGGGGTGAGGATGGAAGAGGTCGGTTTCACCGCGAAGCGCACGACAATATCCTGCCCGGTGGAAATACCGCCCAGAATGCCGCCCGCATGGTTCGAACCGTATTCGGGGCCGTCCGGACCCATGAATATCTCGTCGGCATTGTCCACACCGGTCAGCCCGGCGGCGGCCATGCCTGCGCCGACCTCGACGCCCTTGACCGCGTTGATCGACATCATCGCCGCAGCCAGGTCCGTGTCGAGCTTGCCATAGACCGGGGCGCCCAGACCGGCGGGCACACCGCGCGCCACCACCTCGATCACCGCGCCGACGGAATTGCGGCCTTTGCGGATGCCGTCCAGATAGTCCGCCCACTCCGAAACACATCCGGCATCCGGCAGACGGAACGGATTGCGGTCGATCTCCTGCCAGTCGAAACGGTTCCGGTCGATGTGCTTCGGGCCCATCCGGACCATGTAACCCTTGATCAGGACACCCGGCGCCATCGCCTCTGTCGCCGCGCGCGCGATGCCGCCCGCCGCCACCCGCGCCGCAGTCTCGCGGGCCGAAGACCGCCCGCCGCCGCGATAATCGCGATTGCCGTATTTCAGGTGATAGGTGATGTCCGCATGGCCGGGGCGGAAGGTCTCGGCAATGTCGCCATAATCCCCGGAGCGCTGATCGGTGTTTTCGATCATCAACTGGATCGGCGTTCCGGTCGTGCTTCCTTCGAACACGCCGGAGAGGATCCTTGCCCGATCCGCCTCGCGCCGCCGGGTCGTGTGTTTCGATTGCCCCGGTCTGCGCATGTCCAGCCAGCGCCGGAGCATTGCCTCGTCAACCGGAACCCCCGGCGGGCAGCCATCCACCGTCGCGCCCAGCGCGGGGCCGTGGCTTTCGCCCCAGGTGGTGACGCGGAAGAGGTGTCCGAAAGTGTTGATCGACATGGGCCGGGTTCCTTTCCACGCGGTCTAGCCGCCGGGAACCGATCGCTCAAGGGGGAAATCACCTTGCATCGCGCGGATCGACCCGCTAACAACAAAGCCACCTCGGGGGGCTCGGTATCACAAACCGGGCTGAGATGCGCAAATGCGGACCCGTTGAACCTGAACCGGTTAAGACCGGCGGAGGGAAGGTTGAGAAACGACTCATCCCCACATCCGCCCGTCGGCTATTGAGAGGATGAGAGATGAAAATTCCACTGATCGCCGCGGGATTGTGTCTGGCGACCATTGCCCATGCGGACACCCCCGTGCTGACCGTCTATACCTATGACAGCTTTGTCTCCGACTGGGGGCCGGGTCCGGCAATCGAGGCGGCTTTCGAGGAAAGCTGCGATTGCGACCTGCAACTGGTCGGGGCGGGCGACGGGGCCGCGCTGCTGGCCCGGATTCAACTGGAAGGCGCGCGTTCGGACGCCGATGTCGTTCTGGGCCTCGACACCGGCCTGACCGCGAAGGCGCTGGAAACCGGACTGTTTGCCGGGCATGGCGCCCAGGCGCCGGAATTCGATCTGCCCGTCGCCTGGGCGGACAGCACGTTCCTGCCTTATGACTGGGGCTATTTTGCCTTTGTCCACGACAGGACGACCGTTCCCGCGCCGCCCGAAAGCCTGAAGGCGCTGGCCGACTCCGACCTGAAGATCATCATTCAGGACCCGCGTTCCTCCACCCCCGGTCTGGGGCTGCTGATGTGGGTGAAGGCGGCGTATGGCGACGAGGCCCCGGCGATCTGGCAGGGGCTTGCCGATAATGTTCTCACCGTCACCAGGGGCTGGTCGGAGGCGTATGGCCTGTTTCTGGAGGGCGAGGCCGACATGGTGCTGTCCTACACCACCTCCCCGGCCTATCACCTGATCGCGGAACAGGACGACAGCAAGGCCGCCGCGCCCTTCAGCGAAGGGCATTACATGCAGATCGAGGTCGCGGGCAAGCTGGCCGGCACCGATCAGCCGGAACTGGCGGACCGGTTTCTGGCCTTCATGACCTCGGACGTGTTCCAGTCAATCATCCCGACCACCAACTGGATGTATCCGGCGGTAACGCCGGAAGCGGGCCTGCCGGAAGGGTTCGAAACCCTGATCCAGCCGGAAAAGGCGTTGCTGTTCCCCGCTGACGAGGCGATTGCGGTGCGCGAAGAGGCGTTGGCCGAATGGCTGAACGCACTCAGCCGATAAGGCTATCGGACCTTCCGGGCGCTGCTGCGGCGGCGGTGCTGCTGTTTCTGAGCATTGGCACGCTGGGGGTGGTAATGATCAGGGCCGGGGCGGGCGCGGCGGCGCCTGGCCCGGCCGATTGGGCGGCCGTGCGCTTTACCCTGCTCCAGGCGCTGCTGTCGGCGTTGCTGTCGGTCCTGCTTGCGATCCCGGTCGCGCGGGCACTGGCGCGGCGGGTGTTTTCGGGCCGCAGATTGCTTGTCACGCTTCTTGGCGCACCCTTCATCCTGCCGGTGATCGTCGCCGTGCTCGGCCTGCTTGCCGTCTTTGGCCGGAACGGGCTGATCAGCGGGGCGCTGGGCTGGCTGGGGCTGCCGCCCATTCAGATTTACGGCCTGCATGGCGTGGTGCTGGCGCATGTCTTCTTCAACCTGCCTCTGGCGACACGTCTGATCCTCCATGGCTGGCTATCCATCCCGGCGGAACGCTTCCGGCTGGCCGCCTCGCTGGCGTTTGCGCCCCGGGACATTGCGCGGACACTGGAATGGCCGATGCTGCGCGAGATCGTGCCCGGAACATTCATGGTGGTTTTCCTGCTCTGTCTGACCAGTTTCGCCGTCGCGCTGACACTGGGCGGCGGACCCGGGGCCACAACGGTGGAACTTGCCATCTATCAGGCGTTCCGGTTCGACTTTGACCTGTCGCGCGCCGCCTTGCTGGCGGTGATCCAGTTCGCGCTGGGCGCTGCGGCGGCCACGGTGGCCTTCTGGATCGCGGCGCCCCCGGCGATGGGCGCCGGGATGGACCGCGTGACAGAGCGCCGGGACGCCGACCGCCCGCTGCTGCGCTTGCAGGATGGCGTCCTGATCGTGCTGGCCGCCGCATTTCTGCTGTTGCCGCCCGCCATGGTGATCGTGGCGGGTCTTCCCGCGCTGTTCAGCCTGCCCGGCGTCGTCTGGGCATCGGCCCTGCGGTCAGTATGTGTTGCGCTTGGCTCTGCCGGGTTGATGCTGGCCCTCGCCCTGCCGCTGGCCCTTCTGGTGATACGGCTGGGCAAGGGCACCGCGTCGATGGCGGTCGAGGGGACCGCCTGCCTGTCCATCGCCGCATCGCCGCTGGTGATCGGAACCGGCCTGTTCATCCTGCTGTTCCCGGTCGCCGATCCCGTCATGCTGGCGCTTCCGGTGACGGCTGTGGTCAACGCCGCCGCCGCCCTGCCCTTTGCGCTCCGGGCTCTGGTGCCGGCGTTGCGGGCCACAGAGGCGGATTACGGCCGACTCGCGGACAGTCTGGGCATGGTCGGCTGGTCGCGCATACGCCTGATGATCCTGCCGCGCCTGCGCCGCCCGCTGGGCTTTGCAACCGGCCTGGCGGCGGCGCTGTCGATGGGCGATCTGGGGGTGGTCGCGCTCTTTGCCGATCCCGATGCCGCCACGCTCCCGCTTCAGCTTTTCCGGCTGATGGGGGCGTATCGCATGGCGGATGCGGCAGGGGCGGCGCTTCTTCTGCTGGCGCTCAGCCTGCTTCTGTTCTGGCTGTTTGACAGGGGAGGGCGCGCCGATGCTGACCCTTGACGGGCTGGAAATCGGGTATGACGGCTTCAGGCTGAGGGCGGATATGGATATGGATGTGCGCCCCGGCCGGATCGTGGCGGTAATCGGACCCTCCGGCGGGGGAAAATCCACCCTGCTGTCAGCGATTGCGGGGTTCAGCCGTCCGCTGTCCGGGCGCGTCCTGTGGAACGGGGCCGACATCACGCCCATGTCGCCCGGCGACCGGCCGCTGAGCATCCTGTTTCAGGATAATAATCTGTTCCCGCATCTGAGCGCCGAACAGAATGCCGGGCTGGGCCTGCGACCGGACCTGCGGCTGTCTGCCGCACAAAAGGACAGGGTGGCAGAAATGCTGGATCGGGTTGGCCTTTCCGGTTTCGAAACCCGCAAGCCCGCGCAATTGTCCGGGGGCCAGGGCGCGCGCGTTTCGCTGGCCCGCGCCCTGCTCAGGGCCCGGCCTATATTGTTGCTGGACGAACCCTTTGCCGCATTGGGTCCGGCGCTGAAATCAGAGATGCTGACCCTCGCCCGGGACGCCGTGCGGCAGGCGGGAACGACCACCCTGATGGTAAGCCACGAGCCGAAGGACGCGCAACGGATCGCCGCGCAGACAATCGTGGTGGCCAACGGGCGCGCCACGCCGCCGGTTGCAACCGGGGCGCTGTTCGAAGACCCGCCGGAAGCCCTGCGCGATTACCTTGGAACCTGATCGCATCATCGAACGGGACGCCGGAACCGGCGCAGAAGCTGACCCGGCTTTCCCGGAGTTTCGTCGAAATTCACCGTGTCAGGATGTTTTCCTGCCTTTGATGGTGGCCCAAAGCCGTTTGTTGGTCAGATACAGCAGGACCGACAGGACCGACAGAAAGACAACGCCCCAGAACCCGGCCTGCTTGCGGGCCATCATCCGGGGTTCCGCCGTCCACATCAGGAAGGCCGCAATATCCTCTGCCTCGTGATGCAGATCGCTGGAATGGCCGTCGGCATATTCCACATCCTCGCCGGTCAGGGGCGGCGCCATGGATAGCCAGCCGCCCGGAAAAGCCGTGTTTTCATAAAGCGTGGCGCCTGCCTCCTCCTTCGTTTGGCCGGTATAGCCCGTCAGCACCGAGGCGATGTATTCCGGGCCGCCCATGCCCTTGACGACCTGGTTGACCCCCAGACCGAACGGGCCGTGAAAACCGGCGCGCGCCTTGGCCATCAGGCTCAGGTCAGGTGCGCCGACACCGGTATTCGGCGGAAACCTGTCGGCCTGCGTCGCGGTGCGGAAATCGTCCAGTTCGGGGTCGAACACCTCGAACTGCTCTGCATAGGCGTGGGCCTGATCCGGCGTGTAATGCGGGCCGCCCTCATCCGCGAGATTGCGGAAATACAGGTATCGCAGGCCGTGGCAGGACGAGCACACCTCGGTAAAAATCTGCAAGCCGCGCTGAAGCTGCATCTGATCGTAGGTGCCGAACGGTCCTTCGAAAGAGAAGGCAAAGTCTTCGATATGCTGCTCGTCGCCACCGGCGGCGACGGCACCAGACACCGACAGGCCCAGGGAAAGGACAGCGGAGATCGCGCGTTTCTTCATCATGATCCGTGATCCTTCCTTACTCTGCCGGGGTTTCCGGCGGGTCGTAATGGGCCTTGAAATCGGCCTCGATGGTTTCCGGTTGCGCCATCGGCTTTTCGATCACGCCCAGGATCGGCAGGACGATCAGGAAATGGGCGAACCAGTAGGCGGCGGCGATCAGCGAGATCCAGTCATAGGGGAACTCTGCCGGGCGGGCGCCGACCCACATCAGCACCAGGAAATCAATGACCAGAAGCGCGAACCACCACTTGAACATCGGGCGATAACGGCCGGAGCGAACCGACGACGTGTCCAGCCACGGGGCCAGAGCCATCACCGCGATCGCGCCGAACATGGCCAGAACGCCGAAGAACTTGGCGTCGATGATGCCGCCGGTGACAAGGCTGACCAGTTGCACGGCCCAGACATCGGCGGTAAAGGCCCGCAGGATCGCGTAGAACGGCAGAAAGTACCATTCCGGCACGATATGCGCAGGCGTCACCAGCGGGTTGCCTTCGGTATAGTTGTCCGGGTGGCCCAGATAATTCGGCATGAAGCCGACAATCGCGGTGAAGATGACCAGAATCACCACCAGCGCGAAGATGTCCTTGATGACATAATAGGGCCAGAACGGCACGGTGTCCTTTTCCGCCTCGGCCCTGGAGGCGCGGCGGACCTCGACCCCGGTCGGGTTGCTGTTGCCGGTGGAATGGAACGCCCAGACATGGACGATTACCAGACCTGCAATCACGAAGGGCAGCAGGTAATGCAGCGAGAAGAAGCGGTTCAGCGCCGGCTGACCGACCGCGCCCGCGCCCAGCAGCCATTCCTGAATCGCGCCGCCAATGCCGGGGATCGCGCCGAAAAGGCCGGTGATGACAGCGGTTCCGTGCAGCGACATCTGCCCCCAGGGCAGCACATAACCCATGAAGGCGGTGCCCATCATCAGAAGGTAGATCAACATGCCGATGATCCAGGTCACTTCGCGCGGGGCCTTGTAGGAGCCATAGTAGAGGCCGCGGAAAATATGCGCATAGACCGCAAGGAAGAACAGCGACGCGCCGTTCATGTGGACATAGCGGATCATGTGGCCGCCATTCACATCGCGCATGATGTGTTCGATGGAGGCAAAGGCCAGATCCACATGCGGAGTATAGTGCATCGCCAGCACGATGCCGGTGGCGATCTGCAATCCCAGGCAGAAGGCCAGAACGATGCCCCAGATCCACATCCAGTTCAGGTTTCTGGGCGTCGGGATCATCAGGGTGTCATAAAGCAGGCCAACAACCGGCAGGCGGTCGTGCAGCCATTTTTCGATACCCGTTCCCGGTTCGTAATGATCGTGCGGAATACCGGACATCCGTGCCTCCCTCAACCCAGTTTGATCGTCGTTGCATCGACGAATTCGGCGACAGGCACCGGCAGGTTTTCCGGTGCGGGGCCCTTGCGGATACGGCCTGCGGTGTCGTAATGCGATCCGTGGCACGGGCAGAACCAGCCGTGAAAATCACCCGCCCCGTTGCCCAGCGGCACACAGCCCAGATGAGTGCAGACACCCATCATCACCAGCCACCTGCCCTCCTCATCTAGGGCGCGGTTTTCATCGGTCGCGGCCAGGCCGGGGCGGTTGGCGTTCCGGTCGATCAGGTCGATCAGTTCGCCCAGTTCGACGGAACGGGCTTCTTCGATCTCTCCGGCGGCGCGATGGCGGATGAAAACCGGTTTGCCCTGCCATTTGACGGTCAGTTGCGTGCCCTCTGCAACCCCCGACACGTCAACCCGGATCGACGCCAGTGCCTGAACATCGGCGCTCGGATTCATTTGATTGACCAGCGGCCAGACGGCGGCACCGGCGGTGACGGCCCCGGCGCCCGCCGTTGCGTAATAGAGGAAATCCCTTCGGGTGCCTTCGTGATCTTCTGCGTGGGACACTGACAGTTTCTCCCTTTCTCGGCATGACCAGATGCGACTTCCGGGCTGCGTCCGAAGACGCGCCTTCTCGCGCGGGTTATTAACGGGCCAAAGGGCCAACGTCCAGAAGACAAACGGGCGCAGTTGGAAAAATGCCTCTTTGTCGCGGTTCCCGCGCACAGGATTCGCCACGGGGCTTTTGCCGCGCCCGGTTCCCCGCCGGTCCTGGTGGATGCCCCCCACTGCCATGCGGGCCGCCGTTGCCGGGGTGATTCCGAACCCGACGCCCCAGTTTGTCCGGCGAAAAACGCCCGCCGGACAGCCGGATCAGCGACGGATGCCAAGGCGTTTGATCAGGTCGCGATAGCGGGCGTCCTCCTTGCCTTTCAGGTAATCCAGCAGTTTGCGACGCTGGGCGACCAGTTTCAGAAGGCCACGGCGGGAATGGTTGTCTTTCTTGTGGGTCTTGAAATGATCGGTCAGCGTCACGATGCGCGAGGTCAGGATGGCAACCTGAACTTCCGGCGAACCGGTATCGCCTTGCCTGGTTGCGAACTCTTTCATCACGCGGGCTTTTTCTTCAACAGTGATCGACATCGGGGGCTCCTTCATCGGCCAGGGTTCATGGCGCAGGCCGGGATGTCGTCCAGCACAGGCCCATGGAGATGTCGCCGCCTCTTGCGCCGACTGTGCGCCTATAGGGGATTCCCCCGGCAAGCGAAAGGGGGAAACAGCGCCGCCGCCATTGCGTCATCGGCGCTCAGCCGGTTTGCCAGGGTTCGGGCGTCACCCGGTAACCGACATACAAGGGATGACGCGGATGGCCGGCCCTGGTGGCGCCAAGGCGGTGCAGGTCGCATCCCGCCCGGCGCAGCAAACGCTCAACCTCCGGCCCGCGATCCAGATGCGCACCATGTACGCCCCAGCCGCAGACGATCAGGTCCGCCCATTTGCACGCCGCCAGCAATGCCGCGTCATTGCCGGGGCCGACGGGGTCCGCCGCCCGGCGCAGCCCTGCCGGGTCGGTCTCGCGCCACGCAAAGACATTGACCACCCGAAACCCGCCGAAACCCAGCCTCCGCGCCCGGCGCTCGCAACGCTCAATGGTGGGGTCGTTCTGCGCCTCGGTCGCCGTGGACGGGTTCAGCATGATGAACGCCACCCGTCGGGCCGTCCTGTCCCACACCCGCGTCAGGGCATGACGATACCGCCCGCAGGGGGAATAGACCGCCTCCGACGCCGCATCGCCCTTTTGATGGCTCCGCACGATCATTGCCCATTGCCGCCCTGTGGCGGGGAATCCGGCAAGACACAACCGGCAACACAACCGGCGATGTCGCTCCGGGATGCGAGGCGGGGGACGCGCGCCTTCAAACCCTACTCCGACACGACAGCCCGGCGATAGAGATGCCAGGTCGCATGTCCCAGCACCGGCATCGCCACGATCAGCCCAAGGAACACGGGCAGAGAGCCCAGCGCCAGCGATCCGGCCACGATCAGCCCCCAGATTGCCGTCACACGCGGGTTGCGCCGCGCCACACGCATGGAAGTGACCACCGCAACCGGCAGCCCGCATTGCCGGTCCAGCAGCATCGGGAAGGATACAAGGCTGGTCGCCAGAACCACGACGGCAAAGACGAACCCCACCGCGCAGCCGGCAATCGCCATGATCCAGCCGGACCCGGTCATCGCCACCTCCATCGCGAATCCGATCATGGATTCCGGCGGCTCCGGCCCCAGCGTCAGGCCATGGATCGCGCCGGCCGCGGCCAGCCAGATGACAAAGACGCCGAACAGGTAGAAGCCCAGCGCCAAGATCGGCGCAATCGACGGCGATTTCAGAACCCCGAACGCATCGCTCCAGCGGGCGCTCTGCCCGGCCTCCCTGCGCCGGCTCATCTCGTACAGCCCGACCGCCGCCACCGGCCCGATCAGCGCAAAGCCCGAAATCAGCGGAAACAGCAGTGGCAGGCGCGCGGTATCCGTGGCCAGCCAGGCCAGCACCATCCCGATGACCGGATAGAGAAACACCAGAAACATCACATCGGTCCGGAAGGTGGTGAAATCCCGAAAGCCCTTGTTCAGCGCCTCCATCAGATCGTCAACCGTCAGGGTCCGCACCTCCGGCACGCCGTCGGCGCTGTTGTCCTCGTTGCGCAGGCCGCCCACGGCCGCGCCGAACACATTGCCGAGCGCGCCAATGGATTGCGCACCCCACGACAGCGGGTTTCCGATTGTCTTGACCATGGCGTCCTCCTTCGCTGCGGGTTCCCGGTTCCCGTCCGGGTTGTCTGCCGGACAGTATAGCAGATAATTCGGGGATTCTGCACAAAACCGCGAACGGCGCGGCGACGTTCGGCAGTTCAGCGATTGAACACCCGGTCGGGATGCAATTCGCCCGCCCTGAAAATGCCGATCGCCACCGCCCGCCCGTCCAGAGAGGCCCAGCACCGATCACCATATTCCATATCCGGGGCCAGCACGATCCCCGGATTGCCATTGCGCAGACGCGCCGCGCCTTCGGGTGTCGTCGGCACTTGCGGCAGCAGGGTCAGCCCTGCCTCCAGCGGGCGCAGACGGGCATCCAGCGCCCCGGTCCCCGCCAGTTCCCCGATCAGGTCGAGACCGACGCCGTCTTCGGCCTTGAACGGGCCGGACCAGGTGCGGCGCAATTCGCGCACATGACCATGACAGCCCAGCGCCGCGCCCAGATCACGGGCAATCGCGCGGACGTAACCGCCCTTGCCGCAGACCAGTTCCAGCACGACATGATCCGGATCGGGCCGGTCGATCAGGGTCAGTTCCTCCACCCGCAGGGGCCGCGCCGCGATCTCTACATCCTCACCGTTGCGGGCGCGTCTGTACGCCCGTTCGCCATTGATCCTGACGGCAGAGAATTTCGGCGGCGCCTGCATGATCCGGCCCACGAACCGGGGCAGCGCCGTCCTGATCTCTTCATCGCCGGGGCGCGCGGCGCCTGTCGCAATCACCTCGCCCTCGGCATCGTCGGTATCGGTGGCCTGTCCCAGCCGCATGGTGAAGGTATAGGCTTTCAGCGCATCGGTGATGAAGGGCGCCGTCTTCGTGGCCTCGCCCAGCGCCACGGCCAGAACGCCGGTCGCCCCCGGATCGAGCGTACCCGCATGGCCCGCTTTCCTGGCGTCAAAGGCCCGGCGCACCTTGTTGACGATGGCGCTCGAACTCCACCCCGCGGGTTTGTCCACCACCAGCCAGCCGGAAATATCGCGCCCCTTGCGCCTGCGTCCCATGCCTCACCGCCTGTGCTTCGGTCAGGGGCAGGGGCTTAGCGCAAGCCTGCACCCCCGTCAATTGCCGGATCGGCCCACCAGCCCGACAATCGGCCCCAGCGCAAAGCCGGTATCGCGCCGGTTCAACCCGGCGGCGTAAAGGCGCGAAACCCTGCCGTCGAAATAGAGCGCATCCGGCAAGCCCAGACGGTCGCGGAAAAGCGTTGCGAAATCGTGGAAATTCACCGGACGCCCGGAAATCGCAAAGACCGCGCGGCTTCCGTCGGCGCTGGTCCCAACCCCGTTGCGATAATAAAGCGAGCCGGACTTCGGCAGCAGACGCGGATGCAGCGCCCCGTCAATCACCAGCATCGGCCCGGACTGAGAGGCAAAACGGCAATCGGGGGCGGTATTGCGGAATTTGCCGGTCTCGATCACCCGCACCCGGCCTTCGGCAATGCAGAAGACGCCGTTGGGCGCCAACCCGAAATTGCCATAGCCGCCGCCATCGGTCAGCGGGGACGCTTCCCGGTACTCCTCGACATAAAGCCCGACCGGGCGGCGATCCTGATGGTACATGCCCGCATTCATGGCAAAGATCAGGGTTTCGCCGTCGGCCAGCGCATTTTCCACGGCACCGAAAGACCCCAGCAATCCGCCCTGCGCATCGCTGTGCCAGAGGCGCAGGTCATCGCCTGCCGCCGCCTCGCAGATCGTGTAATCCACACCCCTGTGGCTGATGACCTCACAGGCGTTGGCGGCCGATCCCGCGGCCGACCCCATGGCGCAGAGCGCCGCCGCCAGGGCCCGCGCCCGGATCATGCGCCGCCGTCGTTGCGGTCCAGATCACGGCGCACCGCGTCCTGTGACAACAGTCTGTGCATCTCATCCATCCGGTCGAAGGTGTCGTCAATCCGGAACTTGAGCTGCGGCGCATGTTTCAGCCCGGCGGTTCCGGCGACCATCCGGCGCAGCTCACCCGCATTCTTCGCAAGAAGCGCAATCGCCGCGGGCCCGTCCCTGCCGCCCAGCGGCAACACGAATGCCGTTGCCGTCTTCAGATCGGGCGTCACCCGCACCTCGGCCACGGTGATCGACAGCCGGTTCAGGTCCGGGTCGTGAATCCCGCCGCGCATCAGAATCTCCGACATCGTCCGGCGGATCAGTTCGCCCACCCGCAACTGCCGCTGAGAGGGGCCGCGTGCGCCATTGCAGGAATTCCTTGTCATGCGGGTCATCTAAACACTGTCCGGGCCGGGGGCAAGCGGGGCCTTGCAATCCCCGCGCAAGCGGCTATCGAATGCCGAAGCCCATGGAAGCGCATGGAAGCGCATGAAGGAGCCCCCACATGTCCGACCCTCTGCCCGGTATCGTGATCACAGGCGCATCGGGCCGAATGGGCCGGTTGCTGATCGACACCGTTCAGGCCAGCCCGGCGGCACGGCTCGCGGGCGCGGTGGAACGCGAAGGCCATGACTGGATCGGGCGCGATGTGGGCGAGGCGACGGGCGGGGCCGCAATCGGCGTCAGGGTCACGGACGACCCGCCGGCGGCCTTTGTCGGGGCGCAGGCGGTGATCGACTTTACCGCGCCTGCCGCCACCGTGGCATTCGCCGAACTGACGGCCCAGGCCCGCGCCGTCCATGTGATCGGCACCACAGGGCTGTCGGACGAAGACATTGCCGCCATCGACCGCGCCGCGCGGCACGCCGTGGTGATTCGCGCCGGAAACATGAGCCCTGGCGTGAACCTTCTGGTGCAACTCGCCAGAAAGGCCGCCGCCGCACTGGACGAGGATTTCGACATCGAGGTGATCGAGGTGCATCATCGCCACAAGGTCGATGCGCCCTCCGGCACCGCGCAGATGCTGGGCGAAGCCGCCGCCGAGGGGCGCGGCAGACGCCTGAGCGATGTCCGCGACAGTGGCCGCGATGGCATTACCGGCCCCCGCAAGCGCGGCGACATAGGCTTTTCCGCCATCCGCGGCGGCAACATCGTGGGCGAACATGATGTTCTGTTCGCAGGCCCCGGCGAACGCATCGTCCTGCGCCACATGGCGACCGACCGGGGCATCTTCGCGCGCGGCGCGCTCCGGGCGGCGCTGTGGGGGCTGGGCCGGAAACCGGGCGCTTACGACATGGTGGATGTGCTGGGACTTTGAAACCGGCGCGACATTTTCCCGGCAGCCTGTCATACTCCCCGAACGTCCGATTGCGAAGGGACGGGCACAGGAGGACGGAATGTCGGAACGACAGGGGGACGGAATGTCGGAACAGGGTGCCTCCGGGCCGCTCAAACCAAGGCTCTGGCCGGTCTGGTCAGTCGCAGCGGCGCTGCTGGTCTGCAAGGGGCTGCTCTATGGCGTCGCATTGCTGGCGGTGCTCGGCATCGGCATCGACATTCCGCCCGGCCCGTGGGCGGTGGCGGTGGACATTGCTGTCCTGATCGCGGTCGCGGCCTTCCGGGCCAGCCGGAAACGCCACGGCCGGAACCTGCCTTTCGCCCTGTCCGTTCTTGGCGCCGGGATGGTGATCGCCAATATGCACGGCCTTGTCGCGGCCATCGTGGAATGGGCGGGGCTGGCCCTGCTGGTTATCGCAGCGTGGCTGGACCGGAATGCCCGAAAGACCTGACGCCCGGCGCATCAGCGCTTTTGTTCGATCCCCCGCCCTGCCCCCTCCGGCACCGGCATCGAGCCGTGCGCGGCCATGTATCCGGCCAGTTTCGCCCTGATCCCGGCGGGCGGCTCCGACGATCTCCGGGTCGTCAGGTCCACATGCAGCAGCATTGATTCGACCGTCGCCGCCAGCCTGCCGTCCTGACCATGAAGACGGTGGAAGACGCGCATTTTCCTGCCCTCCGCCAGCAACAGTTGCGTGGTGACGGCCAGCCGCTCACCGGCAAGCAGTTCATGCAGATAGCAAATGTGGTTCTCGACGGTGAAAAAGCTGCGCCCGGTGGCGACATAGGCGGCATCCGCCCCGATCAGCGCCATGAACCGGTCATTGGCGGCAGAGGCCGCCTCCATGTAATGGGCCTCATTCATGTGGCCGTTGTAATCGGCCCAGCCTTGCGGAACCTGGCGCTGTAGCGTGATCGGCAACGCCCCACCCTCCGCCGGGTCGGGCAGGCGCGCCTCATGCGCGTTGATGGCGCCCCCGGCGGCGCTGCCGGATTTCTTCAGCGCCCGCATCATGCCCACAAGGTTGTCGTCGCGCCGCCGCTCCAGTTCCCGGATCGTCATGTGACCGGATTGCGCGTCGGACTGGGCGGCGATCCTGTCCACCAGTTCGCCGGTCAGTTCCGGCACATCCATCAGCCTGGTCCAGGGCCATTGCAGCGCCGGTCCGAACTGGCCGATGAAATGCCTCATCCCGGCCTCGCCCCCGGCGATCCGGTACGTCTCGAACAGCCCCATCTGCGCCCATCTGAGGCCAAAGCCATAGCGGATTGCGTCGTCGATCTCTCCGGTCGTGGCGATGCCGTCCCTGATCAGCCACAGGGCCTCGCGCCAGACCGCCTCCAGAAAACGGTCGGCGATATGGGCGTCGATCTCCTTGCGCACCAGCAGGGGCTTCATCCCGACCGATGTCAGGATGTCCATGGCCCTGCCGGTGGTCGCCGCGTCGGTTCCGGGTGACGGCACCACCTCGACCAGCGGCAGCAGGTAGACCGGGTTGAACGGATGCGCCACCACGATCTGGCCGGGCCGGGTGGCGCACTCCTGCAATTCCGAGGGTTTGAAACCGGAGGTCGAAGAGCCGATTACCGCCGTCGGGGGGCAATGATCCTGAAGCGATCCGTAAACCTTCCGCTTCAGTTCCAGCCGCTCCGGCACGCTTTCCTGTATCCACCCGGCCCCGGCAACAGCATCGGCGATCCTGTCGTGAAAGCCGAGCGCCCCCTCCGCCGGCAGCGCCCTGTCATAAAGCGAGGGCAGAGAGCGGCGGGCATTGGCCAGCACCTCGCCAATCTTCCGCTCCGCCTCCGGGTCCGGGTCGAAAACCCGCACATCCCAGCCATTCAGCAGGAACCGCGCGGCCCAGCCGCCCCCGATCACCCCGCCGCCGACGATTGCCGCAACATTTGCCATTCCTGTTTCTCCACTGTTTCCGGCGTCTGTTCCGGCGTTCCGCCTGAAAACGATTTCGAAAACCGTTGCGCCGCAACCCGTCCGCCCCATGGCGGGCGCGATGCGGTGGCGGAAATCAGCCCTTCGGCGCGCGCTTCGCCAGCCCCAGTTTCGCGCGCACTTCTTCCGGCCCGATCACCCGTGCGCCCATGTCCGAGACAATGGCCCCGGCCCGTTCCACAAGCTGCCGGTTCTCTGCCAGAACGCCCTTCTCCAGCCACAGATTGTCTTCGAGCCCCACACGCACGTTGCCCCCCGCCAGCACCGCCGCCGCCACATAGGCCATCTGGTTGCGGCCAATCGAGAAGGCCGAGAACGTCCAGTCATCCGGCACATTGTTCACCATCGCGATGAAGGTATTCAGATCATCGGGCGCGCCCCACGGCACCCCCATGCAAAGCTGCGCCAGCGCCGGGTTTTCCAGAATTCCCTCTGAAACCAATTGCCGGGCAAACCACAGATGACCGGTGTCAAAGGCTTCGATCTCCGGCTTCACGCCCAGATCGGTCATCATCCGCCCCATGGCGCGCAACATGCCGGGGGTGTTGGTCATGACGTAATCGGCCTCGGCAAAATTCATCGTTCCGCAGTCGAGCGTGCAAATCTCGGGCAGGCATTCGGCGATATGGGCAACGCGCTGTTCCGCCGACGCCATGTCGGTGCCGGCGGCCAGGGGCAGCGGCGCCCCGGTCGGGCCAAAGATCATGTCCCCGCCCATGCCCGCCGTCAGGTTCAGCACCACATCGACATCCGCATCGCGGATGCGGTTCGTGACCTCTCGGTAATATTCGGTCTTTCTGGACGGTACGCCGGTTTCCGGATCCCGCACATGGCAGTGGACCACCGCCGCCCCGACCCTTGCCGCGGCAATGGCGGACTCGGCGATCTGCCGGGGGCTGCGCGGCACATGGGGCGAACGCTCCTGCGTGCTGCCCGCCCCGGTGATCGCACAGGTGATGAAAACTTCGCGGTTCATTGCAAGCGGCATGACTGTCCTCCTTTACGCCATCAGTCCTGAAGTTCGGGAAGGTCGGCAAACAGCTCCAGCGCCTCGGGATTGGCGAGGCCGGAGAGGTTGCGGACCGGTTCCCTGTTGACAACATCGCGCACCGCCAGTTCAGCGGTCTTGCCGGATTTGGTGCGCGGCACATCGGCGACCGCGATGATTCTGGCAGGCACATGCCGGGGGGAGGCATTGGTGCGTATATCGCCCTTGATTCGCCTGACCAGGGCCTCATCCAGCGCCACGCCTCCGGCCAGCACGACAAACAGGACCACGCGCACGTCATTGTCGAAATTCTGCCCGACGACGACATAATCGAGCACCCCGTCGATCCTGTCGAGCCGGCGGTAAATCTCTGCCGTGCCGATCCGCACCCCGCCGGGGTTCAGCGTGGCGTCCGACCGGCCCAGAACGATGAAACCGCCATGTTCGGTGCGGATCGTGAAATCCCCCTGCCGCCAGATATTCGGGTAGGCACCGAAATAGGCCGCCCGGTAGCGCGCATTGTCCGGATCGTTCAGAAACCGGGTGGGCATCGAGGGATGGGCATTGCGGCAGACCAGTTCCCCGGCCACGCCCGTCACCTGCCTTCCCCTGTCATCCAGTGTCGCGACATCAAGACCCAGCGACGCCGATTGAATCTCGCCCCGGCGGACCGGCAGGATCGGGCAGCCGCCGATGAAGCACCCCAGAATATCCGTGCCCCCGCAGATCGAGGCCAGTTGCAGATCGGATTTCCAGTCCGCATAGACGTGGCTGAACCCGTCGGGCGACAGCGGCGAGCCGGTGGACAGCACCACCCGCAGGTCGGTCAGCCTGTGCGTGTCTCTCGGGCGATTGCGCCGTTTCAGCGAAGCATCCACGTATTTGGCGGAGGTTCCGAAATGGGTGATCGCCTCGGCATCCGCCAGATCGAACAGACGCCCGATATCCGGATACATCGGATTGCCATCATACAGGATGATCGCCGCCTCCGAGGCCAGCGCCGCAATCAGCCAGTTCCACATCATCCAGCTGCATGTGGTGTAATAGAACATCCGGTCGCCGGGGCGCAGATCGCTGTGAAGCTGCTGTTCGGTCATCGCCCGCAGCAAGGCGCCGCCGCCGGAATGTTCGATACATTTCGGCTTCCCGGTCGTGCCCGACGAAAACATGACATAAAGCGGATCGCGAAACCCCATCGGTTCGCACACCAGTTCCGGGGCGTTCGCAGCCCTGAAATCGTCATAGGCAACGCAGCCCTCGGGCAGCCCCCGGCAATCGCCGGCACAAGCCCACATGACGACCTTTTCTATCGAGGGGATCCGGCCGACCACCCCGGCAATCGCCGGGCGGGTATCGAATATCCAGCCGTTGTGAAAGTAGCCGTCCGCCGCGAACATCAGCCTGGGCTCGATCTGGCCAAAGCGATCCACCACCACGTCCGGTCCGTTTTCCGGCGCGCAGGAGGACCAGATCGCGCCAAGCGAGGCGGTCGCCAGCATGGCGGCGACACTCTGGGGCATGTTGGGCACATAGCCAACGACATGATCCCCTTTGCCTATGCCTTCCGCGCGCAGCGCCGCCGCCAGTTTGCCCACCTCCCGCTTCAACCCGGCGCGGGTCCATTCGATGCGCCGGCCGTCTTCGCCGACAAAGACGACCGCAACACGTCCGTCGGCATTCTTCAGAAAGGTCTCGGCGACATTCAGCCGCGCGCCGGGGAAGAACTGCACCTGCATGGGATCGTCATTGCCCACATGGGCCACATCGCCCCTGTCGCCGACGAGGCCGCAAAAATCCCAGGCGAGCGGCCAGAATTCGGCCGGATGCTCCACCGACCAGGCATGTAATTCCGCAAAGCCGTCCAGGGGGCGATCCGCAATTCCTGCGGCCTGTGCAAGAAAGCGCGCCATCGGCGTCTTTGATCGGGCGGATTGATCCGGCTGCCAGATAATTTCTGCGGCGCTCATCGGGATTCTCTCATCCTAGTTTCGCTGCCGACATATCGCCATCGAAACGCCGGATATTCAAGCAGCCGGTTCGGGGGCAACCGGTTTGCAATCGCGAACCCTGCCATTGTCATGACAGTCAATGCACTCAATGCCGAGCCTGCCTGCGCCATGCGGATTTTCCGATGTTCGACGGATGCGCCGGGGGATGCGCCGACGGATGCGCCAGGACCGTGCCTGCAAGGGCTTTGCCTAGGGCGGCCCGATCCCGCCCGCAGGGATTGCCGGCGGCGGTCTGACCTCTGGGCGCGCCCGGCACGGCTCCGGGCAGGTATTGGCGGATGCTGTCTGGCCCACCGACCGGAAGGATCATTCCTCGGCGGCTTTCGCTCCTGCGGCTTCCTCGGTGGCGATCGGAACCTCATCTGCGGCAATGTCTTCGCCCTCGGTTTCCTCTTCCCCGGAGGCCAGCGACGACGGCGCCTGCACGGTGGCAATAATGAAATCCCGGTCGATGGTCGGTTTGGTGCCCACAGGCAGGGAGACATCCGAAATGCTGATCGAATCGCCGATCTGCGCTTCGGACAGGTTGACCACGATCCGGTCCGGAATGTCGCCGGCGGTCACGACCAGTTCCACCATCGGCCGCACAACGGTCAGGGTGCCGCCCTTCTTCAGACCGGGGCAGGCGTTTTCGTTGGCGAACTCGACCGGAATATCCAGGTTGATCTTGGTGGTGCGGTGCAGGCGCAGCAGGTCCAGATGCGTCGGCAGATCCTTGACCACGTCACGCTGAACGCCCCGGCAGATGACGCGCACGTCATCATGGCCATCGACTTTCAGATTGAACAGCGTCGAAAGGAAACGCCCGGCTTTCAGGCGTTTCATCAGGACGTTGAACGGAATATTGATCGGCAGCGGTTCGCCCGCGCCGCCATAAACGATGCCCGGTACGTTGCCTTCGCGGCGGGCGTGACGAGCGGCGCCCTTGCCTGTCCCCGTCCGTACCGTGGCGTGAAGATCGGGAATCTCGCCAGCCATAGTATCATTCTCCAGTCATGTCAGAGCGGGCACCCTCCAAGGCTGCATACCCGCGTGAAAGCGTGCCTATAGACGACTCGCGCCTGCTTGGAAAGGGGGAATCGGCAAACCGGTCCGGCGACGGGCGCCGGCAATTGAACCCGGCGGAAGAAAGCCGTAATCTGCCCCCACCAACGTCTGTCGGAAACACGAACACCTGTCGGAAAGATGCGATGCTTCTCTTTGTCGGCCTGGGAAATCCGGGCGCAAGATATGCCGGGACGCGGCACAATATCGGTTACATGGCCGTTGACCGGATTGCCGGGGATCACGGTTTCGGCCCCTGGCGCGCAAGGTTTCAGGGCGTCGTCAGCGAGGGACGGCTTGGCGCGCAGAAGGTACTGCTGCTGAAGCCGGAGACGTTCATGAACCTGTCCGGTCAGTCGGTGGGCGAGGCGATGCGGTTCTACAGGCTCTGCCCCGGCGACGTGACGGCGTTTCATGATGAGCTGGACCTTGCGCCGGGCAAGGCAAGGGTGAAAACCGGCGGTGGCCATGCCGGTCATAACGGGCTCAGGTCAACCGACGCCCATATCGGGCCGGAGTTTCGCCGCGTGCGTCTGGGCATCGGCCATCCGGGGCGCAAGGATCTGGTGTCGCGCCATGTGCTGCATGATTTCGCCAGGGCTGACCGGGACTGGCTGGAGGCCCTGCTTCGCGGGGTCTCGGACGGGGCGGCGGCGCTTGCGGCGGGCGATCACGGCCGGTTCATGAATGCGGTGGCGCAGGCCCGCCCGCCTGCCCCGCCGAGGCCCGTGCGCGAGGAGACCGCGCCGGAAGCTGCGGACCCGACGCCCGAAACGGCGCGGGAACCGCCGAAATCGGCGCTGCAACGCCTGATCGACAGGTTATCCTGAGGTTTCGGGGTTTCGGGACAGGCAGGCGGGCGTTTCCCGCAGGCTCCGGTCGGGCGACCGGTTGCCCGCCCATCGCTGGCATGACCGGGCGGGGCGTTTCGGGCGGATGTGCGGCCCCTTGCATCCCCTGAGGTTTGCGCCCAACATGCCGGCATGGAAAAAGACCCCGCCATCAATGTTCTGGGTGCCGCGCTTGCCCCCTGTTCCGGCGATCCGTTGACCGGATTCTTCCGGGACGCTCATTGCAATACCTGTGCGCAGGATCATGGCAGCCATACTGTCTGCGTGATCACGACCGCTGAATTTCTGGCCTTTTCCAGATATGTGGGCAATGACCTGACGACCCCGCGACCCGGAATGGGCTTTCCCGGCCTGAAGCCCGGCGACAGCTGGTGCCTCTGTGCAAGTCGCTTCATGCAGGCTTTTGACGAAGGCTGCGCGCCACGGGTCGATCTTGCCGCGACCCACCGCCGGGCGCTGGCAATCGTTCCGATCGAGGTGCTGGAAAAGCTGACAGCCGATCAGTCCGGGACGAAATAGCCGCGCGCCCCGGCCATCCGCACACGGCATTTGCGGGCCGGGCAGGTATTGCCAGGTTGTTTGAGGTTGGTCGCGAATGACCGGTCAAACGGTCATCAGGAGGTTATTTCTGCGGTGTGTTCCGCCCGGAGGTTGAAGGCGTCGGATCCGGCGTGACGGCAAGATGAGGCGGAGAGTTTGTGTCGGCGGGAGCGAAAGATCAGGTTGATCTGGTCGTGAGCGGCGGGAAACCTCTGCGCCTGCCACGGAGATTTGAAGCGGCCCGGGATTTTCTGCTGTTTTCGGGTCGGGCGATGTGAAACCTTGATCGCGTTGTTCAGTCCCTTGTGCGCCCGGTGATCCGCATTGGCCGCCAGCGCCCTGACCGGCTTGATGGAACTGCGCAATTTGTCCGTGATACCGACCCGGGGCTTGCCAGACCGGGCGATCAACCCGGCTGGAAACCGCATTGCCGCCTTCGCATTCCGACGCGGTTGACCCGGAGCCGAATGGTCTCCCGGCTGACGACAATGCCGCGTTCCGCGAGCAGATATTCAACATCCCCGGTTACCTGGGGCAAACCGATGGTATGTGTTTGATCCCATGTTTTGCTGGTGCGATCTTTTCTTTGGAATGGAAGGAAGCCCTATGGGACAAGTACTTCACGGCAGCGCCACGACGACTGCGGCGGTCCGTCGAGCAATACAGGATAGTCAGGAAAGCCTGAAGGTTCTTGCCAGGCGTCATGGCATCAATGCGAAGACGGTGGCCAAATGGCGTAAGCGCACGACAACCGAGGATCGGAAAACCGGGCCGAAGACGCCGCAGTCTACGGTTCTGTCCCTGGAAGAGGAGGCAATGATTGTCGCGTTCCGGCGGCACACGCTCCTGCCACTGGATGACTGCCTTCATGCGCTGCTGCCAACTCTCCCGAACCTGACACGCTCTTCTGTGCATCGGTGCTTGCAGCGCCATGGTATCAGCCGCTTGCCGGATGCAGGCGGCGACAAGCCCGCCATGAAGACGTTCAAACGATATCCGATCGGATACCTCCATGTTGATCTGGCCGAGGTCCGGACCGCCGAAGGCAGGCTCTATCTCCATGCAGCCATTGACCGGACAAGCAAATTCGCCTTTACGCAGCTTGTCGACAAGGCAAATCGCCGGACAGCGACGGCTTTGCTGGCGGCGCTGGTCGATGCTGTGCCGTACAAAATACACACCATCCTGCCCGACAATGGCATCCGGTTTGTTTTGCCGCCCCGGTATCGCGATGGGGTGAGCGCAAAATATGGCGGCGGACATATGTTCGGGATGCGCTGTGTCGAATATGGCATCGAGCACAGGCTGACAAAAGTTCGGCATCCGTGGAGCCGCGAGGATAAGAAAACAGTCCGGGGGACTGTTTTCCCGAGTGGCGGGCAAGTGGAAAGGATGAACCGAATCATCAAGGACGCGACCGTCAAACGCTTCCATTATGACAACCATGATCAACTTCGAACGCATCTGGCTGACTTCATGAACGCCTGTAACTGTTCCATCCCGGACGATCAGATAGACCCTCGCCGTTCTGGCCTGTTCATGGCAAGATTAATCCTGCGTGAGATTGCGGGACGGAGGCAAGACATGCTGATTTCTTTGCACAAGCAGGCGACGACGACGCCGAAGATCAGGGCCGCAATCTAGGCTCAGGACCCATTGACTTTGTTTTGAACGTGTGAATCAGTGTTCTGCAAAACGGAGTAGTGACATGAGCGATCTTTTCTGGCTGACGGAGGCACAAACAGCGCGCCTTGGGCCCTTCTTTCCCAAGCCCCATGGCAAGCCCCGGGTCGATGACCGTCGTGTGCCGAGTGGTATTATTTTCATTATTCGCAACGGTTTACGCTGGCGCGATGCGCCTGCCGAATACGGCCCTCACAAAACGCTCTACAATCGGTTTGTGCGCTGGTCCCGCAAAGGTATTTTCGAACGAATTTTCGAAGAATTGGCCAACCCCTCTGGCCCGGACGCCGACACCCTCATGATTGACGCAACCCATCTCAAAGCACATCGCACGGCGTCCAGTCTCAAAAAGGGGGCTCCGATCAGCGGGTGGGCCGCGCCTGATCGGGCGTACAAAGGGAGGGCTGAATACGAAACTGCATGTCGTTGGAGACGGTGCGGGTCGCCCTGTCAGGCTGCATCTGACGGCGGGTCAGCGTAGCGACTTCAAGGGTGCGGATGTTTTGCTGCCCAACCTGCCTGCGGCCAGGGTTCTGATCGCGGATCGGGGCTACGACAGCGTAAAGGTTCGAAAAATCATTGAAGATCAGAAGATTGAGGTTTGCATCCCTTCAAGGAAAAACCGCAACAAAACCATCCCCCACTGCGCCGAAACCTACAAGAGGCGGCACAAGGTCGAAAACCTGTTCGCAAAACTCAAGGATTGGAGGCGCATCGCGATGCGCTATGACCGATGCGCACATGTATTCAAATCCGCCATATACATCGCTGCAACCGTCATATTCTGGCTATGAGGCCTGACCCTGGTCACCTGCCTCCAAAGTTCGGCCCATGAGTTTTGTTGGGCGCGTTGGCAGAACCGCTTGACGGAGGCGAGGATATGGTCGGCGGGTTTGACCCATTTGCAGGGTTTGGGGTTTTCGTTATGGGCCTCGATAAATGCAGCGATATCGGCTTCCGGTTCCGCCGTTGAACGATGGACGCCGCGCTGCAGTTGCTTGCGCGTCAGTTCAGCAAACCAACGCTCCACCTGATTGATCCAACTGGCCGAGGTCGGTGTGAAGTGGACATGCCAATGCGGGCGGCGTGCCAGCCAGGCCTTGATCTTCGGGGTTTTGTGGGTGGCGTAATTGTCCATGACGATATGCACCTCCGGCCCGTCCGGCATCTGCCGGTCGATCTGTTTGAGGACGTCGAGGAACCCGGTGGCGCGGCGCCGCTTGCAGCATTTGCCGATCACGGCGCCGGTGGCGATATCCAGTGCTGCAAAAAGCGACGTCGTGCCGTGTCGGATGCAGGTGTGGGTGCGCCGCTCGGCCACGCCGGGCGCCATTGGCAGCACAGGCTGTTCGCGATCCAGCGCCTGGATTTGCGATTTCTCGTCAACACACAACACGACAGCCCTGTTCGGCGGTGACAGGTACAGCCCGACGATATCGTGCACCTTGTCCACGAACAGCGGGTCGGTTGAGAGCTTGAATGTCTCGCTTCGGTGCGGTTGCAGGCCGAACCCGTTCCAAATCCGCCGGATGGTGGTGTGCGACAGTCCCGTCGCGGCTGCCATGCTTCGGAGCGACCAATGGGGCGCATCCCTCGGGGGCGTGTTCAGCGTGCGCTCAATCACCGCAGTCACCTGATCGTCCGACACGGTGCGCGGGCGACCGGAGCGGTATTCGTCGGTGAGACCTTCAATCCGGCATCGCACAAAACGTCTGCGCCATTTGCCGACTGTGTGTTCATGCACCCCAAGCCGGGCCGCCACTTCCTTGCTCGCCAATCCATCGGCGCACAGCAGGATCATCCGGCATCGGTCCGACAGCGAACGTGCCGCTTTGTGACGCCGAACCTGACCCTCGAGAAAACGGCGCTCATCTTCGCTCAGAACCACTGCATCCGCCAAACGTCCCACCATCGCAACATCCTCCTCAATTCCCGCTCAGTCAATGATACAAATTACAATTCCGGGGGACCAGGGCCTGTTGAGATTCGGGATTTTCATTTTCGCTGACCTCTGATTCACTCTTTCCCAAAGGGAGAATGAAATGTTGAGCGAGCGTTTTGTTATCAATGACGCGCAATGGGCTTTGATGGAACCGCATTGTTTTGGCAAGAAACGCGATCCCGGTCGCACTGGCGGTGACAGCCGTCTTTTTCTGGAAGCCGTATTGTGGATCGCTCGAACCGGGGCGCCCTGGCGTGATCTTCCATCCGGCTTTGGCAATTGGAACACCGTTTACAAACGTTTCCGCCATTGGGTAAGAGCCGATGTTTTCAAACGGATATTTGACGCTGTCTCAAATGACCCTGACATGGAGTATGTCATGATTGACGGCACAATCGTGAAGGTCCACCGCCACGGGCAGGGCGCAAAAGGGGGGCTCAAAGCCAGGCTACAGGGCGCTCTCACAGTACTCTTTTTCTGGAATTACCACCAGAATCCTGGCTCTGACAGATGCGCTTGGCAATCTTGTCTCCTTCCGCCTGATGCCTGGGCAAGCCCACGATTTGAGCGAAACATCCGAGTTGATCGAGGGTGTTTCGTGCGAGATGCTCCTCGCGGATCGGGCGTTTGATGCCGACTGGTTGCGCGAAAATCTGGACAAGTCGGGGATTGTGCCAGTCATTCCGCCTAGATCGAACCGGAAGTTTCCGCCGGAATTTGACAAACACTGCTACAAATGGCGACACCTGATCGAAAATTACTTCCGGAAACTCAAGGAATTCAAGCGTATTGCGTTGCGGGCCTGCAAAACAGATCAGAGCTTCTCCTCCATGATCTATCGTAAGCGTCTGGTCTGGCTGCCCTGCCTGAGGCCGCAGATGTCAGATAGTGTCCATGATCGTTAATGGACATTATCGAGGTCAGATGTGGGCAGGAAGAAGCGCCGGAACTGGAGCAATAACGAGAAGCGGATGATCTGTGCGCAAACGCGGGTTCCGGGGATTTCGGTTAGTCAGGTTGCGCGGCGGTATGATGTGAATGCCAATCTCGTGTTTACGTGGCTGAGGGATGGGCGGTTTTCGCCTGATGGCGATACACAGAAGCAGGTTTTCTTTCTGCCGGTCGAGATAATTTCGGATGTGCGGCATGAAGCCGCGCCGCCGGTTGTGGCAGGCGGCAGGATTGGGTTTGATCTTGTTTGCGGGCACCGGCTTTGTGTCAGCGGGACTTACGATCCCGATGCCCTTGCCGGCCTGATCCGTGGCTTGTCCGGATGATCCCGGTACCGTCGAACACGAAGGTGTGGCTGGCTGCCGGGGTAACGGATATGCGCCGGGGGTTTGCGACGCTGGCGGCTCAGGCGGAACAGACGCTGAAGCAGAACCCTTATTGCGGCCACATGTTCGTTTTCCGTGGACGGCGTGGCGATCTGATCAAGATCATTTGGTGGGACGGTCAGGGGGCCTGTCTGTTCTCCAGGCGATTGGAGAAGGGCCGGTTTGTCTGGCCTTCTGCAAAAGACGGCAAAGTCGCATTGACACCGGCCCAGTTGGCGATGCTTCTGGAGGGCATTGACTGGCGTATTCCGCAGCGCACATGGCGGCCATTGAAGGCGGGATAATCTGGCCGGATCAGTGATTTGGGGATTCCCTAAAGCCCGTTGATTTGCCAGGTTTTGGCCATGATCAATGTGGCCCGAGCCTTACCGGAAGACCCCGATGAGTTGCGTGCTTTCACGCAGCTTCTGCTGGCCGAGGTGAAGTCTCAGGCGATGTTGATCGAGAAGCTCAGGCACCAGTTATCCGGGCATCGCACACATAGGTTTGGCAGCAAATCCGAGAGCATCGAGCAGCTGCAACTGGCCCTGGAGAGCAGTGAGATTGCAACGGCAGCGATGACAGCCAAGTTACGCCTGCCTGAAGAGGAGCCGCCCAAAGACAAACCCAAGCGCCGCCCGATCCCGGATCATATACCGCGCCAGCACATCGAACTGGCCACCGGAGATGATGCCTGTGCGGATTGTGGTGGCAAGCTGCGCCGCCTGGGCGAGGATGTGACCGAGGAACTGGAATATGTTCCGGGGCGCTTCATCGTGAACCGCATCACCCGGCCCCGCTTTGCCTGTTCGGGCTGCGACAGCTTCACCCAGGCACAGCTGCCATCGCGCCCGATTGAGCGCGGGCGTCCTGGACCAGGACTGTTGGCCCATGTTCTGGTCAGCAAATATGCCGATCATCTGCCGCTCTACCGGCAAAGCCAGATATTCGAGCGCGACGGGCTTGACCTTGACCGCTCAACGCTGGCCGATTGGGTGGGCAAATCCACGGCCCTACTGGAGCCACTGGCCGTTGCCATCGGACGACATGTGCAAGCAGGCCAGGCATTGTTTGCCGATGATACGCCGATCAAAATGCTAACGCCCGGGGCAGGCAAAACCCAGACCGCCCGCCTATGGACTTACATACGCGATGAGCGCCCCTGGGACAGCGAGGCGCCGCCTGCTGCCTGGTATCAGTTCTCGCCGGACCGCAGGGGTCAGCATCCCAAGGATCACTTGAAGAGATACCAGGGCTGGATGCATGCGGACGGCTATTCCGGATTCAACGACCTCTACCGTTCTGGCGACATCCGCGAGGTCGCCTGCATGGCCCACATCCGGCGCAAGTTCGTCGATGTGCATAAAGCCCAGGGCTCGGCCATCGCCGAAGTGCTGCGCGACAAACAAGGTGAGAATCCAGCGTCAATCAGGATGAGAACGCGTGTGCGGGGGCTCGCAGGGAGGGCGTAGCCCGACTGGGGAGGCCCCGCACACGCGTTTTGCCCTTTTGGGGCGGGCCTGACGGTTGTGGCCGGCTCGGATAAGGAATGATTTTCTGTGCAAGGGGATCGTTCATGCCGGGCTGTCATGTCACTGACCAACAAATGAGGCTCTTCATGACGCTCAGATCGACCCATTCCGTTGCCGTTGCCGCTGCCAAGGCGGGGATCAGCCAGGCAACGGGCTATCGGCTGCAAGCTGACCCAATTTTACCATCACAGAAGAAGGCCCCTCGCGGCCGGCGGCGTCCGGACCCGCTGGCGGACATTTTTGATGCGGAGGTCGTGCCGCTTCTGCGGTCCTCACCGGGGATCCGACCTGTGGCGGTTTACGAGGAGCTTCTGCGTCGGCATTCTGATCTGGGTACGGGCATCCGACGGACTCCGGAGCGACGGATACGCGCCTGGAATGCGGAACACGGCCCTGAACAGGACGTCATTTTCCGGCAGACCCACACACCGGGCAAAATGGGCCTGTCGGATTTCACCGCCATGGGCAAGTTGGGTGTGACCATTGCCGGTGAGGCACTGGGCCATCGACTGTATCACTTCCGGCTTGCCTATAGCGGGTTTCAGCACGCCCACGTCGTGCTGGGCGGCGAAAGCTATGTGGCGCTGGCTGAGGGATTGCAGAACGCCCTCTGGACGCTCGGCGGCGTGCCACACAATCATGGAACTGACAGCCTGTCGGCGGCCTTCAAGAACCTGGATAAGTCATCCCGGGCCGATCTAACCGACCGCTTCGACGCCCTGTGCAACCATTATGGAATGACGCCGACGCGCAACAACAAGGGCGTCGCACACGAGAACGGTTCCATCGAGAGCCCCAATGGGCATCTGAAGCGCACCATTGAGGACGCGCTGGTCATGCGTGGGTCGCGCGACTTCGAAAGCTTGCAAGATTATCGTCGCTTCATCGACGAGATCGTGGGCCGGATCAACGCCCGCAATGCCAAGCGTATCGATGCGGAACGTGCGAGCCTCAGACCTTTGCCGACGCGGCGGACCACGGATTACGAGGAGATCACGTTGCGCGTCACTTCCTCCGGGGGCTTCACCTTGCGCAAGGTGTTCTACACCGTGCCATCCCGGTTGATCGGGCATCAGCTGCGGGTTCGGCTCTACGATGATCGGTTGGAGCTGTTCCTGGGAAGCTCTGCCCTGCTAACGCTGACACGCGGACGAGCCTCGAGCACCGGGAGCCATGGGCACGTGGTCAATTACCACCACGTCATCCACTCCTTGCGCAAAAAGCCCATGGCGCTGATGGGGCTGGTCTATCGGGATCAGCTATTCCCGCGCCGGGCGTTCCGTAACATGTTCGCATTCCTGCTGGAGCAGACCAGTGAGAAGGCGGCGTGTCGCATGGTTGTCGATCTTCTGGCGCTGGCACACGAGCGGGGCTGCGAGGCTGAATTGGCAGCGCAGCTTGAGGAGGACCTTCGCCAGAAGCGCCCGCCTGACATGGCGGCCCTACGCGCAGTGTTTAGCCCATCACAAGACGCACTCCCCCAAGTCGCGGTGCAACTGGCCGACCTGTCATCTTACGACCAGTTGGTCGGCGGTACGCCATCCGCTCAGGAGGTGACAGCATGACATCGCCCCAGACCGATACCGCCCGCCTAACCTTGGCTCTGACCGAATTGCGCTTGCCAGCCATCAAGGCGCTATGGCCGCGCTTTGCGGAACAAGCCGACAAGGAAGGCTGGCCCGCCGCTCGGATGCTCAGCACCCTGGTGGAGCATGAACTGGCTGAACGAGATCGCCGTCGTATCGAGCGACATCTCGCACAGGCACGCCTGTTGCCCGGAAAAACGATCGACACCTTCGACTTCACAGCCGTCCCATGCTGTCCAAGGCCCATGTCAGTGCGATCACCGCTGGCGACAGCTGGATCGGAAAGGGCGGCAACATCCTGCTGTTTGGGCCGCCAGGTGTGGGCAAATCACATCTCGGCTCAGCCATCGGGCTCGCCCTTGTCGAGCAAGGCTACCGCGTCCTATTCAGCCGCACCACCGATCCGGTCCAGAAACTCCAACAGGCCCGCCGCGATCTCGTCCTCGAAAGTGCCATTGCAAAGCTCGACAAATTCCATCTGCTGATCCTCGATGACATCACCTACGTCACCAAGGATCAGGCTGAAACCAGTGTGCTCTTCGAACTCATCAGCGCGAGATATGAACGCCGCTCAATGTTGATCACGGCCAACCAGCCCTTCGGGGAGTGGAATGCGATTTTTCCAGACCCGGCCATGACATTGGCCGCCGTCGACAGGCTCGTGCACCACGCAACCATCTTCGAGATGAATGTCGAAAGCTACCGGCGAAGAGCAGCACAAAAGGCAAAGGGGCCGGGAAGGCCTGCACAAAAAGCCACACCGGAAAACACCAAAGCTGATTGACGCTCCGCGACAATCAAAAAACAAACCCCTTGATCGCGGCACAAAAGCCCGGCATCGTCCCAAACGTCGCGACCAAGGATTCTCATCCTGATTGACGCGCACTTCTCATCTTGATTGTCGCGCTACACCGAAGAGGCGATCAAGCGGATAGCAGGGCTCTACGCTATCGAGAAAGAGGCCCGTGGATCGCCGCCGGATCAGCGTACCGCCATACGGCAGGCCGAGGCCAGACCCGTCTTCGATGACCTGGGCAATTGGCTGGGTGCCCAACTGCCCGCTATCTCTGGCAAATCGCCACTTGCAGGGGCCATCCGTTATGCGCTGACCCGGTTGCCACGGCTCCGGCCATACCTTGAACATGGCCATCTCGAGATCGACAATAATGCGGCCGAGCGGGCCATCAGAGGTATTGCTTTGGGGCGCAAGAACTACCTCTTCGTTGGATCACCGGCAGGCGGCAAAGCCGCTGCCATCGCCTATACGCTGATTGAAACCGCCAAACTGAACAACGTTGATCCGCAGGCCTGGCTGGCCGACACTCTGGCCCGCATCCCGGATTGCAAGATCACCAAGGTCGACGACCTGCTGCCATGGAACATGGGCAGCCACCATCACATGAAAGACGCTGCATGAGCATCATCGAGATCAAAGTCACCCTGCAAGACATCGAGCCCGCTGTCACCCGCACCCTGCAGGTGCCTGCCGATATCCGGCTGGACCGGCTGCACCTGACACTGCAGGTGGCCATGGGCTGGACCAACTCGCATCTCTACATGTTCGAAGCAGCCCGCGCCACATGGGGTATCGCGGACCCCGATTTTGGCGGCGAGGACCGGCCCGCCAACAAAACCACTCTGGGCCAAGTCATCGAGGACACCGGCAAAAAGACGATCAACTACATCTACGATTTTGGCGACAACTGGGAACACAGGATCAAGATCGGCAGGATCACCGATCCCGTCCCTGGCGAACTCTATCCCAGACTAATCGAGGTCATCGGTAAATGCCCGCCCGAAGACGTCGGGGGCTTCCCTGGCTACTACGGGTTCCTCGATGCCATGGCCGATCCAAAGCATCCAGAGCACGATCATCTCAAAGACTGGTATGGCGGCACCTTCGATCCCAATCAGCCCGAAACCGACAAACTCAAACTCGAAGTCCTCAGTCTCGCAAAACGCTGGAAGCCCGGAAAACCAAGGAAATAAGGCTGTCAGACCGGACGCTTACGATCTATCTGGCCGCGGCTATCATCAACTCACGATGAATCTCAACAGGCCCTGGTCACCTGCATCTAAAGTTCGGCCCATGAGTTTTGTTGGGCGCGTTGGCAGAACCGCTTGACGGAGGCGAGGATATGGTCGGCGGGTTTGACCCATTTGCAGGGTTTGGGGTTTTCGTTATGGGCCTCGATAAATGCAGCGATATCGGCTTCCGGTTCCGCCGTTGAACGATGGACGCCGCGCTGCAGTTGCTTGCGCGTCAGTTCAGCAAACCAACGCTCCACCTGATTGATCCAACTGGCCGAGGTCGGTGTGAAGTGGACATGCCAATGCGGGCGGCGTGCCAGCCAGGCCTTGATCTTCGGGGTTTTGTGGGTGGCGTAATTGTCCATGACGATATGCACCTCCGGCCCGTCCGGCATCTGCCGGTCGATCTGTTTGAGGACGTCGAGGAACCCGGTGGCGCGGCGCCGCTTGCAGCATTTGCCGATCACGGCGCCGGTGGCGATATCCAGTGCTGCAAAAAGCGACGTCGTGCCGTGTCGGATGCAGGTGTGGGTGCGCCGCTCGGCCACGCCGGGTGCCACTGGCAGCACAGGCTGTTCGCGATCCAGCGCCTGGATTTGCGATTTCTCGTCAACACACAACACGATAGCCCTGTTCGGCGGTGACAGGTACAGCCCGACGATATCGTGCACCTTGTCCACCAACAGCGGGTCGGTTGAGAGCTTGAATGTCTCGCTTCGGTGCGGTTGCAGGCCGAACCCGTTCCAAATCCGCCGGATGGTGGTGTGCGACAGTCCCGTCGCGGCTGCCATGCTTCGGAGCGACCAATGGGTCGCATCCCTCGGGGTCGTGTTCAGCGTGCGCTCAATCACCGCAGTCACCTGATCGTCCGACACGGTGCGCGGGCGACCGGAGCGGTATTCGTCGGTGAGACCTTCAATCCGGCATCGCACAAAACGTCTGCGCCATTTGCCGACTGTGTGTTCATGCACCCCAAGCCGGGCCGCCACTTCCTTGCTCGCCAATCCATCGGCGCACAGCAGGATCATCCGGCATCGGTCCGACAGCGAACGTGCCGCTTTGGGACGCCGAACCTGACCCTCGAGAAAACGGCGCTCATCTTCGCTCAGAACCACTGCATCCGCCAAACGTCCCACCATCGCAACATCCTTCTCAATACCCGCTCAGTCAATGATACAAATTACAATTCCGGGGGACCAGGGCCTGTTGAGATTCACCGTGAGTTGATGATAGCCGCGGCCAGATAGATCATGGAGGAGAAGCTCTGATCTGTTTTACAGGCCCGCAACGCAATACGCTTGAATTCCTTGAGTTTCCGGAAGTAATTCTCGATCAGGTGTCGCCATTTGTAGCAGTGTTTGTCAAATTCCGGCGGAAACTTCCGGTTCGATCTGGGCGGAATGACTGGCACAATCCCCGACTTGTCCAGATTTTCGCGCAACCAGTCGGCATCAAACGCCCGATCCGCGAGGAGCATCTCGCACGAAACACCCTCGATCAACTCGGATGTTTCGCTCAAATCGTGGGCTTGCCCAGGCATCAGGCGGAAGGAGACAAGATTGCCAGGCGCATCTGTCAGAGCCAGGATTCTGGTGGTAATTCCAGAAAAAGAGTACTGTGAGAGCGCCCTGTAGCCTGGCTTTGAGCCCCCCTTTTGCGCCCTGCCCGTGGCGGTGGACCTTCACGATTGTGCCGTCAATCATGACATACTCCATGTCAGGGTCATTTGAGACAGCGTCAAATATCCGTTTGAAAACATCGGCTCTTACCCAATGGCGGAAACGTTTGTAAACGGTGTTCCAATTGCCAAAGCCGGATGGAAGATCACGCCAGGGCGCCCCGGTTCGAGCAATCCACAATACGGCTTGCCAGAAAAAGACGGCTGTCACCGCCAGTGCGACCGGGATCGCGTTTCTTGCCAAAACAATGCGGTTCCATCAAAGCCCATTGCGCGTCATTGATAACAAAACGCTCGCTCAACATTTCATTCTCCCTTTTGGAAAGAATGAATCAGATGTCAGCGAAAATGAAAATCCCGAATCTCAACAGACCCTAGTACGGTCTGCCCACCGTCATGCGCCGGAGGGCCCTTTGGAAGGAGGCAGGGCAGCCGAAATGTCGGTACGGGCAAAATCATCGCCCTTGTACAACAGTGGCTCGCCCGTCACGTCGGCGAGCGCATACGCGAAACAGTCGCCGAAATTCAGCGCCGCCGGATGCCTGCCCTTGCCGAAGTGCCGCCAGGCACGGCGTGCCGCTGCCAGATGTTCGGTGGTAACCGGCTCCGGCTCAATCCCGGCGTGCTTGAGGAAGGCGTCAAGTTCATGGCCTGCCCCCTCGCCGCCGCGGCTCTCCACCACGATCAAGGCCTCCAGCACGTTCGCGACCGACATGCGGCAAGGGGCTGCCGTCAGGATCGCTGCCTCGTAGCGTTCCGCATCGGGCTCCCGGTTCAGGATTGCCAGCAAGGCCGAGGTGTCAACGATCACCCGGGCAGGCCCTGCCCGTCATAGAGCATGTCACCGTGCTCCACCGCGGACGGCCCCGGTCCCATGAGCTTCGCACAACGTTCCGCGATGGTGCGCAGCTTCCGGGCGCGGGTCTCTGCACTGCGCCGGCGGTTCTCGCGTTCCAGGCGTTCGCGCAGGGCGACGGTGATCGCACCGGTCATGGACTCACCTGTCAGCCCCGCCAGTTCACCCGCCAGGCGGCACGCCTCGTCGTTCTTGATATTCAGACCCATCACCTTCCCCGGTAGATGAAACATCAGGCTTCTACCCTACACGCTGTGGCGAACGAAGGCAACACGGGACTGTTGCATTAAAGCGTTTCCAGATTACGTTGGAGAGATATGGGCTTCCCATGGTGCGTGATTTCTGCTTCAGCCTGTTCAGGAGGATCAGATCATGCCCAACCCGCTTTCCGCTGATATTCGCAGCCGCTTCCGGCAACTTTTTGACGAAGGCCTATCCGGTCGCGAGATTGGTCGCCGGTTGATGATATCGGCGGCGTCGGCGTCGCGTTTGGCGCAAAAGATACGGCAAGGTGTCAGCCTCGACCCCGTGCCGAACCGCCGCAAGACCGGGCGTCGCCGTCTGGCGCCTTTCCACGCTTTCCTGATTGAGTTGATCCATCAGGACCCGGATATCACGCTCAAGGAACTGCAAGGCGCATTGGAGCATGCGCACGGGGTTCGGGCTTCTGTCTCGGGGATTGATCAGGCGTTGAGGCGACTTGGCTACACGTACAAAAAAAGAGCCTCATCACGGATGAGCGCCGCCGCGCAAGGATAATGCGGGTGCGGGCGGACTGGTTCACTCACCGCATACCCGCGATACGCGCCATGCGGGAGCGCATCGTCTTTATTGATGAGACCTCTGTCAAAACCAACCTGACCCGCCTGCGCGGCCGGTCCTTGCGCGGCGCCCGGCTGACCGCATCCGCGCCCTTTGGCAGGTGGGGGACGCAGACGCTGACCGCCGGGCTCACCCGGGCCGACATCATCGCGCCATGGGTGATCAAAGGCGCAATGGACGGTTTATGCCTTCGCCGCCTGCATCAGCGAGGTGCTGGTGCCGGAGATCGCTCCTGGCACGGCAGTCGTGCTCGACAACCTCGCAAACCATCGCAACAAGGAAGCACAAGCTGCCCGGCGCGCACATGGCTGCTGGTTCCTTTACCTGCCGCCCTGCAGCCCCGACCTCAATCCAATCGAGAGGGCCTTCTCCAGGCTCAAAGCCCACCTGCGCAGGGTCGGCGCCCGCAGCTTCACGGGCCTCTTCGATGCACTTGGCGAAGTCTGCGATCTGTTCACACCTGAAGAGTGTTGGAATTACTTTTGTAAGCCCGGATATGATCCAACGTGACCGTTCGGTGAAGGAGCCCTGGCGTACTGCCGGTCGTCCCGGTTACGCTGCTGATGCAGCGTAACGCCAGGGCATCAACTCGTCCAGCCGAGTGATCTTGTGATCCGCGATGCGGGCGAGAACCCATGTGAGCCAGGCTTGTGGATCGACTTTATCAAGCTTTGCCGTTTCGATCAGGGTGTAGGCGATGGCGATGGCTTTGCCACCGCCCTCGGAACCGGCGAACATCCAATTTTTGCGACCTGTGGCGACAGGTTTTATAGCGCGTTCGGCGATGTTGTTGTCCGCTTCCAGAAAGCCATGGTTCAAATAACCGCGTGCCTTTGGCAAACGACCAAGGGCATAACGGATCGCCTGGGCCAGAGGCGACTTGCCAGATATATTTGGCAACTGCGCGTGTAACCAGGTCTCAAGTTCATCGAAGATCGGTTTTGCCTTTTCCTGACGGATGGCAACGCGCTCTTCAGACGGTTTGCCACGCGCCTCTTTCTCGACGGCATAGAGTTCCGCGATCCGGCGGAGGGCTTCTTCGGCAATCGATGAGCCTTGCGCGGCAAAGATGTCTACAAACTTGCGTCTGACGTGCGCCAAACAAGCCATCTCCTGGGCCTTGTCCTCACCGAATACCCCGTTGAAGCCGGAATACCCGTCCGCATGGACCCAGCCTTTGTAGCCGGAGAGATGTGAGACGGGATGTTCGCCCTTGCGATCAATCGTGAACTGATACCACGCGCAGGGCGGTGATGATCCAGACCATGGTCGTTCATCGCGAACATAGGTCCGGACACGGGCGGTCCTGGCCTTCTTGTTGCCGGGGGCCTGCATTTTAACAGGCGTATCATCAGCGAAGATGGCCGCGCCTCGGCGGACCATTCGGCCAATGGTGTCAGCCAGAGGTTCCAGAAGCGCGGTGGAGCCGCCAACCCAATTGGTCAGAGTTGATCGATCAAGATCAACGCCTTCACGGGCGTATATTTGCGACTGACGGTAGAGCGGCAGGTGGTCCGCGTATTTGCTGACCAACACGTGCGCCGGCAGCCCCGGTCCCGGGCGGCCACGTTCGATCGGGCGCGATGGCAGCGGCGATTGGACAATGGCCTCGCAACAGGAACAGGCCATACGCGGACGCACGATCCGGTTCACGACAAAACGCCCCGGTTTGTATTCCAACTCCTCGGTCACGTCCTCACCGAGCCTCTTCAACGCCCCACCGCAACATCGGCAGTCCTCGCCCGGCGACAAGACCTCTTCGTGCCGGTCCGGATGATCGGGCAAGGGCTTGCGGCTGTGCCGGCGGGCCGGTTTGTCCGTTTCAGGCGTTGGAGCAGGCGCCGCCTGTTCTCCAGCGGCTTCGGCAATCGCCTCATCTTCCCGGAAGACCGGATTGAGCTGGTAGAGGCTTTCTGATTTCGATCCAAACCGGTGCCGGTCATGCCCCGCCAGTTGGTGTTGGAGTTGTTCCACCTTCAGGGTCAGCGCCTTGACTTCATCGGCCGGAAGCCGGTTCACTGCCCGCAGTTCCGCAGGATCATCCGGGGCTATGTCGAGGTCCTTCAGCATCGCCGATCCTATACCGGATCAGCATTCCGGGGTGAACCCCGAAAGCGCGCAAAGCCTCGTATTCATTGACCTGTCCTACGCTCAACGGTCTCCAGGTTTTACGGGGCATCCGCCAGTCAATCCCCTCCAACAGCATTGAGAGCTGCGCGGGTGTGACGCTGATCCTGCCGTCCTTTGCAGCGGGCCAGACAAACCGCCCTTTCTCCAACCGCTTCGAAAACAGGCACGCGCCCTGGCAATCCCACCAGATGATCTTCAACAGATCGCCGCGCCGACCCCGGAACACGAACAGGTGGCCGGAATACGGGTCTTCGGCCAAAACCTTCCCGGCCTGGGCCGCCAGCGTATTGAACCCTCGCCGCATGTCCGTGACACCCGCCGACAGCCACACCCGCGTGTTGCCCGGCACCGGGATCAAGACATCAGCCCCTTCAGCAGCCGCGCCAGCACATCAGGATCGAACCCACCCTCGGCGCTGATCCGGTGACCGCCAGCCAACTCAATCTCGATACGGCCACCGAAGGCGACGGGACCGGATGGCTGCGCCGGGACCGGATGTGAAGCAGCCGGAGAAATCTCAACCGGCAGAAACACGGATGCAGCTACGACCTCGGTGAAATCCGGCGCAAAACGCGGGTCCTTCAGCCATTTGAAGATCAGATTGGCGTTCATCGCGTAGCGCCGCGCAACCTGAGCCACAGAAACACCCGGCGCGGCAGTCTGCAGGCAGATCGAACGCTTCTCGTCGTCCCACCAAATTCGCTTCTTGCGCCTGCCAGCCATAGAGTGCCTCATGGTGTCCACTATCGATGGTGGACACTATCGGCTCCTCCGCCCCCGCGTTAGGTCCGGTTCAACGGACGCTCACGATCCAACGTAAACTGAAACCGCTTTAGCGCGGTCCGGCCCTGCATTGACCGGATGCAAACTGCATCCATCCGCAGATTTGAGCAGAATGCGAAAATCTTGTACGGCACGATTATACAAAAAATCATTTTATGATTTTTCGTTGTCTCTATTCTGACGGCAAATGGTTGTTTCCGGGATGATGGTTCTGGTTGAGAAACCCCGTTAAAACAGGGCAATAAACATGTTATACTCGGAGTCATTGCTTCGGGCTTATTTGTTTTTTGTTGACATGATCCGTCTGCCGCTTCATGCAGTTCTCCAACACCCTGCGCAGAGAACAACTTCGCAGCGAACATGCGCAAACGGGCCTGCTTCCTGACGGCTGATCAACGCGAGGCATTGCTGGATATCCTGCGCCAGCGCAAGGCAGCAGCACTTGTGGGGCGCCGTGCGAATGCCCTGCTTCTGCTGGATGACGGCCAGTCGGCATGGTTCGTGGCAAAGACCCTGTTTCTCGATCCCGACACGGTCCGCAGCCGGCTTCGGGAGTTTCGTGAGCCGGGTCTCGCCTTTTTGGAGCTGGCGGCGTATCCGGACCGGGAAGGTCATCCGAGCCGGGACCAGGAAACCGCCCTCAAGGCGCAGTTCCGTGACGACCCGCCGCGCGATATCAATGAAGTTCGGGATGTCATCTTTCGCCGGTACGGGGTCGCGTACTCCCGTTCGGGCGCCATCAAGCCGATGCACCGCCCGGGGTTCACTTGCGTGAAGCCGAAATCGCTTCCGAAGCAGGCCGACAGGCAGGCGCAGGAAGCCTTCATCCGGCATTGCGAACAGCTGACACGCGGGATGTTTCCGGTCGAGACGGTTGTTTTCGCCGATGCGGTTCATCCCGAGTGCCAGAGCCGGCCGGCGCATGGTTGGTTCCTGGCCTCCGACAAGCCGGCCATCGAGGCCACGACGGGCCGCCGGCGGCTGAACCTTCAGGGGGCGCTGGACCTCGAAACCATGACCATGACCCGGGTGGAGGGCGAGAAGATCAACGCCGAGACGACCCTGCGACTGTTCGAAAAGCTGGAACGGGTCTATCCGGACACCCGGATTATCCATGTGTTTCCCGACAATGCCAGATACAACCGGGCAAACCTGCAGAAACCGTTCCTGGAACGCCCGGAATGCCGCATCAAGCTGAGGGTCTCGATTTACCTCGCCAATCCGGTCTGAATCCGGTTCACTCCCGGCTCCTCGTGACAGGAGCGGCAGATGGTCGGACAGCCGGGATTTTCTGACATGGATGACCGCCGGAAGCGGTCGAGCGATCCTGGCGATCAGTTGGAAGCCTGTGCCGGGGCGTCTGATTTCGAGATTTTCCGTGCGGATATTGTGAAGGCTCTGGCGTACTCGGACGGCTCGCACGGTGCCCGCCCGCCCTGTGACGTCGTGCTGATGTTCAGGATCCTGATTGTCCAGGCGCAAGACAATCCCGGTGATGACCGCGCAGGGTTCCTGATCCCGGACCGGCTGTCGTTCATGCGTTTCCTCGGGCTCGGGCTTGCAGGACCGGGTTCCGGACGCGAAGACCATTCGGGTGTTCCGCGAGCGTCTGACCAGGGCAGGCGCGATCGAGGGGCTTTTCAGCCGGTTCGACGCCGCGCTGCGCGAGGCCGGTTACATCGCGATGTCCGGTCGGATCGTCGCCAGCACGCTGGTCGCCGCGCCAGGGTACGCAACACGGTTGACGGGAAGACGGCTGTCAGGATGGGCAAGCCCGGCGACGAGAACCGGCCCGATGATCCGGCCAAAGCCGGGCAAAAAGACGTGGATGCACGCTGGACCATCCAGTTCGCCCCAGTTCGTCAGGGCGCGCCCGCACGAGGACGGCCCCGCGCCGCCCGACATCGCCATCCCGAGTTTCGGATACAAGGCGCATTCCGGCATCGACAAGCGTTTCCGGTTCATCCGGCGATGGGATGTCACCAGTGCGGCGGCCGATGACGGGCGGATGCTGCGCCGGGGGCTGCTGGATTGCCACTGACACCGGGTCAGGCGTCCGGGCGGACAGCGCCTGTCGCTCGATGAAGAACGAGGCGTTCATGGAGCGGCGCGCTCGGCGGCGCCGTCACTGCCTGATCACAGGATGTATCCGCCCATAATTACGGAAAACCGCCCGGTTCGGGCGCAAATCATGCTGTCACACCGACAGAACCCAAAGACAGACAGCGTCGAGGGAATGCCGCTCTAAAATCAACTCCAAAATAAAGATTGATAGAGATCCTCAGCTGATGAGCAAAGAGAGTATCCGTTTTTGTCAACAGGTTTTCGGGGCCCATTTCCGGTCGGATTTGACGAGTGTGTTGGCGAGTTCGATCAGTTTTCGCATCAGCGCGACAAGCGCGACCTTGGCTGGTTTCCCGGCGGTGCGCAGAGCGTCGTATTTCTTCTTCAGATCCGGATTGAAGCGCGCCGCAACGAGCGCCGGCATGTACAATGCCTGCCGCAGCGGCTTTCGACCGCCCTTGATGAATGACTGGCCAACCCGGGTTCCGGATGATCGTGTGAACGGAGCAAGGCCAGCCAGGCTTGCCACCTGTTTGCGTTCGAGTTGGCCGATCCCGGGCATGAAGGCGAGGATGGCCGAGGCCGTCACCATGCCTGTGCCGGGAATGGAGCGGACGATTTCCAGCTTGCGGGTTTCTTTCTGGTCCTCAGCGATCAGCGCTGCGGTCCCGGCATCCAACCCGGCGACGCGCCTTTCGACATGCTCGATCAACTCCCGCGTCCGACGCTGCAAAAGCGGCACGTCGAGTTGGGAGATGCGACCGGGAAGACGGACGCGTTCGGCCATCATTCTGGAGCGTGCCGAGTGCACGTCTCTGAGAAGGCGCCGGCTTTTTGACCTCAGCGGCAGCGCTTCGAGATCGAAAGCCTTTCCCGTTTCTGCCAGGGAGCGGGCATCCGCCCGGTCGGTCCTGGCGCGTGTGCCGCGGGCTTCTGCGAACCGGCGCGCCTGGAGCGGATTTACCTTGACCAGCGGGAAATCCGCCTCAAGCGCAAGCTCGAATGCCCGGTGGTAGATACCGGTCGCCTCGTAGACGATCCGGGCGATCTTGCGCCCGCCCAGCCATTTCCGGAAGCTCCGAAACCCGGTCTTGCCATTCGTGAACTGCGCCGCCCGTCCTGTCTTGAGATCGAACGCGTCGAAGTGGGCTTTGGAAATGTCCACGCCAATGTCATGATCCGTCATCTTCGCCATATCCTGCTTGTCATGCGGGGCCAGGGCCCCGTGTATCCGTTCAGGCCTGTGGTGAAGACGGCGGTCGATCATACTCTCTTTCGGTCTCTGCCGACCAGGCGCAACGCGATCCGACCGCCGCCGCTGCCCGGCATATGTGAGGTGCCGGGCAGCGGCTCCCTTATCGCAAAGAAGCCACATAATGTCATAAGACAAGCAAATTCCTGTCGCGTGTGCTGCGCCATGAACCAGAGCTGGTGGCGGTATTTATCAAAGAAGTTGTCCGCTGATTTCATGCGGTGCCTCTGATTTGGGAGGTACCGGTTTCACGCTCCGGGTTCAGCCAGAGGGCTCCGGCGGGCTGCCGGTTTCGCGCCTTTCCTGACCATCGTTGTGGTTTTTGCGCGCGTGCATTTGCATGGAGCATGGCGCGGTTTGCGAGGGCATCACGTTCCAGCCCGCTGTGGCGCATGTTTGCTGCGCGACAAACAAGGTGAGAATCCAGCGTCAATCAGGATGAGAACGCGTGTGCGGGGGCTCGCAGGGAGGGCGTAGCCCGACTGGGGAGGCCCCGCACACGCGTTTTGCCCTTTTGGGGCGGGCCTGACGGTTGTGGCCGGCTCGGATAAGGAATGATTTTCTGTGCAAGGGGATCGTTCATGCCGGGCTGTCATGTCACTGACCAACAAATGAGGCTCTTCATGACGCTCAGATCGACCCATTCCGTTGCCGTTGCCGCTGCCAAGGCGGGGATCAGCCAGGCAACGGGCTATCGGCTGCAAGCTGACCCAATTTTACCATCACAGAAGAAGGCCCCTCGCGGCCGGCGGCGTCCGGACCCGCTGGCGGACATTTTTGATGCGGAGGTCGTGCCGCTTCTGCGGTCCTCACCGGGGATCCGACCTGTGGCGGTTTACGAGGAGCTTCTGCGTCGGCATTCTGATCTGGGTACGGGCATCCGACGGACTCCGGAGCGACGGATACGCGCCTGGAATGCGGAACACGGCCCTGAACAGGACGTCATTTTCCGGCAGACCCACACACCGGGCAAAATGGGCCTGTCGGATTTCACCGCCATGGGCAAGTTGGGTGTGACCATTGCCGGTGAGGCACTGGGCCATCGACTGTATCACTTCCGGCTTGCCTATAGCGGGTTTCAGCACGCCCACGTCGTGCTGGGCGGCGAAAGCTATGTGGCGCTGGCTGAGGGATTGCAGAACGCCCTCTGGACGCTCGGCGGCGTGCCACACAATCATAGAACTGACAGCCTGTCGGCGGCCTTCAAGAACCTGGATAAGTCATCCCGGGCCGATCTAACCGACCGCTTCGACGCCCTGTGCAACCATTATGGAATGACGCCGACGCGCAACAACAAGGGCGTCGCACACGAGAACGGTTCCATCGAGAGCCCCAATGGGCATCTGAAGCGCACCATTGAGGACGCGCTGGTCATGCGTGGGTCGCGCGACTTCGAAAGCTTGCAAGATTATCGTCGCTTCATCGACGAGATCGTGGGCCGGATCAACGCCCGCAATGCCAAGCGTATCGATGCGGAACGTGCGAGCCTCAGACCTTTGCCGACGCGGCGGACCACGGATTACGAGGAGATCACGTTGCGCGTCACTTCCTCCGGGGGCTTCACCTTGCGCAAGGTGTTCTACACCGTGCCATCCCGGTTGATCGGGCATCAGCTGCGGGTTCGGCTCTACGATGATCGGTTGGAGCTGTTCCTGGGAAGCTCTGCCCTGCTAACGCTGACACGCGGACGAGCCTCGAGCACCGGGAGCCATGGGCACGTGGTCAATTACCACCACGTCATCCACTCCTTGCGCAAAAAGCCCATGGCGCTGATGGGGCTGGTCTATCGGGATCAGCTATTCCCGCGCCGGGCGTTCCGTAACATGTTCGCATTCCTGCTGGAGCAGACCAGTGAGAAGGCGGCGTGTCGCATGGTTGTCGATCTTCTGGCGCTGGCACACGAGCGGGGCTGCGAGGCTGAATTGGCAGCGCAGCTTGAGGAGGACCTTCGCCAGAAGCGCCCGCCTGACATGGCGGCCCTACGCGCAGTGTTTAGCCCATCACAAGACGCACTCCCCCAAGTCGCGGTGCAACTGGCCGACCTGTCATCTTACGACCAGTTGGTCGGCGGTACGCCATCCGCTCAGGAGGTGACAGCATGACATCGCCCCAGACCGATACCGCCCGCCTAACCTTGGCTCTGACCGAATTGCGCTTGCCAGCCATCAAGGCGCTATGGCCGCGCTTTGCGGAACAAGCCGACAAGGAAGGCTGGCCCGCCGCTCGGATGCTCAGCACCCTGGTGGAGCATGAACTGGCTGAACGAGATCGCCGTCGTATCGAGCGACATCTCGCACAGGCACGCCTGTTGCCCGGAAAAACGATCGACACCTTCGACTTCACAGCCGTCCCCATGCTGTCCAAGGCCCATGTCAGTGCGATCACCGCTGGCGACAGCTGGATCGGAAAGGGCGGCAACATCCTGCTGTTTGGGCCGCCAGGTGTGGGCAAATCACATCTCGGCTCAGCCATCGGGCTCGCCCTTGTCGAGCAAGGCTACCGCGTCCTATTCAGCCGCACCACCGATCTGGTCCAGAAACTCCAACAGGCCCGCCGCGATCTCGTCCTCGAAAGTGCCATTGCAAAGCTCGACAAATTCCATCTGCTGATCCTCGATGACATCACCTACGTCACCAAGGATCAGGCTGAAACCAGTGTGCTCTTCGAACTCATCAGCGCGAGATATGAACGCCGCTCAATGTTGATCACGGCCAACCAGCCCTTCGGGGAGTGGAATGCGATTTTTCCAGACCCGGCCATGACATTGGCCGCCGTCGACAGGCTCGTGCACCACGCAACCATCTTCGAGATGAATGTCGAAAGCTACCGGCGAAGAGCAGCACAAAAGGCAAAGGGGCCGGGAAGGCCTGCACAAAAAGCCACACCGGAAAACACCAAAGCTGATTGACGCTCCGCGACAATCAAAAAACAAACCCCTTGATCGCGGCACAAAAGCCCGGCATCGTCCCAAACGTCGCGACCAAGGATTCTCATCCTGATTGACGCGCACTTCTCATCTTGATTGTCGCGCTACAATCAGGGTGCGGAAATGGCCCGGCATGAAAAACCGAAGGACGACACAGGGGTCCGGATCTGCTTCTGCGATCCTCAAAGTCCCTGGCAGCGCGGCAGCAATGAAAACACGAACGGGCTTTTGCGACAGTACTTTCCAAAAGGCACAGACCTTGGCGGCCACAGCAGGGACGAACTGGAGGCCGTCGCCTGCACCCTGAACTGTCGCCCGGGAAAAACGCCTGGTTGGAAAACTCCAGCTGAAGCATTGGACGAAGTCTTGATATGAGGTATCAAACAACCGTTGCGACCACCGATTGAAGCCGCCCTCTACCTGTCGATCCGCTATAGCGAGCGTCTGGCCGCGGCTGGTATCGAGCCGTCGGTCGGCAGCGTCGGGGGCTCGTGTGACAACGCCCTCGCAGAAACCATGAATGGCCTTTGCAAAACCGAACCGGTTCATCGCAAAGGCCCTTGGCGCAACATGCAGGACTTGGAAATGGCAACGCCGGGATGGGTTGACTGGTTCAACAATCGACGTTTGCCGGGCCCCATCGGAAACATCCCGCCAGCCGACGCAGAAGCGAATTACCATGCGCAGCGCAGCGCGTTCGACAGGGTCGCGTGAAATGAAGCCAAAGGTCGCCGGGAAAACCGGGGCGATTCAGTCCTCGCCAACCCATCCATCGGCGCCTACTCCATCGCGGCATCGACCGTGCGCTCCTGGGCTATCATCGCTTCAAGCTGACGCCGATAGCGCAACTGCCCGCCGTCAATACTCAGATCAATATGCGGCGTTTTCCTGTTGGTCATGCCCTTTTGCACCTGATTGAGCACTTCGCGATCTTCCTCGAAGGCATGTTTGACATCCTCGCTCATCATTTGGCTCAGTGCTTCGTCATCCGGGCGGATATTTCGCAACTGGAACCAGTAGTAACGGGTCCTGGATTCCGTTTCGGGGGTCATGAAGTTGTAGCTGTCCATGATGAAGGTCTTCTCATGCAACGGGCCGTCCACGCCGCCGGCGCCGGCGGGTGTGAACACGGCCCTGATCAGCGCGTGGCTGGGGTAGCGGACTTCGTAATGCTGCAGGCGGTCGCAATTGCCCTCGAATTCGACGATCTTTTTGTAAAACGGGGCCGGTTCCACATCCATCATCCAGCGCCAGACAGTGATACCGTCATCCTTTCTGGTGATCCGAAGCGGCGTGTTGGCGGTTGCCGCCTGTCCAAAGGAGGATTGGTGTACCCAGGCGACATGCGTGGGGTCCAGCAGGTTGTCGGTTACATAGAGGTAATTGCAGTCGATGCTCAGGGCGGCCCCCTTGTTCATGCCCCATGCCGGGTCATCAAAATTCCCGATCTCGAAAATCTCGCCGGCGTCAGCCAGCGCCGGGTTGCCCATCCAGATCCAGACCAGCCCATAGCGTTCCTCACAAGGGTAGGCGCGGACCCTGGCGCTGGACGGGATCGTCCCCTGACCGGGGGCCACGATACACTGTCCCGCACAGTTGAAGGTCAGCCCGTGATAGCCACATTCCACCGCATCGCCTTTGCGACGGCCCTTGCTGAGTGGTAACTTGCGGTGTGGGCAGGCATCCTCAAGGGCGACGATATTGCCCGCGCTGTCGCGGAACATGCAGATGTTTTCGTTCAGCAGAACGACCTGCTGCAGATCCTGCGTTATTTCGTCCGACCAAGCGGCGACATACCAAGCGTTTTTCAGGAACATCGGGCGTATCTCTTCGATTCAGGCAAGCAGCGGCCACGGGTTCGGACCCATGGCCGCCAAAGTTGGCTTACGCATCAATCCAGGCGGTCCGGGGGCCTTGGAAAAAGCCCATCGGGCCGGCACCATGCGGTGTCATCCCCATGACTTCGTTTGCATGTGCGTCAAGATAGTCGCGGAAGGCAAGCGGGATATGCCCGCCATTTTCGTGCAACATCATCTGCACTTCGCAATAAAGCTCCTTGCGCTTGTCAAAGTCGGTGATGCCGCGGGCTTCGACAAGAATCTGGTCGAACCGTTCGTTGGCCCATGCCGTCTCGTTGTAGCTGACGCCGGACTGGAAGGCGATCGACAGGATCAGGTCGGGCACAGGCCGCGCATCCCAGCCGGAGACGATCATCGGTTTCTGCATCCAGACTGCGGACCAGTAAGTGTCCGCAGGGGGCTGGATCAGGTTGATGTTCACGCCCGCCGCCTGCGCGGATTGCTGGAACACCTGACAGGCCGACAGCGCGCCGGAGCCGGGAACGTCGGAGGCGTAAAGGTCGATCGGCGTGTTCTCCAGCCCGGCCTTCCTGATGTGGAACCGCGCCTGTTCGGGATCGTAAGCGCGCTGCGGGATGTCGCTGCAATAGAAGGGATCGTTGGGCGCAACCGGGTGATCGTTGCCGATGCCGCCATAGCCTTTGAGCACGTTATCGACGATCTGCTGACGGTCCACGGCGTATTTCATCGCCAGCCGCAGGTCATTGTTGTCGGTCGGTGCGCGGTCGAGCATCATCGCAAGATTGATTTGCGCCCCGGAATTGGCCCGCAGCACCTGTGCCGCGTCGGAACGCTCCAGCAATTGCACAGAGATCGGATCAAGCTGCAAAAGGCAGTTGATGTCACCCGCGACCAGCGCGTTGACGCGCGCCGTCGGATCGCCGATGCCGATCATCTCGAATGTATCGACATTGGCGACCTCGCCCCAGTAATCGTCGTTGCGCACGAACTCGACACGGTTGCTCGGGTCATAGGTCGCCACCTTGAACGGGCCGGTGCCGTAGACCGCGCCGCTGAAATCATCAACGCCTGCCGGGCTGATCGGCACGCGGGTGTCGCTGAGCGTGATGGGAAAATCGGCGTTGGAGGACGCCAGCGTGAATTTCACCTGCAAGGGTGCGGTCTTTTGCATCGACGTGATCTGTGACAGAAAGGACTTTGTCGGAGATTCAGACCCTTCGGCGGTGTGGCGCGACAGGGAATAGATTACATCGTCTGCGGTGAAGTCCTTTCCATTGTGGAAGGTGACGCCGCTGCGCAGGTCGAAGACCCACTCGGTCGCGTTGTCATTGGGCGTCCAGCCGGTGGCGAGCATCGGGATCGGCCGCAGATCGGTATCGCGGTTGACCAGCAGATCATATACCGCAAAGGCCGCCACAAGGTTTGCGGTGGTATTCAGCTTGGTGGGATCCAGTGAATCCTTGGCATCCGCGGTGGGCACACCCATGATCAAGACGCCGCCCTTTTTCGGGGTCGCCGCCCGCGCGCGCCCGGCGGTCAGGCTGCCGATGAGTGTCGCTGACACACCAGTAGCCGCCAGCGTACCCATAAACCTGCGTCGCGAGATACTGTTCGCCACATATTGCTTGAAGAGGTAGTCGTTGAATCTGTCGTCTGACATCCGATCGTCTCCGCTGTTGGGCAATCCCGAATGGCACTGCCATGGGTTTGGTGACAGGGGTCGTCACCCTGCTCCTGATTTTCCGAAAACTGTGATCACAGATTCCGCACAATAGCAAGACCGTTTTGGAATCGGCGGCGTCTGACTGCTGCAAACGTCATGGTCTGGTCATCATGCAGGCGCTGGCTTACAGATTGCCCGTCGAACGAGAGATTTCTCATGCAGGATGCGCAAAAACCGAAGACCGCCGAACCCCGGAACCTCAGTTCGTTCGTCCATGCCGACCTGCGCAGGAAGCTGATCACGGGGCAACTCAAACCCGCCGAGAGCCTGTCCATCAGAAAGCTGGCGGAGGGATACGCATTTTCCACGATGCCCGTCCGGGAGGCATTGCGGCAACTGGCATCGGAGAACGCGCTTGTAGGGGCCGCACGCAAAGCCTACCGTGTGCCGGACCTCTCATCCGCGCAAGCTGCCGACCTGTTCCACATCCGCGCGGTGCTGGAAGGGGCGGCGGCAGAGGCGGCCGCAATGCACATGAATAATGCCGACCTCGACTTTTTGTCCCGGATGACGAAAAGGATGGAGCAATGCCGGGTGCAGCGCGACCCGACGGCGTTTCTTCTGGCGAACCACCGGTTCCACAATTGCATCTACGACAGGGCAGGCAATGACGCCATGAAGGCGATCATCGACGGGCTGTATGTGCAGACAGGGCCGTGGCTGGCCCATGGCATTGTCAATCTTGTGAACGCTGACAACTGGCTGGGGGATCACAATGAAATCATTGACGCCCTCAGGACCAGGGACGCAGCCACCGCCCGGCGACTGGTGGAGGAAGACGTGCGCTGGGGCGTTGACCTCTTTCGTGGCGTTTCCTGACGCATCCGATGGCGGATTTCGGATTTGTTGCGGCCCGGCATCGGTTTCTCTTGCAATATCTTCAAACTGTGATCACAGTTGCGGGAAACGGGAAGGGGCGCCATGAGTCTGTTTGAAATTCTCTGGAAGCGATTGCTGATCGGCGCGGTTACTCTTCTTTTCGTGTCTGCTCTGGTGTTTCTGGGGACCGAAATTCTTCCCGGTGATGTGGCAAATGCAATACTGGGGCAGGGAGCGACGCCGGAACTCGTCGCCCAGATCCGCGAGCGGCTGGGTCTGAACGAGCCTTTGCATGTCCGCTATCTTGTCTGGCTCGGCAATTTTGTCAGCGGAGATTTTGGAACCTCTCTGGTCAATGGCACCGATATCCGGAGCGAAATTTCCGGCAGGGCCACCAATACCCTGATCCTTGCGCTCTGCACCGCGCTGATTGCGGTGCCGCTGGCAATCATTCTGGGTCTGGCGGCGGCGATCAAGCCCGGAGGCCTGGCCGACCGCGTGATCACCTCGGCCTCGCTGGCGCTGATTTCCTTTCCCGACTTTCTGGTGGCTGTTGTGCTGGTCACGATCTTTGCGGTCAAGTTGCAGTGGTTGCCTGCCATTGCCTCGATCCGGCCGGGGTACGAATTCCTCGACTGGGTGCGCATCCTGATCCTGCCGGTGGCGGGTCTTACCTTTACCATTCTGGCCCATATGGTGCGCATGACGCGCTCTGCCGTACTGAATGTTCTCAGCAGCCCTGCCATTGAAATGGCGATCCTCAAGGGCGTGCCGCGGCGAAGGTTGCTGCTTCGTCATGCGCTGCCCAATGCCCTGGGGCCGATCATCAATGTGGTTGCCCTGAACCTTGCCTATCTGATCAGCGGCGTCGTGGTGATCGAGACGCTGTTCAATTACCCCGGCCTGGGCCGCTATATGGTCGAGGCGGTGACCAACCGCGATGTGCCCATCGTGCAGACCTGCGCAATGATCTTTTGTTGCGTCTACATCCTGCTGAACCTCACAGCGGACATCCTGTCAATCATGGCCAACCCGCGCGTGAGGTACAAAAAATGAGCGATGTCCCACAGAACCGGCGCACGCATCTGCGCGATATTCGCGATGATCTGACGCCCGGCGTTGCCATCTGCATTGCGTTCCTGATTGCGGTGCTGATTATCGCCACCTTCGCGCCCTGGATCGCGCCGTATGACGAGGGCGCGATTCTGTCCAACGAGAGCTTTGCCCGCCCCAGTGCGGAAATGTGGCTGGGCAGTGACTTTCTGGGCCGCGATATGCTCTCGCGCCTGATCTACGGCGTGCGGGTGACGCTGTTTCTGGCATTGGTGATCACCTTTCTGTCGTTCTTTGCAGGTGTCGGGCTTGGTTTTCTTGCAGCAGCCTTCGGGGGGAGCGTGGACAACTGGATGAGCCGTTTGAATGACGCCATGCTCAGCTTTCCGGCGTTGATGCTGGCGTTGATCGTGATCAACTCGCTTGGCTCGTCTTTCCTCGTTCTGGTGTTGACCATCGCCTTCATCGACATGACCCGCGTGTTCCGCGTGGCGCGCGCGCTGGCGGTGAATATCATGGTGATGGATTATGTCGAGGCGGCAGTGGTGCGCGGCGAGGGCAGGGGCTGGATCATCTGGCACGAGGCGCTGCCCAATGCCCTGACCCCGCTGGCCGCCGAATTCGGCATCCGCTTTACCTATGCGATCCTGTTCATCTCGGCGCTCAGCTTCTTGGGGCTGGGGGTGCAACCGCCGCAATCGGACCTCGGCGTGATGGTCAAGGAAAACATGCAGGCGATTCTCTATGGTGAATACACCGTGCTTTACCCGGCCTTCGGCATCGCCCTGATTGCCATTTCCATGAACGTCTTTATCGACTGGTTGCTGCAACGTTCTGGCGCCAGGCTACCGGATGAGATTTGATATGAGCCAGCCCCTTCTGACCGTTCGCAACCTTGAGGTGTCCGTGCGTGAAAAGCGCGGCAATGAGTTCAGGATTGTCGAGGACATCAGTTTTGATGTGAAACCGGGTGAGGTGATTGCGCTGATCGGCGAAAGCGGGTCCGGCAAAACAACCATTTCGCTCAGTTGCATGGGTTATACACGGTCCGGCTGCCATATCACGGGCGGGTCCGTGCATTTGGCCGGCACAGACGTACTGACGCAATCGCTGCCGAAATTGCAGGAACTGCGGGGCAAGGACATCACCTATGTCGCTCAATCGGCGGCGGCGTCTTTCAACGGCGCGATGACCATTGATGCGCAGGTGACGGAAATCCCCGTGATCACCGGCGCGATGAGCCGTGCCGACGCGCTGAAACGCGCGGCGAGGCTCTATGCCGATCTGGAACTGCCGAACCCCGACACCATCGGGCAGCGCTACCCGCATCAGGTCTCCGGCGGGCAGTTGCAGCGGCTGATGGCCGCCATGGCGATGATCAGCGATCCGCGCCTTCTGATCCTTGACGAGCCGACCACGGCGCTGGATGTGACCACCCAGATCGAAGTGCTGGCGAGCTTCAAAAAGCTGATCGCAGACAACAGGACGGCGGCGATCTATGTCACCCATGACCTGTCGCTGGTCGCGCAGATTGCCGATCATATCCTTGTTCTGAAAGACGGCAAAATGGTCGAATATGGCACCACCGGGGACATCATCCGCAATCCGCAGCACGCCTATACCAAGGCTCTGATGGCTGCCGCGCATCTGATGCCTGATGAGATACCGACGCCGGCGGTGGTGGACACCACGGATGCGCCACTGATTGAAGTGCGCGGCGTCACTGCGGGCTATGGGTCAAGGCAGGAGGCCATCGCGCTGCAAGACATCGACCTGAAAATAAAGCAGGGCGAGACCGTTGGGGTGATCGGCGAGTCCGGCTCGGGCAAGACCACGCTGGGGCGGCTGATCTCTGGTTTGATGGGCGCACGGGAGGGCGGCGTCTATCTGGACGGACGGCAATTGCCGCAGTATGTGGCGCAGCGCAGCCGTGATGACCTGCGGCAGGTGCAATTTGCCTTTCAGATGGCGGATGTGGCGCTGAACCCGCGCCAGCGCATCGACAAGATCCTGGGCCGCCCGATGATGTTCTATCGCGGGCTGGGTGCGCAGGACGCCAAACGCGAAGCCGCCCGGCTTCTGGAGCGGATGGATTTGCCCGTCAGCTTTGCCTCCCGCTTTCCGCCGGAACTGTCTGGCGGGCAGCGTCAGCGGGTCAATCTGGCGCGCGCCCTTGCCGCAGAGCCGCGCCTGATCATCTGCGATGAGATTACCTCGGCGCTGGACACGATAGTTGCTCAGCAAATCCTCGATCTGCTCAGGGATTTGCAGGACGAGCTGAATCTGAGTTACATGTTCATCACCCATGACATCGCCACGGTGTCCAGAATATCGGATCGGATTGCGGTGATGCGCCAGGGCCGGATTGTGGCGCAGGGTCCGGTCGGCGAGGTTCTGACACCGCCCTGCCATCCCTATACCCGGTTGCTGTTGAATTCCGTGCCGGAGATGCGAACCGATTGGCTCGATGAGGCCGTGATCGAACGCCGGAAACTTGTTGAGGCGCTCGCCGGCTGAGGAGACCCGAATGTCCACCACTTCACCCCGAATCCCGGAGATGTTGCGGCGCGCGTTGAGCGATGTCACATCGCTGGATCGCGATCAGGCCCGCAGCATGACCCCTGCCTTTTATACGTCCGAGGATTTTCTGGCGTTGGAGCAGGAGCATATTTTCCGACAGGAATGGGTGTGTCTTGGCCATACAGGCGAAATTCCTGATGCGGGTGATTTCTTCACGACCGAACTTGTCGGAGAGCAATTGCTGATCGTGCGCAATTCCGGGGGCGAGGTCAATGTCCTGTCCAATGTCTGCCGTCACCGCGGGAATCTGGTCGAGGTCGCGCCAGGCGGCAACAGGCGCAGCTTTGTGTGCCCCTATCATGCCTGGACCTACGACCGGGACGGGGCGCTCAAGACCGCCCCGTTGATGAAAAAGGCCAGGGCGTTCGATGCCGGAAAATGCAGCCTGCCGAAGATGAAGACGGAGATCTGGAACAACTTCATCTTCGTCAATCTGAATGGCAATGCCGAACCGCTGGCCCCGCAGTTGAAAACACTTCAGGGCATCTTGCACAACTATCACAACGAAGAGCGCAATCTGCTGTTCCACGAGGATACGGTCTGGGGCACCAACTGGAAAAACCTGACCGAGAATTTCATGGAAGGGTATCACCTGTTTGCGACCCACCGGACGACCCTGCAACCGATGACGCCGACGCAACTGTGCCGCAAGGTGCCGGGCGAGGACCGCTGGACCGCCTACAGATCCTACTACGATCCCGAATTTCCGCCGCGCGGCCCGTTCCACGACGACATGACGGAAGATGAGCAACGCAACACGGTTCTGTTCAATATCTTCCCCAGCTTCGTCGTGGCCGTGGCCGCGAACTACACGCTCTACCTGTGCCTGCGTCCGGCTGGCGCGGACAGGGTTGCGATCCGGTGGGGAGTGGCGGGCTTCAAGACAGATCCCCGGGATCCGGAAGTCGTGGCTTATGTGGAACTGTGCAAGTCTTTCAATGCCGAAGACAAGGAAAAGCTGGAGACGCTGCAAAAGGCGCAAAACACGCGCTATTTCTCCGGCGGGCCGCTGGCCCCCGATGACCTGGAAGGCGCCATCCGGGATTTTCTGGGCTATATGAATCGGATGGTCGGAGCAGGGCGCGATCTGGAGGATGCGGGCTGAGGGGATCGGTCAAGGTGTTGCCCGCCTTTCCAACTGCCTGTGGCGCCGGCCCATGGACACTAACGGCGAGGTGCTGGATATGCTGGTGCAATCCCGTCGAAATGCAGAGGTCGTGGTTCTGTCGCCAACTTTTCGGGCTTTTTCTCTGAATGTCTCTGTGGCACGGATATGCCTTTGAAAGCAGCCGGGGGACAGCTGAGAGTCTCGATTTACCTCGCCAATCCGGCCTGAATCCGGTTCACTCCCGGCGCCTCGTGACAGGAGCGGCAGATGGTCGGACAGCCGGGATTTTCTGACATGGATGATCGCCTGAAGCGGTCGCGCGATCCTGGCGATCAGTTGGAAGCCGACGCCCGTATGCCGGGGCGTTTGGTTTCGGGATTTTCCGTGCGGATATCGTGAAGGCTCTGGCGTACTCGGACGGGTTCCAGACGCGAAGACCATTCGGGCGTTCCGCGAGCGTCTGACCAGGGCAGGCGTGATCGAGGGGCTTTTCAGCCGGTTCGACGCCGCGCTGCGCGAGGCCACTCCCTTGCGGTCTTTCCATAACTTCTGCGAGCAGAAGTTTAGGGAGTGACGCACCAGATGCACGATGCAGGTCTGGACCGTGGTGTCCCCAAAGGCGGCGGTGATCGCCTCCGGGAAGCCCTTGTCTATTGGATTTCCCAGGCATTCGTATCCGTGCGATACGGATGCCACCCCTCGGGCCGCAGCAGCGGCCCGAGGGGTGGCGGGGGATGGATCGATGATGCCCTGGTCTTTGAGGACCGTTCTCAAGATGGATCACCCCCGCCCTTTTGATGAACCCGAACAGATAGTGGAGGAGGGAACACCCCTGCCTCGTATGACAGGAACGGGAGACGAAAAGGTCATGAATGACACCATCGGCATCGACATCCCGAAAGATCATCCCGACACCCATCGCCTGAGCGATGGCAAGGCGAAACGCTTCACCAACGACCGGACAGGACTGAAGACGCTGAAGAACCGGACCGGACCGCAGTGCCGCCGCGTCGTCCACGAGCCTGCAGGACGCTGTCATCGCGATCCGGAGGCCCGCCTTTCAAAGACGGCTCACGCCATGGTCAAGGTGAACCCCAAACGCGCCCGCCGCTTCGCCGAAGCGGTCGGCCAGTCCGCCAAAACTGACCGGAACGATGCGGAACTGCCAGCCCGCATGGGGGCGATGCCTGACCTGAAGGCTTCACCGTTGCGCGATGAACCCATGAACGATCTGCGGGAGGTGCATGTCGCCCGGAGCGCTCTCATCAAGGACCAGACTGCCTGCCGGAACCGGCTCTGCGGTGCGCGCAACACACTCGTCAAGGCGCAACTGAAAACCGGGATGCGCCGGATCGCAAGGCAACTTGCCCGGCTCGATGCCGGGTTGAAGAAGCGTATCCGCGAGGATGCAAAGCTTGCCGGACAGTTCGAGATCCTGCGGTCGATCCCCTGCCGTCGCGCAATGCTCATCGAAATGCCGGAGATCGGAACCTTGACGCCCGGGCAGGCCGCCGCGCTTGCGGGCCTGGCTCCCTTCGTGCGCACGTCCGGCAAATGGACAGCCAGAGCGAAAATCGGAGGCGGACGAGCCGGGCTTCGCCAGGCGCTCTACATGCCCGCCCTCGTCGCAGCGCGCTGCAATTCCCAACTCACCTGCGTCTACAAGGCTTTGCGTCAAAAGGGCAGGAAAGCCAGGGTCGCTCTTGTGGCAATCATGCGCAAGCTCATCATCCTCGCAAATACCTTGATCCGCGAAAACCGCCAGTGGTCCAAAATCAAACCTTGACCAGGACAGATATCCTGAGCCCGTCCACCACGGCGATCGAGAGTGTCCTGGACACCTCGGTTCTTCAGCTCGTTCATCACCGACAACCAGAATTTGGCCCCCTCGTTATCAGCGATCCACAGGCCCGGGACCTCGCGCACGCCGTCCCGGCTGACCCCCAGGGCGATGTAGACGGCCTTGTTCTTCACCATGCGGCTGTCGGCGTCGCGGATCTTCACCCGCAGCGCGTCGAAGATAACGATCGGATACATCCGCTCCAGCGCCCGGCTTTGCCAGTCGCGCACCTCGTCGAGCACGGCGTCGGTGACGCGGCTGATCAAATCCGGCGAGACCAGAAGACCGTAGATATCCTCAAGATGGGCGCGGATGTCGCGGACACTCTCGTCCGGCGGCATAGAGGCCGATGATCCTGTCATCCATCCCGTCGATCCGGGTCTGGCCCTTCTTCACCAGTTCCGGCTCAAAACTGCCATCCCGATCACGGGGCACGGAAATCGGCGCCTCGCCGATCTGGCCCTTCAGGCGCTTGCCGGCTGTGCCGTTGCGCCGATTGGACTGACCCGGAGGTGCATCCTTGCCTTCTTCATAGCCCGGATGCGCGGTCAGTTCGGCCCCAAGCATCCGCTCCATCAGTTTGATCCTGAGCTCTTTCAGCAGCCCGGTATCGCCAAGCAGGTCTTCAGGCCGCTCGCAGCCTTCCAGAAGTTCGTCCAGAAGTTCCCTGGATATCGTCATCGTCATGGCTCCTCTCTCAAAGCATGGTACAGATCACGGATACACAGAAGGGCACCTCGAAGAATTGCGCTTCTCTTGGCGCCGGGGTATGGCTGAGGGGGTGATCTGACACTGGGGGTGTGGCGATGGCGCAGATGGGTTTCTTTTATCTTTCAGATCGTTATGCGAGCCTGGACGCCAAGAGGGACCCGCTAGTCGAGATCGCCGCCGTGGTTCCGTGGGAAGAGTTTCGCCCAACACTTGAGCGGGTTTGGCGCAAGCCGGATGCGGAGCGCAAGTCGCGCGCGGGGCGCAAGCCGATGGATGCGGTGCTGATGTTCAAGACGCTGGTGGTGAGCGCGCTGTACAACCTGTCCGACGACCAGATCGAGTATCAGGTGCGCGACCGGTTATCCTTCATGCGGTGCCTCGGCCTCGGCCTCGATGGTCGGGTGCCTGACGCGAAGACAGTATGGCTTTATCGCGAGGCGCAGGCGCAGGCGGGCAAGGTGGAGGAACTGTTCAGCCAGTTCGACGGGTATCTGGCCCGGCAGGGCTACATTGCGCGGGGCGGCCAGAACCTTGATGCTTCCATCGTGGCGGTGCCGCGCAACCACAACACGCGCGACGAGAACGCGGCGATCAGGAAGGGCGAGGCGCCCGAGGACCGGGCGGACAAGCCCGCGAAGCGCAGCCAGAAGGACGTGAACGCGCGCTGGACCAGGAAACACGGGAAGTCCACGGCTACAAGAACCACGTCAACGTGGACCGCAAGCACAAGCTGGTGCGGCGCTATCACGTCAGCGCTGCCGCGCAGCATGACAGCCAGGTGGTGGATCACCTGCTGATGCAGGGCAACACCGGCTCCGGTGTGTGGGCGGACGCGGCCTGTCGGTCCGGGGAGATGGAGGCGAAGCTGCGCGCGCGGAAGCTGAAAAGCCACATCCACCGCAAGGGCAAGCGGGGCAAACCACTGACCGAACAGGCCAGGGGCAGCAACCGGACCAAATCCAGTGTGCGCGTCCGGGTCGAGCATGTCTTCGGCGCTCAGGCCAACGACATGGGCGGCACGCTGGTGCGCACGATTGGCCTGGTTCGGGCCGGGGCCAGGATCGGGATGAAGAAGCTCGCCTGTAACATGCGCCGCCTCGGCCGACTGCGCCGTCCGAGCCCGTGCCCGGCGTGAACATCGCGCAAACCAGCCAACAGATTCAGGCCGCGAGGCAGAAAAGGCCGACCGGGAAAGGCGCACCGCCAAGATAGTCCGGACGCAACAAACCGCCAGCCAACGGTCTCCCTGCAGCCTCAGCCCGCACGCGCCGCCGCGCGGTCATGAAAACGGTCAAAAATCGAGGTGCCCTGTACGTTATCCACCATACTGACCGAGCGCCAGCGTTCGGTCCTTTTTGACCTCCCGACCGACGAAGTTTCGATCCTTCAGCACTACATCTTGGCGGATGATGATCTGGAAATCATTGGTACGCGCCGTCGAGCTCACAATCAATTTGGCTTTGCACTTCAGCTGAGGGTCTTGATTTACCTCGCCAATCCGGTCTGAATCCGGTTCACTCCCGGCACCTCGTGACAGGAGCAGCAGATGGTCGGACAGCCGGGATTTTCTGACATGGATGACCGCCGGAAGCGGTCGAGCGATCCTGGCGATCAGTTGGAAGCCTGTGCCGTGGCGTCTGATTTCGAGATTTTCCGTGCGGATATTGTGAAGGCTCTGGCGTACTCGGATGGCTCGAAAGGCGGCCGCCCGCCCTGTGACGTCGTGCTGATGTTCAGGATCCTGATTGTCCAGGCGCAAGACAATCCCGGTGATGACCGCGCAGAGTTCCTGATCCCGGACCGGCTGTCGTTCATGCGTTTCCTCGGTCTCGGGCTGCATGACCGGGTCCCGGACGCGAAGACCATTCGGGTGTTCCGCGAGCGTCTGACCAGGGCAGGCGCGATCGAGGGGCTTTTCAGCCGGTTCGACGCGCGCTGCGCGAGGCCGGTTACATCGCGATGTCCGGTCGGACCGTCGCCAGCACGCTGGTCGCCGCGCCAGGGTACGCAACACGGTTGACGAGAAGACGGCTGTCAGGATGGGCAAGCCCGGCGACGAGAACCGGCCCGATGATCCGGCCAAAGCCGGGCAAAAAGACGTGGATGCACGCTGGACCATCCAGTTCGCCCCAGTTCGCCACGGCGCGCCCGCGCGAGGACGGCCCACCGGGCTGATTGCCATTGTTCTGGGGTTCGCCAGGGCGCGCCCGCGCGAGGACGGCCCCGCGCATGATTGGGTGCCAATGGCTCTCGGTTTGGCGGGGCGCGCCCGCGCGAGGACGGCCCCGCGCCGCCCGACATCGCCATCCCGAGTTTCGGATACAAGGCGCATTCCGGCATCGACAAGTGTTTCCGGTTCATCCGGCGATGGGATGTCACCAGTGCGGCGGCCGATGACGGGCGGATGCTGCGCCGGGGGCTGCTGGATTGCCACTGACACCGGGTCAGGCGTCCGGGCGGACAGCGCCTGTCGCTCGATGAAGAACGAGGCGTTCATGGAGCGGCGCGGTTTTGTCAGCCATGTCCACCATCGCAAACCAGAGGGGCGCCCAATGCCCGGGAATATCAGACGCGGGAACAGCACAAGGTCAAAGCACCGTGCGCCCGTCGAGCATGTCTTCGCAGTCCGCAAACACATGATGGGCATGGCCAACATCGCCTGCAACATCCGCCGCCTGGTCCAGTTCGGCGGCGCCGTCACTGCCTGATCACAGGATGTATCCGCCCATAATTACGGAAAACCGCCCGGTTCGGGGCATTGTTGCATGGATCAATGACGGCTTGAAGTGCGCCCTACCTGTTCCATCCCGGACGATCAGATAGACCCTCGCCGCTCTGGCCTGTTCATGGCAAGATCGGTCCTGCGTGAGATTCGGGACGGGGACAAGACATGCTGATTTCTTTGCACAAGCAGGCGACGACGACGCCGAAGATCAGGGCCGCAATCCAGGCGAGCAAAGAGCCCGCGTGGATCGTGGCCGAGCGCTACGGCATCCCGGAGCAGACGGTGTGGAGACACCGTCCATGATCGGAGCCACACGGCGCACAGGTTGCAGACCACGCTGACACCGGCGCAGGAGGCCGTGGCGGTCTCGCTGAGACAGAGTCTGCTGCTGCCGCTCGACGACCTGCTCGCCGTGGTCCAGCGAGTTTCTCAACCCGAACGTCTCGCGCTCCGGGCTGGATCGATGCCTGCGTCGGCATGGGGTCGGCTCCCTCCGTGACCTGAAGCCGAAGGTGGCGAAGCCCGCGCACAAGCCTTTCAAGGCATACGAGCCCGGCTACATCCACATCGACGTGAAATACCTGCCGCAGATGGCCGATGAGGAGAAGCGCCGGTATCTGTCGCCGGTATCTGTCGCCGGTATCTGTTCGTCGCGATCGCCCGCGCCACCCGCTGGGTCTTCGTGCGCATCTACCCAGTGAAGAATGCGGCCAACGCCCGCCGGTTCCTGCGCGATCTGGAGCGCGCCGCCCCGATGCGGATCACCCGCGTGCTGACGGACAATGGCAAGGAGTTCACCGACAGGCTCTTCGGCCTTCGCCGCCGCGCCGCGACCGGCAATCATGAGTTCGACCGCCTCTGCGCCGGGTTCGGGATCGAGCATCGCCTGGCCCCACCTCAGCGGCCGCAGACCAACGGCATGGTCGAGCGGTTCAACGGACGGATCGAGGACGTGCTCCAGAGCCACCGTTTCCGCAGCGGCGAGGACCTCGAACAGACGCTTCTCCGCTACGTCCGCCTCTACAACGGCCAGTTGCCGCAATCCGTTCTGAAGGGCCGCACGCCAATTGATGCGCTCAAGGACTGGTCTTGTCCCGGTTCAGTTCCGGTTTCTTTCGAGCAATGTTAGGAATGAAGGAGATAATGAATGGCCACGAGATACACAGACGAGTATCGCCGTGATGCTGTGCGCATGGCAACCACCAGCGGCCTGCCCCGCCCTCAGGTTTCATCTGATTTGGGTGTCGGTCTTTCGACGCTGAACAAGTGGGTCCAAAAGCATCAGCATGACGATTTGATGTCTGGGCCGCACGAGGACGTTGAGAAAGAGAACGAGCGCCTGCGCAAGGAAGTCCGCTTGCTGCGCGAGGAGAGGGAAGTGTTAAAAAAAGCGGCAATCTTCTTTGCAGGCCAAAGCCGGTGAGATTTGCGTTCATCGAAGTCTGGAAAGAAGAATGGTCGGTCGAATTTCTGTGCCGCGTTATGCGGGTCACATCGCGTGGTTTTCGTGCATGGAGGGTTCGGCCTGTCAATGAGCCAGCGACAACGCGATGATATGGTGATTTTGGCACATATCCGAGAACAGCATCGCCTTGGTTTGCAAAGTTATGGTCGGCCACGCATGACCGAGGAATTGCAGGATATGGGGCTGAAGGTCGGGCGCCGGCGCATAGGTCGTTTGATGCGTGAGAACGACATTAAGATCGTCAGAACCCAGAAATACAAGGTGACCACCGACAGCAACCACGCGTTTAATATTGCACCCAACTTGTTGGATCAGGATTTCTCTGCTGATGCTCCGAACCAGAAATGGGCGGGAGACATATCCTATATCTGGACCAGTGAAGGCTGGCTGTATTTGGCCGTCATTCTTGACCTGTATTCCCGGCGTGTCATCGGCTGGGCTGTCAGTAATCGTATGAAGCGAGATCTGGCAATCAGGGCGTTAGACATGGCCGTGGCCCTGCGGCAACCGCCCAAGGACTGTATTCACCACACAGATCGTGGATCACAATACTGTTCACATGATTATCAAAAGCGCCTGTCACAGCATAGCTTCAAAGTCTCGATGAGCGGCAAAGGAAATTGTTACGACAATTCCATGGTGGAAACGTTCTTCAAATCGCTCAAGGCAGAGATGATTTGGCGGAACCGCTGGGAAACCAGGCGCCAAGCCGAAGGCGCAATATTCCAGTATATCAATGGGTTCTACAATCCGCGTCGACGCCATTCATCGTTAGGCGGCAAAAGCCCCTTGGCATTTGAACGGAAAGCCGCATAAATGAATTAAGAGACCGGAACGTAACCGGGACAAGACCAGACTGGCATCGAGAAAAGCCCGAGCTCTTCAGAAAGCAGCCATATAATCACACGGGATGTGACACCTAAAGACAGACAGCGTCGAGGGAATGCCGCTCTAAAATCAGCTCCAAAATCAAGATTGATAGAGGTCCGCAGCTGCCGGATGGGCGCAGCCATGCGGATTGGGAAGCCGGGGAAACCCGATCAACCGGCGATACGGAGTCAGAATAGCGGCCGGTCGGACCCCGGGAAAGTGTAACCGATGCTCACATGAGCGTGGTTCGCCCTGCGGAACACGGCATGTTCCGGCTGCTCGCCAGTTCATGAAGCGATGACAGTTCACGCGCCAGAAAGGCGGCCTCGGTTTCCGTGAACCTGCGATCCGTGTGGGAAAATCCGGCAATGCTTCGCAAGCCGTCCTCCAGCAACGAGATGACAATGCCGTGGTTCAGGCCGTAGCTGCCAGCCTGTTTCAGGACACTGCGCTCATCCAGATCACCCAGATCCTGCCAATCGGCAACGCCGGTGTTTTCAAACCCCCACCGGATAATGGGGTCGTGAAGAACCAGCCCGTTGGCGGAATAGTGCTCCAGCCAATCCTTGCTGTAGCTCTGAAAAAAGAATGTCGGGGTCGAGAATTTGATATGCAGTCCTATCGCATAACCTGCTGTGCAGATTTTCGCTACACCATCGAGTCTTTGGCTGATCGTCGGTTTTTCTGACATGGCAGTCATTCATTCGCATTATGGTTGCATAGTCCGGCGACTATATCCTATTCTGCTCGACGATTACAGATTATCGGAGTCAGGAAAAAATGTCGCGCCCGAAGCAGGGCGGGTATGGGAATTGCCGCGAATGAACCATTCGATCCATTTCTTCGATTTCGACAAATGGGCGCCGTGCGGCTATTACGTCGCCCTGTGCGTCGGTTTTGCCTTTCCCAGAGTCGAACAGAACGCCTATCCGCCGGAATGGATTGACCTTTATACACAGCGGGGTTTCATGCTGCATGACCCTGTCCTGAAGTGGATTTACGACAACACCGGCAGCATTCGCTGGAGCGACATCGAACTGCCGGACCCGCGCAGGATCATGAGGCAGGCAGCGGGTTTCGGAATGCGTTACGGCATTGCCGTCAGTTTCAGCGATGAATTTGACGGAATGCGCAGCTTTGCCACCTTCGCCCGGAAAAACCGAGAGTTCAAAGACGACGAAATTCATTTTTTCCGTGATTCGCTCTGGGCCTTGCATTCTGCGGCAAGACCGCCTGTCAACCTGACCGAGGCCGAGCTTGAAGTGTTGCGAATGCTGCGCAGCGGGTTTTTGATGAAGCAGATCGCCGGCAAAATCGGCGTATCGCTGGGGGCCATCAAGCAAAGGCTGAGGAACGCCAAGTTCAAGCTCGGCGCAAAAACCAGCAATCAGGCGATTTCCCTGGCGCTGGAATACGGATTGCTGTGAGGCGAAAACCGCAAAACCACCCGCCTTTTTTCACCAACATCAATTATCAAACACGGATTTTGAGAATTGTTAACCATTTTCAGGCCCTGTGAGACTCTTCTCAAGGGGGAATGAAAATGGAAAATATCAGACTGAATCTGTCCAACCTGCATGAGTTTGGGCCTGCGTTTTATGAGTATCTGAAGTTACGGAAACAGTTCTTCGTCGATACGCTGGGCTGGGACATTCCACATGATGATGACGTGGAGATGGATCAGTACGATACGCCGCAGGCGCATTATTCCATTGTCCTGAGCAATGGAAAGGTCGCAGGCGGCGCACGAACGATGCCGACAACCTCTGCGTGGGGTGACTATACCTATATGCTGCGCGATGCGGTGGATGGGAAACTCGGCTCGATTCCCAGCGATCTGGTCTCCGGCGTCGTGGCGTCGCCGCTGGTATGGGAATGCACGCGAATCGTTATTTCGGATGATCTGAAGGGCCTGGCAGAGCGGGCGCGGTGCCTGGAACTGATCGTCGAGGGCTTTGTCAGAACCGCCGCCGAGTGCGGAGCGCGCCAGTTGATCGGATTGACGCGGCCCGGTCTGGCCCGGTCCCTGCGGCAATACGGCTATGACGTGACCCGGATCAGCCGCACCTATCGCAGCGAAGGGGACGGGCATGTCTATGCGGTGCTGAGTATGCCGCCGGAAAAGGTGGCGCAGCGCATGGCGGCCTGACCGCGGTTTGCTATTCTTCCCGGCCATGGCCGATCAGGCGGCGTCTGATTTCCGATGCTGCCGGGTGCGCTGTTTCCGGCGCAAAGACACAGGCTTGCGTGAAATGGAAACAGGCAGCATCCGGATTGCTGCCTTCCTTCAGTTCGCCGACGGTCAGATACAGATCGACGAGCGCACGACCGTCGCCGCGCGCATGGGCGTCCAGCAGTTCCTGTTCCGCAAACACAGGGCTATTCTGCCGCTCTGGCGCGGGTGCGGCAGGTCTCTATCCGGCCCGCGACCCAATCATGAAAGCAGTGGGTCGGGATGTCCATGGCCGGCGAGAAGCGCCCGCCATCGAAATGCGGAGCGTGGCGGCCCTTTTGCATACCTTCGACGACAAAGACATCCTCCATGAACACGTCTTTCCATTGCGCGGTGTTTTTTCGGCGCAGCGCATTGTCGGTTTCGGGGGCCGCATAGTAGAGGTGAATGTGTTTAACCGTTTCTTCCGTGCTGACCGGTTCCAGAACGATTGCAAAGACATGATCGCGCTGCACGCCCAGCAGCACGTTCGGATAGACCACGATGTATTCCGCGCCCTCATCCCATTGGCCGGACAGGCCGGGGAAGTCCGGGAAGACCGCCCCGTCATCGCCTTTGAGTTGGCGATAGACAAGGGTGCCCTGTCCCGAATAGTGGCCATATTCGGCGATATTGTAGTGGTCTTCCAGTCGGGAATAGATGTTCAGGCCAGGATGGACCCAGGGCAGATGATAGCTTTCGCAATAGTTTTCGACCGCCAGTTTCCAGTTGCTTCTGACCGTCAGTTCGAACCTGCTGTCGGGGCCGCCGTGATAAAGCGGCTGGTCAAATTCCTTCCAGCGCGCCGGCAGTTCCTCATGCGCCGTTGCGAACGCAGGTGCGGTTCCGGACATGTTGATGAACACAACGTCCATCCAGACATGGCTGCGAATCCCGATCAGGCCCAGTTCCTCGCGCCTGATTGCATCGTGGATGTTGTGACCGGGGCCGCCCACATGCGGGGTTGAAACAAGGTCGCCCTGATGGTTGTAGCACCAGCTGTGATAGGGGCAGCGAATTGCGCCTTCGATCCTGCGCGGTTCCCCGACCAGGATCATGCCGCGATGCCGGCAGATGTTCTGGAACACGCGAACCACGTTGTCGCGGCCGCGCATCAGCAACAGGGGAACCCCGAGAAACGTGACAGGTTTTGCATCGCCCGGTTCCGGCACATCGGACGCAACCGCCAAGCCCGCCCAGTTTGCGAAAAGGACGGCTTCGCGTTCTTCGGCAAAGACGGCGGGGTCAACATAGTGCGCATTGGGCAGGCCGTTTGCGGTTTCCACCGGTTGCCGGACGGTGCTGATGTCTGTGCTCATCCGGGTGTTCCAAATGCGGAGTGTCCCACGTGACTCCGCAATAGCGCCGGTTTTTTTCCAAGTCCGGTCAACGCGCGACCTGTGCGTGTCGTTTGCAGGCGTCAGGGTGGCGCGGATCAACCCGCCCGGCGACACTCCGTGCCGCGCAGCCTAACGCCCGCGCGACAATGCCGCGACACCCGTGCGCGCGATTCGTCCCAGACCCAGGGGGCGTATGAGTTCCGCGAAAGCGTCGATCTTTCCGGGCGAGCCGGTCAGTTCGAAGACAAAGCTCTCCAATGTCGAATCCACAACCTGCGCGCGGAATATGTCGGCAAGGCGCAGCGCCTCGACACGTTGTTCGCCGGTGCCGTGAACACGCATCAGGGCCAGTTCGCGCTGAACCGATTCCCCTTCCGCCGTCAGGTCGTGTACCTCATGCACCGGAACGATCCGGCCAAGCTGGGCCTTGATCTGCTCGATTACCGATGGCGTGCCGGTGGTGACGATGGTGATCCGGGACAGGTGCCCTTCGTGATCGACCTCGGCCACGGTCAGGCTGTCGATGTTGTAGCCCCGCCCCGAGAAGAGGCCGATCACGCGGGCCAGAACGCCGGCCTCGTTATCGACGATAATGGCAAGCGTATGGGTCTCGATGACATCCGTGTTCGGGTCACGCAGGTCATAGGCGGAATGTCTGGACGCGCCTTGCCTGATTTTCAGAGCGGACATGGAACCTCGTGCTTGTATCCGGGTGGGGGGCGAATTTCAGTCATGTGTCATTCGGGTTGCGGTTCGGATTGTCGGCGCCGGTCTGCGCGACGACAGCCACGCGGTGCGCAGGATCAGCAGGAACGAGCCAAGAATGACCGGCGCCGCCACGCTTCGCGCCGTGGGAATCGCATCCTTCAGTTCGAGAAACGCCGCAACGATGATCGGGCTGATTCCGATCCACAGAACCAGCAACATGCCATAGCCGGGCAGGTTCGCCTTCAGGACACCGGCGCGCAGCATGAACAGGCCAAGCGGCACAAAAAGCGCGGTTTCATAGTGCCACAGATACGGAACGCCGAGCATCGTGGCAGCCAGCAGAAGCGCCGCTTTCAGATCCCAGCCGATAGCGGGTTGCCGCCAGACCACAAAGACCAGCGCCGCGCAGACCGCCGCCACGCCCCATTGAACCGAAAGGGCGTCATGCACGGAGAGGCCAAACTCCGTCAGGACAGAGAACAGGCCGATCAGCAGCGAAAGCCCTTCGATATTTTCCCGGACCCTGAGGCCGTGCGCCCCGAGAATTTCATGCAGTTCGATCCAGTAGTCCACACCATAGATCAGGGTCGGCAATGCCGCGATCAGGATTGCGGTAATCGTGGCGACGGCAATCGTCCGCCACGCCCCGATCGCCAGCAGCGCGAATGGAATCAGAAGACCAAGCTGCGGTTTCAGGGTCAGCAGTCCGATGATCACCCCCGCCAGAATCCGGCGGTCGGTACGCAGCGCCCACAAGGCAGTCAGCAGGCCGGCGCCCCAGACCAGACTGTTCTGCCCCATCACCAGCGCCGGGGCAAAGGCCGGCGCAAAGACGCAGGCCAGCCAAAGCGGCATCGACTGACGCGCGAACGGACGCAGTGCAAGGGCCATGACCGCGACAGAGATGAGAACGAAAACGATCCAGGCCAGCCCGAAGGACAGCACCCCAAGCGGCGTGATCAGCAGGAGATAGCCCGGAGGATACAGCCAGGGCATCCACGCGCCCTGATCCTCGCGATGCACGGAGGCCAGTACACTGTTGTCGAAAATCGACAGAACCCGTGATTCCAGCGCGATTTTTCCCGCAGCCCAGAATACCCGGAAATCGTTGTTGACGGTCACATCTCCGGTTTGCGCCATTTCGGACAGGCTGGCCTGCATGAACCGGATCACGAAGAACAGCGTGAAAAAGCTGCCGAGGGCGCAGATTTGCCAGGCGCGTTTGCCCTGAAACGCAGACAGGGCCGCCCCATTCGTCTTTTTGTATGCCGCCATGCTCATCGGGTCAGACCAGAACAGCCCCCTTCGCCCCGATGGCTTCGGAGGTATCAGCCTCGGCCATCAGCATTTCGTTATGCGGGGCGCCTGACGGGATCATCGGAAAGCAGTTTTCGTGCTTTTCGACAACGCAGTCAAGGATCACCGGGCCGTCATGGCCGATCATCTCCAGGATGGCGTCATCCAGGTCGGCCGGGTTGTCGCAATAAATCCCCCTGGCGCCAAAGGCTTCGGCCAGTTTCACGAAATCCGGCAGGGCTTCGGACCAGCTTTGCGAATAGCGCTCTCCATGCAGCAGTTCCTGCCACTGGCGCACCATGCCAAGGCGTTCATTGTTCAGGATGAATTGCTTGACGGGCAGGCGATACTGCGCCGCCGTCCCCATTTCCTGCATGTTCATCAGCCAGGAGGCTTCGCCCGCGACGTTGATGACGAGGCTGTGGGGATGGGCGACCTGCACGCCGACCGACGCGGGCAGGCCGTAGCCCATTGTCCCGAGCCCGCCCGAAGTCATCCAGCGGTTCGGTTCTTCGAATGTTATGAACTGCGCGGCCCACATTTGATGCTGGCCAACCTCGGTGCAGACATAGCGATCATGGTCCCTGGTCAGGGCCTCCAGCCGCTCCAGCGCATATTGCGGCTTGATGATCCTGTCGGAATTCGTATAGCGCAGGCACCCGACCCCGCGCCAATCCCCGATCTGCGCCCACCACTGTTGCAAGCCGTCCCTGTTCGTCTTGCGGCCGCGGGACTTCCAGACTTTCAGCAGGTCTTCCAGAACATGGCCCACATCGCCGACAATCGGCAGGTCCACATGGATCGACTTGTTGATGGAACTTGGGTCGATGTCGATATGGGCCTTTTCCGATCCGGGGCTGAACGCATCGACGCGGCCGGTGATCCGGTCATCGAAGCGGGCGCCGACACAGATCATCAGATCGCAGTCATGCATGGCCATGTTGGCCTCGTAAAGCCCGTGCATTCCCAACATGCCCAGCCAGTTGCCGCCAGAGGCGGGGTAACTGCCAAGGCCCATGAGTGTGGAGGTGATCGGGAACCCGGTCGCGTCCACCAGTTCCCGCAGGAGCACGCTGGCCCCGGCGCCGGAGTTGATGACGCCGCCGCCGGTGTAGAAGACCGGACGTTCCGCCTTCTCGATCATCCCGACCAGCCTGGTGATCGCGTCCATGTCGCCCTTGACCTTCGGAGCATAGTAGCCGTTCGTGGCTGTGGACGGGGGAACATAGGCGCCGGAGGCGAACTGAACATCCTTGGGAATGTCGATCAGAACCGGGCCGGGCCGGCCCGAGGTCGCGACGTGAAAGGCCTGATGGATCGTGGCGGACAGGCTGTTGGCGTCCCTCACCAGCCAGTTGTGCTTGGTGCACGGGCGGGTGATGCCGACTGTGTCGGCCTCCTGAAACGCATCGTTGCCGATCATGAAGGTCGGCACCTGCCCGGTCAGAACAACCAGCGGGATCGAATCCATCAGGGCGTCGGTGATCCCGGTCACGGCATTCGTGGCGCCGGGGCCGGATGTCACCAGAACGACGCCGGGCCTGCCGGTCGAGCGGGCATAGCCTTCGGCCGCATGAACCGCGCCCTGTTCATGGCGCACCAGGATGTGGCGGATGTCGTTTTGCAGAAAAATTTCGTCATAGATCGGCAGCACGGCGCCGCCCGGATATCCGAATATCGTGTCTACGCCCTGATCTTTCAGCGCCTGCATCACCATTTTCGCACCGGTCATTGCCCGCGTCATCGCATCTGTTCTCCGTTCTGTCCGCCCGTTCGGGCCAGCATTGCGCAACAAAAAACCCAACAAAAAACCCCCGGTGTGATCGGGGGCGCATGGGTTCGGGAATGGTCTGCCGTCATCGGCCCATGCGCGCCTTTCCCACGATAACGATCAGGGTATCCATGACCAGAGGCCCCTTGCTGCGTAACGGTGACATTATTTTGCCGTGCCGGGGGCGTCAACAGGCAAACGATGAATAATGTATCCCCAGCGCCTGTTTTTGCGCAAAAAAGTTGCCGGATTTTCGCGTTGCGGGCATGTTTCGGAAAATGCGGGCGTTTTTGTTCTGTCCGTCAGCCGCCCGAAGGCGCTTGCGGCAGGCGCTTGCGGCACTGCGTCATTCATGCAATCCGGCGGCGTTTTTCGTGTCGATATAAATACTTGCGAGGGGACGGTATCCTGTTGTGAAAACCGGTAATACGGGTTAACCGTTTTGCAGAGTGCAAATAGGGTGTTTATCTGAACGAAAACCCCTGCTAGCGTTCGTTCATCAACACTGGCCGGCGTCGGTTGCCAGCCCACGGACGGGAGGAAGAAAGAACATGGATCGTCGCTCTTTTCTAAGAACATCTGCGCTGGGTGGCACTGCGGCTGCCGCGTCCACGCTGGCAGCGCCCGCTTATGCGCAGGGCAAGCGTACACTGACCATGGTCACATCCTGGGGGCGCGGCCTTGCGGGCGTCTTCGATGCCGCAACGCGCACGGCGGACAACATCAATGCCATGTCGGATGGCAACCTGACGATTGATGTCAAGGCTGCGGGCGAACTGGTTGGCGCGTTCGAGGTGTTCGACGCCGTGACCGCGGGTCAGGCAGACATGTATCACGCTGCGGATTACTACTTTGTCAGCCAGCATCCCGGCTTTGCCTTCTTTACGGGCGTGCCCTTCGGCATGACGGCGACCGAACAGAACAACTGGTATTACAATGGCAATGGCATGGCCCTGCATCACGAACTGGGAGAGATTTTTGGCCTTAGATCCTTCCTTGCGGGCAATACCGGTGCGCAGGCGGGCGGCTGGTTCCGCAAGGAGATCAACGGGCCGGAAGATTTCAATGGCCTGAAGTTCCGGATGCCGGGCCTTGGCGGCAAGGCGCTGGGCTACATGGGCGCGTCGGTCCAGAACCTGCCGGGCGCAGAAGTGTATCAGGCGCTGTCATCGGGCGCCATCGACGGGACAGAGTGGATCGGCCCCTGGGCGGATGAAAAGATGGGCTTTCAGGAAATCACCAAGTTCTACTACACTGCGGGCTTTCATGAGCCGTCGGCCGCCCTGTCGGTTGCCGTGAATCTTGATGTGTTCGAAAGCCTGACCCCGTCGCAGCAGGCGATTGTCGAGATTGCTGCGGGACACGCGAATATCTGGAACCTGAGCCAGTTCCTGATGAACAACGGCGCCGCGCTCACCCGCCTGAAATCCGCAGGTGTGCAGGTTCTTGAATTTCCCGAAAGCGTCTGGGACGCCATGGGCGCTGCATCACGGAAAGTCTATGATGAGTTCATGGGCGATGATCTTTTCAGGAAGATATATGACGACTACGTTGTGTCGATGCGCGACAGTTCCGGCTGGCTGACCCAGTCCGTCGGCACCTATCGTACCCAGCGCGACCGCGTTCTCGGCTGACAGAGGCTGACAAACCGGCAGGCCCCGATCAACGCGGGGCCTGACCCTGCAAGACGCTGGGGAAGGCGTGAGGTGGCGACCGGGGAGGCGTAAATGCTGGACGGTTTCGTCTGGTTTTTCCAGAGCATTGCCTTGGCGTTCTACAATCTCGGATACGCGCTGACGCATCCGTCGCTCTGGTTGTCGTGGGTTCCTGAAATCAACCAGCCCATGAGTTCGCCCGAGGTCAAACAGTCCCTGATGCGCTTTATCTATTATGGCGGATCGGTCGAATTCCTGTTCGTTGTCCTTGCCGCCTTTCTGGTTCTCAGCGCGCTCGGGTTCTGGCGGCATTCCATCATGTGGGGCGCGGTGCGGATACTGGAGGGCCTTGCCAATGGCCTGGGCCGGTTCTTTGCCTGGGCGGGGCTGCTGATGGTTCTGCAACAGATCGTCATCATCTTCATGCAGCGCATCTTTGCCGCCAGCGAGATTTCGGTCGGCATCGGGTCGGTCTTCGGCAAGGAGGTCAGTTGGTGGGCGGAGGAACTGAAACTTTACAATGCCGTGATCGTCACGCTTTGCGTCACCTACACATTCGTGCAGGGCGGGCATGTACGGGTCGATCTGATCTATTCCAAAGTGTCCTATGGCGCAAAGCGCATCATTGATATTTGCGGTTCCCTGTTTTTCATGATGCCGACGGCGATTCTGGTCTGGATGTATGGATGGTATTTTCTGTGGCGGCATCTTGTGGTGCCGAAACCGTCGGCCTCGGATCAGCTGGAGCGCCTGCTGACCAAGGCGCGGGCGCTGCGCTGGAATGTGGAAACCATCGGTTTCTCTCCCAACGGGTTCAACGCCTATTTTCTGTTCAAGGTTCTTCTCGTGTGCTTTGCCGGTCTGGTCTTCCTGCACGCGGTCGCGTTTTTCTGCCGGTCCTGCCTCGAATGGCTGGAAGGCGAGGAAAGCGAAGGCCGCTACCTTGACAGGGACAGACCTGGCGAAAGCGAGGAAGCCCATGAAGGCACTCATTGATTCTCAGGGGCGGTGAAGAACATGATTTTCGGACTTGATGGCGTGGAGGTCGGCCTGATCATCGTCTTCCTCTGCCTTTTCGGGGGCATTCTCACGGGCTTCCCGGTGGCTTTCGCCATCGGTGGCGCGGCGGTGATTTCCTTCGGCATCATAGCGTCGCTCGACAGCGCCGGCATTCTGGTGCATCGGGCGATCGACACGGGAAGCGAGGCTTACAGCGCGATTGCCGCGACAGGCGTGCATCCCGACACCATATCCCGTTTCCGGTATCCCGACCTGCCGACAATGGCCTTGCCGGTCTTCGCCAGTGGCTGGGAAGTGGCGCTGGACCGCAACATCTCGTTCATCGTGAACCGGATGAACGAGCGCGTCCTGGCGGGCCAGTCCATCGAAACCCTGCTGGCGGTTCTGATGTTCGTGATGATGGGGATCACGCTGGAACGGTCGAAAATCGCCAATGACCTGCTGACAACCATGGCCAGGGTTTTCGGGCCGCTGCCGGGGGGGCTGGCGGTGTCGGTTGTCGTCGTCGGCGCGTTTCTTGCGGCCTCGACCGGGATCGTGGGCGCGACGGTGGTGACGATGGGGCTTCTGTCGCTGCCAACGATGTTGCGGAACAACTATTCGCCCGAGCTTGCGACCGGCGTGATCGCGGCATCGGGAACCCTGGGCCAGATCATCCCGCCCTCCATCGTGATCGTGTTGCTGGGCACCCTGGCGGGGGATCTGTATTCCGCCGCGCAGGAACAGCGCGCGACCGAAGCCGGATGTTCCGATGCGCTGACCTATCTGGGGGAGGCGGCGGTTGTCTCTGTCGGGACATTGTTTCAGTCCGCGCTTCTGCCGGGGATCATGCTGGCGTTGCTGTACGGGCTTTATGCCTTTGGCTATGCGCTGTTTCGCCCGCACGCCGCACCGCCGGTGCGCGGGGGGAGTGTTTCCGGCGAGGTCGTGACGCGCGGCGAGGCGCTGACATGGTATCTGGGCGCGCCGGTCGCCCTGATCGGCGGCGCGATACTGGCTGTTTTCCTCGGCGTTGCCGGTTCCCAGAACGTTTCGGTCGCCAGTTTTTCCGATGCCGGGGAATCCGCCGCCCTGCGCACCAGAGTGCCCGAGCGGTGCATGGCCTCGATGATCGAACTGCACGGGCAGGAGCGTTGGGATGCGGCACTGGCGCAGCAGGCGGAAATCGACGCCGCCGGAGGCATACGGCAGAGCCGCGAACTGTCGCCCGAAGAGGTTGGGGCGGCGGCGGCGGAGAAGGTTGCGAATGCAGCCCCCATCGGAACCGGTGTCCTGATTGCCTGTCTGGCGGCGCTGCTGCTTCTGGCCACGGCAAGGGGCGTTTCGCCATCCGCCCGCCCGGCGCCGCTGCTGATCGGCGGTATCGGGGTCGTGCTGGCGCTGATGGCGGATATTCTGCTGATCGGACCGCTGACCACGCCGGGCCTCATGGTTCTGATCCTGGCGCTGCCGGCGGTGCCGGTGCTGCATGGCTGCGCACATGCGGTCGGGCGGCTGGGGCAAAACCGGTTGCTGCGCGTCGTCTTTCCGCCGCTGGTGCTGATTGTCGCGGTCCTTGGTTCTATCCTTGGCGGCGTCACCAACCCCACCCCGGCGGCCGCGCTGGGGGCAGGGGGGGCGCTGATGCTGGCCGCCTATCGCAAGCTGAAAGACGATGAGAAATCCGGCAGACTGATCGTGATGGCGGCGTTCGCGGTGGTCATCATGATCCTGATCGGGTTCAATTTCGATCTGCGCATGGGGCGCGAACAGGTGCCCTTCGAGGAACGGCTTGCGTTTCTGTTCGCGCAGGGCGCCTATCTGTTCAGCCTGTTCGGGATCTTCTATTCCGCCTGGGTTCTGTATCGTGGCGGCGTGCTTGCCCCGGTGGTGCGCGAAACCGCAAAGGTCACGTCGATGGTCTTTACCATCCTGATCGGCTCGCAACTGTTGAACCTGGTGGTGATCTCATTCGGCGGCGAGCATTACATCCAGCAATTCCTGAAGAGCTTTGACAATGAACTCACGGTTTTTCTGATCGTGATGCTGGTCCTGTTCATTCTGGGCTTCGTGCTCGATTTCCTGGAGATCATCTATATCGTGATTCCGATCGTCGGTCCGGTGATCTATGGTGGCACGATGGACCCGAAATGGGTGACGATCATGATAGCCGTGAACCTGCAAACCAGTTTTCTCACCCCGCCATTCGGGTTTGCGCTTTTCTACCTGCGCGGGGTGGCCCCGGCGAGTGTCACGACAGGCCATATCTATCGCGGGATCATTCCGTTCGTGCTGATCCAGGTTGTCGGGCTGGGGCTTTTGTGGTTGTTCCCGTCCGTCGTGACCATCGTTCCGAAGCTGATCGGGCACTGATGCGCCTCCGGCGGGAGTATTTGGCAGAGAAGAAGAGACATGAGCGCCCGGTCCTGCCCCGCAATCCGTGGCTGCGCCCGAAGGCGGCCCGGTTCGGACGGAATGCACCTGCGCAGCCCTGTCCCGCCTGCGACATTTGTCAATGCCGGTGACGGGGCCGGTGACGGGCGGTTCAGACAGATCGTGTGATGCCGCCGTCGATGCGGATATTCTGCCCTGTCACATAGGCCGCGATGTCCGAGGCCAGATAGGAAACAAGGGCAGAGACCTCCTCCGCCCTTCCGTAGCGGCTCATCGGGATTCGGGCGCGGCGCTCCTCGCTTTCGGGCAGGCTGTCGATAAAACCGGGCAGCACATTGTTCATCCGCACATTGTCGCCCGCATATCTGTCGGAGAACAGCTTGGCAAAGCTCGCAAGCCCGGCCCGGAAGACGCCGGAGGTGGGAAAGAGCGGGTCCGGCTCGAACGCGGCGAAGGTGGAGATGTTGATGACCGCTCCGCCCCCTTGCGCAACCATGATCGGCGTGACCAGCCGCACCGGCCGGATGACATTCATTAGGCTCAGGACCCATTGACTTTGTTTTGAACGTGTGAATCAGTGTTCTGCAAAACGGAGTAGTGACATGAGCGATCCTTTCTGGCTGACGGAGGCACAAACAGCGTGAGCGTCCGTTGAACCGGACCTAACGCGGGGGCGGAGGAGCCGATAGTGTCCACCATCGATAGTGGACACCATGAGGCACTCTATGGCTGGCAGGCGCAAGAAGCGAATTTGGTGGGACGACGAGAAGCGTTCGATCTGCCTGCAGACTGCCGCGCCGGGTGTTTCTGTGGCTCAGGTTGCGCGGCGCTACGCGATGAACGCCAATCTGATCTTCAAATGGCTGAAGGACCCGCGTTTTGCGCCGGATTTCACCGAGGTCGTAGCTGGATCTGTGTTTCTGCCGGTTGAGATTTCTCCGGCTGCTTCACATCCGGTCCCGGCGCAGCCATCCGGTCCCGTCGCCTTCGGTGGCCGTATCGAGATTGAGTTGGCTGGCGGTCACCGGATCAGCGCCGAGGGTGGGTTCGATCCTGATGTGCCGGCGCGGCTGCTGAAGGGGCTGATGTCTTGATCCCGGTGCCGGGCAACACGCGGGTGTGGCTGTCGGCGGGTGTCACGGACATGCGGCGAGGGTTCAATACGCTGGCGGCCCAGGCCGGGAAGGTTTTGGCCGAAGACCCGTATTCCGGCCACCTGTTCGTGTTCCGGGGGCGGCGCGGCGATCTGTTGAAGATCATCTGGTGGGATTGCCAGGGCGCGTGCCTGTTTTCGAAGCGGTTGGAGAAAGGGCGGTTTGTCCGGCCCGCTGCAAAGGACGGCAAGATCAGCGTCACACCCGCGCAGCTCTCAATGCTGTTGGAGGGGATTGACTGGCGGATGCCCCGTAAAACCTGGAGACCGTTGAGCGTAGGATAGGTCAATAAATACGAGGCTTTGCGCGCTTTCGGGGTTCACCCCGGAATGCTGATCCGGTATAGGATCGGCGATGCTGAAGGACCTCGACATAGCCCCGGATGATCCTGCGGAACTGCGGGCAGTGAACCGGCTTCTGGCCGATGAAGTCAAGGCGCTGACCCTGAAGGTGGAACAACTCCAACACCAACTGGCGGGGCATGACCGGCACCGGTTTGGATCGAAATCAGAAAGCCTCTACCAGCTCAATCTGGTCTTCCAGGAAGATGAGGCGATTGCCGAAGCCGCTGGAGAACAGGCGGCGCCTGCTCCAACGCCTGAAACGGACAAACCGGCCCGCCGGCACAGCCGCAAGCCCTTGCCCGATCATCCGGACCGGCACGAAGAGGTCTTGTCGCCGGGCGAGGACTGCCGACGTTGCGGTGGGGCGTTGAAGAGGCTCGGTGAGGACGTGACCGAGGAGTTGGAATACAAACCGGGGCGTTTTGTCGTGAACCGGATCGTGCGTCCGCGTATGGCCTGTTCCTGTTGCGAGGCCATTGTCCAATCGCCGCTGCCATCGCGCCCGATCGAACGTGGCCGCCCGGGACCGGGGCTGCTGGCGCACGTGTTGGTCAGCAAATACGCGGACCACCTGCCGCTCTACCGTCAGTCGCAAATATACGCCCGTGAAGGCGTTGATCTTGATCGATCAACTCTGACCAATTGGGTTGGCGGCTCCACCGCGCTTCTGGAACCTCTGGCTGACACCATTGGCCGAATGGTCCGCCGAGGCGCGGCCATCTTCGCTGATGATACGCCTGTTAAAATGCAGGCCCCCGGCAACAAGAAGACCAGGACCGCCCGTGTCTGGACCTATGTTCGCGATGAACGACCATGGTCTGGATCATCACCGCCCTGCGCGTGGTATCAGTTCACGATTGATCGCAAGGGCGAACATTGTAGCGCGACAATCAAGATGAGAAGTGCGCGTCAATCAGGATGAGAATCCTTGGTCGCGACGTTTGGGACGATGCCGGGCTTTTGTGCCGCGATCAAGGGGTTTGTTTTTTGATTGTCGCGGAGCGTCAATCAGCTTTGGTGTTTTCCGGTGTGGCTTTTTGTGCAGGCCTTCCCGGCCCCTTTGCCTTTTGTGCTGCTCTTCGCCGGTAGCTTTCGACATTCATCTCGAAGATGGTTGCGTGGTGCACGAGCCTGTCGACGGCGGCCAATGTCATGGCCGGGTCTGGAAAAATCGCATTCCACTCCCCGAAGGGCTGGTTGGCCGTGATCAACATTGAGCGGCGTTCATATCTCGCGCTGATGAGTTCGAAGAGCACACTGGTTTCAGCCTGATCCTTGGTGACGTAGGTGATGTCATCGAGGATCAGCAGATGGAATTTGTCGAGCTTTGCAATGGCACTTTCGAGGACGAGATCGCGGCGGGCCTGTTGGAGTTTCTGGACCAGATCGGTGGTGCGGCTGAATAGGACGCGGTAGCCTTGCTCGACAAGGGCGAGCCCGATGGCTGAGCCGAGATGTGATTTGCCCACACCTGGCGGCCCAAACAGCAGGATGTTGCCGCCCTTTCCGATCCAGCTGTCGCCAGCGGTGATCGCACTGACATGGGCCTTGGACAGCATGGGGACGGCTGTGAAGTCGAAGGTGTCGATCGTTTTTCCGGGCAACAGGCGTGCCTGTGCGAGATGTCGCTCGATACGACGGCGATCTCGTTCAGCCAGTTCATGCTCCACCAGGGTGCTGAGCATCCGAGCGGCGGGCCAGCCTTCCTTGTCGGCTTGTTCCGCAAAGCGCGGCCATAGCGCCTTGATGGCTGGCAAGCGCAATTCGGTCAGAGCCAAGGTTAGGCGGGCGGTATCGGTCTGGGGCGATGTCATGCTGTCACCTCCTGAGCGGATGGCGTACCGCCGACCAACTGGTCGTAAGATGACAGGTCGGCCAGTTGCACCGCGACTTGGGGGAGTGCGTCTTGTGATGGGCTAAACACTGCGCGTAGGGCCGCCATGTCAGGCGGGCGCTTCTGGCGAAGGTCCTCCTCAAGCTGCGCTGCCAATTCAGCCTCGCAGCCCCGCTCGTGTGCCAGCGCCAGAAGATCGACAACCATGCGACACGCCGCCTTCTCACTGGTCTGCTCCAGCAGGAATGCGAACATGTTACGGAACGCCCGGCGCGGGAATAGCTGATCCCGATAGACCAGCCCCATCAGCGCCATGGGCTTTTTGCGCAAGGAGTGGATGACGTGGTGGTAATTGACCACGTGCCCATGGCTCCCGGTGCTCGAGGCTCGTCCGCGTGTCAGCGTTAGCAGGGCAGAGCTTCCCAGGAACAGCTCCAACCGATCATCGTAGAGCCGAACCCGCAGCTGATGCCCGATCAACCGGGATGGCACGGTGTAGAACACCTTGCGCAAGGTGAAGCCCCCGGAGGAAGTGACGCGCAACGTGATCTCCTCGTAATCCGTGGTCCGCCGCGTCGGCAAAGGTCTGAGGCTCGCACGTTCCGCATCGATACGCTTGGCATTGCGGGCGTTGATCCGGCCCACGATCTCGTCGATGAAGCGACGATAATCTTGCAAGCTTTCGAAGTCGCGCGACCCACGCATGACCAGCGCGTCCTCAATGGTGCGCTTCAGATGCCCATTGGGGCTCTCGATGGAACCGTTCTCGTGTGCGACGCCCTTGTTGTTGCGCGTCGGCGTCATTCCATAATGGTTGCACAGGGCGTCGAAGCGGTCGGTTAGATCGGCCCGGGATGACTTATCCAGGTTCTTGAAGGCCGCCGACAGGCTGTCAGTTCCATGATTGTGTGGCACGCCGCCGAGCGTCCAGAGGGCGTTCTGCAATCCCTCAGCCAGCGCCACATAGCTTTCGCCGCCCAGCACGACGTGGGCGTGCTGAAACCCGCTATAGGCAAGCCGGAAGTGATACAGTCGATGGCCCAGTGCCTCACCGGCAATGGTCACACCCAACTTGCCCATGGCGGTGAAATCCGACAGGCCCATTTTGCCCGGTGTGTGGGTCTGCCGGAAAATGACGTCCTGTTCAGGGCCGTGTTCCGCATTCCAGGCGCGTATCCGTCGCTCCGGAGTCCGTCGGATGCCCGTACCCAGATCAGAATGCCGACGCAGAAGCTCCTCGTAAACCGCCACAGGTCGGATCCCCGGTGAGGACCGCAGAAGCGGCACGACCTCCGCATCAAAAATGTCCGCCAGCGGGTCCGGACGCCGCCGGCCGCGAGGGGCCTTCTTCTGTGATGGTAAAATTGGGTCAGCTTGCAGCCGATAGCCCGTTGCCTGGCTGATCCCCGCCTTGGCAGCGGCAACGGCAACGGAATGGGTCGATCTGAGCGTCATGAAGAGCCTCATTTGTTGGTCAGTGACATGACAGCCCGGCATGAACGATCCCCTTGCACAGAAAATCATTCCTTATCCGAGCCGGCCACAACCGTCAGGCCCGCCCCAAAAGGGCAAAACGCGTGTGCGGGGCCTCCCCAGTCGGGCTACGCCCTCCCTGCGAGCCCCCGCACACGCGTTCTCATCCTGATTGACGCTGGATTCTCACCTTGTTTGTCGCGCAGCAGAACATCCCGTCTCACATCTCTCCGGCTACAAAGGCTGGGTCCATGCGGACGGGTATTCCGGCTTCAACGGGGTATTCGGTGAGGACAAGGCCCAGGAGATGGCTTGTTTGGCGCACGTCAGACGCAAGTTTGTAGACATCTTTGCCGCGCAAGGCTCATCGATTGCCGAAGAAGCCCTCCGCCGGACCGCGGAACTCTATGCCGTCGAGAAAGAGGCGCGTGGCAAACCGTCTGAAGAGCGCGTTGCCATCCGTCAGGAAAAGGCAAAACCGATCTTCGATGAACTTGAGACCTGGTTACACGCGCAGTTGCCAAATATATCTGGCAAGTCGCCTCTGGCCCAAGCGATCCGTTATGCCCTTGGTCGTTTGCCAAAGGCACGCGGTTATTTGAACCATGGCTTTCTGGAAGCGGACAACAACATCGCCGAACGCGCCATAAAACCTGTCGCCATAGGTCGCAAAAATTGGATGTTCGCCGGTTCCGAGGGCGGTGGCAAAGCCATGGCCATCGCCTACACCCTGATCGAAACGGCAAAGCTTGATAAAGTCGATCCACAAGCCTGGCTCACATGGGTTCTCGCCCGCATCGCGGATCACAAGATCACTCGGCTGGACGAGCTGATGCCCTGGCGTTACGCTGCATCAGCAGCGTAACCGGGACGACCGGCAGTACGCCAGGGCTCCTTCACCGAACGGTCACGGATCATCCGGCATCGGTCCGACAGCGAACGTGGCGCTTTGTGACGCCGAACCTGACCCTCGAGAAAACGGCGCTCATCTTCGCTCAGAACCACTGCATCCGCCAAACGTCCCACCATCGCAACATCCTCCTCAATTCCCGCTCAGTCAATGATACAAATTACAATTCCGGGGGACCAGGGTCAGGACTCATAGCCAGAATATGACGGTTGCAGCGATGTATATGGCGGATTTGAATACATGTGCGCATCGGTCATAGCGCATCGCGATGCGCCTCCAATCCTTGAGTTTTGCGAACAGGTTTTCGACCTTGTGCCGCCTCTTGTAGGTTTCGGCGCAGTGGGGGATGGTTTTTTTGCGGTTTTTCCTTGAAGGGATGCAAGCCTCAATCTTCTGATCTTCAATGATTTTTCGAACCTTTGCGCTGTCGTAGCCCCGATCCGCGATCAGAACCCTGGCCGCAGGCAGGTTGGGCAGCAAAACATCCGCGCCCTTGAAGTCGCTACGCTGACCCGCCGTCAGATGCAGCCTGACAGGGCGACCCGCACCGTCTCCAACGACATGCAGTTTCGTATTCAGTCCTCCCTTTGTACGCCCGATCAGGCGTGGCTCGGACCCCCCTTTTTGAGGCTGGACGCCGTGCGATGTGCTTTGAGATGGGTTGCGTCAATCATGAGAGTGTCGGCGTCCGGGCCAGAGGGGTTGGCCAATTCTTCGAAAATTCGTTCGAAAATACCTTTGCGGGACCAGCGCACAAACCGATTGTAGAGCGTTTTGTGAGGGCCGTATTCGGCAGGCGCATCGCGCCAGCGTAAACCGTTGCGAATAATGAGAATAATACCACTCGGCACACGACGGTCATCGACCCTGGGCTTGCCATGGGACTTGGGAAAGAAGGGCTCAAGGCGCGCTGTTTGTGCCTCCGTCAGCCAGAAAGGATCGCTCATGTCACTACTCCGTTTTGCAGAACTCTGATTCACACGTTCAAAACAAAGTCAATGGGTCCTGAGCCTAGTTCCGTGTCATGACAGGGGTTCGGTCCCTGATCTGCGGGGTCGGCTGTGAAGAGCCGCCCCATGCAACTGTTCAGGTTCAATGGGTCTGACAGACGGGCCCCACGCCACGCTGCGGTGTTCACCACCAGGGTTTCCACGCGATCCCGTCTGTCAGAACCCTCAAGGCCACAACCCAAAGAGACAAGGATTCTGCCCCTTACCGGAGCC
>CBDCFF010000030.1:0-226564 GCA_965216225.1 Paracoccaceae bacterium
AGCCGGGCTCGTATGCCTTGAAAGGCTTGTGCGCGGGCTTCGCCACCTTCGGCTTCAGGTCACGGAGGGAGCCGACCCCATGACGGCGCAGGCATCGGCGCAGGCATCGGTCCAGCCCGGAGCGCGAGACGGTCGGGTTGAGAAACTCGCGGACCACGGCGAGCAGGTCGTCGAGCGGCAGCAGCAGACTCTGTCTCAGCGAGACCGCCACGGCCTCCTGCGCCGGTGTCAGCGTGGTCTGCAACCTGTGCGCCGTGTGGCTCCGATCATGGACGGTGTCTCCACACCTTCTGCTCCGAGATGCCATAGCGCTCGGCCACGATCCACGCGGGTTCATCACTCGCCTGGATCGCGGCCCTGATCTTCGGCGTCGTCGTCGCCTGTTTGTGCAAAGAAATCAGCATGTCTTGCTCCCGTCCCGAATCTCACGCAGGATCGATCTTGCCATGAACAGGCCAGAGCGGCGAGGGTCTATCTGATCGTCCGGGATGGAACACCTATGTCTCTTACGACATCGACTTCGTCGATCCGGCCTTCGCACCGGGCATCGGTACGCCGGAGGTCGGCGGACCCAACTCATTCGAGGCGCTCCGGGTGGTGCGCGAACTCGACGGGATCAACACCATCGGCGCCGACCTGGTCGAGGTCTCGCCGCCCTTCGATCAGAGCGGCAACACCGCGTTCCCGGGCGTGTCGATCATGTTCGAACTGCTGTGCGTGATGGCAAAGGCGGTCGCGCGCCGGGACCGCTGACGCCGGACCGGAGTCATCTGCGCCCGATCGTCTTGATGCTCTCTGCTTTCCAGCGTCGCCTTGCCTCTTCGTCCATGTCAACGGCCCGATCATGCATCCCCGGTGGATGTTCATTGCTCTCAAAGCTCTCGCCGGGGTTCGGGGGCATGGGTTCCGGATACGCCTCCGGGCGGGCACCATAGACAAACAATGTCTTTGCGACAAGCAGCAGAAGAGGGAACAGCTCAAGAACCACGGCAAATGTCCAGATCAATCCATATTTGCCGATGTCCGTTGTCACCGCCTCATAGGGCGACCGCGTGATGTATGTCGGGAGTGTGACGAAACTGCGTGTCGCCTGCACGCCTTCGACGGCATCGCGAATGCCCTGCGTGTACTGATCTATTGCATATGATCCCTGGGTGTCCAACGATATGACACCCACGTTGAACGCCATGTCGGTGATGGAATTGGCTTCCAGTTCGGAGATGGCGGACGTGACCCTGCCCCGTATGACCGAGAACAGGCGTTCCTGCTCGGCGGAATTCCGGGCCTCGGTGAGTTGCCCCCGCGCCTCCGAAATGTCTTTCTGAACGGCATCCACCAGTTTCTTGCCCGCGACCTGACTGTCACGGCCGGCCCTGCGCACCCGCTCGAAATCCTGTGCGGCTTCCTGCAATTCCTTGCAGCGGGGTCCGCAGCCGCCGCGCCCTGCTTCCCGCTGCACCAGTGCCTGGGCGGCGGTTGCCGATTCGTTCAGCTTGACCATTATCGCGGTTTCGGACTGGAAATTCCTGTAGGCGTCATTCAACGCGGTTTCGTATTCGGCCAGTACATTGGTCATGTAATCCCGCACGGCGCTTTCGCCGACAATCGCCGAAACCAGGAATGTGGCCGTCGTGTAAATCGCCCCGAGGGAAACCACGGCACCCAGAGCGATGGCGCCCAGCGGCAACCACCCCTTCATGACCGGGCCGTGCTTCAGCAGCATGTGCCACAGAGCGAAAATCATGCTGGCCGCCACCAAGGCGACGGACACCGGTATGATATAGGCCATCGGACCGTGAAGAGCCGCGTTCACCTGAACGCCATGGTAAACGCCCACGCCGACCGAAATGGCCACAACGATCAATACGCCATGCGTCATCCAAGGCAACTGCATACTGGGCAAATCCGAGAGCTTCACGGTCTTCATGTAGCGGGCCATGTTTCAAACCTTTCCTTCTTCTGAATGCCGCCTGTATGGCCGCTGATCGCAACGGCGCCACTCCCGAAAGCCGGCGGCAGTCTGACCGAGCGTCACATGAAAGCTGCCAGATACCACGCTCGAAGGCAATACCCTAAACTTTTCGGCAAATCGTCGCGATCTGCCCGCCTGTTCACAGGTTGCCTGCGGACCCTCTTCGCGAAGAGCGCGGCGACCGGCACACCCATGCCGCGTCTGTGCGCCGTTCGCGGGAAACACCGCGAAACGCCCCGGTCTTTGCGCCATATCCCGTGCGCCGCGCCGGAATTGGTGGACGCGCGCAGCCTGCCCGACTAGGTTTTCCCCATGTCGCGAATCCGAGGAAACCATGGCAGCATCTGACAGCCCGGCCTATCAGGTTCTGGCCCGCAAATACCGCCCCGAAACCTTTGCCGACCTGATCGGTCAGGACGCAATGGTGCGCACCCTGAAGAACGCCTTCGACGCGGACCGGATCGCACAGGCTTTCATCATGACCGGCATTCGCGGAACCGGCAAGACAACCACCGCGCGGATCGTTTCCAAGAGCATGAACTGCATCGGCCCGGACGGGACCGGCGGGCCGACGGCCGACCCCTGCGGCGCCTGCGAACAGTGCGTGGCCATTGCCGAGGGCCGCCATGTGGACGTGATGGAGATGGACGCCGCCTCTCGCACCGGGGTCGGCGACATTCGCGAAATCATCGACTCGGTCCACTACCGCGCCGCCTCCGCACGCTACAAGATCTATATCATTGACGAGGTTCACATGCTTTCGACCAGCGCCTTCAACGCGCTGCTGAAGACACTGGAAGAACCCCCCGCCCACGTCAAATTCATCTTCGCAACCACCGAGATTCGCAAGGTTCCCGTCACCGTTCTCAGCCGCTGCCAGCGCTTCGACCTGCGCCGGATCGAACCCGAGGCGATGATCGGGCATCTTGCCGGGATCGCAAGGGCCGAAGGGGCCGGGATCGCGGCGGACGCGCTTGGCCTGATCACCCGCGCCGCCGAAGGCTCGGTGCGCGATGCGGTGTCGCTGCTGGATCAGGCGATCAGTCACGGCGCCGGGGAAACCACGCTCGATCAGGTGCGCGCCATGCTGAGGCTCGCTGATCGCGGCCGGGTCATCGACCTGTTTGAACTGATCATGAAGGGCGATGCGGCAGGCGCGCTGACAGAGCTGTCGGGCCAGTATGCCGGGGGGGCCGATCCGATGGCGGTGCTGCGCGACCTTGCGGAACTCACCCATTGGGTCTCGGTCATCAGGATCACGCCCGACGCAGCGGCGGACCCGACGATCTCGCCCGATGAACGCACGCGCGGGCAGGCGCTGGCGGCGTCCCTGCAAATCTCCACCCTCACCCGCATGTGGCAGATGCTGCTGAAAGCGCTGGAAGAGGTCGCCGCCGCGCCCAACGCCATGATGGCCGCCGAAATGGCGGTGATCCGCCTGACCCATGTGGCCGACATGCCGCCGCCGGAACAGGTCTTGCGCAAGCTGCAAGACATGCCACCACCCCCGGCGCCCGGCGGCCCCCCGACCGCTTCGCCGGGCGGCGCTGAGCCGATGCCGTCGCAACCCCGGCGTCATGCAGCCCCCCCGGACGGGGGGCCGGTTGCCGCCTCCCTCGGGCAGGCGACCGCGCTCGCCACCGCACCCGAGACCGCACCCGGGACCGCACCCGAGACCGCACCCGAGACCGCGCTCGCCCGTTACGCCCGCTTCGACGATGTCGTCGAACTGATCCGCGCCAGGCGCGACATGAAACTGCTGGTCGATGTCGAAACCGCTCTTCGCCCTGTCAGCTACGCCCCCGGCCGGATCGAGTTCCAGCCCACCGACGACGCCCCCCGCGATCTCGCCCAACGGCTGGGCCGGCGCCTGCAAGGCTGGACCGGTATGCGCTGGGCCGTGTCCGTGGTTGCCGAAGGCGGTGGCAGGACCATCGCAGAGACGCGGAATGCCAAGGACGACGCCTTGCGACAGAAAGCGCAGGAGCACCCGCTGGTCAAGGCGGCGTTCGCCACCTTCCCCGGCGCGAAGATCACCGGAATCAGAACCCCGGAAGCGATTGAGGCCGAAGCCGCGGCAGCGGCCCTGCCCGAAGCGCCCGACGAATGGGATGCGTTCGAGGAAGGCTAGCGAAGAACGCGGGAAGCGCGCGATGGCCGGACGGCTTTCCCCGTCACGCCCTTGTGCCGCGCCGCCCCTGCCCGTATCCGGCAGGCAACCGGCCAATCAGGAAGGGGGCAGACGCGCCCCGTATCCTTGCAGGAGACTTGCGGAGGCGGACAGGATCAATGTCATGCCGGACAACCATCACAGAAGAACAGGAGAACAGCAATGTTGAAAGGTTTCGGCCAGATCGGCGACATGACCAGGATGATGAAACAGGCGCAGGAAATGCAGGGCAGGCTTGCCGAGATGCAGGAGGCCCTGAACGCCGTCACCGTTGTGGGCGAATCCGGTGCCGGGCTGGTAAAGGCGACCGCAACGGCCAAAGGCGAACTGACCGCACTGGACATCGACAGGTCCATCTTCAGCCCCGATGACAAGGAAGTCGCCGAAGACCTGATCCTTGCCGCGATCAAGGATGCCCAGGCCAGGGCCCGTGAACGCACGCAGGCGGAAATGCGAAAACTGACCGGGGCGATGGGCCTGCCCGCCGACATGAATCCGCCCTTTTGATCCATGGCAGAGCCACCGCGCGACATCGAACATCTGATCGGGATGATGGCAAGGCTGCCGGGGCTCGGCCCGCGCTCTGCCCGCCGCGCGGTGCTGCACCTGATCAGAAAGCGCGGCGCGCTGCTGACCCCGCTGGCGGACGCCATGCGCGCCGTCGCCGTCACCGCCCGCGAATGCGTGACCTGCGGCAATATCGGCACCACCGATCCCTGCGACATCTGCGCATCCGTAAAACGCCGGACCGGCGAGATCTGCGTGGTCGAGGATGTGGCCGACCTCTGGGCCATGGAACGCGCGCGGGTGTTCAGGGGCCGCTATCATGTGCTGGGCGGCACGCTGTCCGCGCTCGACGCCATCGGTCCCGAAGACCTGTGCATCCCGAAACTCATCGACCGGGTGAGGGACGAGGAGATCACCGAAATCATCCTTGCGCTGGCGGCCACCGTCGATGGCCAGACCACCGCCCATTACATCGCCGAGCAGTTCGAGGGCTCCGCCCTGCGCGTCACGTCGCTGGCCAGGGGCGTGCCGATAGGCGGGGAACTAGATTATCTGGACGACGGAACGATTTCGGCGGCGCTGAAGGCGAGACGGCCGGTCTGATGCTCTCCGTGCGCCATGTCTTGCCGAAAAAGCCCCTGTCGCGACCTTCTTTCCCGGCGGCAGCCGGCGGCTGACATCAGCTTTCCTCGACCATCACCACGCCGGGCAGGCTCTCCAGCATCTCCTTGATCCGGTTGTTAAGCGGATAGTGCCTGTCCAGGCTCATTTCAACCTCGCCAGGCAGGTCCGCATCCATCAGGCAGAGGCTGACAGGGCCGCGGTTGCGGGCTTTGGCCTGATCGAGGACAGAGGCGACACGCGGAAGCGCCCCCGCCTGCCCGACGAAGATTTTCAGCTCCATGCCTCCGGCATCGGCGATCACGCTTTCGACCGGCTGCACGGCGCGGGCAAGAAGTTTGAGCTGATCCGCCTCCAGCGTCGCCTCGACCGTCACCACGACGTTTGATCCGGTTTCCAGGTGGTCCCGCGCCGCCTCCAGCGTATCGGAAAAGATCGTGACCTCATAAGAACCGGTCGGGTCGGACAACTGAACGAAGGCAAAGCGATTTCCACGGGCGGATTTGCGTTCCTGCCGCCCGGCGACGATACCGGAGAGTCTGGCGATCAGCGTGCCGCCCTGCGCCTTCGGTTCCAGTTCCGTCAATGTCATGAACGGTATTGCAGCACTGCTGTGCCTGTAGACCCTGCGAAGCACCCGCAGGAGATCATCCAGCGGATGGCCGGACAGGTAGAAGCCGACCGCCCTGAATTCCTCTGCCAGCCGCTCCGCAGGCAGCCAGTCGTCCACCGGCGACAGGCGCGGTTCGGGCAGGTCGTCGCCCGCCTCGCCAAACAGCGAAACCTGACTGGAATTGCGCTGTTCATGTACGGCGGCGGAGTAGTTCACAAGCGCGTCGATACTGTCGGAGACCCGGCGGCGGTTGCGGTCGAGCGCATCGAAGGCGCCGGCGCGGGCCAGCATTTCCATCGGGCGTTTGCCGATGCGTTTCAGGTCCACACGGCGGGCGAAGTCGAAGAGGCTGACGAAAGGCCGGTCGCCCCGCCCTTCGACCAGCAGCCGCATCGCATCCACGCCGACGTTTTTCAGCGCCCCCAGAGCATGGACGAGGCACCCGTCCACCACATCGAACGTGGCCTGCGAACGATTCACGCAAGGCGGCACGCAAGGCAGGCAGAGGCCCTTTTTCACCTCTTCGAAATAGACTGCCAGCTTGTCGGTCAGGTGGATGTCGCAGTTCATCACGCTGGCCATGAACTCTGCCGGATGGTTCGCCTTCAGCCACGCGGTCTGATAGCTGACCACCGCATAAGCGGCGGCGTGGGATTTGGGAAAACCGTAATCGGCGAACTTCTCCAGAAGGTCGAAAACCTCGGACGCCTTCTTTTTGTCAACGCCTGTTTCTGCCGCGCCCGCCTCGAATTTCGGGCGCTCCGCATCCATGGCCGCCCTGATCTTCTTGCCCATGGCGCGGCGCAGCAGGTCGGCGCCGCCAAGGCTGTAGCCCGCCATGACCTGCGCGATCTGCATCACCTGTTCCTGATAGATTATGATGCCCTGGGTGTCCTCAAGGATATGGTCAATCAGCGGGTGAATCGATTCGCGCTCCCTCAGGCCGTTCTTCACCTCGCAATAGGTCGGGATGTTTTCCATCGGACCGGGACGGTAAAGCGCGACGAGGGCCACGATGTCCTCGATACAGGTGGGTTTCATGCGCTTCAGCGCATCCACCATGCCCGAGCTTTCCACCTGGAACACGGCGACGGTTCTGGCGTCGGAATAAAGTTTGTAGGACGCCTCGTCATCCAGCGGGATCGCACTGATGTCATCCACCGCGTCTTCGGGCGGGTCGTAAAGCCGGGTGCCGTCGGCGGCGATGTGCAGATGCCGCCCGCCCTTCCTGATCAGGTCCACGGCGTTCTGCACCACGGTCAGCGTCTTCAGGCCCAGAAAGTCGAACTTCACGAGGCCCGCCTGTTCGACCCATTTCATGTTGAACTGGGTCGCCGGCATGTCCGATCTCGGATCCTGATAAAGCGGCACCAGCGTATCCAGCGGGCGGTCGGCGATCACCACGCCGGCCGCGTGGGTGGAGGCGTTTCTGAGCAGCCCCTCCAACTGCCGGCCATAGCTCAGCAGACGGTCCACGGCCTCATCCGCCCTGGCCTCTTCCCGCAGGCGGGGTTCTTCTTCCAGGGCTTTCCCGATCGAGACCGGTCTGACGCCTTCCACCGGGATCATCTTCGACAGCCGGTCCACCTGCCCATAGGGCATTTGCAGCACCCGGCCCACGTCGCGCACCGCAGCCTTCGACAGCAATGCGCCGAAGGTGATGATCTGGCCCACCCTGTCGCGGCCATATTTCTTCTGCACATAGCGAATCACCTCTTCGCGCCGCTCCATGCAGAAATCAACGTCGAAATCGGGCATCGACACCCGTTCGGGGTTCAGGAAGCGCTCGAACAGAAGCGAATAGCGCAGCGGGTCGAGATCGGTGATGGTAAGCGCGTAGGCGACGAGCGATCCGGCGCCGGACCCCCGCCCCGGCCCGACCGGAATGCCTTGATCCTTGGCCCATTTGATGAAATCGGCGACGATCAGGAAATAACCGGGAAAGCCCATGCCCTTGATGACGCCCAGTTCGAATTCCAGCCGTTTCCAGTATTCCCCGACGGGGGCGGCACGGGGGATGACGGCAAGCCTGGCCTTCAGCCCCTTTTCGGCCTGGCGGCGCAGTTCCTCAACCTCGTCATCGGCGAATCCGGGCAGGATCGGGTCGCGCCTGTACGCCATGAAGGCGCAGCGACGGGCGATTTCCACAGTGTTTTCCAGCGCCTCGGGCAAATCGGCAAACAGCGTCGCCATTTCCTGCGGGGATTTGAAATAGTGCTGGGGGCTCAGGCGGCGGCGCGGTTCCTGCTGATCCACATAAGCGCCTTCGGCAATGCAGAGCAGCGCATCATGCGCCTCATACATCCCCGGCTTCGGAAAGTGGACATCGTTGGTCGCCACCAGCGGCAGGCGCATCGCGTATGCCATTTCGATGAAGCCGCGTTCGGTCAGGCGCTCCGCCTCCGGCTGGCCGCCGCCCTCGCCGGGGTGGCGCTGCAATTCGACATAAAACCGATTGCCGAACATGCCCGCCAACTGCTCCGTCAACGCCTGCGCCTTGGGCAACTGACCGGTTTGCAGAAGCCTGCCCATCGGCCCTTCCGGCCCGCCGGCAAGGCAGATGAGGCCATCGGAATGAGTCGCCAGTTCCGCAGCCGTAACCTGCGGCAAAAGCTCCGGCTTGCTCAGGTAGAGGCAGGAATTGAGCTTCATCAGATTCCCGTACCCGGCCTCGTTCTGCGCCAGCAGGACCAGCGGCGCGGGCGGGCGCGGTTTTTCGCCCGACCGTGCGGGATCGAAGCCCAGATCGACCTGACAGCCAGGGATCGGCTGGATCCCTGCGCCGGACAGGGTTACGGAAAATTCCAGCGCCGCGAACATGTTGTTTGTGTCGGTCAGCGCAATGGCCGGCATGTCGGCGTCCTGACAGAGCCCGGCCAGTTTGCTGACCGGCACCGCCCCTTCCAGCAGGGAATATTCGCTGTGAACGCGCAGGTGGATGAATCGGGGGGAACTGCTCATGCGCCAAGCGTAGCCTGCCGGGCCGGAAGAGGAAACCGCCCTGTTGGGCATGGCGAACGGATCGGCGGATCGGCAGCGGATCGGCGGCGGATCGGGCGAACGGGTCTTGCGTTCGGCAGGTTCTGAACATTTTTCATGCCGCATCCGCATTTCATTTCTTGCCAGAACGTCAATTTCCCGCTTTCCTTGAACACGGAACACGGAACACGGAACACGGAACACGGAACACGGAACACGGAACATGGCAAGGCGCGCGGGACTTTACGTCGCATCGGGTCTGCGCAGCAGGGGGCACCCCTCCGACACAGAAAGCGACAAGGGCATCACATGGATCGGATCACCTTTCTCCTGAACGGGGAAGCGGTCTGTCTGACCGGCATCGACCCTGCCAGAACGCTGCTGGACTGGCTGCGCGAGGATCGTGGTCTGACAGGCACCAAGGAAGGCTGCAACGAGGGCGATTGCGGTGCCTGTACGGTAATGGTGACGGATGAAGACGGCGCGCGCGCCCTGAATGCCTGCATCCTGTTCCTGCCGCAGCTTCACGGCAAGGCAGTGCGCACGGTCGAAGGGTTGACGGGTCCGAACGGCGAATTGCATCCGGTACAACAGGCGATGGTGGATTATCACGGGTCGCAATGCGGCTTTTGCACGCCGGGTTTCGTCATGTCGATGGCGACCGCCCATCGCAATGGGGCGACAGACCATGACAATCAACTGGCCGGGAACCTGTGCCGCTGCACGGGCTATGCGCCGATCGTGCGCGCGGCAGAGGCGGCGGCGGCGGAACCGGCGCCGGACTGGATTGCGGACAAGCCGCCGGGCAACGTGGAAAGCAGCGCCCTGCTGCCGCAGGACAGCGATGAAGTCGCCGCCTGGTATGCGGCAAACCCGGACGGGGTTCTGATCGGCGGGGCGACGGATGTGGGCCTGTGGGTTACCAAGGGGCTGCGCGATCCGGGACCGGTCGCCTTTCTGAATGGCGTCGGGGATCTGAAGCACATCGAGGCGGGCGAGGATGAAATCCGCGTGGGCGCCTGCGTGACGTTGACCGATCTGCTGCCGGTCATGGCCGAACATCACGCCTCTTTCGCCGGAATGATTCGCCGTTATGGCTCTGTCCAGGTGCGGAACGCTGCGACGATAGGGGGGAATATCGCCAATGGTTCGCCCGTCGCGGACACCCCGCCCGCGCTGATCGCACTGGGGGCGACACTGCACCTGCGCCGGGGTGACAGGCGGCGGGCGATCCCGCTGGAGGCGTTCTTCATCGACTACGGCAAACAGGACCGGGCGCCGGGTGAGTTTGTCGAATTCGTCACCATTCCGCGCCAGCCGGACACGCTGCGCTGCTACAAGCTGTCGAAGCGTTTCGATCAGGATATTTCGGCGGTTTGCGGCTGTTTCAACATTACCGTCGATGGCGGCAGGGTCATTGCCGCCCGCATCGCGTTCGGCGGTATGGCGGGCATCCCGAAACGGGCTGCCCATGTCGAGGATGCGTTGATCGGCAAAGCCTGGAATACCCACACAATCGCGACGGCAAGGGCAGGGTTCGGAAAGGATTATACTCCGATAACGGATATGCGGGCCTCTGCCGACTATCGCCTGCGCAGCGCCGCCAACATGCTGGAACGCTGTTTCGCGGAGACCCAGGGCGCCGCCGTCAACGTGCTGGCCGTCAACGTGCTGGAGGTGCGGCCATGAGCGTCACCAAACCCCTTCCCCATGATGCGGCCCGCCTGCATGTGACCGGTCAGGCGCGTTATGTGGATGATATTCCGTCGCCCGGGGGCACGCTGAGCCTGGCTTTCGGGCTGTCGAGCGTCGCGCATGGCCGAATCGCCAGCCTCGATCTGGACGCGGTGCGCGCCGCGCACGGTGTCGTCGCGGTTCTGACGGCAAACGACCTGCCGGCGGCGAACGATGTCTCGGCCTCGATCCATGATGAGCCGCTGCTGGCCGATGGCACGGTGCATCATGTGGGCCAGCCGATCTTTCTGGTGGTGGCGAAAAGTCATCTGGCGGCGCGCAAGGCCGCGCGGCTGGGCAAGGTCGCGTATCACGAACTGCCGCCGCTGTTTTCCCGTGAAGAGGCGATGAAAGCGGATTCGCGTTTTGAAGACGGCCCGCGCATCTACCGGAAAGGCGAACCGGGAAAGGCGATCGACGCTGCCGCCCATGTGATCGAAGGCACGATTGACATGGGCGGGCAGGAACACTTCTATCTGGAAGGTCAGGCCGCGATGGCGCTGCCGCAGGAAGGCGGCGACATGGTGGTTTGTTCCTCGACCCAGCACCCGACCGAGATTCAGCACAAGGTGGCCGGGGCAATTGGCGTGCCCATGCACGCGGTGCGGGTGGAAACCCGCCGCATGGGCGGCGGTTTCGGCGGCAAGGAAAGCCAGGGCAATGCGCCGGCGTGTGCCTGTGCGATTGCGGCGCGCTTGACGGGCAAGCCCTGCAAGATGCGCTATGACCGCGATGATGACATGATCATCACCGGCAAACGCCATGATTTCCGCATCTCGTACCGCGTCGGAACGGATGAGGACGGCCGCATTCAGGGAATCGAGTTTCTGCAACTGACCCGCGGCGGCTGGGCGCAGGATCTGACCCTGCCGGTTGCCGACCGGGCGATGCTGCATTCGGACAATGCCTATCACCTGCCGAATGTGCGGATAGAGTCGCACCGGCTGAAGACGAACATGCAATCCGCCACCGCCTTTCGCGGCTTTGGCGGCCCGCAGGGGATGCTGGGGATCGAGCGGGTGATGGATCATGTCGCCGCCCGTCTGGGCCGCGACCCGCTTCAGGTCCGGCGCGCGAATTTTTATGAAGAGGGGCAGACGACCCCCTATCACCAGACCATCACCGATTTCCCGCTGCGCGATATGGTGGAGGTGCTGGAACAGACCGCTGACTATCGCCGCCGCCGCAGGGAAATTCGCGAATGGAACGCGAACAGCCCGATACTGAAGCGCGGCATTGCGCTGACGCCGGTGAAATTCGGGATCAGCTTCACGCTGAGCTTCCTGAATCAGGCGGGCGCGCTGGTGCATGTCTATCAGGATGGCTCTGTCCACATGAATCATGGCGGGACCGAGATGGGCCAGGGCCTGTTTCAGAAAGTCGCGCAGGTGGCGGCCAGCCGGTTCGGCATTGCGCTGGAGAAAGTGAAGATCACCGCGACCGACACCGCCAAGGTGCCGAATACCTCGGCCACCGCCGCGTCCAGCGGGTCGGACCTGAACGGCATGGCCGTGCGCGCCGCCTGCGACACGATCCGCGACCGGATGGCCGCCCATGTGGCGGAGCGCCACCAGATCGCGCCGGAGGACGTGCGGTTCGGGGATGGCAAGGTCCGTGCGGGCGGCGAGGAATACACGTTCGAAGAGGTCGCGGCCTCTGCCTATCAGGCGCGGACAAGCCTTTCGGCCACCGGGTTCTACAGGACACCGGACATAGAATGGGACCGGATCAGGGGGCGCGGGCGGCCGTTTTACTATTTCGCCTGTGGCGCTTCGGTTTCCGAGGTGGTGATCGACACCCTGACCGGCGAAAACCGGATTCTGCGCGCCGACATTCTGCACGATGCCGGTTCCTCGCTGAACCCTGCCATTGATATTGGTCAGATAGAGGGCGGATTCGTCCAGGGCGCGGGCTGGCTGACGACAGAGGAACTTGTCCGGGACGACAGGGGCGTCCTGCGCACCCATGCGCCATCGACCTACAAGATTCCGGCCTGCCCGGACCGCCCGGACGTGTTCAACGTGGCGCTGTGGGACGCGCCGAACCCCGAGGCCACGATCTATCGCTCGAAAGCCGTGGGGGAGCCGCCCCTGATGCACGGAATCTCGGTTCTGATGGCGCTGTCGGATGCGGTTGCGGCCTGTGGCGACGGTTCCGAATATGTCTCGCTCAACGCCCCTGCCACGGCGGAAACCATTCTGAAGGCGGTTGAGCGCCAGAGAGGGTGCGCATGAGCTTTGACCACGATACCCTCGCCCGGATGATCCGGGCGCACAGTGGCCCGGTCTGCCGCGTGGTGGTGGTGGAGGCCAGGGGTTCCACCCCGCGCGAGGCCGGGGCCGCAATGCTGGTCTGGGCAAAGGGGCAGCATGGCACCATTGGCGGCGGGGCGCTGGAATTCGACGCGGCGCTGAGCGCAAGGCGGATGCTGGAGGAAGGCCGCGCGCAATCGCTGACGGCAAAGCCTCTGGGGCCTGCGCTGGGGCAGTGCTGCGGCGGCGCCGTGACGCTTTTGTGGGAGGTCTTCAAATCTGCCGATCTGCCGGACCGGGGCGGCATCGACGGGTTCTTTATCCGCCCGGCAAGCCCCGATGCAACGCCAGGCGTCCCCCCCGCCCTGCTGCGTCAGGGGCGAAGGCCGGAGGCCGGGGACATCCTGTATCTGAACGGCTGGGTGGCGGAACGGCTGATCCATCCCGGAACGCCGGTCTGGATTCATGGCGGCGGGCATGTGGGCCGGGCGCTGGCGGCGACTCTCGCCCCCCTGCCCGATTTCGACGTGACCCTGATCGACACCAGCGCGGCGCGCCTGCCGGACCCGATGCCCGAAGGGGTGACGCCGCTGGTGGCGGCCAACCCGGTGCATCTGCTGCCACATGCCCCAGGGGATGCGCGGCATCTGATCATGACCTTCAGCCATGAGCTGGACCTGAACCTGTGCCATGCGCTGCTTGGGCAAGCCGGTGCTTCTGCCCCGATCGGTCTTGTCGGGTCGCGCACGAAATGGGCGCGGTTCAGGAAACGCCTGGGCGCGCTGGGCCACGATCCGGCCATGATCGACAGGATTGTCTGCCCGATCGGAGACCCGGCGCTGGGCAAGCATCCGCAGGAAATCGCAATCGGCGTCGCTGCAACACTGATAAGGGTTCATAAAGACCTTGGAACACGCAGGAGAGACAATCGTGACGGACGGGCAAGGCAGACCGTCGGCTGACGGGGAAAACGCCCCGGCGTTGCTGACTGTGGATGGGCTGACAAAAACCTATCCCGGCGTCGTCGCCAATGACACTGTGTCGTTCAGGATCGCCGAGGGAGAGGTCCATGCGCTGCTCGGCGAAAATGGCGCGGGCAAATCGACGCTCGTAAAAATGATCTACGGCCTGGTGCGGCCCGACAGTGGCGGCATGACCCTGAGAGGCCGCAGGTTCGACCCGCCCGCGCCGCACGCCGCGCGGGCGGCCGGCGTGGCGATGGTGTTCCAGCATTTTTCGCTGTTCGATGCGCTGGACGTGGCGGAAAACATCGCGCTCGGCATGGAAAACCCGCCGAAACAGGCCGAACTCGCCGAACGCATCCGCGAGACAAGCGGGAATTACGGCCTGCCGCTCGACCCCGGTAGTCTGGTCGGCAACCTGTCGGCGGGGGAGCGTCAGCGGGTGGAGATCATCCGCTGTCTGTTGCAGCATCCGAAGCTGTTGATCATGGATGAGCCGACCTCGGTTCTGACCCCGCAAGAGGTCGATACCCTGTTCGGGACGCTGCGGAAACTGTCGGCTGAAGATACGGCGATTCTCTATATTTCCCATAAACTGAAGGAAATCCGCACGCTCTGCGACAGGGCCACGGTGCTGCGTCTGGGCAAGGTGGTCGGCACCTGCGATCCGCGCGAAAAATCGGCGCGCGAACTGGCCGAGATGATGGTCGGCCAGACGCTGCATGTGCCCCGGCGGTCCGCGCGGGATACCGGGGATGTGGTGCTGGCGGTGCGCGGTCTGAACATGCCGTCGCCCAATCCGTTCGGGGCATCGCTGAAGAACATACATTTCGAGGTGCGCGCGGGCGAGGTTCTGGGCATCGGCGGCGTCGCCGGGAACGGGCAGGACGAACTGTTGTCGGCGCTCTCGGGCGAGACCAGAACCGCGCCGGACGCCGTATCCGTCAATGGCAGGCCAGTCGGCAATCTGGGCCCCAACGGTCGCCGTCGCCTGGCCATTCTGGCAGCGCCGGAGGAACGCCTGGGCCATGCGGCGGCACCGGACATGAGCCTGACGGAAAACGCGCTGCTGACCGGGGCGATCCGCAAGAACCTGACCAGCAGGGGATTCCTGAACTGGCTGGCCATGCGTGAATTCGCGGAAACGGTGATTGCCGGTTTCGATGTGCGCACACCCGGCCCCGGCAATGCCGCACGCTCTCTGTCGGGCGGGAACCTGCAAAAATTCGTGGTCGGGCGCGAGGTATTGCAAAACCCCGGCGTGCTGGTGGTCAATCAGCCCACCTGGGGCGTGGATGCCGCCGCCGCCGCCGCGATCCGGCAATCGCTGCTCGATCTGGCCGCGAATGGCGCGGCGGTGGTGGCGATCAGTCAGGACCTGGATGAACTGATGGAGATTTCCGACCGCTTCGCTGCCCTGAACGAGGGCCGGATGAGCGCGCCCCGGCCCGCGCGGGGGCTGACAATTGACGAGATCGGCCTGATGATGGGCGGTGCGCATGATACGGAGACAGCCCATGCCGAGGCTTGAAAAACGCCCGCAACAATCGCAGGGCTGGATGATGGCGACGCCTCTGCTGGCGGTGATGGCCACGATGATCGCCGGGGGCATGTTGTTTGCGGCCCTTGGCAAACCGCCATTCGACGCGATCCGCACGATTTTCTGGGATCCGCTGTTTTCGGAATTCGCGTGGTATTATCGCCCGCAGCTTCTGATCAAGGCGGCGCCTCTGGTGCTGATCGGGATCGGCCTGTCGCTGGGCTTTCGCGCCGGTATCTGGAATATCGGGGCCGAAGGGCAATACATCATGGGCGCGGTCTTTGGCGCGGGCGCGGCGCTTGTCTTCTACCCCGCCGAATTCCGGTTCATCTTCCCGTTGATGATCATTGCGTCGATCATTGGCGGCGTCCTTTGGGCGATGATCCCGGCGCTGTTGAAAGTGCGCTTTGGCAGCAACGAGATTCTCGTCTCGCTGATGCTGGTCTATGTGGCCGAGCACATCCTGTCTTCGGCATCCTTCGGCCTTTTGAAGAACCCGGAGGGGCGCGGCTTTCCCGGATCGCGGAACCTGCAACAGTACGAATCCGCCTCGAATCCCGAAATCTGGGCCGGGACCGGTATCCACTGGGGCGTGATTGCTGCGGTTGTCTCGGTGGTCGCGGCCCATGTTCTGCTGAACCGGCATATCCTGGGCTACCAGATCCGGCTGACAGGTCAGGCCCCGCGCGCCGCCCGTTTCGCCGGTGTTCGCCCCAACCTGCTGATCCTGACCTGCATGGGCATTTCCGGCGGTCTGGCCGGTCTGGCCGGAATGTTCGAGGTCGCGGGGCCAATGGGGCAGATCACCGTGGACTTCAATCAGGGGCTGGGCTTTACCGCGATCATCGTGGCCTTTCTTGGCCGCCTGCATCCGGTGGGTATCCTGCTGGCCGGTCTGCTGCTGGCGCTAACCTCGGTGGGTGGCGAGATCGCGCAATCGAATCTCGGCCTGCCCGCCGCGTCGATCAAGGCATTCCAGGGAATGCTCCTGTTCTTCATCCTGGCGATGGATGTACTGTCGAACTACAGAATCCGGTTCGGAAGAACGGAGGCCCCATGATGGACCTGTCTGCAATCAACCCGCTTGTTCTTCTGGCCTCTCTGATGGTCGCGGCAACGCCGATCCTGCTGGCGGCCATCGGGGAACTGGTGGTCGAAAAGGCCGGGGTTCTGAACCTCGGGGTCGAAGGGATGATGATCACCGGTGCTATCTGCGGCTTTGCCATCGCGGTGGAAACCGGCAGCCCGACTCTCGGCTTCATCGCCGCAGCCGCCGGGGGCATGGTCCTGTCGCTGATCTTCGGCTTTCTGACCCAGTTGTTCCTGTCCAATCAGGTGGCGACCGGTCTGGCGCTGACGCTGTTCGGCCTTGGCCTGTCCGCCATGCTGGGGCAAAGCTATGCCGGGATCAAACCGCCGGCCTCGGTCAAACCCGATATACCGATCCTGTCGGACCTGCCGATTCTGGGGCGCGTCCTTTTCCAGCATGATCTGATGATCTATGTCTCGATCGCATTGATTGCGCTGGTCTGGTGGGTGCTGAAATACAGCCGCGCCGGGCTGATCCTGCGGGCGGTGGGCGAAAACCATGACACCGCCCATGCGCTGGGCTACAAGGTGATCCGCATCCGCCTGCTGGCGATTGCCGTCGGCGGCGCCTGCGCCGGACTTGGCGGCGCGTATCTGTCGCTGATCCGCGTACCGCAATGGACCGAGGGCATGACCGCAGGCGCGGGCTGGATAGCGCTGGCAATCGTGGTCTTTGCCAGCTGGAAGCCGTGGCGGGTGTTGCTGGGCGCGTATCTGTTCGGCGGGATCACCGTCCTGCAACTGAACCTGCAAGCCGCCGGTGTGGACATTCCGGTCGAATACCTGTCGATGTCGCCCTACATCATCACTATCGTGGTTCTGGTCGTCATTTCGTCGGATCGCAGCAGGGTGGCCTTGAATGCCCCGGCATCTTTGGGCAAGGTGTTCCATGCAGCAAGTTAGGGAAAACGAGTGTCCGGCAACGTCACAGCAGAGTTTCCGCTTGGCAGTTATCCGGGACCGGCGCCGGCCGGACTGATCCTGCCATCCGCCATTGCCATCGCAACCGCGCCTGTCGAAACTCCGGAAACGGGCCGGTACAGTACCAATCAGATGAAATCCGGGAAAACCAAGGGAGATTCCGATGAAATCACTTAATTCAATGATCGCAGCCACGACGGTGGCCGTTGGGCTGGCCGGTTCGGCCGCGGCGCAAGACCCGGTGAAGGTCGGCTTTGTCTATGTCGGGCCGGTGGGTGACTTTGGCTGGTCCTACGAACATGACCAGGGCCGTCTGGCGGTCGAGGAGCATTTCGGCGACGCCGTCGAAACCACCTTTGTGGAAAGCGTGCCGGAAGGGGCCGATGCAGAACGGATAATGACGCAGATGGCATTGTCAGGCCATGATCTGATCTTCACGACCTCCTTCGGCTATATGGATCCGACGATCAATGTCGCGGCCAAATTCCCGGATGTGAAATTCGAACACGCCACCGGCTACAAGCGCGCCGACAATGTTTCGACCTACTCCGCGCGGTTCTATGAAGGCCGGGCGGTGATCGGAACCATCGCAGGCCGCATGACCGAATCGAACAGGATCGGTTACATCGCGTCCTTCCCGATCCCCGAAGTGATCCGGGGCATCAATGCGGCCTATCTGCACGCCAGGAAGGTGAATCCGGATGTCGAATTCAAGATCGTCTGGGTCTACACTTGGTTCGATCCGGCGAAAGAGGCGGACGCCGCCAACGCGCTGATCGAACAGGGCGTGGACGTGATCATGCAGCACACCGATTCACCGGCTGCGATGACGATTGCCGAGGAACGGGGCGTCATGGCCTTCGGTCAGGCATCCGACATGATCAGGTTCGGGCCGACCGCGCGCCTGTCCTCGATCATCGACGACTGGGCACCTTACTACATCTCTCGTGTTCAGGCGGTCATCGACGGCAGTTGGGAAAGCACCGACACGTGGGACGGGATCGCGCCGGGCATGGTGGAGATCGGCGCTTTCTCCGATCGCATCCCGGCCGACGTTCAGGCAGAGGCGCAGGCCCTTGCGGATGCCATTGCATCGGGCGATTACCACCCCTTTACCGGCCCGCTTGACCGTCAGGACGGCTCTGCCTGGCTTGCTGCGGGCGAAGTGGCCGACGATGGCACGCTGGCAGGCATGGATTTCTATGTCGAAGGGGTCGAGGGCGACATCCCGAACTGATCCTGCCGGGGCCGTGAACAGGCAAGGCCCCCGTCTTGGCGGGGGCCCTGTCGCGCCGTTTGCCGTTTGCCGATGGCCGGAACACCGGATCAGCCGTCGATGCGAATCGCTGCGTTCTCCGGGTCATAGGGGCTGTCGCAGGTCACGGTGGCATCCCACAACCTGTTCTGCATCCTGACCCTGAGCCGGGCGCCCTCGACCGCCAGATCGGGGCTGACATAGCCCATGCCGATGGATTTCCCGAAATGGACGGAGTAACCACCCGAGGTCAGGCGGCCCACCCGCGCGCCATCACGGGCATATAGCGCCTCCCGCCCCCATGGATCGGCATCCGCCGGGCCGTCGATCAGCAGCGTACAGCACTTGAACCGCACTCCGGTTTCTTCCAGCCCGGCCTTGCCGCAGAAGTCTTTGCCGAGGTCCACAAAGCGCGCCAGGCCAGCCTCCAGCGGAGTCGCGTCGCGGCCCAGTTCGGTGCCCAGGGCGCGATAGCTCTTCTCCTGCCGCAGCCAGTTCTGGGCGCGGGCGCCCACCAGCCTCAGCCCGTGCGTCTCTCCGGCTTTCTCCAGCAGGTCGAAAAGGTAGTTCTGCATCTCTGTCGGGTGATGCAGTTCCCAGCCCAGTTCCCCCGTATAGGCCACGCGGATCGCGGTCACGGGGCACATGCCCAGTTCGATCCGGCGGGCGGCAAGCCACGGAAAGCGCCTGTTGGAAAGCGCGGTTTCGGGATCGGCGTCCCTGATCACCTCTTTCAGCACGTCGCGCGACCCTGGGCCTGCAATGGCGAAGACACCCCACTGCGTGGTCACATCCTGCACCTCGATCCGGCCGAACCCGGCCTTGGTGTCCCTGATCGCCTGCTTCAGATAATCGGCATCGTATTCGGTCCAGGCACCGGCGGAGACCAGATAATATTCGTCCTCCTTCAGGCGAACGATGGTGTATTCGGTCCGGGTGGTGCCGTGCGAGGTCAGCGCGTAGGTCAGGTTGATGCGGCCAACGCGCGGCAGCCTGTTGCAGGTGAACCAGTCGAGGAACGCCGTCGCGCCGGGGCCTTTGACCACATGTTTGGTGAAGGTTGTCGCGTCGATCAGCCCGACACCGCTGCGCACGGCCCCGGCCTCCTGCACGGCATATTGCCACCAGCCGCCACGACGAAAGCTGCGGGCGTCACGGTCAAAGCCTTCCGGCGCGTCCGGTGGTCCGAAATAGTTCGGGCGTTCCCAGCCGTTGATCCAGCCGAATTGCGCGCCGCGCGCTTTCTGCCGGTCATAAGCGGGCGAGGTGCGCAGCGGACGGCAGGCTTCCCGCTCTTCATCCGGGTGATGCAGGATGTAGACGTGCCTGTAGCATTCCTCGTTCTTGCGGGCGGCAAATTCCGTGGTCATCCAGTGCTGCGAATAGCGTTTCGGATCGAGCGAGGCCATGTCGATTTCGGCCTCGCCCTCCACCATCATCTGGGCGAGGTAATGGCCGGTTCCACCTGCGGCGGTGATCCCGAAGGAAAAGCCTTCGGCCAGCCACATGTTGCGCAGGCCGGGCGCGCCCCCCACCAGCGGGTTGCCATCGGGGGTATAGCAGATCGGGCCGTTGAAATCATCCTTGAGGCCGACGGTTTCCGAGGACGGAATCCGGTGGATCATCGACATGTATTCTTCCTCGATCCGTTCCAGATCAAGCGGGAACAGGTCGGCGCGAAAGCTGTCGGGCACGGAATATTCAAACCGGGCGGGGGCGGTGCGTTCATAAGGGCCGAGAATCCAGCCGCCGCGTTCCTCGCGCACATACCACTTGGCATCGGCGTCGCGCAGAACCGGATGTTCGGCATTTCCGGCCTCGCGGAACTGCACAAGCATCGGATCCGGTTCGGTGACGATATACTGATGTTCGACCGGGATTGCCGGTATCCTGATGCCCAGCATTCGGGCGGTGCGCTGCGCGTGGTTGCCCGAAGCGGTGACGACATGTTCGGCGGACACGATGACCCGTTCTTCGGACGCAACAAGGTTGCCGCCCTTCTCGGCCATCCTGCCGAGCGTGACATCCCAGTGATCGCCCGTCCATTCAAAACCATCCGCCTGCCATTTGCGCTCGACCGTCACGCCGCGCTGACGGGCGCCCCTGGCCATGGCCTGCGTCACATCCGCCGGGTTGATGTAGCCGTCGGTCGGATGATGGATCGCGCCCTTCAGATCCCCGGTGCGCACCAGCGGCCAGCGTTCCCTGATCTGCGCCGGGCTCAGCCATTCACAGGGCACGCCGCAGGTTTCAGCCGTGGTCGCGTAAAGCATGTATTCATCCATCCGCTCCTGCGTCTGGGCCATGCGCAGGTTGCCGACCACGCAAAAGCCGGGATTCAGGCCGGTTTCCTCTTCCAGCGTCTTGTAGAAATCGACGGAATATCTGTGGATGTGGCTGGTCGCATAGGACATGTTGAAAAGCGGCAGAAGACCGGCGGCGTGCCAGGTCGAACCGGAGGTCAGTTCGTCCCGTTCGATCAGCATCACATCGTTCCAGCCCGCCCTGGCAAGGTGATAGGCAATGGATGCCCCAACCGCCCCGCCCCCGACAACAAGCGCCTTTACCCGTGTCTTCATATTTCGATTCGCTCCGGAAATTTCTGGCGTCAGTCTGGCGCAAAACCCCGTTCCGTTCAAAGTCCATCCGACCCAACGGCGCGCAAAACCGACCTTCCGAAGGCCGGGCGGCCACATCATTGGCGGCAGCCATCCCAATTTCTTTTGCACTTGCAGCATAATCTTGTGATACTGGGGACGCGAATGAAAGGAGCGTTCCACAGTGCAGTTCTGCCAGAGTGTCGGGGAAATACGTCACACTGTGCGTGCGTTGCGCGCGGACGGGGCGCGAATAGCGCTTGTGCCGACCATGGGCGCGCTGCATGACGGGCACTTGGCGCTGGCTGGACGCGCGCAGGAACTGGCGGATCGCGTCATCGCCTCGATCTTCGTAAACCCGACCCAGTTCGGCAATGCCGGGGACCGACGGAAATATCCCCGCCCGCTGAAAGATGATCTGGCGAAACTTCGCGGGGCCGGGGTCGCCGCCGTCTTCGCGCCGACGACAGACGAGATGTACCGGAAGGGCGACGAGACCATCGTCGAAACCACGCGGCTGGCCAACATGCTGCACGGGCTTGTCCGGCCGGGTCATTTCCGTGGCGTCACCACCGTGGTTTGCAAACTGCTGAACATTGTCAGGCCCGATGTCGCCTGTTTCGGCGAGAAGGATTATCAGCAACTGGTGGCGATCCGGCGCATGGTGTCGGACCTGTTCCTGCCGGTCGAAATTGTCGCTGTTGCCACAGTGAGGCAGGCCGACGGGCTGGCCATGTCCTCTCGCAATGTCCGGTTGCTGCGGGAGGATCGGGCCGCTGCGGTGGCGCTGTCGCAATCCCTGACGCTGGCGGAAACGCTGGTTGCGCAGGGGACCACGGCAGAGGTGCTGAAAGATGCGGTCGCCGGGCATATTCGCGCCGAACCTCGCGCCGGTCTCAGGGCGGTCGATATTGCGGCTGCCGACCTGTCCCCGGTTTCCGGCCCGGTCACGGCGCCGGTGGTTCTGATGATTGCCGCTGAATTTGGCGGTATCCTGCTGACAGATCAGCGCGTCGTCAGCCCTGAAAAGGATGGCTGAATGTCCAGGCAAACCGAAATTCGCCGGATCACGGTTCCCCAGATCGCCGCCCGCAAGGGAGGAGAGCCGATCATTTCGCTGACCTCCTACCACGCCCACACGGCGGCCATCGTCGATAAACATGCGGATCTGATCCTGGTCGGCGATTCTCTGGGCATGGTGATGCACGGGATGGAAAGCACTGTGGGCGTGCCGCTCGAACTGATGATCATGCACGGCAAGGCGGTCGTGCGCGGCACCGGAAGGGCGCTGATCGTTGTCGATATGCCCTTCGGAACCTACGAGGAAAGCCCGAACATGGCTTTCCGCAACGCGGCCCTGATCATGAAGGAAACGCAATGCGGCGCGATCAAGCTGGAAGGCGGCGCGCGCATGGCCGAAACCATCCGGTTTCTGACCGAACGCGGCATTCCGGTGATGGCGCATATCGGCCTGACGCCGCAGTCAAGCCATGTGATGGGCGGATTCAGGACGCAGGGCCGGAACAAGGACAGTTGGCCCCTTCACGAGGCCGACGCGAAAGCCGTGGCCGAAGCCGGGGCCTTCGCCGTGGTGCTGGAAGGCATGGTCGAACCGCTTGCCGCGCGGCTCACCAGGCAGATCCACATCCCGACAATCGGCATTGGCGCCTCAGCCGATTGTGACGGGCAGATTCTGGTGCTGGAGGACATGCTGGGCCTCAACCCCCGGACGCCGAAATTCGTCAAGGTCTATGGCTGGCTTGGCCTGATGATTGAACAGGCGGTTTCGGAGTATGCGGCAGAGGTTCGCAACCGCGCGTTTCCCGGAGAGGATCAGGTTTACCGCTGACTCACCCCGGTGCGCCAATCGGTTGGCCCACGCAGGTTCAGGCCGTTTCGCAACGGCTGGCGTGGTTTATCCGTACCGTTTCATCATACAGTTCCTCTGCTGCAAAAAGCAGTTGATCGCGCTTCTCATCGTGCAGTTCGGCGGCAATCTCGACCAGACTGCTGATTTTCGGATCGTCGCGCCACTCCATAAAGTTCCTGACGACATCGGGATCGTGACACAGAAGTATCTGCTCGACGAATTGCTCGACCAGCCGAAACCGGCCTTGGTCCAGGCTGGCAATCCCTGCCAGCACATTCTGCCGCTGCTGCGGGCGGTTTGCCCGGTTCCGGTCCTGAAGGAAGGTTACATTCGAATTTTCGTTCATGATCAGGCTCCCGACGTAAAGGGCATACGAATGCGCCGGCCATGTGTGATCAGCGCAGCAATGAAAAGAAGGCCGGACGGATAGAACATGCCATCCAGGCCGCGCGCGACGACAAGACCGCCGACCAGCAGGATGCCGACTGTTGCCAGAAGGCGTTCGCGCGTCCGGTGGGCAAGGCGCATCAGCGCCATCGCCGCCGCCGCATAGAGAAGCAGGAAATTCTGTCCCGCAATCGCCAGAAGCGAACCGAGTTCCAGCAACCCCATCCAGGTCGCCCCCAGAACCACCAGCAGCGCGCCGACGGTCGCGCAGACCGCATTGCGCGGCATGTCGTTGCGCACCGTCCCAAGGGCGGATGGCAGCAGTTTTTCACCGGCGGCAGAGAATACCATCCGCGACACGGCCCATATCGCCGCCGAAAGATTGGCGAAGATCAGCAACACCGATACCGTGCCGATGGCAATCGTTCCGGCGGCGCCGAATTGCTGCCCGAACAACGCGGCGAAGGGCGCCTCATGGGAAGTCCCGATATTTGCAGCCTGCACGATCACCGCCAGCACGCCATAGAGCATGACGGCAATCCCGAAGGAAATCATCATGGCCAGCGGCAGATTGCGGCGGGCGTTCCTGAACTCTCCGCCAAGATTTGCGCCAACCTCCCAGCCGGTAAAGGCAAAGAAGACCATCATGAACGCGGCCCAGAACACCCTGCCTTCGGGCCAGGCGTCCGGCGCGACGACAAGATCGGCAACATCCGGCCTGACGATGGCCCATCCGACGGCGGCAACGGCCAGCAGGATGAACACCAGTATTGACGCCAGGGCGCCGTTGACCAACGCCGCGCGTTCCGGCGAAATCAGATTGACAAGGACCGCCCCGAGCAACAGCGCCATCGCGAAGACGTGCGGCGACCCCCCGAACATCGAGGCGGCATAGTGCCCGCCGGTCAGCGCAATGGCGGGCAGGCCGAATATCACCGCACCCAGAAACAGAAACGTCGCCGCGACATAGCCGAAATCCCCGAACGCCTGTTTGAGAATGGCGGCCAGACCGCCCGAATTAGGGCAGCGCCGTCCAAGTGACGCGAAGATGATCAGCAGCGGCAGGGCAGCCAGCGCGCAGGCCGCCCAGACCAGAATGGCCGCATCGCCCGTCGCCTGCACGGCAAGACCGGGCAGGGTCAGCAGCCCGGCCCCAAGCACGATGTTCAGAAACATCCCCGTGCCGCGCCAGACCGTCAATGTCCGCTTCAACTCAGTCATGGCGCGGCACGTCCGCCTGATGGAACGCGATCAGATAGGTTGCGCCCTTTTCCATCGCGACGGAGCCATGCTTCATGCCCGCCGGCAGCGAGATGACAGTCCCCCCGGAGCAGATATGTTCCCCCCGGTCCCAGTAGAACCGGACTGCGCCGTCCAGAATGACCAGGGTTTCGCCGGTGTCGTGCGTATGCCAGGCGTGTTCCTTGCCGGGCACGTCGCGCTGTACCTCGATCGCCCCCTGATCGGGAAGCAGACGGTCAAGCAGCGGGCCCAGATCATTGGTGTCGATCCGGGTGGAAAAGATGCGGAAATCGCGGTCGGCCGCGGTGGTGTGGTGGTCGGGGCTCATGCCACTTCTCCCTGATCCCGGGTGTCCCGGTCGTGCCGAACACCCAGCCGATGGAACGGACAGGCCGGGCGTTCATTCGAATCGCCGATGAAATATTGCTGATATTCCCGGTTTCCTTCGGCGCCAAAATGGCCGAGGCCGGGTGACGGGCTGATCGCGTCGAACATCTTCAGCCGGTCGCGCACCACCCGAAGCGCCCGGTGTTGCGCCGGATCATTGCTGTCCACGATCCCTTCAAACACCCAGCGCGGCTGAAAGGTGATCATGAAAGAGGTCGAGCGTCTGCTTTGACGCAGCACATGGGCGGGCGTGTTGCAGACGACGAAAATCGCTTCACCGGCAAAGCAGAATTCCCAGCGATCATGATCAAGGTCACGGGCGATGTCCGGGGGGCGGGGCACATTGTCCAGCCGTTCCAGATCGTCCAGAATGCCCCAGAACTTGCGGCGGTAATCCTCAAGGCCCTGCACGGGTCCGGGGCGCGCGAACAGCACCAGCGAGGTCATCCGCCCCAGAGAACGCGCCTGCGCGAGATATGCGCGCAGAATCGGCGCGATTGACTTTGCGGAAAACGGGTCCGGGAATGCAAATCGCAACTGGTCGTTTCTGAAACCGGCGGCGCCGAAAACGCATGGAAAGGGCCTTGACTTGCTTGTCAATGTCGCCTCGAACTCGGAAAACAGGATACGACGCCAGTCGGAACCGGTAAAACACTTGGAAATCCCTGCTTTTGACAGAAGTTCGGTCATTTCAATGTCCTTTGTCCCATTTTATCAAAACTTGGGCCAAAAACGGGATGAAATCAGGGTTTCGAATCGAATATCCTTCTCCGTTTCGAATAAAAATGCTACTATCGGTTGTTCGTGCATAGGATAAACCGGGAAATGGAACTCAACCCTACGGAAAAAATGATCCTTGAGCTGCTGCGTGAAAACAGCCGCCGGTCCCTGACTGAAATCGGGGCGATTGTCGGGCTGTCGCGCCCGACCGTCCGGCATCACATGGACAAACTGGTGCGCAAGAATGTGATCCGCAGGTTCACGATCGAAATCGACCATCAGCATGACGCCATGCCGCACGGTGTGCGCGCCCTTTTCGACGTTCGGCTGCGCCGCAATGTCTGTGGCAAGGTCTTCATGTCGATCTCGCATTGGAGCGAGCTTGTCTCCTGCTGGTCAACATCAGGATCGAACGACATGCGCGTTCTGGTCGAAGCGGCGGATCAATCCATTGTCGAAGGGCTGCGCGACCGGCTTGCCCGGCATCCCGAAGTGGACTCTCTGACAACGACGATGATCCTGAAAACCTGGTGTGAACGCATTTCCGGCATTCATGAGTGTACGCCGGAAGATTACGTGATTTCCCGCAGGAAACAGCAGGGCGGCCATGTGCGACACAGGGCCTGACCGCCTGCGCGCGCGCGGTCGGGGGTGATGGAAATCGTTCTCATAGTGTATATCTACATGACCGCCTGCGCGCGCGCGGTCGGGGGCGTGAGCGAACCGGCCAGCCCCCGATGGCGATGCGATCAGACGATGTTGTGTTCCGGCCCGTAGGGAAAACCGGTGATGTTCTCGGCCCCGTCTTCACCGACGACAAGAATGTCATGCTCACGATACCCCCCGGCGCCGGGCCGGCCCTGCGGAATCCAGAGCATCGGTTCCATTGAAACCACCATGCCGGGTTCCAGCACGGTATCCATGTCCTCGCGCAGTTCCAGCCCCGCTTCGCGCCCGTAATAGTGGCTGAGCACCCCGAACGAATGGCCATAGCCGAAAGAGCGGTATTGCAAAAGCCCCGCTTCGGCGAAGAACCGGTTCATCTCTGCACAGATGCCCGAGCAGGTGGCCCCGGGTCTGATCAGGCTCAGGCCCAGTTCGTGCGCGGCGACATTGGCTGCCCAGATGCGCAGGCTGTCGGCGTCGGGCGCGCCCAGAAACAGGGTGCGTTCCAGTGCGGTGTAATAGCCCGAGATCATCGGGAAGGCGTTGAGCGACAGGATGTCGCCCCCTTTCAGCCTGCGCGTCGTCACCGGGTTGTGCGCGCCGTCGGTGTTGACGCCGGACTGAAACCAGACCCAGGTATCGCGCAGTTCGGAATCGGGATGGGCGCGGGCGATCTCTGCCTCCATCGCGTCGCGCCCGGCCATGGCGATGTCGATCTCGCGCACGTCCTGCCCGACCGCGGCGCGAATTGCGGCGCCGCCCATATCGGCAATACGCGCGCCTTCGCGGATCAGCGCGATCTCCTCGGTCGATTTGACCATGCGACCGGCCATCGTATCGGGCGCAATGTCGATGAACTCCGGGTTGCCCAGCATCCGCAGCCCGGTGTCGCGCGCCGCAAGCGTCAGGTGATCGGCCTCGATCCCGATGCGCCTTGCCCCGCCGGTCAGCGCCGCCACCGCCCGCCAGTAATTGTCCCGCTTCCAGTCGGTGAAGATCACATTATCCGCCACCGAACGCCGCCACGGCTGGCCCGCGTCGATATTGGCCGAAACTGTCGTGCAGGCGTCGTGCGTCACGACACAGCCGTAGGGACGGCCAAAGCTGCAATACAGAAAGCCCGAGAAATAGGCGATGTTGTGCATACTGCTCAGAAGCGCCACCGGGATGTCGCGTTCGGCCATGACCGCCCGCAATACCCCCAGCCGGCGATCATATTCGCCATGGCTGAACGGCAGCGGCGCTTTCCCGCCGTTATGGCAGGTAAAGAACTCCGGCCGGTTTGAAATGTCTTTCACGGGTTCTTTCATGGGTCGTTTCCTTGTCCACTGCCGGGCAGGTCCATGACGCCCGGCCACACATCCCGGCGTTCAGGACGGCAGGTCACATCGCATCGACAGACCATGACAGGGGACCAGGGCCGCAACGCCATCGCGGCATCTGTCATGGCCCAGGCGATATTGGGCAAGGCGGATTCGGTCAACAGGTTTCGACGATCAACCTCAGCCGGGGGAGATTCCGCGCAGACGCTCCGACCGGCGGCGCAACAGTTCCACCGTGGTGAGCAACGCGATGGAAATCACGACGAGGATCGTCGCCACCGCAAGGATCGTCGGGCTGATCTGTTCGCGCAGGCCGGTGAACATCTGCCACGGCAGGGTCTTCTGCCCGGAGGAGCCGACGAACAGCACCACGACCACCTCATCGAACGAGGTGATGAACGCGAAGAGTCCGCCCGAGATCACGCCCGGCAGGATCAGCGGCATCTGCACCTTGAAGAAGGTGCGCACCGGCCCTGCCCCCATATTGGCCGAGGCCCGCGTGAGGCTTCTGTCAAACCCGACCAGAGTGGCCGTCACGGTGATGATGACGAACGGAATGCCCAGCGCCGCATGGGCGAGGATCACGCCGGCATATTCGCCCTGCAACCCGATCCGCGAGTAGAAGAAGAACATGCCCGCAGCCGAAATGATCAGGGGAACGATCATCGGCGAAATCAGGATCGCCATGATCGCGCGGCGGAACGGCACATGATCCTGGCTGAGCCCGATCGCCGCAAGCGTCCCGAAACTGACCGACAGCAGCGTCGCCCAGGGCGCAATGATGAAAGAGTTCTTCAGCGCATGTTGCCAGTCGGAATTGGTGAAGAAATCGCGATAGTGCTTCAGCGAATACCCTTCGGGATCAAACGCCAGCATTTCCGGCGTAAAGGTAAAGAAATCCTGCGCGTTGAAGCTGAGCGGCATGACCACCACGATGGGGGCGACCAGAAAAAAGAAGATCAGACCGCAAATCGCGCGGTACACGTTGTGCCAGAGCACATCGCCCGCAGTGGCGTAAACCGGCACGCCCCGGCGATAGTCGCCAGAGGCAAGCCAATAGGCAAACCAGCCATAGATCAAACCGAAGAGCGCGCCGACCACCAGGCCCGCAAACCCGCCCAGAAGCAGCCCCGCCACAGATGCGATCACTGCCGAACCCGATCTGCCGATCCTCCTGTCGGGCGCCATGTTCGCAAGAACAAGGCCTAGGGCGGCGGACAGGATCGCGCCGCCCACTACACCCGCCAGCGGGCTGCCATTGGAGGTTCCCACCAGATAGCCGCCGAATGCCCCGGCGGCGGCCATCAGCGGCAGGACAAAACCCGTGACCTGCGGGGCCGCAATTTCGGATCTGATCTGCGCCATGCCCCTTACCCCAGTTTCACGTTGTCGATGCCGACGATCCTGTCATAGGCCCAGTAAAGGATCAGCACCGCCACCAGCAGGATCGCCCCCAGCGCCGCGCCAAGACCCCAGTTGAGCGAACTGGAAATGTGATAGGCGATCCTGTTGGAGATGAAGACACCCCTGGTGCCGCCGACAAGCTCTGGCGTGATGTAATAGCCAATGGCAAGGATGAAGACAAGAATGCAGCCCGCCCCGATGCCCGGCACGGATTGCGGGAAATAGACCCGCCGGAACGCAGTCCAGTTGGTCGCCCCAAGCGATTTCGCGGCGCGGACATAGCTGGGCGGAATCGTCTGCATGACGGAATAAAGCGGCAGGATCATGAAGGGCAGCAGAATGTGCGTCATCGCGATGATCGTGCCGAACTGGTTGTTGATCATGATCAGCCGGGCGCTGTCATCCACCAGCCCCAGCCAGACCAGCGTGTCGTTTATGACCCCCTGTTGCTGGAGCAGAACCTTCCAGGCCGACGTGCGCACCAGCAGCGATGTCCAGAACGGAAGCAGAACGAGGACAAGCAGCAGATTGGAGGTCTTCGTCGGCAGATTGGCAAGCAGGAAGGCGATCGGATAGCCAAGCAGCACACATGATCCCATGATCATCAGGGACATGAACAATGTGCGCTGGAAAAGCGTGATGTATATGCGCTGGGACTCGTCCCGCCGTTCAATCCCCCCGGCGGTTTTCTGCAAATCGACCGAATTCAGGAAATAGCCGTTCGTGTAGTTTCCCGAATAGGTGCGGATCGTCTTCCACAATACCGGATTGAGCCAGGCCTCGTCCACCTCGGCGAACCGCTCTCTGAACGGGCCGCCGTTTTCCGGACCCCACCTGTTGATTTCCCGCCCGGATTTGCGGAACAGCGATGCCGCCCCCGTCATCTCGTAATTCAGGCGCGACCCGAGGCGCGTGTGGGATTTTTCCCCGACCGCGATCTTCAGGTCATGGGCAAAGGCTTCGAACACCGCTTCGCCGGGCGCCTCGTCCGAATCCGGGTTCCATTCCCGCAGCGCGATGACGGTCCGTGGCAGCGTATCCGGCACGATGGAGTTTTCCACCGAACGGAACAGCATGTCGATGATCGGCAGGATGAAGGTGATCAGGATGAACAGCAGCAGCGGCGCAATGAGCATCAGCGCGCGCAGCTTCTCGCGCCTCAGCGCCCTTGCGAGGCTTCTCCTGAGTGGCCTCCCGTCAGCCGCGAGGACTGGCCCTGTGCTGGTCGCGTCGCTCATGTCATTCCCTTGTCTGCATCCGTTCCCCACCGAACGCAGGGTCGTCAGGAGGGAGGGCGCGCGGGGTGCCCCCCCTTTCGATATTGCCTACTGAGCAAGCCAAGCTTGGAATTTCGCGTCGATGTCGTCGCGGTAGTCGGCCCAGAACTCGTAATTGTAAAGGAACGTGTTCTTTGCGTTCTCGGGATCGGTCGGCATGTGCGGCGCCATCTCGATGCCAAGCTCGGCGTGCTGACCCACCAGCGGCGCGGAGGAGGCGCGGGCCGGACCGTAGGAGATCCATTTCGCCTGATCCGCAAGACGCTGCGTGTCGGTGGCGAAATAGATGTAGTCGAGGGCGCGCTTCTGACGCTCTTCGCTCAGCCCCGCCGGAATGATCCAGCCGTCGAGATCGAACACCTGCGCATCCCAGAGCATCGCAACGGGCTGATCCTGCTCTTCGATCAGGCTGAACAGACGACCGTTATAGGTCGATCCCATGACGATCTCGCCATCGGCCAGCAGTTGCGGCGTGTCGGAGCCGGAAGACCACCAGATCACATCGTCCTTGATGGTGTCGAGCTTGACCAGCGCGCGTTCCTGACCTTCCACGGTTTGCAGAACGCCATAGACATCTTCCTTGGCAACGCCGTCACACAGCAGCGCCCATTCCATGTTGTTGATCGGGCGTTTTTCAAGCGAGCGTTTGCCCGGCCAGGTTTCAGTGTCGAAGATCGCGCACACGCTGGTTGGCGGGGTGTCCCCGACCAGATCGGTGCGATAGCCGAAGGTCGTCGAATAGACGATCTGCGGAATGTAGCATTCGGAAACCAGCAGATCGCCGAAATCCACCGACGCCGGCGTGCCATCGGGCGCCGGGGCCAGATGCACATCCGGATCAATCTCCATGGCCAGCCCCTCGTCACAAAGACGAATCGCGTCCGACGCCACAACGTCAACCACATCCCAGGTGATATTGCCGGCCTCGTTCATGGCGCGCAGCTTTGCCACCGCCTCGTAAGAGCTTTCATCGTTGATGACATTCACACCGGGGTTATTGGCCATATACGGATCGTGATAGGCATTCTGCTGCGATTTCGAATAGGCCCCGCCCCAGGATACGATGGTCATGTCTTCGGCCATCGCGCCTGACGCGGCGAGAACCGCCGCACCTGCGGCAAGCATTGAACTCTTTGCGTTTTTCATTTCGGTCTCTCCCTAAGTTTTCCCGTCATGTTTGTGTCCAGCGTTCCGGGTCTTTCGCTGGCACGTTGGTTTGCCGTGAAACGGCACGGCGCACCGGGCTGCGCGATCACGCATCCAGTGCGCGGCAATCCTCTGGCAGCCAGCCGACCTCGATCTGCTGGCCGGGCTTCAGCCTCTCCTGATCCGGGGCGTTGCGGGTCTTGATGATGAATTCGTCATTCCCGGCGACGCGCAGACGGGTGCGGAAAATATCACCCATATAGATGAATTCCAGCACCTCGGCCTTCAGGCTGTGCGCGCCTTCCTGCAACCGCGCCTTGTTGTATTCGACCCGTTCCGGCCGGATCGAGACGCGGGTGCGTTCGCCCGGCCGGCCGACATTCACCGGCTTGCAGTCGATCAGTTCGCCATCATCAAGTTCGACAATCGCCTGACTGCCCCTGATTTCCTTCACGGTTCCGGGCAGCGTGTTGTTTTCGCCTATGAACTGCGCGACAAAGCTGTTTTCCGGCTCTTCATACAGTTTGTCGGGCGAGGCAAGCTGCTGAATGCGCCCGTCATTGAACACGGCGACACGGTCGGACATGGTCAGCGCCTCTGTCTGATCATGGGTCACATATACCGTGGTGATGCCAAGTTCATGGGCGAGGTGGGTGATTTCGAACTGCATCTTTTCGCGCAACTGCTTGTCGAGCGCGCCAAGCGGTTCGTCCATCAGAACCAGTTCCGGCTCGAACACCAGGGCGCGGGCAAGCGCCACGCGCTGTTGCTGGCCGCCCGACAGTTGCGCCGGCCGCCTGCCGCCGAACGCGCCCATTTCGACCATGTCGAGCGCGCTTCGCACCTTTGCTTCCCGATCCGATCTGCCGATCCTGCGCACCTCAAGCGGAAAGCTCAGATTCTCGGTGATCGTCATGTGCGGAAACAGCGCGTAGTTCTGGAAAACCATGCCGATTCCGCGCTTGTGCGGCGGGATGTTGTTGATCGGCCGGCCATCCAGCATGATTTCGCCATGGGTCGCCGTTTCGAATCCGGCCAGCATCATCAGGCAGGTTGTCTTGCCGGACCCGGACGGCCCGAGCATCGTCAGAAACTCACCCTTCGGCAGGGCGAGATTCAGATCCTTCACGACGAGCGTTTCACCATCATAACTTTTCTGGACGCGCTGAAATTCAACGAAAGGTGCGTCGTTCGACATGTTGGTCACATGGCCTCCCTGATATTGCCATTGGCAGGATCCGAGCTTTGATCCGCACCCTTTTTCGGGGCATTAAGGATGCTCTTCCCGGAGAGTGCAAACAGATTTTGCGATACTTCCATCAATGTTTGCACCACGATCCCCGGAAAGCCCCGGCCTTCCGCCGTTGCCCGACCGGCATTTCCCCCTGCGCGAAAGATGCCTGACTGCTGAAATATAACATGTTTCCAGACTTTCGACAATGCCCGGGAGGCAGGGAAACCGCAAATCCGCCGGGGTCTGGAACGCTGTGCCCGCTGGCGCATCAAATTCGGGCGACCGGGCCGCATTGAGGAGAGAACCCGCCGCCACGCGGACGCCTGGGTGTTTTTTGATTCTGTCCGGCGATCGGAAAACGAAGCGCCGCGCGGAGGTTTTCAAGGGAACCGCAGGCATCAACCCGCCCGGAACCCATCGGAATCGGAACTGGGCAGGGCAGGACGCATGACAGGGCAAAGGCGCATTCCCCGAATACCCGTGATTCCGATCATACGGGGATCTGGACGGCCGGACATGCCGCCCTGTCGGATGTGTGTTCATCGCCGCAATCTCCGCCGGGACAGGCGGACAGGCCGACGACAAGGTCAAGCTGGGCGGGGAACTCAAGATAGTCGCCGGGCCGCACCGGGCTTGCCTTCATGAAATACTGGCCGGTAGCGCGGGTGAACCCGGTACACATGAAGACATTCAGCACATCATGCACATGCGTTTCCGCCTCTGCCAGTGAAAGGCTGGCATGATCCGCCAGCGCCCGCGTCAGGCTGGAATGGCAGCAATGGTGATAATCGGCCTCACCCGGCAATCGCCTTGTACAAGGATCGCAGCGGGTGCCGATGACATCGGGTGCCGATGACATCATGCACCGACCCGCCGAATTCATCAAAACATGGGATCAAACAAAGTAATTTTCGATCAGGTGTCGCCATTTGTAGCAGTGTTCGTCAAATTCCGGCGGAAACTTCCGGTTCGATCTGGGCGGAATGACTGGCACAATCCCCGACTTGTCCAGATTTTCGCGCAACCAGTCGGCATCAAACGCCCGGTCCGCGAGGAGCATCTCGCACGAAACACCCTCGATCAACTCGGATGTTTCGCTCAAATCGTGGGCTTGCCCAGGCATCGGGCGGAAGGAGACAAGATTGCCAAGCGCATCTGTCAGAGCCAGGATTTTGGTGGTAATTCCAGAAAAAGAGTACTGTGAGAGCGCCCTGTAGCCTGGCTTTGAGCCCCCCTTTTGCGCCCTGCCCGTGGCGGTGGACCTTCACGATTGTGCCGTCAATCATGACATATTCCATGTCAGGGTCATTTGAGACAGCGTCAAATATCCGTTTGAAAACATCGGCTCTTACCCAATGGCGGAAACGTTTGTAAACGGTGTTCCAATTGCCAAAGCCGGACGGAAGATCACGCCAGGGCACCCCGGTTCGAGCGATCCACAATACGGCTTCCAGAAAAAGACGGCTGTCACCGCCAGTGCGACCGGGATCGCGTTTCTTGCCAAAACAATGCGGTTCCATCAAAGCCCATTGCGCGTCATTGATAACAAAACGCTCGCTCAACATTTCATTCTCCCTTTTGGAAAGAATGAATGTGAGCGTCCGTTGAAGCCGACCTAACGCGGGGGCGGAGGAGCCGATAGTGTCCACCATCGATAGTGGACACCATGAGGCACTCTATGGCTGGCAGGCGCAAGAAGCGAATTTGGTGGGACGACGAGAAGCGTTCGATCTGCCTGCAGACTGCCGCGCCGGGTGTTTCTGTGGCTCAGGTTGCGCGGCGCTACGCGATGAACGCCAATCTGATCTTCAAATGGCTGAAGGACCCGCGTTTTGCGCCGGATTTCACCGAGGTCGTAGCTGCATCCGTGTTTCTGCCGGTTGAGATTTCTCCGGCTGCTTCACATCCGGAACCGGCGCAGCCATCCGGTCCCGTCGCCTTCGGTGGCCGTATCGAGATTGAGTTGGCTGGCGGTCACCGGATCAGCGCCGGGGGTGGGTTCGATCCTGATGTGCTGGCGCGGCTGCCGAAGGGGCTGATGTCTTGATCCCGGTGCCGAGCAACACGCGGGTGTGGCTGTCGGCGGGTGTCACGGACATGCGGCGAGGGTTCAATACGCTGGCGGCCCAGGCCGAGAAGGTTTTGGCCGAAGACCCGTATTCCGGCCACCTGTTCGTGTTCCGGGGTCGGCGCGGCGATCTGTTGAAGATCATCTGGTGGGATTGCCAGGGCGCGTGCCTGTTTTCGAAGCGGTTGGAGAAAGGGCGGTTTGTCTGGCCCGCTGCAAAGGACGGCAAGATCAGCGTCACACCCGCGCAGCTCTCAATGCTGTTGGAGGGGATTGACTGGCGGATGCCCCGTAAAACCTGGAGACCGTTGAGCGTAGGACAGGTCAATAAATACGAGGCTTTGCGCGCTTTCGGGGTTCACCCCGGAATGCTGATCCGGTATAGGATCGGCGATGCTGAAGGACCTCGACATATCCCCGGATGATCCTGCGGAACTGCGGGCAGTGAACCGGCTTCTGGCCGATGAAGTCAAGGCGCTGACCCTGAAGGTGGAACAACTCCAACACCAACTGGCGGGGCATGACCGGCACCGGTTTGGATCGAAATCAGAAAGCCTCTACCAGCTCAATCCGGTCTTCCGGGAAGATGAGGCGATTGCCGAAGCCGCTGGAGAACAGGCGGCGCCTGCTCCAACGCCTGAAACGGACAAACCGGCCCGCCGGCACAGCCGCAAGCCCTTGCCCGATCATCTGGACCGGCACGAAGAGGTCTTGTCGCCGGGCGAGGACTGCCGACGTTGCGGTGGGGCGTTGAAGAGGCTCGGTGAGGACGTGACCGAGGAGTTGGAATACAAACCGGGGCGTTTTGTCGTGAACCGGATCGTGCGTCCGCGTATGGCCTGTTCCTGTTGCGAGGCCATTGTCCAATCGCCGCTGCCATCGCGCCCGATCGAACGTGGCCGCCCGGGACCGGGGCTGCTGGCGCACGTGTTGGTCAGCAAATACGCGGACCACCTGCCGCTCTACCGTCAGTCGCAAATATACGCCCGTGAAGGCGTTGATCTTGATCGATCAACTCTGACCAATTGGGTTGGCGGCTCCACCGCGCTTCTGGAACCTCTGGCTGACACCATTGGCCGAATGGTCCGCCGAGGCGCGGCCACCTTCGCTGATGATACGCCTGTTAAAATGCAGGCCCCCGGCAACAAGAAGACCAGGACCGCCCGTGTCTGGACCTATGTTCGCGATGAACGACCATGGTCTGGATCATCACCGCCCTGCGCGTGGTATCAGTTCACGATTGATCGCAAGGGCGAACATCCCGTCTCACATCTCTCCGGCTACAAAGGCTGGGTCCATGCGGACGGGTATTCCGGCTTCAACGGGGTATTCGGTGAGGACAAGGCCCAGGAGATGGCTTGTTTGGCGCACGTCAGACGCAAGTTTGTAGACATCTTTGCCGCGCAAGGCTCATCGATTGCCGAAGAAGCCCTCCGCCGGACCGCGGAACTCCATGCCGTCGAGAAAGAGGCGCGTGGCAAACCGTCTGAAGAGCGCGTTGCCATCCGTCAGGAAAAGGCAAAACCGATCTTCGATGAACTTGAGACCTGGTTACACGCGCAGTTGCCAAATATATCTGGCAAGTCGCCTCTGGCCCAAGCGATCCGTTATGCCCTTGGTCGTTTGCCAAAGGCACGCGGTTATTTGAACCATGGCTTTCTGGAAGCGGACAACAACATCGCCGAACGCGCCATAAAACCTGTCGCCACAGGTCGCAAAAATTGGATGTTCGCCGGTTCCGAGGGCGGTGGCAAAGCCATGGCCATCGCCTACACCCTGATCGAAACGGCAAAGCTTGATAAAGTCGATCCACAAGCCTGGCTCACATGGGTCCTCGCCCGCATCGCGGATCACAAGATCACTCGGCTGGACGAGTTGATGCCCTGGCGTTACGCTGCATCAGCAGCGTAACCGGGACGACCGGCAGTACGCCAAGGCTCCTTCACCGAACGGTCACGAATGAATCAGATGTCAGCGAAAATGAAAACCCTGAATCTCAACAGGCCCAAATAACTGTAAAAGAATTAGGCTCAGGACCCATTGACTTTGTTTTGAACGTGTGAATCAGTGTTCTGCAAAACGGAGTAGTGACATGAGCGATCTTTTCTGGCTGACGGAGGCACAAACAGCGCGCCTTGAGCCCTTCTTTCCCAAGCCCCATGGCAAACCCCGGGTCGATGACCGTCGTGTGCCGAGTGGTATTATTTTCATTATTCGCAACGGTCTACGCTGGCGCGATGCGCCTGTCGAATACGGCCCTCACAAAACGCTCTACAATCGGTTTGTGCGCTGGTCCCGCAAAGGTATTTTCGAACGAATTTTCGAAGAATTGGCCAACCCCCCTGGCCCGGACGCCGACACTCTCATGATTGACGCAACCCATCTCAAAGCACATCGCACGGCGTCCAGCCTCAAAAAGGGGGCTCCGATCAGCGGGTGGGCCGCGCCTGATCGGGCGTACAAAGGGAGGGCTGAATACGAAACTGCATGTCGTTGGAGACGGTGCGGGTCGCCCTGTCAGGCTGCATCTGACGGCGGGTCAGCGTAGCGACTTCAAGGGCGCGGATGTTTTGCTGCCCAACCTGCCTGCGGCCAGGGTTCTGATCGCGGATCGGGGATACGACAGCGCAAAGGTTCGAAAAATCATTGAAGATCAGAAGATTGAGGCTTGCATCCCTTCAAGGAAAAACCGCAACAAACCATCCCCCACTGCGCCGAAACCTACAAGAGGCGGCACAAGGTTGAAAACCTGTTCGCAAAACTCAAGGATTGGAGGCGCATCGCGATGCGCTATGACCGATGCGCACATATATTCAAATCCGCCATATACATCGCTGCAACCGTCATATTCTGGCTATGAGGACTGAGCCTGGTCACCTGCCTCCAAAGTTCGGCCCATGAGTTTTGTTGGGCGCGTTGGCAGAACCGCTTGACGGAGGCGAGGATATGGTCGGCGGGTTTGACCCATTTGCAGGGTTTGGGGGGTTTTCGTTATGGGCCTCGATAAATGCAGCGATATCGGCTTCCGGTTCCGCCGTTGAACGATGGACGCCGCGCAGCAGTTGCTTGCGCGTCAGTTCAGCAAACCAACGCTCCACCTGATTGATCCAACCAGCCGAGGTCGGTGTGAAGTGGACATGCCAATGCGGGCGGCGTGCCAGCCAGGCCTTGATCTTCGGGGTTTTGTGGGTGGCGTAATTGTCCATGACGATATGCACCTCCGGCCCGTCCGGCATCTGCCGGTCGATCTGTTTGAGGAAGTCGAGGAACCCGGTGGCGCCGGCGCCGCTTGCAGCATTTGCCGATCACGGCGCCGGTGGCGATATCCAGTGCTGCAAAAAGCGACGTCGTGCCGTGTCGGATGCAGGTGTGGGTGCGCCGCTCGGCCACGCCGGGCGCCATTGGCAGCACAGGCTGTTCGCGATCCAGCGCCTGGATTTGCGATTTCTCGTCAACACACAACACGACAGCCCTGTTCGGCGGTGACAGGTACAGCCCGACGATATCGTGCACCTTGTCCACCGAACAGCGGGTCGGTTGAGAGCTTGAATGTCTCGCTTCGGTGCGGTTGCAGGCCGAACCCGTTCCAAATCCGCCGGATGGTGGTGTGCGACAGTCCCGTCGCGGCTGCCATGCTTCGGAGCGACCAATGGGTCGCATCCCTCGGGGTCGTGTTCAGCGTGCGCTCAATCACCGCAGTCACCTGATCGTCCGACACGGTGCGCGGGCGACCGGAGCGGTATTCGTCGGTGAGACCTTCAATCCGGCAGCGCACAAAACGTCTGCGCCATTTGCCGACTGTGTGTTCATGCACCCCAAGCCGGGCCGCCACTTCCTTGCTCGCCAATCCATCGGCGCACAGCAGGATCATCCGGCATCGGTCCGACAGCGAACGTGCCGCTTTGTGACGCCGAACCTGACCCTCGAGAAAACGGCGCTCATCTTCGCTCAGAACCACTGCATCCGCCAAACGTCCCACCATCGCAACATCCTCCTCAATTCCCGCTCAGTCAATGATACAAAGTACAATTCCGGGGGACCAGGGTCAGGACTCATAGCCAGAATATGACGGTTGCAGCGATGTATATGGCGGATTTGAATACATGTGCGCATCGGTCATAGCGCATCGCGATGCGCCTCCAATCCTTGAGTTTTGCGAACAGGTTTTCGACCTTGTGCCGCCTCTTGTACGTTTCGGCGCAGTGGGGGATGGTTTGTTGCGGTTTTTCCTTGAAGGGATGCAAACCTCAATTTTCTGATCTTCAATTATTTTTCGAACCTTTACGCTGTCGCAGCCCCGATCCGCGATCAGAACCCTGGCCGCAGGCAGGTTGGGCAGCAAAACATCCGCGCCCTTGAAGTCGCTACGCTGACCCGCCGTCAGATGCAGCCTGACAGGGCGACCCGCACCGTCTCCAACGACATGCAGTTTCGTATTCAGCCCTCCCTTTGTACGCCCGATCAGGCGTGGCTCGGAGCCCCCTTTTTGAGGCTGGACGCCGTGCGATGTGCTTTGAGATGGGTTGCGTCAATCATGAGAGTGTCGGCGTCCGGGCCAGGGGGGGGTTGGCCAATTCTTCGAAAATTCGTTCGAAAATACCTTTGCGGGACCAGCGCACAAACCGATTGTAGAGCGTTTTGTGAGGGCCGTATTCGGCAGGCGCATCGCGCCAGCGTTAACCGTTGCGAATAATGAAAATAATACCACTCGGCACACGACGGTCATCGACCCGGGGCTTGCCATGGGGCTTGGGAAAGAAGGGCTCAAGGCGCGCTGTTTGTGCCTCCGTCAGCCAGAAAGGATCGCTCATGTCACTACTCCGTTTTGCAGAACACTGATTCACACGTTCAAAACAAAGTCAATGGGTCCTGAGCCTAGATATGAAAGCCTGACACCGGGAAGCGCCCGCGCCCCATGAAACGGGCATTCCCGGTGCGGTTGTCATTACGCTGAAAACTGCCTTGACGGTCTTCAAATGGCGGTCGGGGCAAACCGGCAGGCAGTTCGCATGTTCAGGACCGATCCCTAACGCGCCGGGTCCGCGAGATTGCCGAGGCTGTCGAACAGGGGCCGCAGATCCCTTTCATGGCGCTGCCAGGCCCTGACCGAGGATTTGTAGATTGGCTGGCGCACCTGATAGACCGAGAGCGTATCGACCTTTCGTTTGTTCTGATGGAAGTTCAGACAGGCTTCCTGCCATTCCAGATCGCAGGCCGCAATCAGCCTGCGGGTTTCCTCCTCGGGGTTTTCGATCAGATCCTCGTACCAGATTTCATGAAAACCATCCGGTTTGAGACTGCGCCAGAAATCAATCATCTCTACGAACATGCGATAATACTGGCCCAGATCGTGAAGGTCGTAGCTGTAAAGGTGGGTGCCCGCAGGAAAGATGTTCTTGTAGAGCGAAAACAGATTGTCCTTTGGATCGCGCCGCACGACAACGACCCTGGCCTTTGGCATCGCAATCCAGACCAGCCCCATGACGGCGTAGGTCTGGATGGATTTGTCGGTGATGCGATTGCTTTCGGGGAAGAGCCCCTGAATGTAGGAGCGGAAGTCCCCGGCAAGGTGATTCACGACTTCCCTGCCAAGGTCATGGATGCCGAGGTCGCCCGTCGGCGTCAGTATGGCGCGATAGGCTTCGCGCGAAAACCGCCCGGTTTCACCGATGCCGGTAACGGTCGAGTGGCTGGAGATGATCTGTTCCACAAGCGTGGTGCCTGATCGTGGCATACCGGTGACGAATATCGGATCGTAGCGGCTGTCGCTCAGGTTCGGATGGGTCTTTGGCGAGTACTGCGCGAATGCCGCCTTGATCCGGTCAACCTCATTCCGCCGCACTCCGATATTGTATGGATATTCCGCGCGCATGATGCGGCTGGAAGCATTCAGATACCCGAATACCCTGTCGTGCCGCCCGGTATCCTCCATCGCCTTGGACAGGGCGAATCCAAGTTGCATACGGGCCTGATCGGGCAGCGTTTCGTCTTCGTACACATGTTCCATCCGGGCGATCAGCGGGTCGCCGGGCTCAAACGTGTGAGAGGCCGAATAGATCCGGTAATTCAGGCCGTTGGCCGGTGCGGCTTCAAACGCCTGCCGGAATGCGGCGTCGGCGGCTTCGAACTGGCCGCTGGTTTGCAGAATTGTTGCGCGCACGCCAAGGGCTTCGGCGCTGTCCGGCTGTTTTTCTATCGCGGTTTCAATGGCTTCAAGGGCGGCATCAGTATCCCCGGCAGAGGAATGAACCCTGGACAACAGCACATAAACCGCGCTGCTGCGCAAGCCGTTCGCGATACATTTGCGCAAGAGCCGCCGGGCCGGCGCAAAGTCGTTTTCCTTTTCGGCGATCTGTGCCCTTGCATGAAGCGCGGAGACGTCTTCAGGGTCAATCCTGAGCGCGCGGTCAAGCGCCTTGACCGCATTTTCGCGCATTCCAAGGTGATTGTAGGCCCTGCCCAGATGGCCCAGGGTATCGACATCCTTCGGGTCGATGGATCGGGCGGCCTCCAGCGCCGTGATCGCGGGCTTTGCCTCCCCGACCGAGAAGAGCGCCTTGCCAAGGCTCAACTGGCCTTCAAAATAGCCGGGGTCAAGCTGCCCCGCCTTGCGCAGGCTGGCAATCGCCCTGTCCGGTTTGCTGTCCGGTTTGCCGGAATTCAAAAGCGCGGTCCCCAACATGCAGTGAAGCACGGCCACACCCGGATTCTTTCCGATCATGCCGGTCAGAACATTCACGGCTTTCCGGGGCCGGTTGGCGTTCAGCAGGCGGATGACATCCTGTATGGCCTTTGGCGGGACGGCGCCCAGCCCCGGCCTGTTTTTCACCGCCTTGCCGGACATGCGGGCCCTGATCCATGCCCTGGTTTTTTCAGGAAGCGCGGAGCTTTCAAGTATTCCGCGCGCGGCTCTGATCGCCTCTGCGTCCCCGGCGCGAAACAGCGCCTCGCAATATCCTTTCCAGATTTCCGGTTCATCCGGCCTCAGCCCCGCCGCCTTGGCAAAGGCCGCCACGGCGAGATCAAACCGGAGCGCTTTCATGTAGAGTATGCCGCACTGAAAATGCGCCTCGGCGATTTTCGGGTCGATCTCCAGAATTTTCCTGTAAATCTCCAGCGCTTCCCTGCCCTGGCCCTTTTGTTGCAGGGCGTTTGCCTCTTGCTGCATTTCCGACAGGCGGGCGGGGTTGATCGGCGGCATTTCGTGACCTTGTGACTGTCTTCGCGCCTTGCTACTGCAATGCGGAACCAGACGAAAGCCATGATCGGTTTATGGCGGTTCCTTTGGGGTTGACTTTTGCCCGCCAACCGACAATAAGCGCGCTTCGTGCAGGGGCAGTCCTGCGCGCATCACTGCAAATCACGCCCATGACAGGGCGCGCTGTTCGCGGCGCCGAAGATCGGCACGAACACCCCGGACGGGGGCCACAGAACGCGGAAAACGAAGGAATGGCAGATGTTTGCGGTCCTAAAGACCGGCGGCAAGCAATACCGGGTTCAATCGGGCGATGTGCTCCGCGTTGAAAAACTGGCAGCGGCAGCCGGCGAAACAATTCAGTTCAACGAGATTCTGATGGTCGGCGGCCAGGTTGGCGCGCCCATCGTCGAAGGCGCTGCGGTTCAGGCCGAAGTGGTCGATCAGATCAGGGGTAAAAAGCTGATTCACTTCGTCAAGCGTCGCCGCAAGCATGGCTCTCAGCGCACCAAAGGGCATCGTCAGCAACTGACGCTGCTGCGGATCACCGGCATTCTGGAAACCGGCGGCGACAAATCCGGTGTCAGGGCCGCCGTCGGCGCGGGGTCCGTTCCCGCCACTGTGGTCGAGGCCACCAGCCCCGCCGGAAAAGCCGCGCCGAAGAAGAAGGCCGAAGCCAAAGCTGTGGCGCCGGTTGCGGATGACATGACCGCACTGACCGGCGTTGGCCCCGCAGCCGCGAAAAAGCTGGCAGAGGCCGGTCTGACCACCTTTGCCCAGCTTGCGGCGCTGAGCGAAGATGACATTGCGGTGATCGGGACGGTCAGGGTAAAGCCCGAATGGGTTGAGCAGGCCAGAGAACTGGCCAAAGGCTAAGGAGAGACGGGATGGCGCATAAAAAGGCAGGCGGCTCATCCAGAAACGGTCGCGATTCAGCCGGTCGTCGTCTGGGCATCAAGAAGTTCGGCGGTCAGGACGTGATTCCGGGCAACATCATTGCCCGCCAGCGCGGCAACAAGTGGTGGCCGGGTGAAGGCGTCGGGCAGGGCAGGGATCATACGATCTTTGCAACTGTCGGGGGCAAGGTGACATTTTGCCGGGGCTTCAAGGGCCGCACCTTCGTATCCGTCCTGCCGGTGGCGGAGGCCGCAGAATAAACCGAACCTTCTGAGGTTCCCGAGGTGATGGAATTTCAGGGGGATCGGTGCGCCGGTCCCCCTTTTCATCTGCTCCGGCAGGCGGGTGGCACGGACCCCGCGCATCGCGGTCGAAGGTTGTTTTTGCGTTTTCGGGAGGGACCGCATGAAATACGAAACGATCATTGCGCAAGCCGTCATCGAGACGGCGCGCCTGACCTTGCGGCCGATGCGCGACTCTGACGCCGGTTTGCTGGAAATGTATGCTTCTGACAGGCGCGTGGCGGAGGCCACCGGCATCCCGCATCCGTTGCCGCCGGGTTCGACCGAGGCATTCATGGCGCGGTCGCTTGCCGAAGAGCGGGTGGAAGATGTCTGGGTCATGGACGGCGCGAAATCCGGCCATGCCGGGGTGCTGGGCGTGATCGGGCTGGAACGCATGGGGCGCGGACAATCCAAGATCGGATACTGGGTGGCGCCCGCCTTCTGGAACACCGGCATCGCCTCTGAGGCCGTAGAGGCGATTCTGGACGTGAATCCACAGGATTGCGAGACGATATTCGCGCATATATTTCAGGACAACCCGGCCTCTGCCAGGGTTCTGACCAAGGCCGGTTTCCAATATCTGGGCGATGCCGAAAGGCACAACGCGGCGCGCGGGGCCAATCTGGCGTCTTGGACCTATCTGAAGAAACTGCGCTGACAATGGGGGCCGGGTCCGATTGCATCTTCGGAACGGCGCGGATGACCGCCGCCATCCCGTCGCCTGACCCCACAGAAATTCGAGGCCGCGACCCATGAAATTCCTTGATCTCGCCAGGGTCCATATCCGTTCCGGCGGCGGCGGCGGCGGCTGTGTCAGTTTCCGGCGCGAGAAGTACATTGAATATGGCGGCCCCGATGGCGGCGATGGCGGCCGGGGCGGCGATGTGGTGGTCGAGGTGGTCGAGGGGTTGAACACCCTGATCGACTTTCGCTATCGGCGACACTTCCTTGCCGGGAACGGTCGATCGGGGATGGGCAGGCAGCGCAGCGGCCATGCCGGGGCCGATGTCGTGCTTCGCGTGCCCGTGGGCACGGAAATCCTTGATGAGGATGGAGAAACCGCAATAGCCGACATGACCGGGCCGGGCCGGCGCCTGGTGCTGGCGAAGGGCGGCAATGGCGGTTTTGGAAACCTGCATTTCAAGACATCGACCAACCAGGCGCCGCGCCGGGCCAATCCGGGCCAGCCGGGTGTGGAACGCACGGTCTGGCTCCGGCTGAAGCTGATCGCCGATGCCGGGCTGCTGGGGCTGCCGAATGCCGGGAAATCGGCCTTTCTGGCGGCGACATCCAATGCCCGGCCCAGGATTGCGGACTATCCGTTCACGACGCTGCATCCCAATCTCGGGGTGGTGGGGGTGGACAATGCCGAATTCGTCGTCGCCGATATTCCGGGCCTGATCGAAGGCGCGCATGAAGGGCGCGGGATCGGGCACCGGTTCCTGGCCCATGTGGAGCGGTGCGCGGTGCTGCTGCATCTGATCGACGGCGCCTCGGAAACCGTGGCCGAGGATTATCGCACCATCATTCATGAGCTGGACGCATATGGCGGCGGGCTTGCGGACAAGCCGCGCGTGACCGTTCTGAACAAGGTTGACGCACTGGATGAAAAACAGCGCGCGGAACGCCGCGCGGCGCTGGAGGCGGAAACCGGCGGCCCGGTTCTGCCGATGTCCGGTATCAGCGGCGAAGGCGTGACCGGGGTGTTGCGTATGCTCAGGGCTGCAATCCGCAAGGACCGGTCGCGGCGGCGCGAAGAACGCGAAGAACGGAAAGAGCCCGCGAAATGGGAGCCCTGAGCAACCCCGGAACCGTCGTCATCAAGATCGGCTCTGCGCTGCTGGTGGATGGTACGGCGGGGCGGTTGCGTTCCGCCTGGCTGCATTGTCTGGCAGAGGATGTCGCCATGCTGCGCGGTCGCGGGGCGCAGGTTGTTCTGGTCTCGTCCGGTTCCATTGCGCTCGGGCGCAATGTGCTGGGATTGCCCGCAGGCCCCCTGTCGCTGGAACAGTCCCAGGCCGCTGCGGCGGTCGGGCAGATACGCCTGGCGCGCGCGTATGAAGAGGCGCTTGCCCCCCATGACATCACCACGGCGCAGGTGCTGGTGACGCTGGAAGACAGCGCCAATCGCCGCCGCTATCTGAATTCCCGGGCGACGCTGGATCAGCTTCTGGGTCTGGGTTGCGTACCGATCATCAATGAAAACGACACCGTGGCGACCGATGAAATCCGCTTTGGCGACAATGACCGGCTGGCCGCGCAGGTGGCGGTGACGGTGGGCGCCGATGTTCTGATCCTGCTGTCCGATGTGGACGGGTTTTATTCCGCCGATCCGCGCGTTGATCCCGGCGCCGTCCGGTTCGACAGGATTGATGACATCACCCCGGAAATGGAGGCGATGGCCGGCGATGCCGGCGCCGGCCTTTCCAGGGGCGGGATGAAGACCAAGATACAGGCCGCCAAGACCGCCGTCGGGCAGGGCTGCACCATGGCGATTGCCGAGGGCGCCACATTGCGCCCGATCCGGGCCATGGAACATGGCGCGCCCGCCACCTGGTTCACGGCGCAGACCACACCGCAGGCGGCGCGCAAGCGCTGGATCGCGGGGATGAAGCCGCGCGGGCAGATCGTCGTCGATGCCGGGGCGGGGCGCGCGCTGGGGCAGGGCAAATCGCTTTTGCCTGCGGGCGTGACCGGCGTAAAGGGTGATTTCGGCCGCGGCGATCCGGTCACGATCATTGCCCCCGCAGGGCGCAGCCTGGGACAGGGCCTGATGCGCTATCCCTCGGACGAGGCGCGCCTGATCATCGGCTGCCATTCCAGCGAAATAGAAAGCCGCCTCGGCTATCCGGGCCGGGCGGCATTGATTCATCGGGATGATATGGCGCTCTGATCTTCTTCTCTGCCAAAATACTCCCGCCGGAGGCGAAATGTTCAGCGCCCCCGCACACCATGCCAAAGGACGCTCCGATGAAAGACAGCGACACGATCACCGGCATCATGCACGATCTGGGACGCCGCGCCAGGGGCGCTGCCGCCGGGTTGGGATTTGCCGCGCCCGAGGCAAAGGCGACAGCGCTGAACGGCGCCGCGCATATCCTGTGGAAACGGCGTGGCGAACTGAGTGCGGCAAACGCGATGGATATGGATTTCGGGCGGCAAAAAGGGCTGAGCGACGCGATGCTCGATCGGCTGATGCTGGATGAGGCGCGGATCGAGGCGATTGCCTGCGGTTTGCGCGCCGTGGCCGGTCAGCAGGATCCGGTGGGCGCGGTGATGGCGGAATGGACCCGGCCAAACGGGTTGCGCATAAGGCGGGTGCGGACGCCTCTGGGGGTGATCGGCGTTATCTATGAAAGCCGCCCGAACGTGACGGCGGATGCGGGCGCGCTGTGCCTGAAGGCGGGCAACGCGGTGATTCTGCGGGGCGGTTCCGAGAGTTTTCACTCCTCCCGCATCATTCACGAATGCCTGCAAGAGGGCCTGCGGCAAGCGGACCTTCCGGCGGATGCGATTCAGCGCGTGCCCACGCGCGACCGGGCGGCGGTGTCGGAAATGCTGAAGATGACCGATCACATGGATGTCATTGTTCCGCGCGGCGGCAAGGGGCTGGTGGGCCTCGTGCAACGAGAGGCGCGGGTGCCGGTCTTTGCCCACCTAGAAGGGATCGTGCATATCTACATCGACAGGGATGCGGACCCGGAAAAGGCGCGCCGCGTCGTGATGAACGCCAAGACCCGGCGCACCGGCATCTGCGGGGCGGCGGAATGTCTGCTGATCCACCGGGAGATTGCGCAGTCGCTGGGCACCGACATCCTGCGTGATCTGATCGCCGCAGATGTCGAGGTGCGCGCCGACGAAGCCCTGCAAGGCGTTGACGGCACGATCCCGGCGACCGGGGCTGACTGGGGACGCGAATATCTGGACAGCATCATTGCCGCGCGGGTGGTCGCGGATGTGGACGCTGCCATCGCGCATATCCGCCGGTACGGTTCTTCGCACACGGATTGTGTGATCACCGAGGATCAGGCCGCCGCCGACCGGTTCATGACCCGGCTCGACAGCGCGATCCTGATGCACAACGCCTCCACCCAATTCGCGGATGGCGGAGAGTTCGGCATGGGCGCGGAGATCGGGATCGCCACCGGCAGGCTGCACGCGCGCGGGCCGGTGGGGGCGGAACAACTGACCAGTTTCAAATACCTTGTCAGCGGTGACGGCGCAGTGCGGGCCTGACGCCTGACGCTCAGAACCGGATTGCGACTGCCCCCTCTGACCTGTCGAGGGTCAGAACGACGCCGCAATCATCTGCCGCGTTTCTGATCAGGGCGAACTGAATATCCGCCGGGTGCAGGGGTTCCGTCAGGGTTCCGCCTGTCAGGAGCGACCAGAGTTGCGGGTCAATGCGGAGTTTGTCGCCCTGCCCGGTGACGCACCAGCCGCCATTCTTGTGGCGGATGGTGATTTCCCCGCCGAAAGGCAGGGCCCGTTCCAGACATTGAATCAACAGGAAAATCAATCGAACAACCGGGCGGCCGGGATTGCCTGCATCCTGCCATGCGATGCGAACGCGCGAGGATCTGGCGTAATTGCCGATGATCGCAATGACATCCTGCACCGGAATCTGCTGGCCATCGGGGGCCGCGCCGAATGCTAGGCGGAAAAAGCCGATTCGGGCGTTCGCGTTTTCGACGCTTTCCCGGATCAGCGTCAGTTCCGGCGTTTCCGGTACGCCGGAAAGTGACAAAAGCTCCAGCCCATTGCCAATGGCGCCCAATGGGCTGATAAGATCGTGACAAATCCGCGATCCCAGAAGGGAAGCAAGGTTGATATTCGCTGTAACTGTCATCCTGTCCTGCCGGAGTATGCAATGAACGATCCGAATGCACTGCTGGAACCCGGTATGCTGGTCAGACATCCGCAGCAGCCGGATTGGGGCATCGGACAGGTACAATCCTGCATCGACGGTAAATTAACCGTTAATTTCGAACATGCGGGTAAAGTTGTGATCAACACCGGACGAATCACCGTGGAAATGGTCCCTAGGCAACCCTTGACGCCGCAGCGGTAACGGGTCCGGTCTGCTATTGCAATGCCGGGGTGCAGGCCATAAAAGCTGATCATACTCGCAGATCGTTCCGAAAAACAGGAACCGCGCCGACAATGACCGGCAAAGACCCGAAGTTTGACATACGACTGGCAAGGGGTGAGGCGGATGTCCTGTCGGCCCAGCGCCTGCGTTATGCGGTGTTTGTCGAGGAACTGGGCGGCGATGGCGAACTTGTCGATCACGCAAACCGCTTGGAACGGGACGCTTTCGACCCCTATTTCGATCATCTGATCCTGATTGATCGCCGGCGAGAGACGGCGCGGCTTGATCATGTCGTGGGCGTTTATCGCCTGATGCGGGCGGATCAGGCAGAGGCCATGGGCCATTTTTATTCCGATGATGAATATGATCTGACGGCGCTGAAGAACTCTGGCCGCAAGCTGCTGGAACTGGGGCGATCCTGTCTGCACCCCGATTATCGCGGCGGCCCGGCGATGTTTCATTTGTGGAACGCACTGGCGGAATATGTTCGGAAACACCAGGTCGAGGTTCTGTTCGGTGTCGCGAGTTTCCACGGAACGGATCCGGAACCGATTGCCGAATCCCTGTCCTATCTGCACCACAATCACCTGGCGCCGCCGGATTTGCGGGTGCGCGCCGCAACCGGGCAGTTTCAGAGCATGGACCTGATCGCCCCCGGCCACATCGACCGCAAGCGCGCCATGGTCGGTATGCCGACGCTGATCAAGGCCTATCTTCGCCTCGGCGGCATGGTGGGCGAGGGCGCCTTTGTCGATCGCGCCTTCAACACCACCGATGTGTGCCTGCTGATGGATACCCAACGGCTTAATCCCCGGCAGCGGGATCTTTATGTGCGGGGGCGCAACGCTTGAACATGACCTGGAACGCGCCGGAGCCGGAAGTGCAGCGGATCAGCGCGCCCGGATGGTTGCGCGCCGTATCGCGGGGCGCGGCATTGGGCCTCATTACCTTCGGCTGCCTCGGACTCCTGCTTTTGCTCAGGGCTGTCGAACGGCCGGTTTTCGGCATCCGCCGTCCGATCACGCCTTACATCACGCAGTTCGTGTGCAGGTCGGCCTTCGTCATCCTTGGCATCCGATACCGGCAGAGCGGCGAGGCGATGCGCGGGCAGGGGGCGGTGGTGTCGAACCATGCGTCATGGCTGGACATATTTTCGCTCAATGCGCGCAAACGCATCTGTTTCGTGGCAAAGGCAGAGGTGGCGCGCTGGCCGGGGATCGGCTGGCTGGCCCGTGCGACCGGTACGGTTTTCATCCGACGCGATTCGAAAGAGGCGGGCGCGCAGGTCAAAGTGTTCGGTGAGCGCCTGGCCGCAGGCCACAAACTGTTGTTTTTTCCAGAGGGGACATCCACCGATGGATTGAGGGTTTTACCTTTTAAGTCAACGCTTTTCGCAGCATTCTTCACAAATGATCCGGGCGCGGACATGAATGTGCAGCCGGTTACGCTGGTCTATCGCGCACCAGATGGGCAGCCTGCGAATTTCTATGGCTGGTGGGGCGACATGGATTTTGTCCCGCACCTGCTGAAAACGCTGGCCGCACCGAAACAGGGCAGTGTCGAACTGGTGTGTCACGCCCCGGTCAGAGTGTCCGATTTCGCCGACCGCAAGGCGCTGGCGCTTTATTGCGAAAAGGCGGTGCGCAGCGGGCTCGATCCCGCCTTTCACAGGGTCACAGGCGACGCACTTTCAATTCCGTGATCCGGTTGCTTTCGCGCCTGATGACCTCGAACCGGAAGCCATGGAAACTGAACACCTGACCTGCGGTCGGGATCATCTGCGCCTCGTGAATCACCAGCCCGGCCACGGTGTTGGCCTCATCATCCGGCAGTGACCAGTCGGCGGCGCGGTTCAGGTCGCGGATGGTCATGGCCCCGTCGATCAGGAAATACCCGTCCGCGGTACGGCGCAGTTCCGGGTCTTCGTTGCTGTCGAATTCGTCGGTGATTTCTCCGACGATTTCTTCGAGGATGTCTTCCAGCGTGATCAGACCGCGCAGGGCGCCGTATTCATCCACCACCAGCGCAAAATGCGTATGGCGACGAAGGAACTGGCGCATCTGATCGTCGAGCGTCGTGGTTTCCGGCACGAAATAGGGCGTCATCGCCACGTCGAGAACGTTGAAGTTCCTCAACTCGTTCGCCGTTGCCTTGCCGCCGCGGCGCAGACGGTCCATTTCACGCAGCAGGTTCTTGGCATGGACGATGCCGACGACGTTTTCCGGCTCTCCGCTGTATATCGGCAAACGTGTATGCGGGGAGGCCAGGCATTGCGACAGGATCGCCTCCGGCGCGTTTGACACGTCGATCATCTCGATATGTGAACGGTGAAGCATGATTTCATCCACCGTGCGGTCGGCAAGGTCGAGCGCGCCCAGAATGCGGTCGCGATCCTCCTTTTCCACCATCCCTTCGGAATGGCCGAGCGTGATTGTGCCCGCAATTTCTTCCCGAACCGCCATGATTCGGCTGTCCGGGTCGGTCTTGACGCCGAAAAGGGCAAGGAACAGACGGACCAGAACGCGGACGAAGGACACGACCGGAGAAAAGACAACTATGACGGACGAGATAACCGGCGATACCCTTGAGGCGGCGGTTTCCGGGTTGGTGATTGCATAGGTTTTGGGCAGAACCTCGGCAAGGATCAGAACCAGCATCGTCATGACAAGGGTGGCGAGCGCGACGCCGCTTTCACCGAAAAGCCGCGTGAAAAGAGCCGTTGCAAGCGATGTCGCAAGGATGTTGACCAGATTGTTGCCAAGCAGCACCGCGCCGATCAGACGCTCATTGTCTTCGGTGACTTTCAGGGCAAGTTCCGCGCCGCGTTCCCCCTTGTCGGCGCGGGTGCGCAGCTTGCCGCGCGACGCAGCGGTCAGCGCGGTTTCCGACCCCGAGAAGAATGCGGACAGCAGCAGCAGCGCCGCAATGGCCCCGCAGGTTATCCAGAACGCTGTATCCATGCCTGTTCGTTCCTGTCCTTCGGTGGTCCGGCCATCATTGGCCGCAACACGTCTATAGATATAGACGACAATCGGGTCGCGTACATAGCCCGGTCTGCCCGCTCAGTTCCGGTTTCGGACAAGCGGGTGATGGGTTTCGAGCAAATCGCGCAGATGTCCGTCCAGCACATGCGTGTAGATTTCGGTCGTGGCCAGATTCGCGTGTCCCAGCATGGTCTGGATCGCCCGCAGATCAGCGCCATTGGCCAGAAGATGGGTCGCGAAGGCGTGGCGCAGAACGTGGGGCGTGACGCTTTTCGTGTTCAGACCGGCGGCGGCGGTCAGGTTTTTCAAAAACAGAAAGAAACCCTGGCGGGTCATGTGACCGGCGCGGGCGCGCGATGGAAACAGGAAACGCGATGCAGGTCTGTTGTCGGCCCGTTTTTCCTCTTCTTCTTCATTCCGCACCATGAGCCAGGCCCGCAGGGCGTCACGCGCCGGTGGCGAGAGCGGAACCATGCGTTCCTTGCCGCCCTTTCCGGCGATCAGGATCATGCGCGGATCGCCGCTGACGGAGGCCACCGGCAGGCTGACGAGTTCACTGACCCTGAGACCGGTCGCATAGAGGATTTCCATCAGACAGGTCGCCCGCAATCTGTCATGGCGGTTATTGCCAAGGGATCGCGCGGTTTCGAGGAGTTTTCCCACCTCCGCCTCGCTGAGCGTACAGGGCAGCTTTTTCGTCGAACCGGGGCCACGAATTTGCAGGGTCGGGTTATCCTGACGCCAGCCCTCCTGAAAGGCGAACCTGAAGAGTTGCCGGATCGACGAAAGGCGTCGCGCCCGCGTCGCGTGAGAGAGCCCTTCGGCATTGCAGTCAACAAGGTAGGATTCGACATCCTGGCGGGTCAGGCCGGCAAAGGCGCGTTGTTTCGCGGCGCACCATTCGCTGAAATTCAACAGGTCGTGGCCATAAGCCAGAAGCGTGTTCCGGGAGGCATTCAGTTCCGCCGCCTGTGCATCGAGAAAGGCGGATATCCAGCGTTCATGAGTCATCGGGCATCCGCATCCATGATCAGAAATTGCAATGCCGCCAGCCGCGCGGTGTTTTCCAGTCCCACATGGCGCAGGAGCCTCAGGGAGCGGGCGACGAGATCGAGGTCGCCGTCGCGACCGGCGGTAAAGTCCTGCGCCGCGTGCAATATTGCCTCACCCAACCGGCCATCGCGCAGCAGCAGCCGGTATTCCAGGCCCGGCAGCGCCCCGTCGAACCCATCCCGAACCGCCTGAATGCGCGGGTCCGCAAGCGGCGCGACACTGGTGGGGCGGCCCTGCGCCAATGCCATCAGGAAGGTCATCCGCGCATCGGGCGCATCAGGCAGTGATAGCCGCTCGTCAGCGAAGTGATCGGACAGAAGAACGAGATGAAAGGCGATTTTGCTTGCAGCGCCCCGAAGCGGCAGTTGCAGGAGGTCGCCTGCATGGAGATCGGCCAACACGTACTCCATGCCAGCGCGCCGCATCATGGCATGGGCATCGGGCAGGGCGCGCGCAATCGCATTGGCATCGCCGGTGCGAATGGCGCGATCGAGCCGCTGAAACACGCGCACCCTGTCCCAGATGCCGCCGGATGCCGCCGGGCTGCGTTCGGAATAGATGTCGCGCAGCTTCTGCGAAGGGATTGCATGTGCCCGGATCAGCCTTTCCGCCGCTTTCAGGCGCGCTTTCCAACCGACAATCGGACGCAGATCGGCCTGAGCGAAAGCGCGGGGCAGGGTTGTCGTGGGGATCGATTCGCCGATTGCCTCGTATATCCGGAAGATCAGCGGTGACGGATGGGCGGGGGGGGCTGCCTGCGGCTCGTCCTCAAAGAGGTACGGATCAAGAAAACGCGCGATCAGGTCATGGTCGCCTGCGGATATGACATCCAGAACTTCGGCGGAATTAAGCGTCAGCGCCGCCGCAGTCCAGTCACCGTTGCGGGCGAGGCAGAATATTCTGGCCTGATAGGTTGGCGCAAAATCCCCGCTGTCGCGCATCGCATCGCAGGCGTGACTCTCGGCGCCGGTCAGCAAGGAGATGTCGAACCAGCGTCGAAACAGGTCCGGTGACCTGAAACCGGCAGCGCCAAGCAGCGCGTTCGCGTCGTCCAGCGCGCCAAGATCAAGCAATGCGTCAAGGCGCGCCAGGAAAAGAACGCCGTCGCTTTCCAGGGGCGGCACGGTCGAGGCCAGCAGCAGATTGCGCTGAAGCCGGGCGATGGCGGGCAATGTGTCGGCCATCCCGGCCTTCGCGATCAACGCGGCGATGGTCCTGCTTTCGCCGGTGCCCCAGACGGAGGCAGGCAGGCCGAGTTCCTGCGGCGCGATGACGCCAATGGAATCCCGGCTGACGGCATCGAGCGGCCTGACGGTGATTTCCTCGATGGCGGCGCTGTCGGTGATGTCGCCTTGCGGCGCCGGAACGGCGGGGGATTCGAGAATGCTCTCGGACAGCCAGTCAATCGCGGAAAGCGGCGTCTGCGCGTGGCCGGCAGGCGCAAGGCCCAGTGCCAGCGTACACAATGACACCCCCGCGCTATTCCGCATCGAGCGTAACCGGAACCTGAATCTCATGCGTTTCCGGGGTCAGATTGCCCAGATACGCATATCCGACCAGGCCGATGAACCCGGACAGGATCAGGAAGATCAGGAATTTCAGCAAGCGCCGCATGTTCGGGGCCTTTGTTGTTTCTGCCTCGGGGGCCGCACTCTCGACGACCTTGCCGAACCCCTGTATAGCCTTTTCGGCGGGATCGCGCCATTCGGGGCGTGAAAGAATTTTCTGATCGGGGCCGTGCCGCTTTGAGCCTGAAACTGAAAAAGACGATTGTGCTGGTCGGCATGATGGGGGCGGGCAAGACAGCCGTCGGCAAAATGCTTGCCGCGTATCTTGGTGCGCCGTTTCTGGATTCGGACGCGGAAATCGAACGGGCGGCCAACATGACCATTGCCGAAATATTCGAACGCGACGGAGAGCCCTTTTTCAGGGATCGCGAGAGCGAGGTCATTTCCCGCCTTCTGGATGACGAGCGCGGCGTTCTGTCCACTGGCGGCGGCACATTTCTGCTGACCCGCAATCGCAGGCTGATCCGCGACAAGGGGCTGTCTGTCTGGCTGCGCGGCGATCTGGATTTGCTCTGGTCGCGGGTGCGCCACAAGAACACCAGGCCGCTTTTGCGAACGGATGATCCCTATCGCACCCTGAAAGAGCTGTATGAGCAGCGGGTTCCGCTCTACGCTCTGGCCGGGATCGCCGTGGATGCGGATAAGGCGTACAGTATCGAAGATATGGCCATGACGGTGATAGAGGCCCTGAAAACGGGTTCCGACGTATTGGAGGAATGCTGACATGAACCGGAACCTGCGGGTGGAACTGGCAGAGCGGTCTTACGATATCCGCATCGGAAATGGCCTGCTTGCGCGGGCGGGGGAGGAGATCGCCCCCCTGCTGACGGGTCTGCGCAAGGTTGCCATCGTGACCGATGAAACCGTTGCGGGGCTGCATCTTTCGACTTTGAAGGACGGGCTGCGAAGGGCGGGAATCGCGTCACCGGCGCTCTGCCTGCCGCCCGGAGAGACGACAAAGGGCTGGCCGCAATTCTCGCGTACCATGGAATGGCTGCTGGAACAGAAGGTCGAGCGCAACGGCCTGATCATTGCATTGGGCGGCGGAGTGATCGGCGATCTTGCGGGCTTTGCCGCCGCCGTCCTGCGCCGGGGTGTGCGTTTCGTGCAGATCCCGACGACGCTGCTGGCGCAGGTGGACAGTTCCGTCGGCGGCAAGACCGGGATCAACGCCCCGCAGGGCAAGAACCTGATCGGCGCGTTTCATCAGCCCTCGCTGGTGCTTGCGGATACCGATGTGCTGAACACGCTGCCCAAACGCGATTTTCTCGCCGGCTATGGCGAGGTGGTGAAATACGGCCTGCTCGGGGACGCCGGATTCTTCGAGTGGCTGGAACGCAATGGCGCGGCGCTGGCGGCGGGCGATACCGACCGCCGCATCGAAGCGGTGCGGCGGTGCTGCCGGATGAAAGCCGATATTGTCGCCAGGGACGAGACAGAGCAGGGCGACCGGGCGCTGCTCAATCTGGGCCATACATTCTGCCATGCCCTGGAGGCGGCGACAGGATATTCCGACCGCCTGTTGCACGGCGAAGGCGTGGCGATCGGCTGTGCGCTGGCGTTTGAAACCTCGGCGCGGCTCGGGTTGTGTGCGCAGGAAACGCCCGGCCGGATACGCGCGCATCTGGGCGCGATGGGGATGAAGACCGGACTTGCCGACATTCCGGGAGAGTTGCCCGACGCCGACGCGCTGATCGCCCTGATGGGGCAGGACAAGAAGGTTCTGAACGGCGCCATCCGCTTTATCATGGCGCGCGGGATCGGCGAAGCCTTCACAACCCCGGATGTCGATCCGGCGGTCGTGCGGCAAACCCTTCAGGAGGGGCTCGCCACTCGCCGGCTTCTTCTTTGCAAAAATACTCCGGGGTGAACGCGCCGCCGCCGGACCGGCCCCCGGCGCTCAGGCCGGGGGTCGCGGCTCAGAACGGAATTTCATCGTCCAGATCGCCGACAGGGGCCGGACCGGAACCACCGGAACCGCCGGAATCATCACCGCCACGGCCCTGACCATATCCGCCGGAGGAGCCGCCGCCATAATCGCCGCCCGCACTATCGCCGCGCCTGTCCAGCAAGGTCAACTCGCCACGATAGGGGCGCAGCACAACCTCGGTCGAATAGCGGTCCTGACCCGACTGATCCTGCCATTTCCGCGTTTCCAACTGGCCCTCGACATAGACCTTGGAGCCCTTGCGCAGATACTGTTCCGCGATCCGGGCCAGCGGTTCCGAAAAGATTGCGACGGAATGCCATTGCGTCCGTTCGCGGCGTTCACCGCTGTCGCGGTCTTTCCAGTTCTCGGAAGTCGCAATCCTGAAATTGCAGACCCTGCCGCCATTCTGAAATGTTCTTACCTCCGGATCCGCGCCCAGATTGCCCACCAGAATGACCTTGTTCACCGTCCCGGCCATGAATGCTCCTTTCGAATCCCGCAATTGGTTTTTCCGATGTTACACCACCCCTGCATGGTAAAGAAAACATGAATTCATTCCGGGACTGGCGAAGTTTTTCAAATTCGCTATATTGTCGCTGTCGTCCGAGCGGGGGCTGTGCGTGAAACGTCTTTTTCTGGTGCTGACTGCGGTATCGCTGTCGCTGCCTGCACATGCGGGTGGCCTGGATTTCTCCGGCTCTGGCGGCGGCAGCCGGTTCACACACAAAACCGGCGTGCTTGATCGCCGGGCCGCCTTGCAGAACAAGGGGTCCGTTCTGCTGGATTCGCCGCGCGTCGCGACACCGACGATATATGGCCCGACCCGTTATCAGGGCGCGTATCGCGGCCCGTATCTGATCCTCGCCCGGATCGCCGCGCGGCGCCATGGCGTGCCCGAGGACATGTTCCTGAACCTTGTTCAGCAGGAATCCGGCTGGAACCCCCGCGCCGTGTCGCACAAGGGTGCTATCGGGCTTGCGCAACTCATGCCGCAGACGGCGCGGGCGCTGGGGGTGAACCCGCGCGACCCGGCCGAGAATCTGGATGGGGGCGCGCGCTATCTGCGCCGGCAATACGACCGCTTCCACACCTGGCGTCTGGCGCTGGCGGCCTACAATGCCGGACCCGGAGCGGTGGATCGCTACGGGGGTGTGCCGCCTTATCGCGAAACCCGGAATTACCTGCGCAGGATTCTCGGAAGCTGATGATTCCCGCGACCCGCCGTTCGGTGTGGCGATGTCTGCGGGGGGGACGCGATTTCAGCCGCGACGAAGCGGACGCCAGCCCTGCATCCGGGACCGGAACCAACTGCGCTGTCGCTTGGCGTATTGGCGCGAGGCGAGCTTTGCCCGTTCAATCGCGGTATCGAGCGAATGTTTCCCCTGAAGATGGGCAATCAGTTCCGCAGTGCTGATCGCACGGGAAGACAGGCGCGCCGGATCCCAGTCCGCCAGCATTGCGCGGGCTTCTTCCAGGGCGCCCCGCGCCATCATCAGATCAAGGCGGCGGTCGATGCGGGCGTTCAGCCAGTCTTTTCCCGCATCCATTATGATCGGAAAGCTCTGATCGAGCCTCAGCAGCGGCGGCGGGGTGTCGTCCTGCCACGCGGCCAGCCCGCGCCCGGTGGCGCGCTGCACCTCCCACGCGCGCTGAACGCGCACCGGATTGCGGCTGTCGATCCGGGCCAGCGTGACAGGGTCGAGACCGGCGAGCATGGCCGCGACCCCGCCATCGGACCTGAGCATGTCGGCCTCGGCGCGAATATCCGCCCCCGCCCCCGGAATTTCGGCCAGACCTTCCGTCAGCGCCCGGAAATAAAGCCCCGTCCCCCCGACGATGACCGGCGGGCGGTCCTGCGTGTCCAGCAACGTCCCCACATCGCGGAGCCAGGCGCCGACGGAATAATCGTCCGTATGGCGTATGTGCCCGTAAAGATGATGACAGGCGCGCGCCTCGGCCTCTCTGTCGGGACGGGCGGTTAGTATGCGCCAGCCATCATAGACCTGAAGCGCATCGGCATTGATGATCGGGCGCGACCGGGCCTCGGCGATCTTCAGCGCCAGGCCGGACTTGCCCGATGCCGTGGGGCCGGCTATCAGCACCGGGACATCATCGGGAATGTCGAAGGGCAGGGCGGACAATGGCGGGGCTTTCGCTGCTTTTCCGGGTGCAGCAATACGTGTGCTGCGGTCAGGGGTCAAACGGGGGGGGCAAACGGGGGCAGACGGGAATCAGATTCTGCGCCTTTTCCCCGTTGAACCCGAACGTGTTTTAAGACATTTTGCGCCCTGTTCCCTCTCATCCGGCAGGAGTACCCCATGGACGGCGAATCGCAGGCACGGCCGGACACCGCATTCAGGCGGGTTCTGCTGAAAATATCCGGCGAGGCCCTGATGGGCAATCAGGGATACGGGCTGTACCCGCCGACGGTCGAGAAAATCGCGCGCGAGGTCAAGTCGGTCCACGATCTGGGTGTTGAAATCTGCATGGTGATCGGCGGCGGGAATATTTTCCGGGGCCTCCAGGGCTCTGCCCAGGGGATGGAACGCACCACGGCGGATTACATGGGGATGCTCGCCACCGTCATGAACGCTCTGGCGATGCAATCGGCGCTGGAAGGTCTTGGCGTCTTTACCCGCGTCATCAGCGCGATTCCGATGGATCAGGTGTGTGAACCCTATATCCGCCGCCGGGCCGTGCGGCATCTGGAAAAGAAACGGGTCTGCATTTTTGCCGCCGGCACCGGCAATCCGTATTTCACCACCGACACCGCCGCCACACTGCGCGCGAATGAAATGGGGTGCGAGGCGATTTTCAAAGGCACCGGGGTCGATGGCATCTATGACAAGGATCCGAAGAAGCATGACGACGCGCGGCGCTTTGCCAAGATCAGCTATGACGAGGTTCTGGCCAAGCATCTTGAGGTCATGGACGCCTCTGCCATCGCGCTGGCGCGGGACAACAATATGCCGATAATTGTCTTTTTGCTGGATGAACCGGGCGGCTTTCGGGGTATTCTCGCCGGGGAAGGCACCTATACAACCGTACACGGTTGAAGATATGGAAGATATGGAATCCGAAAGGCGCGTGTAAAATCCCGATAACAGTGAGAATCGCAATGTCTGACTTGGAAATTGATCTGGACGATCTGAACCGCCGCATGGATGGCGCCATGGCGGCGCTGCGAACCGAATTTGCCTCGCTGAGAACCGGGCGCGCCTCGGCGGCGATGCTGGAGCCCGTGATGGTGGATGCCTATGGCACCAGAACGCCAATCAACCAGATTGGAACCGTGAATGTTCCCGAACCGCGCATGGTGACGGTGAATATCTGGGACAAATCGCTTGTCGGCCCGGCGGAAAAGGCCATTCGTGAAAGCGGACTGGACATCAACCCGCAGCTTAACGGCACGATCATCATGCTGCCGATCCCCGAACTGAACGAAGAACGGCGCAGGAAACTGACGAGGGTTGCCGCACGATACGCCGAGAACGCCCGCGTGGCGATACGCAACGTGCGCCGCGACGGTATGGATCAGGTCAGGAAAGCCAAGGCAGACGGGATGTCGGAAGACGACCAGAAATTCTGGGAGACGGAGGTGCAGGAACTGACCGACACCCATATCGCTGCGGTCGATGGGGCCCTGAACACGAAGCAGTCCGAAACCATGCAGGTCTGACACCGCGACCCGGAAAGGGGGGCTTGTGACCAGAACAAAATCCGGCGCTGCGGGCCGTCCGCGCCATGTCGCGATCATCATGGACGGCAATGGCCGCTGGGCAATTCAGCGCGCCCGTCCGCGGCTGTTCGGTCATCAGGCCGGTGCCAGGCGGGTTCGGGAAATCGTCCGCGCCTGTCCCGATCTGGGGATCAGGTATCTGACCATCTTTGCCTTTTCGACCGAAAACTGGAAGCGGACCCAGGCCGAGGTCAGCGGGCTGATGTCGCTGTTTCGCAGATACATCACCCATGAAGCCCAGGCATTGATGGAAAACAATGTGAAAGTCAGGTTCATCGGCGATCGTGTCAGACTGGATGCGAGGCTGGTCAATCTGATGGATGAACTGGAGCTTCTGACCGCTGACAATGACGGTACGCAACTGACGGTCGCCATCAATTACGGCGGCCGCGATGAAGTGGCGCGCGCCGCCCGTCGTCTGGCCGAAGATGTCGCGGCGGGGCGGCTCAAGCCCTCCGGGATAAATGAGGAAACACTTCCAAAGTACCTGGATACATATGTTCTGCCTGACCCGGATCTGGTCATCCGCACCAGCGGAGAGGCCCGCATTTCAAACTTTCTGCTCTGGCAGTCGGCTTATGCAGAGTATGAGTTCATTGATACATTATGGCCCGATTTCACCGTCGGGATTTTATCGAAGGTTCTGCAATGCTATGAATTGAGGAAGCGCCGGTTCGGGGGCGTCAGGGCATGAGCGCAAACTGGTCCGATCTGCGTATCAGGGTTCTGTCTGCGGCGGTCATGTTGGTGATTGGCGTCACGTTGATCTGGGCCGGGGGCGTCTGGTTTGCGATTCTGGTTGCACTTTGCGCGGGCCTGATGGTCTGGGAACTGGCGCGGATGGTCGGCGGAACACAGTCGGCAAGCATTGCGCTTGGCGCTCTCGGCGCTGTCGCCACCCCGAGTTTTCTTTTGCTGACTGGCGCGGGCGGTTCCGGCTGGGTCTTCAAGGCGCTGCCATTCATCATGGTCTCCCCGGCCATTGCGGGGGCCATGCTGCTGTCTGCGCACCGCCAGCGTTTTGCCATATATTCTGTTGCAATTATAATATCTTGCGCGGCATTTCTCATGTTTCGGCAGATTGGTTTGCAGACCGTTGTCATGCTTGTCGCCATCGTCGCCGTCACGGATATGGCCGGTTATTTTGCGGGCCGCCTGTTTGGCGGGCCGAAATTCTGGCCGGGGGTCAGTCCGGGGAAAACCTGGTCGGGAACCGCCGCCGGATGGATTGCCGCCGGTCTGGTCATGCTTCTGGCGGGCGGCGGGGCAGGCGGGGCCGCCCTGGGGGTGCTTCTGGCGTTTGCATCGCAAATGGGGGATGCAGCGGAAAGCGCGTTGAAGCGGCGGATGGGTGTCAAGGATTCCTCGACCCTGATTCCCGGCCATGGCGGGCTTCTGGACCGGTTTGACGGGCTTGCGGGGGCGACGCTGGCGATGCTGGTCCTGCTGATGTTCGGACTTCACATTCAGGATGGGTGATCATGCGAACTGTATCAATCTTCGGGGCGACGGGGTCCGTCGGGCAAAACACCATTGATCTGATCCGCCGGTTGCCGGGGCAGTATCGTGTCATTGCCCTGACAGGCGGTAAAAATATCCGCCAACTCGTCAGGGACGCGCGCGACCTGCGGGCGGCGGTCGCTGTCATTGCCGATCCGGATTTGCTGGACGACCTGCGCGCCGCCCTGGCCGGCAGCGATGTCAAGGCCGCAGCAGGCCCGCAGGCGTTGCTGGAAGCCGCGGACCGGCCTGCCGACTGGATCATGTCGGCGATCGTTGGCGCCGCCGGGCTGGAACCCGGTCTGAGGGCGCTCCGGCACGGGACAACGCTGGCCCTTGCCAACAAGGAAAGCCTTGTCGCTGCCGGACCTCTGCTGATGGAGACGGCGCGAAAGCACGGCGCCACGATATTGCCCGTTGACAGCGAACATTCGGCGATTTTCCAGGCGTTGACCGGCGAGGATATAGGCACTGTTGAGCGTGTCATCGTCACCGCCTCGGGCGGCGCCTTTCGGGATTGGCCGCTGGAAAAGCTGTCAGAGGCAACTGTTGCAGCGGCGTCGCGCCATCCCAACTGGGACATGGGGCAGCGTATTACCATCGACAGCGCCTCCATGTTCAATAAGGCGATGGAACTGATTGAGGCAAAAGAGTATTTCGGAATACCCCCGGATCGGATCGAGGTCTTGATCCACCCGCAGTCCCTGATGCACGCGCTGGTGGGCTTTCGGGACGGGGGCATGATCGCCCACCTTGGCGCGCCCGACATGCGCCACGCAATCGGATACGCCCTGAACTGGCCTGTCCGGCGGCATCTTCCCGTGGCGCGTCTGAATCTGGCGGAAACCGGCAGGCTGGAATTCCACGATCCCGATCCGATGCGATACCCGGCCTTGGGTCTTGCACACAGGGTGATGGCCGAAGGCGGCTTGTCCGGCGCCATCTTCAATGCCGCCAAGGAAAGGGCGCTGGATCACTTCATTGCCGGGCGCATCCGTTTTACGGCAATGGCCGGGATGGTCGAGCATGTGCTTGACACCCTTCTGACGGACAAGGCGCTTGTTCACGGGGCGTTTGCCCTTGAAAACATCCGCAATGCGAATCATCTGGCGCGGGACGCAGCGGACGCGGCGGGCAACGGATCGCCTGTCGGGCAGGCAGGCAAGGCAGGCAGGCAAGACAGGCAGGCAAGGTAGTATAGATGGAGTTTCCGGGCTTTCTTCCGTCATTCGGCGGCATCGCTTTCACCGTACTGGCCTTCATCGTCGTGCTGTCGGTGATCGTTGCGGTGCATGAATACGGGCATTACATCGTTGGCCGCTGGTGCGGGATCAGGGCGGATGTGTTTTCGCTGGGCTTCGGCCCGGTTCTCTGGTCCCGGCGGGATCGGCACGGAACGCAGTGGCAGATTGCCGCACTGCCTTTTGGGGGCTTCGTAAAGTTCCACGGCGATTCAGACGCGGCTTCGGGTGTGGATGCAACGACGCCGCAGGCGCTGCCGCCCGAAGAGCTTCGCCGGACAATGCACGGGGCGCCGCTCTGGGCCCGCGCCGCGACAGTCGCGGCGGGACCGGTCTTCAATTTCGCGCTGTCCTTTCTTGCCTTTACAGCGGTGGCGTTATCGACTGGCATCGCCGTTCAGCCGCTGACCATCGACAGGATACACCCCCTGCCAGAGGGCGCGTCCGAGCTGAGAAAAGGCGATGTGCTGCTGGCGGTCGCGGGCATCGCCTTCGATGCGCCCGACTTCTCCGGGCGAGTTGCCGACCTGCCCGACACGCCGGGCCGGCAATATCAGGTGCTGCGCGACAGCAGGGAGCTTGCGCTCAATGGTCCGGCGCTGACACCGGCGCGCGTCGGAAGGGTCGATCCGACCGGGGCCGCACATGCGGCGGGGGTGATTGAGGGGGATGTCGTGCTGGCGGTGGACGGCAGGCCCATGCGCCGTTTCGGCGATTTGACAGAGCCGATCAATACCGGGGATGGCGCGCCCGTCGAACTGGAAGTGTGGCGCGACGGCGCGATCCTGACCCTGAGCATGACGCCGGTCCGGCGGGATTTGCCAAGGCCGGGTGGCGGCTTTGAAACCCGCTGGCTGATCGGTATCAGCAGCGATTTCTTTTTCCAGCCGGTGCTGGAAACGCCGGGATTGCTGCAAGCGATGGAGACAGGCGCCGGGCGGATCGTCGGATTGATCACGCTGACGATGTCGGGGCTTTATCACATGATCACCGGGGCGATCAGTTCCTGCGGTGTTTCCGGGCCGATTGGAATTGCCCAGATGTCGGGGACTGCCGCCAGTGAAGGCGCGCTGTCCTTTGTCATGTTCATCGGGTTGCTCTCCACCGCGGTCGGGCTACTGAATCTTTTTCCGGTTCCGGTTCTTGATGGCGGGCATCTGGTATTTTTCGCCTACGAGGCGGTGACCGGGCGTGCGCCCGGCGCAAGGGCGCTTCGCGTTTTGATGAGCATTGGCCTGTTCCTGCTATTGTCCCTGATGGTGTTTGCCGTAACCAACGATCTGTTCTGCCCCTGAGGCGTTCAGCCCCGCGCGATGCCTTTTGACAATTGCCTTGCGAATGTTTACTCAGATCGAAACAATAACGGGTTCGGAACGATCCCCTGAGGGGACAGACGGCGGGGCATGTCATGAACATCATCGGGTTTTCAGGCACTGTACGTGCATTCACCATCGCTTTGGCGGCAGTGTTCGTTCTGACTTTCGCCCAGACGGCGGAAGCTCAGGACCATCGCTTCACGTCGATCGAGGTCGAGGGCAACCAGAGAATCGAGACGGCGACCATCCTGACACATGCGGGAATCACGCCGGGGGAAACCGTGAGCGCGGCCCAGTTGAACGCCGCCTTTCAGCGCATTCTGGACAGCGGATTTTTTGAAAGCGCAGAACTTGAGCCGAACGGCGAGCAGCTGGTGATCCGGGTGCGGGAATACCCGACCATCAACCAGATCAGCATCGAGGGGAACAGACGCCTGAAAGACGAAGACCTGATGCAGATTCTGCAATCGCAGTCGCAGCGCGTCTACAGCCCCGCGCAGGCAGAGGCCGATATTGCCGCCATCACCCGGGCCTATCAGCAAGCCGGGCGGTTATCCGCAACCGTGACGGCCAGGATCATCCGCCGGAGTGATAACCGCGTTGATCTGGTCTTTGAAGTGGCCGAGGGCCGGGTTTCGGAGATCGAGCGTATCAGCTTTGTCGGCAACCGGAACTTTTCGGAGCGCCGTCTGCGCCGGGTGCTGGAAACAAAGCAGGCGGGTCTGCTGAGGTCGATCATTGCGCGCGATACGTTCATTGCCGACCGGCTCGAATTCGACAGACAGGTGCTGACCGATTTCTACCAGTCGCGTGGTTTTGTCGATTTTCAGGTTCTTTCGGTCTCTTCGGTACTGAGCCGTGATCGCAATGCGTTCTTCGTCACGTTCAATCTGCGCGAAGGCCAGCAATTCCATCTGGGTGAAATCACCGCAAGTTCGGATTTGTCCGATGTGGGCGTGGAGGAATTTCGGGACGCGATCCGTATCAAAACCGGACAGAGATATTCGCCGACCGCGATCGAGCAGACCATTGCCCGGCTGGAGCGTCTGGCGGTTCAGAAGAATCTGGACTTTGTTCGCGTTGACCCGCGCATCACGCGCAATGATCGCAACCTGAGTCTGGACGTGGATTTCGCCGTGATTCGCGGGCCCCGCATTTTCGTGGAGCGGATTGACATCCAGGGCAACATATCCACGCTTGACCGGGTCATCCGTCGTCAGTTCCGCGTGGTCGAGGGCGATCCGTTCAATCCGCGCGAGATCAGGGAAGCCGCAGAGCGCATCAGGGCCCTGAATTTCTTCTCGTCGGTCGGGGTCGATGCCCGTGAGGGCAGTTCGGCCAGTCAGGTGGTCGTCGATGTCGATGTGGAGGAACAGCCCACCGGATCGCTGTCATTCGGGGCCAGCTATTCGGTGAGCGATGGCGTCGGTTTCAACATCGCGTTTTCAGAGCGCAATTTCCTGGGGCGCGGGCAGAGTATCGACGCCTCGATCAATACCACAAGCGACAGTCAATCGACCCGGTTCAGCTTTGTCGAACCCTATCTGTTTGATCGCGATCTGGCGCTTGGGTTCTCGGCGGAATATGCGACGACCGATGACGAAAATGGCGCTTTCTATCAATCGCGGTCAGCCGCTGTCAGCTCTTCGCTTGGCTTTCCCATCGGCGAGAACGACCGCCTGCGGTTGCGGTATCGCGCCGCCAGGCAAACCGTCTTTGGCGTAAGCGCGGGTTCCTCGCGCATTTTGCAGGGCGAAGCCGGTCAGGGCGGACTTTTCCTGAGCACGTTCGGCTATACCTACAACTATGACACGCGCCGCACGGGCCTGAACCCGGATGCGGGCGTTCTGGTGCGCTTCGGCCAGGATCTGGCCGGTCTGGGCGGCGATCTCGAATACCTCCGGACAACGGCGCTGCTGGGCGCCGAGACCAGGGTTTTCAACGGCGATGTAACGCTTCGGGCGGTATTCGAAGGCGGCGCGCTGCACATGCTTTCCGGGCAAAGCAGGATTGCCGAACGCTTCTTGCTGGGGGCGGGCAGGCTGCGCGGCTTTGAGAGCAATGGCGTCGGTCCGCGCGACCTCGAACCCTCCAATCAGGACGCCCTCGGTGGAAATCTGTTTGCAGTGACGCGGCTGGAAGCCGAATTTCCGCTTGGCCTGCCGGAGGAATACGGAATCCATGCCGGTCTGTTCTTTGACGCAGGCTCCGTGTGGAGCCTCGACAACGTCAATGGCGGGAATCAGGACGACCCGATCACCATTGTCGATGACAGTTTCAAACTGCGCGCGGTGCTGGGGGTTTCGATTTTCTGGGACACGCCCCTTGGCCCGTTGCGGTTCAACTTCTCCAGGGCCATCAAGAGCGAAGAGTATGACAGGGAACAGGGTTTCGATCTGACAATCTCGACCTCGTTTTGAGATGCGGCAGCTTTTTTCGGCGCTGATCGTGCTTTTGCTGGCGGTCGCCACAGCCACAGCCACAGCGCAGGGGGATGAACAGCCGGTCGCCGGTGGCATTCTGACGATTGATCCCGACAGGCTTTTTCAGGAAACCGGTCTTGGCCAGCGCCTTCAGGCGGAACTGGATCGCCTGCGCAGCGACCTGAAGGCCGAGAACGGCCGACTGGATCAGGAACTGATCGCGGAAGAAGCCGAACTTGCAGCCAGGCGGCCGGCGATGCCGGTCGATGAATTTAGGGCGCTTGCGGATGCGTTCAATGAAAAGGCGGAAGCAATACGCGCAGCCCAGAAGGAAAAGCTGCAAAATCTCACGCGCCGGCTGGAGGAAGACCGCCAGCGTTTCATCAATGCCATGCGCCCCATACTCGCGCAGGTAATCGCAGAGCGCGGGGGCGTCATTGTCATCGAAAGGCGCATGGTCTTTCTGGCTGCCGACAGCGTTGACATTACCGATGAACTCATTTCGCGCATCGACGCCGCGACAGGTGGCGAAGCCCGGGGAACGGTTGCGGACACCGCAGATGGCAAGGCGACCGGCCCGCAACCGGGCCAATAACCCCTTCGCTTGTACGGCCATCGGGGAATTGCTAGTGAACCATGCAATGACAACATGAATCGAACGGGGGATTTATGCCGGAAAAAATGACAGAAGCAGATATTGGCATCATCCAGCGAATCATTCCGCATCGCTATCCGTTTCTTCTTATCGACAGGGTAGAGAGTATCGTCGCAGGCCAAAGCGCGACCGGGATCAAGAACGTCACCTGCAATGAACCGCATTTTCAGGGGCATTTCCCCGGTGCGCCGATCATGCCCGGCGTCACGATTGTCGAGGCCATGGCCCAGACGGCTGCGGTCATGGTCGGGGTCACGCTTGATCTGATCGACAGGGAATTGCTGGTCTATTTCATGTCCGTGGACAATTGCAAGTTCCGTCGCAAGGTGGTGCCCGGCGATGTGCTGGAGTTGCTCATCACCGTCAGGCGCGGCGGGTCGAGGATCTGGAAATTTCACGGCGAAGCCCGCGTTGACGGCAGGGTTGCGGCAACGGCGGAGTTTGCCGCCATGATTCATCTTCTGGACGAGTGAGCCGGATGGCCATTCATCCGGGCGCGCAGGTTCATCCGGGTTCCGTCATCGAAGATGGGGCGGAAATCTCCGATGGCTGCGTCATAGGGCCGTTCTGCATCGTCGGGCCGCATGTCGCTCTCGGGCCGCGGGTGCATCTCAAGGGCCATGCAGTTGTAACCGGCAGGACACATATCGGCGAGGAATGTACGGTCTTCCCGTTTGCCTGCATCGGGGAAATCCCGCAGGATCTGAAATTCAGGGGCGAGGAAACAAGGCTGGAGATCGGCGCCCGAAACCGTTTTCGCGAAGGCGTCACGGTCAATACCGGGACAGCAGGGGGGGGCGGCGTCACCCGGATCGGCGACGATTGCCTGTTCATGGCCAATTGCCACATCGCCCACGATGCGCAGGTCGGAAGCAGGGTCGTGGTTGTGAACTGTTCTGCCGTTGCCGGGCACTGCATTATCGGCGATGACGTGATCATTGGCGGGCTGTCGGGTATTCACCAGTTCGTCCGCATAGGCCAGGGCGCGATCATCGGCGCGCTCAGCATGGTGACAAACGATGTTATTCCCCATGGGCTGGTACAGGGGCCGCGGGGATGCCTGGACGGGTTGAATCTGGTCGGGCTGAAGCGGCGCGGGGTGTCTCGCGCCGACATCACCGCATTGCGCGCCGCGTACCAGATGCTGGCACAGGGAGAAGGCGCGTTTCAGGATCGCGCCCGCAGGCTCAACGACGAAACCGAGAGCGATTATGTGCGCCAGATCGTGGCATTCGTCACTGCGGGCACTGACCGCAGCTTTCTGACGCCGGGGTAGGGGATGCTGTGCATCATTGCAGGACGAGGGCAGTTGCCGGCGTTGCTGGCCGGGGCGGCGCCGGATTCGCTGATTTGCGCAATGGAAGAGTTTGCCCCCCGTATTCCGGGACGGACCGCCGACATCACCTTTCGGGTGGAACGCCTCGTGCCCCTTTTCAGGGAACTGGCCGGGCGCGGTGTGGCGGAGGTCTGTTTCGCGGGCGCCGTTCATCGTCCGGCGCTCGACCCGTCGGCGTTCGATCCGGCGACCGCCGCGCTTGCGCCGCGTTTCCGGCAGGCCATGCAGGGCGGGGATGACGCAACATTGCGCCTTGTGCTGGCGCTGTTTGAAGAGAACGGATTCCGCATTCGCGCGGCGCATGAGCTGCGGCCTTCGCTGTTGCCGGAGCCGGGCGTTCCGGGCCGGGTTCAGCCTGACACAATGGCGCAGGCGGACGCCGCGCGGGCGGCAGAGGTGCTGCGCCTGACTGGTCCGGCCGACATCGGGCAGGGCTGCGTGGTTCAGCAGGGTCGGGTTCTGGCGGTGGAGGCGCTGCCGGGCACTGACTGGATGCTGGCCGGACTTGCCGATTCGCCGTTTGCCGCCCGCCCCGATGCAGGTGGCGGGCGCGGGGTGTTCTGCAAGGCGGCGAAAGCCCGTCAGGACCGCCGGATAGATCTGCCCGCCATTGGTCCGAAGACGGTGGAGCGCGTCGCTGCCGCCGGTCTTGGCGGGATCGTTGCAGAGGCGGGCGGGGTCATGGTGCTTGCGCTTGAGGAAGTCGTCGCGGCCTGTGATCGGGAGGGGCTGTTCCTCTGGGTGCGGGACGCAGGTTGATGCGCGTCTTTCTGGTCGCGGGGGAGCCTTCGGGCGACGATCTGGGGCGGGCGTTGATGGCCGGGCTGAAGGGTCTGGTCCCCGATGTCGCCTTCATGGGCGTTGGCGGACCGGGGATGCAGGCCGAGGGGATGCAGAGCCTGTTTCCGATGGAGGAATTGTCGGTGATGGGCATTGCCGAGATTGCGCCGAAGTATTTTCATCTGAAACGACGCATTGTCGAGACGTCGCGGGCGGTTATCGAGGCGGCGCCGAATGTGCTCATCACCATCGACAGCCCCGATTTCTGCCTGCGGGTCGCCCGGCGGGTCAAGGCGGTCAGCCGCATTCGCACGGTGCATTACGTCGCTCCGACAGTCTGGGCCTGGCGCACGGGGCGGGCGGCGAAGATGGCGGAAGTCATTGATCAGGTGCTTGCGCTTTTCCCGTTCGAGCCACCCTGTATGGAAAAGGCCGGGATGCGTTGCGATTTCGTCGGGCATCCGGTTGTGGCGCAGGGGCAGGCAACGGAAGACGAGGCCCGGCGCTTTCGGGCGGAGAACGGGATTGCCGCGGATGCGCCGCTGATACTCGTGCTGCCCGGTTCCCGCAAGGCAGAGGTTTCCCGGCTGGCAGAGACATTCGGGCGGTCTCTTTCGCATTTGCTGAGCGAACTGCCGGAGGCCCGTGTCGTCGTGCCCGCCGCCGCGCCGGTCGCGGAACTGGTTCTGCACCGCACAGTGAACTGGCGCGGCGCACCGGTCATACTCGACCCGCGCGGGGACAATGACGCCGCCGCAGCAAAACGGGCTGCATTTCGCGCGGCGGATGTTGCCCTGGCGGCCTCCGGCACGGTGTCGCTTGAACTCGCGGCGGCGGGGACGCCCATGGTGATCGCCTATGACATGAACTGGCTCAGCCGGCAGATCATCGGGCGGATGCTGTTGACCGACACGGTGACCCTGGTCAATCTGGTGGCCGAAAGCCGGTCAGTGCCGGAGTTTCTGGGGCCGGATTGTCGCTCCGCGCCGATTGCGCAGGCGCTGGCCCGCACATTGCGTGAACCATCGGATCAGGTCGAGGCGATGGCAACCGCGATGCAGCGGCTTGGCAGGGGCGGTGAAGCGCCGGGGCTGAGGGCCGCGCGCGCCGTGCTTGACGGGCTTGGGCTTGACGGGCTGCACGCGGGATAGGTGGACGGACGGCCCTGGACAGCCCGTTTCGCGGATTTTTCCGGTGAATGTGTCGTTCTGCGCATCGTTCAGCCTTTCCAGATCCAGCCACCGCCAAGGATGCGCGTGCTGTCGGTGTCGTGGAACACGCAGGCCTGGCCGGGGCTGACACCCTGTTCGGGCGACAGCAGTTCGACTTCGGCCCCGGTCGAAGATTTCGGACGCATGATCGCCTCTTGCGGCGGCCGGGTGGAGCGGAGCTGTACGGACAGACGCCATTCGGCCCGGCTGTCGAATGGCGTATCGCCCAGCCAGTTGACCTCTCGCACCGGCACGATGCGCGTGGCGAGCAGTTCTTTCGGACCCACGACAACGTGCCGCTTGTCCGCATCGAGTTTCACGACATGGAGCGGGTCGGCCAGACCGCCGATGCCCAGCCCGCGCCGCTGACCGATCGTGTAGCGGATGACGCCGCCATGCCGACCCAGCACATTGCCGGCGGTATCAACGATGTCGCCGGGCTCTGCCGCGCCGGGGCGCAGTTTTTCGATCACCCCGGCATAGTTGCCGTCCGGGACAAAACAGATGTCCTGACTGTCCGGCTTGTCCGCCACCGACAGCCCGTATTTCGCCGCGAGCTTCCGGGTTTCGGCCTTCGAGGCCAGATGGCCAAGCGGAAAGCGCAGGTAATCCAGCTGTTCCGGCGTGGTCGAGAACAGGAAATAGGATTGATCGCGGTTTGCGTCCGCCGCGCGGTGGAGTTCCGGTCCGCCGGACCCGGCGATGCGCCGGATGTAGTGCCCCGTCGCCATGCAGTCGGCATCCAGATCCTTCGCGGTTTCCAGAAGATCCCTGAACTTCACCCGCTCGTTGCAACGGATGCAGGGCACCGGGGTCGTGCCGGCCAGATAGCTGTCGGCGAATTCGTCGATCACCGTTTCCCTGAAGATATTTTCATAATCCAGGACGTAATGGGGAAAGCCCATTGCCTCGGCCACGCGGCGGGCGTCATGAATATCCGCACCAGCGCAGCAGGCGCCTTTCCTGGCCAGCGCCGCACCGTGATCATAAAGCTGGAGCGTGACCCCCACCACATCATAGCCTTCTTCGGCCAGTTGCGCGGCCACGACGGAACTGTCCACACCGCCGGACATCGCGACCACCACGCGGGTGTCGCGTTCGGGCCTGGCAAAGCCAAGCGAATTCAGCGGCTGGATGGTTTGATCCAATGCCATGCGCGGTCTCCACGGACGTATCGGAATATAGGAAAATGCGACAAACTAACAAGGGCCGGTTTCACCTCTCCTTAAGGCAATTTCGCGATTGTCCGGTCATCAAGGCGCAGAGGATTGTCATGTTCTTGAAAAAAGTCGATGGGCCAAGGGCGGTCAGGATGCCGGACGGAACGACCATGACCAGGGCGGACCTGCCACCCGTCAACACAAAGCGCTGGGTCGCAAGCCGGAAGGCAAGCATTGTGCAGGCGGTGGCGTTTGGCCTGATCAGCCTGCCGGAAGCCAAGAAACTCTACGGGCTCAGCGATGAGGAATTTCAATCGTGGGAGGCCGCCGTCCACATGCACGGAGCCGACGCATTGAAGGCGACATCCCTGCAACGCTATAGACAACCATAGATAGTATTGATAAACTCCGAATACTGGTAATAGGCGATTAACCATTGACGTGCAAAGTCAACGCCTGTGAAGGGATGAAAACGGAGCGAAAAATGCGTGTTTTACTGATCGAAGATGATCCGACCACCTCGAAAAGCATCGAACTGATGCTGACTCATGCGAGTTTGAACGTATATTGCACGGAGCTTGGGGAGGAAGGGATAGATCTGGCGAAGCTCTATGATTACGATCTGATCATGCTTGATCTGAATCTCCCCGACATGAGCGGGCATGAGGTGCTGAAACAGTTGCGCCTGTCCAAGGTCGAAACGCCCATCCTGATCCTGTCCGGCACGGATGATACGGAAAACAAGATCAAGGGGTTTGGTTTCGGCGCCGATGATTACCTGACCAAGCCGTTCCACCGCGAGGAACTGATCGCCCGCATCCATGCAATCATCCGCAGGTCGAAGGGGCATTCGCAATCCATCATTACCACCGGGCAGATTGCCGTGAATCTGGATGCCAAGACGGTGGAGGCCAACGGCAAGGCCGTGAACCTGACCGGCAAGGAATATCAGATGCTGGAGCTTTTGAGCCTTCGCAAGGGAACGACCCTGACCAAGGAGATGTTCCTGAACCACCTTTATGGCGGGATGGATGAGCCGGAGTTGAAAATCATTGACGTGTTCATCTGCAAACTTCGCAAAAAGCTGAATGCGGCAACCCGGCGCGCGAGCTATATCGAAACCGTCTGGGGGCGCGGCTATGTTCTGCGCGACCCTCAACCCGACGAAGCCAGCGATCCGATTGCAATCAGCGCGTAGCGCCTGGCGCGCAGCCGGATATGTGTCGGGCGACGAAACAGCGCCGGTATCTTGTGCTGGACCTCTGGGGAGCGTGATCCTATCACTGACAGGATAACCGTTCCCCAGAGGTCCAGATGGATCATCACAAGCCAGTTGACGCCCTGTCGGAAGAAGAAGCGCGCGAGGAGCTTTGCGCATTGGCCGCAACGCTGGCGCAGGCAAACCTTGCCTATCACAGCCACGATGCGCCCGCGATTTCCGATGCCGAATACGATGCCCTGAGACGCCGGAATGCGGGGATCGAGGCACGATTCCCATCCCTGAAACGGGCAGACAGCCCCGGCGATCAGGTTGGCGCGCCGATCCCGGACGGATTCGCGAAAGTCGAACATGCGGTTCGCATGATGTCGCTTGGAAATGCGTTCGACGACGCGGATGTGCATGATTTTGACGACCGGATTCGCCGCTATCTCGGACTGTCGGAAGACGCGCCGCTGGTCTGTACGGCCGAGCCCAAGATAGATGGGCTTTCGCTGTCCCTGCGCTATGCTGGGGGCGAACTTGCGCTGGCGGCGACGCGCGGGGATGGCCGGACGGGGGAAGATGTTACCGCGAATGCCCGCACGATTGCAGACATTCCGCAATCGCTGCCGGGGGCGCCCGCCATTCTGGAGGTGCGCGGCGAGATTTACATGAGCCACGCCGATTTCGAAGCGCTGAACCTGCGGCAGGCGGAAACCGGGGGCAAAACCTTCGCCAACCCGAGAAACGCCGCCGCAGGCTCGTTGCGGCAGCTTGACGCCACCATCACCGCCTCCCGCCCGATCCGGTTCTTTGCCTATTCCTGGGGAGAGGTGTCCGAACCGGTCGCCAAGACGCAGATGGGGGCCATCGAAAGGCTGTCGGAACTTGGATTCGCCACCAATCCCCTGACCCGGCGTTGCGCGAATGTGGCGGAAATGCTGAAGCATTATCGCGATGTCGAGGCACGGCGCGCGACGCTTGGTTATGACATTGATGGCGTCGTCTACAAAGTCGATGATCTGTCGATTCAGTCACGGCTGGGATTTCGTTCGACAACGCCGCGATGGGCTGTGGCGCACAAGTTTCCGGCCGAAACTGCATGGACCACGCTTGAGGCGATTGACATCCAGGTGGGGCGCACGGGCGCGCTGTCGCCGGTCGCGCGCCTGCGCCCGGTGACGGTCGGCGGCGTTGTCGTATCCAACGCAACACTCCATAACGAGGATTATATTGCCGGTCGCGCTTCCGGCGGCGATGTGATTCGGGACGGCAAGGATATTCGCGTCGGCGACTGGGTGCAGGTCTATCGCGCCGGTGATGTCATTCCGAAGGTTGCGGATGTGAACCTGTCCAGACGCCCCGGCAATGCCGTGCCCTATGGGTTCCCGGATCACTGCCCGGAATGCGGCGCGCCGGCGGTGCGGGAAGAAGGCGACGCCGTTCACCGTTGCACGGGCGGCATGATCTGCCCGGCGCAGGCTGTCGAGAAGCTGAAGCATTTCGTATCGCGCGGTGCGTTTGACATTGACGGGCTGGGGGCGCGGCAGATTGAAGCATTCCACGCCGACACCCGGTTGCCGATCCGGGAGCCTGCGGATATTTTCACCCTTGCCGAACGGGACGCGGCAAATCCGTCCAGGCTGAAGGACCGGGATGGCTGGGGGGAGCGTTCCGCCGAAAAGCTGTTACAGGCGATAGAAGAGCGGCGAACAATATCGCTCGGCCGTCTGATTTTCGCGTTGGGTATCCGGCATGTGGGCGAGAGTGCGGCAAAACTGCTGGCCAGAAATTATGAAAGCTGGACCGCCTTCGAGGCTGCGATGACCGAAGCGGCGGCCGGCAATGCCGAGGCCCGGGCGACGCTGAATTCCATTGACGGCGTCGGCGCGGTCATGGCGACATCGCTGATACAGAGCTTCGGGCAGGAAAATGAACGCTCCTCCATTGATCGCCTGGTTGCCCATCTGGAGGTTCGGAACGCAGAGCCGGTTGCCTCGGGCGGCAGTCCGGTCGCGGGCAAGACCGTTGTCTTCACGGGAACCCTGGAAAAGATGACCAGAGCAGAGGCCAAGGCCAGGGCAGAGGCGCTTGGCGCGAAAGTGTCGGGTTCCATATCTTCCGGAACCGATCTGCTGGTTGCGGGCCCCGGTGCGGGTTCCAAGGCGGGCAAGGCTGCCGAACTGGGTATCCGGACGATTGACGAAGATGGCTGGCTGCAATTGATCGGGGCGCAATGAGCGGGCGCCCGGAAATTCTGTTCCCGCTTTTTTCGGGGCTGGAGACGCTGGACGGAATCGGCCCGAAATCCGCAAGCCATCTGGCGCAGTTGAATATCGTGAAACCGCGCGATTTGCTGCTGACGCTGCCCCATTCGGGGATAGATCGCACAAAGCGGCGCACCATCCGCGGAGTTACGTTGCCCGATGTCATGACGGTCGAGATAACGGTCGGGGCGCACTATCCGCCGCGCGTGCGCGGGCGTCCATACCGGATACATGTGCAGGATGCAGAGGAAAGTTTTCAACTCGTGTTTTTTCATGCGCGGGGCGACTATTTGCAGCAGGTGCTTCCCACCGGGCAAAAGCGCATTGTTTCAGGCAAGGTGGAGGTTTTCGACAGCATCGTTCAGATGCCCCATCCCGACCATATCCTGCGTGTGGACGAGGCGGAATCGCTGCCCGAATTTGAACCCGTCTATCCGCTGACCGCCGGGATCACACAGAAAACCATGGCAAAGGCATCGGCATCGGTTCTGGCGCGCGCGCCCCGGATGAATGAATGGATGGATCCGGCGTTGAAGGCGCGGGAAGGCTGGTCCGATTGGGCAGAGGCGATCGTGCGTGCGCATCGCCCTGAAAATGCAGCCGATCTTGCGCCGGATGCACCGGCGCGGCAGAGAATGGCCTATGATGAATTGTTCGCGCACCAGCTTACGCTGGCCCTGGCCCGCAGCACCGCGCGGCGAAAGAAGGGAATTGCCAGCAAGGGTGCCGGAGAATTGCAGTCGCGTGTGCTCCGGTCGCTTGGGTACAGGCCGACGCAGGCGCAGGACCGTGCGATCTCGGAGATCGCCGGGAACATGGCGCGGCCCACCAGAATGAACCGGCTGTTGCAGGGCGATGTCGGGTCGGGAAAGACCCTTGTCGCACTGATGTCCATTCTGGTGGCGGCAGAGGCGGGCGGGCAGGGGGTTCTGATGGCCCCGACCGGGATTCTGGCGCGCCAGCATCTTGAGGGGTTGCGCCCGCTGGCCGAAGATGCCGGGGTTGCGATGGAAATTCTGACCGGACGCGATACCGGCCGGGAGCGCGAGGCGAAGCTGCAAGCGCTTGCCAGGGGTGACATTCGTATACTGGTCGGGACACATGCGGTGTTTCAGAAAGATGTCGTGTTTCACGACCTTCGTCTGGTGGTGATTGACGAGCAGCATCGCTTTGGCGTTCGGCAACGGCTGGAGTTGAGCGCCAAGGCGTCTGCGCCGGATGTGCTGGTGATGACGGCGACGCCGATCCCGCGCAGCCTTGCACTGGCGCAATACGGCGACATGGATGTTTCGGTGCTGGATGAAAAACCGCCCGGCCGGTCGCCGGTGACGACGGCATTGGTGTCTGTCGGGCGAATGGCGGAGGTGGTCGAACATCTGCGCAAGGCGATTGCGGAAGGCAGGCAAGCCTATTGGGTCTGCCCGCTGGTCGAGGAAAGCGAGGCCGTCGATCTGACTGCCGCGCAGGAACGTTTCCGGCACCTGTGCGCCGAATTGGGGGAAGGGCGGGTTGGCCTGCTTCATGGCCAGATGCCGCCCTCCGACAGGGATGCGGCGATGTCTGCTTTTGTGGCGGGCCGGACTAGGGTTCTGGTCGCGACCACAGTGATCGAGGTTGGCGTGAATGTGCCGAACGCCTCCATCATGGTGATTGAGCGGGCAGAGATTTTCGGACTCGCGCAACTGCATCAGCTCCGCGGGCGCGTGGGGCGTGGATCAGAGAAGTCAACCTGCCTGATGATGTTCTGCCCGCCGTTGTCCGATACCGCGCGCCGCAGGCTGGAGATTCTGCGCGAAACGGAAGACGGTTTCAGAATATCCGAGGCCGATCTGGCGATGCGGGGGGCGGGCGATGTGATCGGCACCGCACAATCCGGCCTTCCCCGGTTCAGAATCGCCGATCTGGAACGGCAGGCCGGTTTGATGGCGACTGCGCAATCGGATGCGCGGAAACTGCTGGCCGACGATCCCATATTGCAAAGCGACCGGGGCAAGGCCGCGCGGGTACTGCTCTGGTTGATGGAGCAGGAGCAGGCGATTCGTTTGTTATCAGTCGGTTAAACGAATATTCCCCTTATGTTCACGAATGTTCCCTGAAAGTTCTTTACATCTGCGAAGAAATATGAGAACAAACAGGAAACGCGAAGATGAAAACAGGGGTTTCCGATGATGCAAGAGATCAAATCCGTCATTACCCGCAGCCATGCCAATCTGATCGGCGACATGGTCGGTGCGGCATCCTTGTGCGTCATGCTTGTCGTTGCCCTGCATTTACCGGGGCTTGACTGAATTTCTGCCTGCGTTCCGAACCCGGCGGCCGTATCCCCGCCCCCGATCCGATACGCATCATGCCGCATGTTGCCTGCTTTCGGCATGATTCTGCCGCCGACCTCTTCCCGGAACGCCACCTCGGCCGCCCTGTTTTTCAGGGCGGCTTTTTTTTTGCCCCGGCTTTTGCCCCGGCTGATGGTGTGGATGTCCCCGCCGCCACCACGCGCGGGACCGCCGGTTTTCCGTCAACCCGGCAGTCCGGTTCAGGCTGCTGACACCCTGAAACCGCTTGCAGGGGCTATGGACATGAGGCTCAGGCGTTCCCGCGCGCCCAGAAATGGCCCGCCAGCGATCCCAGAACCGCCCAGGCCGCCAGGCCGACGCCAAGCGCGCGGGCAGCGAATTGTCCTGCAAGCTCTGGTGGTGCGGGGCCTGCGAAGGCCACCGGTTCCGGGGCGCCAATCACATGCGGGGCCAGTAGCAGCAGCACCGCCAGGCCCCGGCCCGGCCAGTCGCCGCCAAAGGCAATCAGCCACATCGCCGCAGCAGAGACGGCGACGGTGCCGAACCACCAGAGCTGACGCGCGCCGATATCGGCGGCGGACGAGCCGGGAAGTTCCGGCGGCAGGCCAAAGGCCGGGGCCAGTTGCACGGCCACCCAGCCCGCCACGCCCCAGATCAGGCCGGTGCGGGCGTCAACCTCTGCGCCGCGCCGCGCCGCCAGCGACATGCTGGCGACCAGAATCAGGCCATAGCCCACATGGACAAGCGCCGTGAACAGGATGCCGAGCCCGTCGCGCACGACGCCGCGCCCCCGCACCGCAGGCAGAGCCTTCTCGCCGCCGCTGGCCGGGATGCCGAAATGCACAAGAGCGCCGCTTTCATAAAGTTCCGCGTAAAGCAGGACGGGCTGCACGAACACAAGTTGCAGCACGGCGGCAATCAGCCCCGCCACAAAACCGGCGAATAGCGCGCTGGTCAGAATTTTACGGAACATGACCTAGTGGCAGGGAAAGCCGGCCGCGTGACGCATGTCATGGGCCGCGCCATGCAGGGGGTGGGCCTGAACGTGGCCGGCCACGATCACGATGCCGAGGCCCAGAACCGCAGCGCCGATGACAGCGAGGACCGGGCTGCGGTCGGCGGCTGTGGTGGCGGCAGTGGCAGTGGCGGCGGATTTTGTGATCGTCGTCATGTTCTTGTCTCCTGTTTCCTGTCACACCCGACAGGATGGGGTTGCGTTTCGCGCGCGGCCGGTCTCCTGGCTCACGGATCAGACGCTTGCGCCGCCTTCCCGGGCTCTCCCAGTGGCCGTTGGCGCCAGCTTTCCGCATACAGTCGCGGGGGCGGCAGGGGCTTTGGCGAAAACCTTACCCCATTCCCGTTTCACCCTGGCGCATTCACACCCGAGGGAGCCGTGCATTTCCTCTTTTGCCTTTTGCAGTCTTTCACGGTCAAGCGGATTCGCGGCAGGCGCGAAACTTTTTGCGACGCGATTGCTGTGGTCGGTCCGGTCAGTCCGGGGCCAGCATGTAGCCCGCCCCGCGCACGGTTTGCAGACAGCGCGGCTGTTTGGGATCACGTTCCAGCTTGCGCCTGAGTCTGGTGATCTGCACATCGACGGCGCGTTCCTGCGCCAGACCGCCATCCCTGCCGCTGTGACGGCCAAGTTCCTCGACCAGTCGCGCGCGGCTGACCGGTTCGCCGGGAGCCGCCGAGAATATCCTCATCAAATGTGCTTCGGTCGCGGTCAGGCGGACCTGTACATCGCCATGCCACAATTCTCCGCGATCCACGTCATAGCGGACTCCGCCCAGCATCAATATCTTTGGCCCCTGCTGGCCCATCGTGGGCTGCGGCACCCGGCGCAGGATCGCGTTGATGCGCAGCAGCAGTTCCTTCGGCTCGAACGGTTTGGCAAGATAGTCGTCAGCCCCGGCCTGCAAACCGCGGATGCGATCCTCTGTCTCGCCGCGCGCGGTCAGCAGCATGACCGGGGTTGCAACCCCTTCGCTGCGCAGGGCTCCGGTCAGGCTGACCCCATCTTCGCCCGGCATCATCACATCCATGACGATCAGGTCGAACTCCAGCCCCGAAAGGATGCGGCGGGCATGGTTCGCATCACGCGCAATTGTCACCCAGAATCCCTGACGGATCAGGAATTTCTGCAACAGGGTGCGGATGCGTTCGTCATCATCGACGATCAGCAGATGGGCATCAAATTCGGCATTCATGACTTGCCCTCCCTGAGCGCCTCGAAGTGACGGCGTATCGGCGGGTCCATCATCGCCTCCAGCACCTGACGGAAACCCTGCACGGCATCCGGACCGGCAGAGCGGTAGGCGGCGCGCATCCGGTTGCGTTGCGCCCCTGACAATTCACGCTCCAGCGCCTCACCGGCCCGGGTCAGATACAGGTGGCGCTCGCGTTTGTCCCGTGTGCCGACGCGGCTTTGCACCAGACCGTCCCGGATCAGGGTGCGCAACACCCTGTTCAGCGATTGCTTGGTCACGCCGAGGATCGACAGCAGGTTGTTCACCGTGGTGCCGGGCCGCCGGTTTATGAAATGCAGCGCCCGGTGATGCGCGCGGCCATAGGCATGGCTTTCCAGAATCCGGTCGGGATCGGCGGTGAACCCCCGATAGGCAAAGAACATCGCCTCGATCCCTTTTCTGAGCTGCTCATCCGTAAGGTAAAGCAGACCTTCCCCACCGGGGGAGGCGCCTGTCGGTCCGTCGGCCATCGCGCTCCCAATCACGTTTCTTTTCACCTGATCCGGTTTTATGTCAGTGTTATTGACTTTCCAAGAATCAATTCGTAACAACTGTCAGTTTTTGCGCAATATTACGTCCGGTGCGGACTTGTTTGCGTAATTTATGGAAATTGACCCAATGGCGGGGAGTACAGGAAGGGATCGGGAATGGCCGCTTATGATGATCGCGACGGCAAGATCTGGATGGATGGCAGGCTGATCGACTGGCGTGATGCAAATGTGCATGTTCTGACCCATGCGCTGCACTATGCCTCTGCGGTGTTCGAGGGCGAGCGCGCCTATAACGGCAGAATCTTCAAAAGCCGGGAACATTCGGAGCGCCTGCATTTCTCTGCCGGGCAACTGGATTTCCGTATTCCCTGCACTGTCGATGAAATAGAGGCCGCCAAGCGGGAACTGCTGACGGCCAATGGCCTTTCCGATGCCTATATCCGCGTGATCGCCTGGCGTGGGGCAGGGGAAGACATGGGAATCGCCTCGACCCACAACCCGATTCGGGTGGCCATCGCCGCCTGGGAATGGGGTGCCTATTACGGAGATGCCAAGATGAAGGGCGCGAAGCTCGATATTTCCAGGTGGAGACGCCCCGGCCCCGAAACGATCCCGTGCCATGCCAAGGCCGCAGGGCTTTACATGATCTGCACATTGTCGAAACATGCGTCAGAGGCTAGGGGCTGTTCCGATGCGATGATGTTCGATCATCGCGGTTATGTGGCCGAGGCGACGGGCGCCAACATATTCTTTGTCAGGGATGGCGAGGTGCATACGCCCTTGGCCGATTGCTTTCTGAACGGCCTGACCCGACAGACGGTGATCGGTATGCTGAAGGATCGCCGGATCAAGGTGCATGAACGCCATATCATGCCGGAAGAACTGGAAGGGTTCGAACAGTGCTGGCTGACCGGCACGGCGGCCGAAGTCACCCCGGTGGGGCAGATCGGCGATTACAGTTTCGAGGTCGGCGCGATGACGCGGAACATTGCCGAAGGCTATGAAAGGCTGGTGCGGGAGTAAGCCCGAACCCGTGGCGCGGTGCGGGGTGGCATGGCCTGTGCCCTGCCAACGGACAAATTCGATTGCAGTTTCACAGCCCTGTCGGGGCGCGCGCGCGATCAGAATTCTTCCTGCCCGATTGCCACGCGCTCCAGCCGGGTGACGCGCCGGATCAGCAGACATCCCAGAGCGCAGCACGTCACGACCCCCAGGGCAAGCGGCAGCGGCGTGCCGTCAAAGGCCAGACCGATCGGAACGGCAATGATCACCGCCAGCACGTTTGATATGCCGCCGGTGATTGATGCCGCCATCCCCGCGATATGGCCCATCGGCTCCATCGCCAGCGCGTTGAGATTGCCAATGGTCAGGCCGATCATGAAAAAGATCGACGTTGACCAGATGAAATAGGCAGGCAGATAGAGCCAGTCCGGCCACAGATCGAAGCCGATCGACAGCGCCATCAGGAAAGACAGCGCAAGCTGCCCGCCGAGGGCCGCGGCGACAAGCACGCGCATCCCCAGACGCCCCACCAGCACGGCGTTGAGAAGGCTTGCGCTGGCGGCGATGACGGCGCTCATGCCGAACCACAGGGGAAATGTTTCCCCCCTGTCGAAAACGACATCATAGATCTGTTGCGTCGATGACAGAAGCGCCATCAGGATCGTGAACACCAGAGTGACGATCATGGTGCAGGTCAGAAACATCTCATTGCGCATCGCGTCCTGAAACGCGACCAGCATGTATGACAACCGAAACGGCATCCGCGACGCCCTGGGCAGGGTCTCGGGCTGCCTCAGCAACAGCCAGGCCGTGTTGATGCTCGCGAAAACCACGAAAGACACGAAGATCGCGCGCCAACTGGAATAGTGGATGATGAGGGCGCCCAGCGACGGTGCGATTGCAGGCACAAGCGAGAAGACCAGCATCATGAACGACATCAGTTTGGCCATTCTTCGGCCCGCATACAGATCGCGAATAATGGCCATTCCGACGACGCGAGGCGCGGCGACGCCCAACCCCTGAAGAACGCGCGCCGCCAGCATCAGTTCCAGGGTCTGGGCATACCAGGCAAGCCAGGATGCAAAAATGTAAAGCGCCGCCCCGCAGGCCAGCACCGGCTTGCGCCCAAGGGAATCCGAAAGCGGCCCGGTAAAGAAGGTGCCGATTCCCATCCCGAGGACGAAACTCGTGATGATGAGCTGGGCCCGGTTTATGTTGCCGGGCGACAGTTCCCGGCCAATATCGGGCAGGGCGGGCAGCATCGAATCAATCGAAAATGCGATAGTTGCAAACAGCATTCCCATCAACACCACGAACTCGAATATCGGCAGTTGGCGCGTCGTCATGACCTCAACCAGACCGGAAATGTTTAAATCTGCGTATAGCGTCGGGATTCATCCGGAATCGCCCTGTGCGGTCGGAAGGTCGGAAATCACCCTGGCCCGGAGTTCCGGCGGCTGCGCGCCGGAAACGACATGCTGACTGGCGATCACAAAACACGGGACACCGGTAACACCGCGGCGGCGGGCATGTCCATCGCGATCACGGATGTTCCGGACATCGGCGCTGCCTGCCAGAAGATGCGCAATCATCGCCCGGTCCATCCCCCCGGCAGGCATGTCCGGGTTCAGTTGAAATGGATGCCACTCAATCGCGAACGGATGGGCGGGATGCGCCTCCGGCGCCCGGTCGAGATTGGCCTTGCCGATATAACACCAGGGGCAGACGGGGTCCGGGATGATGTCAAGCCTTGCCATGATCTTCCTTGCGCCTTTTTCCTGATCGCGCCTTCTGCAACCGCCCGGTCCTGCATATCCGGGCCTGACAGCATGTTTTGCCGCCACCCCGGCATCGCGAAGTTGCACGAACGCGCCAATGGCGCTTATAAGCATCCCCATGGACAAGACCAGCCTCATCCAGATTGCCCGTGCAAGCGGTGAGAGCGCGCCGGTCGAAACGCTGAATCTCGGAAAACGTGTCCGGGAACTGCGCAAGGCGCATGACTGGACACTTGAACGGGCCGCCAGACAGGCCGGGCTTGCGCGATCAACCCTGTCGAAGATCGAGAACGGGCAGATGTCGCCGACCTTTGACGCGCTTCGCAAACTTGCGCAGGGTTTTCAGATGTCGGTTCCGCAACTGTTCACGCCGCCGTCCCGCGATCAGGTCGTCGGGCGCATGGACGTGACCAGATCGGGCAGGGGCAACACCTGTCCGACCGCCACCTACGAACACGAACTGCTTGCCGTGAACCTGTCCAGAAAACAGATGCTGCCCTATCGCACCCGTGTGCGGGCGCGGTCCACCGACGAGTTTGACGGCTGGGTGCGCCATGACGGCGAAGAGTTTCTGTATGTGCTTACCGGCGCGGTCCGGCTTTATACCGAATTCTACGCGCCGGTCGAAATGCGCAGGGGCGCCAGCGCCTATTATGATGCCTCGATGGGCCACAATGCGATCTCGACAAGCCAGGAAGACGCGATGATCCTCTGGGTCACTTCGCTGGTCTGACAAGGCCCGCTTCCATACCGGATTGCCTTCATTCTTCCCACCACCAGACATCGGGCTGGAATTCCAGCCAGTCGCCATAGACCGGCAGGGATTGCGGATAGCGCAGTTGCCGTGCGTGGGCAATCCGCGACACCGGGCTGTACCAGGTCGGGATGACATATCGCCCCGTGGTCAGAACACGATCCAGCGCCCGTGTCGCCGCCACCAGTTCCTCATGGCTGTCCGCATTCAGCAGAGCGTCGATCATTGCATCGACGGCGGGGGATTTCATGCCCATCCAGTTGCGGGTGCCCGGCTCATCCGCAGCGGCGCTGCTCCAATACAGGAGCTGCTCGTTCCCCGGACTCAGCGACACACCGCGGGTGTAATAGGTCATGTCGAACGCATATTGCTGGATGCGCTCCTTGTACTGGGCGGAATCGACCAGCGACACGGTCGGGACGATTCCCGCACGGGACAGGGCCTCGGCATAAATATCAATGATGGACTGATTTTCGCTGGACCCTGCCTGAAGCACGATCTCGAACGTCAGCGGCTCGCCCGCGCCATTCGCCATGACGCCGCCCTGCACTGTCCAACCCGCCCGTTCCAGCAGACCGAGCGCGGCGCGCAGATCGCGGTGATTGCGTTCGGAGGCGTCGCCGGCAGGCAGGCTGTATCCTTCCAGTGCGCCGGGCAGCAGATCGCCTGCAAACGGCCCCAGCAAGGCGCGCACGCGACCTTCTGCCGGACCGTCACGCATCCCCAGTTCGGAATTCGAGAAGTAAGAGGTTATGCGCGGGGCAGAGCCTCCGTTCATGATGTCGTTGATCAGTTCATAGTTGAAAAGGTGGATCATTGCGCTGCGAACCCGCCAGTCGCTGAAAACCGCAGAGCGGGCGTTCATCGCAAAACCCCGGATACCGGTCGGGCGGCCATGGGGAATCTTGCTTTTCACCATGTCGCCGGACTGAACCAGCGGAAAGTCGTAACGTGTCTTCCATTTCAGTTCGCTGGTTTCGCGAAGCGTGTTGATTTCACCGGCCTTGAAGGCTTCGAACATGACATCCGCATCCCGAAAGAACTCCATCCTGATTTCGTCCAGGTTGTTCGTCCCCCGGCGAAGCGGCAGGTCGTTGCCCCAGTAATCCGGGTTGCGGGTCAGCGTCACATGATGGCCGGGTTCAAAATCGCTGATGACATAGGGGGCAGTGGCAATCGGGATATTGTCCAATCCGCTTTCGGTGAAATCCAGGCCATCCCACTGCGCCTTTTTCAGGATGGGACGGATTCCGATGATCAGCGCCAGTTCCGGCTCGGGCTCATGAAATGTAAAGCGGATGCTGCGCGGGCCGGTGATCTCTGCCGATTTCACCTTTTTCCATGCCCCGAGATAACGCGGATTGCCGATCGTGCCCAATGTCTCGTATGACCACAGCACATCTTCGATCGTGACCGGCGAACCATCGGAAAAGCGCGCCTCCTCGCGCAGGACAAATTCGACCCACTCGCGATTCGGCGCGGTCTCGATTGATTCGGCAAGCAGCCCGTAAAGAGAGAAGGGTTCATCCCAGTTGCGGCCCATGAGGCTCTCATAAGCAAGAAACCTGAGCTGCCAGGGAACGCGCCCCTTGAGGATATGCGGATTGAGCGAATCAAAGCTGCCGACTTCGCCGATGACAATGCGCCCGCCCACGGGCGCGTCCGGGTTGGCATAGGGGAGAGACACAAAATCCGGTGGCAGGGCAGGTTCGCCATACATAGATATGCCGTGCCCTGGCTCGGCCCGGGCAACGCCCATGCTGACCCACATGGCAAGAATGCCCAACCACAATCGCCTCTTTTCCATCGACTTCACCCCTGCAACAATGCTGTTTTCGTTTCCGCGTTGCCGGTGAAACTAGCCGGGTTTTGGGAGCAACTCAACTTTTAGCTTGGAAGTCGAAGGCGGATTGCGTATAAGGGGGCACTGCTCGATAGGTTTCTTGCCTGTATGAAACCTGCCTCAATAACTTGACGCCAGCCTTGTGCTGGCGTTTTTTTTTCTGCCCGGCCGACACGGCGATACATCCTGTCTGCGGTTCATTCGCGGCTGGAATTCGGGCGCGCAGCGTCTATTGTGCAACGCGCCGATGTTTCACGGAAAGAGGGCAGCATGAATCTGACAGGCAGGACGGCGGTCATCACCGGCTCCAATTCGGGAATCGGTCTGGGCATTGCAACGGAATTCGCAAAGGCCGGGATCAACGTGATTCTCAATTCCCTTGCCGACCGGCAAGAGGATCACGCGCTGGCAGAATCACTTGCGCAATCCCATGGCGTCAGCGCGCGATACATACAGGCGGACATGTCCAGGGGCGGGGAATGCCGGGCGCTGATAGAAAAGGCGGGGGCCTGCGATATTCTGGTGAACAATGCGGGCATCCAGCATGTCGCGCCGATTGATGAATTTCCGGCAGACAAATGGGACGCGATCATCGCGATCAACATGAATTCCGCCTTTCACACCATTGCCGCCGCGCTTCCGGCGATGCGCAGGGCGGGTTGGGGGCGCATCGTGAACATTGCGTCTGCCCATGGCCTGACCGCCTCGCCCTACAAGGCGGCTTATGTCGCCGCCAAGCACGGGATGGTCGGGATGACGAAAACCGTCGCCCTGGAAACTGCGGAAGAGCCGATTACCTGCAACGCCATCTGCCCCGGCTATGTCCTGACTCCGCTGGTCGAGGCGCAAATCCCCGACACGATGACAAAATACGGCATGACCCGCGAAGAGGTTGTGAAGAATGTCATGCTGCAACGGCAACCCTCCGGGGAATTTGCAACGGCGGAACAGATCGGGGGCACGGCGCTTTTTCTGTGTTCGGAAGCGGCGGCGCAGATAACCGGCGCCACCATAAGCGTGGACGGTGGCTGGACAGCGCTCTGAGAATGAGACAGCCAGACGACCCTGACGAACCGGAGACGCTCAACCTGCCGGCAACCTTTGGCTAACGTGTGTCTTTTGCGACCGGGGCTGTGGCCATCGCCTTCGCCTTCGCCTCTGTTGCAGCGGCGGCCCCGGCCCCGTTCGGGTAGACCAGACCCGCAGAGATAACCAGTTTCGCCGCGTCTTCGACGGTCATGTTCAACTCTATAATGTCCGATTTCGGCACAAACAGCAGAAAGCCCGACGTTGGGTTGGGCGTCGTTGGCAGAAAGACCGAGACAATCTCTTCCTCGCGCGGCACACGCCTTGCGATTTCGCCCCTGGCATTGGTGGAAATGAAGGCAATCGCCCAGATGCCCCGGCGCGGATATTCGATCAGGCAGGCGGTGTCGAAACTGGTTTCCGACTGGCTGAACACGGTTTCCGCAATCTGCTTCAATCCGCCATAGACCGATCTGACAACCGGCATCCGTTCAACCAGAGATTCCGCATAGCTGATCAGCGACCGGCCCAGGAACCCCTTGGCCGTCCAGCCGACAACGATGGTGAACAGCAGAAAGACCGCAACGCCGACGCCGCGCAGGTTGATGCCGATATATTGGTCTGTCCGGAACTGCCCCGGAATCAGCGGCAGCACCCAGCCGTCAATCCAACCGGTCAGGGTCCAGATCAGCCAGCCGGTCAGAAACAGGGGCAGGATGACAACCAGTCCGGCAAGAAAACTCGCCCGCAGTCCGGCAAACACGCTTCTGCGTCTTGGCGGTTCGTGCTGTTCCATATCTTCGAGCTTCATCCGGCTTCCACGGTCATCGCGGGCACCCCACCCGCGCACTTCAGAGAAATACGGGGATCGGACCCGGTTTGTCCACCATTGATGAGAAATGAGCGCGTCGGCAATCCGCGCGCCCCGGCGGGCAGGCGTCAGGTTGCCGTCCGGCGCGATGATATGTGCAACAAGGCCCATCCCTGCTGACAGATACATGTCAGCAGGGGGGGGCGTATGGCTGATCGGGAGTTTCCCGGCCAATGGAATGTCCGCAATGAAAACGCAGCATCTTTCCGGCGTCGTCCTCGTTGCCGCCTCGGCGGTTGTTTTCAGCCTTGCAGGGGTTTTTACCAAAGCGGTGCAGGCCGATGCCTGTGCCGTCATTTTCTGGCGCGGGCTGAGTGCTGCGGGATTTGGCATCGGCTATCTGATCGTTGCGGGACGATTGCGGGACGAGGCCGCCCGGTTCGGCTGGCCCGCAGTGCTGGCGGCATTCCTCGGGGCGGTGGCGACGGCGGCGTTTCTGAACGCTTTCAAACTGACCAGCGTGGCGAATGTGGCGCTGATCTGGGCCACATCCCCGTTTGTCACGGCGCTTCTGGCCGGGCTTGCATTGCGGGAAATACCCTCGCGGCGAATGATGATCGCCGCCGGGTTTTCGGCAATCGGCGTGTTGGTCGTGCTGCGCGGTTCCACCGGCGGCGGCATCTTGCGCGGAGACCTGCTCGCCGGTCTCATGGTTGTATTGATGTCGGCGGCGATGGTCGTGTTTCGCGTCAGGCCGGATACGCCGACCTCTCTGTCGGCCGTATTGTCATCCGTGCTGTTGCTGCCATTTGCCTGGATACTGACCGACCCTGCCCAAAACGGACCGGGGGACCTGCCGGTTCTGCTCTGCTTCGGGCTGCTCTTCGCCTTTGCCTCTGTCACCCTGTTCGAAGGCGTGCGGCGCGTGCCGGCGGCAGAGGCGGCGCTGATCGGAACAATCGAAACGCCGCTGGCGCCGCTCTGGGCCTTTCTGGTTCTGTCGGAACTGCCATCCGGTTCAATCCTGGCAGGGGGGGCGATTATCCTGGTGGCGGTGGTCTGGTCGCAGATGCCGGCGCGACCATTGCCGGGCCGGTGACGGCATTTGCCGGATGCCGCGTTCAGGCCATGGGGCGGATCAGTCCTTGCCGCGATATGGCTCTACATATTGCAGGGCCATGTCCCAGGGAAAGAATATCCAGGTGTCCTGACTGACTTCGGTGATGAAGGTATCGACCTGCGGGCAGCCCATCGGTTTTGCGTAAACCGTGGCAAAATGCGCTTTGGGGTAGAGTTCGCGCACCAGTTGGAGCGTCTTTCCGCTATCGACGAGGTCATCGACGATCAGGATGCCTTCGCCATCGCCCATGAGGCCGGGGTCCGGCTGTTTCAGTATTTTCGCTTCCGAGCGGGTCCGGTGGTCGTAGGATTTGATCGAAATCGTCTCAACAGTCCGAATATCCAGTTCCCTGCTGACGATCATTGCCGGGGCCATGCCGCCGCGCGTAATGGCGACCACTGCTTTCCAGCTTCCGTTTTCCGGTCCGAAACCGTCAAGCCGCCAGGCCAGCGCGCGCGCATCGCGGTGAATCTGGTCCCAGCTTATATGAAAACCCTTTTCGTGCGGCAGTCGGTCGGTCATGGCGTCACCTGTCGGTCAAAAGCCTCAGTCCCAGCGCACCAAGCAGGGTTGCCGCCATTCGGTCAAGAACGGGTTTCGCGCCCGGATAGCCCCTGCCGACCCTGCGATGCCCCATGACGAGGGCGAGGATGGTGTAGAAGCTCCATTCGACCAGCAGGTGATTGACGCTGATCACGGCCATTTCCAGAATGCCGGGATCGCCGGGAAAAACGACTATCAGAACCGCACCGGCGAAAAGAACCGACTTCGGGTTTCCGAGATTGACAAGCACGCCGGTCGGAAAGGCGCGATGCCTGCCGGGGCGGACGTTGCACAGCGGTGCGGATGCGTGGCGCCATGTCATCCAGGCGAGGCAGATCAGATACAGCGCCACCAGGATGCGAAACGCCGTGTAAGCCCATGGGAACAGTCTGAAAATCGTGTCCAGCCCAAGCAATGCCGTCAGCGTCCACGATGCCGCGGCCAGCCCGAGGCCAAGCCCGGTTGCGACGCCTGCGGCCCGGCCATTCGTCACGGTGCCGCGAATGGCGACAAGCAATGCCGGACCGGGGCTGAGAAGGGCCGCGAACAGCGCGATGTTGAAGGCAATGAGATGTTCGGCCTGCATCGTTCGCCCCCCCCTCAGGTCGCCGATATGTCGGGTGCGTCCACGGCCTTCATGCCGACGATGTGATAACCCGCATCCACATGCAGGACTTCGCCAGTGACGCCGGAACTGAGATCGGACAGCAGATAAAGGGCCGATTTGCCGACTTCATCCTGCGTTACGTTGCGGCGCAGGGGGGAGTTCAGTTCGTTCCATTTCATGATGTAACGGAAATCGCCGATGCCGGACGCCGCCAGCGTCTTGATCGGACCGGCAGAGATTGCGTTGACGCGGATATTCTTCCTGCCAAGGTCTTCGGCCAGATACATGACGCTTGCCTCAAGCGCCGCCTTGGCGACACCCATGACATTGTAGTGGGGGATGACCTGTTCCGCGCCGTAATAGGTCAGGGTCAGCATGGAGCCGCCATCGGTCATCAGTTTCTCTGCCCGTTGCGCAATCGCGGTGAAAGAATAGACCGACACATCCATCGTCACGCGAAAGTTTTCCGGGCTGGTGTCAACGTAGCGGCCCCGCAACTCGTTCTTGTCGGAAAAACCGATTGCGTGAACCAGAAAGTCCAGCTTCCCCCAGGTCTTTTCAATGGTCTCGAACGCCGTGTCGATTGACGCAGGATCAGACACATCGCAATCAATCAGGGTTTCGACCCCAAGCCGCCCGGCCAGGGGAACCACACGTTTTCTGAAGGTTTCACCGAGATAGGAAAACGCAAGCTCCGCCCCCTGTTCGGCGCAGACCTGCGCGATGCTCCATGCGATGGATTTGTCGTTGGCAATACCCATGATCAGGCCGTGTTTTCCGGACAGAAATCCGTTTGACATATGCTATCCCCCGGTATTTGAATCCCGTCCAGATGCTTTAGGGCATCGCCGAAATGCCCGCAAGTCCGACATGTTCCGATGAACGGCCTGTCGCCTGCGGGGATATTCTGGATGAAGTGGCTGCGAGGTGCCGGGATGAGCGACCGTTCTGAACTGTTTGCCGGTGACAGCCCTGTTGAAATCGCCCGCAAATGGCTGGCCGAGGCCGAAACGCAGGAGCCGAACGACCCGAACGCAATCGCGCTTTCCACGGTGGATTGCAGCGGGATGCCCAATGTGCGCATGGTCCTGCTCAAGGAAATCGCCGATGACGGGTTCATCTTCCATACGAATTACCGGAGTGTGAAGGCGCAGGAACTGGAAAGCGCCGGAAAAGCCGCGTTCGTCATGCACTGGAAGTCGCTTCGCCGGCAAATCCGGGTGCGCGGGACGATTGATCGGGTCGGGGATGAGCGCGCAGACGCTTATTATCGGTCGCGCTCGTTGAAGAGCAGGTTGGGCGCATGGGCTTCGCGGCAGTCGCACCCCCTGGCATCGCGGGCGGCGCTGATGGCCGAGATGGCCAGGGTTACGGCCAGACACGGGACAGACCCGGCCCGGCCGCCATTCTGGGGCGGCTATCGGATCGCCCCGGTCGAGATTGAATTCTGGGCCGACGGCGCTTTTCGTCTGCATGACAGGTTCCGCTGGTCCCGCGCCGAAAGTGGCGGCAAGTGGAAGGTCGAACGCCTGAGTCCGTGATTTTCGCGTATTGCGAGCTAAAAGAATTCGTTGATGTGGCGCTCGAAATTGCGGTGAAAAACCAGCAAGGAACACCGGAACCCCTTCCCTGCCCAGTGGATCAACGCTGATGTTCCTGGTCAGTAGTTGTTCCATCCCGGACGATCAGATAGACCCTCGCCGCTCTGGCCTGTTCATGGCAAGATCAATCCTGCGTGAGATTCGGGACGGAGGCAAGACATGCTGATTTCTTTGCACAAGCAGGCGACGACGACGCCGAAGATCAGGGCCGCAATCCAGGCGAGCAAAGAGCCCGCGTGGATCGTGGCCGAGCGCTACGGCATCTCGGAGCAGACCGTCTGGAAGTGGCGCAAGCGCGATACCGTCCACGACCGGAGCCACACGGCGCACAGGTTGCAGACCACGCTGACACCGGCGCAGGAGGCCGTGGCCGTCTCGCTGAGACAGAGTCTGCTGCTGCCGCTCGACGACCTGCTCGCCGTGGTCCGCGAGTTTCTCAACCCGAACGTCTCGCGCTCCGGGCTGGACCGATGCCTGCGCCGATGCCTGCGCCGTCATGGGGTCGGCTCCCTCCGTGACCTGATGCCGAAGGTGGCGAAGCCCGCGCACAAGCCTTTCAAGGCATACGAGCCCGGCTACATCCACATCGACGTGAAATACCTGCCGCAGATGGCCGATGAGGAGAAGCGCCGGTATCTGTTCGTCGCGATCGACCGCGCCACCCGCCGGGTCTTCGTGCGCATCCATCCGGCGAAGACTGCGGCCAACGCCCGCCGGTTCCTGCGCGATCTGGAGCGCGTCGCCCCGATGCGGATCACCCGCGTGCTGACCGACAACGGCAAGGAGTTCATCGACAGGCTCTTCGGCCTTCGCCGCCGCGCCGCGACCGGCAATCATGAGTTCGACCGCCTCTGCGCCGGGTTCGGGATCGAGCATCGCCTGGCCCCACCGATGCGGCCGCAGACCAACGGCATGGTCGAGCGGTTCAACGGTCGGATCGAGGACGTGCTCCAGAGCCACCGTTTCCGCAGCGGCGAGGAGATCGAACAGACGCTTCTCCGCTACGTCCGCCTCTACAACGGCCAGTTGCCGCAATCCGTTCTGAAAGGCCGCACGCCAATTGATGCGCTCAAGGACTGGCATCAAGAAAAGCCCGAACTCTTCAGAAAGCAGCCGTACAATCATATGGGATGTGACACAATTTCCCGTTCGCCGGGAAAATCCTGCAAATCTCTCGCCGAAAAGCGCTCATATGCTCCAAGCTCATACGGTCACCATTCTCCCCATCTGTCTCCTTGATGGCAGAATATGCTCTCAAGTAACCGGCACGAAACCGGGACAGGCCCATGTTGGATCTGTCGCGGTAATGGCGCTGGTAGGCGTCGATCGCGCTGCCGCTGGCGGCTTGCCGCTCATGTTCGGTATTGATCCGGCGGGACAGGGCCAGCGTCTTGAAACACTCCCGGCGCCTGGACGTTATCAGTTGCACTTCGGGATAGCTGCCGTCAGGCCGCTGGCGCCTGGGTTTGCGGTTTTCAAACGCTGGCGCGCGATGGGGATGAATGCAGCCAGACAGCTTCGGATCGCCATACTCGCGGTTAAGTGCATCGCTCAGGCGGTTGCCCACCTGCCGATCGTGCGGCGTCCCCAGCTTTTTTATGGTGATGATGGCCTGATAGTTGCCGACGCTGGATTCCAGCACGGTGGCGGGCCGGTAGCCTTCGCGGACAAGCCGGTCCAGCTTCTCCCGGTTCATGTCGTCGATGAGGATGTGATGTTTGTCGGCGGACAAAGGTGTGTAATAGAGATTCTCTCCCCGCCGGTGAAGCCGCCGCATTTCAGGCATGCGCTGCTCGATCTCCTGCGGCGTGAAACCTCGGGTGATGCCGCCGTTTTTGTCGAGGATAAAGACTTTCCTGTGCCCGTTTTTGTGCATCTTGATGCAAGTCACCCGATAACGCTCGGCGCCTACGTGTTCCATCCCGTATGATCATATTTCCCCTCGTCGATCTGCCCTTTTCATGGCAAGGTCGGTTCTGTGGGACATTCGGGACGGGGTGCGACCATGGTGATCCAACTTCACAAGCAGGCTACAACGACGCCGAAGGTTCGGTCGGCCCTCCAGGCCAGTGATGCGTCTGCTTCCATCTTGGCGGAGCGATACGGGACGACCGAGCAGACTGTCTACAAATGGCGGCGCCGCGATGGCGTCGAGGATCGCAGCCACACGCCACACCGGCTGCAAACCACGCTGACACCGGCGCAAGAGGCGGTTGCGGTGACCTTGCGCAGGACGCTGCTGGTATCACTCGACGACCTGCTGGGTAAGCGTCCGGTGTGCCCCGCCTAACGGCGCAGATTTTGATGGGTTAGTGTCCACCATTGATAGTGGACACTTAGAGCGGTTCATCATTTGTTTGAATCTCGGGATTCCGTTTTTCGTTGAATTGTGATTCAAACTGCGTGCCGGGACTGGAGGCCGGCATGCATGGTAAAACCCTATTCGAATGATCTTCGGGAGCGTGCAGTAGCAGCTGTTGTTTCCGGCGAGACGGCACGTGTTGTGGCTGCCCGTTTCTCGGTGGCTGTTTCTTCGGTGATCAAGTGGCGCCAGCGATATCGCGAGACTGGCAGCGTGGCGCCTGGCAAGATGGGTGGCCACCGCAGGATTATCCTTGAACCCCACCGTGATTTTATCCTGGAGCAGATCAACCGCACGCCGCACCTGACGCTGCATGGTCTGAAAGACATGCTGGCGAAGCGGGGCGTCAAGGTGTCCCACAATGCGGTCTGGCACTTCATGCGCCGCGAGGGGCTGAGCTTCAAAAAAAACACTGCTCGCCCTTGAGCGGGCCCGAGCCGATGTGGCCCGCCGGCGAAAGCGCTGGAAGGGGGTCATGCGTCAACTCGATCCGCGCAAGCTGGTCTTCATTGATGAAACCTGGATCAAGACCAACATGGCTGCTGCGCGACAAACAAGGTGAGAATCCAGCGTCAATCAGGATGAGAACGCGTGTGCGGGGGCTCGCAGGGAGGGCGTAGCCCGACTGGGGAGGCCCCGCACACGCGTTTTGCCCTTTTGGGGCGGGCCTGACGGTTGTGGCCGGCTCGGATAAGGAATGATTTTCTGTGCAAGGGGATCGTTCATGCCGGGCTGTCATGTCACTGACCAACAAATGAGGCTCTTCATGACGCTCAGATCGACCCATTCCGTTGCCGTTGCCGCTGCCAAGGCGGGGATCAGCCAGGCAACGGGCTATCGGCTGCAAGCTGACCCAATTTTACCATCACGGAAGAAGGCCCCTCGCGGCCGGCGGCGTCCGGACCCGCTGGCGGACATTTTTGATGCGGAGGTCGTGCCGCTTCTGCGGTCCTCACCGGGGATCCGACCTGTGGCGGTTTACGAGGAGCTTCTGCGTCGGCATTCTGATCTGGGTACGGGCATCCGACGGACTCCGGAGCGACGGATACGCGCCTGGAATGCGGAACACGGCCCTGAACAGGACGTCATTTTCCGGCAGACCCACACACCGGGCAAAATGGGCCTGTCGGATTTCACCGCCATGGGCAAGTTGGGTGTGACCATTGCCGGTGAGGCACTGGGCCATCGACTGTATCACTTCCGGCTTGCCTATAGCGGGTTTCAGCACGCCCACGTCGTGCTGGGCGGCGAAAGCTATGTGGCGCTGGCTGAGGGATTGCAGAACGCCCTCTGGACGCTCGGCGGCGTGCCACACAATCATGGAACTGACAGCCTGTCGGCGGCCTTCAAGAACCTGGATAAGTCATCCCGGGCCGATCTAACCGACCGCTTCGACGCCCTGTGCAACCATTATGGAATGACGCCGACGCGCAACAACAAGGGCGTCGCACACGAGAACGGTTCCATCGAGAGCCCCAATGGGCATCTGAAGCGCACCATTGAGGACGCGCTGGTCATGCGTGGGTCGCGCGACTTCGAAAGCTTGCAAGATTATCGTCGCTTCATCGACGAGATCGTGGGCCGGATCAACGCCCGCAATGCCAAGCGTATCGATGCGGAACGTGCGAGCCTCAGACCTTTGCCGACGCGGCGGACCACGGATTACGAGGAGATCACGTTGCGCGTCACTTCCTCCGGGGGCTTCACCTTGCGCAAGGTGTTCTACACCGTGCCATCCCGGTTGATCGGGCATCAGCTGCGGGTTCGGCTCTACGATGATCGGTTGGAGCTGTTCCTGGGAAGCTCTGCCCTGCTAACGCTGACACGCGGACGAGCCTCGAGCACCGGGAGCCATGGGCACGTGGTCAATTACCACCACGTCATCCACTCCTTGCGCAAAAAGCCCATGGCGCTGATGGGGCTGGTCTATCGGGATCAGCTATTCCCGCGCCGGGCGTTCCGTAACATGTTCGCATTCCTGCTGGAGCAGACCAGTGAGAAGGCGGCGTGTCGCATGGTTGTCGATCTTCTGGCGCTGGCACACGAGCGGGGCTGCGAGGCTGAATTGGCAGCGCAGCTTGAGGAGGACCTTCGCCAGAAGCGCCCGCCTGACATGGCGGCCCTACGCGCAGTGTTTAGCCCATCACAAGACGCACTCCCCCAAGTCGCGGTGCAACTGGCCGACCTGTCATCTTACGACCAGTTGGTCGGCGGTACGCCATCCGCTCAGGAGGTGACAGCATGACATCGCCCCAGACCGATACCGCCCGCCTAACCTTGGCTCTGACCGAATTGCGCTTGCCAGCCATCAAGGCGCTATGGCCGCGCTTTGCGGAACAAGCCGACAAGGAAGGCTGGCCCGCCGCTCGGATGCTCAGCACCCTGGTGGAGCATGAACTGGCTGAACGAGATCGCCGTCGTATCGAGCGACATCTCGCACAGGCACGCCTGTTGCCCGGAAAAACGATCGACACCTTCGACTTCACAGCCGTCCCCATGCTGTCCAAGGCCCATGTCAGTGCGATCACCGCTGGCGACAGCTGGATCGGAAAGGGCGGCAACATCCTGCTGTTTGGGCCGCCAGGTGTGGGCAAATCACATCTCGGCTCAGCCATCGGGCTCGCCCTTGTCGAGCAAGGCTACCGCGTCCTATTCAGCCGCACCACCGATCTGGTCCAGAAACTCCAACAGGCCCGCCGCGATCTCGTCCTCGAAAGTGCCATTGCAAAGCTCGACAAATTCCATCTGCTGATCCTCGATGACATCACCTACGTCACCAAGGATCAGGCTGAAACCAGTGTGCTCTTCGAACTCATCAGCGCGAGATATGAACGCCGCTCAATGTTGATCACGGCCAACCAGCCCTTCGGGGAGTGGAATGCGATTTTTCCAGACCCGGCCATGACATTGGCCGCCGTCGACAGGCTCGTGCACCACGCAACCATCTTCGAGATGAATGTCGAAAGCTACCGGCGAAGAGCAGCACAAAAGGCAAAGGGGCCGGGAAGGCCTGCACAAAAAGCCACACCGGAAAACACCAAAGCTGATTGACGCTCCGCGACAATCAAAAAACAAACCCCTTGATCGCGGCACAAAAGCCCGGCATCGTCCCAAACGTCGCGACCAAGGATTCTCATCCTGATTGACGCGCACTTCTCATCTTGATTGTCGCGCTACACTTGAGCGGGCCCGAGCCGATGTGGCCCGCCGGCGAAAGCGCTGGAAGGGGGTCATGCGTCAACTCGATCCGCGCAAGCTGGTCTTCATTGATGAAACCTGGATCAAGACCAACATGGCTCCGCTGCGCGGCTGGGGACCAAAAGGCAAACGCCTGCACGGCTTTGCGCCCCATGGCCACTGGAACACCATGACGTTCATTGCTGCCTTGCGCTGCGATCAATTGACGGCGCCCTGTGTCTTTGACGGCCCGATCAACGGGCAGTCCTTCCGTGCCTATATCGATCAACTGCTTGTCCCTGCACTGAAGCCCGGCGATATCGTCATCATGGACAACCTCGGCTGCCATAAATCGAAAGCCGTGCGCGATGCCATCAAGGCGGCAGGCGCGCGGGTGTGGTTCCTGCCACCATACTCGCCAGACCTGAACCCGATCGAGCAGACATTCGCCAAGATCAAACACTGGATGCGGATGGCTCGGAAACGAACCAGTGAAGAGGCCTGGCGATACGTTGGACGCCTCGTCGGATCAATCACACAACAGGAATGCCAAAACTACCTCGAAAACACAGGCTATGCTTCAGTCAAAATGTGAAGGACTCTAGGGGCACTCTATGGCTGTGAAGCAGAAGAAGCGGCGTTGGCCGGATGATGAGAAGCGTTCAATCTGTTTTCAGACGACGGCGGCTGGTGTTTTGGTTGCGCAGGTTGCACGTCGGTATGCGATGAATGCCAATCTGATATTCAAATGGCTGAAGGATGATCGGTATGCTCCCGCCGTGGATGTTGTGCGGAAAGCTGACGGCCCTGTATTTTTGCCAGTCGAGATTGAAGCGTCAGCCAGCGTTGATCTAGAGCGGTTCATCATTTGTTTGAATCTCGGGATTCCGTTTTTCGTTGAATTGTGATTCAAACTGCGTGCCGGGACTGGAGGCCGGCATGCATGGTAAAACCCTATTCGAATGATCTTCGGGAGCGTGCAGTAGCAGCTGTTGTTTCCGGCGAGACGGCACGTGTTGTGGCTGCCCGTTTCTCGGTGGCTGTTTCTTCGGTGATCAAGTGGCACCAGCGATATCGCGAGACTGGCAGCGTGGCGCCTGGCAAGATGGGTGGCCACCGCAGGATTATCCTTGAACCCCACCGTGATTTTATCCTGGAGCAGATCAACCGCACGCCGCACCTGACGCTGCATGGTCTGAAAGACATGCTGGCGAAGCGGGGCGTCAAGGTGTCCCACAATGCGGTCTGGCACTTCATGCGCCGCGAGGGGCTGAGCTTCAAAAAAAAACACTGCTCGCCCTTGAGCGGGCCCGAGCCGATGTGGCCCGCCGGCGAAAGCGCTGGAAGGGGGTCATGCGTCAACTCGATCCGCGCAAGCTGGCCTTCATTGATGAAACCTGGATCAAGACCAACATGGCTCCGCTGCGCGGCTGGGGACCAAAAGGCAAACGCCTGCACGGCTTTGCGCCCCATGGCCACTGGAACACCATGACGTTCATTGCTGCCTTGCGCTGCGATCAATTGACGGCGCCCTGTGTCTTTGACGGCCCGATCAACGGGCAGTCCTTCCGTGCCTATATCGATCAACTGCTTGTCCCTGCACTGAAGCCCGGCGATATCGTCATCATGGACAACCTCGGCTGCCATAAATCGAAAGCCGTGCGCGATGCCATCAAGGCGGCAGGCGCGCGGGTGTGGTTCCTGCCACCATACTCGCCAGACCTGAACCCGATCGAGCAGACATTCGCCAAGATCAAACACTGGATGCGGATGGCTCGGAAACGAACCAGTGAAGAGGCCTGGCGATACGTTGGACGCCTCGTCGGATCAATCACACAACAGGAATGCCAAAACTACCTCGAAAACACAGGCTATGCTTCAGTCAAAATGTGAAGGACTCTAGCCGTGACCAGCACTCTGTCAGGCCGAATTGAGATCGAGCTATCCAACGGTCACCGGATTATAGCCGATGGCGGTTTTGATGCGGATATGTTGGCACGTTTGTTGAAAGGGCTTTCTTCGTGATCCCCGTGCCAAGCAACACACGGGTCTGGCTGGCGGCGGGCGTGACAGACATGCGTTCGGTGAAGGAGCCTTGGCGTACTGCCGGTCGTCCCGGTTACGCTGCTGATGCAGCGTAACGCCAGGGCATCAGCTCGTCCAGCCGAGTGATCTTGTGATCCGCGATGCGGGCGAGAACCCATGTGAGCCAGGCTTGTGGATCGACTTTATCAAGCTTTGCCGTTTCGATCAGGGTGTAGGCGATGGCCATGGCTTTGCCACCGCCCTCGGAACCGGCGAACATCCAATTTTTGCGACCTATGGCGACAGGTTTTATGGCGCGTTCGGCGATGTTGTTGTCCGCTTCCAGAAAGCCATGGTTCAAATAACCGCGTGCCTTTGGCAAACGACCAAGGGCATAACGGATCGCTTGGGCCAGAGGCGACTTGCCAGATATATTTGGCAACTGCGCGTGTAACCAGGTCTCAAGTTCATCGAAGATCGGTTTTGCCTTTTCCTGACGGATGGCAACGCGCTCTTCAGACGGTTTGCCACGCGCCTCTTTCTCGACGGCATGGAGTTCCGCGGTCCGGCGGAGGGCTTCTTCGGCAATCGATGAGCCTTGCGCGGCAAAGATGTCTACAAACTTGCGTCTGACGTGCGCCAAACAAGCCATCTCCTGGGCCTTGTCCTCACCGAATACCCCGTTGAAGCCGGAATACCCGTCCGCATGGACCCAGCCTTTGTAGCCGGAGAGATGTGAGACGGGATGTTCGCCCTTGCGATCAATCGTGAACTGATACCACGCGCAGGGCGGTGATGATCCAGACCATGGTCGTTCATCGCGAACACAGGTCCAGACACGGGCGGTCCTGGTCTTCTTGTTGCCGGGGGCCTGCATTTTAACAGGCGTATCATCAGCGAAGGTGGCCGCGCCTCGGCGGACCATTCGGCCAATGGTGTCAGCCAGAGGTTCCAGAAGCGCGGTGGAGCCGCCAACCCAATTGGTCAGAGTTGATCGATTAAGATCAACGCCTTCACGGGCGTATATTTGCGACTGACGGTAGAGCGGCAGGTGGTCCGCGTATTTGCTGACCAACACGTGCGCCAGCAGCCCCGGTCCCGGGCGGCCACGTTCGATCGGGCGCGATGGCAGCGGCGATTGGACAATGGCCTCGCAACAGGAACAGGCCATACGCGGACGCACGATCCGGTTCACGACAAAACGCCCCGGTTTGTATTCCAACTCCTCGGTCACGTCCTCACCGAGCCTCTTCAACGCCCCACCGCAACGTCGGCAGTCCTCGCCCGGCGACAAGACCTCTTCGTGCCGGTCCGGATGATCGGGCAAGGGCTTGCGGCTGTGCCGGCGGGCCGGTTTGTCCGTTTCAGGCGTTGGAGCAGGCGCCGCCTGTTCTCCAGCGGCTTCGGCAATCGCCTCATCTTCCCGGAAGACCAGATTGAGCTGGTAGAGGCTTTCTGATTTCGATCCAAACCGGTGCCGGTCATGCCCCGCCAGTTGGTGTTGGAGTTGTTCCACCTTCAGGGTCAGCGCCTTGACTTCATCGGCCGGAAGCCGGTTCACTGCCCGCAGTTCCGCAGGATCATCCGGGGCTATGTCGAGGTCCTTCAGCATCGCCGATCCTATACCGGATCAGCATTCCGGGGTGAACCCCGAAAGCGCGCAAAGCCTCGTATTTATTGACCTATCCTACGCTCAACGGTCTCCAGGTTTTACGGGGCATCCGCCAGTCAATCCCCTCCAACAGCATTGAGAGCTGCGCGGGTGTGACGCTGATCCTGCCGTCCTTTGCAGCGGGCCAGACAAACCGCCCTTTCTCCAACCGCTTCGAAAACAGGCACGCGCCCTGGCAATCCCACCAGATGATCTTCAACAGATCGCCGCGCCGCCCCCGGAACACGAACAGGTGGCCGGAATACGGGTCTTCGGCCAAAACCTTCTCGGCCTGGGCCGCCAGCGTAGTGAACCCTCGCCGCATGTCCGTGACACCCGCCGACAGCCACACCCGCGTGTTGCTCGGCACCGGGATCAAGACATCAGCCCCTTCAGCAGCCGCGCCAGCACATCAGGATCGAACCCACCCTCGGCGCTGATCCGGTGACCGCCAGCCAACTCAATCTCGATACGGCCACCGAAGGCGACGGGACCGGATGGCTGCGCCGGGACCGGATGTGAAGCAGCCGGAGAAATCTCAACCGGCAGAAACACAGATCCAGCTACGACCTCGGTGAAATCTGGCGCAAAACGCGGGTCCTTCAGCCATTTGAAGATCAGATTGGCGTTCATCGCGTAGCGCCGCGCAACCTGAGCCACAGAAACACCCGGCGCGGCAGTCTGCAGGCAGATCGAACGCTTCTCGTCGTCCCACCAAATTCGCTTCTTGCGCCTGCCTGTAGCGCGACAATCAAGATGAGAAGTGCGCGTCAATCAGGATGAGAATCCTTGGTCGCGACGTTTGGGACGATGCCGGGCTTTTGTGCCGCGATCAAGGGGTTTGTTTTTTGATTGTCGCGGAGCGTCAATCAGCTTTGGTGTTTTCCGGTGTGGCTTTTTGTGCAGGCCTTCCCGGCCCCTTTGCCTTTTGTGCTGCTCTTCGCCGGTAGCTTTCGACATTCATCTCGAAGATGGTTGCGTGGTGCACGAGCCTGTCGACGGCGGCCAATGTCATGGCCGGGTCTGGAAAAATCGCATTCCACTCCCCGAAGGGCTGGTTGGCCGTGATCAACATTGAGCGGCGTTCATATCTCGCGCTGATGAGTTCGAAGAGCACACTGGTTTCAGCCTGATCCTTGGTGACGTAGGTGATGTCATCGAGGATCAGCAGATGGAATTTGTCGAGCTTTGCAATGGCACTTTCGAGGACGAGATCGCGGCGGGCCTGTTGGAGTTTCTGGACCAGATCGGTGGTGCGGCTGAATAGGACGCGGTAGCCTTGCTCGACAAGGGCGAGCCCGATGGCTGAGCCGAGATGTGATTTGCCCACACCTGGCGGCCCAAACAGCAGGATGTTGCCGCCCTTTCCGATCCAGCTGTCGCCAGCGGTGATCGCACTGACATGGGCCTTGGACAGCATGGGGACGGCTGTGAAGTCGAAGGTGTCGATCGTTTTTCCGGGCAACAGGCGTGCCTGTGCGAGATGTCGCTCGATACGACGGCGATCTCGTTCAGCCAGTTCATGCTCCACCAGGGTGCTGAGCATCCGAGCGGCGGGCCAGCCTTCCTTGTCGGCTTGTTCCGCAAAGCGCGGCCATAGCGCCTTGATGGCTGGCAAGCGCAATTCGGTCAGAGCCAAGGTTAGGCGGGCGGTATCGGTCTGGGGCGATGTCATGCTGTCACCTCCTGAGCGGATGGCGTACCGCCGACCAACTGGTCGTAAGATGACAGGTCGGCCAGTTGCACCGCGACTTGGGGGAGTGCGTCTTGTGATGGGCTAAACACTGCGCGTAGGGCCGCCATGTCAGGCGGGCGCTTCTGGCGAAGGTCCTCCTCAAGCTGCGCTGCCAATTCAGCCTCGCAGCCCCGCTCGTGTGCCAGCGCCAGAAGATCGACAACCATGCGACACGCCGCCTTCTCACTGGTCTGCTCCAGCAGGAATGCGAACATGTTACGGAACGCCCGGCGCGGGAATAGCTGATCCCGATAGACCAGCCCCATCAGCGCCATGGGCTTTTTGCGCAAGGAGTGGATGACGTGGTGGTAATTGACCACGTGCCCATGGCTCCCGGTGCTCGAGGCTCGTCCGCGTGTCAGCGTTAGCAGGGCAGAGCTTCCCAGGAACAGCTCCAACCGATCATCGTAGAGCCGAACCCGCAGCTGATGCCCGATCAACCGGGATGGCACGGTGTAGAACACCTTGCGCAAGGTGAAGCCCCCGGAGGAAGTGACGCGCAACGTGATCTCCTCGTAATCCGTGGTCCGCCGCGTCGGCAAAGGTCTGAGGCTCGCACGTTCCGCATCGATACGCTTGGCATTGCGGGCGTTGATCCGGCCCACGATCTCGTCGATGAAGCGACGATAATCTTGCAAGCTTTCGAAGTCGCGCGACCCACGCATGACCAGCGCGTCCTCAATGGTGCGCTTCAGATGCCCATTGGGGCTCTCGATGGAACCGTTCTCGTGTGCGACGCCCTTGTTGTTGCGCGTCGGCGTCATTCCATAATGGTTGCACAGGGCGTCGAAGCGGTCGGTTAGATCGGCCCGGGATGACTTATCCAGGTTCTTGAAGGCCGCCGACAGGCTGTCAGTTCCATGATTGTGTGGCACGCCGCCGAGCGTCCAGAGGGCGTTCTGCAATCCCTCAGCCAGCGCCACATAGCTTTCGCCGCCCAGCACGACGTGGGCGTGCTGAAACCCGCTATAGGCAAGCCGGAAGTGATACAGTCGATGGCCCAGTGCCTCACCGGCAATGGTCACACCCAACTTGCCCATGGCGGTGAAATCCGACAGGCCCATTTTGCCCGGTGTGTGGGTCTGCCGGAAAATGACGTCCTGTTCAGGGCCGTGTTCCGCATTCCAGGCGCGTATCCGTCGCTCCAGAGTCCGTCGGATGCCCGTACCCAGATCAGAATGCCGACGCAGAAGCTCCTCGTAAACCGCCACAGGTCGGATCCCCGGTGAGGACCGCAGAAGCGGCACGACCTCCGCATCAAAAATGTCCGCCAGCGGGTCCGGACGCCGCCGGCCGCGAGGGGCCTTCTTCTGTGATGGTAAAATTGGGTCAGCTTGCAGCCGATAGCCCGTTGCCTGGCTGATCCCCGCCTTGGCAGCGGCAACGGCAACGGAATGGGTCGATCTGAGCGTCATGAAGAGCCTCATTTGTTGGTCAGTGACATGACAGCCCGGCATGAACGATCCCCTTGCACAGAAAATCATTCCTTATCCGAGCCGGCCACAACCGTCAGGCCCGCCCCAAAAGGGCAAAACGCGTGTGCGGGGCCTCCCCAGTCGGGCTACGCCCTCCCTGCGAGCCCCCGCACACGCGTTCTCATCCTGATTGACGCTGGATTCTCACCTTGTTTGTCGCGCAGCAGCTTCTCGTCGTCCCACCAAATTCGCTTCTTGCGACTGCCAGCCATAGAGTGCCTCATGGTGTCCACTATCGATGGTGGACACTATCGGCTCCTCCGCCCCCGCGTTAGGTCGGCTTCAACGGACGCTCACGTTATCCCGGCCATCATGTCACTCTCTCTTCCTTATGCTTCGCGGTCCCGCAAAACGGGCCGCCGTCAACTGTTCGAGACGGTGATAGAGAGGCAGGATCAGCCTGCTGGTGAACGTGGTCATGCCACAAGGTGTTCAGCGCTGTATCCCACCCCGTCGCTGGTCCTGGCCAGGAGCGGCGACGGGGTATCCATGGCAGGGACGAGACACATGAGGTGTTCAGTCCCGGCATCTGGTGGATCGGGTTCAGGATGAAACGATCCGGCTCTGTTGTCCAGACCTTGCAGATGTATTCACAGGGCGTGAGGCCGCTGAGGGTCTTGAGCCTTCGGGCGAAGTTACAGGCGTTCATGAAGTCAGCCGGATGCGTTCGAAGTTGATCATGGTTGTCATAATGGAAGCGTTTGACGGTCGCGTCCTTGATGGTGCGGTTCATCCTTTCCACTTGCCCGCCATTCGGGAAAACAGTCCCCCGGACTGTTTTCTTGTCCTCGCGGCTCCACGGATGGTTGGGCCTGGTCAGGCGGTGCTTGATCCCGTTGGCCTCGCAAATCACGTCGAAGCGCATTGGCCGGGAATGGATCGTGTTGCGGTTCCGGGGCCGCTCGGCGAACCGGATGCCATTGTCAGTGAGAATGGTGTGGACCTGGCAGGGCACGGCTTCGAGCATGTGCTGCAGGAACTCCCACGCGGTGCGCCTGTCGGCCTTGTCCACGAGTTGGGCGACGGCGAACTTGCTGGTGCGGTCGATGCCGACGAAGAGATAGAGCTTGCCCCCGGTGGTCTGAACTTCGGCAATGTCGATGTGGAAGAAACCGACAGGGTAACGTTTGAACCGCTGGCGCTGCGGTTTGTCGCCCTCGACCTCAGGCAGGCGCGAGATGCCGTGCCGCTGAAGGCAGCGATGCAACGCCGACCGCGTCAGGTGAGGCATGGTCGGCTGCAAGGCGTGGAGGCAATCGTCCGGCGGCAACAGTGTATGGCGCCGAAATGCGAGAGAGTGTCCGCTCCTCTGTGTATCTGTGATCTGTACCATGCTTTGAGAGAGGAGCCATGACGATGACGATATCCAGGGAACTTCTGGACGAACTTCTGGAAGGCTGCGAGCGGCCTGAAGACCTGCCTGGCGATACCGGGCTGCTGAAAGAGCTCAGGATCAAACTGATGGAGCGGATGCTTGGGGCCGAACTGACCGCGCATCCGGGCTATGAAGAAGGCAAGGATGCACCTCCGGGTCAGTCCAATCGGCGCAACGGCACAGCTGGCAAGCGCCTGAAGGGCCAGATCGGCGAGGCGCCGATTTCCGTGCCCCGTGATCGGGATGGCAGTTTTGAGCCGGAACTGGTGAAGAAGGGCCAGACCCGGATCGACGGGATGGATGACAGGATCATCGGCCTCTATGCCGCCGGACTGACCGTCCGCGACATCCGCGCCCATCTTGAGGATATCTACGGTCTTCTGGTCTCGCCGGATTTGATCAGCCGCGTCACCGACGCCGTGCACGACGAGGTGCGCGACTGGCAAAGCCGGGCGCTGGAGCGGATGTATCCGATCGTGATCTTCGACGCGCTGCGGGTGAAGATCCGCGACGCCGACAGCCGCATGGTGAAGAACAAGGCCCTCTACATCGCCCTGGGGGTCAGCCGGGACGGCGTGCGCGAGGTCCTGGGCCTGTGGATCGCTGATAACGAGGGGGCCAAATTCTGGTTGTCGGTGATGAACGAGCTGAAGAACCGAGGTGTCCAGGACATTCTGATCGCCGTCGTTGACGGGCTCAAAGGCTTCCCGGAGGCGATCACCGCCGCCTTTGCGCAGACCACGGTGCAAACCTGCATTGTCCACCTGGTGCGCCACTCCCTGAACTTCTGCTCGTGGAAAGACCGCAAGGCAGTGGCCGCCGATCTGCGCCGGATTTACAGCGCCGCCACCGCCGATCAGGCCGCCGATGAACTGGACGCGTTCGAGAAAAAATGGGCCGGTAAATACGCCTCGATCGCCCCGGCCTGGCGACGGGCATGGCAGGAAGTAATCCCGTTCTTCGCCTTCGATCCGGCGATCCGAAAGATCATCTGCACCACCAACGCCATCGAGAGCCTGAACCGGGTGATCCGCAAATCAATCAAGACCTGCGGATCGTTCCCGACCGATCAGGCCGCAACAAAGCTGATCTATCTGGCCATCCGCGACTTCGGGAAAGGCGGCAGGAATGTTCGGGAATGGTTTGCAGCCCGCAACCAGTTCGCTATTATGTTCGACGAGCGCTTCAATGCGTGACTGTATTTGAAACCCCCATGGACCGGGACAGATACACAGAATTCAGGACACTCCCAAATGCGACGATCATGGCCTCCTCGGCCTCGGTCGGGACGGTTGATTGTGGCTCCCTCGGTCCGGTCTTCAGATCCTCGACCGTCTCGCGCTTGCGCCATTTGGCGACTGTCTTCGGGTTGATGCCCAACTCCCTGCTCAGCGCTGCGATCGAAGCTTGCGATCGCTGTATTGCTGCTCGGACAGCGTGCGTGGTCGTGGCGCTGCCGTGACGTACTTGTCCCATAAGGCTTCCTTCCATTCCAAAGAAAAGATCGCACCAGAAAACCGTGACCGTTCGGTGAAGGAGCCTTGGCGTACTGCCGGTCGTCCCGGTTACGCTGCTGATGCAGCGTAACGCCAGGGCATCAGCTCGTCCAGCCGAGTGATCTTGTGATCCGCGATGCGGGCGAGAACCCATGTGAGCCAGGCTTGTGGATCGACTTTATCAAGCTTTGCCGTTTCGATCAGGGTGTAGGCGATGGCCATGGCTTTGCCACCGCCCTCGGAACCGGCGAACATCCAATTTTTGCGACCTATGGCGACAGGTTTTATGGCGCGTTCGGCGATGTTGTTGTCCGCTTCCAGAAAGCCATGGTTCAAATAACCGCGTGCCTTTGGCAAACGACCAAGGGCATAACGGATCGCTTGGGCCAGAGGCGACTTGCCAGATATATTTGGCAACTGCGCGTGTAACCAGGTCTCAAGTTCATCGAAGATCGGTTTTGCCTTTTCCTGACGGATGGCAACGCGCTCTTCAGACGGTTTGCCACGCGCCTCTTTCTCGACGGCATGGAGTTCCGCGGTCCGGCGGAGGGCTTCTTCGGCAATCGATGAGCCTTGCGCGGCAAAGATGTCTACAAACTTGCGTCTGACGTGCGCCAAACAAGCCATCTCCTGGGCCTTGTCCTCACCGAATACCCCGTTGAAGCCGGAATACCCGTCCGCATGGACCCAGCCTTTGTAGCCGGAGAGATGTGAGACGGGATGTTCGCCCTTGCGATCAATCGTGAACTGATACCACGCGCAGGGCGGTGATGATCCAGACCATGGTCGTTCATCGCGAACACAGGTCCGGACACGGGCGGTCCTGGTCTTCTTGTTGCCGGGGGCCTGCATTTTAACAGGCGTATCGTCAGCGAAGGTGGCCGCGCCTCGGCGGACCATTCGGCCAATGGTGTCAGCCAGAGGTTCCAGAAGCGCGGTGGAGCCGCCAACCCAATTGGTCAGAGTTGATCGATCAAGATCAACGCCTTCACGGGCGTATATTTGCGACTGACGGTAGAGCGGCAGGTGGTCCGCGTATTTGCTGACCAACACGTGCGCCGGCAGCCCCGGTCCCGGGCGGCCACGTTCGATCGGGCGCGATGGCAGCGGCGATTGGACAATGGCCTCGCAACAGGAACAGGCCATACGCGGACGCACGATCCGGTTCACGACAAAACGCCCCGGTTTGTATTCCAACTCCTCGGTCACGTCCTCACCGAGCCTCTTCAACGCCCCACCGCAACGTCGGCAGTCCTCGCCCGGCGACAAGACCTCTTCGTGCCGGTCCGGATGATCGGGCAAGGGCTTGCGGCTGTGCCGGCGGGCCGGTTTGTCCGTTTCAGGCGTTGGAGCAGGCGCCGCCTGTTCTCCAGCGGCTTCGGCAATCGCCTCATCTTCCCGGAAGACCAGATTGAGCTGGTAGAGGCTTTCTGATTTCGATCCAAACCGGTGCCGGTCATGCCCCGCCAGTTGGTGTTGGAGTTGTTCCACCTTCAGGGTCAGCGCCTTGACTTCATCGGCCAGAAGCCGGTTCACTGCCCGCAGTTCCGCAGGATCATCCGGGGATATGTCGAGGTCCTTCAGCATCGCCGATCCTATACCGGATCAGCATTCCGGGGTGAACCCCGAAAGCGCGCAAAGCCTCGTATTTATTGACCTGTCCTACGCTCAACGGTCTCCAGGTTTTACGGGGCATCCGCCAGTCAATCCCCTCCAACAGCATTGAGAGCTGCGCGGGTGTGACGCTGATCTTGCCGTCCTTTGCAGCGGGCCAGACAAACCGCCCTTTCTCCAACCGCTTCGAAAACAGGCACGCGCCCTGGCAATCCCACCAGATGATCTTCAACAGATCGCCGCGCCGACCCCGGAACACGAACAGGTGGCCGGAATACGGGTCTTCGGCCAAAACCTTCTCGGCCTGGGCCGCCAGCGTATTGAACCCTCGCCGCATGTCCGTGACACCCGCCGCCAGCCACACCCGCGTGTTGCCCGGCACCGGGATCAAGACATCAGCCCCTTCAGCAGCCGCGCCGGCACATCAGGATCGAACCCACCCCCGGCGCTGATCCGGTGACCGCCAGCCAACTCAATCTCGATACGGCCACCGAAGGCGACGGGACCGGATGGCTGCGCCGGTTCCGGATGTGAAGCAGCCGGAGAAATCTCAACCGGCAGAAACACGGATCCAGCTACGACCTCGGTGAAATCTGGCGCAAAACGCGGGTCCTTCAGCCATTTGAAGATCAGATTGGCGTTCATCGCGTAGCGCCGCGCAACCTGAGCCACAGAAACACCCGGCGCGGCAGTCTGCAGGCAGATCGAACGCTTCTCGTCGTCCCATGCTGCGCGACAAACAAGGTGAGAATCCAGCGTCAATCAGGATGAGAACGCGTGTGCGGGGGCTCGCAGGGAGGGCGTAGCCCGACTGGGGAGGCCCCGCACACGCGTTTTGCCCTTTTGGGGCGGGCCTGACGGTTGTGGCCGGCTCGGATAAGGAATGATTTTCTGTGCAAGGGGATCGTTCATGCCGGGCTGTCATGTCACTGACCAACAAATGAGGCTCTTCATGACGCTCAGATCGACCCATTCCGTTGCCGTTGCCGCTGCCAAGGCGGGGATCAGCCAGGCAACGGGCTATCGGCTGCAAGCTGACCCAATTTTACCATCACAGAAGAAGGCCCCTCGCGGCCGGCGGCGTCCGGACCCGCTGGCGGACATTTTTGATGCGGAGGTCGTGCCGCTTCTGCGGTCCTCACCGGGGATCCGACCTGTGGCGGTTTACGAGGAGCTTCTGCGTCGGCATTCTGATCTGGGTACGGGCATCCGACGGACTCTGGAGCGACGGATACGCGCCTGGAATGCGGAACACGGCCCTGAACAGGACGTCATTTTCCGGCAGACCCACACACCGGGCAAAATGGGCCTGTCGGATTTCACCGCCATGGGCAAGTTGGGTGTGACCATTGCCGGTGAGGCACTGGGCCATCGACTGTATCACTTCCGGCTTGCCTATAGCGGGTTTCAGCACGCCCACGTCGTGCTGGGCGGCGAAAGCTATGTGGCGCTGGCTGAGGGATTGCAGAACGCCCTCTGGACGCTCGGCGGCGTGCCACACAATCATAGAACTGACAGCCTGTCGGCGGCCTTCAAGAACCTGGATAAGTCATCCCGGGCCGATCTAACCGACCGCTTCGACGCCCTGTGCAACCATTATGGAATGACGCCGACGCGCAACAACAAGGGCGTCGCACACGAGAACGGTTCCATCGAGAGCCCCAATGGGCATCTGAAGCGCACCATTGAGGACGCGCTGGTCATGCGTGGGTCGCGCGACTTCGAAAGCTTGCAAGATTATCGTCGCTTCATCGACGAGATCGTGGGCCGGATCAACGCCCGCAATGCCAAGCGTATCGATGCGGAACGTGCGAGCCTCAGACCTTTGCCGACGCGGCGGACCACGGATTACGAGGAGATCACGTTGCGCGTCACTTCCTCCGGGGGCTTCACCTTGCGCAAGGTGTTCTACACCGTGCCATCCCGGTTGATCGGGCATCAGCTGCGGGTTCGGCTCTACGATGATCGGTTGGAGCTGTTCCTGGGAAGCTCTGCCCTGCTAACGCTGACACGCGGACGAGCCTCGAGCACCGGGAGCCATGGGCACGTGGTCAATTACCACCACGTCATCCACTCCTTGCGCAAAAAGCCCATGGCGCTGATGGGGCTGGTCTATCGGGATCAGCTATTCCCGCGCCGGGCGTTCCGTAACATGTTCGCATTCCTGCTGGAGCAGACCAGTGAGAAGGCGGCGTGTCGCATGGTTGTCGATCTTCTGGCGCTGGCACACGAGCGGGGCTGCGAGGCTGAATTGGCAGCGCAGCTTGAGGAGGACCTTCGCCAGAAGCGCCCGCCTGACATGGCGGCCCTACGCGCAGTGTTTAGCCCATCACAAGACGCACTCCCCCAAGTCGCGGTGCAACTGGCCGACCTGTCATCTTACGACCAGTTGGTCGGCGGTACGCCATCCGCTCAGGAGGTGACAGCATGACATCGCCCCAGACCGATACCGCCCGCCTAACCTTGGCTCTGACCGAATTGCGCTTGCCAGCCATCAAGGCGCTATGGCCGCGCTTTGCGGAACAAGCCGACAAGGAAGGCTGGCCCGCCGCTCGGATGCTCAGCACCCTGGTGGAGCATGAACTGGCTGAACGAGATCGCCGTCGTATCGAGCGACATCTCGCACAGGCACGCCTGTTGCCCGGAAAAACGATCGACACCTTCGACTTCACAGCCGTCCCCATGCTGTCCAAGGCCCATGTCAGTGCGATCACCGCTGGCGACAGCTGGATCGGAAAGGGCGGCAACATCCTGCTGTTTGGGCCGCCAGGTGTGGGCAAATCACATCTCGGCTCAGCCATCGGGCTCGCCCTTGTCGAGCAAGGCTACCGCGTCCTATTCAGCCGCACCACCGATCTGGTCCAGAAACTCCAACAGGCCCGCCGCGATCTCGTCCTCGAAAGTGCCATTGCAAAGCTCGACAAATTCCATCTGCTGATCCTCGATGACATCACCTACGTCACCAAGGATCAGGCTGAAACCAGTGTGCTCTTCGAACTCATCAGCGCGAGATATGAACGCCGCTCAATGTTGATCACGGCCAACCAGCCCTTCGGGGAGTGGAATGCGATTTTTCCAGACCCGGCCATGACATTGGCCGCCGTCGACAGGCTCGTGCACCACGCAACCATCTTCGAGATGAATGTCGAAAGCTACCGGCGAAGAGCAGCACAAAAGGCAAAGGGGCCGGGAAGGCCTGCACAAAAAGCCACACCGGAAAACACCAAAGCTGATTGACGCTCCGCGACAATCAAAAAACAAACCCCTTGATCGCGGCACAAAAGCCCGGCATCGTCCCAAACGTCGCGACCAAGGATTCTCATCCTGATTGACGCGCACTTCTCATCTTGATTGTCGCGCTACAGTCCCACCAAATTCGCTTCTTGCGCCTGCCAGCCATAGAGTGCCTCATGGTGTCCACTATCGATGGTGGACACTATCGGCTCCTCCGGCTCCTCCGCCCCCGCGTTAGGTCGGCTTCAACGGACGCTCACGGAAAACCGTGGGATCAAACACCTTATGTGTCTCGTCCCTGCCATGGGTTCCCCGTCGCCGCTCCTGGCCAGGACCAGCGACGGGGTGGGATACAGCGCTGAACACCTTGTGGCATGACCACGTTCACCAGCAGGCTGATCCTGCCTCTCTTCACCGTCTCGAACAGTTGACGGCGGCCCGTTTTGCGGGACCGCGAAGCATAAGGAAGAGAGAGTGACATGATGGCCGGGATAACCATTCCTGGGATAGATGTATCGCGCGACTGGCTGGATGGGTTCTGCCTTCCTGGCGAGAAGCGGTTCCGGCATCCAGACACGGCGGACGGCCATATTGCGCTGATCGCGATGACCCGGCGGTTCTCCGGTTCGCTCAAAGTCGGATTTGAGGCCACGGGTGGTCAGGAATGGAGGCTCTGGACAGAACTTGTCGGCGCAGGCATCGTGGCCGTGCAATTGCTGCCAGCACAGATCAGGGCCACAGATCAGGGCCTTTGCGCTTTGCCGGGGCACGCGCGCGAAGACTGATCGGATAGATGCGGAACTCATCGCCCGGTTCATGGCATTCCGACCGCAAGCCGGGCGAGAACTGCCAGGCGAAAATCTGCGTATTCCCGGAACCTTGACGACCCGGAGAGGTCAACTCGTCGATATGCGCAAGCGGCTCAAGGCTCAGATCGGAGCTCGAAGGAAGCAGGGCATTCCTGCCGGTGTCGAGACCATGGATGACGACCTGAAAGACCTGCTCGACACCCGGGTCGATGACATCGAACGGCGGATCGAAAACGTTATCGCGCGAGTGAAACCTCTTGCCCTGAGGGCGGGGCTTTTACGATCAATCCCGGGGATTGGCCCGGTCTGTGCGGCAATGTTGATCGCCGAATTGCCGGAACCCGGCCGGATGACATCAGGCGAAGCAGCTGCCATGACTGGCCTGGCTCCGATACCACATGACAGCGGGGCGATGCGAGGCAGGAGAGCTGTCGCCGGCGGAAGGCGGTCTCTGCGGCATGTGCTGTTTCAGGCTGCGCTGTCACAATCCGGTTCTCAAGCCTGTCGCAAAACGTCTCAAAGAGCGGGGGAAGCCGCACAAACTCGTCATAATCGCAATCGCACGCAGGCTGGTCACAATCGCAAACGCTATCATCAAAACCGGCATCCCCTGGCGCCATCAGCTCACAGAATAAACACAGTTGCTAAGCCGCATCGGCGGTAACTTCCTTGACCTTCAAGACCGACACCTGTTCGATCCCGTAGGCCGCAGCGCCTTTGGCCCACATCATATCGCCCCAGCGGTGAACCCGGATTTCGGGCAGCGGCGCGCCGACATTCACGACACTGCGCCGAATGCGGGCGATCACTTCGTCGGAATGCAGGTGATCAAAGCTGATCCGGGCACCGGAAAGAATGATCCGCTCCGGGTCGAAGAGATTGACAAGATTGGCGAGCTCGATGCCAAACATCTGACCGGCCCGTTCAAGAACCGATTGTGCCGACGGGTCGCCGGCCTGTGCGTCCTCAAGAATTCCGGATACCGTTTTCGGGCCTTCGCCATGATTGGCGATCTCCGCCTCACGTATCAGGGCATAATCCCCGACATAGGCTTCCAGGCACCCGCGTTGCCCGCACTGGTACAACGCCCCGTCCAGATGGACCTTCATGTGCCCGAATTCGGCCCCGCAACCGTGTACACCGCGATAGAGGTGCCCGTCGAGGACGATCCCCAATCCAACGCCGTGCTCGATGGTGACCACCAGAAAATCTTTCAGATCGCGGCCTAGGCCGAACAGCTGTTCGGCTTTTGCAACGAGGTTGGCATCGTTTTCGACAAAGGCGGAGCATGGCAGCTGACGCCTCAATATCGGCCCCAGATCCACATTCCGCCCGATGATCGAAGACGACCAGTGTACGGAGTTCTCGGCCGCATTCACCTGTCCTGCGATTCCGATGGATATTCCCGAAAGCGACCTGATCGAAAACCCGGCTTTGGCACAGGCGGCATCGACTGCGGCGCGCAGGCATCCGACGAATTCCTCAGGGGCCATGCGCACCCTGTTCAGGGGAAACTCGTGGCTGGTGAGTTCGGTTCCCTCAAAGTCCGACAGCAGAACCGAGATCGCATGTCGGGCCACCTTGAGGCCCGCAACCCTGTGGGCTGCGCCATTCAGCTTCAGCATCACCCGGGGCCTGCCGTGCCTGCCGTTATCCGGCCGGTTGCCGCCATCGACTTCAACGATCAGCCCTGCGGCCAGCAGGTCCGACGTGACCGATGTAACCGTTGCCGGGCTGATCTGAACCGTGCCAGCAATATCAATACGCGAGACGCTGCCCGCGGCGCGAATACACTCCAGAATACGCAGACGGGTGATGTCCTTCTGGTCCAGCCCGACCTGAGTCCTGTCCATGCGCGACCTCGCCCGCCTCGTGATTCCCGGTGATTCCCTTGCGGATTCCAGCCTAGTCCCCCGGAATTGTACTTTGTATCATTGACTGAGCGGGTATTGAGAAGGATGTTGCGATGGTGGGACGTTTGGCGGATGCAGTGGTTCTGAGCGAAGATGAGCGCCGTTTTCTCGAGGGTCAGGTTCGGCGTCACAAAGCGGCACGTTCGCTGTCGGACCGATGCCGGATGATCCTGCTGTGCGCCGATGGATTGGCGAGCAAGGAAGTGGCGGCCCGGCTTGGGGTGCATGAACACACAGTCGGCAAATGGCGCAGACGTTTTGTGCGATGCCGGATTGAAGGTCTCACCGACGAATACCGCTCCGGTCGCCCGCGCACCGTGTCGGACGATCAGGTGACTGCGGTGATTGAGCGCACGCTGAACACGACCCCGAGGGATGCGATCCATTGGTCGCTCTGAAGCATGGCAGCCGCGACGGGACTGTCGCACACCACCCTCCGGCGGATTTGGAACGGGTTCGGCCTGCAACCGCACCGAAGCGAGACATTCAAGCTCTCAACCGACCCGCTGTTCGTGGACAAGGTGCACGATATCGTCGGGCTGTACCTGTCACCGCCGAACAGGGCTGTCGTGTTGTGTGTTGACGAGAAATCGCAAATCCAGGCGCTGGATCGCGAACAGCCTGTGCTGCCAATGGCGCCCGGCGTGGCCGAGCGGCGCACCCACACCTGCATCCGACACGGCACGACGTCGCTTTTTGCAGCACTGGATATCGCCACCGGCGCCGTGATCGGCAAATGCTGCAAGCGGCGCCGCGCCACCGGGTTCCTCGACTTCCTCAAACAGATCGACCGGCAGATGCCGGACGGGCCGGAGGTGCATATCGTCATGGACAATTACGCCACCCACAAAACCCCGAAGATCAAGGCTTGGCTGGCACGCCGCCCGCATTGGCATGTCCACTTCACACCGCCCCCGGCTGGTTGGATCAATCAGGTGGAGCGTTGGTTTGCTGAACTGACGCGCAAGCAACTGCTGCGCGGCGTCCATCGTTCAACGGCGGAACTGGAAGCCGATACCGCTGCATTTATCGAGGCCCATAACGAAAACCCCAAACCCTGCAAATGGGTCAAACCCGCCGACCATATCCTCGCCTCCGTCAAGCGGTTCTGCCAACGCGCCCAACAAAACTCATGTGCCGAACTTTAGATGCAGGTGACCAGGGCCTGTTGACATTCAGGGTTTTCATTTTCGCTGACATCTGATTCATTCTTTCCAAAAGGGAGAATGAAATGTTGAGCGAGCGTTTTGTTATCAATGACGCGCAATGGGCTTTGATGGAACCGCATTGTTTTGGCAAGAAACGCGATCCCGGTCGCACTGGCGGTGACAGCCGTCTTTTTCTGGCAAGCCGTATTGTGGATTGCTCGAACCGGGGCGCCCTGGCGTGATCTTCCATCCGGCTTTGGCAATTGGAACACCGTTTACAAACGTTTCCGCCATTGGGTAAGAGCCGATGTTTTCAAACGGATATTTGACGCTGTCTCAAATGACCCTGACATGGAGTATGTCATGATTGACGGCACAATCGTGAAGGTCCACCGCCACGGGCAGGGCGCAAAAGGGGGGCTCAAAGCCAGGCTACAGGGCGCTCTCACAGTACTCTTTTTCTGGAATTACCACCAAAATCCTGGCTCTGACAGATGCACTTGGCAATCTTGTCTCCTTCCGCCTGATGCCTGGGCAAGCCCACGATTTGAGCGAAACATCCGAGTTGATTGAGGGTGTTTCGTGCGAGATGCTCCTCGCGGATCGGGCGTTTGATGCCGACTGGTTGCGCGAAAATCTGGACAAGTCGGGGATTGTGCCAGTCATTCCGCCCAGATCGAACCGGAAGTTTCCGCCGGAATTTGACAAACACTGCTACAAATGGCGACACCTGATCGAAAATTACTTCCAGAAACTCAAGGAATTCAAGCGTATTGCGTTGCGGGCCTGTAAAACAGATCAGAGCTTCTCCTCCATGATCTATCTGGCCGCGGCTATCATCAACTCACGATGAATGTCAACAGGCCCTGGTCCCCCGGAATTGTAATTTGTATCATTGACTGAGCGGGAATTGAGGAGGATGTTGCGATGGTGGGACGTTTGGCGGATGCAGTGGTTCTGAGCGAAGATGAGCGCCGTTTTCTCGAGGGTCAGGTTCGGCGTCCCAAAGCGGCACGTTCGCTGTCGGACCGATGCCGGATGATCCTGCTGTGCGCCGATGGATTGGCGAGCAAGGAAGTGGCGGCCCGGCTTGGGGTGCATGAACACACAGTCGGCAAATGGCGCAGACGTTTTGTGCGATGCCGGATTGAAGGTCTCACCGACGAATACCGCTCCGGTCGCCCGCGCACCGTGTCGGACGATCAGGTGACTGCGGTGATTGAGCGCACGCTGAACACGACCCCGAGGGATGCGACCCATTGGTCGCTCCGAAGCATGGCAGCCGCGACGGGACTGTCGCACACCACCATCCGGCGGATTTGGAACGCGTTCGGCCTGCAACCGCACCGAAGCGAGACATTCAAGCTCTCAACCGACCCGCTGTTCGTGGACAAGGAGCACGATATCGTCGGGCTGTACCTGTCACCGCCGAACAGGGCTGTCGTGTTGTGTGTTGACGAGAAATCGCAAATCCAGGCGCTGGATCGCGAACAGCCTGTGCTGCCAATGGCGCCCGGCGTGGCCGAGCGGCGCACCCACACCTACATCCGACACGGCACGACGTCGCTTTTTGCAGCACTGGATATCGCCACCGGCGCCGTGATCGGCAAATGCTGCAAGCGGCGCCGCGCCACCGGGTTCCTCGACGTCCTCAAACAGATCGACCGGCAGATGCCGGACGGGCCGGAGGTGCATATCGTCATGGACAATTACGCCACCCACAAAACCCCGAAGATCAAGGCCTGGCTGGCACGCCGCCCGCATTGGCATGTCCACTTCACACCGACCTCGGCTGGTTGGATCAATCAGGTGGAGCGTTGGTTTGCTGAACTGACGCGCAAGCAACTGCTGCGCGGCGTCCATCGTTCAACGGCGGAACCGGAAGCCGATATCGCTGCATTTATCGAGGCCCATAACGAAAACCCCAAACCCTGCAAATGGGTCAAACCCGCCGACCATATCCTCGCCTCCGTCAAGCGGTTCTGCCAACGCGCCCAACAAAACTCATGGGCCGAACTTTGGAGGCAGGTGACCAGGGTCAGGACTCATAGCCAGAATATGACGGTTGCAGCGATGTATATGGCGGATTTGAATACATGTGCGCATCGGTCATAGCGCATCGCGATGCGCCTCCAATCCTTGAGTTTTGCGAACAGGTTTTCGACCTTGTGCCGCCTCTTGTAGGTTTCGGCGCAGTGGGGGATGGTTTTGTTGCGGTTTTTCCTTGAAGGGATGCAAACCTCAATCTTCTGATCTTCAATGATTTTTCGAACCTTTGCGCTGTCGTAGCCCCGATCCGCGATCAGAACCCTGGCCGCAGGCAGGTTGGGCAGCAAAACATCCGCGCCCTTGAAGTCGCTACGCTGACCCGCCGTCAGATGCAGCCTGACAGGGCGACCCGCACCGTCTCCAACGACATGCAGTTTCGTATTCAGTCCTCCCTTTGTACGCCCGATCAGGCGTGGCTCGGACCCCCCTTTTTGAGGCTGGACGCCGTGCGATGTGCTTTGAGATGGGTTGCGTCAATCATGAGAGTGTCGGCGTCCGGGCCAGAGGGGTTGGCCAATTCTTCGAAAATTCGCTCGAAAATACCTTTGCGGGACCAGCGCACAAACCGATTGTAGAGCGTTTTGTGAGGGCCGTATTCGGCAGGCGCATCGCGCCAGCGTTAACCGTTGCGAATAATGAAAATAATACCACTCGGCACACGACGGTCATCGACCCGGGGCTTGCCATGGGACTTGGGAAAGAAGGGCTCAAGGCGCGCTGTTTGTGCCTCCGTCAGCCAGAAAGGATCGCTCATGTCACTACTCCGTTTTGCAGAACACTGATTCACACGTTCAAAACAAAGTCAATGGGTCCTGAGCCTAGACGAAAACCGGGCGCACGAACACGATAAATTATTTTACCAGATAAATTAAAGTTGCTGCCCTGATCGGGAATCCTTGGGCGAATCAAGCCCGCGGCGCTTCAACAAAGGGAGGAAATCACTGTGAGACTTTTTGCATCCACGACTGTGCTGGCGGCACAGCCCGCCGGCAACTACGTCATGATCAAGGGTTCGCCGACCGACCCGAACGCGGATTTCCTGCGTGGCGGCCAGCAGGAAATCCTGCAAGGCGCCCTCGACAGCGGTGCAATCACCATCGTGGGCGAGACCTACACCGATGGCTGGCTGCCCGCCAATGCACAGCGCAACATGGAGCAGATACTGACCGCGAACGACAACAACGTCGATGCGGTGGTGGCGTCCAATGACGGAACCGCCGGTGGTGTTGTGGCCGCCCTGACCGCACAGGGTATGCAGGGCATTCCGGTGTCCGGCCAGGACGGCGACCATGCCGCGCTGAACCGCGTCGCCCTGGGCACCCAGACCGTTTCGGTCTGGAAGGATGCGCGGGAGCTTGGCCGCGCCGCCGGTGAAATCGCCGTGGCGCTGGCCGAAGGCGGCGGGGTCGGCGATTCCGTCGAATGGACCTCTCCGGCCGGAACGACGCTTACCGCCCGCTTCCTGGCCCCGGTTCCGGTCACTGCCGACAACCTGAGTGTTGTCGTCGATGCAGGATGGATCACCAGGGCGGCGCTTTGCCAGGGCGTCACCAACGGCCCCGCACCCTGTAACTGAGGGACCGCCCTTGAAATCGCGATACCGGTTCGCCGGGGTCGCGCGCCCGATGGGCGCTGCGCTGACACCGAAGGCTCTGACATGACAGGCACAACGTCTCAGCCGATCCCCACAAGGCAGGCGGGCAACCTGTTCGGGAAGCTGGAACTGGACACCCGTCTTCTGGGCATGATTGGCGCTTTCGTCATTCTTTGCATCGGGTTCAATTTCCTGACGGATGGAAGGTTCCTGACGCCCCGGAATATCTTCAACCTCACGATTCAGACCGTTTCGGTGGCGATCATGGCCTGTGGCATGGTCTTCGTGATCGTCAATCGGCATATTGACCTGTCCGTCGGGGCGCTTCTGGCCACCACATCCGCGGTCATGGCGATGATGCAGTCCCAGATTCTGCCCCGGACCCTGGGGCTGGGCCTCGGGCATCCGGCGATCTGGGCGCTTGCCGTTGTCAGCGGTCTGCTGGTCGGAACGCTGATCGGCGCGTTTCAGGGCCGGATGATCGGTTATCTCACCATCCCGGCCTTCATTGTGACGCTGGGCGGATTTCTGGTCTGGCGCAACGTCGCGTGGTATCTGACCAGCGGTCAGACCATCGGCCCGCTGGACGGGACGTTCCTCATCTTCGGCGGAACCAATGGCACGCCGGGCCAAGGCCGGCCACGGCTTTCCGGTCAAGCCGCTCTGGGCGGAACCGCGCTGTCCGGCGGGTTCGGCACGATCCGCGGCGCCATCTTCGGTGCGCTGATCATGCAGGCGCTGCAATCGGGCATGGCCATGGTGGGTGTGGATGCGCCCTTCCAGAACATCGTCGTGGGTTCGGTCCTGGCGCTCGCCGTCTTCATTGACATCATCTATCGCAGGCGGGTGGGGGCAAAGTGATGGGAACGGCAAGGGAAATGCGCGCCGAAGGCGCCCCGCCACTGGTCGGGATGAGGGACATCTCCATTGCTTTCGGTGGGATCAAGGCCGTGGACAGCGTCTCGGTCGATCTTTATCCGGGCGAGGTCGTGGGGCTGCCGGGCCATAACGGCGCGGGCAAGTCAACGCTGATCAAGGTGCTGTCCGGGGCCTGTCGGAAGGACGCCGGCGAGATCCTGATCGACGGAGAACCGGTGGAGATCGACAATCCCCGCGATGCGCGCGCCAACAATATCGAAACGATCTATCAGACGCTGGCGCTTGCGGACAACCTCGATGCGGCGGCGAACCTGTTTCCGGGGCGCGAACCGGTCACGCCTTTCGGGCTTGTTGATGACGCCGCGATGGAGGCGGAATGTCGCAAAATCATGGGGCGGCTCAACCCGAATTTCCAGAAATTCAACGAACCCGTCTCGGCGCTGTCAGGGGGGCAGAGACAGTCCGTCGCCATCGCGCGGGCCGTCTGTTTCAACGCCCGCATCCTGATCATGGACGAACCCACCGCGGCGCTCGGGCCGCAGGAACCCTGGCCAGACCGCCGGGTGAGGCCGGGTGAGGTCGAGTAAGGTCGAGTGAGGAACGAACATGACAACCGGATTTTTTGACGGAATCGACAGGATCGTCCGTGACGGCGCGGACAGCGCCAACCCCCTGGCGTTCCGCCACTACGACCCGAACGAAGTCGTGATGGGCCGCCGGATGGAGGACCACCTGCGCTTTGCCGTCGCCTGCCGGCACGACGCGGATATTCGCCCCGAACAGGGAAACTTCGCCGACAACCTGTCAGCGCTCGAAGAGATCACCGACTATATCGGCCGGAAGATGGAAACGTCGAAGACCCGGCTGCTCTGGGGCACGGCCAACATGTTCAGCCATCGTCGCTGGATGGCCGGGGCCGGCGCCAATCCGGACCCGGATGTCTTTGCCTTCGCCGCCGCAACCGTGAAGGCGTGCATGGACGCCACCCACAGGCTGGGCGGGCAGAACTATGTGCTCTGGGGCGGGCGCGAAGGATACGAGACGCTTCTGAACACTGACCTCGGGCTGGATGCAGCCCTGAACGAACGCTATGGGGGCTGGAACACGCCGGTGTTCTCCGCAAAAATCACGCCACGTTTCCCGGCATCAAGGTGCCTGCATCGTCTGTTCAGGACCGTACAATTTCATAGCCCAGATCACGAAGTCTGTTGACGGCTCTCTGTTCTCCATACCCACGGAAAAACTCACGGCGGCGCAAGGCGTATCCCCCGGACAACTTGCCCACTGCAATGGCGACAGTTGCCTTGACCGGGTAGATTTTGTCACTGCCGGATCGTTTGACCCAATAGATGAGCGGGCGGCCAAAGTTGAATTCCTTCAAAAACGCATCAAGGCCGATCGCATCACAATCATCCATTGTCGCCTCGATCTCGGCCCGCCCCAACCGCGCAAGCATTCCTGACTGATCCTCTCGATCAGAGGGCCCCCGCGGCGAGGCGCTGGAAAATTTCCGGTAATAGTTGAGCGTCGAACGATAGCTGGACATGTTGCCGTAGATATTGCGGCCAGCGTAGAGTGGCGCAGGATTGGGCTTGCCGGCGCGTTGATCTTCTCTGGAGTAGGCCAGTTTCTGTTCCAGCTTCTCCAGCCCATGGTCGTCGAGATGCCGGTCAAGATCGCCAAAAGCGTCTTCCAGCCGCCTGGCGCAGTCGATCTGCTCCCGTACCGTTTCGCGGTGGTAGCCCCTGGTTTCCAGCCACCTTCCGAATTCGTCTTCTTTCATGATACCCTCCCGTTGACGCCGGTTTGTCTGGCAATGCGGCTCATGGTACATCATGGTGGCGGGATGCGCCTGATACTGCTGCCCGTGAATTTACAACATCGCCTTCAGCCTTACAACCTGTGCTGTGTGGCTTATGTTGCAGATCATGCCTGAAACGGGCGGGAATGGCTGCATACAGGGCAACAGAGAGACCGGAACCTTTGCGTGCAAACCGCTGATGAAATGAAAAGAACCAGCGCTGTCAGGGCGGCGCGCCTGTCCGTTGCCCCGATGATGGACTGGACCGACCGGCATTGCCGTTATCTGCACCGGCTGATGTCGGAAAGGACGCTGCTGTATACAGAGATGGTGACGGCGCCCGCGCTGGTGCGGGGCGGCGCGGGGCATCTGCTGGCGCATGATGTGGCAGAGCATCCGGTGGCGGTGCAGTTGGGCGGTTCCGATCCGGCGGAACTGGCAGAGGCGTCGGCCATTGTCTGCGAGGCCGGGTACGATGAGGTCAACCTGAATGTCGGCTGCCCGTCGGACCGGGTGCGCTCGGGCTGCTTCGGGGCCGTTCTGATGGAAAATCCGCGGCTGGTCGCCGAATGCGCCGCGGCGATGATCCGGGTGTCGAAAATCCCGGTGACGGTCAAGTGCCGGATCGGTGTGGATGAACAGGAGCCAGAGGCCGTCCTGCCCGATTTCATCGCCCGGATGCGCGATGCGGGAATTGCCCGGATGCAGATACATGCCCGCAAGGCGTGGCTGCGGGGGCTGAGCCCGAAGGAGAACCGCGAGATACCGCCGCTGGATCATGACCTGGTGCGCCGGATGAAAGACCGGTTTCCGGCGCTGCACATTTCCGTGAACGGGGGCGTCGCGTCGCTGGATCAGGCGCTGGGTTTTCTGGCCGGCGGGCTGGATGGCGTCATGATCGGGCGCGCCGCGTATCACATGCCTTCGGAGGTTCTGCTGGCGGCGGACCGGCGTGTCCACGGGACCGGATCGCCGGACAAGAGCGCTGTCCGGATCGTTGGTGAAATGCGGCCCTATATCAAACGGCACCTGAGCGGTGGGGGGAAACTCGGTCAGGTGACGCGGCATATGCTGGGCCTGTTCGCCGGGCAGCCGGGTGCGCGGCGCTGGCGGCGGGTGCTGTCGGAGCACGGCAATCGGCCGGGGGCCGGGCTGGAAACGGTTGAGGAGGCGCTGTCGCATGTGGCGCGGGACGCAGCATGATGCCGGAGGTGTCGATCCCGTCGCCGCTGGCGGCGCTGGCGGCGCTGCCGATGGGGACCGGGGGCGGGTCGTTCGGTGTGCCGCTGATAACGACACCCTTTGGCGTGTGGCCGGCCCATGCGATGGACCCGAAGCCGCCAAAGCCACCGAGGCGGGTGTTTGCAGTGTTGCCGGGGCTGGTCGCGATCAACATGCCGGGAAAGGCGGTCGGGCCTTGACGGGTTTTCTGGCCAGGGGGTGGGCGGCATTCCCATTCGATGCACATATTGCCGGTTGGCTGCGCCATGCGGGCCCGGCGGCCATTGGCGCGATGCAAACCACCTGCGGCCCGCCTGCGGGTTACGATTGCGGGGGAACGTGGTTCGTCGGGGTCGATGCCCTGCCGAATGACGCCGCCGGGACAGTGGCGGGTTCAGGGCCTTTGCGCGGGGATGTCATTGCGTTTCTGCGGGCCTATTGCGGCGGCGCGCTTCCGGCTCTGCACCGCGCGCAGGTTTCAACCATCTTTCCCGGCTACCCGCGCCCCCGCGAACATGAGGGCGAAGCGGCGTTCCGCTACCGTCAACGCCACGATGCGGCGCATGTGGACGGGCTGCTGCCGGCCGGGCCGGGCCGGGCGCGAATGATCAGGGAGGCACACGCCTTCGTGCTGGGGCTTCCGCTGACCGATTGCGACGAAAAGGCCGGCCCGATGGTGGTGTGGGAGGGAAGCCATCGCATCATGCGGCAGGCGTTCGAGACGGCATTGCGGCCCCATCCGCCGGAACACTGGCCGGATGTTGATGTAACGGATGCCTACCGGTCTGCAAGGCGGCAGGTGTTCGCGACCTGCGCCCGGATCAGGATGGCGGCCCGGCCGGGCGAGGCTTACATTCTTCACCGCCACGCACTGCATGGTGTGGCGCCATGGCAGGAGGGCGCAAGCGCCCCGCCGGAAGGCCGGGTGATCATCTATTTCCGGCCCGAATGTCCCGGAGGCGTGCGCGACTGGCTGGAGAAGGATTGATCTGCCCCCTTGGCATTTGCCGCGAACCGGCGCAGAAGGCGGCGCTGAACTTTCATGGGCGGAAACATGACCCGGCGATTTTCCTTCACTCTGAATGCGACGGACGGCAAGGCGCGCGCAGGCGTGGCGTCAACGCCGAGGGGGGACATCCGCACACCTGCCTTCATGCCGGTGGGAACCGCCGGGACGGTCAAGGCGATGATGCCGGAAAGCGTGGCGGCGACCGGGGCGGACATTCTTCTGGGCAACACCTATCATCTGATGCTGCGCCCCACGGCAGAGCGGATCAGCCGGCTGGGCGGTCTGCACGGGTTCATGAACTGGTCAAAGCCGATCCTGACCGACAGTGGCGGCTTTCAGGTGATGAGCCTCGCCGGCCTGCGCAGGCTGACCGAACGGGGCGTGACCTTCAGATCGCATGTGGATGGGTCCGCACACGAAATCACCCCGGAGCGGTCGATGGAAATTCAGCGGCTGCTGGGGTCCGACATCGTGATGTGTTTCGATGAGTGCCCGGCCCTGCCCGCCGCCGAAAAGCGGGTGGCCGACAGTATGCGCCTGTCGATGCGCTGGGCGGCGCGCTCGAAGGCGGCCTTTGGCGACCGGCCGGGACACGCGCTTTTCGGTATCCAGCAGGGGGGGGTGACGCGGGAGTTGCGCGAGGAAAGCGCCGGGGCGCTGAAGGCGATCGGGTTTGACGGCTACGCGCTTGGCGGGCTGGCGGTGGGCGAGGGGCAGGAGGCGATGTTCGCCGTGCTGGACCATGCGCCCGACATGCTGCCCGTGGACAGGCCGCGGTATCTGATGGGGGTGGGCAAGCCGGATGACATCGTTGGCGCCGTGGCCAGGGGGATAGACATGTTCGACTGCGTTCTGCCGTCGCGCTCCGGGCGCACCGGTCAGGCGTTCACCCGGCATGGTGTCGTGAACGTCAGGAACGCCCGCCACCGGGACGACCCGCGCCCGCTGGACGAGGCGTGCGGCTGCCCGGCGTGCCGGAACTGTTCCCGCGCCTATCTGCACCATGTCTGCCGCGCAGGGGAAATGATTTCCGGCATGTTGCTGACCTGGCATAACCTGCAATATTATCAGGATCTGATGGCGGACATCCGCGCCGCGGTCGGCGCAGGCCGGTTCGGGGCGTTTCAGGCAGGGTTTCACGGCCAAAGGGCGAATGGGGACATAGAGCCGCCCTGACGAACCGGGTCCGGGCATTGTCCTGCCCCGTTTTCGCCCCGCAATCGGCGGAAACGACGCGGAAACGACGCGGAAACGACAAGGTGAGGCCGGGCCTCATCGTCATCGGCTTTGCCAGCGATGCGGACAGCGGACGGATGCTGGCCGGCGATGCAGTCGGGGGAAGAGTCTCACACTATTGTGATAAATCTTTGGTTGATTATCCATCAATATAATTGTTTTAAGCTTAAAGTATTCTGATGAATTCGGGCTTAATTGTCTGAAAATGATCTTACTTAGTGCCGCCCCCTTGCAGGCAAGCTTGGAACGGTGGCGGAAAAAATGAACGGGAGGTTCACGATGTTGACGGAACAATGGACAGGAGCAATCAATTCTGGCGTTTTTGGGAAAGTGTTGCGGCAGGCGGCGGCGGGGGCGGTGCTGTCCTGCGCCGCCCTGTCCATGACCGGCACGACCGCGCAGGGGCTGACATTCATGAAAACCGAGTATCGTCTTGGTGAGAATCGCGTTCCCAATGGGGTTGTCTTTCGGGGGACATCGACCCGCAGGAGTGGGTTCGCCGTCAGTGCCGTCGAAAGTGCCAAGCGCTGTATTGACGGGCCTTTCACCGCCGGACGCGATTCGGGCGACCCCTCCGGCAACATCGTGTACAAGCTGACCAGCCCGAACATTCGCCAGAACGATCCGCATGTCTCCCCAACAATACAGGCCAGAGGCAATCCCGATGCTTTCGCCAGCATGTTCGATATTGATGCGAACGGGTTTATCTGGACCAAGTCTGGTTTGGATTATCCACACTTCGAGACCAATGTCGGAACCAACAGGAACCCCGTCTGGCAGATATATAGTCATGATTTGCTGGTCACGGCGAAGATCGATGGCAGCAGTGCCTCCGTCACCGAAGAAATCGAGATATATATCACCCAACCGGGTGTCGGGACAAACACGATTAATGGGATGTGCGCAGGTAAGACGTATGCTCCTGTTAATTCCCTGCAGCAGGTCGCGGAGCCGCTGACGGCCTCGTTCAAGGGACTGCCGGAGGGGCATGACGGGTCAACCGCATTCACCCTGACGCTTGAGTTCAGCGAGTCGGTGTCGATCACCACCGACGAGATGCGCGATCATGCGCTGAAGGTAAACGGCGGCACGGTGACGGCCGTCACCGGCAGCGACAGTGAGTTTGAAATCACGATCCAGCCCGATGGTGAGGATACGGTGACGGTGCTGTCGCAGTTGACCGCCAATTGCGATGATGCGGGCGCCATCTGCACGTCCGACGGGCGCAAGCTCTCTGTCGCGCCGCTGGTGAGTTTGCCCTACATCGCGACGAGGCAGGAGCCGCCGGTCGCACAACAGGTCGCGGGGGCGCTGACGGCCTCGTTCGTAAAGGTCGGGCTGGCGAACCATGACGGCTCAAGAGTATTCAGCTTGCATCTCCGTTTCAGCGAAGAGGTGTTCACTGCGGACACGCCGAGAAAGAACAGGACGGTACGCGATGCGCTGACGGTGACTGGCGGCACGCTGAAGGGAGCGCGGCGGCTGAACCCCAGAGAGTATGACGCATGGAAGATCAGGATCAAACCCGACGGCGACGGCGTGGTGACGGTGAGCCTGCCGGAGACGACCGGCGATTGCACGGCTGTGGATGCCTTCTGCACCCCCGGCGGGGTCAAGCTCTCGGGCACGGTGCAGATTGAGGTACCGGTTGAGGTACCGGGCGCCCCCACCCTCTCGGTGAATGATGCGATGGTGAAAGAGAGAAGCGGGGCCGTGCTCAGCTTCGACGTGGTGCTGAGCAGACCGGCGCCGGTGGACGGGGTTTACGTGGATTACGAAACCCGGGACATCACCGCGAAAGCGGGTGTGGACTACATGGCGACGACCGGGGTTCTCACCTTCCGTCAGGGCGATACGCAAAAGACGGTTTCCGTGCCGGTTCTCGACGACAGCCATGACGAGGGCGAGGAGACGATGTCACTGGTGCTCTCACTCGCCACGGGTGCGATTCTCGCCGATTCGACGGCCACGGGCACGATCAGCAACACGGACCATATGCCGGCGGCCTTTCTGTCGCGCTTTGGCCGCACGGTTGCCGATCAGGTGGTAGAGGCGGTCGGGGACCGGATGACCGCCACGCGGGAGCCGGGCCTTGCAGGTCGGCTTGCGGATCAGGAAGTCGGAATGGTCGCGGGGCGCGGGAACGCGGAGGCCGATTTCGCGGTGTTCAGCGACCTGTTCTTCGGCGGCGAGGATCCCGTCAACGGCCACATGTCGCGGGCGCTCTCGGGGCACGATCTCCTGACCGGAACCTCCTTCGCGCTGAGCGGGGGGCCGGGTGCGGACGGTTCTGCCGCGCTCTGGGGCCGGGGGGCGTTTTCGAGCTTCGACGGACAGGCTGACGACCTGATGCTGGACGGCGACGTGCGCACCGGTATGCTGGGCGTGGACTGGACGACCGGCGGCAGCAGCTTCGGGCTCCTGCTCGCGCATTCGCGGGGCAAGGGCGACTACAGTGGCGCGGCTCTCGGCCGGATCGAAACGCGGCTGAGCGGGCTTTATCCCTGGCTGGGTTACGCGGTGAGTGACGCGCTGTCGTTCTGGGGTGTTGCCGGTTTTGGCCAGGGGTCGCTGACGCTGACGCCACAGATTGGCACGGCGATGGAAACCGACATTGATCTGAAGATGGCGGCGGCGGGGCTCAGGGGTACGCTCGCGAATGGCGGCGGTAACGGGTTCGACCTGGCATGGGAAGCCGACGCGCTCACGCTCAGGACGACATCGGACGCCGTGGCTGGCCTGACGACCGGCAATATGGTGGCCACGTCCTCCGACGTGTCACGGCTGCGCTTGGGTCTGAGCGGATCGCGGAGCCTCCACCTCGCCTCGGGCGCGGTGCTGACACCGGGCTTCGAGATCGGGGTCCGCCATGACGGCGGCGATGCGGACACCGGCTTCGGAACCGACATCGGCGCTTCTCTCGATTTTGCCGACCGGGATCGCGGGATCGCGATGACGCTCCGCGCACATGGCCTTATCGACCATGCCGAAAACGACTTCAGCGAGCGCGGTGTCTCGGCGTCGTTCACTTGGGATCCGCGGCCGGAAACCGAACTTGGCTGGGCGTTCTCGCTCAACCCGACAGTGGGTTCCGTGCCCTCCGGCGGCGGTGCCGCGCTGTTCGGGCAGCAGAGCTTTGAGGGGCTTGTCGCGGACGACGATGTCGATGAGGGGCAGCGGCGCTTCGATGCGAGGCTCGGCTATGGTGTTCCGGCGGCGGATGGCCGGTTCATCGCCGTGACCGAGATCGGCCTTGGCATCTCGGATACGGAGCGCGAGTACAGCACCGGCTGGCGTCTCAGCCTCGCCCGCAGCGACCATATGGACCTGGCTCTGGGCCTTAAAGCGACCCGGCGGGAGAGCGGGCCGCCCGCGCACGATCTTGGCGTGGGCCTCGGTTTCGCGCTCCGCTGGTAGGCACCAGGCACGGTCGCGGGCGACGCCATCGACACAAGCGGCGGGAACGGGTGGGCCAAACGGTGGGCCATCTGTTCCCGCAGGGCGTTGCAGCCGTCATGCGGCACCCCCGCAGGGTGCGCGTGCTTTTCTCCCCCTCCGGGCAGGGGGCATCCCTCGGGGTGACAGGGCCGTGTCCCGAGACCGGTTTCGCGGTTCAGTTCCCCTTCCAAGCCCCTGTTTACTGACGAAACATTCAGGATGATGGATTCCGGTCCCGTTGTTTCGTCACGATACCGTTGCGGATAATCCGCCAATCCCCTGCAAGGCTGTTCGGTCCCCGCGCGCGCTCCGCGTTCCGCCGGATTCGATTTCATGGACGGCGTATAAAGGTTCGGTCCCCGCGCGCGCTCCGCGTTCGGCTGGCCGGGCGTCCCGTGACACCCGGACGATGCGCCTGCCGGGCGGTACGCGACAAATGCGCCCGCGGAGGTTCGGAGGCGAATATCACGGATGACCCGCCGGAAAAGTTGTGGCACAATCACCGCTGGCATACACAACCGTCGCGTCACTTCCGGTAGCAATTTGCGTACTCCGCGCAAATAAGCAGGATGCCGTGGCTTATTAACCAAGAACTTGTAATCGTGAACGCTTTGGAATAGGTTTGGGGTGCGACTGATACAGGAAAAGCCATGAAACGCCCATCAAGCCAGATGGACGGGGGTGATACTGTTGTCGGAAACGTGGATGCAACGCGGTTTGAATCAAAGCGGAATGCGGGCATACAATGAACGCCTCGTTCTTACGCTGGTCCGCCAGGCTGGCACCCTTTCCAAAACCGGAATCGCGCGGCTGACCGGGCTGTCGGCGCAAACCGTGTCGGTGATCATGCGATCACTGGAGGCAGACGGACTGCTGAAGAAAGATCAGCCGATTCGCGGCAAGGTCGGGCAGCCCCTGATGCCGATGAGCCTTGAAAGGAACGGCGCGTTCTTTCTCGGCCTCAGGATTGGACGCCGCAGCCTCGATCTCGTCCTGACCGATTTTCTGGGGCATGTGGAAAGCAGGATACATCTGCCCCACCGCTATCCCACGCCTGACGGTGTGGTGCGGTTTGCCAATGATGGGATCGGGCGGCTTCTGGACCGGTTGCCGGCCAAACACCGCGCGCGCGTGGCGGGGCTGGGTATCGCCATTCCGTTCCGGCTCTGGGATTGGGCCATGCCGCCTGGCGTGGAACCTCGGCTTCTGGACCGGTTGCCGGCCGAACACCGTGCGCGCGTGGCGGGGCTGGGTATCGCCATTCCGTTCCGGCTCTGGGATTGGGCCATGCCGCCTGGCGTGGAACCTCGGCTTCTGGACCGGTTGCCGGCCGAACACCGTGCGCGCGTGGCGGGGCTGGGTATCGCCATTCCGTTCCGGCTCTGGGATTGGGCCATGCCGCTTGGCGTGGAACTTTCGGACATGGCGGACTGGCGCGACCGCGACATTGTCACCGAAATTGCCGAAGGCCGGGATTTTCCGGTCTATCTGCGCAATGACGCATCGGCCGCCTGCGGGGCGGACTTGTCTTTGGCGAGAAGAACAAGCCGCGGGATTTTCTCTATTTCTTTGTCGGCTTCTTCGTTGGCGGCGGTCTGGTGCTGGACAATGTGCTTTATACCGGACGTTCGGGGAATGCCGCCGCGCTCGGCTCTGTCCCGATCGAGATCAGGGGAAACAATGTGCGCCAACTGGTGGACGCCGCTTCGCTCGCCTCGCTGGAGCGGGCGCTCATCGCGCAGGGCGGCAATGGCGACATGATCTGGGAAAACCCCGATGACTGGACCGTGCCGGGGGACATTCTGGAGGACTGGCTGGACAAGGCGGCGAACGGGCTGGCCCATGCGATCATTTCCTCGGCCTGCCTGATTGATTTCGAATGCGCTCTGATCGACGGCTGGATGCCCGAAGAAGTGCGCGCCGAACTGGTCAGGCGAACGGCCCGGCGTCTGGGTGAAATCTCTGTCGCGGGCATTGATGTCCCGGAAATCCGTGAAGGCACGATTGGCCACGACGCCCGGTCGCTGGGGGCGGCAAGCCTGCCGCTGTCCGAACGCTTTCTGGTGGACCGCAGCGCATTCCTGAAAGGCTGGCGGACATGATCCTGTGCTGCGGGGAAGCCCTGATCGACATGATCCCCTTTCCCGCTGAATCGGGGCGCGACGGGTTCGTGCCCCATTCCGGCGGCGCGGTCTTCAACACCGCAATCGCACTGGGGCGGCTCGGTGTGCAGACCGGTATGCTGACCGGGTTGTCGAATGACCTGTTCGGACAACAGTTGCGGGCCTCTCTGAAGGCCAGTCACGTTGACACCTCCTGCGTCATTGCCTCGGACCGCCCCACCACGCTTGCCTTCATTCAACTTGCCGACGGGCACGCCGCCTACAGCTTTTTCGACGAAAATTCGGCCGGCAGGATGCTGTCGCCGGGCGACATGCCGATATTGCCCGATGAGGTCTCGGCGCTTTATTTCGGCGGCATCAGCCTGGCCTGCGAGCCCGGCGCCGACGCTTACGCCGCCCTGTTGGAGCGCGCGGGCGGCACACGGGCGGTGATGCTTGATTCGAATATCCGTGCGGGTCTCATCCGCGACACCGTGCGGTATCGCGCCCGGCTTGACCGCATGGTTGCGATGGCCGACATCGTGAAGGTTTCGGACGAGGATCTGAACTGGATCATGCCCGTCCCCGTGGCCCTGCGAAAGAAGGTCGGGGCGATGCTGGACAAGGGGCCGTCGCTGGTCATCCTGACCCGTGGCTGCGACGGGGCGACGGGTTTCCTGCGGGACGGCTCCGAGGTGCATGTGCCCGCCGCGCGGGTGCAGATTGTTGACACGCTCGGCGCCGGGGACACGTTCAATTCCGGCGTTCTGGCCAGGCTGTCCGCGCTTGGCCGGCTCGGCAAAGCCGATCTGGCGCACCTGCCGCCGGAGATGCTGAAAGACGCATTGGCATACGGCGCAAGGGTTGCCGCGGTCACGGTCGCGCGCGTGGGGGCAAACGCCGTCGGAGAATTCGTAGGGTCGGTCTTCTTGGTCACGGTCGCGCGCGTGGGGGCAAACCCGCCTTGGGCAGAGGGGTTTGAAATGAGCGCCCGAAGCGGAGTTCCGGGGGGCGCGACAGGCGAATCCAGTTCCGCATTCCGCCTGCCACCGGTTTCGGGTATTTTTTTTGACAGAATCACGTTAGCGCTACCAATATCTGTGCAGACGCCGATACCCCTGCACGGGGACGGGTGGCGGCGGCGAGGGATCGGCCGACCCGAACAGGGATTTGCCCCACAAGAAGAGGCAGGACGACATGACACTGAACCGGACCTTGCAGCATGTGACCGAACGCATCATCGCCCGCAGCGAACCGACGCGGCGGAATTACCTTGACCGGATGCGGGCGGCAAGGGCCACGGGACCGGCGCGCGGGCACCTGTCGTGCAGCGGCCAGGCGCATGTCAGTGCGGCGGCGGGGCAGGACAAGGAGCGGCTGGCCGAAGGAAGCGGGGGAAATCTTGGCATCGTCACGGCGTACAATGACATGCTGTCTGCGCATCAGCCTTATGAGCGTTACCCGGAACTGATCCGTCAGGCGGTGCGCGAAATCGGCGGCACGGCGCAGGTGGCGGGCGGTGTTCCGGCCATGTGCGATGGTGTGACCCAGGGCGAGGCAGGGATGGAGCTTTCCCTCTTTTCCCGCGATGTGATCGCATTGGCCGCCTCGGTGGCGCTCAGCCACAATACCTTTGATGCCGCCGTGTTCCTTGGCGTCTGCGACAAGATCGTTCCCGGACTGGTGATCGCGGCGCAGGCTTTCGGTCATCTTCCGGCCGTATTCCTGCCCGGCGGCCCGATGGAAAGCGGCCTCGGCAACGAAGAAAAGGCCAGGGTGCGCCAGCAATTCGCGGCGGGCGAGGTGGGGCGCGAGGCGCTGATGAGGGCGGAAATGGCCGCCTATCACGGGCCCGGCACCTGCACCTTCTACGGCACCGCCAACACCAACCAGATGCTGATGGAATTCATGGGTCTTCACCTGCCGGGGGCGAGCTTCGTTCCCCCCAACACCCTGCTGCGCGATGCCCTGACGCAGGAAGGCGCAAGGCGGGCGCTGAGCCTCGGCGCACTGGGCGACAGCTATACGCCGGTCTGTGACATTCTGGACGAGCGGGCCTGTGTGAACGGCATTGTCGGGCTCAACGCCACTGGCGGGTCAACCAATCTTCTGATCCACCTTGTTGCGATGGCGCGGGCCGGGGGAATTGTCCTCGACTGGCAGGATTTCTCCGACCTCTCCGAGGTGACGCCGTTGATGGCCCGCATCTATCCCAACGGGCTTGCGGACGTGAATCATTTCCATGCCGCGGGCGGGCTTGGTTTCATGATCGGCGAGTTGCTGAAAGCGGGGCTTCTGCATCCGGACACACAAACGGTGGCCGGTGAAGGGCTGGAGAGCTACACGCGCGAGCCCGGATTCTCCGGCGGCAAACTGATCTGGCGTGATGGCGCGGGTGAAAGCCTGAATCCGGCCATCCTGCGCCCTGCGAACGAGGCGTTCCAGCCCACTGGCGGCCTGAAACGGTTGACCGGATCGCTGGGCACGGCGGTCATGAAAGTGTCGGCGGTTGCGCCCGCGCACCGGGTTGTCACGGCGCCCGCCCGCGTGTTCGGGGATCAGCAGGAGGTCAAGCGCGCCTTCAGGGCCGGAGAGTTGACCGGCGATCTGGTCGTCGTCGTGCGTTTTCAGGGGCCAAGGGCCAATGGTATGCCGGAGTTGCACAGCCTGACGCCGCTGCTGTCGATCCTTCAGGGGCGCGGGCAGAAAGTGGCGCTGCTCACGGATGGCCGGATGTCCGGTGCATCCGGCAAGGTTCCGGCGGCGATCCATGTTTGCCCGGAGGCGTTCGATGGCGGGCTGATCGCCCGGCTTCGGGACGGGGATATTCTGCGCATTGACGCCGTTCGGGGAGAGCTTGAGATTCTTACCCCCGGCGTGGCTGACCGCCCGGCCGCCAGCGCCGATCTGCGCAGCAACCAATCGGGCGCTGGGCGCGAGCTTTTCACCCTTTTCCGCCAGACCGTCGGCGCGGCCACCGCCGGCGCAACCATTTTCGGAGTCTGACCCATGGCCCTTTCCCCGTTTGATGGAAGCCTGATCACTAGGGAAATCTGCGCCCTTGCCCCGGTCGTGCCGGTGCTGACGATCCACGATCTGCAACATGCGCGTCCCTTGGCCGAAGCACTGGTCGCCGGTGGACTGCCGGCGCTGGAGGTGACATTGCGCACCCCTGTCGCACTGGATGCGATCCGCGTCATGACCGGGGTGCCCGGCGCCCGGGTCGGCGCGGGCACACTTGTGACGCCCGAAAACGTGCGGGCGGCCAAAGCGGCGGGCGCGACCTTCGGCGTCTCTCCCGGCGCAACCGGGGAACTGCTCATGGCCTGCGAAACCGAAGACCTGCCGCTGCTGCCCGGCGTCGCCACCGCCAGCGAGGCGATGAAGCTGCTGGCGCGCGGCCATGACATGCTGAAATTCTTTCCCGCCGAAGCCTCCGGCGGCATTCGGGCGCTGAGGGCCATCGGCGCGCCGCTGCCATGGATCAGCTTCTGCCCCACCGGCGGGATCGGGCCGGGCAATGTCCGGGAATATCTGCGCCTGCCCAACGTCCTGTGCGCGGGCGGCAGTTGGGTCGCGCCGCCAGAGTTGGTCGGGGCCGGGCGCTGGGGCGACCTCGAAGCCCTGGCAAGGGAAGCGGCGCAATCCGGCAACGGGCCCCAGGGTCCGGGACGGAACACATAGCGGCCTGCGTGAAGGTTCTGCATGGCAATCCGGCCACCGCTGTCATGCCCGCGGTCGGTGACGATCCGGTGATTGGCGACTCCGTTACGCCGAACAGCCCTGCGGCCCCGTGTGCATGGCCCCCATCAGAACACGGTTCGGCAGAATCAGGCGCCCCGGATCAAGCGGGGCAAGCAGGTGCGGATGGTCGGTCATCTCCTGTCCCCCGCGTTTCGGCCCGGACAATGGACGGTTCACGCTGCGCTGTCACCCACGACGCGACGTAAACGATTGCGGAATGTGGCGGAATTTCAGGGCGCGGTTTTCAGGCAATCCAGGCAATGCCGCCGGAAAGCCTTTTTCAGCATGTCAAGCTCGGCACGCAACAGGTCAAGCTCGGCGCGAAAATCCTCTTCCGGCGCCAGGCCGCACACGATGGTGTAACTGCCCAGGGTTTCTTCCGAACGCGCATCGAGGATCAGGATCGTTTCCACCCCGTCCGACACACAGGCAGGGGGGATCGGGAATTTCAGGCACCAGTCGCCCGGTTGATCCGCGATCCCGGTCAGAGAGACATCGGGTATCGGCGCCCCTGCATGGGTGATGCGAAGGTCCGGCATACCCTCGTCCGGGGCCATGGACAGCAGGCCCTCCCAGAAACCGTTGCGGGTGCGTGTGTGGGTCAGTCGGGGCATGGCGCCTCCTGCGGATTGACTACGGATCGGCTACAGACCGGCGCGTGGACGGCGGCTGAACGTGATGTCGCGCAGGATGATCCGGTTCAGTTCGGGTTCTTCAAGGATCACATCGACCCAGGCGGTTTCAATGCGTTTTTCGTTCAGTTCCGTATAGGCTAGGTCGAACTCCGTCACCTGTTCATGTTCCGGGGGCGGCATTGCGCGCACCACCCGTTCCGTGTTCGGCCCGTGCCGGATATTCAGGCGCATGAAGATGTCCAGCGGTCTTTCCGTCTCGATGATCGCGTCCATGCGCAGAACATGCCGTTTCCCGAGGCCGGTGATCGCCTCTGCCGGCAAGGCGATGGAGAGCGACAGAAAACTGCCGTCAAAGCGGAACACATCCATGCACAGGCCGAAGGGGGCCAGGTCGAATTTGCCGGTATTGCTGATCTGGCGGCAGGTCAGTTCCGGTATCCGGCAATCATGAAAGACCGTCACCTGCCCGCCAAGCGCCATCCCGCTGGCAACGGTGGCCTGCCCGCGCGGCGTGATCGGGCCGCGCCAAAGCTCTGGTCGCCAGTTCCAGTCCGTGCCGATGGGGGTTTGAATGGCGCCGGTGCCGCTGACGGGTTGGGCGAGGCGGCGGTCGGCCTTGTGAATGAACCGGCCAAGCGGGCGCTCCAGCCGCCGGGCCATGCCGCGATAGCGCTTCAGGTCGTGCAGCGCCAGTTCGTCCGCAGTATCGGCCAGAAGTTCCCAGCCCCGCCGGACGCGGCGTTGCAAAAGCCGCCCGATCAATGTTTCAAAGCGCTTTGTCACAGGCGACCCGCATGTTGCCCTGCGCCGGCAAGCCCCGACCCGATCTCAGATGTCCATATAGACGTGCCGTTCCGCCTTGCCCCCCGGATGCGTGACCGCGCCCTTGTTGGTCGCGCCCACCTGTTGGGCGTATTTCCACAGCGCGCCGGAGGCATAGATGGTTTGCCGCGGCCCGCCCCATCCGGCCTTGCGTGCGGCAAGTTCTTCATCGGACAAGGCGACAGAAAGTTCCCCGGTCAGGGCGTTGATGGTGATCATGTCGCCATTTTGCAAAAGCGCGATGGGTCCGCCATGCGCGGTTTCGGGTCCGACATGACCGACGCAGAAGCCGCGCGTCGCGCCCGAGAAACGGCCATCGGTGATCAGCGCCACCTTCCTGCCCATGCCCTGCCCGGACAGGGCGGCGGTGGTGGCCAGCATCTCTCGCATACCGGGGCCGCCTGCGGGCCCTTCGTTGCGGATGACAATCACCTCACCTTCCCTGCAACTGCGTTCCTGCACGGCGGCAAAGGCGTCTTCCTCGCATTCGAAAACGCGGGCCGGGCCGGTGAAGACCTGCTGTTCCCCGGCCATGCCCGCGACTTTCACAATCGCGCCTTCCGGGGCCAGGTTGCCCCTCAGGCCCACGACGCCGCCGGTTCGGGAAATCGGGTTCGACACCGGGTGAATCACGCGGCCATCGGCCTCGCGCGTCACGATGTCAATCTCTTCGCCGATGCTGCGGCCGGTCGCCGTGATGCAGTCGCGATGGATCAGGCCCGCCCTGTCCAGTTCCTTCATCACCACAGGCACGCCGCCTGCCTCATACAAGTCCTTGGCCACGAACTGTCCGCCCGGTTTCAGATCAACGAAATACGGCGTGTCGCGGAAGATGTCGCAGACATCATGCAGGTCGAAGTCGATCCCGGCCTCATGCGCGATGGCAGGCAGGTGCAGACCCGCATTGGTGGAGCCCCCGGTACAGGCGACCACGCGCGCGGCGTTGATCAGCGCCTTGCGGGTCACTATATCGCGGGCGCGGATGTTGCTTTCGATCAGGTTCATGACCGCGCGGCCCGAGGCCACACCATACTGGTCGCGGGATTCATACGGCGCAGGCGCGCCCGCAGAGTTGGGAAGCGCAAGACCGATTGCCTCGGACACGCAGGCCATGGTGTTGGCGGTGAACTGGCCGCCGCAGGCCCCGGCCGATGGACAGGCCACGGCTTCCAGCTTTTCCAGTTCGCAGGTGCTCAGGTTTCCGGCCTGATGCCGGCCGACGGCCTCGAACACGTCCTGCACGGTCACATCCCTGCCATTGTAGCGGCCCGGAAGGATCGAACCGCCATACAGGAAGACCGAAGGCGTGTTCAGGCGAACCATGGCCATCATCATGCCCGGAAGCGATTTGTCACAGCCCGCCAGCCCGACGATCGCATCATAACAGTGGCCGCGCATGGTCAGTTCCACCGTGTCGGCGATCGCTTCGCGCGAGGCGAGCGAGGAACGCATCCCCTCATGCCCCATGGCGATTCCGTCTGTCACGGTGATGGTGGTGAATTCACGCGGGGTGCCGCTGGCCTGTTTCACACCCATCTTCACCGATTGCGCCTGACGGTTCAGGGAGATGTTGCATGGTGCGGCCTCGTTCCAGCAGGTCGCAACGCCCACCAGCGGCTGATGAATCTCTTCCTCGCTCAGCCCCATCGCATACAGGTAGGACCGGTGCGGCGCGCGGGCCGGTCCTTCGGTGACATATCGGCTGGGCAGACGGGATTTGTCGATTCTCGCTGTGGACATGGCTGGCTTCCTTTCCCGGACTGGCAACGGAATAAACGGGCGTTGCGGACGATACAAGTCTGTTGAACCGTTTCCCCGTGGCCGCCGGGCAAGCGGATGCAACGGCGCATCGGAAAGCCGCCGCCCGCGCCTGCCCGCGCCTGCCGGAGGTGTCCCGCTCCGGTTCCGTCCGCCCCGCCATTCGGGCCGGAGTCTTCAAAAGCGGTCATGCCGGAGATGCCCGTTGCAAAGACCCGGCGCAGGGCGATAGACAGGGCCATGCAGGTATACCTTCCGATTGCCGAAGTTTCCGTGAACGCATTCCTGCTGCTTGGTCTTGGCGGGATGGTCGGGGTTCTGTCCGGAATGTTTGGGGTCGGCGGCGGGTTTCTGATGACGCCCCTGCTGTTCTTCATCGGCATTCCCCCCACCGTTGCGGTGGCGACCGAGGCCAACCAGATCGTCGCGTCCTCCTTTTCCGGGGTGCTTGCGCATCTCAGGCGAAAGACCGTCGATCTCAGGATGGGCACGGTGCTTTTGATCGGGGGGCTTGCGGGCTCTGCCCTGGGCATTCAGATATTCAACATCCTGAAGGGCATGGGCCAGGTCGATCTGCTCGTGAAGCTCTGCTATGTCGTGTTTCTGGGCATTATCGGCGGGTTGATGTTCATCGAGAGCCTGCGCGCAATCCGGCGCAGCGGCAAGCCGGGCGCGGTTCCCGGGCGCAAGAAGCACAACTGGGTTCACAATCTGCCCTTCAAGATAAAATTCCGCACTTCCGGCCTTTATATCTCGGTCTTTCCGCCGCTGGTGGTCGGCGTTTTCGTCGGCATTCTCGCGGCGATCATGGGGGTGGGCGGCGGCTTTGTCATGGTGCCTGCAATGATTTACCTGCTGGGAATGCCAACCAAGGTGGTGGTAGGCACGTCGCTCTTTCAGATCATCTTCGTCACCGCCTTCACCACGCTTCTTCATGCCACGACCAACCAGACGGTCGATATGGCGCTGGCGGTTCTGCTGCTGGTGGGCGGCGTGGTCGGCGCCCAGATCGGCACCCGGCTCGGCACCTATCTCAGGGCGGAGCAACTGCGCATCCTGCTCGCCCTGCTGGTTGTGGGGGTTTGCCTGAAGCTGGCGCTCGACCTGCTGATCGAACCGTCAGAGCTTTATTCGCTTGGCGATTCAGGGGGGCACTGATGCTCTGGCGGCTCATCCTTCTGCTGCTCTGCGCCGCCCTGCCCGGCCACGCCCAGCAACGCGGGTCCGCAGAACGGGCAGAACGGGCGGAACGGGTGGTCGCGGGTCTCAGCCAGAACCGGGTCGCCATTACCGCCAATTTCGACGGTTCCGAAATCCTCATCTTCGGCGCGGTGCGACGAGAGGCCCCGCCCCCGGATGCAGGGCCTCTGGAAGTCATTGTCGCGCTCGCCGGCCCGTCCGAGGACATCACTGTCCGGCGCAAGTCCCGCCAATACGGCATCTGGGTGAACACCGATTCTTTCACGGTGGAAAAGGTGCCCAGCTTTTACGCCATCGCCACCTCCAATCCGCTGGTTCATATTCTGGGCGGTATCGAGGATCTGGAACACCGGATTTCAATTCCCCATGCGGTTCGCACGATCAGCCCGAACGCCGCCACCCGCAAGGCCTATGATTTCACCAGTGCGCTCATCCGCGTCCGGGAAAAATCCGGGCTTTATTTCACGCAGGAAAATACGGTGGATGTCAGCGAGGAAACGCTGTTCAACACCTCTGTTTCGCTTCCGGCCAACCTGACGGAGGGCATCTATGTCGCCCGCATATTCCTGACCCGTGACATGCAGGTTGTGGATGAGCACGAGACCCCGATCTATGTCTCGAAGGTCGGGCTGGAGCGCTGGATATTCAACCTCGCCCATGAAAGGCCGCTGATCTACGGCATCCTGTCCCTGATCATCGCCATTGCCGCCGGCTGGGGCGCGTCTGCGGTGTTCCGGTTCATCCGCCCCTGAAAGACGCCGCGCCGGCTGCGATCCGGTTCATGTCGGCAATCAGTTTGCGGCGCTTCTTTTCGATCCAGCGCAGATACACCGGTCGAAAATGGGTCTTGACACGGAAAAAGGTGTTTTCGGATGTACCATCGACCAGAAAAAGCCTCTGCTTGCCCGCTTCATCGACGCCGATGACGATATTGCTTGGCGTCAGATCGCCGGCGACAATCCGGGCAGCCTTTATTTCATCGACCAGTGCGTGGGTTTTTACGACGAGATCGTCGGTCAGTCCATGACACTCGATATATTCGCGCTGTGAGGGTGCCAGATTGCCATCCGCATCGGTAATCTTCTCGACAACCATGCCGATGCCGAGATTCGTATCGACAAACCCCCGGAATGCCGGAAGGGCGGAAGGTATCCGCCCCAGCCTCGACATGGCGGCGATATATTCCTCATACTCCTTGAATGCCGATCTCAAGCACCCGAAACGGCGCTTCCTCAACCTGAGCGATAAAAGCGCATACTGATCACGTTTCCTCGGCTTTGACACCTTGATCAACGCATCCGCCCGGTCGGGATGGGCATAGACCACCCGCCCGGCCCCTTGGGCAAGGGCAGCGTTCGGGTTCAGCCAGACACTGCGTTTCACGGGGTGTGTTCCTGTTCCAAATGGCCGTTCCGCATGTCGGGACCATGGCCCGGCACATGGCCGATTGCAAGGCCCTCCTCATCCGGCGGCCTCATATCTCCTGCCTCGGAACCGGTCTGTTGCGTCAGCGCTGCCCGGACATGAAAACCGATGACATGGAGAGAGAGGAACATCGCCCGGTCTGGCAAGCCCCGGGTCGGTATCACGGACAAATTGCGCGGCTCCATCAAGCCGGTCAGGGCGCTGGCGCCCAATGCGGATCACCGGGCGCACAAGGGACTGAACAACGCGATCAGGGTTTCACATCGCCCGACCCGAAAACGGGAGAAAATCCCGGGCCGCTTCAAATCCCCGTGACAAGCGCAGAGGTTTCCCGCCGCTCACGACCAAATCAACCTGATCTTTCGCTCCCGCCGACACAAACTCTCCGCCTCATCTTGCCGCCACGCCAGATCCGACGCCTTCAACCTCCGGGCAGAATACGCCGCAGAAATAACCTCCTGATGAACGTTTGACCGGTCATTCGCGACCAACCTCAAACAACTTGGTAATACCCGCTATCGTGTTCGAAGATCGCCTCAACGCGTGACCATATCTGAAAACCCCATGGGCTGGCACTGATACACAGAATTCATGACACTCCCCGACAGGGTAACGTTTGAACGTCTTCATGGCGGGCTTGTCGCCGCCTGCATCCGGCAAGCGGCTGATACCATGGCGCTGCAAGCACCGATGCACAGAAGAGCGTGTCAGGTTCGGGAGAGTTGGCAGCAGCGCATGAAGGGAGCTATGCCCGAAAGTTGGTGATGGTGTGATCAGGCGGCGTTTTGAATTTGCTTGATCCCGTCTGTGAACTCAACCCCTTCAATGATCTCTGGCATGCGGTTGGCGCCGTCGAGCTTTCGCCATTTTCCTTGCGCTGACATCATCAGCTTGAATGCCATGGCCAACCCGGTCCTGCGGCTCAGGCAGCCTTTGGTTTTGCCGGTGCGGTGGCGGACGGTGGCGAAGGTGCTCTCGATCGGGTTCGTGGTTCGGATGTGCTTCCAGTGCTCAGCAGGGAAGCCGTAGAAGGAGAGCAGCACAGCCCGGTCTTTGGTCAGTTTCCCAACCGCCTTGTCATATTTCGCGCCACAGGTTTCCACGAAGAAATCGAAGGCGGCCCCGGCTTCGGTCTTCGTTTCCGCCTGCCAGATATCATGCAGGTGGCCTTTGGCTTTGGCCTGCACCGATTTGGGCATGGCATTGAGAACGTTTCCGGTCTTGTGAACCCAACAGCGTTGTTCCGGGGTGCTGCCGAAGACTTCGCGCAGCGCCGCCCGGAACCCCCGTAACCCTTGGGGCGCCGTCGCCAATGGCCAGATCGGGGGCGTGGGACAGCCCGCGACGCTTGAGATCGAGCAGCAACTCGCGCCAACTCTGCGTGCTTTCACGGTAGCCGACTGCCTGCTTCGGTGAGGCCCGGAACCTCCTTGCGGCCCCACTCATCCGCGCCGATCAGCACCGGAACGCATTGTTTCTGCTCTTCCATACGCGGTTGGAAACAGACACCATCGGCCCAGACATAGACGAAACGCCGGGCACTGGGATCGCGGCGCTGCCAGCGTTCATACTCCGCCCCCCAGTCCGCTTTCAATCGCGAGATGGTGCTCGATGAAAGCCCTGCCGCGTTCGGCCCCAACAGCGCCCCAGGAGCCTCCTGAAAGTCGCCCGTGGAAATGCCCTTGTCCTATTGGATTTCCCAGGCATTCGTATCCGTGCGATACGGATGCCACCCCTCGGGCCGCTGCAGCGGCCCGAGGGGTGGCGGGGGATGGATCGATGATGCCCTGGTCTTTGAGGACCGTTCTCAAGATGGATCACCCCCGCCCTTTTGATGAACCCGAACAGATAGTGGAGGAGGGAACATCCCTGCCTCGTATGACAAGAACGGGAGACGAAAAGGTCATGAATGATACCATCGGCATCGACATCTCGAAAGATCATCTCGACACCCATCGCCTGAGCGATGGCAAGGCGAAACGCTTCACCAACGACCGGACAGGACTGAAGACGCTGAAGAACTGGATCGGCCCGCAGTGCTGCCGCGTCGTCTACGAGCCTGCAGGACGCTATCATCGCGATCTGGAGGCCCGCCTTTCAAAGACGGCTCACGCCATGGTCAAGGTGAACCCCAAACGCGCCCGCCGCTTCGCCGAAGCGGTCGGCCAGTCCGCCAAAACTGACCGGATCGATGCGGAACTGCTGGCCCGCATGGGGGCGATGCTTGACCTGAAGGCTTCACCGTTGCGCGATGAACCCATGAACGATCTGCGGGAGGTGCATGTCGCCCGGAGCGCTCTCATCAAGGACCAGACTGCCTGCCGGAACCGGCTCTGCGGTGCGCGCAACACACTCGTCAAGGCGCAACTGAAAACCAGGATGCGCCAGATTGCAAAGCAACTTGCCCAACTCGATGCCGAGTTGAAGAAGCGTATCCGCGAGGATGCAAAGCTTGCCAGACAGTTCGAGATCCTGCGGTCGATCCCCTGCCGTTGCAATACTCATCGAAATGCCGGAGATCGGAACCTTGACGCCCAAGCAGGCCGCCGCGCTTGCGGGCCTGGCTCCCTTCGTGCGCAAGTCCGGCAAATGGACAGCCAGAGCGAAAATCGGAGGCGGACGAGCCGGGCTTCGCCAGGCGCTCTACATGCCCGCCCTCGTCGCAGCGCGCTGCAATTCCCAACTCACCTGCGTCTACAAGGCTTTGCGTCAAAAGGGCAAGAAAGCCAAGGTCGCCCTTGTGGCAATCATGCGCAAGCTCATCATCCTCGCAAATACCTTGATCCGCGAAAACCGCCAGTGGTCCAAAATCAAACCTTGACCAGGACAGATATCTTGAGATAGAGCCACGGCAGCAGTTCCTCAATCGATCTGGTCTTGCGCAGCCAGGGCGGCAGGATCGACGAGGCGAAACGGATCTTTTCGTCCACATTGCCCCGGTCCCGCACCCGCGGCGCCTTCACTGGTATCGGGCCGATGCCGGTCATAACCTCGCGCTCGGGCAGATGACCATGGCGCACCAGCCGCGCACGGCCATCGTCCGTCACCTCGCGGGCATGGGCGGCGAGGAGCGTGGCCAATTCCGCTTCCACCGCCTGTTTGAGCAGTTGGCGCGCGCCGGTTTGCAGGATGTCGGTCAGCGGGTCAGACGAAAATCCCGATGGACCGGGCAACGGCGTGATGGTAGACTTCGTCATGCGGCATATCCTTTTCTCTGCTGAGAATTGCGGCGCGTGAACAACGCCATGATAGGCCGCCAATCAGCGCCATCACCAACTTTCGGCTATAACTCGCATGAAGGCAGTCATCCAGTGGCAGGAGCGTGTGCCGCCGGAACGCGACAATCATTGCCTCCTCTTCCAGGGACAGAACCGTAGACTGCGGCGTCTTCGGCCCGGTTTTCCGATCCCCGGTTGTCGTGCGCTTACGCCATTTGGCCACCGTCTTCGCATTGATACCATGACGCCTGGCAAGAACCTTCAGGCTTTCCTGACTATCCTGTATTGCTCGACGGACCGCCGCAGTCGTCGTGGCGCTGCCGTGACGTACTTGTCCCATAAGGCTTCCTTCCATTCCAAAGAAAAGAGTATCCGTTTTTGTCAACAGGTTTTCGGGGCCCATTTCCGGTCGGATTTGACGAGTGTGTTGGCGAGTTCGATCAGTTTTCGCATCAGCGCGACAAGCGCGACCTTGGCTGGTTTCCCGGCGGTGCGCAGAGCGTCGTATTTCTTCTTCAGATCCGGATTGAAGCGCGCCGCAACGAGCGCCGGCATGTACAATGCCTGCCGCAGCGGCTTTCGACCGCCCTTGATGAATGACTGGCCAACCCGGGTTCCGGATGATCGTGTGAACGGAGCAAGGCCAGCCAGGCTTGCCACCTGTTTGCGTTCGAGTTGGCCGATCCCGGGCATGAAGGCGAGGATGGCCGAGGCCGTCACCATGCCTGTGCCGGGAATGGAGCGGACGATTTCCAGCTTGCGGGTTTCTTCCTGGTCCTCAGCGATCAGCGCTGCGGTCCCGGCATCCAGTTCGGCGACGCGCCTTTCGACATGCTCGATCAACTCCCGCGTCCGACGCTGCAAAAGCGGCACGTCGAGTTGGGAGATGTGACCGGGAAGACGGACGCGTTCGGCCATCATTCTGGAGCGTGCCGAGTGCATGTCTCCGAAAAGGCGCCGGCTTTTTGACCTCAGCGGCAGCGCTTCGAGATCGAAAGCCTTTCCCATTGCTGCCAGGGAGCGGGCATCCGCCCGGTCGGTCCTGGCGCGTGTGCCGCGGGCTTCTGCGAACCGGCGCGCCGGGAGCGCAAGCTCGAATGCTCGGTGGTAGATACCGGTCGCCTCGTAGACGATCCGGGCGATCTTGCGCCCGCCCAGCCATTTCCGGAAGCTCCGAAACCCGGTCTTGCCATTCGTGAACTGCGCCGCCCGCCCTGTCTTGAGATCGAACGCGTCGAAGTGGGCTTTGGAAATGTCCACGCCAATGTTATGATCCGTCATCTTCGCCATATCCTATGCTTGTCATGCGGGGCCAGGGCCCCGTGTATCCGTTCAGGCCTGTGGTGAAGACGGCGGTCGATCATACTCTCTTTCGGTCTCTGCCGACCAGGCGTAACGCGATCCGACCGCCGCCGCTGCCCGGCATATGTGAGGTGCCGGGCAGCGGCTCCCTTATCGCAAAGAAGCCACGTAATGTCATAAGACAAGCGCACCAGCAAAACATGGGATCAAACACTCACCGCCCAATCTCTCACTTTTAGCTGACTACAATCACAAGGATGCAGGCAAACATGAACCGACCTTTTCTGGACACTTTGGGGGCCGCTTCAACCCGACGCCGACCATCAGGCACTGATCTTCCCGCCAAACCGACACGCAGCATCCGCCCCCGGGATGCCATTCCGATACCGATGACCTCGAAACCTGCATTCGTAACCGGAGACGCTCTCCACATCCTCAAACAGTTGCCGGCAGCGTCCATCGACTGTGTGATGACTTCGCCCCCGTATTGGGGAAAACGCGAGTACGAGAATGGCGGAATCGGGCTTGAAAAAGACTACAGGGATTTCATCAGAAACCTGCTTCTTGTCTTCGGGGAGCTTCAAAGGGTTTTGAAGCCCGCAGGATCGTTCTGGCTCAATATCGGTGATTCCTATAAAGGAAAGCACCTCCTGGGCATCCCATGGCGGGTAGCTCTGGAACTGTTCAGCCCCACCGGCCTGATCGATTTTCGGGGATAGGTGCTGGCCGGTGGGGGTTGGTAAGCCGGGTTTTTCTGCCGTCAAACGGAGTCCCCGGGTTGGCCTATAAACCCATCACCGACCAGCAATTGAGATTGTATATGACCGACCTCCAAAATCACAGTCAGCGAACATCTTCTGCCCGCGCCGGGTTCAGTGAGCGTACCGCCCGGCGCTTTGATGCCGATCCGCCGCTGCCTTTGAACCGCAAGATCGCGCATGGGCGCACGGTGGCGGACCCGCTTGAAGACTACTGGGAGAACGACCTTCTTCCCCTGCTGGAGAACGACGCCGCGCTGCAGGCCATCACCCTGTTGCGCCGTCTTCAGGGCCTGCATCCGCTGGCTTTCCCCGATGATCGCATCCGGCGCACCTTGGAGCGGCGCATCCGGCAGTGGCGGGCGTTGAACGGTCCGGAGCGTGACATCATTTTCCGCCAGACGCCGGAGCCGGGATACATGGCCCAATCCGACTTCACCCATGCCGAAGAATTGGGTGTGACAATTGCGGGCCAGCCGTTCCCACATCTGCTTTATCACTTCGTCATGGTCTACAGCCGCTGGGAGCATGTGGGAGTGGTTCCGGGCGGGGAAAGCTTTACCGCCCTGGCCGGGAACCTGCAGCAGGCGCTGTGGTCCCTCGGTGGGGTGCCGCAAAACCACCGCACTGACAGCCTCTCTGCAGCGTTCCGCAACCTGACTGCCGATCAGCGCGAGGATATCACCAGGCGCTATGACGCTTTCGTGGGCCATTACGGCATGGATGCCAGCCGCAACAATCGCGGCGAAGCGCACGGGAATGGCGCGGTAGAATCCCATAACCGGCACCTCAAGACGGCGATCAAGCAGGCGCTGATCCTGCGCGGCGGCCGCGACTTTGCGGCGGTTGAAGACTACCGGCGCTTCATCGACCTGGCTGTGGCGCGGCGCAACAAGCTCCGGGCCGACGCAGTTCAGGCCGAACGGACGCATCTCAAGCCCCTGCCGCAGCGGCGCACCACCGACTTCACCGAGATCGTCGCGACAGTCACCCGGACCGGTGGCTTCCTGGTCAAGAGCATTTTCTACAGCGCGCCGTCACAGCTGATCGGGCAGCGCCTGCGGGTCCACATATACGATGACCGCATCGAGGCGTTTCCCGGCAGCACCCTCGTCGTCAGCCATCCCCGAGCCCGCGGGCGCATTGATGGGCAGCGCGTCCATATCATCAACTACCACCACGTCATCCACGCCCTGCGGCGCAAACCGCAGGCCCTGTGCAACTCGATCTACCGTGACAGCCTGTTCCCCCGAACCGAATACGCTCAAGCCTGGAAGGCGTTGCAGCCGGACCTGCCACGCCGGGACGCCTGCCGCCGGATGGTCGATCTGCTCTTCGTCGCCCATGACCGGGCCTGTGAGGCGGAACTGGCGCATCTGCTGTCAGCAGTTCTTGCCGAGGGCCGCCTGCCGGACCCCGAAGCTCTGATATCCCGGCTGACACCGAGGCACATGACGCTGCCCAAGGATGTCGCCGTCGCCCAGCCTTCGCTGGACAGTTTCGACGCCCTGCCGGGGGGCCGCGCATGATCACCCGCGAGATCTATATCCACACGCTGCCGGGCATGCTGACCGCGCTGCGGCTGCCCGGCTTCCACAAGCTCTGGCAGGAGATCGCCACCCGCGCCGATACCGAAGGCTGGCCCGCCGCACGTTTCCTCGCCGTGCTGGCGGAATATGAACTGGCCGAGCGCGACATGCGTCGCAGCCGGCGGCACCTGAACCAGGCGCAGCTTCCCATCGGCAAAACGCTGGCGACCTTCGACTTCAAGGCCCTGCCAACCCGGCCGCGTGCCCGCGTCGAGGCTCTGGCCGCGGGCGACTGGCTGGATGGCGGCGGCAACCTTGTCGCTATCGGCAATTCCGGCACCGGCAAGACGCACATCTTGGGTGCCATCGGTCATGCCCTGGTCAAGGCAGGACACCGCGTCTTCTACGCCCGGACCAGCGATCTGGTGCAGAGGCTACAGGCGCCTCGACGTAACCTTATCCTCGAGGCCGCCCTGGCCAAACTCGACAAGTTCGACCTGATCATCCTCGACGACATCACCTATGCCCACAAGGATCAGGCCGAAACCGGCGGCCTCTTCGAACTGATCGCCCGGCGCTACCAATACCGCAGCAGCGCAATTGCCGCCAACCAGCCGTTCAGCGGCTGGGACAAGAGCTTCCCGGACAAGGCCATGATCGTCGCCGCCAGCGACCGGCTGGTCCATCACGCAACCATCCTGGAGATGAACGCCGAAAGCTTCCGACAGCGCGCCGCCGCCTTCAACATGAAGGATCAGGCCGAAACGCCAGCGACAACCAGCAACGACAACCAGCACGTAGGAGAGAACTGAGAAAAAAACTCCGACGAATACCCAACCATGGCGGCCTCAAAACCGGACAAGGTGGTTGTCGGAAACAGACAAGATGGTTGACGCGCTACAGGAACTCTCCGACACTCAGGGCTGGATGCTGAGATGGACCTGTCGCGTATTTGTGCCGCCCCAAGTGCTGGTTCAAGCCACTTTCCGTTCGAATGCGACGGGGCTTTTCCAGCCCAGTGCTGAGTGCCGCCGTCGCGGATTGTAAAAGCCATTGATGTATTCGAAGATGGCAATCTCAGCCTGCCTTCGGGTTTCCCACGACCTCCGCCAGATTAGCTCCGCCTTGATGGTCTTGAAGAATGTCTCGACGGCGGCATTATCGTAACAATTGCCCTTGCCGCTCATGGACACCTTGAAGCCGTGCTGGCGCAGGATCTTCTGATAATCATGCGAACAATATTGGCTGCCACGATCCGTATGATGGATGCAGTCTGTGGGCGGTGATCTGAAGGCGATGGCCATCTTCAGCGCCCGGATAGCCAAGTCCCGCTTCATCCGATTGCTGACGGCCCAACCGATGACCCGTCGAGAATGCAAGTCCAGGATCACTGCCAGATATAACCAGCCTTCGCGGGTCCAGACATAGCTGATGTCGCCGGCCCACTTTTGATTGGGCTTGTTCGCGCAGAAGTCACGATCCAGCAGGTTTGGCGCGATGTTGAGCTTGTGATCGCTATCCGTTGTCACCTTGTGTTTGCGCGTTCTTACGACAGATATGCCATTCTCACGCATCAATCTGCCAACGCGACGGTGGCCAACATCCAGGCCGATCTCCTTCAACTCTTCCGTCATCCGGGGCCGCCCGTAGCTGCCCAGGCTGAGACGCGACTGTTCTTTGATATGCGCCAGTGTGACCAGATCAGATCGTTGTCGGCGACTAGCAGGACGACTGCGGAATGCTCGCAGGCCGCGCGAACTGACGCCCACAACATCGCACAGCCGGTTCGCTGGGAAGTCGGCGATATGTTCTTCTACGAACCTGAACCTCATTGCTTCAGACCCGCGAAGAACCGGGTGGCCTTTTTTAGAATCTCCCTCTCATCCTTGAGAAGCCGGTTCTCGCGTCGAAGCCGATCATTCTCTTGGGCGAGGCTCAAATCCTCCTGCGATACCACATCAGTATCTCGATGCACCGTGATCCATTTGTTCAGTGTCGACATGCCAACGCCTAGATCATCAGCAACCTGCTTACGCGTAAGCCCACTGGTCAGCGCGATCCGCACTGCGTCTTGCCGGAATTCGTCCGTCCGTTTCAGTCCCATAGTCAGTCTCCTTTGTCGCAATAAATGCTATCAAAGGAGCGGCATCAAACCGCGACAGATACAAACATCTTCATCGAACGCCTGTGGCGATCCCTCAAGCACGAGGCCGTCTACCTGCATGAATTGCAGGATGGTTTCCAAGCCAAGCGCGTTATCGACGGCTGGATCGGATTTTACAACGCTGAGCGGCCCCACACCGCGCTTGATAAACGGACGCCCAACGACGCATACTTTGGCGCGATACAGATGAACCAAGCGGCATGAAACCTAACTGTTCCATCCCGTATGATCATATTTCCCCTCGTCGATCTGCCCTTTTCATGGCAAGGTCGGTTCTGTGGGACATTCGGGACGGGGTGCGACCATGGTGATCCAACTTCACAAGCAGGCTACAACGACGCCGAAGGTTCGGTCGGCCCTCCAGGCCAGTGATGCGTCTGCTTCCATCTTGGCGGAGCGATACGGGACGACCGAGCAGACTGTCTACAAATGGCGGCGCCGCGATGGCGTCGAGGATCGCAGCCACACGCCACACCGGCTGCAAACCACGCTGACACCGGCGCAAGAGGCGGTTGCGGTGACCTTGCGCAGGACGCTGCTGGTATCACTCGACGACCTGCTGGCGGTGGTGCGAGAGTTCCTGAATCCGAATGCCTCGCGCTCTGGCCTGGACCGCTGCCTTCGTCGTCATGGTGTGGGAAACCTACGCGATCTGAAGGCCAAAGCACCGAAGCCGAAGCACAGCGCCTTCAAGGCCTACGAGCCAGGATACATACACATCGACCTGAAATACCTACCGCAAATGGCCGATGAAACCTCGCGCCGCTATCTTTTCGTGGCCATCGACCGGGCGACGCGTTGGGTCTTCATTCGTGTCTTCAAAGCCAGGACTGCCGCCAACGCCCGCCGCTTCCTGCGCGATCTGGAACGGGCCTGCCCGATTTGCATCCGCACTGTGTTGACCGATAACGGCAAGGAGTTCACCGACCGGCTGTTTGGTCTACGCAAACGCGCTGCAACCGGCGCGCATGCGTTCGATGCGCTTTGCGCAGACCTTGATATCGACCACCGCTTGACCCCGCCGAAGTCGCCCCAAACCAACGGCATGGTCGAGAGGTTCAACGGCCGCATCGAGGAGGTGCTCCAAAGCCATCACTTCCGTTCCGGCGAAAACCTGGAGACAACGCTGCACCGCTATGTCTGGCTCTACAACCAGCAGTTTCCTCAGTCGGCATTGAGCACCAGAACGCCCTTGCAGGCCATGAAGGACTGGCACAAACTCAAGCCGGAACTGTTCAAAAAACAGCCATACTACCTTCCGGGATGTGACACCTAACCGCCCTGCGAGAGGATAAGCGCCGCGATCCGCTGGCCGATTGCCGCACTTCCCTTCACGGACGGGTGGATCATGTCGAGCCCGTGAAAGGACCGGTCGCCGCTGGGCGCCAGATCGGCAAGCGAGACGAAATAAACGCCGTCATCGCCCTGCGCGTGCAGTTCGATCCGGCGTTCGAACTCATCCGCCTCATCCTTGCAGTGCTCGAACGCAGAGCCGACACCGGGGCTGCGCAGATACCCCACATGGATCACCCGCGCCCCGGTGTTGCGCAGTCTGGCGACCAGATCGGGTATCCGGCCCGTGGCGCCGTCTGCCGTTATCATCCAGTCGATGATGCGGTCACAGCCGAGACAGCCGCAGCCGAACAGCAGATCGTTGCCGCCACCGCTGAGGATGATCCAGTCCCAGGCGCCGTCGCGGTATTGCCGGGGGATGCTCAGCCCCATGGCGCCGCTGACGGGAAGGGGATAGAGGATCGACGACCCGCCGACGGAATGGTCGGCAACGGGCTCCTGCAAGTGCCGCTCGATACTGTCTGCAACGGAGCGGCCGGAAATCCTGTGCCAGGCCAGAAGGGAATCGCCCATGGCGAGTATTCTGGGATCGGCCCGGTCATTGACGGGCGCGGCACAGGCGGCAAGGGACAGTATCAGGGCGGGCAGCAGTGCTCTCATCGCATTTTCGTTCACGATCACTCTTTTCTTGTTCGGCATCCAGAGGCAAGGCCGATGGTCGCGGCGGGCCGCTGACGAAAAGCAGTTTCCGCGACGAAGCGCTAAATCCCTGTTAATCCGTGATCATGCGAAAGCATGAAAGGGTCTGTCGCGGATTCCGTCACCACATCGGGGCGTGGCGCAGGCAGACGACGCAGGGAAACAAAAGCGCGCGCAGGGATGGATCACGGGATACGATTGATGCAGCCCGTGTGCCAGCCGGTTCCGTCAAGGTCAAGCCGGGTGACGGACAGGTTGTCGATCCTGCGACTGATCGCCTGTACGGGGCCGAGCTTGCCCGCCCGCTGGATCTGGGTCAGGATGGTGCCCATATGGGCGACGGCGATGATGTGCCGGCCGGGATGGTCGCGGTTCATCCGATCGACAAAGGCTGCGACGCGGGCGGCGGCGTCATTCCAGCTTTCGCCGCCGGGCGGGGCGGTGTCGCCGGGGTCTTCCCAGTACCTGCGGCTGAGATCGGGGTCGCGGGCGGCTGCCTCGTCAAAGCGCAACCCGTCCCATTCGCCGAAATGGAATTCCCGAAGTTCACGGGCATCGGGCAGGCGGGTGCGCGCGCCGGAAATCGCGTCTGCGGTCTGGATTGCGCGGCGGAGGTCGGAAGAGACCAGAAGCGCGTCCTTTGGCAAGGCCGCGTTCAGCCGGGCGATCCGTGCGGTGTCGGCAATGTCCGCAGGCACATCGCGCCAGCCGGCGAAGGCGTTCTCGTGTGTCGGGGCATGGCGGACCCACCACCAGACCGTCATGCGCCGGTCTCCGGCGGGGCGCCTTTCAGGATGACGGGCAGTCCGGCGGTCACGGCGATGACCAGCCCGGCCTCTGCGGCAAGGCGCTGGTTGAGGCGTCCCTGTTCCTCGCGAAACGTTCTCGACAGCGCGTTGTCGGGCACGATGCCTGCGCCGACCTCGTTCGAGACCAGGACGACCGGCGCAGGGCAGGCGGCAAGCGCGGCGATCAGCCGTTCGGTTTCGGCGGGCAGGTCGCTTTCGGCCAGCAGGTGATTGGAGAGCCAGAGCGTTGCGCAATCGAACAGGACGATTTCACCGGGCCGGGCCGAGTTCAGCGCCGCCGCCGCCTCTGTCGGGGCCTCCACCGTTGTCCAGCCTGCGCTGCGCCGCGCCTTGTGACGATCCACCCTGGCCCGCATCTCGGGGTCGAGAGCCTGCGCGGTGGCGATGTAGCGGCGCGGGCGACCGGCGTCTGTCGCCAGCCCCTCGGCATGGCGCGATTTGCCGGAGGCGGCCCCGCCGATTACGAAGGTCAACTGAGGCAGCATGGGCGTTCCCGTTCGCGAATCTCCCGTCAGACCTAGCAACCCGGCCCGTTCGGGTTAAGCGAAAATTCACATGACGCCACATGAGCATTCCGCGGCATTCCGCAAGAAGGCGGCCCGACCCCGCCCTGAAAATCCGGGCGGGGATGGCCGAGTCGCCGCCACCGCTTGCGGGGGTGCAAACCGGACGATTTGCAGGCGGGCAGGGATGCGACCGGCCCGGACAGGGACAGGCGCATTTGTGGAAGCAGATGGTCAGCGCGCAACGCTCTCCCGCGCCGGTGTCTGCCGGTGTCTGCCAGTGTCTGCCGCACGGGACCGATGCGAGGCCCTGCGCACTCCCGGCGGGCAATCGTTTTCCGCCTGCCCGGCTGCCCGGCTGCCGTTATCCGTTCAGGATGACACATCATCCGCCCGCGCCGCCGCCACGACAAACTGCGCGACCACCATCTTGGCCCCTGCCGCGTCAAATTCTATATCCAGCCTGTCGCCGTCAATATCCATCACCGTGCCATAGCCGAACTTGCGATGAAACACGCGGTCGCCCTTGCCGTGGGCCGGGACCGCCCCGGCATCAATCACGATATTCCGCGCCCCGCGCGGTTGCGCCACGGGCCGCGCCTCCTGCGCCGCCTGCATCCGCTTCCAGCCCGGAGAGTTATAGGCGTCCGCCCGTGACGCCCGCGCCTCCATCCGTGCGCCAAGCCCGCCGGCCGCGCCATGACCGCCGCCATAAAGCCCCGGCGGGGTCAGAACCTCTATGTGATCCGGGGGCAACTCGTCGATGAAACGCGATGGCAGGGACGATTGCCACTGCCCGTAAACCCGCCGGTTTGCGGCAAAGGATATTGTGCAGGTCCGTTCTGCCCGGGTGATTCCCACATAGGCAAGGCGGCGCTCCTCCTCCAGCCCCCTGAGCCCGCCTTCGTCCATGGAGCGTTGCGAGGGGAACAGCCCGTCTTCCCACCCCGGCAGGAACACCGCCGGATATTCCAGCCCCTTGGCGGCGTGCAGGGTCATGATGGTGACTTTCTCGCCCTCGGCCACCGCATCATTGTCCATGATCAGCGCCACATGTTCGAGGAACCCTTGCAGACTGCCGAACTCCCCCAGCGCCCTGATCAGTTCCTTCAGGTTATCCAGCCGCCCCGGCGCATCCGGCGTTCCGGCGTTCTGCCACATGGCCGTGTAACCGGATTCGTCCAGAATCTGCCCGGCCAGTTCCATATGGTCGGCATCGTCAGCCCCGGCCGGCGCCGACCAAAGGTCCAGTTGCGCCACCAGCCGGAGCAGTTCCGCCCTTGCCCTGCCCTTGATTTCACCCGTATCGAGCAGCGACCTCAGCCCTTGCAGAAGCGGCACATTGCGCGCCCGCGCGGCGCGCTGGATCGTTTGCAGGGCCTTGTCGCCCACCCCGCGTTTCGGTGTGTTCACGATCCGCTCAAAGGCCAGGTCGTCATCGGGGCTGACCACGACCCGGAAATAGGCCATCGCGTCGCGGACCTCCCGCCGTTCATAAAAGCGCGGGCCGCCGATCACCCGATAGGGCAGGCCGATGCTCAGGAAGCGGTCCTCGAAGGCGCGCATCTGACGCGAGGCGCGCACCAGAATCGCCATGTCATCCGGGCTCATCGGCGCCCTGCCCCTCGTGCCGCTCTGCATCGCCTCGATCTCTTCGCCGATCCAGCGCGCCTCTTCCTCGCCATCCCAGTGGCCGATCAGGCGAACCTGTTCACCTTCCGTCGCCTGGGTCCACAGCGTCTTTCCCAACCGCCCCTTGTTCCCGGCAATCACCCCCGACGCGGCGGCCAGGATATGCGGAGTGGAGCGGTAGTTCTGTTCCAGACGCACCACGCGCACACCGGGAAAATCCTTCTCGAACCGCAGGATGTTGCCGATCTCGGCGCCGCGCCAGCCATAGATCGACTGATCGTCGTCGCCGACGCAGCAGATGTTCCCGTGCCCGCCCGCCAGCAGCCGCAGCCACAGATACTGGGCAATGTTGGTGTCCTGATATTCATCCACCAGCACATGGCGGAACCAGCGCCGGTATCGTTCCAGCACATCCGGGTGCTTCTGAAGAATCGTCACCATGTGCAGCAACAGATCGCCGAAATCCGCCGCATTCAGGGTCCGCAGCCGCGCCTGATATTCGGCATAAAGCGCAGGCCCCCTGCCGTTGAAGGCTGCGGCCTCTCCTCCCGGCAATGTCTCCGGCGTCCAGGCGCGGTTCTTCCAGGTGTCGATGATCGCCGCCATCTGCCGGGCGGGCCAGCGCTTTTCGTCGATATTCGCCGCCCGGACAAGCTGTTTCAGCAGCCGGGTCTGATCATCCGTGTCCAGAATGGTGAAATTCGGTTTCAGCCCCGCCAGTTCCGCATGTCGGCGCAGGAGCTTTGCGCAGATCGCATGAAACGTGCCCAGCCACGGCATCCCCTCTACCGCGTGGCCCAGAAGGGTGCCCACCCGGTTCTTCATCTCGCGCGCCGCCTTGTTGGTGAAGGTGACGGCCAGTACCTCGTCGGGCCGTGCGCGACCGGTATTCAGCAGATGCGCAATGCGCGCGGTCAGCGCCCTTGTCTTGCCGGTGCCCGCCCCCGCCAGCATCAGAACCGGACCGTCCACAGCCTCCACCGCCTCGCGCTGCGCCGGGTTCAGACCGTCCAGCCAGGGCGAAGGGCAGGCCGGCCGGGCAAGCCGGCTCAGCCGTGGCGCGGGGGCAGCGGCCCCGGAAGTGTCGTCGTCGTCTTTGTCAATACTGCTCATGGCGGAAACCCTAGCGGCATTCGTGCGGAAGGAAAAGAGTGTTCCATCTATGTTCCAGATGAAATCCGGGCTGGGCAACCCTGTCGCCCGCGCCTACCAATGGGGAGCTATGCGTGAATTTAGGCTCAGGACTCATAGGGCCTGTGGACATTCATATTCACGAAAGGAGTTTTCTTATTGGTTGAGTTCTGATTCAAGGTCAGGAAACAATGGAGATTGGCCATGGATCGAGCGGTATTGAATGATTGTTCCATCCCGTATGATCATATTTCCCCTCGTCGATCTGCCCTTTTCATGGCAAGGTCGGTTCTGTGGGACATTCGGGACGGGGTGCGACCATGGTGATCCAACTTCACAAGCAGGCTACAACGACGCCGAAGGTTCGGTCGGCCCTCCAGGCCAGTGATGCGTCTGCTTCCATCTTGGCGGAGCGATACGGGACGACCGAGCAGACTGTCTACAAATGGCGGCGCCGCGATGGCGTCGAGGATCGCAGCCACACGCCACACCGGCTGCAAACCACGCTGACACCGGCGCAAGAGGCGGTTGCGGTGACCTTGCGCAGGACGCTGCTGGTATCACTCGACGACCTGCTGGCGGTGGTGCGAGAGTTCCTGAATCCGAATGCCTCGCGCTCTGGCCTGGACCGCTGCCTTCGTCGTCATGGTGTGGGAAACCTACGCGATCTGAAGGCCAAAGCACCGAAGCCGAAGCACAGCGCCTTCAAGGCCTACGAGCCAGGACACATACACATCGACCTGAAATACCTACCGCAAATGGCCGATGAAACCTCGCGCCGCTATCTTTTCGTGGCCATCGACCGGGCGACGCGTTGGGTCTTCATTCGTGTCTTCAAAGCCAGGACTGCCGCCAACGCCCGCCGCTTCCTGCGCGATCTGGAACGGGTCTGCCCGATTTGCATCCGCACTGTGTTGACCGATAACGGCAAGGAGTTCACCGACCGGCTGTTTGGTCTACGCAAACGCGCTGCAACCGGCGCGCATGCGTTCGATGCGCTTTGCGCAGACCTTGATATCGACCACCGCTTGACCCCGCCGAAGTCGCCCCAAACCAACGGCATGGTCGAGAGGTTCAACGGCCGCATCGAGGAGGTGCTCCAAAGCCATCACTTCCGTTCCGGCGAAAACCTGGAGACAACGCTGCACCGCTATGTCTGGCTCTACAACCAGCAGTTTCCTCAGTCGGCATTGAGCACCAGAACGCCCTTGCAGGCCATGAAGGACTGGCACAAACTCAAGCCGGAACTGTTCAAAAAACAGCCATACTACCTTCCGGGATGTGACAACTAGGCGCTTGTCCCGGCGAACCCCGTCAGCGCCGAAGGGCAACCCCGGCGAATTGTGGCTCCCTGTAGAGATGGCGCGCAAATTCGAATGGGAAACCGCCCCCGCGCAGCATGTAGTCATGGCGCAGAACCGGATGGCCGCCCGCCGTCACCACCACACGATCCGCCGCATCGCGGATCGCACAGACGCCGGAGGACATGAAAATATCGACGCCCGGTTCCTTCAGCCGCGCCGCTGCCGAATCGCAAAAGCCGCGCAACCCCTTTTGCGCCGGGTAGCAGAAGCGGTTGTTGACGCTCTTCCCGGCAAAGCGGTCATCGCCGGACAGCACAGAGACGCCAACGCGCGCGTCCCGGAACGGATCGCTTTCCTTCAGCGCGATCCTCTCGGCATCCGTTCCGGGTTTCGGGCGCGAAACAGCCCAGCCAGGGCGGAAAGGTGGGCTGCATGATCGCGACGGAACTCACTCGACATCCTCATGGGTGATCGGATGGCCCTGCCTGACCGCCCGCGCCAGCCTGCGACCGCGCACCGCATCCCGGTCATTGGGCGGAATGCCCGCGCCGGGGCGGACAAAGCGAAAGTCGGCATCGGTCAGGCAATGGCCTGCGGGCAGGTCGCGCAGGGCAAAGGCGGAACGGCGACCGATGGATTTTGAAACCTGCTCTGCCCCTGTCGTCTGCTTGACGGAACTGCCCCTAGTGGCGTGGATGTCCTGCACGCCGCGCGCGATCTCCGCCATGATCGCCGGCGTTGCGGAAAAGCGGTGGTCCGGACCCTTGCGCGCCGGGTCGCTGGTATAGTGCTTTTCAATCGCCACCGCGCCCATTGCGGCGGCGGTCAGCGGGCCGATTGCCCCTTCGGTATGATCGGAAAAGCCGACCATCCGCCCGAAGGCCGCGCCCATCGCGGCCATGGCGTTCAGGTTGATCTGCTCCAGCGGGGCCGGATAGCCGGAACAGCAGTGCAACAGCACCACCTCGCCCGATCCGGCCTTCTCCAGCACCTCCAGTGCGTGGGCGATTTCATTCATCGTGGCCATCCCGGTGGAAAGGATGACCGGTTTGCCCGTGCCTGCAACCGCCTCCAGCAGATCGTCATAGGTCATTTCGAACGAGGCGATCTTGTAGATCGCGCAACCGAGGTCTTCGATGAAATCCAGATCGCGGGGGTCGTAGACCGAGGTGAAGGGCAACAGGCCGCGTTCCCGCGCCCTGGCGAAGAGGGGCTTGTGGAACGCCATCGGCATGGCTGCGGATTGATAGAGTTCATAAAGGTTTTCCCTCCCCCAGACCGGATCGACCCGCATCGAGGGATGGTCGGACCGGATGGTCAGCGTGTCGGCGTCGTAGGTCTGCAACTTCAGGCAATCCCAACCCGCATCGGCGGCAATATCGACCAGCGCCATGGCCTGATCCGGATCGCGGTCGTGGTTGGCGCCGACCTCGGCAATCAGCAGGCATTTTTCGTCCGCTCCAATGTGTTTGCCTTCGATGATCAGGGTCATGAACGGCCTCCCGGCGTCAGCTTCAGCATCTCTTCAATCACATTTGCCGCGCCCTGACCATCAACCAGTTGCCGCGCCCTGTGGTTCGGGCGGAAGAGCGCGCCTTGCCGATCGGGGTCTGCCGACAGGGACAGACAACGCCGCAGATGCCCTATTCCGACTGCGGGCGATGCCTCTGGCGCAAGGCGATCAGCGGGCGGCTCACGGGCGGTTCTCCAGATAGGGGGCAAGCTCTTGCATGGTGCGGTCGCTGGCGCCTTTGTGGGCCTGGTTGAAACCGCGTGTCCTGGCCTGAAAGGCCGCCCGCCGGTCGGGGCAGGAATAGAGATCGACCAGCAGTTGCGCCAGTTCCCCGGCGGTGTCGCGCGCGATCAGCGCACCCGCGTCCATTGCCTCCCGGGCCGGGTAGGCAATGCCGTAAAGGCTTGGCCCCGTCACCACGGGGCGTTCCAGCGCCAGCGGTTCGATGATATTGTGCCCGCCCATCGGGGCAAGCGTGGCGCCCACGAATACGATGTCGCCCAGCGTATAGTAGAAATCCATTTCGCCGATTGAATCGCCCACCAGCACATTCCACTCACCGGCCCCGGCGCAGGGAGTCAGCCGGTCATTCAGAATGGCGCTCCGCCGCGCCACGCGCAGGCCGTTTTGCCGCAACCGCCGTGCGACCGGATCGAACCTTTGCGGGCTGCGCGGAACCCAGACGATGCGCGGCGGCGTCCCGGCTGCCTTGCGCACTGTCCGGATCACACCGACAAGTTCCGCTTCCTCGTCTGCAATCGAGGACGCGATGGTAAGGACCGGCTGCCCGCCCAGCCCTTTCCTGAACGCTTCGGCAGCGCGTTTCTGCGCGTCCTCGATTTCCAGATCGAATTTCAGTTCACCGACGACCCGGACGCGATCCCGCGCCACCCCCGCCCGCAGATACCTGTCTGCCCGCTCTGTGGATTTGGTAATGATCCGGCTGTAGAATTTCCAGAACTCACCGCGTTTGAGGCCCCGAATGCTTTTGTCGCGCCGGAAGCCGCGTTCAGTGTAGTTGCCGTTGATCTGCACCATGGGCAGCCCGATGCGCGCCGCCTCTGCCATCAGGCCGGGCCAGAGCTCGGCCTCCACCACGATTCCCAGCCGTGGATTCTGCCGTTTCAGAAACAGGCGCACCGCCCAGAAGAGATCGGCAGGCATGTAGCCGTGTATGAGCTGCCCCGACGATATTGCATCGGGAAAGAGCGCCCGCCCCGCGCCAAGACCCGCCGGAGAGCCATGGGTCAGGATCACGGTTTCGCCGCTGTCCAGAAGTGACCGGACAACCCTGCCTGCGGCGCGCGTCTCGCCCAGGGAAACCGCATGAACGAGGATGCCGCCCGGCCTGCGCGCACGGCGCAGAAAGCCGAAACGCTCCGGCAGGTTCCGTTTGTAGAGGGGTTCTTTTCGCGCGCGCAGGAAAAGCAGCAGGAGCAGCCCCGGCAACCCGAGATGCAACGCGACCTGATAGAGCCAATAGGCCAACCGCAGCGACCCCGACCAAGGAAACTGTCGGAGAACGGCCCCGTTCGGCGAGGGCGCGGCGCCCGCAGGGGGCAGTGTCGAATCGGGCAAATCTGTCGCCATTCCCGGTCAATCCGCTGCTTTTCCGGTGGGGTAGCACAGCCCGCAGGCGAAGTCACAGGGCCAACGTGCCCGCCCCGGTTTCCGGCGTCGGAACTGCCGTGATCCGGGCGCGTTTTCCAGTGATCGAACGGGGTGCCCGTACAGGCGGCGGGCGGGGGCGGATGCCGTTCGCGCGGACAAGCGGGGTCGCGATGCTCCGGCGCTGAGGTTCGGCGATGGCCTTCGGCCTCGGGCTTGTTCCCCGCCGCCACCCGGCATAGGGTCGCGGGGATACACCGGACATGGGACTGACAAGGGGCTGACATGGTGCGCATCCTGATCACCGGCTCTGCCGGGTTCATCGGCTTTCACCTCTGCCGGCGCTTGCTGGCGAGCGGTCACACGGTGATCGGCCTTGATAACGTGAACGCCCGTTATGACCCGGCGTTGAAAGAGGCGCGCAGCGAAATCCTGCGGCGCAGCGACGGTTTTGCGGAAATCCGGGGTTCGGTCGAGGCAGAAGGCGTCCTGAGCGGCGTGTTCGCGGCATCGAAACCTGATCTGGTGGTGCATCTGGCGGCGCAGGCAGGCGTGCGGCATTCGGTCGAGGCGCCGCGGGATTATCTGCAATCGAATCTGCTCGGCACGTTCGAGGTGCTGGAAGCCGCGCGCGCCCATCCGCCACGGCACCTGCTGCTGGCCTCGACCTCCTCGGTGTACGGGGCGAACGGGGACATGCCGTATCACGAGACCGCGCGCGCGGATCACCAGATGTCTTTCTATGCGGCGACCAAGAAGGCGTCGGAATCGATGGCGCACAGCTATGCGCATCTTTACGGGCTGCCGGTCACGATGTTCCGGTTTTTCACGGTCTATGGCCCTTGGGGGCGGCCCGACATGGCGCTGTTCAGATTCACCAGGGCAATTCTGAAGGGCGAGCCCATTGATGTCTACAATCATGGCGACATGCTGCGCGACTTCACCTATATCGACGATCTGATCGAGGGCATCCGCCGTCTGATGGAAGCGGCACCGGTGATCGGGCAGGCGGTGGCCGGTGACAGCCTTTCACCCGTCGCCCCGTTTCGCGTGGTCAATATCGGGACGGGGTCGCCGGTGAAGCTGATGGATTTCATTGCCGCGCTGGAACAGGCTCTGGGCATCGAGGCGCAGAAGAGGCCGATGGAAATGCAGCCGGGGGATGTTCCGGCGACCTGGGCCGATACCGGATTGCTGAGGCGTCTGGTGGGCGAGCTGGAGATGACCCCTGTCGAGGACGGAGTCCGGAAGTTCGTGAACTGGTATCGCGACCATTCAGCGGCGCAGGGCTGATTGCGCCGGGGGCGCAAATTCGATCCTGCCGCTGCGCCGTTGATGCCACATCGCGGCGTGCCGGAGGAAATCCCCTCATGACCGGACGAAGACCGCTTTCCATGCCGCCCGGACGGACAGAGCGGCGCACCCATGACGACATGCGCCACGGCGCGGCGGCGACAGCAGGCCAGCCGCGAAGGCGCCTTCACGATGTGCTGCAAAGCCCGTGCCCGTGCCCTTGATGGCCGCCCCGGACAGAAATTCGGGCAATGGTATCCGGGTATGAAAAACTGCAACAAATCGTCCGGGTCCGAAGAACGCGCCGCCTGATTGCCACACGGTTTTGCGGACTCTCCCTTATTTCACCCTTATTTCAGCCTGCCACAGCGGCGCCTGTTGCGGAACGGAAATTTGCCAGGGCAAGGATCGTGAGTTCGAATCCCGTCGCCCGTTCCGGAAAAACCGGGCATGTTGCCAAGCGGGCGTTACGGGCGTTACGTTTCCAGCCCGAAATCACCCAAAGAGCACCCGGGTACGAGCCCCGGGTGCAGTCGCGGAACGAGGGACAGTGAAGAGAAGCACAATAGTTCCGTCTTTGGTGCTTCCTGCATATTACATGGGCATGTCGCGTTCGGTGTTAAAGGGCATGTAAAGCACTTGTGATCACGCCGTTGGCATATGCCTCAGTTGCCAAGAACGCCCGGCCAGTTGGCATCGGCCCGAACGACGTTGCCGGGGATGTCCCCGCTCCAGATACTGCGCACTTCGAGGCTGTAATTCAGATAGAGTCTGCCGTCGTGGATCGTCCAGGCATCCGGCACGGTGGATGCGGTCGCACCCCTTGAGACCGCATAGGCGCAATAGCCGCCGTATTGCGGGGCATGGGCCTGCGGATTTCCGGCAAACAGATCGCGGTTCGCGGCGGAGGCAAAGCGCCAGTTCACGCCGTTCCAGTCATGGGTGAAACCGGCAGAGCCGGGCGCCGGCGCGCCTTCGGTAAAATAGGCGACCGGGTCATACCCGTTGATTGCGACTCCGTCGCTTGCAAAAATTCCGGGGGATGCGGCGCGGGCCGGGCGCAACAGAAGATGCGCAACCGGAATCGAGGCGGCAAGGGTCAGAAAGGCACGGCGGGGGATCATCTCGTTTCTCCTTCCGATGATGGCAATGGAATGGACATTCCCGCGCCGTTGAAAAGGGGGGTGACGCAACCGTGATCAGCGGTGCCGGCCAGCGTAAAGCGCGACCGCAGCGGCGTTTGAAACGTTGAGAGAGCCGAACCCGCCCGCAAAATCAATTCGGACAAGCCGGTCGCAGACCTCACGGGTGCGCGCCCGCAACCCTGGCCCCTCGGAGCCGAGCACCAGCGCCACGGGGCGGTCCGTTTGCCCTTCAAGCGCGGCCTCGATGGTCAGGGGCGCTTCTGCGTTCAGGCCAAGCACCAGATAGCCCATCTGCCGGAGGGTGAGGATCGTGTCCGCCAGGTTGCGCACCCGCAGATAGGGCTGTCGTTCAAGCGCGCCCGATGCCGTCTTGGCCAATGCGCCGGTTTCCGGGGCGGCGTGACGCGCGGGCGCAATGACGGCGCGGGCGCCGAACACCTCTGCCGAACGCAGGATCGCGCCGACATTGTGGGGGTCCGTCACCCGGTCCAGCAACACGACACGGGGCATGGAATCGCCGGTCGCGCAGCGCTCCTCCAGACTGCCCCAATCCAGTGGCTTCGCCTCCAGCGCCGCCCCCTGATGGACGGATTGCGGGTCGAGCGGGGCGGGGAACCGGCGCGGATCGGCGATTTCAGGCTGAATGCCCGCAACCGCAATGGCCCCGGCCAGCCTGTCCATGGCGTTTCTGGTCAGAATCAGGCGCAGCTTTTCGCGCGCCGGGTTCATCAGCGCGTCACGCACCGCATGAAGACCGAACAGCCAGACGGTCCGCGCGGCGTCCTGGCGTCTGGCCTGTTCCCTGTCAATCACCCATCCGGGTTTTTTCACGATGCGCCGCCCCCGGTGAAAGCATGGCGGACAATGCCCGTTCGCCCCGCCCGGCGCAAGGGAATTTCCTGTTGACGCCCCCTGTCCGCTTGTCTATCCCCGCGTTCGTCGGGCGACAGGCCGCAAGGTGTGGCAGGGGACTGTAACTCCCTCGCGGAGACGCACGCTTGGTTCGATTCCAAGGTCGCCCACCATTCGTTATTCAGGAGGACATAGATTTCATATGCGCGGAATGATGGAGAACCCTGTCCATGACGGACACCGGGAGGAGTTATGGAATTATTTCCACAGAGGCATTTGCGCCTGCGCACTGGGCACCCTGGAAAGAGCTTCGATAACGCATAATCTGATTGAGAATCAGCTTTTCCTGAAGGCGGAAACAGGCAAAGAACAATATTTTCCGCGCGCCTTCCATCAAAAATTTCAAAGTGACCCACTACCTGCCGGTTAAAGGGCTTGATTGCCCTTCGGAAAGATGTATCCGTTAATGGTTGCAGCCCAATGGTCGCCAGAATGACGCAGAACCGAAATATCGTCAAAGTCGATACCGACATTTCCAAACCGCGTCGTTTCATCTTTCTGCTGCTCGATGATTTCACCATGCTGTCCTTTGCGGGCGCGGTGGAACCCTTGCGGCTGGCCAATCAGGCAAGCGGCAGGACGCTCTACAAATGGATACTCGTCGGTGAGGACGGCGTTTCTGTCACCTGCTCCAACGGGTCGTCGTTTGCCGTCGATATGGGGCTGGCCGAGACCAGCATTCCCTGCGCCAGTTCCCGCTGTGGCAAACGTCCCGGAGGTTCGCTCTGATCCGTTTTGATGGGGGATTATATACGAAAGTAACATCCCCACGCTGTCAGGCGTCCCAGTCTTCAATCACTCGGACTGGGCTTAGCACGGCCTTGGCGAGTTCCTCCGGCGTAGCGTCGATCCTGACAGGTTCCCCCAGTTCCACCCTGCTCGGCTGATACTTGTGCGGCTTCACCCGGACCTCGGGTTTGTGGTCGTTCATCATGGATTGTCTCCTGGTTCAAGTTTTTTTCGCAGCCAGTTCAGTGCCGCACGTTGATTTGCTATGTTTGCCCGCCGAATCCGGGATAGCAGCCACGTCCACCTTTGGGGCTCTTGCGTCACATTCTTTGCGCCTTGGTTGCAATCACTACACAAAACGCGGAGATTGTCTCTTGAATTTGCGCCGCCGTGATCATGATCGTTGCTTTTTTTAACACCTCCCACTTATCTTATCCAGAATGTGGTTCTTGTGCGATACAGGAGCCGTCGTCCGGCACGGCATTTATGCCGGGCGACGGCGAGGGTCGGATCGTGATGGCGGCAGGCGGGTTGATATTCTGAGCAGCGATGAGCGCGAGGAGTTGCGCCGGTTGCGCAAGGAGAACCGTCAGTTCAGGCAGGAGCGCGATATCCTTTCAAAGACCGCGGCCTGGTTTGCACAGAACGACGTGACATCGCCGAGGTCTTCCGGTTCATGAGCGCAAATCAGGCCCAATTCCCGGTCCAGGTCATGGCCCGCCCGCTCGGCGTTTCCCGTAGCGGCTTCCATGCCCTCGAAGGCCGCAGTCCCGGCACCCGGCAACAGGCCGATACTGTACTCCTGGAAGATATCAAGCGCATCCACAAGGTGTCGAAGCAAACCTGCGGAGCGCCGCGTATCCACGCCGAACCGGCTGACGAAGGCATCCATGTCGGCCGCAAGCGCGTGGAACGGCTGATGCAAGCGAACGGCATTGTCGGCGTCAGCCGCCGGAAGTTCGTCAGGACGACGATCAAGGACGAACGGGTTCGTCCCGCCCTCAATCTTGTCGACCGTAACTGTTCCATCCCGGACGATCAGATAGACCCTCGCTGTTCTGGCCTGTTCATGGCAAGATCGATCCTGCGTGAGATTCGGGACGGAGGCAAGACATGCTGATTTCGTTGCACAAGCAGGCGACGACGACGCCGAAGATCAGGGCCGCGATCCAAGCGAGCAAAGAGCCCGCGTGGATCGTGGCCGAGCGCTACGGCATCTCGGAGCAGACCGTCTGGAGACACCGTCCATGATCGGAGCCACACGGCGCACAGGTTGCAGACCACACTCACGCCAGCACAGGAGGCCGTGGCCGTCTCGCTGAGGAAGACGCTGCTGCTGCCGCTCGACGACCTGCTCGCCGTGGTCCGCGAGTTTCTCAACCCGACCGTCTCGCGCTCCGGGCTGGACCGATGCCTGCGTCGGCATGGGGTCGGCGCCCTCCGTGACCTGAAGCCGAAGGTGGCGAAGCCCGCGCACAAGCCTTTCAAGGCATACGAGCCCGGCGACATCCACATCGACGTGAAATACCTGCCGCAGATGGCCGATGAGGAGAAGCGCCGGTATCTGTCGCCGGTATCTGTCGCCGGTATCTGTTCGTCGCGATCGCCCGCGCCACCCGCCGGGTCTTCGTGCGCATCCATCCGGCGAAGACTGCGGCCAACGCCCGCCGGTTCCTGCGCGATCTGGAGCGCGTCGCCCCGATGCGGATCACCCGCGTGCTGACCGACAACGGCAAGGAGTTCATCGACAGGCTCTTCGGCCTTCGCCGCCGCGCCGCGACCGGCAATCATGAGTTCGACCGCCTCTGCGCCGGGTTCGGGATCGAGCATCGCCTGGCCCCACCGATGCGGCCGCAGACCAACGGCATGGTCGAGCGTTTCAACGGTCGGATCGGGGACGTGCTCCAGAGCCACCGTTTCCGCAGCGGCGAGGACCTCGAACAGACGCTTCTCCGCTACGTCCGCCTCTACAACGGCCAGTTGCCGCAATCCGTTCTGAAAGGCCGCACGCCAATCGATGCGCTCAAGGACTGGCATCGAGAAAAGCCCGATCTCTTCAGAAAGCAGCCATATAATCACACGGGATGTGACAGATAGGCTCAAGAGGAAAAACCCGTGTCGTAAAGGAACGATCACGTGTCATTTCTCACAAAATGAAAAGTGGTGAGCCCGACAGGATTCGAACCTGTGACCCACTGATTAAAAGTCAGTTGCTCTGCCAACTGAGCTACGGGCCCACACAAGGTGCCTAACTAGAAAAACCGGCCCGGCGGGTCAAGGGTGAAAACGCTTCGAATGCGCCTCTGGTCAGATTTTCCCGTCTCCCCTATATGGGACGGATGGACATGACGCGCAGCACTATCGCCGGATTGCGGTTCCGCAAGATGCACGGACTCGGCAATGATTTCGTCATTGTCGATGGCCGGGGGCGATCTTCCGTGCTCGCCGGCGATCTGGTGCGCGCAATCGGGCACCGCAACTTCGGCGTCGGGTTCGATCAACTGGCGCTGCTGCGCGATTCCGGCGGGGCGGATGCGGATGTGATCTTCTACAATGCCGACGGGTCGGAATCCGGCGCCTGCGGCAATGCCAGCCGCTGCGTCGCGCGCCTGCTGGTCGAAGAGACCGGGCGACATTCCGTCACCCTGCGAACGGCGCGCGGGCTGCTGGCTGCCCAGGCAACGCCAGAGGGCGACATGAGCGTCAATATGGGCCAGCCTCTGCTGAACTGGGATGAGGTGCCGCTGGCCCGGGCAATGGACACGCTGGAACTCCCGCTTGAAGGCGCCCCCACCGCCACCGGCATGGGCAATCCGCACTGCACCTTCTTTGTCGGGGATGCAGAGGCGGTCGATTTGCGGAAATTCGGTCCGGGGATCGAACATCACCCGCTGTTTCCGGAATGCACCAATGTGCAGGTTGCGCATCTGGCGGGGCCGGATCATATCCGTATGCGGGTCTGGGAGCGCGGTGCGGGGATCACGCTTGCCTCTGGCTCATCGTCCTGCGCGGCCGCCGTATCCGCGGCGCGGCGCGGGCTGACCGGGCGCAGGGTGCGGGTCGATCTTGATGGCGGGACGCTGGCAATCGACTGGCGCGATGACGGTGTCTGGATGACCGGGGCCGCCACGCATGTCTTCGACGGCGTGTTGAGCGAAGAGTTCATGGCGGCTGTCGTCTGATGGCTGCGCCGGTGTTCGCCACCCTGGGCTGCCGCCTCAACGCCTATGAGACCGAGGCGATGAAAGGGCTGGCCACCGAAGCGGGCGTGCGCAACGCCGTCATCGTCAACACCTGCGCGGTGACGGCAGAGGCGGTTCGCAAGGCCCGGCGGGAGATTCGCAGGCTGCGCCGCGAAAACCCGGATGCGCGCCTGATCGTCACCGGTTGCGCGGCGCAGACAGAGCCCGAAACCTTCGCCGCAATGGCGGAGGTCGATCAGGTCATCGGCAATACCGGAAAGATGCAGGCCGAAACGTGGCAGGCCATGGGGCCGGATTTCATCGGCCAGACCGATCGGGTTCAGGTCGATGACATCATGTCGGTGACTGAAACCGCGGGCCACCTGATTGACGGGTTCGGCGCCCGCAGCCGCGCCTATGTCCAGGTGCAGAACGGTTGCGATCACCGCTGCACATTCTGCATCATTCCCTATGGCCGGGGCAATTCGCGCTCGGTGCCGGCGGGTGTCGTCGTCGATCAGATCAGGCGACTGGCAGGCAGGGGCTTCAACGAAGTCGTGCTGACCGGTGTTGACCTCACAGGCTGGGGCGCCGACCTGCCCGCGCAGCCCGGGCTGGGCGATCTGGTCATGCGCATCCTGAAACTGGCGCCGGATCTTCCGCGTCTGCGCATCTCATCCATCGATTCCATCGAAGTGGACGAAACCCTGATGCAGGCCATCGCGACCGAACCGCGCCTGATGCCGCACCTGCACCTGAGCCTGCAAGCGGGCGACGACATGATCCTGAAACGCATGAAGCGCCGCCATCTGCGCGATGACGCGATCCGGTTCTGCGAACGGGCGCGCAGGCTGCGCCCGGACATGACTTTTGGGGCGGACATCATCGCGGGCTTCCCGACCGAGACCGGGGCGATGTTTGAAAACTCCCTGCGGCTGATCGGGGAATGCGGTCTGACCTGGCTGCATGTCTTCCCCTATTCCCCGCGCCCCGGCACCCCTGCCGCGCGGATGCCGCAGGTTCACGGCGCAGCAATCAGAGAGCGCGCCGCCCGCCTGCGCGCGGCGGGCGAGGCACAGGTGGAAAAGCATCTGATTGCCCAGATCGGCAGATCGCACAGCATTCTGATGGAAAACGCCCGCATGGGCCGGACGGAACAATTCACCGAAGTCATGTTTGCAACGGATCAGCCGGAAAGCCGGATCGTGCGGGCGGCAATCGTCGGCAGGCAGGGCCATCGGCTCATGGCGTGAACCTTCCCCGCCACCGGCCACCGCTGGCCACCGCTGCCGCCGCGATCACGCGCCGGGCGCGTTGCCGGAACGATGCGGATGCGGAGATGAACGAAGAGCAGCACGGGTTTTGCCGATCATCAGCGCGGCCTTTGCGGCCTCTCGCCCCTTCTTTGCAAAATGCGCGCGGCAGATCGCGTTGTGATGCCCGGTGTTCCGGTATTGATGCGGGGTCAGCGAGACCGAGAGAACCGGAACGCCGGTATCCATTCCGGCCCGCATCAGCCCGTCCACCACCGCCTGGGCCACGAAATCGTGCCGGTAGATGCCGCGATCCGGGGCAAGGCGGATTCCGGACATTCCGGCGGCAAGGGGCGATATTGCATGGACGTATCGCGCCCCGCTTCCTACATTCCATGTAAAGGACGGAGGATCGAACATGGCGGTACTGCTTGCCCCGGTGGCCGGGGTTCTGCTCAGATACACGGCGGTCGCGCTGGCCGGCTATGCAATGGCGCGCGCCATCGCGCCGGGACGCCGTGACCAGAGGGCCGAGGACGCGCTCGACGATCTCCCGGAAGGCGTTACCATGCGCCGGGAGGCCGGACAGTCGAATGCGACAGCCCGCTACACCCGCACGATCCGCATCGGAAGAACCGGCCCCGGCGTGAAAGTCGATTGTTCGGCTCTGGGTCGTATCCGTGTGCGGAAGGCCGGATGAAGTCACGATGTGACGCCGCGATCCAGGGCACGATGACGGCAAGGCGCCATTGCCGTTCGGTTTGCGGGAATTACACCCGCCACCGGCGGCGATCACCCGTCGGACCGCCAGCGCCTGGCTGGTCCCGCACGATCCGGGCAAGCTGATCGAAAACCGGCTCGTTGGCGGCAATCACATCGCCATGTTCCAGCGGCTCATGCCCGTCGCGGATCGGGCCTGCCAGCCCGCCCGCCTCCGTCACCAGCAGCAGCCCCGCCGCGATGTCCTGCGGGTTCGGATCACGCCCCCAGAACCCGTCATGGCGACCGGCAGCCACATACGCAAGATCAAGCGCGGCAGACCCCGACAGCCGCAAATCGCCGCAAACCGGCGCGAGGCGTCCGAAATCATCCAGCCCGGCAGGCGGCGCGCCCCCGCCCGCAAAGGCAACACCGGCGGCGAACAGGCATTCGCCCATCCGGCGGCGGGACGATACCCGCAGGCGGCTTTCGTTCATCCACGCCCCCGCCCCCTTTTCCGCAAGGAACAACTCATCCTTCGCGGGGTCATGGATCACCGCCGCAACGATTTGGCCCTTGTGCTCCAGCGCGATCGAGACCGCGAAATGCGGCAGGCCGTGCAGAAAATTGGCCGCCCCGGCCAGGGCCGCGACAATCCAGCGGCGGGTCGGGTCCTGGCCCGGCTCCTCTTCGCCCGCCGCGCCCAGCCAGCCATAGGTCGGGCGCGCGGCGGTCAGGTCGGCGCGGATGATCTTCTCCGCCGCCGGCCCGGCCCGGCCGGCGAAATCGACCGCGCCTTTCACCGACACCTGCAAGTTCTCGACCTCGCGGAAATCCTTGACCAGAGAGCGCCCCGCACGGCGCGCCGATCTGATCATGATATTGAGATTCGCGCTGCTCCGCATGTCAGGCCCCCGTCATCCAGACCGCGCGTATACGCCCCGCGACCGGACTTGCCAAGGGCGCGGCGCGGGTGAGAGCGATCCGGCTTGATGTCCGGTTAATTTCCCTTGATGTTTTTTCGAATCCCGATAGAATGCAACTCCAAGTCGCGGCTCCATTGAAGTATACAGGAGGGGCCAGTGGCTTATCAAAATTCCGTAATCATCTGGAAAAGAAATCTCGCGGCGTCCGTGGCGGTCATGGCGCTTCTTGCCGGTTGTGGCGGTAGCAGCGGCGGCGGTAGCGGCGACGGCAGCGGCGACGGCGGCGGCGAGGGCGAGGGCGAGGGCGAGGAAACTATTGATGAACTGTTAGAGAATCCAGATGTTGGGGCCACATTTGACGGCGTGGCCCAAAACGCGCCAGTGCATGATGGTAGCAGCGTTACGCAATCCTCTAACGATCAAGCTACTGCCAAAGCGACATTCTCAGATGATGGGGCCGGGAACATCCTGTATACGGTGACAAACTCCGTGGATGGCACAGAAGAATGGAGCGTCAACAGCGTGGACGATCAGTACGAAGAGCCCGAACCGGGCGACAAGGGGCGTGTCTTGGAGAAAAAGCTCGCCAGTGGCGAAGTCCTTGTCGCAGTCGGGACGGATGCGGATTTATACGGTGAGTCGAACGTTCCAGGCGCCGACTATCTCGCAGCCGGTGCCTGGATCTATACCCCTGCCTCTAACACCGGGAACTACGAAACTGGCGTTTTCGTGGATGGCAACGATCCGTTCACTCCGGCAAATATCGCGGGCCTTTCAGGCACTGCAAGCTACGCGGGGAAGGCGACTGGTCTTTATACAGAAGACCCCGAGGAAGGGTTTGATATCTTCGACGCCGATGTCAGTCTGTCGGCAAACTTTGACACCAACAAGATTGACGGGAGGGTTCACACCTTTACTGATGATGCCCTCGCGTCTATTGCGGGGTCTCTTGTGCTTGACGCGGCCAACATTGACACCACGGCGGCCGGCGATCCATTCGATGGGGGCACCATTTCAGGAACCTATGATGGTGAAACCTACGGCGGAAACTGGAGCGGTCAGTTCTACGGCAACGGCGCCAACGCTGCGGATAATCCCGTCTCGGTCGGCGGGGTTTTCGGTGCCAATGAAACGAACGGAGATGGCGCTCTTATCGGTGCCTTCGTTGCGGAGGAATAATCAGTAGGCGTAGCAACTCCCCCCACAGGGGAAAAAAGGGCGGCCCGCGCGGGTCGCCCTTTTCATGTCGCCCCCCGCACACCGGGATTGCGGTCAGGATTGCGGGGGGACACATCGGCGGCGCGATCATGGCCGGGGGCCCTCATCCCCGTTCCGGGGAACGCCGCGGTCCGTCATCCTCATGTTGCCCGGGTGGTATGCCTATGGCCAGCAGCGTGATGTCATCGGCCTGGGGCGCGCCTGCGGCAAATCCGTCGATCTGGCCAAGGATGTGTTCCGTAAGCCTCTCGCCGGACAGTTCGGCTTGTCCGGCAAACGCCTGCCCGAACATCGCCATCGCGCCGTCGGTTCCCAGAAACCTCCCGTCATCCGTCTGCGCCTCATCGAACCCGTCACTGTAGACAAGCAGCCAGTCGCCCGGCGTCAGAACAAGATCATGTCGTGCCCATTCAAGCTCAGGCAGCACGCCGAGCACCGGATCGGGCCGGGTTTCCACCAGCCTCACCTCTCTGTCCTGATCGGCAATCATCGGCGGGCAGTGCCCGGCATTGACAAAACACACCTCCCCCGTTTCGGGGGTGATCACGGCAAGTATGACAGAGATGAACATTTCCTCGGGGTTGCGCTCGCACAGCGCCACATTGACCGCGCCCACCACCTGCGCCGGATCGTCGGAGCGCTGGCATTGCGCCCGCAGCAGCGCGCTTGCCTGCGCGGCAAAAAGCGCCGCGGCAATCCCCTTGCCGGACACATCCGCAATCATCATCACGATCCGCCCGTCCCGAAGCGGGAATATGTCGAAGAAATCCCCGCCGACCTCCTGCGCCGCGCGCATACGCCCGTGTATGCAGATGCCCGAAAGCTCATCCACCGCCATCGGCAGAAGCGATTGCTGGATGCGCCGGGCGCTCGCCAGTTGCTTCTGCACCGCGATCAGCGCGCTGCGGGCGTCGAGACTGGCGCGGAATCGCTCCACAGTGCCGAGGAGGGCGCTGATCTCCTTGCCTGCCCCCATGGAAGAAGCCGCGTCCGCCGCATGGTTTCCGTCCGGGTCCGGCGCTGCCTCCATGCCGCGAAACCGCAGACCGGTCTCTCCCCGCGCCATCGTCTCAAGCAGTTGCACCACTGCGCCCAGCGGACGGAAGCCGCGCCGGAGCGCCCGCAATTGCAGCCCGAGGGACAGCAGAATGATGATCAGCACGATGGAGAAGGACAGTCTGCTCCACATTGTTTCGCGCTGCAACGCAGCCGTGATGTCCCGCAGAAAAACAAGATCGCCGACCGCCTTGTCTGTCTCGTCCAGAAGCGGCAGAAAAACCGCATCGAGGCGCCGTCCCCCCTCCTCCGTCAGAATTTGACCCCGTGCCGGCCCGCCGGGTTCTGCCTGAAGCCGGGCGGCATCCGGTATCTCTCCGACAAGCCGCCAGAGATCGCCCTGCGCATCGAGAAAGGCCAGACCGACCAGCCCCGGAAAGAATTCGATGAGCCCGTCGCCGATATTCAGAAGGACCACCAGGTGGCCGGCGATCCGGTCAGCGAGCCGCACCGGAGCATGATGCGCCAGTATCGGGGTTCCGGACGCACCAACGATCAGCCGGGTCTCCGAGGCGGGAGAGATCGTCTTCTGGAAAATGTCCGGGTCCGTCACTTCCGAGCCTTCATCGGCAATGGCCAGAATCCGCCCCGTCGGAGCAAGCAGGGCAATGACCGGGCGTTCCGGCAGCGTGTCCCTGGCGCGGGTGAGTATCCTGTCGAGATCGGGAGAGGAGATTTCCGCAAGAAGCGTTGCATCGACTTCGGGATTCGCCGCCACCTGCTGGGCCAGAGTGCCGAGCCGCTCCACATGGAGATTGAGCACCGTGTCCACGAAATCCGTCTGCATATCAAGCCGCATCGCTTCATGGCGGTGGATCAGCGAGTTGCGGAATATCTCCATGTAGGCGATGAAGACCGCAGAGACCGACAACAGCGCGAAGGTCGTGGTCAGGGCGATCTTCTGCCGCAGGCTTGTACGCTCGGAATTCATGTTGCCGGATCGCCGGACTGATGATGCCGCGCAAATCCGGCGGCATAGAACAGCGTGACCGGCTTTCGCCTTTCAAGACCGACCGCGATGAATCCTTCCCGCAGCAGGGCGGCATGGTCCGGCAGGTCTCCGTATTCCGGCAGGCTCAGAATCCGGAACGGCGCCGCCCCCACCGTCCGGCCAAAATCATGCAGAAGCAGGAAACGAAGACGCTCGTCAAGCAGTGGTTTCAGCCCGCACACATGGAATCCGGCGCCCAGCAAATTGCACAGGGAGGCAACGTTGAAAGGCGATACGGTGGATTGCGCGACGGGAAAGCCCATCTCGCGAAAAATCTCCAGCCGGATCAGGATCAGCAGGGTATGGCAGCCCTGGCCGCGGAGCGCCGGATCAAGCGCCGTGCCCAGCAACAGCCCCGTTTCCTTGCCGCTTTTTTCCGGGAAAAACGGTGGATGACCAAGGCCTGCGGGAACGGCGATGCTGTAGCCCAGCACCTTGCCGTCCCGCTGCGGCAGCACGATGACCCCGCCCCGGATCATTTCGGACAGGAAATCTTCCGACATTCGCAGAAACAGCCCTTCGCGCCCCAGCCCCCGGATCGCGGCGGCGTTCAGCGCCCTGAGCACCGGAATGTCCGCCATCCCGGCCAGACGCAGCCGGATGTCCTGCGACAGCCCCCACGCCTGCCGGTCCAGAACGGCGCGAACCGCCCGGTCAAGCGCGGACCGGTCCGGCATCCGGGGTGCGGAACCGGCAGGGGGGGATTTGGTCATGGATCAATTATCTCCGCATAGTCCTGCAACGACAGGGCCGGAAAAATTCCCAGATCCCGGGCCACGTCCGCCCGGATTATGTAAGAGAACTCCGGCAGCACTTCCACGGGGATTTCCCCTGCCGGTTCATTGCCGAACAGTATCCGCTCCGCCTTCATGGCGGTGAACCGGCCGACCTTCTGGTAAGAGGCCACCAGCCCGTAAAGCGCATCCGACGACGCCAGCATGAGTTCGGTGGAAGCAAAGGAAGGCAGGCGGCGGGCGTTCGCCAGATCGGTGACCCGGCGCGCATACTGCCCGATGAAACTGTCCGGACCCAGATAGAGGAATTGCGGCCCCGCCGCCGCCGCCTGATCGACAAGCTCCGGAAGGGCGTCCGCAACGGGATGGCCAACCGTGTCGAGCGGCACCGGAAAGTCGTCGATGCGGATGTTCAGGCGATGTCCCAAGGTGATGAGCTGCTCGACGATCAGCGCCGAATTCTGCTCGGTCGGCGTATAGATCACCGCAATCCGGTCCACCGGCATATACGCCTGCATGGCGCTGATCTGTGTCTCCAGCGGGACGATATGGCTGACCCCGGTCAGATTTCGCCCCGTCGGCCCGAAGGACCGGACGATGCGAGAGCGGACCGGCTGCGAAACCATGGTGAACAGGATCGGTCGATCACTGATCCGGGGGGGGTAATCCGCCGGTCCTTCGGCCAGGTCGGGATCGCGCCCGGCAATACCGAGTGTCACGGAGGTGCCCCAAGTGTAGACCAGATCGGGCCTGGCCCGGTCGATTTCCGCAATGATCTCCGGCAACCGTCCGGTGTCGCGGTCAAGGGAACGGATCGTAAGGTCAATCGGCAGACCCGCCTCGGCGAAATGCGCCCGAAAGCCCTTTTCAACTTCCGTTTCCCCGCGCCAGAGCACCATGAAGACGGATTTCGTCTCTGCCGCAGCCCCGGGGCGGCCAGACAGCGAGCAGGCCGTGATGGCGGAAAAGGTTCCGGTCAGAACCTCACGTCTCGACAAGCAGGGCATTGGTCGCCTCCTCTTCATCCTGCTCTCCGAAGGCCAGGAACCAGCTCATGCCGCAGGCGGCCAGCAGCGAGGCCCCGAGACCCATCCACATCAGCGCCAGGTCCGGCGGGAAGACAAGCAGCAGACTGCCCGCAATCAGTGGACCGAGGAAAGAGCCCAGCCGTTCGAGAAAACGGAAGAGGCCCAGCACGGCGCCAGCCCCGGAGCGGGCCACCTGCCGGGCGGACATCTGCATTACAAAGCTGATCTGCGTCGTGATCGACAGGGTTTGCCCGACCCCGAAAAGCAGCGTGGCGGCCAGAAGAGCGGTCAGCCCGTACCCGTTCAGGACGTTCCAGGAATGGGGGAGGACAAATCCGGCCCCGGCGATCATGCTGCCTGTCGCCGCCCAGGCGCCAAACCCGCGCCAGCGGTCGGCCAGCGGCGCGGTCAGGGGCACCAGCAGCAGGATCGCGATACCATACCCCATGAGCACACGCGCGCTTTCCGCAGCGCTGGCGCCGGCTGCGACTGCCGTCAGCGGCACCAGCAGGAACAGCCCGCCGGTAAGCAGCGCCTTGGCAGGTATGGCAAAACAGACGATCACCACCACAAACCGCGGATTTTTCAGTATCTCGCGGAAGACTACCCATTGTTCGGTCAGGGCCATCCGGGTGATCGACATTACAAATCGCGGATTTTTCAGTATCTCGCGGAAGATGATCCACTGTTCGGTCAGCCATCCTGTCGTTCGGGGTATGCCGGGCGGTGGTGGGGGCGAGGCAGGCGTCGCAGCCGGATCGGTCAGGTCCGGAGTCTGCGAAGACAGCATGAAAAGGCAGGTCAGGGCGGACACCCCGGCGGCAAGGGCGGCAACCGCCAGCACCGAGGGCATTCCCAGCTGGTCGGCCAGTATGCCGCCGATCGCCGGACCGGTGATTTCGGCCGCCACGATCACCGCGAGAAACAGCGAAAAACCGGAATTCCTGTTCTGCGGGTCCGCATGTTGCGCAATATAAACCTGAGCCGCGGCATAGACCAGCCCGTAGCCGAATCCGGTCAGCATCCGCATCAGCAGGATCGCCGAAAAATCACCGGCCACAAGATGGCCGATCATGCCGGCGCCGGTAAAAAAGGCGCCCCAGAGAAAGACCCGTCGCGGGTTGCTCCGATCCACGAAGATCGAGCCGATCAGCACGGACACGAGTGATGCCGCCATGAAACCGGCCATGATCAGCCCGGTCTGAAAGTTCTGGTCGGTGTCCGGCAGGGCAAACTGTCCCAGGAACTGCGGCAATATGGGGCGCAGTATTGCCTCGGAGAGGAAAAACAGAAACAGCGGCAGACGGATATGGATGACCGCCGGGGCGCACAGCGGGCGCGGCCCTTCCGGTCCGGGCAGTTGCAGCCCCGAATGAGCCGCCGGGCGGCCCCCGATCATGGCGGCGGTTCGGGTGATGATCCTGTCAACCTGCCCGACCAGCGCCAGCAGCCCGCCGCCACGCCGGGGCCGCAGGGTGAAACGCAGATCCCGCTCCTTCAGGCGGGCGGTCAGGAAGTTCAGCATCCAGGCCGGGCGCAGCATGAAAACCGCGAAGATCAAAATCAGCAATTCGACGGCGATCAGGGCCGTCGCAAGAACCACGGTGGCGGTGTCGAACCAGATGTCCCGCTTCAGGGTATCAAGCATCCCGACATCGACACCGGCATACAGGAACCCCGCCGGGCGTTGCTGATCGCCGCCCAGCGGCAGGCCGGAGATCAGCATATCCCCGGTCCGGCGGCCGGTAATGGCGATCGGGTCGAACAGCGGCTCGCCGGTGATCTTCTGCCAGAGCACCGACAGTCTGTCGGCAAGCCCCGGCGAAACCTGTTCGGTCACTGCGGCAAGCGCGTCACGCACCATTTCCGGATCGGCCCCCGAGAAATCCCGGATATCTCCGTCCGGGCCGGTCAGGGCGAAAAAGAGTATTCCCGGCGCCGACGACCGGGCGCTGTCGAGAACGGGTTCCACATCGCGCAACGCATGGAGGCCGCCAAAGACGCTGATGGCGTGATCCACCCGGCGCTGTACGCCCAGGGCGGCGGTCACCGCCTGCCTTTCCACCTCCGGCAAAAGGCGGCTTTCAAGCAGCCGCATCGACAGGAACCCGAACAGCAGGAAAGAGATCAGGACCAGAGCGAGAAACGGCAACAGAAGAACGGTGCGCAGGCCGGATGTCATGCGGGCTGATCTCCTGCCGGGGGGGGGTGGTTCGCATCCTGCCCGATCCGCCAGACCGCCCGGACAAGGGGATCGGTCGGCCCCGGGTCTTCGCCGGCCGGCTCCCCGGCCCTGTCGATCGCAGCCTTCCGCCCGTGCAGCCCCCCCTCGATCCGGCCCAGGATAAGCAGCCCGGTCAGAACCAGCAGCGGCAGTGTGACAAGCGCCGAGAGAAGCCCGGCGCCGGCAATCTGTCGGGCAAGCCCCGCTAGGTCGGCCTTGACCGCTGTCGTATCATGGGAAAGCGAAAGCAGCCCCACCGGCTCTCTGTTCTGAAGGATTGCTATATGCGCGGTGAACCGGTCCGGGGTGTCGGAGACATGCCGGATTTCCCCCGCTGCGGGGAAGTCTGCCACGCTCTGCCCCCGGCTGTCCTGCGCACCGGAAAGATCGGGAAGATCGGGAAGAGACGTGAAGAGCACAGCGCCCGAACTGTCCTTCACGGTCAGATCAAAGGCCCCTCCGAACTGTGTCACGGAGCGGTCGATCAGATGTTCCGTGGTCCGGGTCGAGGCCAGGTTCAGACCTTCCTCAAGACTTTTGCCGATCGCATTTTCCAGCTCCCGCAGCACCGGATCATAGCGGGCGGCGGCGGCGGCGGTCAGCACCCGTTCGAATTTGAGGAAATTCAGAGTGCCCGACGCAGCCAGACCCGCCACCGGCAGCAGCAGCATCAGGACAAGCACCCGCAGGGTAAAGCCGCCGGGATGGTATCGGGAGAAAATCTTCGGATCGGATGTCTTTTCGGGCTGCTCTTTCAGAACAGGGCCGGAGAGTCTGTCCTTTCCCTGTCCCGCATCGGTTATGTCGGGCAGGGCGCCGGGGCCGAAGACAAGGGAGAGCCGGTTGTTGCGCAGCATGTAGCTGTAAGCCGCCCGGTCGGCCATCTCGCGCATCAGCTTCACACCAAGCCCGCCGATCGGGCGATCTTCAAGAGATGCGTTCGTGTCGGGTTCGGGGCTTTCCTTCAGCGGATTGAAAGGCGGCGCCTGATCTTCGATGACCAGCGCCGCCCCGGCGGGCTGCGGATACAGGGTAAGCCAGATCGGTCCGTCTTCCCTGTTTTCGCCGTAACCGTGGCTGATTACGTTGATAATGATTTCCTCGGCGATGATCTGCAAATGGTGCTCGAATGCGGCGGCCGGAACATGCGCCTTGCAGAAGTCGCCGATCCACGACACGACCCTTTCCAGATTCTCGATCCGGCCGTTGATCCGAAGTCGTTGTATTTCCGGCGTGTCGGGCATTTCGAGGGTCAGGTCTCCGTGTCAGCCAGCGCGGCCTTTCGGTTTTCATGTACCCGGATGATCCTGTCGAAGCCGGAAATGCGGAACACCTCGGCCACCGGCTCACTGAGGCCACAGACCGAAAATGCCGCGTTGCGCTTCGACAGGCGCTTGGCGATCAGCAGGACGGCCCGCAGCCCGGCGCTGCTGACATAGGAAACGCCGGTGAGATCGCAGATCAGCACATTGTCCTCGTCAGGAAATGAAGAGGTCACCCTGTCCTCGAATTCACGCGCACTGGAGCCATCAATGCGCCCGTCGATTTCGGCTATCACCACCTGTCCATCACTCACAACTTTCAAGTCCATAGGAAGCTCCCGAAATGTGTCCTGCACAGCGAAACGCCGCCGTGGATTGGCAGGCGAGGATACTATGCGTTTTTTCATCCACTACAAGCACCAGAATGATGCGTCAGGCAAATTCGGTATTTCCGGAACCGGCATGGCCCATGGTTCGGGAAATGACACCCATTCCGGTTATCAGGGCATAGAATAGCAAGATTCGACCGCTTTGGAACAGCTTTTTCGAACCTGGTTGCCAAATCCCTGAAAAGCGTCCGGCCAATCTGCGCGGCAGGCGGGGCGCAGGCGGGGCGGGCGGAACAGTTCCGGTCAGCCATCGAAAACCCTGGCGCAGGCGGCGGCGGCCCTAGCCTGGACGCTTTCAAGGGATCGGGCAAGGGTGTCAAAATCCGTGTGCGCGGCCATATCCGCGATGGCGCTGCGCTGCCTCTCGCCGGCGCTGGACGGATCAAAGGGGTGTTCGAGCGCGATGCGTTCAATGTGCAGCAGGCGGGTCTGCAATGTGTGAGCGGCCCCGAGGCCGTCCGCCTCTGTCGCCGTGATCCAGCCCGCATCCGCCAGATGACGAAGGATTTCGCGCACCGGCCGGCCGGCACCGGGAAAGTTGCAAAGCCCGCCTGTCCGGGCAAGCAGATCAATCTCCATCAGCCCGCCCGCCGTGTATTCCAGCGACCACGGGTCGGTGCGGTCACGGTGGTGCGCCCCGCGCAGACGGGCGCGCATCTCGCGGGCTTCGCCAAGAATGCGCGGGTCGCCCCTGCGCCTTGCAAGCGCCGCCTCGATCGCCCCGGTGGTGTCGGCGGCAAGGCTGTCCTCGCCGAAGATACATCTTGCGCGCATGAGGGCGAAATGTTCCCGGACCCCGGCCTGCCGGTCCTGATAACGGCTGAAAGAGTTGATCGGAACCGAAACCGGACCCTGACGGCCCGATGGGCGCAGCCGCATGTCAACCTCATAAAGCCGCCCCTCTGCGGTGCAGGAGTTGAGCGCCGAGATCAGCGACTGGGCAAGGCGTGCATGGTAGGTGGCCACCGGCAACGGGCGCGGGCCGTCCGAGCGTTCGGCGCCATCGGCGTCATGGATGGTGATGATGTCAAGGTCCGACCCCGCCGTCATCTCGCGCGTGCCGAGCCTGCCCATTGCGATCACCGCCATGCCGCGACCCGGCGGCGGGCCATGGCGCGAGGCGAAGTCATCAATCACGAAAGGCATGAGGCCGCACAGCACCGTCTCGGCAATGGCCGAAAAGGCGGTGCCGGCCTCGGTCTCGTCTATCGTACCGCGCAACATCTGGACGCCCGCGCGAAACTTCAGTTCGCGCGCCCATCGCCGGGCAATGTCAAGTATCTGTTCATGGTCGGTGGTGTTGCCGAACCAGATGTGAAGATCGGCCTCAAGCCAGTCCTGGTGTGGAAACCGGTCGAGGAAATCATCGGCGAGGAGGGCGTCGAGCGCCTGAGACTCCCGGCCGAGATGCGCGGCAAGGCGCGGTGCGGTGGCGAAGATGTCCACGACGAGCCGGAGGAGATGGCGGTTCGCCCGGAACAGCGAGAACACCTGAACGCCTGCGGGCAGGTCCGAGAGGAAGCGGTCGAACTCGGCGATCGCGTCATCGGGGCTGTCGGCCTGACCAAGCATCTGGACAAGATCGGCCTCAAGCGTGGCATAAAGCCGCCGCGCCCGATCAGAGCGGGTGGCGGCGATTTCACCCGAACGCCAGCGGTTGATCATGCGGCTGACATCCCCGGTGCGCGCGAAGCCGTGCGAGGCAAGGCTCTGTTTGTCGATCCGGGGCGCTGTCGGCTCTGTGGGCTGTCGGCTTCCGGCATCGAAAAACCGTTCGGTGACTTCGTGAACGGTGGCAAGGCGCGCGGCTATATCCGCCTCCCATGCCGTTTGGTCCGACCAGCCGTCGAGGGCCGCGACACGGGCGCGCGCCTCGTCTCCCACCGGAATCGTCTGGGTCTGGGCATCCTCGACCATTTGCAGGCGGTGTTCCAGAATGCGATGGGCGGTATATGCGTGCGAGAGTGTGGCGCACATTTCCGCGCCGATGACCCCCTCGTCGCGGAGCGCGGCAAGAGCGCCGAGCGTGGTCGGATCGCGCAGAACCGGCAGGCGGCCACCCATGATAAGCTGCCGCGTCTGTGCGAAGAACTCTATCTCGCGGATGCCGCCGGGGCCGAGCTTGATGTCGTAGCCGGGAATGGCGGCGGGGTGGAATCTGCCTTTCTGTTCGCGAATCTTGCGCAGGATGCCTTCGATGTCCTCGATTGCCGCGAAATCCAGATAACGACGCCAGATGAACGGCGAGAGGCGGTCCAGATAGGCGCGGCCCGCGACGGTATCGCCGGCGACGGGGCGGGCCTTGACATGCGCCGCGCGTTCCCAGGTGCGGCCGACGGATTCGTAATAGCGCTCGGCCGCATCCATGGAAAGGCAGAGCGGCGTGGATGAGGGCGACGGGCGCAGGCGCAGATCGGTGCGGAACACATAGCCTTCCGGCGTCCGCTCCGAGAGCGCCTTCACAAGCTGGCGCGTGACATGGATATAACGCGCCCTGACCTCGCCAAGATCAATGTCGTCGAACCTGTCCTGATCGAAAACGCAGATGAGGTCGATGTCGGAAGAATAGTTGAGTTCCCGCCCCCCCAGCTTGCCCATTGCAAGGACGCAGATGCCGGCGCCATTGGCGATGTCTTCCCCGGTCATGCCCGGTATCCTGTCCCGTGCGATCTCTTTGGCGAGGAGCCAGCGCAGGGCTGTCCCGGTCAGGCTTTCGGCGAGGTCCGAGAGGGCGCGCGTCACCCGCCCGAGATCCCACGCGCCGCCGAGATCGGCCACCGCAATGAAAAGCACCGCCCGCGCCTTCGCCAGACGCAGCGCCGGCAGCAGATCGCCCCAACCGCCGCCCTGCCCGGCCTCCGCCGCGCTGGTGAGGAGATCGTCCAGCACCTCGTCCGCCGGTCGGGTGACGGCCTCGGCCAGCCATGCGCCGTGATGCTCGAACAGCCGGGCAAGAAACGGGCTCGATCCCGCAGCGCCATGCACGAGGTCGCCCATGGCCCCCGAACGGAGCGCCTCGGGCAGACCGGCGACCACCCCGGTTGCAAGAGCGCCGTCATGGGGAACCGGGGCGCGGGTCAGGCTGGTGGCAATGCTGTTGCTCATCGTTGGATTGCTTTCACGTCAAGCGGTTTGCGTCCCGACCGAAGCCGCTGCGCAGGCCCCGCGCCGCAGGATACAGCAGACGGCTCCGGCCCCCCAGATGCCATCACAGATCGGGATCGGGGATTGCGACAAATTCGGGATACGCCTCGATACCAAGTTCCACCACGTCCTGCCCCAGACTCTCTGCCTGATCGGATATGCGGATACCCATCAGCCTGTCGATGATGAACCAGACAATGCCCGAGGTCGTCAGGACGAAGGCCCCGATCGCCAATATGCCCACCACCTGCGAAAAGAGGTTTCCGCCCCCGGCGATGCACACCGCCAGAGTTCCCCAGATACCCGCGAACAGGTGTGCGGGCACCGCGCCGACCACATCGTCGATCCGCAGGCTTTCCATCACCCTCAGGCCCGCAACGGCGATGACGCCCCCCACCCCTCCGATCACGATGGCCCAGTGATGTGCAACCAGATCGGGGCCCGCGGTTATGGAGACCAGCCCCGCGATGGCGCCGTTGAGCGCCGCAAGAAGGTCGATACGGCCAAGGATGGGTTTCGAGACGCAAAGCGCCATCAGGACACCGGCCGCCGCTGCGATGTTCGTGTTGACAAGGATGTTGCTGACCGCAATCGCATCGGCCGCCGAACTGAAGGAAAGCCGGGAACCGCCGTTAAAGCCGAACCAGCCGAACCAGAGGATGAAGACGCCAAGCGTCACGATGGGAACATTCGAAGGCGGCATCTGCCTTACCGAACCGTCATCGCGGAACCTGCCGCGTCTTGCGCCAAGGGTGATCGCGCCCGTCAGCGCCGCCCAGCCACCGGTGGAATGGACAATGGTGGAGCCCGCGAAATCCTTGAATCCAAGTTCGGAGAGCCAGCCTCCGCCCCAGGTCCATGCGCCCACAACAGGATAGATCAGGGCAGTCAGGACAAGGACGAACAGGAAAAACGCCCACATTTTCACACGCTCGGCCAGGGTGCCGGAAATGATCGACGCCGTCGTCGCGACGAAAACCATTTGGAAAAACCAGTCCGACATCGTTGAATATCCGCGTTCGATGACGGCCGCCGCCGCCCCGTCATCACCACCCAACAGCGCCATCTCATCATGGCTGGCGCCATAGGGCAACCCGAGAAAGCCGAACCAGCCGCCCGGTTCGACGCCGACATACATGACGTTATAGCCGATCGCGTAATAGGACAGGCCGGCGATCGCATAGAGGCCGACATTCTTGAGGCAGATGACCGACACGTTCTTGGTGCGCACGGACCCGGCTTCGAGCATCGTGAAACCGGCGCACATCCACATCACCAGCGCCCCCCAGATGAGGAAGGCGAATGTGTTCATCACAAACTCCGCCTCGCCGGCAGACGCGGCAGACGCGGAATCCGGCAGGAAGACGCCGAGCGCCGCGCAGGCCATTACAGCCGGAACCGTGAAAGTGCCTGATTTCCCGAGCATGTCCGCCACCATATGTTCAAAAGCGCGAGCCCCGCGACATGACAGTGTAGCATGACCGGTGAAACGAATCCAGCAATGCCGGTATTCGGAACCGCTCCGGCTTTCGGTGACGGTATCCGGGCGCGCCCTGTCGTGGGCTGTCACGGGTTGCGCCTGATTTTCCGGTTTTTTCCCCGGCCAACAGCGTCTATCCTGTGGCGGGGCACGGGGCCAGGCTTTACAGATCGGAGTTCCGGGACATGGACATGGACATGGACATCAACGAAATCGGCGCCACGGCATTCATCGTGGCGGGGATCAGGGCTCTTGAGGACACCCGGGAGCACCCGATGTTTTCCGATCCCTACGCGCGGCTTTTCCTCAACGAGGAATTGCGCGCCCGTGCGCTGAAACTCGCGCAGGTCCACTTCGCCGTCGGGGACGCCATCCGCCTGCGAACGGTTGCGTTCAACGTGATCGTCGAAACCGAGATCGGGCGCGGTGTGCGCCAGATCGTTACCCTGGGCGCCGGTTTGGACATGCGCCAGGCGATCTTTGCAACAGAGGGGGTGCGCTTTTTCGATGTCGATCAGCCCGCGGTTCTTGAGTTCAAGGCTTCGGTGCTTGCGAAGGCCGGTATCCCGGCCTGCCCTTCCGTTCCCTGCAATTATCTTGAGGTCAACCTGCTCGAACTGCTTGCGGATGCCGGCCTCGACCCGGAGGCGGAAACGCTGATTGTCTGGGAAGGGAACACGATGTACCTGCCGGGTGAACTGATTTTCGGCTTTCTCGATCAGCTCTGCGAACGGATGCCGCGATTCCGGATCGCCTTCGACCATTTCCCGCAGAGCGTTCTGGATGGCAGCTACCCGGACGCCGAGGCCATTGATGTCGTGCGCAATGTCGAGAAGGTCATGAATGTGGATTTCCTGACAGGCTTCGACTCGCTGGATACGTTCGAGAGGCGGACGCCGTTCCGGATCATCGAATCGGGAAACATCCTTCAGGCGGGCCTCCGCCTTGCCGGGCCTGACGCGCAGGCGAACATCGGGCAGACGGCCGATGTTTCCGAGGATTTTGCGGGCGTCTACCGGATCGCGCTTCTTGAGCGGAAATAAAGCCGGGCATTGCGGGGTCTGTCGGGATTCAAATGCCCTGTTTCGACCGGCGACATGCGGGCGTGGCCTGTCGTGACTCATGACTTTATTTCAATCATAAGTTGTTCACTGACTAAAATTATAATCCAATAGGTGGCATAATTCATTTTTCCCGAAACGGATAGCGCCTTAGGAATAAAGCCGGTCCGGTCGGGCGACCGTAACTGCATGTTCCGGGCCGCTTCGCCACGATTGCATCATTTGCGAGGGCATTGCGTCATGGAAATTCGCACTCATTCAGACGGTGACAGTGTTTGGGAGAAATTCCGGGCGCTGCTTCGCGAAGAGCGGGGGGCGGTGGTCGTGTTTTCCATGATCGTGTTTACAATGATGCTGCTGATTGCCGGAATAGCGACAGATCTGGCATATGCCGAATATCGCCGCGCGCTGATCCAGGAAACCGCCGACAGGGCTGCCCTGGCGGCCGCGAAACTCGATCAGTCGCTCGACCCGGAAGCGGTCGTGATCGACTACTTTGAAAAAGCGAACCTTGCGGAACATCTGGTCTCTGTAACCGTGCGGGAAAATACGCCGTCGGTACGCGAGGTCGCCGTGGAAGCCTCTGAAACGATCAAAACCTATATCGCCCATCTGGCCGGGCTCGATCAGTTGAATGTCAGCGCCAGAAGCACCGCCACGAATGCCATCGGCGATACGGAAATCTCGCTCGTGCTGGATGTATCCTCGTCGATGTATCTGGACGGCCGGATCGTGCAGTTGCGCCGCGCCGGGCGGGAATTCGTGGACAACATATATGCAAACAGCCAGGCTACGCCCGGCGACAGTCTGGTTTCCATAACCATCGTGCCCTACAACAGCACTGTCAATCTGGGGCCAGCCCTGGCAGGGCAGTACAGGCTGGACAGAACGCATGACCATTCCTTTTGCCCGACGCTGAGGGGGGAGTCCTTTTCCGATACAAGTATTGATCCGGGTGTCGAGTACGGTATTTCACCGCACATGCAGCGCTATTGGGCCTACCTCCCGGATCGCCCCTATATGGAAAGATCCCAGTGCCGGTCCGAACCGCCGACCCAGAACCAGATCGAACCATTCGTAACCGATCCCGACAGGGCCAAGGAGATTATCGGGTCGCTGCGGGAAGGGGGCAACACCGCCATAGACCTCGGGATGAAATGGGGGGTGGCGTTCCTGGATCAGGCGACCCGCAGCGTCACGGCGGGCCTGATCGCAGAGAATCTGGTACACCCGAGCGTTGCCGGGCGACCGGCCGCCTTCGGTGCGACCGGCACCGGAAAGTTCATCATACTGATGACCGATGGAGACAATACCGAGCAATACGACCTGGACGAGCCTTACAAGTCCGGAATGTCCGATGTCTGGGTTTATCGTGGCGACAATCCGGGGCGCGCCCTGAAAAACGTGCCGCTGAACCGGTTTTCCATCAGGCTTCCAAACCAGAACCCTGCCGACCCCGACCGGTTCTTTCGACTGGAGTCCGGCACTGATCAGCATAACCTTCCCGTACCCTATGCGCCCGAAGGCGAAACAGCCGAACGACTGGCCTGGACTGAAATATATGCAACCTGGATGACCAAGGCGATCGGAGAGGTTCTGTTCAGGGAAGCGGCGGATACCACCACCGAAATCAATGAGAGCCATGTATCGGAAGCCCACGATGCGGTCATAGATTACGGCGGGTATGTTGCGGATACCAGACTGTCACGGTTATGCTCTGTTGCCAGGGAAGCGGGAATAATCATCTATTCGGTCGCGTTCGAATCATCCAGCCGGGGCCAGCGTGTCCTGAGAGACTGCGCCAGTTCGGATGCACATTACTTCGATGTGAGTGGACCCGAAATAGTAAGCGCGTTCGTCACCATCGCGCGCGACATCCGTCAGAAGCTGCGGCTGGTACAATAAGGCCCGACACCATCCGGCATTGCCCCCCTCGCTGGTACTGTGCAAGATGTCCGATAGCGGCTTTTGCCCGCTGCGGTCGCAGGGTGCAATCGTGTCGCCATCCGGTAAAAGCCCCGGCGTGACCGCCCCGCGCCGCCGCGACAGACCCGAAAGGACCGACCATGCCCGAAATGTTCATCCCTGCCATCTCTGCCCGACTGCAACATGTTGCAGTCGGGCAAAAATCGGGCGACGCCGCATATCGCGTTCTGTCCGAACAGGATTTCAGCAATGCCTGGAGAGAGATCACGGCCTGGGAAGGCTACGGGGCGACGCCGCTCGTGCCGCTTCCCGGACTTGCCCGCTGGATCGGCGTGGCGCGGATCGAATACAAGCACGAAGGCCCGCGATTCGGCCTGGGCAGCTTCAAGGCGCTTGGGGCCCCCTATGCCGCGATGCGCGTTCTGCAACGCGAACTGACCAAACGGTCGGGTCGCCGGATCGCCCTTGCCGACATCCGCAGCGGCGCCTGTCGCGCGGCCTGTGACCGGATCACGCTGGTCTCGGCAACCGATGGCAATCACGGGCGGGCGCTGGCCTGGGGCTGCCGGCGTTTCGGCGCGCCCTGCAACATCTACATCCACGCCGGGGTCAGCGAAAGCCGCGCCGAAGCGATGCGTGAACTGGGCGCCAGGGTGATCCGCATCAGGGGCGATTATGACGATTCCGTCGCCATGGCGCGCAGTAAAGCCGGGAAAGACGGCTGGTTCGTGGTTTCCGACACCTCCTGGCCCGGTTACTCCGAACCGCCGCGCGACGTGATGGCCGGATACGGCGTGATGACCCGCGAGGTCTGCGAGGCGCTGGATTCGGCGCCGACCCATGTCTTCTTGCAAGGCGGCGTCGGCGGCCTTGCGGCCTCGGTCGCTGCGGGTCTGCGCCAGTACTGGGGTGACGCCACCCCGCGCGCGGTCATCGTCGAACCCGAACGCGCCGCCTGCCTTTGCGAAAGCGCCCGCACCGGCAAGGCAACCCGCGTCGCCATCGCGGAAGAGACCATCATGGCCGGTCTGTCCTGCGGCGAGCCGTCGGAAATGGCCTGGGAGATTCTGGACGAGGAGGCGGCGGATTTCGTGACCATTCCGGACAGTATCATAGCCCCCGCCATGCGCCTGCTGGCGCGCGCCGGGACCGGCGACGCGGTGATCGAAGCCGGTGAAAGTGCGGTTGCCGGTCTGGCCGCGCTGATCGCTGCGCGCCAGGATGCCGGCATGTCGGCAAGGCTGGGGCTGGATGCCAGTTCACATGTGCTTCTGATCGGCTCCGAAGGCGTCACCGACCCGGCGGTCTTCGCCGCCGTCATGGCAGGGGCGAACGATGTCTGACCCCCCCGTCCCCGTGCGCGGATTTCCCGAGGCCGAGTTCGCCGCCCGCACGGCCCGCGCCCAGACGCGGATGGCGGATGCCGGGCTTGCCGGGCTGTTGCTGTCAAGCGAACCGGAGGTGCGCTATTTCAGCGGCTTCCACACCCTGTTCTGGCAAAGCCCGGCCCGGCCCTGGTTCCTCTTCGTTCCGGCCGCGGGCAAGCCGATTGCCGTCATCCCGGAGATCGGCGCCGGATTGATGCGGCGCACCTGGCTCGATGACATCCACACCTGGAGCGCCCCGGCCCCCGGCGATGACGGTCTGAGCCTGCTGACCGGGCTGCTGTCGCCGCTGGCCGGCAAGGGCGAGGCGATCGGGGTGATGAAAGGCCGCGAAACCGCGCTGCGGATGCCGCTTGGCGATTACGAGCGGCTGATGGCCGGGCTGCCGGGGCTGAAGGTTGCGGATGCAACCGGGCTTGTGCATGGGCTGCGCATGGTCAAGACCGAGGCCGAGATCGCGAAGCTGTCGCATATCTGCGCCATCGGTTCGCGGGTTTTCGCCAGGGTGCCCGATCTGGCCCATCAGGGCCAGCCACTCGAAGACCTGTTCCGCGCCTTCCGCCGCGAGGCGCTGGCCCTGGGCGTCGATGATGTTCCCTATCTGGTGGGCGATGCCGGTCAGGGTGGGTATCATGACGTGATCGCGCCGCCCTCGCGCCGCCCGCTGGGTGCGGGCGACATCCTGATGCTGGATACCGGTGCGACCTGGGACGGGTATTTCTGCGACTTCGACCGCAACTTTGCCATTGGCCACGCCGACGACCTGTCGCGCCGCGCCCACGATGTGCTGTGGCGCGCGACCGAGGCCGGGATCGCCGCCGCGCGCCCCGGCGCAACCTGCCGGGATCTGTTCCGGGCGATGCAGGCGGTAATCGCCGAAATGGACGACCGGGGCGGCGGCGTCGGGCGGCTGGGGCACGGGCTGGGGATGCAGTTGACCGAATGGCCCTCTCATGCCGCTTTCGACGAGACCGTGATCGAGGAAAACATGGTGCTGACGCTGGAACCCTCGCTTGGCTATGGCGATGGACGTATCATGGTGCATGAAGAGGACATCGTGATCCGCGCCGATGGCGCGCGGCTGCTGACCCGGCGCGCGCCGCCGGAACTGCCGGTGATCCGGGGGAGGCAGGGGTGAAGCTGGGATTCCATACGGATGAGGCCATCGGCGCTGTCGCCACCCTGGGCGTGATCGTGCTGCAAACCGACGAGACGCTGGAACCGGAATTTGCCCGGATGACGGCGCTGGACGGTGTTGCGCTCTATCACAGCCGCATTCCCATGGTCGCGGAAATTCGCGCCGATACGCTGGCCCGGATGGAGAGCGACCTGCCCGCCTCGGCGCGCCTCCTGCCGCCCTCGCTCGAATTCGACGTGATCGGCTATGGCTGCACCTCGGCTTCGACGGTGATCGGCTCCGAAAACGTGGCCCGCGCGATCCGGACGGTCTTTCCCGCCGCACAGGTCACTGACCCGCTGGCGGCAATCATCGCCGCCGGCCGGACGCTTGGCGCCGGGCGGCTTGGCTTCATTACGCCTTATGTGCCCGAGGTCTCGCTCGGGATGCGGCGGAAACTGGAGGCGGCGGGCTTTGATATTGCCGCTTTCGGCTCTTTCCGGGAAGGCGACGACCGGGTGGTGGCGCGGATCGCCGAAGATGCGATTTCGGCCGCCGCCGTCCGCGTGGCCGACAGCGCCCCTTGCGATGCCATCGTGATTTCCTGCACCAACCTGCGCTGTCTTCGCGTCATCCCCGAAATCGAGGCGCGGACCGGCATACCGGTGATCTCCAGCAACCAGGCGCTGGGCTGGCACATGCTGCGCCTGGCCGGGATCGGCGAAACGATGCCGCAGTTCGGACAACTGTTCCTGAGCGGCTGAGCCCGTGGTGAAGGAGATGCAGGTCGGTGAGCTGATCGCGGCGGGCTTCGTGCCGACCCGGCAAGCCGACGCATGGTCGGCGATATGATTCCCTTCCAATTTCCCATGACCCGGCACGAACCATGCGGAAAGACCTCCCCCCGTTCGGATACATCCGCAAAATCTGGACAAACGAACCTGAAAGATACAGGCTCGGGAAAACCCGGCACATGGCGGAACCGAACAGCCGGGGACCAAACGAGGAGACGCCATCAATGAAGGAGACGAGCAGCCGGGCGCCAGGGAAAACCGGCCTTCCGCCGGACAATCGCATTGCAGACACTCCCATTGCAGGAAAAGGAGTCCGAACATGCCCATCGCCCCGTGGAATGAAATCGCCCCCCGCCTGATTGATGTCGCCATGGGCCGCGCGCCCGCAGACACGGTGATCCGGGACGGCAAATGGGTGAATGTCTATTCGGCAGAGATCATCGCGCATACGGACATAGCCGTTGCCGGGGGCCGCATTGCCTATGTGGGGCCGGATGCGGGCCATGCCATCGGCGACAGGACGGATGTCATGGAGGCGGAAGGCCGCTATATGATCCCCGGCCTTTGCGATGGCCACATGCATGTGGAAAGCGGGATGGTGACGGTAACGGAATTCGCCCGGGCCGTGATCCCGCATGGCACGACCTCCATGTTCATTGATCCGCACGAGATTGCGAATGTCCTGGGCCTGCCGGGGGTGCGGCTGATGCATGATGAGGCGGCGGGCCTGCCGATCAACGTGCTGGTTCAGGCGCCGTCCTGTGTGCCGTCCGCGCCGGGGCTGGAAAACGCCGGGGCCGAATTGAGCGTCGAGGATGTGCAGGAGATGCTGGGCTGGCCGCAAATCTGTGGATTGGGAGAGATGATGAACTTTCCCGGCGTGGCGCGGAATGACCCGAAGATGCTGGGCGAGATCGCGGCGACGCAGGCCGCAGGCATGACCGTGGGCGGGCATTTCGCCTCTCCGGTTCTCGGGCGGATGTTCCATGGCTATGTGGCGGGCGGGCCGGCGGACGATCACGAAGGCACAGGCAAAGGCGATGCGGCGGCGCGTGTGCGCCAGGGAATGCGCGCCATGCTGCGGCTGGGCTCGGCCTGGCATGACGTGGCCGAACAGATCAGGGCGGTCACGGAAGACGGCCTCGACCCGCGCAATTTCATCCTCTGCACCGATGACAGCCATTCGGGCACTCTGGTCAATGACGGGCACATGAACCGCGTCGTGCGCCACGCGATCGCGCAGGGGCTGAAACCGGTCACGGCGATTCAGATGGCGACTCTGAATACCGCGCAGCATTTCGGGATGGAGCGTGACATCGGCTCCATTTCACCGGGAAGGCGTGCGGATATCGTGCTCAGCTCCGATCCGGCGACCCTGCCCGTGGAACTGGTGATGGCCGCCGGTCAGGTGGTGGCGCGGGACGGGCAACTCTCCATCGACATTCCACAAGCGGATTACCCGGACAGCGCCAGGGGTACGGTGAAGCTGGGCAAGGTGCTGAGCGCCGGGGATTTCGACATTCCGGCGCCGGGGCGCGGGGATGAGGTGCGCGCAAGGGTGATCGGCGTCGTTGAACATCAGGCGCCTACCAGGGCGCTGGAGGCGAACCTGAGGGTTCATGACGGGTTGGTCCGGATGGATACCGAAAACGACATCTGCCAGATCGCGCTGGTCGAGCGGCACCGGGCGAGCGGCGACGTGAAGAACGGGTTCGTTTCCGGCTTTGGCTATGACGCGCCCTGCGCCGTCGCCTCGACCGTTGCCCATGACAGCCACCACATGATCGTGGTAGGCACGTCGAGGGCGGATATGGCGCTGGCGGCGAACCATCTGGGCAGGGTCGGGGGCGGGATCGCCGTGTTCCGGGAGGGCCGGGAACTGGCGACGGTGGAATTGCCCATCGCGGGCCTGATGTCGGATGAGCGCGCAGAGGTGGTCGCGCGCAAGACAGAGGCGATGGTGGCGGCGATGGCTGATTGCGGCTGTACGCTCGACAACGCTTTCATGCAGCATTCCCTGCTGTCCCTGGTGGTGATTCCGGAGCTTCGGATTTCCGATCTGGGGCTCGTCGATGTGACCGGGCGCAGGCAGGTCGATCTGTTCATCTGAGAGCCCCCGCGCGTATCGCTCCGGGCGGGAGGGCGGCGGCGTCTTCGCCGCAAGCCGCTCATCCGGTCCAATGGCATTCATGAGGCTGCGCACCGAAGAAGCCGGCCGCGATAATTCACGCTGAATGGTGTGCGGCATGTGTTCACTGCTTCAGACCGGGATTTCGCGAATGTCACATCCCATGTGATTGTATGGCTTCTTTCTGAAGAGTTCGGGCTTTTCTCGATGCCAGTCCTTGAGCGCATCGATTGGCGTGCGGCCTTTCAGAACGGATTGCGGCAGCTGGCCGTTGTAGAGGCGGACGTAGCGGAGAAGCGTCTGTTCGAGGTCCTCGCCGCTGCGGAAACGGTGGCTCTGGAGCACGTCCTCGATCCGACCGTTGAAACGCTCGACCATGCCGTTGGTCTGCGGCCGCATCGGTGGGGCCAGGCGATGCTCGATCCCGAACCCGGCGCAGAGGCGGTCGAACTCGTGATTGCCGGTCGCGGCGCGGCGGCGAAGGCCGAAGAGCCTGTCGGTGAACTCCTTGCCATTGTCCGTCAGCACGCGGGTGATCCGCATCGGGGCGGCGCGCTCCAGATCGCGCAGGAACCGGCGGGCGTTGGCCGCAGTCTTCACTGGGTAGATGCGCACGAAGACCCAGCGGGTGGCGCGGGCGATCGCGACGAACAGATACCGGCGCTTCTCCTCATCGGCCATCTGCGGCAGGTGTTTCACGTCGATGTGGATGTCGCCGGGCTCGTATGCCTTGAAAGGCTTGTGCGCGGGCTTCGCCACCTTCGGCTTCAGGTCACGGAGGGAGCCGACCCCATGCCGACGCAGGCATCGATCCAGCCCGGAGCGCGAGACGTTCGGGTTGAGAAACTCGCGGACCACGGCGAGCAGGTCGTCGAGCGGCAGCAGCAGACTCTGTCTCAGCGAGACGGCCACGGCCTCCTGCGCTGGCGTGAGTGTGGTCTGCAACCTGTGCGCCGTGTGGCTCCGGTCATGGACGGTGTCTCCAGACGGTCTGCTCCGAGATGCCATAGCGCTCGGCCACGATCCACGCGGGCTCTTTGCTCGCCTGGATTGCGGCCCTGATCTTCGGCGTCGTCGTCGCCTGCTTGTGCAAGGAAATCAGCATGTCTTGCCTCCGTCCCGAATCTCACGCAGGATCGATCTTGCCATGAACAGGCCAGAGCGGCGAGGGTCTATCTGATCGTCCGGGATGGAACATTTTCTGGATGCCGCCAGATCGCTGACATTCAGGCAGACATGGCTGAGGCGGAGCGTGTTGAAATCCGGGTAGAGATTCGGAGCGGGGACGGGCATTCGGAGCCTCCTGTTGAACGGAAAGGATCGCGTTGGCTTGACCGGGGGCGTGGTCGTGGTCGTGGCCCCGGCGAGTGCGTCACGCGCCCAGGCGCATGATACTGTGCCGGCCGGTGGCAAAACCGATGTGTTTCTGCTCCATGTAGAATTCAAAGCTCCAGTCACCGCCATCGCGGCCGATGCCGCTGGCCTTGACGCCGCCGCTGGCCTTGACGCCGCCGAAGGGTGTCGGCAGGTGGCGGACATTCTCGGAGTTTACCCAGATCATCCCGGCTTCGAGCCTGTCGGTAAAGCGCAGGGCGCGGGTCAGGTCGTTTGTCCAGACATAGGCGGTCAGCCCGTACCGGATGTCATTGGCCATCTCCAGCGCCTCGTCTTCAGTGCTGAACGGGATCGAGGTCAGCACCGGGCCAAATATTTCTTCCTGCGCGATGCGCATCCTGTTGCCGGCCCCGGTAAACAGCGTCGGGCGCACGAAATAGCCCTGATCGCCGAGCTTCACACCACCGGCGGCAACGGTCGCCCCGTCTTCTTTGGCAATGTCGAAATAGCCGACGACCTTGTTGTAATGCTCTTCGGTGGCCAGCGGGCCGATCTCGGTCTCCGGGTCCAGCGGATGACCGACCCTGATGTTGTTCACGCGCTCAACCAGCCTGGCCTCGAACCCTGCGCGGATCGTGTCCTGCACCAGCAGGCGCGAAGACGAGGTGCAGCGTTCGCCGGGTTCTTGCCGCCCAGTTCCAGATGCACGCGCTTGAGCGTGTCGGCCCCTTGCCTGGTGATGAGAGAGCCGGTGCGGCTTTCGCCGACAAAGGCGATGGCCCTGATTGCCGGGTGTTCCGTCAGGGCTTTACCGGCGTCTTCGCCGAAACCGTTGACCGTGTTCAGAACACCCGGCGGCAGACCGGCCTCCCCGGCGATTTCCACCAGCAGGCGCGCACTCAGCGGAGAGGCTTCGGCGGGTTTGTGTACCACCGTGCAGCCCGCCGCCAGCGCCGGGGCGATTTTCCATGTTGACAGCATGAAAGGCGTGTTCCACGGGGTAATCACGCCGACCGGCCCGATCGGCACACGGGTGGTGATGTTCACCAGCGTCGGCGATTTCAGGTGCTGACCGTCGCGGGCATGTCGCGCCAGGCCGGAAAGGCGGCGGCGGCGGCTTTTGCAGCGTCGTCAATATCCGAAGCGTTGCCGCGCGCCACATTGCAGATGACCGATTCGTTCACCGGCGAGATGGATTGGAACACGCCGCCCGATCCGGCGCGATCTTCGCCGTCGATGCGGTTGTGGATACCGGTTTCCCTGAAGCGGGCCAGATAGCCGGTCAGCTTCGCGACATTCTGTTCAAGCGCGGTCATGTCGGCCCTCCAGGTGGTCCCGGATGGTGCCCGTTCCGGGCGAAAGCTCGGGGTCGATGTCGCGCATCTCAAGGGACAGGGCGATCGGGTGCCCGCTCATCACCGGCGCCAGAAATGTGCGCGCGGCGTCAAAGATGCGTTGGCTGGCATCCTGTTTCACCTCGGGCGCGCGGCCGGCGCGCAGGCGGATCAGGATATGGACGAAGCCATGTTTCGGATCGCCGTCGGCAATCGCATAATGATCGACCCGCACCGCCCGCACGCGAATGCCCGGCATCGGAAATGTTTCGATCCGCGCGGCGGTTGCACGGATGGTTTCACACAGCCCGGCAATATCCACCTTGCCGTCAAGATTGCCGGAATAGTCGATCTGAAAGTGCGGCATCGCGTTCACTTTCTTTGTCAACTATTGTGATGTTAACTTTATTTGCAATCGTGAGTCAAGCACTTTGATTAATATGCGAAGTGTTGTACGAAGATCCCGTGACTGAAAAAAAAGCCGAATACAGACCCGAAACCCTGCCCAGGACAAGCAGGTCTCTGCCCATATCGCTGATCCGGGCGCGCGAGGCGGTCATGGCCCCGATCCGAAAGATGCTGCACCATTCGGGGATTACCGAACAGCAGTGGCGCGTGCTGCGCGTGCTGGGGGAATACGGCCCTCAGGACGCCACCAAACTCGCCGAACGCGCCAGCCTGATGGCCCCCAGCCTGACACGGATCGTGCAGACGATGGAGGCAAGCGGCCATATCAGGCGCGAACCTGACATTCATGATCGCCGCCGCCAGACGATTACCATTTCACCGAAGGGACAGCAGGTCATCGACAGTAATTTGCAGCAGTCGCTGGACATCGTTTCGCTTTATCGCCGGAAACTGGGGCACAGGGATTACGAGTTGCTGCTTGATCTGCTCGACAAACTGACCCGCGAGACCGAAGAGGATACGCAGGGTTCACCCTCCGACTGACGCCGCGGCGATGCGGTGATCGCCTGTACGCCGACCTTCGGGGGGACGCACATGCACGCCGCCCTTCGGTTCACCTCTCCTGCGCCGCGCGCCATTCCGCCATGGTTCTGCGGCCCTTGCTGCGGTTGCAGTGAGAGCACAGAAGTTGCAGATTGCCGGGATGATCGGTGCCGCCACGCGATTTGGGCAGGGTGTGATCGACCTCCATTATCCTGAACGGGAAATGCGTGTCGCAGCCCGCGCATACGCCCTCCTGTTCGCCATAAAGCCGGTGCCTGTGCGTCCGGTAGTTTGGAAGCTCTCCCAGATCGGTGCGCCTCGGCGGTTTTTCCAGCGCCGTCGCGCCGCCCCACAGGCCGCGATCCCCCTTGATCCGCTCATTCACCAGCCTGATGGCGAGCGGCGACAGGTCGATACCCGCCCAGCGCCGTTGCAGCCGGTCAGCGGCAACCAGACTGGTCGCGCAGCCGCAGAACGGGTCCAGCACCAGATCGCCGGGGTTTGAACTGGCGCGAATTATGCGGTCAAGCAGGGCGAGGGGCTTTTGCGTCGGATAGCCGGTGCGTTCCTTTGATTGCGCCTGTACAGGCATGATGTCGTCCCATATCGTATCGACCGCGATGCCTTTCGCTTCGTCCAGATACCGCTTCAGGCGTGGCACACTTCCGGGTTTTGCCTGAACAATGCGGCCCTCATCGAAAGCCTTTTTCATCCGCTCTTCGGTCCATCGCCAGACGCGCGTCACGCCCAGGAACTCATAGGTGAGATTGGGGCGATCCTGATTGGGATTTACCAGGTCGCCAGGCGAATATCGGCGGCCTGTCCCCGACTCTGTGTGCTTATAGAATTTCTCGATATAATCTGCGCTCAAAGGCTGGAATTGCGGGTTCCAGGCAAAGTTGTTGCCATTGGCATAGTACAGAATCCTGTCTGCATTGTTCGGATAGCCGATGGAGGCCAGCCCTTTTGCGTTTGCCCGCCGCCATGTGATTTCGCTTCGGAAGCAACTCCGCCCGAAAATCCCGTCCATCAACAGCTTGAGATAGTGCGCGGCGGTATCGTCACAATGCAGCCAGACACTCCCCGTGGGCTTCAGGATGCGCTGCATCTCCATCAGCCGGACGGCCATGAAGATGAGATAGCTCATCATCGGCTTGCCATGGGCAAGGCGCGCCGCCTCTATCACCGAATGGGCGGCGGGGCTTCGGTCGGCCAGTTCCCCATGCTCATGCACGTCAACGTCGCCGAGCGTCCATGCGTCCTTGAACGCGGCCCCGGCGGCCTTTGAGCCGATGGGGGCTTCATAGTTCCGGTTGGAGTTGAACGGCGGATCGAGATAGATCAGGTCCACACTGCCGCTGTTCATGCCCCGCATGACATGCAGGTTGTCGCCGGTCCAGATCGTTTCGCTGGCAAAGTTGGTCATTCAGATCTCCGTGGCGGCGCGACAGGCGTGACAGGCGGGGGCGGCCCCATGTCGCCATGGTTCGCCCGGCATGTGCGGACCCTGCCCCGGCCCCGGCCGGTCTGGTGCGCGCCGATGATCACGGCCTGACAAACCATCAAACCCCGGCATCGAAAACCCGCAGAGGCCGCGCTGCGGACAGGAACCGGTATGTGAACACGCCCTTGCGCAACCCCTCGGCAAAATCCAGGGCTGCCTGCATGAATTCGTGATAGGGCCGGTCCACGTCCCCCGGCGGAGGGGCCGCAAGCAGGTGGAACAGCCACTGGTTGCGGGCTCTTTCCGTGGACGGCGACACTTCCGGGTCGAGGTTCACCAGTTGTGCGTCCTCGAAACCCGCCGCCTTGAGAACGTCGGGCAACCCGCTCCAGACTTCTAGGGGCGGCGTGCGCCATCCCCACTGCATACTGGCGTGAATCCTTTCGTCGGCGTCGGACATCGGCGCGCCGCTCAGCAGACCCTCCAGCGCCTGCCAGCGTCCTCCCGGTTTCAGCACCCTGTACACGCCGCGAAGATAGGCCGGCTTGTCCGGCGCATAACAGAATGATTCATGGTTGAACACGGCATCGAATGTGGCATCGGGGAAAGGCATGTCCATGAAGTCGCCGTGACGGAACTCTACCAGATGGCCGACCCCCTGCTGTTCCGCCTGTTCGGTGGCGACCGTGACGTGCGGCGCGCAGTTGGTCAGGCCCGTGACCCGGACACCGTATTCCCTTGCAAGCGAAATTGCCGTTCCGCCGACGCCGCAACCGGCATCCAGCACATGGTGTCCGGGTTCAAGGCCGCCCCCTTGCGCAAGCGTGCGGTTGGCGCGCAGCAGGGCCTCGTGGTCAGAGCCGGTATCCGGCCCCCACAGCCCGTAATGGGCGGCCAGCATGTCCCCGTTTGCCATTATGATGGGACCGGTCATCGCCTCATAGAGGGCCGGGACAGAGGTTTTTTCCTGCCCCGCGCTTTCTTCTGATCGTCGGGTGTCGTCCATGGCTGTGCCGTTCCGGGCTTCTCGTGTGATTCGGTGTCGAGATTACCTGTTCCCGTCCCGGATGTCTTCGAATGCCGGAGCCGGGCAATCGCTCATGCGACACGGATCGAGCTGCCGGAAACGATGTCTTTCCTGAAGGCGTATTCCAGATTTTCGCCTTCGGACCTGATCAGGATGCTCAGCATGGACTCGAGCGTGAAGTACGCCCGGAGCAGGCGGAATATCAGATAGTCGGGCAGGGCCAGAATGGCGCGCGGCATTCCGTTCAGCAGGGCAGCCACGATGGCGACGATTGCCGGCGCGCCCGTCGCCACGGCGACAACGGATTGCCAGATCAGCGGATTGTCGGGGTTGAAGCCGCCAAAATACTCCATCATGCCGAAAAGCATCAGGGGAACCAGCATGGCGCGGCGCGCCGAATTGATCAGCATGTAAGGCAGGATGATCTTTCCCCGCAGCGTCACCCAGTCCGAATACATCAGATCGCGGCAGCGGGAACTGATATGATAGACGGACCGGAACCAGCGCATCCGCTGTTCGCGCATATGGGAATAGGAGGCCGGCACTTCCGAGATGTAGCGGATGCGGGGATCGACGACCGAAGAAAACCCGAGCTCTCCGACGCGCAGTGAAATGTCGGTGTCTTCCCCGTTCATGCCTTCGACGAACCCGCCCAGATAACGCACATGTTCCGTTCGGAACGCCACGAACATGCCGGGAATGCCCACCACCCCGTCCACAGCCCCCATGGCGACCGAATAGAAGCCGTGCTTTACAAGGACTTCCAGCAAACGGGCGCGATCGAACAATGCGCCTCCGGGGGGGACGGGGACGCCGCCGACAACGCCGACGGCGGGATTGGAAAAATACGGCATCGCGCGCGAGAGGTTGTCTTCGCCGACCAGGGTATCCGCATCGACCCTGATCAGAAATTCGGTTTCGACCGCATCCAGCCCGGCGTTCAGGGCATTTGACTTTCCGGGTTTTGGCACGTTGATCACGCGCCCGCGCGCGCTCCCGCACGCCGCCAGCGCCTTTTGGGCAATGTTTTCGGTGTTATCGGTAGAGTTGTTGTTCATGATCAGGATATGAACCTCGCCGCCATAATGGGCGGCGGCCCTGTCCATCGCCCGTATGGTGTCCGCAATGATGTATTCTTCATTGTGCGATGGGACGATGATGCTGACGCCGGGGGTGACCCGGCGACGTTTGCGCGTCACGATGTCGTAGATTGCAAGCAGGTAGAGCTGTCCGAACAGCGCGGGCAGCAACAGGAATATCCCCGGCCCGATACCGCCAAGCAGGGTTATCCTGCGCATCTGTTCGACCAGCCACAGATCAAGCCCGCCGGCATGGACGGATATGCAGGTGGCGCTCAGGCACACGAAACCAAGACGCATCGCGGCTTTTCGGTTGCTTGCGGGGTGATGTTCGATCCGGATTCGCATGGGCATGTGGCCACGCTCCAGAAGTTTGAAGGAATAACAGGCAAATCCCAGAAGCCCGGTCAGGATCGCGCTGAGATGCAGGGAATATGCGATGCCAAGATGTTGAAAGGCCGTGGCATTCGCCAGATCGAGGATGCCGCAGATCAGTGCAAAGCTGATCACCAGATCCAGCCCGAACAGCAACCGGCCCCATGCCGAGGCGGAACTGAATGCGGCGAATGCAATGAAGAAGGACAGGATGAAGATGCGTACCGCGATTGCGTGGCGGCCCTCGTAAGGCGAAAATACAAGATCCCGGTTGGGAAAGATCGTGCTGAGCGCCGGCGTGTTGACCAGCCAGAGCAGCGAAAGGGCGATGACGCAGAATGAAAGCAGCATCGCCGGGGCGCGCCAGACCGGAATGAACCCCGCAAACCGCTTTGGCGCGCTGTCCACGGATACGAAACTGATCTGATCGCGTTTGTCCTGATCAGGGGGGGAACTCATGGCGCGCCCCGTTGTCCGGGTTGAACGAGAAGCGCAACCGGCACGGCAGACATGAGCGCGGACATGAGCGGGGCAATATCCTCCGTGTTCAAATCCGCAATGGTGATCGGCGCGTCAGCAGCGCCGCGGAATACCAGCCAGCGATTTTCCGAAGGCGGTTCGGATGACAGCCAGCCATCGAGGGTTTTCCGGCCCAGCACCGTGATCCCGGCATCAGAGGCCGTCGGCGACAGGATTGCGCCGTCGGGGGCCACTTCGGCAATCAACCCGGCGGCGGCGGTTGCATCGGCGGCGGATATTCCTTCGCGAATGCTGATCTGAATCGCGGCGGCATCGGCCAGTTTTCCGCGAAGTTCCCGCAATTCGTCCGAAAATCGCGCGCCTCCGCCTGTCAAATGTGTTTCGGGGCGCATTTCCGCAAGCAGTTCCGGCCCCGCGCCGCACCTTCCTTCGGGGGTGTGGGTGCCGGCAACCGTAACCTGAAGCACATTGTCGCTTTCATGGCTGTCGGCGGGAACGGGAATGCTTTTGCGGAATGCCGATTGATCGGTGCGAATGGTATCCATCTGAATGGTTCGGCCGTTCAGCGTCGTGAAAACAAGCCAGGCCGCGCCGTCGGGCCGGGGGCCCAGCATCAGGGACAATTCCAGTGTCCGGGGGTAATCCTGCGTGGCAATTTCCCGCAACCTGTAACGTGTGCGCCAGCTTGTGCTTTGGTGAAAGCGCCGCACCCCGGCGTTTGCGCCCCGTTGCGCGATTTCCAGCGGCCAGGATATGGAGGCATGAACATCTTCCGGCGCGGTGATGGCCCGCAGGTCCGCGACCTCGCGCAGTCGTTCGATCGACAATGCCGGCATGTCGGCGTCTGCGGCAAATGTCACATCGTGCCCCTTGCGGCCGAGATCCCCCGCCAGCGCCAGGATAAGGCCGCGCTCGTTATCGCCATTGCCGGGGGTGTCCGGCCAATCGGCATACACATGCTGCCCCCAGGCGCCGAGTTGATCGCGCGTGGACAGCCGGGCGGCGTCAAGAGCGAGATAAAGCCCGCTGCTGCGTTCAATCTCCACAACCGCCCCGATGTTCCTTTCGGAAACGCATCCGCTATCCGTGCCGTTCCCTTGCAGGCTGAACGAGACCTGAAGCGTCGGCGCCGACAGTTCGTCAGGCATCAGCGGAATGCGCACGGACCTGCGCGTTTCGCCGGAGTCAAGCAGCAACTCGCCTCGGCGCGCACTGTTGATTGATATGCGCAGGGCGGCCTTTACCCCCGCCAGAACCTGAAGCGTTGCATCAATTTGCAGATAGCCTGCCTGCGGCCGTGTATCGACAGGCAGGGAGAAAGCGACATTCTGATAGGCGGGCAGACCGGACAGGAGTATCGTGCCCCTGCCATGGGGCCTGAACCGGGTGACTTCCGCCGTTTCCAAGCTGACAGAAGCGGGATGTCCGGTTTCGAAAATGACTTGCGGTTCGGACAGATAGGCCCCGATCTGCTGCAATTTGCGATCCCTGAAGCCCCGGTCCGAAAGCACGATGGCGGCGGCGGCGATCAGGAATGCAAGCAACGCGATACCAACCAGGCGCATCGGACACCCTTTCGGAAACAGGGAACCGTTCTGCCGGCCCCCGGCAATGGAGGCCGGCAGAACATGGCCGGCTTACGCCGCGCAGGCCCCCTTGAGGACGCCCGGACGCTGCCTGTCGGTCCAGGTTGACACGCAGGGGATCATGTTCAACTGGCAGCGATGGGCAAATCGGCGGGCGATCTGCTGCGTTTCCTCAAGCAGTCCCGCTTCCAGTGTGATCGGGTCGAGGCCAAGCGAAATGAATGTCCTGTTCGACACCCGCAGGCCGTTTTCGGCGGCTTCGTTGCGAGGGTTGTCAACAAAGGCCACCCCGGCCCCGGAAATGCGCGCGACAGTCCTTGCCAGTCTTCTGACAGAGTGGGTTTCCGTCATCTGGTTCAGAATTTTGACCTTGCCAGAGCGTTCGGGCGGATTTTCAACCGCCAGTGCGATACATTTCACCGTATCCTGAATGTGGATGAAGGCCCGGGTCTGGCCACCGGTGCCATGCACGGTCAGCGGATGCCCGACCGCCGCCTGCATCAGGAAACGGTTGAGGACGGTTCCATAGTCGCCGTCATAGTCGAACCGGTTTATCAGGCGGTCATCCAGCCGTGTTTCCGCGGTCTGGGTGCCCCAGACAATGCCCTGATGAAGATCGGTGATGCGCACAAGGTCATTCCTAGAGCGGTTCATCATTTGTTTGAATCTCGGGATTCCGTTTTTCGTTGAATTGTGATTCAAACTGCGTGCCGGGACTGGAGGCCGGCATGCATGGTAAAACCCTATTCGAATGATCTTCGGGAGCGTGCAGTAGCAGCTGTTGTTTCCGGCGAGACGGCACGTGTTGTGGCTGCCCGTTTCTCGGTGGCTGTTTCTTCGGTGATCAAGTGGCGCCAGCGATATCGCGAGACTGGCAGCGTGGCGCCTGGCAAGATGGGTGGCCACCGCAGGATTATCCTTGAACCCCACCGTGATTTTATCCTGGAGCAGATCAACCGCACGCCGCACCTGACGCTGCATGGTCTGAAAGACATGCTGGCGAAGCGGGGCGTCAAGGTGTCCCACAATGCGGTCTGGCACTTCATGCGCCGCGAGGGGCTGAGCTTCAAAAAAAAACACTGCTCGCCCTTGAGCGGGCCCGAGCCGATGTGGCCCGCCGGCGAAAGCGCTGGAAGGGGGTCATGCGTCAACTCGATCCGCGCAAGCTGGTCTTCATTGATGAAACCTGGATCAAGACCAACATGGCTCCGCTGCGCGGCTGGGGACCAAAAGGCAAACGCCTGCACGGCTTTGCGCCCCATGGCCACTGGAACACCATGACGTTCATTGCTGCCTTGCGCTGCGATCAATTGACGGCGCCCTGTGTCTTTGACGGCCCGATCAACGGGCAGTCCTTCCGTGCCTATATCGATCAACTGCTTGTCCCTGCACTGAAGCCCGGCGATATCGTCATCATGGACAACCTCGGCTGCCATAAATCGAAAGCCGTGCGCGATGCCATCAAGGCGGCAGGCGTGCGGGTGTGGTTCCTGCCACCATACTCGCCAGACCTGAACCCGATCGAGCAGACATTCGCCAAGATCAAACACTGGATGCGGATGGCTCGGAAACGAACCAGTGAAGAGGCCTGGCGATACGTTGGACGCCTCGTCGGATCAATCACACAACAGGAATGCCAAAACTACCTCGAAAACACAGGCTATGGTTCAGTCAAAATGTGAAGGACTCTAGCATAGAACTGGAACAGCAACTGATCCATGGACTTTGTCATGTGATACACACTGCCCGGATTTGTCGGGTACAGGATTTCGCGCTGGAAAATCTGCTGGTTGTCACCGGGCACATAGACCTTCAGATACCCTTCGGGAATTTCCATTCCGTCATCATCGTACCCGTAAACGCCCATGGTTCCCAGATGAATGACATGCGGATCAATGTTCAGCCGGACGACAGCGGCCAGAAGGTTGTGCGTGGCGCGGATATTGTTATCGACCGTATAACGCTTCTCCGCAGTCCCCTTCATCGAATATGGCGCGGCGCGCTGCTCTCCAAAATGAATCACCGTATCCGGCCCGAGGGTTTCAAGAAGCGCTTCGAGCCGTTCATACTCGCCTGCCACATCAATCTTTTCAAAGCCGATCCTTTTCCCGGTCGCTTCGGCCCAGGCATCCAGACGGGTCTCGATCAAAGTGATCGGTGTCAGGCTGTTGGCCCCCAGCGCACAATCAATCTCGCGCCGGGAAAGGTTGTCCAGTATGGTGACGCGATGTCCGGTTTGCGAAAGATGAAGGGCGGTCGGCCAACCGCAAAACCCGTCGCCTCCGATAATGACCACTTTTTGCATTGCATTTCCTTTCTTCGATTCTGAAGGCCGTCGCGGTCAGCCGGACACGCGATCAGACGCCGGTTTCCATGTGTCAGACAGTATGGCAGGCGGGCGTGGAATTCTCTGGACCAGGCGGATAGGCAGGCGGCGCACACGGACTTTCCCCTATCCCGCAGGACAGGATTGCAGAGCCTCCCGGACAGCTTTCGATGCGTTCGGTCGCGCCTGACCCCGGACATGGATTGTTCGGCCAGCCAGGCGGCAGGGTCTGGCCGCCGGGTCAGTCCCGATACGTCCGCCCAAGGTTTTTCCGGGTGGCATCCCAGATTTGTCCGAGTTCATCCAGCCGTTGCCCAAAGCGGTCAACTGTCCCGGTCCTCAGATTCCGCTCAAGCACGGCAAGGGCGCCGTGAAGTTTCGACGCCCCAAGCACCGCCGCCGATCCTGCAAGGCGATGCAGCGCATCGACAAAAGACACATCCGCCTGTTCGGATGGATCGGCAAGGGTCAGGCGGGTGAACACGGCGTCGCCTTCCTCGATGAACCTTGCCAGCAGGTCTGCGATCTTGCCCGATTCGATGGAATTTCGCAGTTCCGACACCGTGGACGGATCGAAAAGCCCTGCACCTGCGTCATCCGGCCCGGACGAATCACCCTCGCCGGATTCCGGCCCCGCGAACAGATCGAGCACAGCCCGCAGCCTTGCGCGGGAAACCGGTTTTACCAGCACGTCGTCCATACCGGCCTGCCGGAATTTCCGAACATCTTCGGGAAGCGCATTTGCCGTCAGCGCGATGATCGGCGTCATGTCCGGCGCGCCCCCGGTTGCGCGGATTGTCCGCGCGGCCTGAACGCCGTCCATGCGCGGCATACTGATGTCCATCAGGATGATGTCAAAGCGCTGTCGGCGCGCCATGGCGACGCCTTCCTCGCCATTGCGCGCCTCGGAAACGATGTGCCCGTCCTGTTCAAGCATTTCGCGCGCAACCAGACGATTCACGGTATTGTCTTCGACAATCAGGATGTTCAGCGGACGGGGCGGCAAACCATCCGTTTCAGCCTGCCGGCCCACGGATGACCGCCCCCCCGATCCCGGCGTCTCTGCCGCCTGCGACCGGGACATCGGCGGCAGGGGAAGCCGAACCCGGAACAGACTCCCTTCGCCCGGTTCGCTTTCAACGTCGATTGATCCGTTCATGACCTTCACCAGCCGTCTGGTAATTCCCAGTCCAAGGCCGGTCCCGGACGAGGTGCGTCCATAGGACGGGTCCAGTGTGACAAAATCGTCGAATATCCGCGCCCTGTCGGCTTCGGCGATGCCTGTTCCGGTATCGGCGACACGAAATTCGACCATGTCCGAATCTTCCATGCCTTCGATTTCGACGGTTACGGAACCTTCGTGCGTGAACTTCAGGGCGTTGCCGAGAATATTGAGCAGTATCTGCGTCAGGCGCATGTCATCGCCCGAAACCAGTGTCCCGGTCATGTTGATGCAGGAGACGGAAAGTTCAACGCGGCGGGATTGCGCGACTGATCTCTGGCTTCCGCAAATTCCGTTCACCAGATCAATCAGATCGAACGGCTTTTGATCCGGTTGCAGCGTCCCCGCATCCAGCCTGGATATTTCCAGAACATCGTTGACATGATGCAGCAGTATTCTGCCCGAGGTTGCCGCAATCCCCAGAAGTTCCCGCTGCCGCTGGTCAAGCGACGTGTCCTCCAGCACCTCAAGCGTGCCCAGCAATCCATTCAGCGGCGTGCGCATCTCGTGACTCATCACCGCCAGGAACTCCGCCTTGGTCCGCTCGCCGGCCAACGCCTCGTCACGGGCTTGCCGGAGTTCCGTTTCGGCGGCGATCCGGTCTGAAATATCGCGCAGGAATGCAACGAATATCTCGCCTTCCCTGCTTTGGGCGCTGGAAATGGAAAGTTCGACCGGAAAGACGCGGCCATCCCTGTGCCGGGCTTGCAGTTCCACGCGCCCCTGATCGACGACACGTTTCTCGCCGGTCTCAAGATAACGCCGCATACCCGCTGCGTGGGCGGCGCGCAGATGATCGGGAATGATCAGATCCCCGAGATCGGCGCCAATGGTGTCATCTGCGGTGTATCCGAACACGTTCTCGGCGGCACGGTTGAATTCAAGAATCCGGGCGGATCGGTCGATGACCAGCACCGCGTCCAGCGCGCTGTTGATGACGGCTTCGAGGCGCGAGGACGTGGCCTCGGTGTCCCGTGACTGCGCCTTGATCAGGCGAAGCTGACGCCACGATGCCGCCGCAAGGGCAAGCAAAAGCGCCAGCAGACAAAGGGCGGGACCGGCAATCATCATCAAGGCCCGCGCCATGCCGTTTTGCTGGTGGCCGGCGCCTCCATGTCGCGGCGGATTTGAAATGTCATGGCAGTTCATTTTAGCATTTCATGCCCGACAGAAACCGGTTTTTTGCGTTCATGCTCAACAAAACGGAAAACCGGCCGGTTTGTTCAGGTCAATCGGTCATTCATCGCGCCGGGTTCACAAGTTGTCAAAGACCAGGTGCAAGACTGGATGAGACTGATCTTATCGCGGATGGCCACCTGAATGCGGATACTTGTCGCCGATGATCACGATCTTGTTCGGGAAACCATTGCCGCCTTCCTTCAGGGCCAGGGGATTGACGAGGTTGCAAGCGTCGGAACGCTTTGCGAAGCGATGAAAGAGATAGAGAATACCGGTGGCTTCGATCTGGTGTTGCTGGACTATCACATGCCGGGGATGGAGGGGCTGCGCGGTTTGTCCAGCATGATCCGCGCGAATGCCGGCAAACCCGTCGCACTGCTGTCGGGCTCTGCCAATCGCAATATTGCCGAGGCCGCTGTCCAGGCGGGCGCTGCCGGTTTCGTCCCCAAAACGCTCGGGGCAAAATCCATGATGGCCGCGATCATGTTCATGGCGGCGGGCGAAACATATTTGCCCATCGAGTTTCTGCACGAAAACAGCGTGAAGGCCGACAGTGGCCTGACCCGGCGCGAAAGTCAGGTTCTGCGCGGCATTTGCGAAGGTCGGTCAAACAAGGAAATTGCCCGCATCCATGACGTGCAGGAAGTTACCGTAAAGCTGCATGTCAGGACTCTTTGCCGCAAACTTGGCGCCAAAAATCGCACCCGGGCCGCGATGATCGCACGGGATAGGAATATCGTGTGAACCCGGAATACGCCGCCCGCTGATCTGCGGCATGTATTTTCTGGACATGAACGGCACGGGCCGCAATATCGGGTGGATGAATTTCAATCTGCCAAAACCGGCGCGGGGCCAGGCGATCGGCCTGCTGGGGGGGTCGTTCGATCCGCCCCACGCCGGGCATGTCCATATTTCGCGCGAAGCCCTGAAGCGGTTCGGGCTGGACCGTATCTGGTGGCTGGTCAGCCCCGGCAACCCGCTGAAGGAACGGGGTCCGGCGCCGTTGGAGCAGCGCGCACAGGCGTGCCGCGCGCTGCTGCGGCATCCACGGATCGAGGTGACGGAGTATGAGGCCCGCATGGGCACGCGGTATACCGCAGAGACGCTGGAGGCGCTGTTCGGCGACTACCCCGGCCAGCGTTTCGTCTGGCTGATGGGGGCGGACAATCTGGCGGAATTTCATCACTGGGAGCGTTGGGAATGGATTCTGGCGAATATTCCCGTGGGGGTCGTCGCCCGCCCCGGACAGGGGATTCCGGCGCGACTTTCCCCTGCGGCCAGGCGATTCGCGCGGTTTCGCATCCAGGGCCGCAATGCGCAGGCGCTTGCCGGTGCAGAGGCCCCGGCATGGTGTTTCATCAATGCGCCGATGCTTGACATTTCCTCCACCCGCCTGCGGGCGGCAGGTGTGTGGCGGATATGATCTTGCCCGGCGCCACGGGGCTGGGCTAGAACCGTCGGCATGAGCGGAAAATTGACACGACGCGGTTTTCTTGGCGGCTTTCTTGGCGGCGTGGGGGCGGGGATTTCAACGGCGGCGCCGGCCGAGGCGCCGCTGATTCAGGCGCGCCCCGCGCCCCGGCCACGGCCCCGGCCCCGGCGCGCAGCCGCCCCGCCCGTCGCGCCCCTTGACGATCTGATCCGGGCGGCGAATCTGGGCAACGCGCGGATCGGATTTGTCGTGGCGGACGGAAAGACCGGCGAAGTGCTGGAGGTGCATAACCCGCTGCTGCCATTGCCCCCGGCAAGTGTCGCCAAATCAATGACGGCGCTTTACGGGCTCGACAGGCTGGGTGCGGGGTTCCGGTTCGCAACCTGCCTGCTTGCGAACGGACCGGTGAACGATGGCCACCTGCAAGGCGACCTGATACTCGCCGGCGGCGGCGATCCCACGCTGGACACGGATCGGCTCGGGGATATGGCCGGTCAGTTGAAGGCCGCCGGCATTCAGGAGGTGGCGGGCGGTTTCAGGGTTTATGCCGGGGCGTTTCCGCGGATCGTGGCGATCGACCCGCTGCAACCCGATCATCTGGGATACAACCCGGCGATCTGCGGGCTCAACCTCAACTACAACCGCGTGCATTTCGAATGGAAGCGGGCGGGCGAGGCGTATCGGATCGTCATGGATGCGCGGGCGGAACGGTATCGGCCCGAGGTGACGACTGCGCGGATGCGGATCGTCGAACGCGACCACCCGGTCTATACCTATGAAGAGCGGCAGGGCGGCGATGACTGGACCGTGGCGCGCCGGGCGCTTGGCAGCGACGGCGCGCGCTGGCTGCCGGTGCGCCATCCGGCGTCGTATGCGGCCGAAGTATTCCAGACATTGGCGCGCGCGCACGGGATACCTCTGAAGCCGCCGCTTGTTCTGCGCGGCGTCCGGCCACGGGGGGCGGTTGTTGTGGAATCTTTCAGTGACCCCTTGCCCGGGGTATTGCGCGGGATGCTGAGATACTCCACCAACCTGACGGCAGAGCTTGTCGGGCTGTCGGCGGCGGCGCGCGATGGCGCGGTTCCCGAAAGTCTGCAAGACTCTGCCCGGCGGATGAATCGCTGGATGGCAGAGCGGTATGGGCTGCATCGGGCCGGGTTCGTGGATCACTCCGGCCTTGGGGGGGACTCGCGCATATCGGCAAGCGTTCTGGTGCGGGCTCTGAACGGGGCCGGGTCGGCCGGCGTGTTGCGACCGATCCTGAAACAGGTACGAACCGATGAACTGCCCGGCGATCTGAGGGCCAAGACCGGGACGCTGAATTTCGTGTCGGCGCTGGCCGGGTATTACAGGACGCCGCAGGGAAGGGAACTGACCTTTGCGACCCTCTGTGCCGATGTGGAACGCCGCAATGCGCTGAGCCGGGCCGAGATGGAGCGCCCGCCCGGCGCCCGCGAGTGGTCGCGCCGGGCGCGTCATCTGCAATACCGGCTTGTCAATCGCTGGGCGGCCTTGCGCGACGCCTGAGCGCGGGCGGGATCGGGCGCGGCGTCTTGATCCGGTTGATGAAAAGGCGAAGGCCGGTCCCGGTCCCCGGTCCCGCGCCTGTCACCGCTCGCGCTTTTCGAACCGCAGGCATGGCGCTGAAATCGCGGCCTTTCCCGTCTTCCTGTTCGACGAACCGGGCATAGAGGCCGCGGGCTTCCCGCCCCGGCGCCTGTTGCCGCTTCGGCGCTGCTTGCGACGGCGGCGGCGCCCCTGGGGCAGGGGGCGGCCGGGTCGAAGCCTGTGACCCGATGCCCGGCGGCGGCGAGGTTGCGGGCCATGGGCGCACCCATGTTGCCAAGGCCAGTGAAACCGATTTTCATCCGTGCTCTCCTTCGAAATCGAGTCTGACGCCGCGCAGGGGCAGCAGCATGTTGATCACGTCCGGTTCGGGCACCTTGTCGGGGCCTGCATGTTTCCAGCGCGCGGTGTGGTCCCTGTCCACGACCCGCGCCCGGATGCCTTCGGCGAAATCGCCCTGTTCGGGGGCGCGGGTCTTGCGGCGGCATCGACGCGGCTTCGGTCGCCGGTGGCGATCAGTTCTTCGGTCAGGGCGGGCCAGTCCGCCTTTGCCGTCGATCAGGGCCATGCGGATAATGGCGTCATCCTGCCATTCGTTCAGCGCCGCTTTGATTTTCAGGCACATGTCGCGGGTCAGCGCATTCATCGCCCCGGGCCGGTTCAGGGTGATGTGTCCGATCCGCCCCTCCCGGCGAATGTCGATACCGGCCATTCGTTCCCCGGTCAGTGCGAAATCCATCCCGTTGCCCTTGCGATCCCTGACTGGAAGACCGGCAATGCAAGTGCCGGATTGTCAGAGATCGGTGTGAAATTCCGCAATCAGGTGATCGACAACCGCTTTCAGGCTGCCCTGTTTGTCCCTGCCATCGCCCGAGGCGGCGCTGAAGGCGGCGCGCTGGCGGTCGGCCGAAGTGCCCGCGTTCAGCATGGTCCGGGCATTTTCGACCTCTTCCATCGCCCCGAGCGCCTCGGCATCCTCTGCCAGAAGTTCCAGCAGTTCTTCCAGAAGATCGGCATAGGGCACGATCTGCATTCGCCCGAAATCAATCAGCCCCTCGGACACGCCATAGCGCTGCGCGCGCCAGCGGTTTTCGGAAATCAGGAAGTTGTCGTAAAGCCGCCAGCGCTGGTTCCTGCGGGCCAGCCGCCACAGCATCCGGGTGATGCATTGGGTAAGTGCGGCGAGCGTCAGCGCATGTTCCAGCCGCGGGGCCACGTCGCAGATGCGCGATTCAATGGTCGGGAAGCGCGAGGAGGGGCGCAGATCCCACCAGATCTTCGAACTGTCCTCGATCACGCCAAGGCCGCAGAGCGCATCGACAGAGCGTTCGAAACTGCCCCAGCTTTCCAGTTTCGGCGGCAGGCCGGTGCGCGGCAGATTGTCGAAAACGGTCAGCCGGTAGGAGTTGAGCCCGGTATCTTCGCCCTGCCAGTATGGCGAAGAGCACGACAGCGCCAGCAGATGCGGCAGAAAATAACCAAGCTGGTTCATCAGGTCGATGCGCATGTCGTGGTTTTCGATGCCCACATGCACATGCATCCCGCAGATCAGCATCCGCCGGGCCACGCCCGCGAGATCCTTTTGCAAGGCGTTGTAACGATCCCGGTCGGTGTGGGTCTGGAATTTCCACTCGGCGAAGGGATGGCAGGACACGGCGACGGGCGCAAGGCCCAGTTTTCCGGCCTCGTCGGCCACGGTTGCACGCAGGCGTCGCAGGTCCGAGCGGGCCTCGCCAATGGTGCGGCAGACGCGCGTGCCGACCTCGATCTGGCAGTTCAGAAATTCCGGGCTGACCTGACCTTCAAGCCTTGCGGCGCAGCAGGCCATCAGTTCTTCCGGCGCGTCGGCGAGGGCGCCCGTCGATGGATCGACCAGCAGGTACTCCTCTTCGATGCCGAGAGTGAATTCCGGTTCAACTATTGTCATCGGCCCACCTTCCGGGTCTGGTCCCGTCGAGCAAAGCAAACTTCGGCAGTCATGGCAAGTTTGACGGCTGCCGGTCTATCCGAGGGCTTCCGCCAGTCTGGCGGCGGCAAGAATTTCTTCGGCGATCTCGCGGGCCGCGTCCGGATCGAAATCCATCGGAATCTCGGTTCCGCCTTCCGAGACGAAAATCCGCACCATGCCCTGATCGGTCGGCCCGATTTGCAGATTTGCCTCAAGTTCTCTTTCGGTGTTGATACCCATCTTGCGCTCTCCGGACGGTCGGCGGACGGGCTATCCGTTTTGCGCCCGTGATGCAAGCGCCGCAGGCATGGCGGATGGGCGACCGGCGGGACGGCGGGACGGCCCTGCAAGGGCGAAGGCAATCGGAAATTCCCGGATTGGCCCTTTCGGACGCTTGCATTTGCGCGGCAACAGGGCTAAATCGCGCAGGCAGTGCCGCCTTAGCTCAGCAGGTCAGAGCGCTGGATTGTGGATCCAGAGGTCCCCCGTTCAAGCCGGGGAGGCGGTACCATCCCCCGGCATCTTTCCTTCCTGCCCGTGCGTCTGGCTGGGACGGCAGAACAAAGCCGCAGGCGCGGATCATCTCATGGGAGGCCGCCATGATCGCGTTGATTTCCGAACGTTTCATGTCTGCCTCCCGGACTGTCTGAGAAATTCGATCACCATCGCCGCGGTCCATGTGAACCGGGCGCCGCCGCAGGGCTCTCCGATGATCGGGTTGTAATATTCGGCAAAGCCGCCCTGTTCGATCAGGCGCACGCTGTCGGCAACGATGCGCGAGACGATGTCGGTCTTTCCGGCCCGTCGCAACCCGTCGGCGATCATGTAGTTCACGATCAGCCAGGCCGCGCCAGTAGCGCAGAGCGTCGAAGTCGGAAGACGCCGGATCGTGGCTGGGAACCAGAAAGCTGGCCCTTTCCCCGAACTTCGCGACCCGCGCGGCAATCGCCGCCGCGCGCCGCGCAGTGCCGCGATTTTCGCGCGATCCCGTCCTCGCCCAGGGTCTCTGCCAGATCGCTGCACGAGCGGATCAGGATGGCGTTGAAGCCGGGATCGGGCATCCGAAAAGGTGAGGTCGTGCAGTCTGGAATTGTCCCAGCCGAGGCTGCGGAAGCGCTGCACCAGCCAGCGTTCGTATTGCGCCTGTGTCGGCCGGTGCGCAGGATTGGTGCGCTGGGTGTCGCGGCGGGTGAAGGGGGCCACGCCCGCGGTCGGAACCCGGTCGAGCGCCGCGTCCCAGTCCACCGAATTGTCGCGCCCGGATTCCCAGGGGTGGATAATCGCAACCAGCCCGGTGCCATTCGGATCGCGGCACCGGAAGAACCATTCGTGCCAGGCGTCAATGCGCGGCAGCAGGGCGCGGGCGCGTTGGGCGGCAAGCGCGCGGTCGGTCGCACGTTCGTACAGTCTTCGCGCCACAAAGCCCGCCACCGGAGGCTGGGTGATGCCCGATGTCGCTGTCCTGCGGCCCGTCCGCCAGACCTCGGGCCCCGGAAAATATCCGTCATCTTGCCGGTGGAAGACGATATGCGGCACCATGCCGTCATCCCATTGATGGGCGAACAGGGTGTCGATCTCTGTCCAGGCGCGCGCCTCGCTGAAATGCGCCATGCCCAGTGCGCTCAGGCAACTGTCCCAGTTCCACTGGAACGGATAAAGGCCGCGGGTCGGTACGGTGTAGGCACCGAGGTCGTTTTCGCGGAGGATTTCCCCGGTCCGGTCAATCAGGGAATGTGCCATGGGAGTGATTACACCACCTTCAAAGTGGATTTCGGGTCGAACCAGCGCACCCGGTCCTGCTGCGGCACCAGCGTCAGCGTGTCTTCGGGCCTGACCGACAGGTCGCTGTCAAGCACCGCGCGCAGCATCGTTCCATCGACCTCGCAGGTGATCAGCAGATGCGAGCCCAGCGGCTCGACCACCTTTACAACCCCCGTCAGCCCGTCATCCGCCGGGCGCAGATCCTCGGGCCGGATGGCGAACCGCAGCGCCGACATGCGGGTATCCGGTCCGTCAAGGGTCTGACCGGCCACCTTCCACCTGCCGTTTCCGGCAGGCGTGGCGGGCAGGAAATTCATTGGCGGATTGCCGATGAAGCCCGCGACGAATTCGGCGGCGGGATTGCGGTAGACCTCGATGGGCGAAGCCGCCTGAATGATCCGGCCCTGATGCGTGACGCTGATTCGGTCGGCGAGACTCATCGCCTCGACCTGATCGTGGGTGACGTAGATCGCCGTGGTCCTGCTTTCGGCCAGAACGCCCTTCAGTTCGACCCGCATCTCCAGCCGCAGCAGCGCGTCGAGATTCGACAGCGGCTCGTCCATCAGGATCACGTCGAGTTCTATCGCCAGAGCCCGCGCCACCGCAACCCGCTGGCGCTGCCCGCCCGACAGTTCGCCCGAGTAGCGCGTCAGAAGCTGCTCGATGTGCATCAGCGTCGCGGTACGCTCGACCCGCCGCCTGACCTCTTCCCGCGGCAGTTTCTGCATCCGCAGGCCAAAGCCGATATTCCCGGCCACGGTGAGATGCGGGAAGACGGCGTAGTTCTGGAACACCATCGCGATGCCGCGATCCCTGGGCGGCAGGTGATCGACACGGCGTCCCCCGATCCGAACCTCGCCGGTCGATGCGGTCTCAAGCCCCGCGATGATCCGCAAAAGCGTGGTCTTGCCGCACCCCGACGCCCCCAGCAGGACCATGAATTCCCGATCCTCGATCGTCAGGTCGATTGAATGCAGCGCCTGATGGGCGCCGAAGGTCTTGGCGACGTTGCTGATCCGGATTTCAGCCATTTCTCCGGTTCCTTGTGCTGGCGCGGCCCGGGGCTCAGCGGTTGGCGATGCCCCACATCGCAAAGAGGTACTTGCGCACCGCGAAGATGAAGATCAGCGCTGGCACGACGAGGATGAAGCCGCCGGCGAATTTCAGGTGCAGCGGCGACGTGTCGAGGTTTTGCAGCAGGAACGCGGTCAGCGTCCGGTTCTCGATTGTCAGCACCGCGGCGGCGAAGACCTCGTTCCACGAGATCACGAAGGCAAAGATTGCCGACGCCGTGATGCCGGGCAGGATCAGCGGCAACACCACCCTGGTGAAGGCGGTCAGCCGGGTGCATCCCAGCGTCCACGCGGCCTCTTCCAGTTCGACCGGAATGCCCGAGAAGAGCGAGAAGGTAATCAGAACCGCGAACGGAATCGCCAGCGTCGTATGCACCAGCGCCAGACCGAAGGCGGTGTCGTCAAGCCCGGTCCGAATGAACATGACCGCCAGCGGCAGCGCCAGAAGCGGCAGCGGGAAGGCGCGGGTCAGCAGGACCAGAAGCTGGAACACCTCCTTTCCCCGGAAGTCGAACCGCGACAGCGCATAGCCCGCCGGAGCCCCGATGACGATGGACATGATCATTGTCATCCCGGCCACCAGAACCGAGTTTTTCAGCGCCCTGAGCATTCCGCCGAAACCGGCGAAGAAGGTCAGGCTGCCGAGATCGAATTCGGGGATGAAGGGCTTGGGAAAGCCATTGACGGTCTCTGGCGACGACAGCGTGTTGATCAGCAGGAAATAGATCGGCACGATCACCCAGGTGCACAGCAGCACGACGGACGATATGTAGAGGTAGCGACCCGATCTGCGGGTGTCGGTCACGGCGCCGATGGCGACGGCATTGGCATCGGTCATATCCTGGCCCCCTTCGGAACCCGCAGCGCGCGCAGGATGACCAGGGTGAAGCCGATCGAAATCGCCAGGATGATCAGCGCCATCGCGGCGGCGGCGGTGCTGTCGAGCAGGTCGAACCGGTAGGCGTAGCAACTGTCTGTTTCATGCGGTTTCCTGACGATAATTTTGGCCTGTTCGCAGCATTGCGTCGAGAACGGTCAGCAGCTTTCCGGCGCATGGAGTGACGGCGACTTTGACCGGCTTTCCGGCGTCCTGAAGGTGTTTGCGAAAGCTTCGAAATACAGGGTCATGTCGGGACGCGATAAAGGCTGCGGGATAAAGCGCGCGCCGGACATTGGCGCGCCCGCCCCGGATGCGGCGTTTGCCTTTGAACAGACCAGAGTCGCAGGCATACGGCGGCAAACCTGCGAGAACTGTTATTTTGCGGCGATCCAGTTTACCGGGTTCCGGAAGCGAAGTGATCAGGACGGCGATCAGGACGGCGATCAGGACGGCGGCCGGAACGGGCCAATGCCGGGGATGGATTGCAGTCGGGCGTGATCCCGGGCCAATCTGTCATGTTGCTGAATATGCGCGGCTGTTTCCACCTCGCATCGCTTCGGCCGACGCTCCGGAATGCGCAGCAGGCCGGCAATACGGTCACGGTCAGGATCCGGCGCAGACGAGGGCGCCACCTTCAGGGCGGATCCCATGCGGGCCGGCATCCGTGCATCAACCTTGTCGGTCCTGGCCAACAGCCCCGTGGCACGTGCAAAATCACGCGCCTGACGTGGAGTGACCCGAACAAAGGGTTCATCAGCCGCGCCCAACGCATCCATCAAAGGGCGTTCATGGCCGCCGGTGGCTTCGAAAACGACAATCCGACCCATGTATTCGCGGGCAAGGCGCTGCTGTTCTGATCGGCTTGTTTCCACCTTGCGGTGCTCTCCGGTTTCGGCTTCAAATATGTCGATCCAGTTCCTGGCAACATCGACGCCAATGTAGTTCTGTGTCATGACAGGGGTCCTGTCCCTGATCTGCGGGGTCGGCTGTGAAGAGCCGACCCATGCAACTGTTCAGGTTCAATGGGTCTGACAGACGGGCCCCACGCCACGCTGCGGTGTTCACCACCAGGGTTTCCACGGGATCCCGTCTGTCAGAACTCTCAAGGCCACAACCCAAAGAGACAAGGATTCCCCCATCAGCACCGGGAACAGGGTTCCGCCAAGCGCCGCCACCACGGCGAATATCTCGAACGCAAGGATGATCCGCAGGACCAGCGCCGTTTGCAGCGACGGACGCAGAAGCGGCAGGGTGACGCAAAGGAAGCGTTTCCAGGGCGAGGCCCCGAAAACTTCGGCGGCTTCGTGGTATTCCTTGGGGATTAGCCCGATACTGGCCACAAGGATCACCAGCATGATCGCGGTGGCGCGCCATATCTCGGCCAGCGCGATGGCAAGGAAAACGATGCCGGGATGCTGGCAGGACAGGAAATTCACGGGCCTGTCAACGATGCCGAGCGCCCCCATCATCGAATTGAGAAAGCCCGATTGCTCGAAGATCGCCAGCCAGATGATCCCGGCCGCCAGATCGGAAATGCCCAGCGGGATCATCCAGATGTATAGGATCAGTTCGCGGCCCTTCTGCATCCGGCTGACCATGGTTGCCATCAACAGCGCCAGCGCAACCTGAATGGGAACCACCGCCGCCGCCGCCAGCAACAGCGTATTGCGCAGTGAAATCGGAAATTTCCAATAGCCGACCACTTCGCGGAAGTTGTCCAGCGTGAACCCCGCTCCGGTGCTGAACGCCTGCTGCGAGACCAGCACGAAGGGGTAGAGGAAAAACACGCACAGGAACAGCGTGACCGGCAGGATCAGAAGGTAGGTGTTCCATCCCGGACGATCAGATAGACCCTCGCCGCTCTGGCCTGTTCATGGCAAGATCGGTCCTGCGTGAGATTCGGGACGGGGACAAGACATGCTGATTTCTTTGCACAAGCAGGCGACGACGACGCCGAAGATCCGGGCCGCGATCCAGGCGAGCAAAGAACCCGCGTGGATCGTGGCCGAGCGCTATGGCATCCCGGAGCAGACGGTGTGGAGACACCGTCCATGACCGGAGCCACACGGCGCACAGGTTGCAGACCACACTCACGCCAGCGCAGGAGGCCGTGGCGGTCTCGCTGAGACAGAGTCTGCTGCTGCCGCTCGACGACCTGCTCGCCGTGGTCCGCGAGTTTCTCAACCCGAACGTCTCGCGCTCCGGGCTGGATCGATGCCTGCGCCGATGCCTGCGCCGTCATGGGGTCGGCTCCCTCCGTGACCTGAAGCCGAAGGTGGCGAAGCCCGCGCACAAGCCTTTCAAGGCATACGAGCCCGGCTACATCCACATCGACGTGAAATACCTGCCGCAGACTAACGGCATGGTCGAGCGTTTCAACGGTCGGATCGAGGACGTGCTCCAGAGCCACCGTTTCCGCAGCGGCGAGGAACTCGAACAGACGCTTCTCCGCTACGTCCGCCTCCACAACGGCCATCTGCCGCAATCCGTTCTGAAAGGCCGCACGCCAATTGATGCGCTCAAGGACTGGCATCGAGAAAAGCCCGAGCTCTTCAGAAAGAAGCCATACAATCACACGGGATGTGACACCGGGCAGGCGCCTTCGGAAGGCTCGTCGGGTGCCCAGCACGGCGCGCCGGCTGCTTCCATGATGGCGCGCAGCTTCTCTTTCTGGTCATCCAGAACGGTGCGGATGTTCTGACCGGCAAGTACGATGCGCTCGAAGGTGTCCACGAAGACCCGGTTGAAATCACCGCCCTTGTCGCCCAGACCCGCAGGCAGTAAACCGGGGTTGGCATCGGCCGAGCCGCTCATCGTGGCGACCGCATTGCCCGCGGCCTGCACCACCGCCGGCAGGTCGTCGGGAAGGTCCACATCGACCACCGGGAAGAAGTTGGTCGCCCGCAGGGTCGCGATCTGCGTTTCCGGTTTCAGCATACAGGCGACCAGACTCCTGGCCGCGTCCATGCCGGGCGCGGTTCGCGGGACCGCAAGACCGGCGAGCACCGGCATGAAGCCCCGGCCGGCCGGACCCGCAGGCGCCGGGAAGGCGACAAAGTCGTCCGGACGCTCGTTGAACGCCCGGGCAAGGCGCGAGGTGTGGTCAAACACGATCCAGGCGTCGCCGCTGAGCAGTTGCTCCTGCAGAAACGAGAAGTTGGTCGAGGCCGGGTTCGTATGCTCCCGGAGTTCGCGGTGCTTCAGACCCTTCGGCCCGGCGGGAAAGCCGAACTTGGCCTCGCCGGTCGCCTCTTGGACATTGGCGGCCCACTCGATCAGCTGATCGTAGGTCAGGGCGTCGATGTCGGCGCCCTCGGGCGGATACTCAAGCGCCTGCCTGCTGGCCGCCATGATATAGCTCGCCTGCATCCAGGGAATGTACTGCATTTCGTCGGTGCCCGGCATGGCGAGGTCATTGATCGTGTCGCTGGCCGCTGCCACGCCCGGATCACCGGGATCGACCAGATCATCGGGGTTCATCGCGGAAAAATCACCGTGCAGCCCGCCCGGCACGCCGATCACGCCCGAACAGGCCTGCAATTCAGCCTGAAGACGGGTCAGCCACGGGCCGGGGTCGCTGGGCTGGTAATCCACCGTATCGTCGTGCCCGGAGAGCACACTTTCGCGCACCCCCTGCGCCGCTTCACGTTGGCGGCGCGCATCTTCCGTGCGGGCCGATTGCCCGGTACGATCCCGGTTTCAAGAATCGGTTCCCGTGCCGAAAACCTGTGCGGAAACATGATATATCGTTATACCTTCTGCCAATCGCGATTTCGGGAAAAATGCCGTCATCCGGCGATTATTTCCCGGAAATAACTTGAAATCATTCCCGGAACTGACAGAATTTTGCCTGATCGTTTAGCCGGATGAACACGGAACCATGGCAGACAAACCAAAGCTGGAGACAGTCGCGAAAGAGGCCGGCGTTTCGACGGCGACCAAGGCCCACCCCGGCACGACCGCCGTTGTCTGCAACGGTGACATGGTGGCGCCGGGGGCATCGCCGCCGCTGACCACGATGGCGGTCTCTCCGTATCAGCCTGGCCGCAGGCTGGCGCGGGTCATGCTCGACCGCGTTCGCGATCCCGAAATGCCGGTCACGATCTCCGAGGTTCCGGCAGAACTGGTCATTCGCGAGACGACCGGACCACCCCGTCGCCGAGCCGTCGCCGGTTTCAGGGTCCGTCGGCATATTTGATTTGCCCTGTCCCGATCCGCCAACTGGACCGCATGGAGTTTCACAACGGGGCCCGTACCGGGATGCTTGCCTTTTTGAACGGTTTCGCGCTTGGCTTCAGCCTGATCTTGGTCATCGGGGCGCAGAATGCTTTTGTCCTGCGCCAGGGATTGCGGCGAGAGCATGTGTTTGCCGTCTGCATGACCTGCGCATTGTCGGACGCAATGCTGATCGCGCTTGGTGTGACATCGCTTGGCCGGGTTGCGCAGGCGCTGCCCTGGATTGCGCCGGTGATGCGCTATGGCGGGGCCGGATTCCTGATTTTTTACGGGGTTCTGAATGCCCGTGCCGCCTGGCGCGGCGGCGAAAGGCTGAAGCCAGGGCAAAACGGCAGGGGCAGCCTGAGATCGGCGCTTCTGACCTCTCTGGCGCTGACCTGGCTCAACCCGCATGTCTATCTGGATACGGTCGTTTTGCTGGGGTCGGTGTCTGCGCAGTACGATCCGGCCATCTGGTTCGGTATCGGGGCTGCAAGTGCTTCATTCGCGTTCTTTTTCTCTCTGGGGTACGGCGCGCGCTTGCTGGCGCACCTGTTTGCGCGGCCAGCCGCCTGGCGCGTTCTGGATAGTGTCGTCGCGCTGACCATGTGGGGGATCGCCGCCTTGCTGATGCTGGACTGAAGCCCTGCCAGGCCGTGGGGGGCGGCGAAGGTCTGGCATATATCATGCCTGCGGCGGGAGTTTGGCCAGGGAGAAGGGGCGACATGCGGGTTTTGGCTGGCCGCGCGGGTCGAGGAGTTTGGCCAGAACTCCTTCTTTCGTCACCTGCCCGACGAGTCGCCCGTCCTCAACCACGCCAACCGGATGGCCGCTGTCGCCGACCTTTGCCATGACCTCCCGGATATCCGTGTCCGGGGCAACGGTGACTGTTGGCGCGCCGGTCAGGGGTTCCGCGACGTCGCGGGCGCAAAGGACGCCCAGCGGATTCATGTGCGCCACGAAATCGGCGACATACTCATTGGCCGGGTTCGAGAAAATTTCCTGCGGCGTGCCGCACTGCACGATGCGCCCGCCTTCCATGATCGCGATGCGATTGCCGATCTTGAAGGCTTCGTCCAGATCGTGGCTGACGAATATGATCGTGCGTCGGAGCGACTTTTGCAGGTCCAGCAATTCGTCCTGCAACCTGGTGCGGATAAGCGGGTCGAGGGCGGAGAAGGGCTCGTCCATCAGCAGAATCGGCGCTTCGGTGGCGAAAGCGCGGGCCAGACCCACGCGCTGCTGCATACCGCCCGACAGGTCGCCGACCTTGCGCTCCGCCCAGTCGGAAAGGCCCACGAGGACCAGTTGTCTGTCCACCTGCACGGCGCGTTCGGATTTGCCCATCCCGCCAAGCTCCAGCCCCAGCCCGATGTTTTCGCGGACCGTGCGCCAGGGCAGCAGGCCGAATTGCTGGAACACCATCGCGATGTGGTGCAGGCGCATCCGGCGCAGCGTGGCCGGATCGGCATTGGTGACATCGACCATGGTGCTGCCGTCGTTCACGCGCACCGCGCCGCGCACCACCGGGTTCAGCCCGTTGACCGCGCGCAGGAGCGTGGATTTGCCTGAGCCCGACAACCCCATAAGCACCAGGATTTCGCCCTCTGCCACCGTCAGCGAACAATCATGCACGCCCAGCACCTGACCGGTTTCACGCTTTATCGCGGCCCGGTCTTTCATGCTGTCCATCAGCGGCAAGGCGGTTTGCGGCCTGTCGCCAAAGACGATGGAGACGCTGTCGAATTCCACGACTTCCACGACTTCCACAACATCGGGCATGTCTCAGCGCTCTACCTTCAACATGCGGTCGAGCATGATGGCGACGACGACGATGATGAAGCCGCTTTCGAACCCGAGCGCGGGGTTCACGGAGTTGAGCGCCCGGACCACCGGCACGCCAAGCCCGTCGGCGCCCACAAGGGCGGCGATCACGACCATCGACAGGGACAGCATGATGGTCTGGTTCAGGCCGGTCATGATCTGCGGCAGTGCATAAGGCAGTTCGACCTTCCACAGCGTCTGCTGCGGCGTGGCGCCAAAGGCTTCGGCAGCTTCGAGCAGAGGTCTGGGGGTGGAGGCGATACCCAGATGCGTCAGCCGGATCGGGGCCGGTACGACGAAAATCACGGTCGCGATCAGGCCGGGCACCATGCCGATGCCGAAGAAGATGATTGCCGGGATCAGATAAACGAAGGTGGGCAGCGTCTGCATCAGGTCAAGGACCGGCCGCATGGCGGAGTAGAGCCGTGGCCGGTGCGCGACGGCGATTCCGATCGGAACGCCGACGCCCATGCAGACCACACATGCCGACAGGACGAGGGTCAGGCTCTCCGTGGTTTCTTCCCAGTAGCCCTGATTGATGATGAAAAGCGACCCCAGGCCGACGAATGCGCAGATTTTCCAGCTTCTTTGCAGAAACCAGGTGATCAGGACGAAGGCCGCGATCACCAGCAGGGGATGAGGGGTCTGAAGCAACCACAGAATGCCGTCGATCAGCCATTCCATGACTGTGGAAAGTGTGTCGAAGAAGGGTTCGCCCTCATCCTGAAGCAGGTCGAACATGGCCCTTGAGGTCTTGCCGACCGGGATCTTGTTATCTGTCAGCCAATCCATCCTGCCCCTCTATCTGCATGTGTCAGGATGCAGCATACAGCAGGCCCCGGCGGATACCGGGGCCTGCTTTCGCATTGCGGATGTCAAAGACCAAGCGCCGCGCTTACCGCCGCCATGGCGTCGCCGCCATCCTTTGTGGTCACTCCGTCAAGCCACGGGCCAAGCACACCGGCGGCATTCGCGCTCAGCCACGCAGACGCCGCATCGCGCGGGTCTGCGCCGTCATTCAGGATGGCGCCCATGATCTCGTTTTCCATGGCCAGGCTGAATTCAAGGTTCGCAAGCAGCGTGCCGATGTTCGGGCATTCCGCGACATAACCGGCGCGGGTGTTGGTGAACACGGTTGCGCCGCCCAGGTTCGGGCCGAAATAATCGTCGCCGCCGGTCAGATAGCCCATTTCGAAATTGGCGTTCATCGGATGCGGCTCCCAGCCCAGGAACACGATCGGCTCACCCTTGCCGGTCAGACGCTCCACCTGCGCCAACATGCCCTGTTCGGACGATTCGACGACTTCAAGGCCGGACAGGCCAAAGGCGTCGCCGTCGATCATGGACTGAATCAGGCGGTTGCCGTCATTGCCGGGCTCGATGCCGTAAATCCTGCCGTCCAGCGCGTCGGAATGGGCGGATATGTCGGCAAAGTCATTGATGCCCAGTTCCATGGCCACCTTGTTCACCGCCAGGGTATATTTCGCGCCTTGCAGATTGGCGCGCACGGTGTCCACGGTGCCGGCGTCGCGATAGGGGGCGATGTCGCCTTCCATGGTTGGCATCCAGTTGCCCAGAAAGACATCGACATCCCCTCGCGCCATGCCGACATAGGTCACGGGCACCGACAGTACCTTGACCTCTGTGTCATAGCCCAGCGCATCCAGCACGACGGTGGTTGTCGCGGTGGTTGCGGTGATGTCGGTCCAGCCCACATCCGAGAATGTGACAGGGCCGCATTCGGCATACGCGCCGCCCGCCATGGCGGACAGGGCCAGCGCGGAAAGAGTTGATTTGAAGGTCATCGGAAACTCCCTTTTTCTTGATTGACGGGTCAATTAAAATCCAACAGGCTTGGGATTGCAAGTGATTTGGAGCGCGAAGTGCCCAGACTCGGTATGAAACCCATCAGACGCGAGGCGTTGGTCAAGGCGACCATTGCGGAAATCGGCCGCGCTGGGTCGCTGGATGTCACGGTCAGTCAGATCGCCAGACGGGCCGGCATGTCCGCGGCGCTGGCCCATCACTATTTCGGGGGCAAGGATCGGATATTTCTGGCCGCAATGCGCCGGATTCTGACGGATTTCGGCGCTGCGGTTCGCGATGCGCTGACCGGGGCCGAAAACCCCGAGGCACGGGTGCGCGCGATCATTCGCGCCAGTTTCGAGCCGGGAAACTTCCGCCGTGACGTGATCGCCGCATGGCTGAATTTCTACGTTCTGGCCCAGACGGACAGGGAGGCACAGCACCTGCTGACTGTCTACCACCGCCGGCTTCATTCCAATCTCGTATATGGATTGCGCCCGATTCTCGGGGATCGCAGCGCGCCGGCGGCTGAGGAAATCGCCGCCATGATCGACGGGGTTTATCTGCGTCAGGCGCTCAGGGATACCCGTGTCGGGGCAGCAGAGGCGGTTCGACTGGTGAATTCCCACCTCGATCTGCTGCTGAGGGCCTGCGCGTGACCGCATCGGACATCCCCACCTGTGCGCATCATCTGCGCCGCGCGGGCTGTCAGACCTGCCTGTCGGGCAAGATACATTTCGTCGGGCCGGATCAGTTGCACGGCTTCGAGGAGCGTCCGGCCACCGACATCCATGATGACGAGAGCTGTTTTCCCTGGGACCACCAGCCGCTGCAACGGGCCTCGGAACGCTGCGTGCGCAATCACATGGACCTGAATGTGGTCGAGGAAAACCAGAGATTTCCACGCGCGCAACAGCGAACTGTCTGATCGCCGGATTTGAAAGAGAACAGGGAATGGAAGCGGATTTCGTGATTGTTGGCGCCGGATCGGCGGGCTGCGCCATGGCCTGCCGGCTGTCGGAGGCCGGGCATTCGGTGCTGGTGGTCGAGTATGGCGGCACCGATATGGGGCCATTCATTCAGATGCCCGCAGCGCTGAGCTATCCGATGAACATGCCGCTTTACGATTGGGGTTATCGGTCGGAACCCGAACCGCATCTGGGCGGGCGCAGGCTGGCGACGCCAAGGGGCAAGGTGATCGGCGGCTCCTCTTCGATCAACGGGATGGTCTATGTGCGCGGCCATGCCCGCGATTTCGACACCTGGGCAGAGATGGGGGCGGATGGCTGGGCCTATGCGGACGTGCTGCCCTATTACAGGCGGATGGAGACCTGGCATGACGGCGGCCATGGCGGCGACCCGGCCTGGCGCGGCGGCCAGGGCCCCTTGCACGTCAGCCGGGGGCCGCGGAAAAACCCGCTCTACCATGCCTTTGTCGAGGCCGGTCGTCAGGCGGGCTATGAGGCCACCAGCGACTATAACGGAGAGAAGCAGGAAGGTTTCGGCCCGATGGAGCAGACGGTCTGGAAGGGTCGCCGCTGGTCTGCGGCCAACGCCTATCTGCGTCCGGCCCTGAAGCGGCGGAACTGCGGCCTGATCCGGGCGCTTGCCCGCAGGATCGTGATCAATGACGGGCGCGCAACGGGGGTTGAGGTTGAACGGGGCGGAAAGGTCGAGGTGATCCACGCCCGGCGAGAGGTCGTCCTCGCGGCCTCTTCCATCAACTCGCCGAAACTGCTGCTGCTGTCCGGCATCGGTCCCGCGGAAGAACTTGCGGAACACGGCATCGCGGCGCTTGCCGACCGGCCGGGTGTGGGGAAGAACTTGCAGGATCATCTGGAGCTTTACCTGCAAATGGCCGCGAGTCAGCCGGTTACGCTTCACAGATACTGGAACCCGGTTTCCAAGGCGCTGATCGGCGCGCAGTGGCTGTTCACCAGGACGGGTCTTGGCGCGTCGAACCAGTTCGAGAGCGCGGCCTTCATCCGCTCTGCCGCCGGGGTGGAATATCCGGACATCCAGTATCACTTCCTGCCCATGGCGGTGCGCTATGACGGCCGGGTCACGGCGGCGGAGCACGGCTTTCAGGCCCATGTCGGCCCGATGCGCAGCCCGTCGCGGGGCGAGGTCACGCTGCGCAGCGCCGACCCGAAAGAGGCTCCGAAAATCCTTTTCAACTACATGTCGCACGAAAAGGACTGGCGGGATTTCCGCACCTGCATCCGGCTTACGCGAGAGATTTTCGCGCAGCAGGCATTCAGCCGCTTCGTGAAACACGAGATTCAGCCCGGCGATGCGGTACGGTCGGATGACGAACTGGACGGCTTCATCCGGGAGCATGTGGAAAGCGCCTATCATCCCAGTTGCTCTTGCCGCATGGGACGGCGACAGGATGCGATGGCGGTGGTTGATCCCGAATGCCGGGTGATCGGCGTGGACAATCTGCGCGTTGCCGACAGTTCGGTTTTTCCGCAGATCACCAATGGCAACCTGAACGCCCCGTCAATCATGGTGGGAGAGAAGGCGGCGGATCACATCCTGGGCAAGACGCCGCCGGCGCCGGCGAACGATGCGCCGTGGATCAGCCCCCGCTGGCAAAGCGCGCAACGCTGAGGCAGGGGCGCAGCGGCCTTGTCGGCCCACGCTCGTCGTTGAAAGGAAACCGGTTTCACCGGAGGGCAGGGCTCTTGCGTGAGGGCACCCCTCTACAAGCCGAACGCATTCCGGGTTCCGACAAAATCCGAAAAAGATTCTGCCGGTCGTGATTTCCGGTAAAGAAACGAGCCGCCCCGCGCCTCCATGGCCTGTAGCAACTCCGACAACAGGCGATGATTTATAGAGGCATTATGATATGACTTTTCACGCAGCCCGATCTGTATCTTTCGGTAAAGCGCGCCGGAAAAGCGAAAGTGCTGGATCGGCAGGAGATAACGCGCCGACGGGGACAGGTTCACGTCATGGCTGCTTTTGAAGTAGCAATGTTTTTCCCATTTCAGCAATACAGGCTTCCGTATATTGTTGAATCTCATTGGCCTGAGTCCTGGCAGGGACTTTCTCAACCACCATTCCACGGTCTTGCGTCTGCTGGTTTTGAGGGCAAGATAAAATCTGTCCACACCATATGCGCGGAAAAGCCTTGCCCGCGCTCCGGGATGTATGGTTTTCGGGCCTTTGTCATGCCGCAGCCGGAGATGCTGCTCTCCATCGAAATACCAGGTCGTGGACATGTCGAGCCGGGTCGCCTTTTCCTGTTCGGCGAGCATCGCCACAGTCTTCGGGTAGACATCCAGCATGACGCCCCACACCGCATGGATGCCCTGCTTTTCGAAATGCGGAACAAGATCCTGAAAGGTCATTCCTTCGGGAAGATGCACGAATTCGTCAAGATCAACATTTAACGACCAGCATCCCCGTGCGAACCTGTCTCGCAACATGGATCGCCAAAGATGCTTCATACGCATCATTTTGACCGAATCCGACAAAGGTGGAGGCGTTTCGACTTCATCGCCAAAAGATCGGGCGCTTTCCACCACGACGGTATCGTTTTGTCGAATGAGGTATTCCAGCGACCCGTCGTCGGAGTGATCGTTCAGAAACACGAACCTTTCGACCCCCAGCCGCCTGTAATGGGCAAGGAAATCCGGTAAAAAAATCTTTCGTTCCTGAGTATTGCCAACAGGGTGAAACCTGATGGATCGACGTCATTCCCGAAAACGATGCGTAAATCGTCGTATTCGCTGCGCAGGGCGGCATATGCTGCGTTCAGTGTCATGGTGTTCTTTTCAGACACGTGCAGCATCCTTGCATCGAATCGCCTCGCCCCTTTGTCGGCAGATTGGCCCGATCCGCCTGATGACGCAATGACCAAAAACCGGCGACGGGAAACGGGAAAGAGCGGATTGACAAGTCTGCCCTTTTTACATGAGCATCCGCAGACAGTTTGCGGATACGAAGGGGCGGGCACTCATGCCGGACATTATCAAAGAGCTTGAACGCCGCCGCCGGACGGCCCGAATGGGCGGCGGGCAACACCGCATTGACAGCCAGCATGGCAAGGGCAAGCTGACCGCACGCGAACGCATCGAACTGTTGCTCGACGAAGGTTCGTTCGAGGAGTTCGACATGTTCGTCACCCACCGCTGCACCGATTTCGGGATGGCGGCGGAACGCCCCGCAGGCGATGGAGTCGTGACCGGCTGGGGAACGATCAACGGGCGCATGGTTTATGTCTTCAGTCAGGACTTTACCGTTTTCGGCGGTTCGCTGTCCGAAACCCATGCCGGGAAAATCTGCAAGGTCATGGATATGGCGATGCGCAACGGTGCGCCTGTCATCGGGATCAATGATTCCGGCGGCGCGCGGATTCAGG